>JANRIP010000053.1:0-10217 GCA_033764855.1 Hyphomonadaceae bacterium | reverse complement strand
CATGCAGATGCTGGTGGAAGGGCTCGCCATGGGCGCCTTCGCCACCATCTTCCGCGAATGGGACGATCCACTGGCGAAGAAGCTGACCCAGCTCGTCATGACCGACGAAGCTTTCCACCATAAGTTCGGAAAGATTTGGGCTGATCGCACCATTCCGAAACTCTCGGCTGAAGAGCATGAGATCGTGGAAAACTGGGCGGCGCATTGCTTCCAGACGCTGCTGTTCAACCTGGTCGCGCCGCACCAGATGACCGCGCTCTATCTCGAATTCGGCATGGACCCGGACAAGGTGATGGAGAGCTTCCAAGCCGCCGTCACCGACGACCAACGCCGCGAAATGATGAAGGAAGGCGCCAACATCTTCCGCGTGCTGGTGAAGACTCTGTGGAATGCCGGCATCATCACCGAGCGCACCAAGTCCTTCTACGCCATGTATATCGACTTTGAAGAGTTCAACGCCGAGGGCGATGAAATGGTCGGCGACGCCATCGCCGAACAGGGCATTGCTTATCTTCAGACCATCAATTTCGGCGTCAACACCAGCGCCCTCGGCGAGGTGAAGGCGGCGGCGATCGCGGCTGAATAAGCGCTTAGGCTATGGAATGAGAAACGCCCCGCCCATCGGCGGGGCGTTTTGTTTTGGGGTTCCGCGCGGCGGGCTTGTGCGCCTCGGAACTCGGTGTGAAACTTTGCGCATGAATGCGCCGCTGATCTCGCGCCCGGACGTCACAGCCGCCCTGGCGCGGGGCGTGACGCGCATGCTGGCGCAGCATGGGCTCGCCTCAATCTTGGAAGTCTCGCTGGCCAATGGCCGCCGCGCCGATGTGATGGCGCTGAACGACAAAGGCGAAATCTGGATTGTCGAAACCAAGTCGTGCGTGGCCGACTATGCGTGCGATTTTAAGTGGCCCGACTATATCGATTATTGCGACCGCTATTTTTTCGCCGTGACGGAAGATTTCCCGCACACGCTGATACCTGAGGAAGCGGGGCTCATCGTCGCTGACGGTTTTGGCGGCGCGATCCTGCGCGAGAGCCCAACGCGCCCGCTGGCGCCGGCGCGGCGCAAGGCGATGACGCTGCACTTCGCGCGCGTGGCGGCGTGGCGGCTGGCGGGAAGCTAACCTTCCCCCGGCGCTTTCAGCTCCATGGCGAGGGCGTGCAGGCCGTTCTCGAATTCTTCGCCCAAGGCGGCGTTGATCAGGCGCTGGCGGTCGACGCGGCTTTTGCCGGCGAAGGCGGCTGATGTGACGCGAACCCGAAAGTGCGTTTCGCCCTCCGGCCGCGCGCCGGCATGGCCGGCATGGAAGTGGCTTTCGTCAATCACCTCCAGTTTATCTGGCGTAAAATGGGCCTGAAGCGTCTTGGTGATGCGCGAAGCGCGGGAAAGTTCGCTTTTCAACTCTGTCAATTCCTTGTCCGCATACTTGTTGGCGCCCATAATCATGGCCCCCTATGACCGACTTTTCGTACCGCCCCAAGTTTGTCGACATCCGCGTCAAGAAACCTGACCCGGCGACGAAGTCGCGCGAGCCGAAAGAGCGGCCGTGCGATCATGTGGGGTGCGAGCGCTCCGGCGCCCACCGCGCCCCCAAGAGCCGGGATCGGCAGAATGAGTTCTGGCATTTCTGCGCCGAGCACGCCGCCGACTATAACAAGCGCTGGAACTATTTCGCCGGCATGAGCGAAGCCGAAATGGCGGACTTCCAGAAGAAGGAAGAGACCGGCCATCGCCCCACATGGACATTCCGTGGCGGCAAAGGCGACCGCTTGGCCGCGGCCGCGCGCGGCAAGGGCGGGCGCAGCGACCCGTTCGGGATGTTCGGCTCGGAGGCGGGCCAGACCACGCCGCGCGCGCCCTCGCGCCGGCTAACTCGGCTGCAGGCCCAGGCGCTGGAGACGCTGTCGCTCGAGGAAAACGCCACAGCGGCCGAAATTCGCGCCCGCTATGCGGAGCAGGTGAAGGCGCTGCACCCGGACTCCAATGGCGGCGATCGCGGGGCCGAGGCGCGGCTGCAAAAGGTGGTCCAGGCGTATCAGCAACTGAAGGCCGCAGGGCTGGTCTGAGACCCTGCTGCTGAAGGGGGTCATTCCGCCGTCTTTTCTTTCCGTGCTGCGGCGCGGTAAAGTAAATCTAGCTCCCGACATTCCGAGGCCCAATGAGCACCGCCGACGACCTTTTGACCGCCAAGCCCGACAAGCAGATGTCCGCCCGCGACTTCGGCGTTGCGAGCGATATGAAAATCCCCGCCTTCTCGAAGCGCACCGAATACGTGCCGGAGGTGGATGAGGCGTATCGGTTCGATCCTCAAACCACGCTGGCGATCCTGGCGGGCTTTGCCCACAATCGCCGGGTCATGGTGCAGGGCTATCATGGCACCGGCAAATCCACGCACGTCGAGCAGGTGGCGGCGCGGCTCAACTGGCCGCTCGTCCGCATCAATCTGGACAGCCACGTTTCGCGCATCGATCTGGTCGGCAAGGACGCGATCGTGCTGAAGGATGGCAAACAGATCACCGAATTCCGCGAAGGCTTGCTGCCTTGGGCGCTGCAGCGGCCGATGGCGATCTGCTTCGACGAATATGATGCGGGCCGTCCAGACGTGATGTTCGTGATCCAGCGCGTGCTGGAGGCGAGCGGAAAGCTCACTTTGCTGGACCAGAATCGGGTGATTTCGCCGAACCCATTCTTCCGTCTGTTCGCGACCACCAATACGATTGGCCTGGGCGACACCACCGGGCTTTATCACGGCACGCAGCAGATCAACCAAGGCCAGATGGACCGCTGGTCGATCGTAACGACGCTGAACTATCTCGATCACGACGCCGAAGCGGCGATCGTGCTGGCCAAGGCGCCGAGCTACAACACCACCGAAGGCAAGCGCACCATCATGGCGATGGTGCGCGTCGCCGACATGACGCGCAATGCGTTCATGAATGGCGATGTCTCGACGGTGATGAGCCCGCGCACAGTGATCACCTGGGCGCAGAACGCCGAAATTTTCGGCGGCGATGTCGGCCTCGCCTTCCGCATGACCTTCCTCAACAAGTGCGATGAATTGGAACGGCCGACTGTGGCTGAGTTCTACCAGCGCGCCTTCGGCGCGGACCTGCCTGAGGCGGCGACGCGGGTTAAGGTCGCTTGAGCCGCGCGCTGCGCGCGGCCGCGGTCGCGGCGTTGCTCCTTGCGGCGACTGCCTGCGCCAGCGCGCCGGCTTATGAGGTTGCGGAGCGCTCCATCAGCGAGCTTCAAGCTGATCTGAGCGCGGGCGAGGTTACATCAGAGCAGCTGGTTGGGGCCTATCTGGCGCGCATCGAGCAGATTGATAATTCCGGTCCGACTTTAAGCGCAGTGCTCGCAGTCAATCCGGATGCGCTCGCCGATGCGCGGGCATTGGATGCGGAGCGTGCGGCGGGTCAGTTGCGCGGGCCGCTGCACGGCGTGCCGATTCTGATCAAGGACAATATCGAGGCCGCCGGGCCATTGCCGACCACGGCGGGATCGTTGGCGTTGGCGGATAATGTCACGGGCCGTGATGCGTTCGTGGTGCAGCGTCTGCGCGCGGCGGGCGCGATCATTATTGGCAAAACCAATCTGTCCGAATGGGCCAACATCCGCTCTTCGATGTCGAGCAGCGGGTGGAGCGCTGTGAGCGGTCTAACGCGCAACCCGTACGCACTCGATCGCAATGCCTGCGGCTCGAGCTCGGGATCGGGCGCTGCTGCTGCTGCAAGTTTGGCGGCGGGTGCGATCGGCACCGAGACGGATGGTTCGATCGTGTGCCCGTCCGCGATTAATGGCCTAGTGGGCGTGAAGCCGACGCTTGGTTTGGTGTCCCGCTTCGGTGTTGTGCCGATCAGCTCGGCGCAGGATACGCCAGGCCCGATGGCGCGCACGGTGCGCGATGCGGCGCTGATCCTGACCGCTATCGCCGGAAGCGATCCGCGCGACGCGCAGACGGCGGAAGCGGATGCGCATCGCACCGATTATGCCGCCGGTTTGTCAGCGGACGCGTTGCGCGGCGCGCGCATTGGCGTGCTGCGGTTTCAGGCGGGTTTTCATCCGGGCGTCGATGCGCGCTTCAACGCGGCGCTCGAAACCCTGCGCGCGGCCGGCGCGGAATTGGTCGAGATCGCCGAGGCGCCGGCGGGCTTGGACGCCATCTCCAATGACGAGTTCGCGGCGTTGCTGGCGGAATTGAAAACCGAGCTGAACGCCTATTTGGCCGATACGCCGGAGCGCGTTGAGGCGCGCACGCTGGCCGATGTTATCGCCTTCAACCAGGCGGAGGCGCGTGAGTTGCAGTGGTTCGGGCAGGATTTGTTCGAAACGGCGCAAGCCACGCAAGGCGCGGGCGCGCCGGAGGCGGCCGCGGCGCGGCAGCGGGCGCGCGCGGCGGCGATGGCTGCGCTCGATGCGATGTTGGCTGGTCAAGATCTCGACGCGCTGGCCGCGCCGACGACTGGCCCCGCTTGGACCACGGACCTTGTCAATGGGGATCATTATGTGGGCGGCTCGGCCAGCATGTTGCCGGCCGTCGCAGGCTATCCCCACGTGACGACGCCGATGGGGCGGGTGAGCGGTTTGCCGGTGGGGCTGTCCTTGATTGGGCCGGCTTGGTCTGAGGCGCGCTTGCTTGGCTATGCGTACGCCTTCGAGCAGCGCGCCAATGCGCGCACGCCGCCAACTTATGCGGCGCATATTGAGGATGAAGCGGCGCCGGCGCCGCTTGAGCGATAAGCTCAGTGCTCCATCAGCAGAATCAAATTCCGCACGATGGGGTAAATCTGCTTCTCCCAGCGCTTGCCGCTGAACAGCCCGTAATGCCCGACGCCCGTCTGCATGTGGTGGCGCTTCATGTAGGGGCGCAGGCCGGTGCAGAGATCGTGCGCGGCGGCGGTTTGGCCGAGCGCGCAGACGTCATCGCGTTCGCCTTCGACGGTGAGCAGCGCGGTGCGTTTGATCTTTGACGGATCGATCGATTTGCCGCGATGGGTGAGTTCACCTTTGGCTAAGCTCGCCTGCTGGAAAACCAGGTCCACGGTTTCAAGATAGAATTCCGCCGGTAGATCGAGCACGGCGAAATATTCGTCGTAAAATTCCTTAATCTTGTTGGCTTCCTCAGTCTCGCCATTGGCGAGATGTTCGCGCAGGCGCCGATGCGCCTCGACATGGCGCTCCATGTTCATTTGCATGAACGCATTGAGCTGCACGAAGCCAGGATAAACGCGCCTGCCCGCGCCGGCATAGCGCAGCGGCACGGTGGTGATGAGGTTCTGCTCGAACCATTCGATCGAGTGATCGAAGGCAAGTGCGTTCACGGTGGTGGGCGAAAGGCGCACATCGATGGGCCCGCCCATGAGCGTCATGGTCAGCGGCTGGCAGGGGTGTTTTTCTGCGGCCATGAGCGCGGCGGCGGCCAACACTTGAACGCAAGGCTGACACACGGCCAGCACATGGGCGCCTTCGCCAAGGTGCTCCAGGAATTGGATGACGTGATCGATATAGTCGGCGAAGTGAAATTCCCCGTCATCCGTCGGCACGTCGCGGGCATTGTGCCAATCGGTGATGTAGACGTCGTGGTCCTGCACCATGGTTTGCACGGTGTTGCGCAAGAGCGTGGCGAAGTGCCCGGAGAGCGGGGCGACGATCAGCACGCGCGGCTGCGGCGCGTCCATCTCCTTCTTGAAATGCAGCAATGTGCCGAACGGCGTCACTAAAGCTGGCTCTTCAAGCACCGGGACCATGCGCCCGCCCACTTCGACCTCGCCAATGGCGTAGGGCGGGCGTTCGTGGCTGAGGGTGAAGCGGTCGGTCAGTTCGAGCGCGGCGCGCCAGCGGCGCAGCAGCGCATGGCTCGGTTCGCCATTGACCCAGCCAAGCGCCGCCTGCGCCGTGCGCGCCCATGCCCGGAAAGGCAGCAGAATGTCTGCTTGGGTCTGGTAGATGTCGTACAGCACGCTGGCCGCTTTCCCCGCAAGTGAGCCGCAAGCTATGGGTTTGAGCCAGGGCGCGCGAGATGCGGTCGCCCCAAAACGTGCTTCCGGCGCTGTCAGCCGGCGAGCGATGAAAAATGAGGCGGGGATTGTCCATGAGTGCGGCGACGCTGACGATCACGAGCAAGAATTACGGCTCCTGGTCGCTGCGCGGCTGGCTGCTGTGCCGGATGGCCGGGCTGGACTTCACCGAGCGCACGCTGCCGGCGGACGATCCGGAAACGCGGGCCGAGCTGCTGTTGCTGTCGCCGTCCTTCAAGGTGCCGTGCCTGGAGCATGAAGGGGTGAAAGTGTGGGACACGCTGGCGATCGCGGAGTATTTGGCGGAGATCAAACCGAATGCCGGTCTGCTGCCGAAGGACCCAAAGGCGCGGGCCCATTGCCGCAGCATTAGCGGGGAAATGCATTCCGGCTTCGCCAATATGCGCGGCGCCATGCCGATGAACATCAAGGCGCGCCATCCGGGCTATAAAGTGTTCGCCGGCGCACGGCCCGATATTCAGCGCATCGCGGAAATCTGGCGCGAGTGTCTGGAGACCTATGGCGGTCCGTTTCTGTTTGGAACGCCAACCATGGCCGACGCCATGTATGCGCCTGTGACAGCGCGCTTTGCGACTTATGACGTGCATCTCGACAAATATTGCGATGGCTATTGCCGCACCATCACAGCATGGCCGCTCATGCAGGAATGGGTCGCTGGCGCGATGGCTGAACCCGACGACGTGGAGGAGCTCGACGTCGAGTTCTGACCATAGCGGCGCGGAGCCGCTTCAGGCCAAGCCGACATAACCGCCGAAACCCTCGCAAAATACCTCCTCCCAGCCTTTGGCGAAGCGGCCCCGCATGATTTCGGCGTCGTCGTAACGCTCCCAATGTGCGTGGGTGAGGGTGACGCGGCATGTGCCGGCGCCAAGTGGTTCAAACGTGACCTCGACCTCGCCAGATTTCTCCTTGGCGCGACCCAGCTCGAACGTGAACAGAAACCGCTTGCCCGGCTCGTAGGCCAGCACTTCACCCCAATCGCGATGTTCGCCGGTATTGAGTGTTTCGTAGATGCGCCCGCCAATGCGCGTTTCGATTTCGACGCGCAGAGCTACTTCGCCGTCGGCGGTGCGTGCACGGGAGTGGCTCTTCAACGGCCACCAAGCGGAAGTCTCTTGCGTGAAGATGCGGAAGGCGTCGTCGGCTGTGCGGCGCACTTCGATGGTTTTGACGATCGGGCTGAGTTCAACAACGCTCATTGGTCGCGCTCCGCATAGGCTTTGAAACTGTCGAGCGCTTCGTCCCAGAAGCTCTCAATGTAATCGCGCAGGTCCCGCAGGCCCGGCGTGTGGATGGAGTAGATGCGCGCCGTCCCGCGCGGCTCGTCGCGCACCAGGCCAGCCGCTTTCAGCGCCTTGAGGTGCTGGGAAACGGCGGGGCGGCTGACGGGTAGCCCGTCCGCGATCTGCTGGACCGAAGCCGGGCCGGAACGCAGCCGTTCAAGCACAGCGCGGCGGGTGGGGTCAGCCAGGGCGGCGAGGGCATTTTCGTAAGCCATGGCTTACAGTAAGCAACAACTTACTAAGAGTCAAGCGCTGTGGGCTGCGCCGCTTCAATTTGCTATGATTGGTTATGTCCGCCGCCACCCATCCCCGCATCGAAACCGATCCAGCCGTGATGGGGGGTAAGCCCGTCATCCGCGGCTCGCGCGTGACGGTCGAACAAATTTTGCGCGAATGCGCGCGCGGCGCGACGGCCGAGGAAATCGCGCGGCAATATCCGCGCATAGCGGCGGATGATGTCGCCGCGGCGCTGGCGTTTGCGGCTGACTATCTCGCGCACGAAATCGTCGTCGCGGCGGAATAGATGCCGGCCTTCTTGGTCGACGAATGCTGCCCCCGCCTCATTGTCGATGAACTCGCCGAGAGGGGGTTTGACGTGCGCTACGCCGCTGACACGGATCGGCGCGCCGATGATCGGGGATTGGTCGCGATCGCCTCAAATGAGCAACGCATCATCGTCACCGAGGATTTCGACTTCGGCGAACTTCTCATCCGAGATAAATTGAAGGCGCCTGGCGCGATTGTCTTGTTCCTGCCGAAGGCGACACCAGAGCAGCGCGCGCGACGCTTGGCCGCTATTCTCGGCGCCCCGGGCTTAGACATTACCGGCCGGCTGACTATCATATCGCAGAGAAGAGTACGGCAACGCATGCTGGCGCAGGACCAATGACTGCCAAAGAAACCCCCGTCGAAACCTTCAAACGCTCGCTGGCGCAGACGACGCGCGCGCTTGCGGGCGCGGAAGAGGATATTGAGGTGGCGTTCTCGGCCGATGGGCCGAAGCTGCTCACCGGCAAGATCGTGCTGCCGCAGCCGCCGCGCGTGATTACGGAGCCTGAGGCGGAGAAGATTCGCGGCCAAGCCGACGCGCTGGCTTTGCGGCTCGCCTATCATGATGAGAAGGCGCATCAGCAATTCCGCCCGATCGGCGCAGAGGCGCGCGCCTTGTTTGATGCGGCGGAGGAGATGCGCGTCCAAGCGCTTGGCGCCAATGCGATGAAGGGCGTCGCTAATAATCTCACCGCCGCGCTTACCGACGCCTGCGAGAAGCGCGGCTTTGCGCGCATGCAGGATCGCACCACGGCCCCGCTGGCCGATGCGCTTGGGCTGATCGTGCGCGAGCGGCTGACGGGATTGAAGCCGCCGGTGAATGCGCAAGGCATTGTCGATCTGTGGCGCGATCAGATCGAGGTGAAGGCGGGCCGCACGCTCGATAAACTCACCGGCGCCGCCGGCGATCAGAAATTGTTCGCGCAGCTGGCGCGCGACATGATCCGCGATCTCGACATGGCCGATGAGCTGGGCGAGGAGCAAGTCGAAGACCAAGCGGACTCTTCCGAAGATCAGCAGCCGCCGCAGCCGCAAGACGAGCCCGAGGGCGATGGCCGAGAAGAGCAGGAGACGCTGGCCGATCTCGAACTAAGCGAGAGCGACAGCGAGATGGAGTCCGACAAGCAGCTCTCGGTCGAAGCCGACATGGATTCGGAAGAGACTGAGGACATTGAGCAGGACGATCCAGGCGATCGGCCGATGCGCGCCAAACCGCGCGATGATGTCGAAGATCCCAATGCGCAATACAAAGTGTTCACGCGCGCGCATGATGAAGAGATTACAGCGGAAGAGCTGTGCGACGCTGAAGAGTTGGCGCGGCTGCGTTCTTATCTCGATCAGCAGCTGAAGCCGCTGCAGAGCGTCGTCGGGCGCCTCGCCAATCGCCTGCAGCGCCGCCTGCTGGCCAAGCAGAACCGCAACTGGATCTTCGATCTGGAGGAGGGGCTGCTCGATACTGCGCGCTTGACGCGCGTGATCGTCGATCCGCTCTCCGCGCTCTCCTTCAAGGAGGAGGAGGAGGCCGATTTCCGCGACACCGTCGTCACGCTGCTGATGGACAATTCCGGCTCCATGCGCGGACGCCCGATCATGGTCGCTGCTCTGTGTGCGGACATTCTCGCGCGCACGCTGGAGCGCTGCGGCGTGAAAGTGGAGATTCTGGGCTTCACCACGCGCGCCTGGAAGGGCGGCATGAGCAAGGAGGATTGGCTGAAGAGCGGACGCCCGGCGCAGCCCGGCCGCCTCAACGATCTGCGCCACGTGATCTACAAGGCCGCCGACGCGCCCTGGCGCCGCGCGCGCAAGAATCTCGGCCTCATGATGCGCGAGGGTCTCCTGAAGGAGAACATCGACGGCGAGGCGCTGCTCTGGGCGCATGACCGCCTGATCGGCCGCCCCGAACAGCGCCGCATCCTGATGGTGATTTCCGACGGCGCGCCGGTGGACGATTCCACGCTCTCCGCCAATCCCGGCAATTATCTCGAGCGCCACTTGCGCGTGGTGATCAACTGGATCGAGCAGCGTTCGCCGGTGGAGCTGCTGGCCATCGGCATCGGCCATGACGTGACGCGCTATTATCGCCGCGCCGTCACCATCGTGGACGCCGAACAGCTCGGCGGCGCCATGACCGAGAAACTCGCCGAATTGTTCGACGAACAGGCCGCGCCCCCGCAGCCCCTGCTGCGCCCCGCCAAATCCATCGAAGGCCGCGCCAAGGCGCGCGCGTGAGCAAAACGCCGTCTACGGACAGTCCTGCCTTCCCCCTCCCTGTCCGGGGCGGGGGCCGATCCCTGAAGGGGAGGGGAGCGTTTCTCGCTTTCGCCCTGGCGCTCGCCGCCTGCAGCC
>JANRIP010000047.1:0-23904 GCA_033764855.1 Hyphomonadaceae bacterium | reverse complement strand
TGAGCCATGGCGGGTGTTTACCATGTTAGTTGAAACCGAAACGATTTCGGATTTTATACGTTAGATCGGGAAGGCGAAGGCGCAAAAGTCGCCAGAGCCAGTGGCGTTTTCGAGGCTGTCGATGTCGGATCGGCGGCCTTGAAGCCGTCTTAGAGCAACACGCGGACGCGCGCGGTGCGCCAACCAGCGTGTGGGGTGTAACCATGGCCGCGCGTCCGTCCTGGCAAGGACATTTGAAGCTATCGCTCGTGACCTGCCCGGTCGCGCTTTACAACGCCGTCTCGCCCCGCGGGGAGGTGCGGTTCAACCTGATTAACCCGGATACCGGAAATCGGATCAAAATGCTGACGGTGGACGCTGGAACCGAGGAGCCGGTGGAGCGGAAAAACCTCGTCAAAGGCTTCGAGATCGAAAAGGGAACGTACATCACGGTGAGCCAGGAGGAGATCGACAGCGTCCGCCTGGAAAGCACCAAGACCATCGACATCGAGGAATTTGTTCCCGCCGACGAGATCGACCGGCTCTATTGGGACAACCCTTATTACCTCGTGCCGGACGGCAAAATGGCGGCTGAGCCCTACGCCGTGATCCGCTCCGCCATGGAGCGCTCGGGCCAAGTGGCGATCGGGCGTTTGGTGATGAGCCAACGCGAGCGGCTTGTGGCGCTTGAGCCGCGTGACAATGGCATTGTTTGCACCATGCTGCGCAGCCATGACGAAGTGCGCGAAGCCAGCCAATTCTTCGATGACATTCCCAACGTGAAGGCCGATCCGGAAATGGTCGCCATCGCCGAAAAGATCATCGACCAGAAAGCCGCCGACTTCGATCCGAGCAGCTTCAAGGATCGCTATGAAGACGCGCTCAAAGATCTGATCGAGAGCAAGCGTCACGGCAAGAAGATCGTGCGGGCCGAGGCGCCGAAAGCCACCAACGTGGTCGATCTGATGGACGTGCTGAAGGCGAGCCTGAAAGAAAAAGGCGCTAAAGCGGCGCCGAAGACCGCCGCCAAAAAGCCGCGCGCTGCGGCCTCAGCAGTGAAGCGCCCAGCCCGGAAACGCGCGAAGAGCTAATCGCTCATGCACCTGCCCCTCTTCGTCATTCCGGGGCGACCGAAGGTCGAACCCGGAACCCAGGGGCAACCATGCAGCTCTTTAATCCCCTGGATTCCGGGTTCATGCTCCGCATGCCCCGGAATGACGGGTGTGGGTCAACGCGGTGGCTAAGAAAGCTGCACCGAAGCGCGCGGGCGCCAGAGACAAGCTCGCTGACTATCGCGCTATGCGCGACTTCAAGAAGACGTCCGAGCCAAGCGGTTCGAAAAAGGTCGCGCCTTCAAAGCACCTCCGCTTCGTGATCCAGAAGCACGCCGCCACGCGGCTGCACTACGATTTCCGGCTTGAGCTGGACGGCGTGTTCAAATCCTGGGCGGTGACGCGCGGGCCTTCGCTCGATCCGCACGAAAAGCGCCTCGCCGTGCAAACCGAAGATCACCCGCTCGACTATGGCGACTTTGAAGGCACGATCACCAAGGACGAATATGGCGGCGGCACAGTAATGCTGTGGGATCGCGGCTTCTGGGCGCCCGAGCCTGGAACCGATCCCGAAGCCGGCATCAAAAAAGGCGATTTCAAATTCGTCGTCGCCGGCGAGAAGATCAATGGGTCGTTCGTGCTGGTGCGCATGAAGCGACGTGAGAAAGACAAGCGCGATAACTGGCTGCTGATCAAACACCGGGACGATTACGCCAAAGAAGGCGACGGCGAGAATGTGCTGAAACTCGACAAAAGCGTCGCCAGCGGCCGCTCACTCGAGGAGATTAAAGCCGGCAAAGGCAAACAGCCCACGCCCTTCATGGCCAAACGCCAGTTCGCGGCGGACGATATTTGGCGCTCAAAGCCAAAGCGCAGCTCTTACTCCTCCCCCCTTGCGGGGGAGGTGTCGCCGAAGGCGACGGAGGGGGGGCGTTCAAACACGCGCATGTCGGAACGCCCTCCACCCCCTGCCCCCGCCCCGCGAGGGGGCGGGGGTTCTAAACTCCGCGACTATCCGCAGTTCATTCCGCCACAATTCTGCCGAAGCCTCGACAAGCCGCCCTCCGGCGCCAATTGGGCGCATGAAATCAAGTTTGACGGCTATCGCATGCAGCTGCGCGTGCGGGACGGACGCGCCAAACTGCTCACGCGAACCGGCCTCGATTGGACCGCAAAATTCGAAACCCTCGCCCGCGCCGGCGTGAAGCTCGGCGATTGCATACTCGATGGCGAAGTGTGCGCCATTGACGATGATGACGTTCCGGATTTTTCCGCACTGCAGGCCGCGATCTCCGATGGCGATACCGCGCAACTCATTTTCTTCGCTTTTGATCTGCTTTGCATCGGCGATGAGGATTTACGCGGCCTACGCCTCGAAGACCGCAAAGCGCGTCTAAAATCCATCCTCGCCCAAGCCGGCCCCAACTTCCGCTACGTCGAACACTTCGAAGCCGATGGCGCATCCGTGCTTGAAGCCGTGCGCAAGATGGGGCTTGAAGGCATCGTCTCCAAAAACCTCAACGGCACGTATAAATCAGGCAAGCGCGAGGATTGGGCCAAGGTCAAAGCGCGGCTCGGGCATGAAGTGGTGATTGGCGGCTGGAGCGCCGAGGGCGAGCGCTTCCGCTCCTTGCTCGTCGGCGTCAACCATGGCGGCCATCTCGTCTACACGGGCCGCGTCGGCACAGGCTTCACGCAAACCACAGCGCAGCAAGTCGCGGCGAAGCTGAAGCAGCTCGAACAAAAGGAGTCGCCGTTCCGCGGCCTTGACGCCCCCAAGCGCGAACGCGGCGTGCATTGGGTGAAGCCCGCGCTCGTCGCCGAGATCGAGTTCGCCGGATGGAGCGATCAAGGCGCAGTGCGCCAAGGTTCATTCAAAGGCTTGCGCGAAGACAAGAACGCCAAGGATGTCGTCGCGGAAGAAGCTATGCAAGCCAAAGCTGCGAGGCTGAAGCCGCTGCCGACGAGGCTCGCTCAGACTACCAATGGCGCGGCCGCGCCAGCACGCGTGCTCAAGAGTTCGGACCGCGCCGATGTGATGGGCGTGTCGCTTTCGCACCCAGACAAGCCGCTTTGGCCGGCGACCAAAGCAAGTTCAGAAATCACCAAGCTCGATCTCGCCGAATATTTCGAAGCAGTCGGCGAACACATGCTCGCGCATATAAAGGGCCGCCCCTGCTCCATCATCCGCGCGCCGGATGGAATCGACAAAGAGCTGTTCTTCCAGCGCCATCCGATGAAGGGCGCATCCAAGCTCATTACACAGATCAAAACCCGCGGCGAGAAAGAGCCCTATATTCAGTTTGACAGCGTCGAGGCGATCATCGCGGCCGCACAGATTTCAGCGATCGAGTTTCATCCGTGGAATTGCCAACCCGGCCATCCGGACATTCCCGGCCGCTTCATTTTCGACCTCGATCCCGATCCGGGCGTGAGCTTCGACGATGTGATCGCCGCCGCGCGCGAAATGAAAGAACGCCTGGAGGCGCTTGGCCTCGTGGCCTTCTGCAAAACCACTGGCGGCAAGGGCCTGCACGTAGTCACGCCGCTCAAAATGAACAAGGACCTGCGCTGGCCGGAAGCAAAAGCCTTCTGCCAGGAAGTGTGCCGGCAAATGGCCAAGGACTCGCCGGATAAATATCTGATCAACATGTCGAAGAAGCAGCGGGTCGGGAAAATCTTCCTCGACTATTTGCGCAATGACGCGACCGCAACCGCCGTCGCCCCCTACTCGCCGCGCGCGCGTCCAGGCGCGCACGTTTCCATGCCGATCGCCTGGAGCCAAGTGCGCGCGGGTCTCGACCCGGCGAAATATAATCTGCGCACCGCGCCCGTTCTGATCCGCAAATCCAAAGCCTGGGACAGCTATGGCGACGGGGAAAGAGCGTTCTTCCCCGCCGCCAAAAAGCTTGTCGCCAAAAGCGGCCGCTAGAAGTCCTGACTGAAGCGCACGCCCATGAGCTGCGGCTGAGTGGGATAGGAGCGCGCAACCGGCCCGCATAGATAGGTCGCACAAGACGTATTGCGGCTTAGGATGCCACGCTCATCGGTCACGTTGTTGACGAAGAATTCCAGCGTGCTGTTGTCGAACTCCAGCCCGGTTGAAAGATCCAGCGTCGTAAACGCTTCGGTGCGGCCTACATTGGCGTAGTCACTGTCAAGCAGGAAGGTGCGCGTGCCCGACTGATTGAGTACTGTTCCCTGGAACCACGCATCCCACGAGCCAACGGTGAAATCGTAACGCGCGGTTAGCGTGCCCTTGAAGGGCGGCTGCACCGGCAGCTGCGTGCCATAGGGCGCGCAATCTGTCGGCAAGCCGCTGCTATCATAATTGCAGAAATCCTCCGTCAGCTCGGCATTGATGTAGCTGGCGGAGCCAGACAGCGTCAGGTCGCCCAGCACCCAGGAGAAGTCCGTTTCAATGCCTGTAATGTCGGCGCCGCCGGCGTTGAAGATGAAGGTCACGCCCTGATAATCAGGCGGCGCCAAACCAAACTGTAGGTCGCTCCAAATCTGATAGAATACTGCGCCGTTGAAACGGAGCGTGTTGTCAAACAGCGTCGACTTCCAACCGACTTCCCAATTGTCGATGGTGTCGGAGGTGTAGGGCGGGATTTCTGCGCGGCGATTGGCGCCGCCCGGACGATAGCCGTTCGCATATGTGCCGTAGAGCATGATGTCGTCCGTGACATCGAGCGAAAGGCTGAGTTTGTAAGTTTCCCCATCCTCTTCGAAGGACTTGAAGACGTTGTCGCACGGCCGATCACTGCTGCTGGTGGGTAAGCACGTCAGCGGATCGGCCGCGGCGCTGGCGAAGCCGGAGAAGCCGGTCAGCGAGTTCTCGGCTTGGAAGAAGCGCACGCCCCCTGTCAGCGTGAGGGTCGGTAAAATGTCTACCGACACTTCGCCGAACATGGCCTTGTCCACGTCTTCGCGCTCCAATCGGCGGGCGAACACGTCATCTCCCAGGCCTGGAATGACGGACAAGGCTGACTGGGGATCAGCGGGAACCGACGCTAAACCAGGAATGAAATAGTCGGCCTGATCGTAGTCGGTTTGCCGCTGATAAAAGAGGCCGGCTGTAACCCGGACCGGCAATTCAGCCGGCGAGTTCACGCGTAATTCGTGCGTCTCTTTGGTGTAGTCGTCCGTGAAGTTGGCGTTTTGCGTAGGATCAAGATAGCCGCCCGAACCGTCGGGGAAGTACGTGTAGTTCGAGCCGTCGAATGAATCGTAGGCCACGGAATAATATGAATAGTCGACCGCGCTCTCGACGCGGCGATCGAAATAGCTCGCTGAATAGACCATATCGAAATTGGCGATGCGGCCCTCAATGGTTTCCGAGATCATTGCCCATTCGTCTTTATTGCTGGTCGGCAAGAAGTCGTGGACTTCCAGATCGCCAACCCGCGGGTCGAACAAGAACGGACCGTCGACCTGTTGGCGTTGGCCCAGGACCGTGGTGGTCGAGGTCCAATGATTGTTGAGGTCAATGCGCATCGCCGCACGACCGCCATAGGTCTCAACTTCGTTGATGTCCTCGCCCACGAGATCGGAATTATCGACCGTGAGATTGGTGCTCGGATCGCCGTCGCCGAGCGTGAATGTGCGCGAGGCCGGCGTGTTATCGATATATCCGCCGTCGCGATCATACCAACCCACGGCGCGTAGCGCGATATTGCTGCGGACCGGCAGGTTGACGAAGCCCTGAAAGCTCCCGCCTGCTCCGCCATCGGTGAAAACGTTGGCTTCGGCCTCATAACCCGCGGCGAACCCGCTTGGATCAGGCTGGTTGGTGATGATGCGCAGCACGCCGGAGAGCGAACTGGCCCCGAACAACGTGCCTTGCGGACCCGACAGCGCCTCGACCCGGTTGATGTCGTACATTTGAATGTCGATCGTGTTGGCGATCGTCGTCACCGGCGTATCGTCGAGATAGGTGGACGAGGTTGGGCTTGAGCCGATGTGCAAACCATCGCCGCCGCTGGACACGCCGCGGAAGAACACTTGCGCCTGGCCCGGGCCGAACGATTGATAACTGACGCTCGGCAGCAGCTGGGCGTAATCGTCAAACGAGGAGACGCCGTGCTCCTCCAGCGTTGTTGCGCCCAGCGCCTGGATGCTCAGCGGAATGTCCTGAATGCTCTCGGCCCGCTTGGTGGCGGTGACGATGATTTCATTCTCTTCCTGCGCCGCCGCGACGCCCGAGAGCGCCGTGCTCGACATGAGCCCCGCCAGCGCCACGCGCCAAAGCGTCTTCTCTCTGCTCTTCTCAGCTGACTGTTTGGTGCGACTCATTTGGACCCCTCCGCGCTCACTTCCACGACAACAACACGTCCCCCAGTCCCGCCTTCAGTGGCGCGAGCCAGGGTTCGTAATTCTTCCATTGCTCCAGACCGTCACGGCTTAGCGGCCGGCGCACTTGTTCAGCGCTCGGCGTGCGCACGGCGCGCTCGGTCTTGTAAAACTCAAGGCAGCCCTGATCGAAGGACACGCCGATATAATCCAACAGCGCGCGGATTTGCGGCTCGGGCTGCTCGACCAAATCTTCATGGATCAGGCGATGCACGCGGCCGGGCAGCACCGCATCCATATGCGCCATCAACGCGGCATAATCAGCGTAATAGCGGCCGGTTTCACTGAGCTCGAAGCTGAAATTCTGGCCGCGCGCGAAATGCTGTTTCCAGGCCGAGAAACAGCACGCCATCGGATGGCGGCGCGCATCGATGATCTTCGCGTTCGGCAAAATCAGATGAATGAATCCGACATGCAGCCAATTATTCGGCATCTTGTCGATGAAGAAGCGGCGCCCCTCGCGGCGCTGAATGCGGGTGCGCTCAATATATTCCTCGCCCAGCGCTTTGCAGTCAGCGGCGGAGAGCGCGGCCAGCGCCGCGACATGATCGCCGTCATGCTTGGCGGCGATGCGCTGGGCCAGCATGTCGATATCCGGCAGCTCCATCGTGCCTTCGATTTCGGGATGGCTGGCGAGGATTTGCTCCAGCAGCGTTGAGCCGGCGCGCGGCAAGCCAAGCACGAAGATGGGATCAGCGGCCTCACAGCCAAAGCCAGTGCGGGCGGCGAAGAAGGCGGGCGTCAGGGCTGATTTGGCGCTGGTGACTTTGGCGTGGGTTTCGGCGGCGTCGTACTGAATCTGGCCGCGCCGGATCGCATTGGCTTTCGCATAATGCTCAAACGAGTCGGCATAAGACTTTGCATCTTCAAACGCCTTGCCCAGTGCGAAATGCAGGTGCAGCTTGTCTTCATCATCGGCGCTGGCGTCATCGAGCGCCGCGCGCATGGCGGCGACGTCGGCGTCAGAGAAGCGGAAGGTCTTGAGATTGGCGAGGCTCCACCAGCTTTCGCCAAAGGCCGGCCGCAGCGCCAATGCCCGCCTATAGGCTTCGGCGCTCTCTTCCGCTTCGCCAAGCGTTTTCAAAACATGCCCAAAGCTCAGCCACAGCTTGGGATCGGTTTGATTGCGCTGCAGCAAGCGCTCATAGAGCGCGCGCGCGGTTTCATAATCGCCCATGCGCACCAGCACCGATGCGCGCAACGTCTGATAGGCCGGATTGTTGGGCGCCTTCGCCAACAGCGCGTCGGTTTCTTCAAGCGCTTCCTCAAGCCGATTGCGCCGGCCCAGCAACACCGCGCGGGCGAACCGCGCCGGCTCAAATTGCGGCGCCAGCTCCAGCGCACGATCCAATAGCGCGCCTGCATCGCCATAACGGCCAACCCGCACCCCAAGCTCCGCCAGCATGCGCATGGCGCCGATATCGGTGGGGTGGCGCTTCAATTGCTCGCGCAAAAGCGGTTCAGCGACAGGAAGATCGCTCTTGGCCAGCGCCAGCGCCGCCTTGGCCATAAGCGGGTCATGCACCGAAGCGGCGAGCGCCTGCATATGCGCCTCGGAGGCCAACGCCCCCTGTCCCGATGCAGCAAGACTCGCCGCCGCTGCGCGCCATGCCTGCGCCCGCTGGTCTGGGGATAGGGCGCCGATCTCCTTGGCGTATTTGGCAAGCGAAGGCTCGGCCGACATGGGCCTGCGCCCTCCGGCGCTGATGTGCTCAGCTGCCAAACTCGCCATGCATCCCTCGCGCCCTGTATGGGCGATGCAGGATGAGAGAACCGGCGCCCCAAACCTGTCAATGCGCGACCCGTTTCAAACGCCGGTCTGCGCTTTTTCCAGGCATTCGGTGACGCCGTGTCGTTTTCGCGTCACATAACGTTGCGGCGCCGCAAGGTCAGCGCGCGAGCACGGACGGCCAGTTAACGTTGGCGCTGCGAATGTAACCGGGAATATCCCCCTCCCAGCGCCGCTGAATCTCATCATTGTAATTGAGATAGAGCTTGCCATCGACAATGCGCCAATTGTCCGGATTGCCGGGGGCGGTGTAGCCCTGCGAGACGGCCCAAGCGCAATAACCGCCATATTGCGGCAGGTAGCGCGCCGGATTGGCGTTAAACGCCGCCAAATGCGCCGCCGAAGCAAAGCGATACTCGTAGCCCTGATAGGTCACCCGATGCGCCGCCAATCCGCGCACTGGCCGGCCATCGGTGAAATAGGCGACCGGGTCATACCCGTTCACGGCGACGCGCGAGAGGATGCTGGTATAAACCGGGGCCTGGTCGGCGAAGGCGGGCACGGTCGAGGCGGCGAGCGCGCTGCCGGCGACAGCGAGGGCGAAAAGCAAATTGCGCATGATTCAGTTTCCTAAGGCGTGAGCGGCGGCGCGAACACGCGGCGAGGCTTGACGGGCGGTGGGGACAAAGGCGCGGCCGAGATCAGCGGCGAGGCCAGCGATTTCGTTGCGACGAATAATCAGCAGCGCAATCGCGCTGACCCAGATCGTGCAGGCCGCGGCGAACAAGCCGCCGCCATCATTGTTCGGATCGACGCCAAGCGGCGTGAACAGGTGAAAACTGACCGCTCCGGTCATCACGGCGAAGCCAATGGCGGCGCCAAGTGCATTGAGACGCGCAAAGCGCGGCAGCAGCCCGACCAGCAGCAGCGTGGAAGCTGCGAGCTCCGCCGTGCCAATCACATACTGGCTGAACAACCCGGTATGGCCGAACAGGCCCGGCAATCCCAATGAGCCAGCCCAGCCATCGAGGCGCCCGAAGATTTCCTGGGTCTTGGGGTGATCGGTGAATTTATAGCGCAAACTGTCCAGAAACACCGCGGCTGCGAAAGCTGAAATTGCCGCTGGCGCATAGCGCTTAATACGATCGAGCATTGTGAACCTCTCCACCAGAGAGATCGCTTGGCGCGGGTGGTTGGTTACAGCCGGCGCCGAATTTACCAGCGCAGCAGCCGCGCCCCGGCCAGCGCGCCCAGCGCGGCGCAAATCGCGATCGCCACCACGTACCAGGTGGTCACAAACGCCACGGAATCGACGGGGCAGTACATGGAATAGGCCATCGCCCCCACCCCGCCGGAGAAGGCGCCAATGGCCGCCCCCGCCAAAGTCAGCCGCGTAGGCGCGAAGGCGCGCATCAGCCAAAGCAGGCCCGCCGCCGTCGGCGCAGCCAATAAAGGCACCACGACAATGCACCATGGAAAGCCGCCGCCCATCCAAGCGCGCATGCGCTCAGCCGGCGGTTCGCCCATAAGCGCGATAAGCGCCGCGAGAGCGCACACCGCAACAAACACGGCAATGGTCGCCATCCGCCATCCCAGCGGTCGCCCCGGCTTCATCAAGCGCAATGTCAGCGGCAGCACCGCCGCCGCCGCAAATGCGGAAAACGCCGCTTTCATCAACATTGGCACGGGTTTTGCGCCAATATCGGGACGCACGCCGAGCCCAATCGCGACCAACACCACCGCTACCACGAGCCCAGTCAGAATGGTGACGGCCAGCTGCACGCGCCAGCGCCGCTTCTCCACTGGGCCGGCGCCACGGGCCAGCACGTCGATGAGTTGATCGGTCTTCACGTCACCTGCTCCTGGCCCATCAGGCGCATTAGCGTCTTCAAGCCGCGATGAATGGAAATTTTGACGTCAGATTCGCTGAGGCCAAGCGCAATGGCCGCATCGCGCACGCTCTGCTCCTCCAGCTTGACCATGCGGATGGCGTTGCGCTGCTTCTCCGGCAGCCGCTCCAGCAATGCGCTCACGTCGCGGCGCGCGTCGGAGGCTTCATACTCTGGATCGGCCTCGCCAAGCTCGACATCGTCCAGCGAGGCGTGATCGCGCCGCTTGGCCCGGCGCAGAAAATCGATCAGCCGGTAGCGCGCAATGGCGTAAAGCCAGGCCGTCAGGGGATAGGCGGGATCGTAGCTATCGCGCCGCGTGTGGAGCGCCACCAGCGTCTCCTGCACCAAATCCTCAGCATCTTCCGCGCGCCCACGCAGACGATTGCGGAAATAGGCGCGCAACGCCGCCGCCGCCGCCGTCAGGAAGGCGCGATGGGCCCCCTCGTCGCCCGAGAGGCCTTGGAGCAGCAACGCTCTGAGTTGGGCTTCGTCCGCCATGTCCCTCCGTAAACGAATACGGCCGTGACCGGCGGCGCGTTACAGGCCGCGCGGACATTCTGGGCGGCGGGGGAGCATCATCCACTCGACGGGGCCCGGCAAGATGCTTAACCGATGATCCATCTTTCGGAGCTTGCCGTGACCTCACTACTCATCAGCCGCCGCGACCTCGATTTCCTGCTCTATGAATGGCTGGACGTTGAGGCGCTGACTGTCCGCCCGCGCTTTGCGGACCACAATCGGGAAACTTTCAATGCGGCCATGGACACGAGCGAGAAGATCGCCGCCGATCATTTCGCCACCCACAACAAGAAATCCGACCAGAACGAGCCGCGCTTCGTCAATGGCAAGGTCGAGATCATCCCCGAAGTCGCAGCCGCGCTTGCCGTGTTTGGCGAAGCCGGCATGTTCGGCCTCAATGCCGATTTCGAAGATGGCGGCATGCAGCTGCCCCTCGCTGTCGCCATCGCCTGCCGCGCATACTTCAACGCCGCCAATGTCAGCACCTCCGGCTATCCCCTGCTCGCCGTCGGCGCCGCCAATCTGATCAAGGCGCACGGCACGCCGGAGCAGATCGCCAAATACGTGCCGCACATGTTCTCCGGCCGCTTCCTCGGCACGATGTGTCTCTCCGAGCCGCAAGCCGGCTCATCGCTGGCTGACATCACCACGCGCGCCGAGCCGCAAGCCGACGGCAGTTACCGCCTGTTCGGCCGTAAGATGTGGATTTCCGGCGGCGATCACGAAATGTCGGAAAACATCATCCATATGGTGCTCGCCAAAATTCCCGGCGGCCCGCCCGGCGTCAAAGGCATTTCGCTGTTCCTGACGCCGAAATACTTGCTCGATGATGCCGGCAAGTCCGCCGTGCGCAATGACGTCGCGCTGGCTGGGCTCAATCACAAAATGGGCTTTCGCGGCACCGTCAACACGCTGCTGAATTTCGGCGAAGGCGCGCACAAGCCAGGCGACGAAGCGGGCGCGGTCTGCTGGCTGGTGGGCGAACCGCACAAGGGTCTCGCCGCCATGTTCCAGATGATGAACGAGGCGCGCATTGGCGTCGGCCTTGGCGCGATGGCGCTGGGCTATACCGGCTATCTCCATGCGCTCGACTACGCACGCACGCGTCCGCAAGGGCGCCCGCTGACGGATCGCGATCCAAATTCGCGCCAAATTCCCATCATTCAGCACGCCGACGTGCGCCGCATGCTGCTGGCGCAGAAAGCCTATGCCGAAGGCGCGCTCGCGCTGATCCTCTATTGCGCACGCCTGACCGATGATGAGCAAACCGAAGCCGAGGCGGAGGCGCGCGAAGACGCTACTCAATTGCTCGACTTGCTGACGCCCATCGCTAAAAGCTGGCCCTCGCAATGGTGCCTGGAAGGCAACAGCCTCGCCATCCAAGTCCATGGCGGCTATGGCTACACCCGCGATTACAACGTCGAGCAATTCTATCGCGACAACCGCCTCAACCCGATCCACGAAGGCACGCACGGCATTCAAGCCATCGACCTCCTGGGCCGCAAAATTCCGCAAGCCGGCGGACGTCCGCTATCCTTGCTCAAGGCGCGCGTGCGCGGCGCCTGCAGCCGCGCAACCGAAACCGGCGACGCTTTCCTGACCGACGCCGCCAAACAGCTTGAGCAAGCCTTCGCCAAGATTGATCAAGCGATCGCCACTGCCGCCGCAATTCCTGATCGCGGCGCGGCGCTCGCCAACGCGACGCCTTTCCTCGAAGCCTTCGGCCACGCGGTGCTGGCTTGGATCTGGCTTGAACAAGCAGCAGCCGCGCACGGAAAAAGCGGCGACTTCTATGACGGCAAGCGCCAAGCCTGCCGCTATTTCTTCCGCTGGGAGCTGCCGAAAATCTACCCGCAACTCGACATCGTCATCGGCAAAGACGAAACCTTGAGCTCAATGAACGAGGCGTGGTTCTAGCCGACGCTTGCGAAGAGAGGGACAAGCAGTGACCAAACGGCTTGAAGGAAAACGCGCGCTCATTCTGGGCGTAAGCCCGAACAATCTTGGCCTCGCCATTGCGCGGCGTTTTCTCGATGAAGGCGCAAGCGTCGGCATCGCCGGCCGCGATGCGAGCAAGACACAGGCGCTCGCCAAGGAGCTTGGCGTCGCCGGCTTCACCGCCGATCTGGCCAACCTCGACAGCATAGACCGCATGGTCGCCGACGCCGCCACCGCGATGGGGGCGGACTTGACATTGCCGTCAATTCCACTGGCTGGAGCCTGCTCAAACCCTTCCTCGAAACCACCAAGGAAGACCTCCAGCAGATGTCGGATGTGCAATTCATCGGCCCCTACCGATTTTTTCAGGCCGTACTGCGCGCGATCAATGATGGCGGTTCGATCATTCAGATTTCATCGATCACCGCCACCATCATGATGGATGATCACGCCGCCTATATGGGCACCAAGGCCGGCATGGATCACATCATCAAGTGCATCGCCCATGAATTCGGGGTGCGCGGCATCCGCGCCAATTCCATCGCCGCCGGCGGCATTGCTGACGCGCCCATGTCGGGCGGCGGCCTCAATCTGCCGGCCATGCGCAAGCTTTATGCGCGGGAAATCCCGCTGCAGCGCCCCGGCGAAACCCGCGACATCGCCAACGCGGCGGTCTGGCTCGCCAGCGACGAGGCCGATTTCGTGACCGGGCAAGTCATCCATGTGAGCGGCGGCCAGACCTTGCGGCGCAATCCCTCGCTGCAAGAGATTTACGGGGTCTTCACCTCCGGCGCCCCTGATTAAAAGTAACCTTCGCGTTTCTGACGTTCGAGCGATCCCTCATCGCTCACACGCCCTTGCCGTTCGGATGTGTGGCTAGAGAGGGTTTCACGATAAATCGCGGTAAGCGTTTCGGCGGCGCTCGGCGCGGCGCCTGTCACAGGCCAACATCCGAGCGTCCTGAAACGCACCGACATATCTTGCGCCTCTTCGCCATGCCTCCACTGCATCCGCTCGGGATCGTCAACGACGATGAGCGCGCCATCGCGTACGACCACTGGACGCAGCCGTGCATAATAAAGCGGCGCAAGTTCAATTTGATGCTGAACGATATAGGCCCACAAATCGGCTTCGGTCCAATTCGAAAGCGGAAAAGCGCGGATGCTCTCGCCCTTGCTTAGCCGCCAATTATAGTTGCGCCACAGCTCTGGGCGTTGTCGGCGCGGCTCCCACCCATGATGCGCATTACGCACCGACACGATCCGCTCCTTGGCGCGCGTCTTTTCTTCATCGCGTCGCGCACCGCCAAAGATGATGTCATAGCCGCCGGCATCGAGCGCCTGCTTCAGCGCTTCAGTGCGCATGGCGGTCGTGTAGCGATCTCCGTGCTCAAACGGATTGAGCCCCTGCGCCCGCCCCTCCTCATTGGCGTAAACGATCAACTCGAAACCGTGGCGTGCCGCGAACGCGTCACGAAACGCTAGCAGCTCCCGAAACTCCCAGGTTGAGTCGACATGGAGAAGCGGCAACGGCGGTCGTCCAGGATGGAACGCCCTGAGCGCCAAGTGCGCGAGCACGGTGGAGTCCTTGCCCGCCGAGAACAGAATGACGGGATTACGCGCCTCCGCTAAGCCATCGCGCAGAATATGGATCGCCTCGCTCTCCAGCGCTTCCAGATGCCGCATGCTCATGCGGCGCACTGCGTTGCAGGAAGTTGCGCCGACGACCAAGTCCCCTGCCCGCAATAGCGTTGCAAACCAAAATCGGGGTCAATCGCGAACAGCTGAAGCCATTTGTGATCGACAAGATCGCGCACCATGGCGTGCTTGGCGATGACGCCATTCATGGCGTCAATCGGCGCTTCAATCACGACGCTGAGCCGAAGCGGCTCATGGACGAGATTTTTCCCATCATGAACGGACTGCCATGGCAGACCTGTGCGAAGATCGCCGCCATTGCCCTCCAGCACGCCCAGCGCGCCGACCACATTGTGCAGCGTTTTGTTGCCGCTGCCGAAGGCGCGATTGTTTACGGTTGAGCCGTAATATTGGAGATTGATCCAGCTCGCGACCACCATGGGCGCGGACATAATGAGCTCAAGCGTCGCAAAGCCCTTATCTGAGCGCCAATCATAGCTGTGCAGGAAGGCGCGCCCATCGACGCGCAAGTCTTTTGTGCGCTCGCGCGGCGCGGCAATGAAGGCTTTATTGCCGGCGAGCCCCCATTCAGGGCGCACTTGCGACCAATCCCGGCCGCGCGCCTTGATCGCCGCGTCGACATTGGCCCCATCCCCTACTCCCAACAGCCGCGCGCGCTCGCCACGCGCCAAGCGCGCCGCGGCCTTCAAGCTATGGGTCAGACGGTCGAGCTCAGCCCTATGTGTGGTCGGCGCCGCGTCGCGATCGAACAACGCCACTTCATCGGTCGTGGTGTCGTGCAATCCCGCCACGAAATGCGTGTCATCAGGGATATCGATGCCGCGCGCCTTCAAACCGGCGCGCACCTCAGCATCGTTGAGTATGGCGGCCGCCACGCGGGCGTTCGCTTCCCCTGTGTGCCCCCCGCAAGCGCCGCAATCCAGGCCCGAGGCGTGCGGGTTGTTCACACTCGTCGAGCCATGGCCAATCAGCAGCACGATGCGCGCAAAATGTGCAGTCATCGACATGGCGCGCAGCACCGTCTCCGCCATCGCGACACGGACTTCGGGCGCAAATCCTGTCGCGCGCCCATCGACGTCACGCGGCGCAATCCGTGGCCCAAGCCGCGCCGCATCGTCGCGCTTCAGTCCATCGACGTTTGGATCAGGCGCGGGACGCGTAAGGCCGAACGCATCGCTTACAATTCGCAGGGCGAAGGAAAGCCCAATCGTCTCGACATAAGCGAAAGAAGAAACCGCCGCGTGCTTAAAGGCCTTCCAGGCTTTGGCGGCGCGCCGGCGCAAGAGACGCGCATTGAGAATTGCGGTCTCTTCTGAGTCATTTGCGCCGCTGACGGCCTCGCAGACGATCACGCTTGGCTTCAGCAGAACTGGGCACTGTGCGCCGCCACGCAAACGGCCGATCGGCACATATTCGATCGGGAAACCAAAAAAGCCGGCAAAACCTATAGTTTCGATGTCGGCAGACTGGCGCTCCAGCGCGCGGCGGAAGATTTCCGAACGCACATCTATGCAGAACGCAGCCTGGACCGCAGGGCGACGCGCCGGGCTATGGGCGCTAGGCGCACTGCAAAGTTGCGCCACCAGCTGACGCTGCGCGGCGTGATCATAAGCCTCCTGCAGCAGCGCGCGCAGCGCCAGATCATCGCCGGCGCTCAACTTGGCGTCCATCGGCTGCAGCGCGGCCGCGATCATGGCTTTGCGCCACGCGTCGCGAAACGCTTCGTCCTTGCGCTCTTGGAACAGCGCAAAGCCCCAGGCGAGACGGATCGCCAGCAGCTCAAGCAGCGTGTCGTCTTCGCGCCCGTCGAGCCCCGCCTGCCAAACGCGATAACGCGCATAGGCGGCCCAGCCCCCTATGTCGAACAGCGCGCGAAACAGATAGTCCTCATGCGCGCGCTCGGGAATGCCGAGTGAGTTGACGATGTGCGCAATTGCCTCAAGCGGATCGTCGGGCAGCGCCGCAATGGTCTGGTTAAATCCTTTCAACCCCATTGCGGCGGCGTTGCGATCATGGCGCATGGCCGCGCGCCACGCGGCATAGGGCGAGTGACCGCGCCAAGGCGAGCGCCACGCCGCCTGCCCCTCATCGAAATAGGTCGCGCACCATTTCGAAATTTCCTCGATCATGAATGCCGTGCGCGAGGCTTCACGATCGCCATCGGCGAGCGAGTCCAGAATTTCCGCAACCGTGGCGACCACGGGTCGATCATGATGCGCCGGCGCACGCGCCAAAGCCGCCTGCACATCCGCTACCGAGGCGAGGCCTGCAACACGCGGTCCAGTCGCCAGCGCCGCCGCAAGGTCCGCTTCCGTAATCGCGCCCGATTCGATCTTCTGCAGGTAGAATGAACGCGGCATCAGCATGTCCGTGCGCGCGACGCGCTCCAACCAGACGCTGGCCTCAGTGAAGCTCTTATCCGCAAGCCCGAAGAACGGGTTGACGGCGACAAAGTGCTTGAGCGGCCAGAGCGGCGCGATGCGATTGCACGCGGCCCGCGCAGCCGCGGCAACACTGGGAAGCGCTGTTTCAAGCGGCTGAGGCACGACCTCCGTCACGTCATCACGTGCGCGTTCAGCAAGCATGGGCCTCTCCTTCAAGTCGACGCCCGCGCCGGCCAAAGCCGCAGCGCCAGACGATTGGCAATGGTGTTGAGATAAAGTCCCTGGCTGAGATGAACGTAGAGCGCCCGCCCCCAGCCCGTCGCCGCTACGCGCCCAAGTTGGCTCTGCAGCAAGGTCACGCCGGCGAAGGCGACGATCACGAAGCCGACCAGCGCCAGATCAACTGCGCCCGTCAGCGGGGCGGTGGCCGGCACGCTGTCGCCGAGCACATGCTCGACGCCCACTTGCAGCGCGAAGTAGAGCGCGCCCACACCCATCGCCGCCGCAATCGTGCGTCCGATGACGTAAGCGCTTGGCCGCTCATCGAGGCCGCTGGCGACGAGCAGCGTCAGGCTCATCATCAAGATCGCGCCGAGCGTGAACACGCCAGGCTTATCCGCGAGCGTTGCGCCGAAAGCAGCGCCCACCGCGACGGCGCCGGCAAGAACAAACGCAAGCGCAAATCCAAATCGCGCCGGATGCGGCGCCCCGCCGGGGCTGGGCGACCAAGAGGCGCGCAAAACATCAATGATGCTGCCCGAAGAGAGGAAGGCGTGCGCCTTGTAGAGTGAGTGGGCGACGATGTGCAGGAGCGCCGCGCCGAATGCGCCGAGCCCGCATTGCAACAACATGAAGCCCATTTGCGCGATGGTCGAGTAAGCAAGGCTCACCTTGACCGAGGTCTGTGTGAGCATGACCAGCGAGCCGAACAGCGCGGTCAACGCGCCGACAATGGCGAGCGTGTGCATGGCTGGCGTCGAGAGCGCCATCAGTTCGGCGAAGCGGATCACCAAAAAGCCGCCGGCATTTATAATGCCCGCGTGCAGCAGGGCAGACACCGGCGTCGGCGTCTCCATCACTTCCAACAGCCAGCCATGAAAGGGCAGTTGCGCGGATTTGAGCAGCGCAGCAATCGCAATCAGCAAGGCCGCGCCCAAAACGAGCGGGTCTCCCCCTGCACTGCGCGCCGCGCCTTGAAACAGCACGGCATAGTCCAAACTGCCGAACACCAGATAGAGGCACACACCTGCCCCTATGAGCGCAGCATCCGCCAAACGGCTGGCGACGAACTTTTTCCGTGCAGCCAAAACCGCTGCGCGGCGATCGCCATAAAACAAGAGCAGCCGATTGAGCGACACGCTCGTCGCGATCGACGCGATGATCAGCGTCGCGAGGTTTCCGGCGATAATGAGCGTTTGCACTGAAGCGATGGTAAAGCAGAGCTGACGCAAGAAGCGCCCATGGTTCGGATCGCCGTCGAGATAATTGCGGCTGTAGCGGATCACGGCCACGCCGACAAAACTCACCAGCACGAACATGGTCGCGCTCACAGCGTCGAGATAAAGGCTGACGCCGATGCCGGAAGCCCCGAACGTCGGGGTCGCCTGCACGCCGTAAAGAGCGACCGCGACCGACGAACCAACGCTAACGGCGAACGCAAGCAGCGCCACGCCAAAAGCCCAATCAGCAAACACAAGTGGCGCGCGGCGCGCTTGCGGCCATAGCGCGGCGAGCATCAGCGCCAGCGGCGCAAGCGCCGCCAGCCAAGGCGTCCAGAACATGGGTTGAAGCTCCCCGAGCGAGTAGTGCGCCTATGTTGCTCGGTTCTCTGCTTCCATCCAGTTCAATTATTGCAATATATTATTCTGTTTAATAGAACAAAAGCATGAGCCTCAACCTGCACCACTTGCGCTATTTCCACGCCATCGCCCAGTCCGGCGGGCTCGTGAAAGCCGCCGAGCGCCTCAATGTGTCGCCCTCGGCCGTGTCCGTGCAGTTGCAGGCGCTCGAAGCTCAGCTCGGCCATGAGCTGTTCGAACGGCGCGGTCGCCAATTGGTTTTGACGGAAGCAGGCCGCATGGCGCTGGAGCGCGCCACCGCCATATTCGACGCCGCCGAAGAGTTGGAAAGCACACTCAAAGGTCTCGACCGTGCAAAGCGGTCCACCATCCGCATCGGAGCGTTGGCGACGCTCTCGCGCAACTTTCAGATTGCATTTCTCCAGCCGGTGCTCGGCCGCGAAGATGTTCGCATCGTCTTGCGCTCGGGTTCCATGCGCGAGCTTATGCAGATGCTCGATGCGCACCATATCGATGTGCTGCTTTCCAATACGCTTCCGCCGCGGGACGAAGCCACGACATGGACCTCGCATCTCATTTCCGATCAGCCAATCAGCCTCATTGGCCCACCCCACGCCAAACGAACCAAGACGCCCGCGGCGCTGCTCGCAACTGTGCCGCTGATCGTGCCCACGCTGGAAAATCACATTCGCGGCGAGTTCGACGCACTTGCCGAGCGTCTGGGGATCACGCCTCGGATCGCCGCGGAGGTCGATGACATGGCGCTATTGCGGCTGCTGGCGCGCGAGGGCTTGGGCTATGCTGTTGTTCCCCCGATTGTCGTGCGCGATGAGCTGGAGGGAAAGCTGCTCAAGGAATGCGGGCCGCTTCCGAGCCTGCGCGAGACCTTCTACGCCATCACGCCCACGCGACGGTTTCCGAACCCCGTGCTTAAGGAATTGATGAGCGTCAAACCGGTTTCTGACGCCAAGCCCCGTCAAGGGCGTTCGCGGCGGGCGCAGTCCTAACCCGCCCGGCGCGTTTCGGTCGGTGCGGCGTTAACACTCTTTTTTCAAGGCCGATAACATCATGATCATCAGCGGGGAAATGCATAAGCAATGGCGATGAAAAACCCACTTGCGCCCGCGCTCAAGCTGCTGCGCCTCGATGTCTTTACATTTCTCATCTTGTTGGTGCTGAGCATCGCCTTGGTGGTCCCAGCGCGCGGACAGGCCGCAGCTTTGCTCTCGCCCGTCACCAATGTCGCGATTGGCGTGCTGTTCTTTCTTCACGGCGCGCGCCTTTCGCGGCAAGCCATTATGGCGGGCATAGCGCACTGGCGTTTCCACCTCGCCGCGCTCGCGCTCACCTTTGTCCTGTTTCCGGCCTTGGCGATTTTGATCCACGCCAGCGCCGCATCTCTGCTGCCGGGCGCTTTGCTCACCGGACTAATTTATCTCTGCGTCCTGCCCTCCACGGTTCAATCATCCATCGCCTATACGGCGATGGCGCATGGCAATGTGCCCGCCGCTATCTGCAGCGCATCGCTTTCAAACTTGGTCGGCGTGTTCGCCACGCCGCTGCTCGCCGCTGCTTTGATTGGCGCGCAAGGGACGACAGCCACACTCACCAGCATTCAGATGATCGTGTCGCAAATTCTGCTTCCCTTCATCGCCGGACATCTGTTTCGCCCGCTCATTGGAACCTTTGTTGATCGCCATAAGGCCGCTCTGTCCTGGTTTGATCGCGGCGTGATCTTGGCGATCGTCTATCGCGCCTTCAGCTCAGCAACCGTCGAGCGCGTTTGGACGCAATTATCGCCAACAGATTTCATCATTGTTCTAGGCTTCGCCGCCGCCTTGCTGATCGCGGCCATTTTCGGCGCGGCGATCCTGGCTCAAGCGCTGAAGTTCGACCGAGCGGACAAAGTCGCGCTCACTTTTTGCGGGGTGCAGAAGAGTCTCGCTTCAGGCGCGCCCATGGCCAGCGTGATCTTTCCGGCAGCCACTGTCGGCGCTGTGCTGCTGCCCTTGATGATCTATCACCAAGTCCAACTCATGGTCGGCGCGGTGATGGCGCGCCGGTTCGCCCAACAGAGCCAACCGACCTGACGCCAAGCGAAATTTCTGGCGGACAGAGAGGAAGTGGGATCCGTACTCCATGGATGTCCAGCGGCATCCAAATTTCCTGCAAGCACTTGATTCACATGCGGTGTATCGCCTTATGAATCTCTGCACTTCCACCCAAGTTTAGGCCAATCAAGCGCCCTTGTTGGGACAGAGATTAGGGCACAGGGAGTGCGGCGGAGACTTTCTTGGCGCGTCCCCTCAACAAGCTCAGCGCACGTGCGGTGCAGACGCTGACGACGCCGAAACGGCATGGTGACGGCGGCGGTTTGTGGCTGTCTATCTCCAGGAATGGCGGCCGGCGCTGGACCTTTCTTTATCGCTGGCGCGGCAAGCTCACCGAGATGGGGCTGGGCTCGGCGCGCGACGTGTCATTGGCGCGTGCACGCGATCTGGCCGTCGCGGCGCGCGCCCAGCTGGCCGCCGGCGTCAATCCGCTCGCAGCGCGACGAGCGCCGAAGGCCGAGATGCCAAGCTTCGGCGCTTTTGCAGACAGCCTGATCGATGATCTTGAGTCAGGCTTTCACAGCGCCAAGCACGTTGCGCAATGGCGCATGACGCTCACCCAGTATGCCGCGCCGCTGCGGCCGCGACCGCTCGCCGACATCGACACAGAAGATGTACTGGCGTGTCTCAAACCGCTGTGGACCAAGCGGCCGGAAACCGCATCGCGCCTGCGCGGACGGATCGAACGCGTGCTCGACGCCGCCAAGGCCAAAGGCTTGCGCAGTGGCGAAAACCCGGCGCGCTGGCGCGGCCATCTCGATCAATTGCTGCCCAAGCGTCAAAAGCTGACGCGCGGCCACCACCCGGCATTGCCGTTCGAAGCGGTGCCCGACTTCATGGCGCAGCTGCGCACCCGCGAAGCCCCAGCCGCCCGGGCGTTGGAATTCCTCATCCTGACCGCCTGCCGCTCTGGAGAAGTGCGCAACGCCGAATGGCGGGAGATCGATGTCGACAAAGGCGTCTGGACCATCCCGGCCGCGCGCATGAAATCGAAGCGGGAGCACCGGGTTCCTTTAACGACACGCATGCTGGCGATCCTCAAAGACGCCAGAGCCAAGACCAATGGCGATCTGGTGTTTCCGGGCCCGACGAGAGGCCTGGCGCTGTCGGACAGCGCCTTCAAGGTGCTGCTGGATCGCATGGGCTTTGGCGAGATCACGCCGCACGGCTTTCGCTCCTCGTTCCGGGATTGGACCTCGGAGCTGACTGATTTCTCACGTGAGGTCGCGGAAATGGCGCTGGCGCATGTGATCGAAGACAAGACCGAAGCCGCTTATCGGCGACGCGATTTGTTCGATAAGCGCCGGGAGCTGATGCAGGCGTGGGAGCTTTATTGCAGCGGCCAGCTGGTCAAACAGCCGCGCCGCGGCTCGCTTCACGATAGACCCGATCAGTCGGATGAGTTGCGAGCGGCGGCGTCATGACTGCGCCAGACCACGAGTTTGACGACGACGCCTTCGTCGGAAACACATCGCCAGAGATGGCCGACGCGTATCGACGCCTGCGCAAAGACCAGCGCATTGAGTCCATCATCGCGCAGTTGCGCCACCGCGGCGTCCCGGAACGGGAAATCCTTATCCTCTATCGCAGCGCCGCCTGCGCCGCCGATGCAGGATGGAATTCCGGGCAGCACGAATCGTCGGTTACGATCGATGCACGGCGAGATCTGGCCCGGCGGCTGAAACAATGGATCGACGACGCAGCCCATGATGCGGAGTTTGCAGCCGTGCAGGTGGAACTCGGCGGCGTCATCTATGATCGCGCGCCGGCAGCCAAAGATGATCTTGGGGACACGCGAGCGCAGGTTTGCGAACGGGCGCCATTGCTCGAAATCTTGGGCGATATTGCCTCAAGCATCGACCAAGGTGCTTCAATAGACGACCCGCCAGGAGCGCCGCGCCGACGCGGCGTATCGCAACGCAACTTTGTGCTGCTGGAGCTGTTTGATCTGTTGCAGCTCTATTTTCCCGGCCGCGCTCCCAATCAGGAAGCGGAAACCTTCGCCTCTGTCGTGCTCGATGCGGAAATTCCGCACGGCACAATCACTCGACTGCGCAAAGACGATTGCCGGCGCTACACCCGCGACGAACAATGACGCTTTCGACGGCGATTTGAGCAAGATCACATTTTTGGACAATGAGCGCTGATCGTGGCCTCGTCCTGGCTCCATCCACACCCCAATGGAGCCAAAAGGACTATGACGAGCACTACCGACATCCAAGCCTATGACGTGGCCTCGTTTTGCCGCGCTTATGGCGTCTCTCGCAGTTTCGCCTATCTCGAAATCAAGGCCGGCAGGCTGGCGATCTTCAAAGCCGGTCGCCGTACTCTGATCGCCCGGGACGCCGCCGACGCCTGGCGGCGCGCCTGTGAAGCCGCGACCCAGGCAGCACGCGCCGCTGCGCCGGAGCGCGGTGCGGGAGAAGCGCGATGAGGCCACGCTCGCCCGCCCATAAGCGCCACACAAGCGCGCACAAAAAGGGCGCACAGGAGGCGCACAAAACGCAACGCGACGCCACACACACGGCGGTTAAAGGTGAGGTTTCCGGCAAAACACCGAAACGTCACCGCTCAATCCCCGACATCAACGGCAGCGTCAGACTGGAAGAAAAGCTCCACATGCTGCTACGCGATCCCGATCCTGACCTCACCGTGTATGTCTATCGGCTCGTGAATGGACGCACGCTCAAGCCGGCGCTACTGCGAGCCTATCCCTTTCGAGGCTTGCTCACCCATATCCAAGAGAGTTATGGCGGCGGCGCCTTCGCTATCTTCATTCGCCGCGGACCGCGCATGGAGCTGACCGGAAGCGTCCGGATCGCTGCGGCGCGGACTATCTAAATGGCATAAAGGCGACTGGATTCGGCCACCCGGAAGAAATGTCGAACTGGCTGCATTTCGACGTTTGCAGCCTGTCGTCAGCCAGCCGGCGGAGGCGCTTGCGAGCACGCGGATTGTGCTTGCCGCAGGGCGCCAAGGGCGCGGTCTAGGTCTTCTGGCGTTGGCGAGACGATTTCAACGTAGTCTATGGGCATGCCGTTGTAGGACACGCAGAAGCCCTGATTTTCGGAGCAGGCAATGCGACGAGCGAAACCATCGCTTTGTGCGGCTTGACCTTCTGCAGCGGAGATCGCGTTGAGGTTCAGCTGACGTACGTCAAAAGAAAACTGAAGGACTGATTGCATTCCCGGTGCGATTTCGAAAGCAAACCTGCACGGCTCAAGCTCCCTCATTGTAGTGCGCTGGTATGAGTCCTCGGTTCGAGTTGTGGAGATCAGCTCATCTACGGCTTGGCTATACGTCTGCGTCGCGGGGGTGTTTGACGACCCCGTCCTCGTGGACGCTGGTGTCGAACAAGAAGTCACACACAACGCAGCAGTCAGCACGCTGATCAAACAATGATTCACAAGTAACCCTCCCCGATAGGCGCGAGTTTCACGAACAGCTATCGCTGCGCCGAGACGCCGCGATGACTATTGTCCCGTGAC
>JANRIP010000034.1:0-441173 GCA_033764855.1 Hyphomonadaceae bacterium | reverse complement strand
AGAGCGCGAAGATCCAGCCGATGCTGGAATCGGGCAGGCCGAGCCGGCGCACCAGCGGCGGCAATAGCGCCGCGAGCATCGAATTACCTGCCCCAACGACAAGCAGGCAGATGAACAAGAGGTAAAAGCGCGCACGCGGGTTGGGCGTTCGGGCGCTCGAAGGCGCGTCAGGTGCGGCGCTGGAATCCGGCATGGGGCGCATTCTGCGATAGACCGCCCGCCGCGCCCGCACAACGCGTCAAAGGAAACGGCGCATTAAGTACGGCTGGGCATAAGTGCCTAGGGTTTTTCCGTTTTCTCGGACTCTTCGGTCCTTCTGGCAGTTGGGGCGCATGTTTCCAATTATCGGCCTCGTGGTGGTGTTCGGCATGGTCTTCGGCGGCTTCATGCTCGCCGGCGGCCATTTCGAAGTCATCATCGAAGCCGCGCCGATGGAGTTCATGATGATCTTCGGCGCCGCAGTCGGCGCGCTGATCATCAGTAATGACATGAACGGCCTGAAGAGCGTCGTCGGCGGCTTCTCCAAAGTTCTTTCAGGTCCGAAATGGAATAAGAAGGACTATGGCGATCTGCTGGCTCTGCTGTTCCAGCTCACCAAGCTGATGAAGACCAAGGGCGTGGTGGCGCTCGAGGCGCATATCGAAAAGCCCAGCGAGAGCGCGATCTTTCAGAAATACCCCAAGCTCTGCAAAGATCATTTCGTGGTCGATTTCATCTGCGACACGCTGCGCATGATGACCATGAACCTCGACGACCCGCACCAGGTCGAAGACGCCATGGAAAAACAGATCGAGAAGCACCACCACGAAAGCCTGCACCCTGCGCAACAGCTGCAGAACATGGCGGACGGCCTGCCGGCGCTCGGGATCGTGGCGGCCGTGCTAGGCATCGTGAAAACCATGGGCGCCATTAATGAGCCGCCAGAAGTGCTCGGCCTGATGATCGGCAAGGCGCTGGTCGGTACCTTTCTCGGCGTGTTCCTCGCCTACGGCATTGTCGGGCCGATGGCGCAGCGTTTGAACGCCGTGATCGAGCATGACGGGCAATTTTATAAGATCATCCGCGACGTGCTGGTCGCGCACCTGCACGGCAATGCGGCGCAGGTCTCGGTGGAGATCGGGCGCGGCTCTGTGCCCACGTCGATGCAGCCGAGTTTTGCCCAGCTGGAAGAGGCTCTCGCCGCGGCCACAGAGGGCTAGAGCCCGCGAACAGTCTCAGCGCGCAGACACGCCGACCCTGACTCCGCGCTATGCGAAAATGGATGCCCCCGCCAGGGGGTGTAGCTTGCCAGCACGGTTAATACTTGGCATGGGAGTCCGATGCGTTGAGCGGAACTCGACGCTGGGACGAGGGATGGAACCTATGACGAAGTTGAAACTCGGCCTGACGGCCGGCATTGCTGCTGTTCTTGCTTTCGGCGTTGCGGCCTGCGGCCAAACCACCACCGTGGAAGAGCCGGCGGCCACCGTTGAAGAAGCGGCGCCTGCGGAAGCTGCTCCGGAAGTTCCGGCCGACACCACCACCGCTGCCGACACCACCACGGCGGCTGAAGGCGTGACCACGGCTCCGCCGACCACGCCGTAATCGGTTCTTGAACCCATTACAAAACAACGGGTCGCTCGAAAGAGCGGCCCGTTTGTTTTTGCTTTATATACACTGGCTGCGATGCCCAGGCTGCCGCCGCAACCCGATTTGAGATGGAGCGAAGACGGCGTGCCGTGCGCCGCGACGTTTGATGACGTTTATTTTTCCAAGAGCGGTGGTCTTGCTGAGGGCGATGCGGTGTATCTCACCGGTTGCGGCCTGCCTGAGCGCTGGCGCGGGCGCGCGCGCTTCGCCATTTGCGAACTTGGATTTGGCAGCGGCTTGAACGCGCTGGCGGTTTGGCGCGCATGGCGAGCGACACGCGAGCCTCATGCGATTTTGCATATGTATTCCATCGAAGCGTTCCCGATGGCGCGCGCAGATGTAGCGCGCGCCTTGTCGGCGTTTCCAGAGATTGCGGACCTATCCCAGCGCTTGCTCGCGCGCTGGCCGGTGCGTGCATATGGCGCGCAGCGACTCTGGTTTCCCGAAGATGGCTTTGCGCTGACCGTGCTGATCGGCGAGGCGGCGTCAGCTCTTGCCGCGTTGCGCGGCTCGTTCGACGCATTTTTTCTCGATGGCTTCGCGCCCGCGCGTAATCCGTGCATGTGGAGCGCCGATGTAATGGGCGAGATAGCTCGCCTCAGCGCGCCCGATGCGCGTGTCGCAACATTCAGCGTGGCGGGTAAGGTGCGCCGGAATTTGGAGTCGGCAGGCTTTGAAGTCGCGCGCAAACCAGGCTTTGGCGGCAAGCGTGAAAGGCTGGAAGCGATACGGGCGCCCGGCGCTTCGCCCGCCGCGATCGCCGCTCCCTACTATCCCTACGCCTCCCGCGACCCCAAGCGCGTCGCCATTATTGGCGCGGGCATTGCTGGCGCGGCGTGCGCGCGAGCGCTGACGCTGCGCGGCGTCGAAACAGTTGTGCTCGACGCCGCGCGCGAACTTGGCGCGGGCGCGAGCGGCAATCCCGCCGGATTGGTTATGCCGCGGCTTGATCGGGGCGGCGCGCTGGCTGAGTTCTTCCTCGCAGCTTATCTCGACGCGATCGCCACCTATGAAGCTTTAGGCGTGCTTGAACCGTGCGGCGTGATCGAACGCGCGCAGGACGCGCGCGCGGCGCAGGCGCTCGCTGATCTGCTCGCCGATCCGCCTTTGCCCGAAGATGGGTTCGCGCGCGTTGGAGAGGATGCGCTGCATCCCCGCGCCGGCCTGGTGCGGCCGATCGCTGCGCTGCAAGCGATGCTGAAAGCGGGGAAGCTGATGCTTGAGGCTGACGTCGCTGCGCTCGAAGCCGCGGGCGATGCCTGGATTGTGCGTGCGGGCGATGGACGCGCTGTGCTAAAGGCGGACGCCGTGGTGCTGGCGTGCGGAGCTGCGCTGAAGGCGTTTGCGCCAGCTGCGTTTTTGCCGCTGCAGCTGACGCGCGGGCAAATCGAGTGGGGCGCTGTGGACGCGCCCCCGGCGCACGCGCTGACATGCGGCAGCTATGTCGCTCCGTTCGAGGGCGGCGTGTTGTTTGGTGCGACCTTCGAGAAAATAGAAGCGCCTGCGCAGGATAGTCAGCGCCAAAACCTTGCAGCGCTCGCTAAGATCGCGCCGGACATCGCCGCGCGGCTTGACGCCGGTAAACTCAATTCGCGGGCCGCAGTGCGCGCCGCCACGCCCGATCGCGCGCCCGTTGCGGGGCTGCTGCCGGATGCGGAGGCGTGGTTAAAATTGAACGCCGCCATCGCCAAAGGTGGTGAAGGCGATGCTAATTCGGCGCAGGCGGCCCATCGCGGCGTTTACGTTTTAGGCGGGCTGGGCGCGCGCGGTTTGACCCTCGCGCCTATTCTAGGCGAGCGCATCGCGGCCGAGATGTTCGGCGAACCACAAGCGCTTTCAAGCACTTCGCTCGACCTGCTGCATCCGGCCCGGTTTCTGCATAGGGCGCTCAAACGAGGCGGTTAACAGCCTGTTTGGGTTAATACGATGGCTTTCGATACAGGCGCTGGGGCGATCAGCGCGGTTAATTTCCTGGGTCTGAACTTCACGCCCTTTGATCGTGATGCGGCGCTCGATGTGATCACGGCGCGCGCTACCCTGGCCGCGCCATTCGCTTATGTGACAACGCCGAATGTCGATCACATGGTGAAGCTGTCGCGCGAGCCGGCGCGGCGCGCGCTTTATGAACATGCGTGGCTGACGCTGAATGACAGCCGCATCCTGGAACTGCTGAGCGCGCGCGCTGGCCTTTATCTGCCGAGCGCGCCCGGCGCTGATCTCGCCGAAATGCTGTTCGCGCGCGTGATCGATAAGGATGAAGCGGTGACCATTATTGGCGGCGACCGCCAAGCCATCGCCGCTTTGCGCCGCCGTTTCGGCCTGACTGACATACGCTGGCACAATGCGCCGGCTGGGCTGGCCTCAAACCCGCAAGCGATCGTGGAGGCGGCCGCTTTCGCTGCTGCGCATGGCGCGCGCTTTACCTTCATTTGCGTGGGCGCGCCGCAACAGGAAATGGTCGCCTACGCAATCAGCCAGATCGAAGGCGCGACGGGTGTCGGGCTTTGCGTTGGCGCGGCGTTGGATTTTCTTTCCGGCAAGACGGCGCGCGCGCCCGCATGGATGCGCGCCCTGCGTCTGGAATGGCTGCATCGGCTGATCAGCGAGCCGAAGCGCCTGTGGAAGCGCTATTTGGTCGATGGCCCGAGAATATTTTCGCTCTTCGCCGCGTGGCGCGCGACGATGGCGGCTGCGAGCGCGGCCTGAGCCTTTTCGTCCAGCGGATAATTTTGCAGCACCCAGGCGGCGATCGCGCACGCGATCACCGGGCCGCCGACGAACATGGCGCCGAGCGCGAACAGCATGGTTGGCGAGTTTTGTCCGCCGAGCGCGGCGTCGAAGCCGATCAGTTGCAGGATCACCAGAGCCAGCGGACCTGCGGCGATGGCGAGCTTCGAGGTCGTCAGCAGCAAACCGAAATAGAGGCCGGAGCGTCGCGCGCCGGTCTGCAATTCATCTTCGTCCACGACATCGGCCATGAGCGCGCGCGACAACAAGATGCCGCCGCCTTGCCCGAGGCCAGCCACCGCCATCAGCGGCGCAGCGATGGCGAAATTGCCCGCGGGCGCCGCTGGAAGCAGAAGTGTCGTGAGCGCTGTGTAGACCAGCACGCCCTGCATCGCCCGGTGTTTGCCGAACCGCCGGCTGGCCCACATCCAGAGCGGCACGCCGAGCAGGCCGGAGACGAAATAGATGAACAACAGCGTGTTCGACTCGCGCTCGAAGCCGAGCACGAACTGAAAATAAAATACGAACAGCGTTCCAGCCACGCCTTGGGCGATGCCGAATAGCCCATCGGCGAGCAAGACGCGCCGCGCGAAGGTGTTGGCCCAAACCGCGCGGACGGAATCAACGAAGCTCAGATGCGCTTGCGGCGGCAATTGGCGTTCCGGCGCGAACAAAACCGCGCAGGCCGTGGTCACCGGCAGCAACACAATCAGCAGCCAGCCCATGGCGTTGACGACCGCTGCCCCATCGCCGCCGGCCTGCATCACATAGGCGGCCAGTGCGAGCACGCCGACTTGTCCGGAGAGACTCAAGATCTGCACCACGCCAAGCGTGCGCGTGCGGCCATGATAGGTCGGGACGATTTCGCCGGCCCAGCCGAGATGGGCGATCATCATGGAGGCGAACGCGGTGAAGAGCAGCAGCACGACGATGCCGGCGAGGATCGCGCTCGAACCTGGAGCAAGCCCCAGGAACGCCCAATAGACCAGCGCCATCAGCACCGGGCAGGAGAGGACGAGCCAGAGCCGCCGCCGCCCCCAGCGCGAGACAGTGCGGTCCTGCAAGCCGCCAAGCACCGGATCGATCAGCACATCCAGCACGCGCGCCAACACGAACAGGAACGCGCCAGCCTCGATGCCGAGGTCGCGTATGTAGTGCTGCGGCAGGAACATGATGGTGGGCAGGCCGATGGCCAGCAGCGGCGCGGCGGGCGCCGCGAAGGCGACAATCTCCCAGGTGGAGACGCGCCGCTCAGCCTTCACGCGCCGCGCACCGTTTGCGTGAGTTGCGGCAAGAGGCGCTCATTGGCGGCGATAACGGCGCCGGTTTTCAGGAAATCGCCGCCATCAATCTCTTTTACGAAGCCACCCGCCTCGCGCACGATGACGGCGCCGGCGGCGACGTCCCATGAATTGAGGCCGCGCTCCCAATAGCCGTCAAACCGGCCGGCGGCGACATAAGCCATATCGAGCGAGGCGGCGCCGAGGCGGCGCACGCCCGCGCTTTTGGCGATGACGCGGCCAATCTCGGTCAGCGCTTGCTCGTGGCCGGGTTTGCCGAGGAAGGGTGTGCCGCAGGCGAAAATGGAGTCGCGCATCTCGCTGCGCGCGGCGACGCGGATGCGGCGATCATTCAGATAAGCGCCTTGGCCTTTCTCGGCCCAGAACAGTTCGTCGCGAATGACGTTGTAAACCACCCCCGCCACCAGCACGCCCTCGCGCTCAAGGCCGATGGAGATGGCGAAATGCGGAATGCCGTGTAGGAAGTTGGTGGTGCCGTCGAGCGGATCGACGTGCCAGGTATTGGTCTTGTCCGTGCCTTCAACGGTTCCGCGTTCTTCCATCTGGAAGCCATAGCCAGGGCGGCCCTTGGAGAGTTCTTCGAACAGCGTCTTCTCGGCTTTGAGGTCAGCGGCGGATACAAAATCTGCCGGGCCTTTACGCGACACCTGCAAGTTCTCGATCTCGCCAAAATCGCGCGACAGCGCCCGCGCGGTTTTGCGCGCGGCGGCGATCATGACATTGAGGAGAGGCGAGGTCTGCGGCATGGGGGAGCGGCGGTGCTAGCAGGGCCGGGGAATGGGGGCAAGCGAACGCGCCTGGTGGTGGGGAGCACCTTCTCCCCTTGAGGGGAGAAGGTGTCGCGAGCTTAGCGAGCGACGGATGAGGGGTGCGCTCTGCTAGCAGGATGTGGCGCGCTTCCGATTACGCTCAATTACTGCCGACAACGTGGTCCCCTCATCCGGCTTCGCACTGGGTGCTCAGCCACCTTCTCCCGCGCAGCGGGAGAAGGTGCAAAGACGCCCTCACTCGTGCGCGTGGCTCACCGCTTCAATCTTATTCCCATCAGGATCGCGCACGAACGCGGCGTAATAATCCGGATGATATTCGCTCCGCAGGCCCGGCGCGCCGTCTTCGACGCCGCCTTGGTCGAGCGCGGCCAGATAGAAGGCGTCCACCGCCGCGCGGTTTGGCGCGCTGAAGGCGATGTGCACGCCATTGCCCATGCTGGCGGGCTGGTGGTTGATCGGCAGCTGAATCCAGAAGCTGGGTTTGTTGTTGGCGCCGTAACCGACGCCGACGAGCCGGCCGGCGATCTCAACCGGGAAGATTGGCGCCATGCCGAGCGGGGCCAGCACGGCGTCGTAAAACGCCTTTGAGCGGGTCGCATTGGTGACGCCCACGGAAACGTGATCAAGAGCCATGCGCGTCTCCTTCAGCGCCAGCGCGCGAACCAATCCAGCGTGCGTTTGAACGCCAGCTTGCAGGCTGCTTCATTACAATCGCCGCTGCCTTTGCGGCAAAAACCGTGGCCCGCCTCGTACAGATAGAGTGGCGAGAGCGGTGTTGCAGCCCGCACGCGTTCGACATTCTCCATCGGGATCGAAGCATCGCCGGCGCCGTAATGCAGCATGACCGGAATTTGCGGCTCGTCCCCCAACAGATCGGCGATGGCGCGGCCATAAAAGCAGGAGGCGGCCTTGAGGCTGCTGCAACGCGCAGCGGCCAGCCAACTGGCCGCCCCGCCCCAGCAAAAGCCAGTGACGTAGGCGGGTTTGGCGGCGGAATCGATAACGGCCTGGACGTCCGCCGCGACCTGCGCCCAGGGCGTGGCGGCGACTGCAGCGCGGCCTTTATCGATGCCGGGCGCATCATGACCGGCGTGAAAGCCAGGCTCGATACGCTCAAACAAGCCCGGCGCATAAGCGTCGTATCCCGCAGCTGCGAAGGCTTCGGTCATCTCGGCGATGTGGTCGGTCAGGCCAAAAATTTCCTGGATCACGATTACCGCGCCGCGCGATGCGCCAGCTGGCTTTGCATGCAGGACGGGCAGAGCAAAGCCGCCATCGCCGCGGACAGAAATACGTTCGAGCGCCATGGCGCTCATGTGGCATGGGGCGCGCGCCGCGTCGAGACTGCGGCGCGCTCGCACGAATTTGAGACGTGCGGCGCTGGCGGCGCACGCCGACACGGGCAAAGCTGCCGCATAATGATACGTTCGCTCTCAGTCTTCATCTTTGCCGCTTTTGCCGCGTTCGCGCCTGCGCGCGCCCGCGCGGCAGATTGCATCGCCACGACCGATTTGCCAGTGGCGAGTGAGACCGCTGCCTTGGAGGCAGCGGTCGGGCGGACGACGGGGGACCGCACCGGTCGCGTCGTCATACCGGTTTCTGTCAATGGCGGCGGTCCGTACCGCTTCATCGTCGACACCGGCGCTAATCGTTCGGTGCTGTCACAGGATCTCGCCAGCACGCTTGGTTTGACGCCTATTGGGGTCGGTGAAGTGCATTCGGTCCATGACGTGACGCCGGCGCCGTTGGTTGAAGTCAACACGCTTCAATACGGTCCCGTCGAGTTGCAATCGCGACCCATGCCGCTGCTGCAAGGCCCGGTTCTAGCGGGTCAGGACGGGCTTTTGGGCGTGGACGGCATGGCGGGTCGGCGCCTTATTTTGGATTTTCGCCGGCGCTGCATCGAGATTTCGCCCGCAGCCCGCGCTTATCGTCTCGGCAGCAACTGGACGACGGTGCGCGGCGTCTTGCGCTTCGGCCACTTGGTGGTGCTGCCTGGCGCCATTCGCGACACAGAGGTGAATGTTCTCGTCGATACTGGCTCCGATGTGACGCTGGCGAATCCCGCTTTACGTAACGCGCTCGCTGCTCGCGCCGCCTCGATGACCGATGCGTTGACCGCCGCGCGCGCTTACAGCGCTGGCGCGCCAATTGTGCTCGACGATGTGGTCGGGCTTCCGACCCTGGAGTTAGGCGATCTGACGATTAGCGATCTCGTCGCCTATGTGGGCGACTTCCACATCTTTGAACTGTGGGGGCTGCAAAACGAACCCACACTGCTGATTGGGATGGATGCACTCCGCCGGACACGCGCCATAGCGATCGATTATGAGCGTGGCACGGTTTCCTTCCGCTTGCAGCGCGGGCCCGGCATTATCCGGATGGATACGCACGGCAGCCGCTTGCAGCGCTAGCCAGAGCCTTCGCGAAACAGCTTGCCGCGTTCGGTCCAATACGCCGCCGCGAGCATGGCGAGGCCCAGCAGCGCAATGCTGCCAAGGAAGGGCAGCACTGTCCCATCATACAAGCGCCCGATAAAGCCGCCGAGCACCGAGCCGCCAAATGTCGTCACTGCGCCGAACATGGCCGAGGCCGACCCCGCGCCATGGCTCGCCGGTTGAATGGCGAGCGCGTTGAAATTGCTGCCCACCATGGCGAACGCGCCGAAGGTGACGCCAAACAGGGCCAGGAACAACCACAGCGAATGCGCGCCGAAGAAGACGAGCGCAGCGTGCAGAGCCGCGATCCCTGTAATCCACACGCAAGTCCAATGCGCGATGCGGCGCATGCCGAACCGCATGACTATGCGCGAGTTGATGAAACTTCCAAGTGACAACGCCATCGCTAAGCCGGCAAAGGCGATCGGGAATGTCGCCCCCATGTCGAATACTTCGACAAAAATTTGCTGCGAGGAAACGACATAACCGAATAGGCACGCCACGCCGAATGTAGCGGCGACAGTATAGCCGAAGGTCTGGCGATTATTGATAACGCGGGCATAAAGCGAAAGCGCCGCCATGGGCCGCAGTTTTTCGCGATTTTCCGGCGCCAGCGTTTCCGGTAGGCGCAACGCCGCCCAAAGCAGAATGAGCACGGCATAGATCAGCAGCGCCGCGAACACCCAGCGCCAAGGCCCAACGAAGAGAATGAGCTGACCAAGGCTTGGCGCAATAACAGGCACCACCATGAACACGCTCATGGACATGGACATGATCTGCGCCATGCGGCGGCCATCAGTAAGGTCGCGCACCACGGCGGTGGCGATCACGCGTGTCGCAGCCGCGCCAAGGCCTTGCAGCGCGCGGGCAAGCAGGAAGAGCGTGAAGTTGCTCGCCACCACGCACAGAAGCGTGCCGACGACGAAGAGCCCCAGCGCCCAAACCAGCACCGGCCTTCGCCCAAGCGCATCCGTGAGCGGGCCATAGAAAAGTTGCCCGACGCCGAAGGTCGCGACGTAAGAAAGGATGACGAGTTGCCGGTCATTCTCATGCGCGACCGAAAAGTCGGCCCCGATATTGGGCAGCGCTGGCAGCATAATGTCGATGGACAGCGCATTGAGCGCCGTCAGTGCGGCGCACATCACAACCAGTTCAAACGTCGAAAGCGTATTGGTCGGTGTCGGGAAGATCGGCCTAGGCATTGAACCTGAAGTGCATCACATCGCCTTCCTTGACGATGTAGTCCTTGCCTTCAAGCCGCATCTTGCCGGCCTCTTTCGCGCCGTGTTCGCCGTTGAAGGCGATGAAGTCCTGATAGGAGATCGTTTCAGCGCGGATAAAGCCCTTCTCGAAGTCGCCATGAATGACGCCGGCGGCTTGCGGCGCAGTCCAGCCCTTCTGGATGGTCCACGCGCGCGCTTCTTTGGGACCGACAGTGAAATAAGTCTGCAGGCCGAGCAGATCATAGCCGGCATGGATAAGACGGGTGAGGCCGGGTTCTTCCAAGCCTACTGTAGCCAGGAATTCGGCCTGCTCGTCATCGGAAAGCGCGGCGATCTCCGCTTCCAGCTGCGCGCAAATGATGACGCAGGCGGCGTTCTCTTGCTTAGCGCGTTCTTCGACGCGGGCCGTATGCGCGTTGCCCTTGGCGGCGTCCTCTTCATTGACGTTGCACACATAGAGCACGGGCAGGGCGGTGAGGAGTTGCAGCATATGGAAGGCTTTTTCTTCTTCCGGTGCGCGTTTGGTGAGACGAGCGGGCTTGCCGTCTTCCAGCAGCGCCTTGGCGCGCAGCACCAAGTCCAAGGTGAGCTTGGAATCCTTGTCGCCGCCTTTGGCCTTCTTCTCGAGATTGGTGATGCGCTTCTCGAGACTTTCGAGGTCGGCCAGCATCAATTCAGTTTCGACCGTCTCCAGATCGGCGATCGGATCAATGCGGCCTTCGACATGGGTGATGTCGTCATTCTCGAAACAGCGCAGCACATACGCCACGGCGTCGCACTCACGAATGTTCGCCAAGAATTGATTGCCCAGCCCTTCGCCCTTTGAAGCACCGCGCACGAGGCCGGCAATGTCTACGAAATTCATCCGTGTCGGGATGATCTCCTTGGAGCCGGCGATCTTGGCGAGTGCATTGAGGCGCGGCTCCGGCATCGCCACTTCGCCGACATTGGGCTCAATGGTGCAGAACGGATAGTTCGCCGCCTGCGCCGCAGCGGTTTTGGTCAGCGCGTTGAAGAGCGTGGACTTGCCGACATTCGGCAAACCCACAATGCCGCATTTGAAACCCATGATCGGTCCTTCGAAATCCGTCAGCGGCCCATCGCACGAGCGGCCATGTCGCGCCAGATGCGCGCTTCGGCGCGGAGCGGCCCTGCAATTTTGGCGAGGCGCCGGTCCAATTCCGCCAAGCCAACTTCCGCATCTTCGCGCCGGCCGGTCTTGGCCATGAAGGCGACATAACGTCCGCCGGCCTCAAGGCCAGGCACGCGGTCGGCGGCGAAGCGGTAGGCGGCGTCGGCCTCCTTGTTGCGGCCAAGGCCCTCATAGGCGCGGGCGAAGGCCAGCGTGGCTTGGGGCGTCTCGCCTTCGCGGCCGAGCGCTTTCAGTTGTTCCAGCCGCGCCAGCGCCTCCTGCCAGCGCTGCAATTGCAACAACGTCCGCGCATGCCCCATCAACACGGCGGGGTCTTCCGGGCTTTGCTCAACGGCAAGCGCCCACTGCGCTTCGGCCTCAGGCCAGCGGTCGAGCGCCTCGGCGGCATTGGCGAGGCGCATGCGATTGCCGATGGTTGGGGTGTCTTCGAGCGCGGCTTTGGCGGCGCGGAAATCGCGCTCAGGGTCGAGCGCCTGACGCGCTGCTTGGCCGACGCCGCGCGCCGTGCGTCCGCCCATCCATTCCGGCACGAGAACGGCGAAGAAGTAAAAGGCCGGCGCGATGATCGGTCCGATCACCATCAGCCAAAGCCAAAACATCTCCCTCCCAGTGCGCACGACATGAATGCCGCACAGAAGCGAAGGCGCGTAGAGGAGGATCACTTCAATCATGTTGCAGTGGCTCACATAGCAAGTCTTCGCGCCGCCGCAATGCAGTCGTCCCGTAGGCGAAACGTAGTCGTTGCTTTGGCGTTGTGAGCGAATCATGATTTTATCCACAGCCGGGGAGCAGCAGCTATGGCTCGTTCACGGTCGCGTGGGTCCCGGGGTTACAAAGATGGCTGGGGCGGCGATTGGATCGCCCCACAAGAAAAGGCCGCGGCGCGCCGCCGGCGGCTCAAACAAGAAAAAACCAAGCGCCGCACGCGTGCCGTGGTGATCGATCGTTCTGGTTCCGAGCGTCACCTCGAACGCGCCGCGAAATTGCTGCGCTCGGTGGACAGCCATGAGCGCGTGCTGGTGGTGCAGCACTGGAATGTCGAGAAAGCCGTGCGCGCGATGGAGCGCGCTGGCGTGACCGGCATGGTCACGAACATCTGCAAGTCTGAAACCCGCAAAGTCGAACTGCGCCGGCGCTAGCTTTGCTCTGACGCCGCACCCTTGCGCGGGTCGGCTTTTTGCGCGGGCGCCAGACGCATCACTTCGCCTTGGAATTTCTCGTCCTCGCCTTGAGCGAGAAGCGGCGCGGATTTCACGATCGCTTCAAGCAAAGCGTCGCGCCAGCTGTGCTCGGCTTTGTGAAAGTCGCTGAGCACGTGGCCCATCACCTTGTCTTTGTCGCCGGGATGGCCTGTGCCCATGCGCGCGCGACGGAACGTATCGTCATCGAGCCAAGCGATCATGGAGCGCACGCCATTATTTCCTGCCGCGCCGCCGCCCGTTTTCATGCGGAAACGCCCCGGCGCCAGATCAATCTCGTCATAGAAAACGACGATCTGCTTGGGCGGGATCTTATAGAAGCGCGCCGCCTCGGCGACGGAATGGCCGCTATCATTATAGTATGTCTGCGGCTTAAGGATCAGAGTGCGTACGCCGCCAATCTGGCCTTCGCAAATCTCGCCGCGAAACTTCTTCTTCCACGGACCGAACTTATACCCAGCGGCGAGCGCATCGGCGGCCATAAAGCCGATATTGTGCCGATTGCCGGCATATTTCGCGCCAGGATTGCCGAGGCCGACGATGAGCAACATGGAATTCTTATCGTGCGTTGAGCGCACGAGGTCGAGAGCGGACTATTGCCCGCGCGGCCCGAAGCGGAGGCCAAGCTTCGTTCTGAAGTCGCAGCAGATTTAGTTGCCCGCGGGAGCCGCAGCGCCTGCGGCTGGCGCGGCTGCGCCTTCGGCGGGCGTGGCGACGACTTCTTCTTCCGTCTTGCGACCGGCGATGGTGGCGACGGTGAAATCGCGGTCGCGGATCACGGGACGGGCGCCTTCTGGCAGCTTGATCGAGGAAATGTGGATCGAGTCGCCAATTTCGCGGCCGGTGAGGTCGACCACGATCTCCTCCGGAATCTTATCGGCTTGGCAGCGCAGCTTGATGGTGTGGCGGACGATGTTGAGCACGCCGCCGCGCTTCAGGCCTGGCGCATCCGCATGGTTCTTGAAGTGCACGACGACGTCGATGGAAATCTCAGCGCCCGGCTCGACGCGATACAGATCGACATGGATCGGCGCGTCTGTGACCGGATGGAACTGAATGTCGCGCGGAATCACCGGCTGACGCTCGCCCTTCACGTCGATCTCGACCAGGTGAGAGAGGAACTTGCCCGAACGGAGCGCCATCACGACGTCCTTCGAGTTGATCTCAATCGGCACAGCGCCGCGTTCGCCGCCATAAATGACGCCGGGGATCAGGCCAGCATTACGGGTTGCGCGGGCGCCGCCGGTGCCGACTTTTTCGCGCTTTTCGACGTTCAAAACGATGCCGGCCATGGCCTTCGAGCCTTCAAATTCGCAAATGGGGTGGGAAAAGAAGCGGGGCTTCTAGCCGATGAAGGCCAGCGAAGCAAGGACGCTGCTGGGGCTTTGGTTAAGCGGTTTAGGGTGCGCTAGCCAGCGCCGGGGTGGGCGGCGGCTCTGCGCTTTCGCGGCCCTCGGCCTCGGCTATAGCATGCTCGATCGCCTCCCAGAGGGGGTCGACGCAGCAGGCATTGAGGAAATGGTCGCCCCCGGGGACCGAAATCAGCGTGTGCCGATACTCGTTGGCGATGCGCTGGGAGGCGGACAGCGGCACGAATGTGTCAGCGTCGCCATGGATAAAGACGAGCGGCTGACGCATCTCTGCAAGCGCCGTCCAGACCGCCGGGAGTTGGGGTTCCTGGCCGCGAATTTCCGCCACGCCGTGCTTTAAATCGCGCGGCAACATGCCCTGGACGATCGATCCGACCCCGATCAAGCGGCGCGCCGTGGGCCCGCGATCGCCGAAATAGGGCGAAACCAGCACCACGGCCTGCACTTTGTCAGAGTAGCGGACGGCCATGAGCGTTGCGATCGGCGCGCCGAAACTTTGCCCAATCAGCAGCACACGCTCGCCGGGACGCGTCTCCAGCATCGGGGCGAGCGCTTCGACTTGGGCGGTGAGGTCGGTGACAGCGTGGTCAGGATCGCTGTCACGAAAGCCGGGCCGGTTGGCGACAATGACTTCGCGGCTCGCCGGGGCTGCGGCGATGGTCGGAGCCCAGTATTCGTTCCAGGAGGGGGTGCCGGTGAGGATGACGACCTTCCAGGTCGCATCCGGTCGCGCGGGGGTTTGCAGCGTGCTGATGCGCCAGCCGTTCGGCGCTGTATAGGAGGCGTGCTCCATAGTGCCTGGCGGATAGTCGGACGAAACCGGGAAGCGCTGGCTATCTCCCTCGGGTTGCCCGGCGCAGGCGGCGAGGGCGAGCGCCAAAACCACGATCAATCCCCGCATGCGACGCTCTCCTGGCCTGCGCAGATTTAGGCGCAGTTTGATCCGGATCAATGCGGGGCGCGTTCCTCCGGTAAAAAGTGACGCTAGCGTCATTTTTATAAGGGAGGCGGCCAATGCGCGTCACGCTCGTCAACAAACCCCCGCAAGAGGTGCGGACGTTCGGCCCCGACGATCTCGCCGACAAGCTGACCTTGGAGCATGTCGAAACCATACGCGAGATTTTCCGCACGCCGCTGATCGGCTCTTTCAATTGGGACTATGACAGCGCCAACGCGAAAATCCGCCGCCTCTATGAACTCGGTAAAGTTCATAATTGGAACTCAACGCTCGATGTTGATTGGGACGCGCCATGTGATCTCAACGACTTCCCGATGGAGCCTTCGCTCGGCGCGCTGAATGGCTACCCCGAATATGAAGCGCTGAGTCGCGAGGAAAAAGTGCGCTTTGCCTGGAAGGGGCACGCGCAAACCATGAGCCAGTTTCTGCATGGCGAGCAGGGCGCTTTGCTGGTCGCCTCACAGCTCGTTTCATGTGCGCCGACGGCGGATGCGAAACTCTACGCCGCTTCGCAAACCTTCGACGAGGCGCGCCATGTGGAGGTGTTCAACCAATATCTGCGCCGCCGCTGCGGCATGGTCTATCCGATCAATGACAACCTGAAGCTGTTGATCGACAAAGTGCTCGCTGATGAACGCTGGGATCTCAAATTTATCGGCATGCAGCTGATTATTGAAGGCTTGGCGCTGGCCGCGTTCGGCGCGCAAATCCGCACCACGCGCGATCCGCTGCTGAAGCAGGTGCTCGAACTGGTGATGCGCGATGAAGGCCGGCATGTGGCCTTCGGCGTCAATTATCTGGAAGATTGGATCAAGTGCCTGCCCGAGCAGGAGATCGAAGATCGCGCCGAGTTTGCCTACCAAGCCTGCGTGATCATGCGCGACCGACTGTTCGGCTTGGACGTGGTGCGCGAATATGGCTTCGATGTCGAAGCCGCGCGCCGGCACATGTTGGATTCAACGGTGATTGGTCTGTTCCGCGAACTTTTGTTCGAACGCATCATGCCGAATCTGAAGCGCGTCGGGCTGCTGACCGAGCGGATGCGTCCGAAATACGAGGCGCTCGGCGCGCTGCGCTACGAGAATCTCGCCGGCGACGTCATGATCGATTGGGCGCAGCTGGAACGCCCGCTGCCGACCAAGGAAAATCTTGCGGCGGCGCAGATCGCGGCGGAGTAGTGAGCATGGGGCGTTGGCGCGTGCGCCAGCGCTCCACCTTACTCAAACAGAACGCTAATGCTCTCTTCATTGGCGATGCGGCGGATGGCTTCGCCCATGAGCGGCGCCACAGAGATGGCGCGCACTTTCGACGCGCTGCTCTTGCGGGTGTTGGGGTCGATCGAGTCGGTAACGACCAGCTCGGCCAGCTTGGATTTCTGCACCCGCTCCATCGCGCCGTTGGAAAGCACGCCATGCGCGACATAGGCGGTGACAGAGGCGGCCTTCTGCTCCAGCAGCGCCTCGGCGGCGTTGCAGAGCGTGCCGGCTGAATCGACGATGTCGTCCACCAGCACGCAATGACGCCCTTCCACATCCCCGATAATGTTCATCACTTCGCTTTCGCCGGCTTTGGGGCGGCGCTTGTCGACAATGGCCAGGTCGGCGCCGAAGCGGTTGGCGAGCGCGCGTGCGCGCACCACGCCGCCGACATCCGGCGAGACAATCATCACGTCCGACAAATTCTTGTAGCGCGCGCGCATATCGGCTTCGAGCACGGGCGTGGCGAACAGATTGTCGGTTGGGATGTCGAAGAAGCCTTGGATCTGGCCGGCATGCAATTCCATGGTCAGCACGCGATTGGCGCCGGCGCCGACAATCAGGTTGGCCACCAGCTTGGCCGAAATCGGCGTGCGACCGCCGACTTTGCGGTCCTGCCGCGCATAGCCGAAATAAGGCAGCACGGCGGTGATGCGCTTGGCCGAGGCGCGGCGCAGCGCGTCAATGCCGATCAGCAATTCCATCAAATGATCGTTGGCCGGCGCGGAGGTGGACTGGATGATGAACACATCCTCGCCGCGCACATTGTCATTGATGGAGACAAAAACCTCGTTGTCTTTGAAGCGCTTGAACTCTGCGTCGCAGAGCTTGGTGTCGAGATGATCGGCGATCGCTTTCGCAAGCGTCTTGTTTGCGTTTCCGCTGATCAGCTTCATGACGTTGGCCCCGGACGTCGCTTCCAGCGGTTGCTTAAGCCCGAGTCGGGTGCGCGGGAAGGTGATTCCCTGCAACAGCATGAACCTTTTGTAGCGATGACGTGAAGATGAGTGCTTTGGCCGCGAAGGACTAAAGGGAGATCGCCGCGCAATTGCGTCCGTAATCGCCTTCATTCTTGTGGAAAGCGCGCCGATTGCTGAACAGACGTTGCGCGTCCGGATAGGTGTCGTGCGCAATTATGTCCACGCGCGTTGCGCCCGCATGTGTGAGGCGGCTTGCACAAAAGGCGGGCAGGTCGAAGCGGCGGCGGTCGCCGGCGCCCGCAACGAAGAACTGCGAATAGCTCTTATCGGCGGCGCAGAAAGTCTCCTCGAATTCGGGACCCACCTCATACGAGGCCTGATGAATGCACGGGCCGATGGCGGCGGCGATATTTTGCGCGCCTTGCGCGCGCATGGCCTCGACCGTGGCTTCGAGCACGCCGCCAAGCGCGCCTTTCCAGCCGGCATGCGCCGCCCCGATCACGCCGGCCGCTTTGTCCGCCAGCAGGACCGGCGCGCAGTCGGCGGTGAGAATGGAGAGCACGAGATTGGGCGTCGTCGTCACGAGCGCGTCGGCGTGCGGGCGCTCGCCGGGGAAGGGCGCAGTGATGGTGACGACGTTCGGCGAATGCACCTGATGCACGCCGACCAATACATCGACGCCGAAGGCGCGGGCGATGCGGCGGCGGTTCTCGCGCACGGCGTCGGGATCGTCTTTCGACCCCGTGCCCGCATTTAGGCTCGCATAAATGCCAGTCGAGACGCCGCCGTCGCGGCCGAAGAAGCCGTGGCGCAGCTCCGCCAGCGCGCCGGCGGTCCAGTGCGGCGGCGCGCCGCTCAGAAGCCGGCTGGGGGTGGAAGATTCGGGCTGGAGATGCATAGGACTTTGAACAGCGCGCCCATGGCGCTCTCATCGGTGAGGCGGTGCACTTCGCGTGCGATGCGGTCAGCGCGGTCTGGATTGGCTTTGGTCAGCATGTCGGCGCGTTCGCCAAGGCCCAGCGCGAGCAGGAAAGCGGACTGCGTGATTGGTCCGGCCACATCCAGCCCAGCCTCGCGCGCCAAATGCGCAACTTGGGCGAAATCGACATGCGCGGTGAGATCGGCTTCGCCTGGCGCGTCCAGCGGATCGGCTGGCTTGTGGTTCTTCAGCGCTTGCAGCGTGTCGTAGCCGCCGGGCTTGGCGTAGCCATAGTCAATCAGCAGCACGCGGCCAGGATGGGCGTGCAGGCGCCGCTCGAACTCGTAAATCAAGCTTTCCAGCGCAGGCGCAATTTCGCGCACGGCGCCGTCATCGTCCTCGGTTTCCGGCGCCGGCAATGGCGCGCTCAAGCCGAAGATGAGCTGATCTGCGTCATTGAGGCCGACAAGTTTTTCGCGCCACTCGCCGTCCGCCTTCACGAACTGGCGGATGGGCAGGCAATCGAGAAATTCGTTGGCGACTATAATGGACGGCCCATTCGGCGCCTCATCGATGCGCTCCGCCCATTCGGCGGTGGGCACGCGCTCGGCTTGTTCGTTGCGCAGCACGGGACTGGTTTCCACCAAGGTGAGATGCGCCGCCGCGTGAAAACCCTCAATGCGCTGGGTCGCGCGCAATGCGTCCTGCATCAACACGCCGCGGCCAGGGCCAAGCTCGATCAGATTGAAAGCCGGCTGGCCCAGCACGTCCCATTCATGCGCGCACCAGAGTCCAATCAGCTCGCCGAACATCTGGCTGGATTCCGGTGCTGTCAGAAAATCCGCGTTGGCGCCGCCAATGGAGGCGTGTTGGGTGTAATAGCCATCCTCCGGATCGTAGAGGCACAGCGCCATGAAATCGGCCACCGTCATGGGACCGTTTTCCCGCACGTGCTCGATCAAACGTTGCTTGAGCGCGTTCATGCCGCTGCTGGCGCAGGCGCTTTAAGCGCGCGCCGCACCAGCCAGGCGCCGGCGGCGATCATCGGCAGGGAGAGCAGCATGCCCATGGTGACATAGCCACGCAGCGCCTCGGGCATATGCGCATCGGGCTCGCGCACGAATTCCAGCATGAGGCGAATAACGCCGTACGCGATCAGGAACACGCCGCTATTCAGGCCGGGGCGGCGCAGGCTGTCATAGCGCAGCGTCAGCACATTGATGATGGCGAATAGTGCAATGCCTTCGAGCGCGGCTTCATAAAGCTGGCTGGGATGGCGCGGCTCGGTTCCCGCGGGGCAGTAGCCATTGCTGACGGCGCGAACGTGATCATTGCAGAAGATCATACCCCAGGGCGCGTCGGTGGGCCGACCCCAAAGCTCGCCATTGATGAAATTGGCGATGCGGCCAAAGAACAAGCCGATCGGCGTCGCGGCGGCGGCTAGATCGCCAATGCCGAGCAGCGACAAGTTGTTTTTGCGCGCAAACCAAACCACGGCGAGGATCACGCCGATCAGCCCGCCATGGAAACTCATGCCGCCTTGCCAGATTTGCAAAATCTCCGGCGGGTTCATCCAGATCATGTCGGGCTTGTAGAAGAGCACATAGCCCAAGCGGCCGCCCAGAATGACGCCGAGCGTGGCCCAGAACAGAAAGTCGTCCGCCTGCGGCACGCTCATGGCCGGCTTAGCCGGCGCCCAGAGCCGGTCCTTGCGGATGAGATAGACCATCCAGCGCCAGCCCAGCACCAGGCCGGCAATGTAGGCCAGTGCGTACCAGCGCAGCGGAAACGGGCCCAACTGGGCGCCGAACAACTCAAACCCCGGAATGGTGAGGGCGGCTGGGTCGATACTGGGGAATTGCATGGCTGCTTCGATCACCAATATTCCCCTTCGCTGACACGCCGCATTGCCCGGCCCGGCGGCGCTTCTTAATACAGCCCTAGAGGCCTGATCCACATGCAAACGCAAAGCTCGGTATTTGACGATTTAGCCCGACTGATGACCGGCGCCATGGGCATGGCCCAAGGTATGAGCGATGAGGCCAAGAGCTTCATGCGCGGCCAAGCCGATCGATTTGTGGCAGAAATGGATCTGGTGAGCCGCGACGAGTTCGAGGCGGTCAAGCAAATGGCCGCCGAGGCCCGCGCCGAAGCTGACGCACTGAGGGCGCGCCTGGAAGCGCTCGAGGCGAAGCTGGGGGAGTAACCCGCCGTTTCCCAGGGGCGCGGCTCAGCCGCGAGTGGGGAGAAGAGCGTCCGCTCCTGTGGGAAACCACCTGCGTCCACATCTCATTAACGAACCCAGGGCCTACTACTTATCGGGGCTCGATTCGACGCGAAGACGCGCGACCCAAGGTGAAGCAGGGACGGCCGCCGGAGTGCGGTCATTGCGTTCGAAGGGGACACGATGGATCTCTCGCTCGACGACGAACTCGAAGATTTCTCCGATCCGATCGATACGGTGGAAGCCGTCATCGCCTCGGATGACCGTTTCTCCGCCGAGCGCGCCGAGGATGGCGACATTCACTTCGCCTTCAAATGCTCCTGGGGCGAGACGGCCGGCTATTTTAGCTATCGCGAGGAATTGCCGGCGCTGCTGTTCACGCTGGGCTTTGACGTGCAGGCGCCGCCTTCGCGTCTGGCGGAAGCCACCCGTCTCGCCGGCCTCATCAATGAGAATCTCTGGCTCGGTCATTTCGATGTCTGGTCGGATGACGGCACCATCATCTTCCGTCACGCCATGCCGATGATCGGGCGCAGCGAGATTTCGATTGGCGAGGTGCAAGCCATGCTGGCGGCGGCGCTCGATGCGGCGGATCGGTTCCAGCCGGCGTTTCACTTCCTCATTCTTGCAGGGATGAGCGCCGAAGATGCTGCGAAAGCGGCTCTGTTCGAGACTGCCGGCGCAGCGTAGACTCCAAATCGCGTGAGCGGTTTGGATTCTCCTTCGATAGCGCTGGTTGGCGCGGGCGCCATGGGCGGGGCTTTGGTGCGCGGCTGGATTGAGGCCGTGCGCAAGGGCGGCGGACTCACGCTCACCGTGGTTGAGCCGCATTTCGATCCCGAATTGGAGCGCGCGCTGGAGGCGGTTGGCGCGGTGATCAATCCGCCGGAACCTGGTCCCGCCGACATTGTTGTGCTGGCGGTGAAGCCGCAGCAGTTTCGCGAAATTGCGCCGGCGGTGAAGAAATTCATCGGCCCGGACACGCGCGTGCTTTCCGTGATGGCGGGCGTGACGCTCGACACGCTTGGCCGCGAACTCGGCGCCACGCGCCTGGTGCGCGCCATGCCCAACACGCCGGGCCGCATCGGCCAGGGCGTCACGGCTTACGTGGCCGCGCCAGCGTGCACGCCGAAAGATTTGCAGCTGGTAGAACAATTGCTGGCCCCGCTCGGCGCCATTGAGCCGCTGGCGGCGGAGCGCTTGCTCGACGCCGTCACCGCCGTGTCCGGCTCGGGGCCAGCTTATGTGTTCCTACTGGCTGAAGTGCTGGCGCTGGCCGCGGAGCAGGAGGGGCTCGACAAAGACGTCGCCATGCGTCTCGCTAGCCGCACGGTCGCCGGCGCCGGCGCCTTGATGTTGCAAACCGGCGAAACGCCGAGTGCGCTGCGCAAACAGGTCACTTCGCCCAAGGGCACGACGGAAGCTGCGCTCGATGTGCTGACCTCGGCCGATGGGCTCGCGCCGCTCTTGCGCCGCGCCGTCGCCGCCGCGGCGAAGCGTTCGCGCGAACTGGGCAAGCCGTGAGCATCGGAGCTGCGGCGCTCCCATGATGCAGCTCCTCAAGCATCCGAACTCACCCGCCAGGGCGGCGCGGAGCATTGAGCTTGATGCTGCGCGCGTGGGAAGCGAGCTGCGCTTAGCCTATGTGTTGCGCGGCGATGTGGATGCTATTGCCTGGCCACCGCCTGCAAGCTCTACACGCACCGATGAGCTCTGGCGTCACACATGCTTTGAAGCCTTCGTGCGCCTTGATAGCTCTGAGAGCTATTATGAATTCAATTTCGCGCCGTCGCGGCAATGGGCGGCGTACCGGTTCGACTCCTATCGCGCCGGCATGACCCCAGCTTATGAGTTCGCCGATCCACGTATCGAGATTGTGCGCGGAGCCGAGAGCTTTGGCCTCAATGCGGTGATCACCCTGCCGCCTGGCGTCCTGAAATTGGCGGCCTCGGCGGTGGTTGAAGAAAAAGCGGGCGGCTTGTCTTATTGGGCGTTGAAGCATGCGCCGGACAAGCCGGACTTCCATCATGCGGATGGATTTGTGTTGGAGCTGCGATGAAATTCGGTCTCGAACGCTTGCTGGAAGACGCTTCGCTGCGCGCGCCCTTGGCTGGCAAGCGCGTGGCGCTCTTGGCGCATCCAGCTTCGGTGACTGCCGATCTAACGCATGCGCTCGACGCTTTGGCGGCGTGTAGGGACCTTCGCATCACCGCCGCGTTCGGCCCGCAGCACGGCATGCGCGGCGACAAGCAAGACAATATGATGGAAAGCCCGGACTTCAACGATCCGGTGCATGGCGTGCCGGTGTTTTCGCTCTATGGCGAAGGGCGTAGGCCCACCGGGCAAATGCTGTCGACCTTCGATGTGCTTTTGGTCGACATGCAGGATCTCGGCTGCCGCATCTACACTTTCATCACCACGTTGCTCTATGTGATCGAAGCCGCGGCGCAGGCGGGCAAGGAAGTGTGGGTGCTTGATCGCCCCAATCCGGTTGGCCGTCCGATTGAAGGGCTGACATTGCTTCCCGGCTGGGAAAGTTTTGTCGGCGCTGGGCCCATGCCGATGCGCCACGGGTTGACGCTGGGCGAATTGGGCCTCTGGTTTATCGATCACTACAAACTCGACGTCGCCTATCGTGTGGTCGAGATGGAAGGCTGGAAGCCCGATGCGGCGCCGGGCTATGGCTGGCCGTTAGGCGAACGCACCTGGGTCAATCCTTCGCCCAATGCGCCAAATCTTTGGATGGCGCGCGCCTATGCCGGTACAGTGATGCTCGAGGGCACGACGCTCTCGGAGGGGCGCGGCACCACGCGACCGCTCGAATTGTTCGGCGCGCCTGACATCGATGCGCGCAAGGTCATCGCCGAGATGCACCAGCTCGCGCCACATTGGCTCGAAGGTTGCCGCCTGCGCGATTGCTGGTTCGAGCCCACTTTCCACAAGCATGTCCACAAGCTCTGCAGCGGCGTGCAGATTCATGTCGAGGATGGAGCGTATAATCACGGCGCCTTCCAGCCGTGGCGGCTGCAGGCGCTTGGCTTCAAGGCGATCCGCCGGCTCTATCCGGATTACGATTTGTGGCGCGACTTCCCGTACGAATACGAATTCGGCAAGCTTGCCATTGACGTGATCAACGGCGGCCCGGCTTTACGCGAATGGGTGGACGATCCCAATGCCGCCCCGCTTGACCTCGATGTGCTGACCAAGCCGGACGAGCAGGATTGGTCGCAGGTGCGAAGGCCGTACTTGCTGTACTGAGACGCTTGCCGGGAACTCCAAGCCGCGCCAAAGCAAAGGCGCATGGGCACGCTCGATTTATCGCCGGGAAACAACACGCAGCGGGGCTTTTGGGGCTTCGACTTCCAAATCGTGGACGGTTACGTCCACGTCAAATCCACCGGCGTGCGCTTCAAAAATGACTGGCAGCTTTGGACCGATATTGGTCGCTGGTTCACCTATTATAGCTTTGTACGGCTGCATGGCTTTTGGACGCGGCTGACCTCCAAGCCCGGACCGCGCGTTTGGTTCACGCCCTATCCGCCGCGCCCCTGGTATATTATTTGGGCGGCGATGGTGTGGGGCGGCTTGCGTTTCGCGCGGCGGCCTGAAGACGCGGACGCAGCTTTCTACTTCGAAGATCAAACCCAAGCGACGCCGCCGCCGGCGCGGCATGCGCGCGGCTTTAATTTCGGTTGCGGCGATGTGTCGAAGAGCAAAGTCGCGGCGGTGATGGAGCAAGCCTTCGGCTACCCGCTCGCGCTTGACCCGACCGAGCATGTCGGGCCCGCCGTCGAGAAAGGCGAGGGCAATGGCGTGCATGATGGCCGCGTGGTCGAGTGCCCGACAGCGCGCCAGCCGGGGAAAAGCTATCAGCGTGTGATCAAGACTGAAGCGGAAGATGGCTGGGCTTATGATCTGCGTACGGCGACGGTGGGGCGAAAGCCGGTTGTGGTGTTTGTGAAAAAGAAACCGGCTTCCGCGCGGTTTTCGATCCAAAACACCAGTGTTGAGGTGAAGCTGCCGGAGGAGGTGTACTCACCGGCTGAAATCGCCCAGCTTTCGCACTTTTGTGAAGTCATGCAGCTCGATTGGGGCGGGCTCGACGTGCTGCGCGAACACGAAAGCGGCCGGCTTTACGTGGTTGACGTGAACAAAACTGACACTGGCCCCGCCGTCGTGCTCAACTGGCGCGATCGCGCCAAGGCGACGCGGCTGCTAGCGAAAGCGCTGACGGAGATGGTGAAGCCCTAACACGGGCCTCGATCAGGCCCGGACCTGCTGCTCAATGGCGCGGGGCTTCATTTGTCGGACCAATCATGCATTTGGTGGGAGTCTAGCAGCCTTGCCGCAGCTTATAATTTTTTGCGCAGGTGTCTGAGCGTCAGCCAGACAACCGCCACCGTAATCAGCGCGAGCAGCATTTTGTGCACGTCGCTCTTCAACAAACCCGCCCAGGAATTGATGGGCGAGGTGATGGCGGCAGCCAGGGAGTAAGCATAGTAAGCGATGGCGGCCACCGAGAAACCCTCAACCGCGCGCTGCAAGCGAAGTTGAGCTTTGGCGTTTTCATTCATCGATGTGAGCTGCTGCTGATTTTGTGCAGCCATCTCGATATCGACCCGCGTGCGCAACAGGCTTGCGGTGCGTTCAACCCGCGCGGCGAGCGTGTCGAGGCGCGCTTGCGTTGAGGTGCAGGTGTTCATCGCCGGCGCAAAACGGCGCTCAAGGAATGCGGAAATGCGCTGCAGGCCTTCAATGCGCTCTTCGCGAAATTCTCTGAGCCGCTGATCGACGATGCTGCGATAGGCGTTGGCGGCGCCGAAGCGGAAGGCCGTGGACTGCGCAATACGCTCAACTTCACGCGCGGCGTCGACCAGTTCGTCGAGCGTGTCCGCTTCGGATTTTTGCGTGTCGGCAATTGCGGCGCCGACACGCTTTTCAAGCGCATCTATCTCACGCTGTGCTTGTTTGGCGAGCGGCAAAGCAAACAGCGCGGCGATGCGATACACTTCAATCTCAAGCAGCCGGCGCATGGCGCGGCCAGCCCGAAACTCCGTCATGTCGCGCTGCATGAAGTAAAGCCGCGTCCATCCATCTTCGCCGACGCGGAAATTGGTCCATACCCCGCCGCGCCCGCCTGAGAGTAATGAACCAATGCGCTCGTTTTGCGCGGTCTCGGCGCCGAAGAATCGGTTGAGCTCAGACTCGCTCGGCTCTGCTGTATTAACGAAGACGGCGGCTGCAACGAACCTGGCGCCAGGCGCGCCTTCAAGCAGCGCCGGCTTGGGCACCGCAGCCACGGGGTCAAACGCGCCCTTGAGCACCACGGTCCAGGTGTAGAACTCGCCATGGCGCTCCCATTTCCAGGTTGCATCCGGCGTCGTGGCGAGAAACTGATCCGCGTTCGGGCTTAAAGGGCCCACGCCAAGCGCGTCGGCGACGCGCTCGGCGAAGGCGCGCGAGGACTGGCCATTATCCTCATGAAACAACGCTTCGTGAATGACGAGCGCCGGCGCCGAAACCGGCACGGTGGGTCGCGCATAGGCTTCGCCCACCAATTGGAGGCGTAATTCGTGATCCAAGCGAGCGCTCCATCTTCAAGGTGACTCAAGGCTTATTGTCTAGCGCGGCGCACGCGCTTTGTATGTTATTGGATGAGGTGGACGCCCGCCCCGGCGCTCGTTATCTCTGTCATCATGCGGGCAACATTCCCTTTTTCGGCAATTGTCGGTCAAGACGACATGAAGCGCGCCTTGCTGATCGCGGCCATCGATCCTGGCATTGGCGGGGTCATGGTGTTCGGCGATCGCGGGACTGGCAAGTCGACGGCGGTGCGCGCGCTGGCGGCGCTATTGCCGCCGATCCGCGCTGTGAAGGGTTGCCCTTATCATTGCGACCCTGAAGCGGATCGAGGCGCCTGCACGCCCGATTGCCCCTCGCGTTTGCATAAAGGGGCGGTGGAGACCGAGGACTTGGCGACGCCGGTGGTCGATATGCCATTGGGCGCCACCGAGGATCGTGTTGTCGGCGCGCTCGATCTGGAGCAGGCGCTGACGCGCGGAGAAAAGCGGTTCGAGCCTGGGCTGCTGGCCAAGGCGCATCGCGGCTTTCTCTATATTGATGAGATCAATCTGCTTGAAGATCATCTGGTCGATCTGCTGCTCGATGTGGCTGCTTCCGGCGAGAATGTAGTGGAGCGCGAGGGACTCAGCGTGCGCCACCCGGCGCGGTTTGTGCTGATTGGCAGCGGCAATCCGGAAGAGGGCGAGTTGCGCCCGCAATTGCTGGACCGCTTCGGCTTGTCGGTCGATGTCAAGACGCCGACCATTCTGGCGGACCGTGTCGCCGTGGTGCGCCAGCGCGATGCGTTTGATCGCGATCCGAAAGGTTTTGTGGCGGCCTGGGCCAAGAAAGACGCTGCCGTGCGCGAGCGCATAGTGGCGGCGCAGGTTGCGCGCGCCGCCATTGAGGTCCCTGACAGCATCTTGGAGCGCGCGTCTGAGCTGTGTCTGAAAATTGGCGTCGATGGTTTGCGCGGCGAACTCACGCTTATTCGCGCGGCGCGCGCGTTTGCCGCGCTGGAGGGCGCTGAAATTGTAACAATAGCGCATTTGCGCGCGGTGGCACTTGCTTCGCTGCAGCATCGCTTGCGCCGCAATCCGCTGGACGATGTCGGCTCTGCGCCGCGCATCGAGCGGGCGTTGGCGGAAATGTTCGACGCATGAACGCCGCGCCCTCCGGAGCCTTCGATCCGTGGGCGGACGCGCTGAGCGCCGCGGCATTGTTGGCGATTGATCCAGAGGGCTTAAAGGGCGTCATCGTGCGCGCTTCGCCCGGGCCGGCGCGCGATGCGTGGCTTGCTGCGTTCAAGGACATGCTGCCCGCTGAGGCGCCGATACGGCGCGCGCCAGCACACATTGACGACGAACGCTTGCTTGGCGGGCTGGATCTGGCGGCGACGCTCTCAAGCGGGCGGCCGGTGGCGAGCCGCGGCTTGCTGCAAGAAAGCGATGGCGGCGTCGTGGTGTTGGCGGTGGCCGAGCGCTGCCCACCGGCCACATGCGCGCGTATCGCCATGGCGCTTGATGCGGGGGCGCCGCGCTTTGTGCTTGTGGCGTTGGAGGAAGGGTGCGAGCCCGATGAGCGCGTTCCCGACCTTGTGGCGGAGCGATTGGCTTTTGCGCTCGATCTGAGCACGTTGCGGCGGCTTGAGTTGAAATCAGCACGGCGCGAGGCGATTGGGGAGGCGCGCGAGAACTTAGCCCGCATGGCGCCAGCGGACGAGCGGACAATTGAATCGATTTGCGTAGCGGCGGGCGCATTCGGCGTCGTTTCCGCGCGCGCCGCTTTGTTTACGCTTCGCGCGGCGCGCGCCTCGGCGGCGCTCGCCGGACGAGCGCGGATCGCAGACGAAGATTTGACGCTCGCCGCGCGTTTGGTGCTCGCACCACGCGCTCATCTCGCTCCGCCAGAGCCGGCCCCGGCGCCAGAATCGCCGCCCGATCAGGGCGAGACCGCAGTAGAAGAAAGCGAACGCAGCACAGCCGATGCGGTGGCGGATCGCTTGGTCGATGCAGTGCAATCGGCATTGCCGGCGGCGTTTCTTGCGCAAATGCTGGACGGTGGAACGGAGCGGCGGGTTCAGGCGCGCGCGCGCGGCGCCGGTGCGGTCGCGAAGTCCGCGCGGCGCGGACGCCCGCTCGGCGCGCGTGCGGGCGCGTTGCGCAGTGGCGATCGGCTGGATCTTGTCGCAACCTTACGCGCGGCGGCGCCGTGGCAGCCTATTCGCCGACGCGAAGCAACGGCGCCCTCTCAAGCGCTGGTGTTAGTGCGGCGCAGCGATTTTCGCATTCGCCGTTTTGCGCAGAGATTAGAATCCACCAATATTCTTGTTGTTGATGCATCGGGCTCGACGGCGTTGCAGCGTTTGGCTGAAGCCAAGGGCGCAGTCGAGACTTTGCTTGCAGAGGCTTATGTCTCTCGCGCGCGCGTCGCATTGATTGCATTTCGCGGCGCTGGCGCTGACATGCTGCTGCCGCCGACGCGCTCGCTGTCGCGGGCGAAGCGCGCACTGGCGGAGTTGCCTGGCGGGGGCGGCACGCCGCTGGCGACTGCAATCGACGCAGCCTCGGCGCTGGCGCAAAGTGAGCGCGCAAAGGGGCGCACGCCGCTCGTGGTTTTTCTGACTGATGGTCGCGGCAACGTCGCCCGCGATGGCGCGCCTGGACGCGTCCAAGGCGAAGCCGATGCGCTCCTATCCGCGCGCGCGCTGCGCTCCAATAGCGTCTCCGTGGTTTTGATCGACACCTCGCCGCGCGTGAGGCCGGGCGCTGCTGCGCTCGCGCAGGAAATGGGTGCGGCCTATGCGCCGCTGCCCTTCGTGGAGGCCGGCGCGGTTGCGAGCGTTGTCCGATCGCACGCGCCGGCGCGGCGATGATGCGCAAGCCGGATTGGAATATTGAAGGTCGCGATTGGCCCAACCGCGAGTCCAGCCGCTTTGTCGAAGCTGGCGGTTTGGTCTGGCATGTGCAGGTGATGGGCGCGGGGCCGGTATTGGTGCTGCTGCACGGCACGGGCGCGGCGACGCACTCATGGCGGACGTTTGCGCCAATTTTGGCGCAGACGTACACCGTAGTGGCGCCGGATCTGCCGGGGCATGGGTTCACCGCGACGCCGCAGGATAGTTCGGACTTCGCTTTGCCGAAGGTGGCGCACAGCGTCAGTGCGATGTTGCGAGAGCTTGGCCTTGAGCCGCATGCATTAATTGGTCACTCGGCGGGGGCGGCGATTGCCGTGCGGATGGCGCTGAACGGCGTTGCAGCGCCGGCAGGCATTGTCGGCATCAATGCAGCGTTAGCGCCGTTTGGAGGGCCGCTCGGTCCGGTGGCGCCGATGCTGGCGCGCATGCTGTTCTACAACCCGATTGCGATTGGCTTGTTTGCGCATCGCGCGTCGCGGCCCGGCGCCATCGCGGAACTTATGCGCAGCACGGGTTCATCACTCGATCCTGCGGGCCTTGCATTTTATGAGCGCTTGTTCCGCTCGACCGGCCATCTTGAAGCCACGCTCGCGCTCATGGCGCATTGGGACTTGTCGGCGCTAAGCGCGGCATTGCCGGACTTGCGCGCGCCGCTCACCCTGATCGTGGGCGACAAGGATCGCGCCGTGCCGCCGGAAAGCGCGTCCGCAGTGCAGCGCAAGGCAGAGCAAGCCAGAATCATCACGGCGCACGGTCTTGGACATTTGGCGCATGAAGAGCAGCCGGAATTGGTGGCTGAGCTCGTGGTGAGTGCAATGCAGCACGTGGAGTAAAGCTTGCGTCGGCGCACTGGACGCGATTAAGTGTCAACTTATGTTGACGGTCACCCCTCAGCCAAGCGCAGCACAGCGCGAACTGGATAATCGGCCGCATGCGGTTGTCATTGGCAGCGGGTTTGGCGGCTTGGCTGCGGCGGTGCGGCTGGGCGCGCGCGGCTATCGCGTCACCGTGTTGGAGCGGCTCGATGCGCCTGGCGGGCGGGCCTATGTGCATCGCCAGGACGGCTTCACCTTCGATGCTGGCCCCACCATCATCACCGCGCCGTTTCTATTCGAAGAGTTGTGGGCGCTTTGTGGCCGCAGCCTGAGCGATGATGTTGAACTCAAAGCGATTGAGCCATTTTACGATCTGGTATTCGCCGATGGCGAACGGATTTCATGCGGCGCTGGCATGCGGGCGGAGATTGCGCGGATCTCGCCCGGCGATCTTGACGGCTATGACCGCTTCATGCGGCGCAGCGAGGAGATTTATCGCGTCGGCTTCGAGCAATTGGGCGCAGCGCCGTTCCATACTTGGCAAAAAATGCTTGCGGTTGCGCCTGACCTGCTGCGGCTGGGCGGATTGAACAGCGTCTATAGTTTGGTTTCGCGATACGTGCACGATCCGCGCATTCGCATAGCGCTCAGCTTCCATCCGCTCTTCGTCGGCGGCAGTCCGTTCACCACTACGGCGGTGTATTGCCTGATCTCCTATCTTGAGCGTCGCCACGGCGTGCATTTCGCCATGGGCGGCACCGGATCGCTGGTGCAGGGGCTGGTGAAGCTTATTCGTGAGCAGGGCGGTGCTGTCCGCTGTAATGCGGAGGTAGCGCAAATTACCCTGCGCGATGGCGCGGCGGACGGCGTGCGCCTCGCCAATGGCGAGCGTGTGCGCGCCGATATTGTCGTTTCCAATGCGGATTCGGCTTATACTTATGGCCAGTTATTGCCGGCGGAAGCGCGCAAAACCTGGACGGAGAGTCGGCTCGCTTCGGCGCGCTATTCGATGAGCCTGTTCGTCTGGTACTTCGGCACGCGCCGCCAGCATGCGCAGGTCCCGCATCACACCATTCTGCTGGGGCCGCGCTATCGCGGCTTGATCGAGGACATTTTCTCTCGAAAGCGCTTGGCGCCGGATATGAGCCTCTATCTGCACCGGCCCACCGCGACCGATCCCTCGCTGGCGCCTGCTGGCTGTGATGGATTTTACGTGCTCTCGCCGGTTCCTCATCTCGATTCCGGTATTGATTGGACGACGGAAGCCGAGCCTTATCGCAAGCGCGTCGAACAGCGATTGAGCGAAACGCTGCTGCCTGGCCTTGCCAGCGAGATCATCAGTTCGCGCATCATGACGCCGCTCGATTTCCGCGATCGCCTGTGTGCACCCAAAGGCGCGGCGTTTGGGCTCGAACCTATTCTCACGCAAAGCGCTTGGTTCAGGCCGCACAATAGGAGCGGCGATGTAAAGCGGCTGTTTCTTGTTGGCGCGGGCACTCATCCCGGCGCTGGTGTTCCAGGCGTGCTCTCATCGGCGCGCGTGCTTGATGCAGTGGTGCCGCATGCGTCCGAACTTGCACAAACCTGAGCGCGCCACGCCCGGCGATCTGGCCACGTGCCGTGAGATGATCCGCACTGGCTCGCGCTCCTTCTTCGCCGCTTCGCTGCTTTTGCCTGAGCATGTCCGCAATGGCGCCTACGCACTCTACGCCTTTTGCCGATTTTCTGATGATAGCGTTGATGTCGATCATGGCGGCGAGGCCGCGGTGGCGCGGCTGGCGTCGCGGCTGGACGCGATTTATGCGGGCACGCCGGCCGACGGCGCCGTCGATCGCGCGCTGGCCGACGCTGTTGAGCTTTACGCGATTCCACGTGCGCCATTCGACGCCTTGCTTGAAGGTTTGGCTTGGGATGCTGCCGGGCGCGGCTGCGAAACGCTTGCCGACCTCAATGCGTACGCCGCGCGCGTCGCCGGCGCGGTTGGCGCGATGATGGCGGCGCTCATGGGCGTGCGCGAGCCGCACATGGTGGCGCGGGCGACCGATCTCGGCGTGGCGATGCAAATGACCAACATTGCGCGCGATGTGGGCGAAGATGCGCGCGCGGGGCGGCTTTACTTGCCGCGCGCCTGGATGCGCGAAGCGGGGATTGATCCCGATCGCTGGCTTGAGCGGCCCACGCACACACCGGAACTCGCGGAGATCTTATCGCGCTTGTTGCAGCGCGCGGATGAACTTTATCGGCGCGCCGATGCCGGCATAGCGGCCTTGCCGGCGCCGTTTCGGCCGGCGATTTATGCGGCGCGTTTGCTTTATGCCGAGATTGGCGCAGGCGTCGTGCGCGCTGGATTTGATTCGATGACGCGGCGCAGCGTAGTGCCGCCGGGGCGCAAGTTGCGTCTTGTCTCTCGCGCGCTTAGGCGGGCTTGGCGCACCGCGCCTGATGCCGCGCTGCACGATCCAGCGCTGCCGCAGACGCAATTCCTGGTGGACGCCATAGCTGAAGCGGCCGCGGCGCCGCTGACGGCGAGCCGCGGCGTCGCGCATGACGTGAAGTGGGTGATCGACCTGTTCGCGGCGCTCGATGAGCGACCGCGGCGGCTCGCCTAGGAAGGCAGGAACCCATGGAGGTAAACCCGCTCTTTCTGCTGGAATTTGTGCTTTTCAGCGGCGTCGCGCTGGCTTGGGCGGGCTATGAGTATTGGAGCGCTCGGCCAAAGCAAGATGAAACGCCATCATCGCCACCCGGCGATGCGGGGCATCCGGAAGGGTAGCATGGCGCGGACGATCGGCATGCGAAAGCGATCGAGTTGCAAGCTCTCATGCATGATGTCGGCGGCGGCGCCATCGATAACGCTGCTTAGGTGCGAGCGCGCATAAAAGGGCGCGTCTTCCAGGGTCCGCACCAGCTTGACGCGCTCGCCTCTCGCAGAACGGGCGACGCGCCAGAATGCAGATGGCAGGGAGGCGGAGGGCGGCGCTGGAATAGCCGATGCTTCGCCGTTGTCGTCGAATCTCAAAGATAAAGATCGCGCACCGCCAACGCCTGGCTCGACGTCATAATGTATGTGCGCACCGTTGGCGGTGTGCGCGCGCGACCAGCTCCAACTCCGAAAGGCGCGCTCCAAAGGCTCGTCGCCCCAATTGCAGTCGAAATAGCCATCGCCGGACCAGGCAAGAGCGCCGCCATCAAAGCGCGCTTCAACGCGTGCGCGCGGCGCGATGGGGCGCCAATGATGGTGACCATCGCTATCGAGCGCATAGGCGTGGTTGGCGATCGCGCTCGGTCTTAGCGTGACAGTTCCGCGCAATCGCGAGGGGAGTGGCGCCGTCCATTCATCGATGGCGATCTCCAGCGCCTCGCCAGTCCAGCGCACGCTGCTGGGCCCGATGGTCAGAACTTCGGGCGCTTGCTTGAGCGCTGCGCGTCCGCGCTCGGTCATCGCCCAGCGATCGCGCCCGGCGCGATAGAGCGCGACATTGATGGCGCAATGATTGTACGGGTCGCGCCAGCCGGACCAGGCGTAATAGGGCGAGAAAACGCTGCCAATAAAGGCGATAATGGTCAGGCCGTGCTGCTTGTCGTCGCTGAGGGCGTCGACGTACCACCAAGCGTAGCCGCCAGCCGGAACGGTCGCATCGAAGCGCGGTCCGCCAGCACACTCTGTGCTGCTAATTGTCCCGAGAGCGCCGCCATCGGCACGCCCGCGCCCGGATGAGCGCCGCCGCCCGCCAGATAAAGCCCCGGAATCTTGCTGCGTGAGCCGGGTCTCTGGAAGGACGCCGCCCAGCCCTTGGTCGCGCGCCCATACAGAGCCCCGCCCGTCGCCGGAAACAGAGCGTGGAAGTCCGCCGGCGCAGTGCGCGTCATCGCTTGCGGCGCAATCTCCAGGCCGCAGCGGCGCAGGCGATTGATCATGGCCGTCTCGCATGCTTCGAGCTCCGTCTTGGTGAGAGGGTGCGTGTCGCCGCGCGCGGGCGCGTTGGCGAGAATGAAGAGCCGTTCGGCGCCTTCTGCGGTTCCGGCGTCGTGGCGGTCCTGGGCGCACACATAGATAGTTGGATCGTCGGGAAGCGCGCCGCGATCAAGGGCGGCGAACTCGGCGCGATAATCATCGGAGAAAAAGACATTGTGCCGGACAAGCGGAAACCCGCGCGCCGTCTCATGGGCCGCCCATGTTACAGCGGACAGCGAGCGTTCGCTGTGGCGCGCAGCGGCTGCCGCGCGTGCGACGCCTTGGCCGAATAAGCCAGTCGCAAGGGCGGAGGGGTCTACGTTACAGACGACCGCTTCGGCGCTGAGGCGTTCACCATTGCGCAGCACGACGCCGCGCGCGCGTCCTTTGCCAACATCGATTTCACGGACTTCGGCTCCGAACTGAAAGTGCGCGCCCAGCGCCTCGGCGCAGCGCTGCAAGCCCTCGGCCAGCCTTTGCATGCCGCCTTGAACGATCCAGACCCCGTCTTGCTCGACATGGGCGATCAGCATCAGAGTGGCTGGGGCGTTGAACGGAGAAGATCCGCAATAGGTGGCGTAGCGGCCGAACAACTGGCGCAGACGCGGATCGCGGAAGTGCGCGCAGAGCGCGCTCCACATCGTATCGAAAGGCCGAATCGCAAGCAGATCGCCTATGCGCGCCAATCCGATGCGGCTGGTGAGCGTTAGCGGTGTTGGCCGCTGCGCAGTCAAGAATGGGTCACGTAAAGTCTCGAACATGCGCTGCGCTTCGCGGCAAAAGCTGCGAAAGCCGCGCGCGTCGGCTGCGCTGGCGAAGGCGCCGATCGCGTCTGCGCTGGCTGCTTCATCGGCGAAAAGATCGAGGCTGGCGCCGCCGCTCCATGCATGGCGCGCGAGCGTGTTCAACTTTTGCAGTGCAACATAATCGTCCAGCCGCCTGCCAGCGGCTTCGAACAACTGGTCAAACACCCAGCGCATGGTGAGCACGGTTGGGCCGGAGTCCACGCGCGCGGGGCCCGCCTGCACCTCCCGCATCTTGCCGCCGACATGGGACCCGCGCTCGAGCACGGTCACGCCATAGCCAGCGCGCAGCAGGGCGATTGCGGCGCAAAGGCCGCCGACGCCCGCGCCTATGACGATTGCGTGGTCGCTAATCCTGCTGGAGGTCGAAGTCATTTGACCTAGACGTTATCATGTGTCCAAAATAAGTGACAGCCTTGGGCTGATTTTGCCATGGAGGGCACAAATGGCGCTGGCGTCACGCGTTGAGGCCGCCCTTCTGGCGGCGATTGATCGGGCCGACACGCCGCAGACCCCTCCGCTTTTGGCGAAAGCCCTGCGCTATGCCGTCTTCCCCGGCGGCGCGCGGGTGCGGCCGACACTATGCCTCGCTGTGGCGCATGCGTGCGGGGACGATCAGCCCGCGCTTTCGGATGCGGCGGCGGCGGCTGTCGAGCTGATGCATTGCGCGTCCCTGGTGCATGACGACCTGCCTTGCTTCGACAATGCAGCGACCCGGCGCGGCAAACCCTCGGTCCATACCATGTATGGCGAGCCGCTGGCTTTGCTGGCCGGCGATGCGCTGATTGTCATGGCGTTCGAAGGTTTGGCGGCCGCGTCCGCTGCGGCGCCATTGCGTTTGCCGGCGCTCACCGGCGCGATCGCGCGCGGTGTGAGCGCGCCGCATGGCATTGTCGCCGGGCAGGCATGGGAAAGCGAACCGAACCCGCCGCTCGAACTCTATCATCAAGCCAAGACCGGCGCGCTGTTTGTGGCGGCGACAATGTCGGGCGCTATCGCCGCTGGCGTGGATGCAGGGCCGTGGCGCGCGCTCGGCGAAGCCATTGGCGCGGCCTATCAGGTGGCTGATGACTTGCTTGATGCGGTGCAAGCGGGCGAGTGCGGCAAGCCGGTCGGTCAAGATGCGTTGCTGCAGCGGCCGAGCGCAGTGGCCGAACTTGGCGTCCAGGGTGCTCTCGCCAGGCTGAAGGGTCTGGTCGAACAGGCCGTTGAGTCAGTGCCGGCGTGCGAGGGCGCGCAGGAGATGCGCGCGATGGTGCGCGTGGCGGCCTCGCGTCTTGCCCCGAAGCAATTGGCCCGCAGCGCCGCGTGAGCGGCTATGCTGAGCCCGCGCGCGCTTTGGATTAATTGGCGCAATACGCTCCTTTCGAGCCCAAAATTCCAGCGTTTTGCCGCTGATTTCTGGCCCATACGCGCCATTGCGCATCGACGCACGGACGCTTTGTTCGATCTGGTGGCGGGGTTTGTCTATGCGCAGATCCTGCATGCCTGCGTGCAGTTGAATGTTCTAACCAAGCTAAAGGATGGCCCATTGGAGGCCAGAGTGCTTGCCGATTCGGCTGAGCTGCCGGCGCCTGCCATGGAGCGTCTTCTGCGCGCCGCCGCGGCGCTCGAATTGGTCGAGCATGTTGGCGACCGCTTTGCGCTCGGCGCGCATGGTGCGGCGCTACTGGGCAATGCCGGGCTCGCCGACATGATCCGCCACCATGACAAGCTTTACGCCGATCTGGCTGATCCGGTTGGGTTGCTGCGTCGCGGACGCGGCGAGCACTTGGCTGGCTACTGGCCGTACGCGACCTCGTCCGACCCCGGTGCAGCGGGCGCTTCAGCGGTTGCGGACTATTCAGCGCTGATGGGCGCGACTCAGCCAGCTGTCGCAGCCGATATTATCGACGCCTATTCCATGCGCCAGCATCGCATTGTCATGGATGTTGGTGGCGGCGAGGGGGCGTTTCTGGCGGCTTTGAGCGCGCGATGGCCGCATCTGCAATTGCGCCTGTTCGATTTGCCGGCGGTGGCGGAGCGGGCGACTCGCAACCTGCCTTCCGTGACTGTGTTCGGCGGCGATTTTCTCTCCGACCCTTTGCCGCTGGGGGCCGATCTCATCACGCTGGTGCGCATTCTCCATGACCATGACGATGAGGGCGTCGTGCGGCTTTTGCAGGCCGCGCGCGCTGCGCTTGCGCCTGGCGGCGTGCTCCTGATCGCCGAGCCGATGTCGGCGGCGCCGCGTCCCGATCGGGTCGCGGAGGCCTATTTCGGACTCTACCTACTGGCGATGGGGCGCGGACGCGCGCGCTCGCCGGTGCTGTTGCGGGCGTGGCTTAAACAAGCGGGATTCCGGCGCACGAGAATGCTGCGTGTGCGAACGCCTGCTCTGCTGCGCGTGCTCGTCGCAAAGGCTTAAAGCGGGGGAAATTATTCCCGCCATGGACGTATAGTTTGATTGACACTTAGAAGCGTCCAAGTAAGCTGACACTTGCTGGGCGCCTCTGCGCTCCTGCCGGAGAGCATCTTTGGACACCGTCGCCGTCGTTCTTGAAGGCCCAGAGAAAATCGCGGTGCGCAGCCTCGATCTCAATCCGGTGCGTGAAGACGACATTGTGGTTGAAGTGTCGTGGAGTGGAATCAGCTCCGGCACAGAACGTCTGCTCTGGTCGGGACGCATGCCGCAATTTCCTGGCATGGGTTATCCGCTCGTGCCCGGCTACGAGACCGTCGGCCGGGTGATTGAGACCGGCGCAAATGCGCGCCACCGGCTTGGCGAATACGTCTTTCTTCCCGGCGCCACTTGCTACAAGGATGCACGCGGATTGTTTGGCGGCGCAGCGCGCACGCTCATCGCGCCGAGCGCGCGCGCGATTCAAATTCAAGAACGGCTTGGCGCGCGCGGCGTGTTGCTCGCTCTCGCCGCCACGGCGCATCACGCCATTGTTGGCGGCGCGGCGCCTGATCTGATCATTGGTCACGGCGTGCTTGGCCGCTTATTGGCGCGAATCACGGTTGCGCTCGACGCGCCTGCGCCCACAGTGTGGGACGTGAACCCGGTTCGCCGCGCGGGCTCATTCGGCTATCGCGTGCTCGATCCCCAAGAGGATGAGCGCACCGATTATAAAACCATTATCGATGCGAGCGGCGCGGGCGCCTTGCTCGATAGCTTCGTGCAGCGCCTCGCCAAAGGCGGCGAGATCGTGCTCGCGGGCTTCTATGAAGAGCGGCTGTCTTTCGCCTTCGTGCCGACCTTCATGCGCGAAGCGCGCTTGCGCGTCGCGGCGGAATGGAAGCCCGAAGATCTGCAGGCGACTCAAGCGCTAATGGCCGCTGGCCGCCTCTCGCTCGACGAATTGATCACACACGAGCAGCTGCCGGAGGAAGCGGAAGGCGCCTACGCGACCGCCTTCACCGATAGCAGCTGCCTCAAAATGGTTTTGGATTGGAGGCGCTGCGCATGAGCGTAACGTTGCTCGACACACGAGCCCTGCGAGCGGAAGCGGCGATCGATCCCGATCCGGTTCCGACCGGCGAGGTGACCAAGGAAACCCAGATCATCGCCATTTATGGCAAGGGCGGCAGCGGCAAGAGCTTCGCGTTGGCCAATCTCAGCTACATGATGGCGCAACAGGGCAAGCGCGTTCTGCTGATCGGGTGCGACCCGAAATCGGATACGACTTCGCTACTATTCGGCGGCAAGGCGTGCCCGACCATCATCGAAACATCGTCCCGCAAAAAAGCGGCTGGCGATGAAGTGCGCATCGAAGATGTGTGCTTCCAGCGCGATGGCGTGTTCGCCATGGAGCTCGGCGGACCGGAAGTGGGACGCGGCTGCGGCGGCCGTGGCATCATTCACGGCTTCGAACTGCTGGAAAAACTCGGCTTCCACGATTGGGGCTTCGATTACGTACTGCTCGATTTCCTCGGCGACGTGGTGTGCGGCGGCTTCGGTCTGCCGATTGCGCGCGACATGTGTCAGAAGGTGATCGTGGTCGGCTCGAACGACCTGCAGTCGCTCTATGTCGCCAACAATGTTTGCTCGGCGGTTGAGTATTTCCGCAAACTTGGCGGCAATGTCGGCGTCGCCGGCATGCTCATCAACAAGGATGACGGGACTGGCGAGGCGCACGCCTTCGCCGAGGCGGTTGGCATTCCGGTGCTTTCAGCGATTCCGGCGGATGAAGATATTCGCCGCAAGTCGGCCAATTATCAGATTATCGGCACGCCTGGCGAACGCTGGGGACCGCTGTTTGAGGGCCTTGCCGCGAACGTGGCCACGGCGCCGCCGGTGCGGCCAAAGCCGCTGACCCAAGATCAGCTGCTCGGCCTCTTCGCCTCCGATCAGGTCGGTGGTGGCGTGGTGCTAAAGCCCGCGTCACAGGCCGACATGCGGGGCGCGAATTACGTCGAAAAGCCCACCCTCGAAGTCATCTATGATGCGGTGTAGCGGATGAGCGATCGCATCTCCTCCGAAGCGATCTATGACGCGAACGTCTCGAGCGAGGGGGAGAGCGTTGGCGCGCCGGCCGTGAGCGAAGGCGCGGGCTGCCATGCCGGCGCTGAGACGATGAAAGAGGCGGCCGCGCGCGCCGGTAAATCCGAAGTGCTCGACCGCTATGCGGCGGACTATCCCAAAGGCCCGCACGATCAACCGCAAAGCATGTGCCCGGCCTTTGGCAGCTTGCGCGTTGGTTTGCGCATGCGCCGCACGGCGACGATCCTTTCTGGATCGGCTTGCTGCGTTTATGGGCTCACCTTCACCTCGCACTTCTATGGCGCGCGCCGAACCGTGGGCTACGTGCCATTCAATTCAGAGACGCTCGTTACCGGCAAATTGTTCGAGGACATTCGCGAGGCTGTTTTCAAACTCGCCGATCCCGAACAATACGACACCATCATCATAACCAATCTTTGCGTGCCGACAGCTTCCGGCGTGCCGCTGCAGCTCTTGCCAAAAGAAATTAACGGCGTGCGCATTATCGGCATTGACGTGCCGGGCTTTGGCGTGCCGACGCATGCTGAAGCGAAGGATGTGCTCGCTGGCGCGATGCTCAAATATGCGCGCGCCGAAATCGAGCAGGGACCTGTGGCCGCGCCGCGCGAGCGCGCCGCCCTGCCGACAATCACGCTGCTTGGCGAAATGTTTCCAGCCGATCCTGTAGGCGTCGGCATGATGCTGGAGCCGATGGGGCTGGCCGCAGGGCCGGTCGTGCCAACGCGCGAATGGCGCGAGCTTTATAGCGCGCTCGACTGCGCGGCGGTGGCGGCGATCCATCCCTTCTATACGGCCTCGGTGCGCGAGTTCGAAGCGGCGGGGCGCAAGGTCGTCGGCTCGGCGCCTGTCGGGCGCGACGGCACAGCGGCATGGCTGGATGCGATTGGCGCGGCATGCGGCGTGGCGCAAGACAAGATCGATGCATCGAAAAACAAGTGGCTGCCGGCGATCGCCGGCGCGCTGGCGGGATCGCCCATCAAGGGCCGCGTGACGGTCTCGGGCTATGAAGGCTCAGAGCTGTTGGTCGCGCGCTTACTGATCGAAAGCGGCGCGGATGTGCCCTATGTCGGCACGGCTTGCCCGCGCACGCCGTGGTCCGAGCCGGATCGCGCCTGGCTCGAAGCCAAGGGCGTGCGCATCCAGTATCGCGCTTCGCTGGAGCAGGATCTCGCCGCGGTTGAAGAGTTCGGCCCGGATCTCGCCATCGGCACCACGCCGGTCGTGCAGCACGCCAAACAGCGTTCAATCCCGGCGCTCTACTTCACCAATCTGATTTCGGCGCGACCGCTCATGGGTCCGGCGGGTGCGGGCTCGCTGGCGCAGGTGGTCAATGCGGCGCTCGCGAGCAAAGACCGCTTCAGCCGCATGACGGAATTCTTCGAAGGCGTCGGCGCTGGTCACACGGCGGGCGTATGGGAAGAAACGCCGGAAGACCGGCCCGAATTCAAAGCCCGCTACGCCAAGACCATGCAAGCCGCGCGCGCGGCGGAAGAGGCGGTGGGCACATGACGCTCATCCTCGATCACGATCGCGCTGGCGGCTATTGGGGCGCCGTTTACGCCTTCACGGCGGTAAAGGGCTTGCAGGTCATCATTGATGGGCCGGTTGGTTGCGAGAACCTGCCCGTCACTTCGGTGCTGCATTACACCGATGGCCTGCCCCCGCATGAATTGCCGATCGTCGTCACCGGGCTTGGTGAGGATGAGCTCGGCAAGACGGGCACGGAAGGCGCGATGAAGCGCGCTTGGCAAACGCTCGACCGCGATTTGCCGGCTGTCGTCGTCACCGGCTCGATCGCTGAGATGATTGGCGGGGGCGTCACGCCCGAAGGCACGAATATCCAACGCTTCCTGCCGCGCACGATCGATGAGGATCAGTGGCAAAGCGCCAATCGGGCGCTCACCTGGCTCTGGACTCAGTTCGGCGCGAAGAAAGTGCCAAAGCTGAAGCCGCGCAAGGAAGGCGAAAAGCCGAAGGTCAACATTATTGGTCCGATGTACGGCATGTTCAACATGCCCTCGGATCTTGCGGAGATTCGACGCTTAATCGAAGGTGTTGGCGCCGAAGTGAATATGGTGTTCCCGCTGGGAAGCCATCTTGCCGACGTCAAAAAACTCCCGCTCGCGGAAGTCAATATCTGCATGTACCGCGAGTTTGGCAGGCAATTGTGCGAGACGCTGGAGCGGCCTTATTTGCAGGCGCCGATCGGCCTCGAGTCCACGACCAAATTCCTGCGCAAGCTGGGCGAGCTCACGGGGCTCGATCCAGAGCCCTTCATCGAGCGCGAGAAGCATACGACGATCAAGCCGATCTGGGATTTGTGGCGCTCGGTCACGCAGGATTTCTTCGGCACGGCGAGCTTCGCCATCGTAGCCAACGAAACCTATGCGCGCGGCGTGCGCAATTTCCTCGAAAATGATCTTGGTCTGCCTTGCACGTTCTCATTCTCGCGTACGGCCGGGATCAAGCCGGATAATGCGGCGGTGCGCGAGGCCATTCGAACCAAAGCGCCGCTGGTCATGTTCGGCAGCGTCAATGAGCGCATGTATATGGCGGAAGCTGGATCGCGCGCCTGCTATATCCCAGCTTCATTTCCGGGCGCGGTGATCCGGCGGCATACGGGCACGCCCTTTATGGGCTATGCGGGCGCGACCTACCTGGTGCAGGAAGTCTGCAACGCGCTGTTCGATGCGCTGTTTCACATCATTCCGCTCGCCGCGCAGCTCGACAAAATCGAAGCGACGCCGGCGCGCTCGTCTTCTGAAATCGCTTGGGACGATGCGGCGAAAGCTGCGTTTGACAAGATCATCGATGCGCAACCCGTGCTGGTGCGTATCTCCGCAGCTAAGCGTCTACGCGACGCCGCTGAGCGACTCGCGCGCGCCGATGGCGCGGACCGCGTGACGCCGAAGCGGCTGGCGCGCGCACACGCAACCGTATTTGAGGGGCAATCCGCATGATGCGAATGCCGATCAACGCAAGGAGTACCTGCGTTCGCGCCCGCTTGAGGGCGTGACGCAAAGAGATTGGGTTTGGCGTCGCCGCACCAAGCCATTTGTCGTTCTGGAAACAGCGCGACCGATAAAGACCGTATCTCCACGGTCGCGGCTTTTCCGGAAATTGGAGAACCGGAGTTAGGTAAATGTCAGAAAGAGACGCCCGAACAGGGTCATTATCCGGTCTGACAGAGGGGGAGGCAAAGGAGTTTCACCGTGTTTTCATGGGAAGCTTCATCCTCTTTACTCTGATTGCCATCGTCGCTCACATCCTCGTTTGGATGTGGCGTCCATGGCTTCCAGGCCCCGGCGGTTACGCCGAAATACAAGATGGCATCCAAATGGCCAGCCTCACGGCTTCGGCTTTCTTCGGATAGAGGGAGACTGAACCATGTGGAGACTTTGGCTGCTTTTTGATCCGCGGCGCGTTTTGATCGGGTTGTTCGTCTTCCTGTTCACACTCGCACTGCTGATCCACTTCATCTTGCTCAGCACCGATCGGTTCAACTGGATCGAAGGCCCAGGCGCTAACGCGCCGACGGCTCAGATCGAGCAGAGCCTAGGCTAGCTGACGAGAGCGACGGGCGCGATCGATGACATCGGTAGCGCCCGTTGCACCACTTATTTTCGAACGAGACCGGCGACGAAATTTACGCCCGCCGAGCGGAGGAAGAGGCAATGGCCCTCCTGAGCTTTGAAAGAAAATACCGGGTACGTGGCGGCACGCTGGTCGGCGGAGACTTGTTCGACTTCTGGGTCGGGCCCTTCTACGTCGGCTTCTTCGGCGTCACGTCCATCTTCTTTTCGGTGCTTGGAACGGCGCTGATTCTCTATGGCGCGGCGATCGGGCCGACATGGAATGTCTGGCTGATCAGCATCAATCCGCCCAGCGCGGAATATGGTTTGGGCCTTGCCCCGCTCAAGGAGGGCGGGCTCTGGCAGATTGTAACCATATGCGCCATCGGGGCGTTCGGTTCATGGGCGCTGCGCGAGGTTGAAATTGCGCGCAAGCTCGGCATTGGCTTGCATGTGCCGATCGCCTTCGCGTTTGCAATCGGCGCCTATGTCACTCTGGTCGTGATCCGGCCTGTGTTGCTCGGCGCGTGGGCCAACGGATTTCCGTACGGCATTTTCAGCCACTTGGACTGGGTGTCCAATACTGGCTACCAGTACCTCAACTTCCACTACAATCCCGCGCACATGATCGCGATTACGTTCTTCTTCACGACGTGTTTCGCGCTGGCGCTGCACGGCTCGCTCGTGCTCTCGGCGACTAATCCGGGAAAGGGCGAGATTGTGAAGTCGCCGGAATATGAAGATACATTCTTCCGCGACATTCTGGGCTATTCGATCGGCACGCTTGGCATCCACCGGCTCGGACTGTTTCTGGCGCTTGCCGCCGTGTTCTTCAGCGCGGTGTGCATGATCATTAGCGGCCCGGTTTGGGTGCTGGGTTGGCCGGAATGGTGGAATTGGTGGCTTAACCTGCCGATTTGGGGCTCGGACGTGGGAGTGGCGCCATGACCGCCTACCAGAACATCTTCACGCAAGTTCAAGTGCGCGGGCCATATGAGGTCGGCGTTGAGCTTCCCGCTGGAAACCAGCCGCGATCAGGCGATCCGTTCTTCGCCCGCTTATTCGGTTGGATCGGCAATGCGCAGGTAGGGCCGATCTACCTTGGCTGGACTGGCGTTGCTTCGCTGTTCACCGGCTTCATCGCGATCGAGATTATAGGGCTCAATATGTGGGCCTCGGTGGATTGGAATCCGATCGAGTTCATTCGTCAGCTGCCATGGCTTGCGCTTGAACCGCCGCCGCCGGAGCAAGGCTTGAACATCATGCCTCCGCTTGCGCAAGGCGGTTGGTGGCTTATGGCGGGTTTCTTCCTCACCACGTCAATCATCCTTTGGTGGATACGTACTTATAATCGCGCCCGCGCGCTCGGCCTGGGCACGCATGTCGCCTGGGCGTTTGCATCAGCGATTTGGCTCTATCTGGTGCTTGGCTTCATCCGCCCGATCCTGATGGGCAGCTGGAGCGAAGCGGTGCCGTTCGGAATTTTCCCGCACCTTGATTGGACGGGCGCGTTCTCGATCACGTACGGCAATCTGTTCTATAATCCGTTCCACGCGCTTTCGATCGCCTTCCTCTATGGTTCGGCGCTCTTGTTTGCGATGCACGGGGCCACCATCCTCGCGGTCAGCCGCTATGGCGGCGAACGCGAGATCGAGCAGATCACGGATCGCGGAACCGCCTCCGAACGCGCCGCGCTATTCTGGCGCTGGACCATGGGCTTCAACGCTTCGATGGAGTCCATCCACCGTTGGGCGTGGTGGTTTGCGGTGCTGTGCACGCTGACAGGCGGTATCGGCATCCTGCTCACCGGCACTGCGGTCGACAACTGGTATCTCTGGGCGGTCGAGCACCATTTCGCGCCTGGCTATGATGTCAGCGCAACTTATGTCGGTCCGCCGCTGCCAGTGCCGGAACAAGCGCCAATTGCGCCTCCGCCCATGGATGCGGCCGTGCCGGCGCCTGTCGATGGCGCAGTCATTCCTGCGCCAGACGCGACCTTGGCTCCTGGCGCCGTCCCGGCCGAAGCAACCGCGCCGCCGACGCCTGGGCCACAACAATAATGCCGAGCTCCGGCCGCGCCCGTGGGCGCGGCCGGAGAGCGATCTTGATGAGCGAGCATAAGATGAATTACGAAACCTTCTTCCAAGACCAGCTTGCAGCGCTCCGTGAAGAGGGCCGTTATCGGGTCTTCGCCGATCTCGAACGCAAGGCGGGGAACTTTCCGCGCGCGACGCGCTACACCGAATCCGGCGCAGCCGAGGTGACGGTGTGGTGCTCGAACGATTATCTGGGCATGGGCCAGCATCCGAAAGTTGTTGCTGCGATGCACGAAGCCATTGATCGGTGCGGGGCCGGCGCGGGTGGCACGCGCAACATATCCGGCACCAATCATTATCACGTGCTGCTGGAACAAGAGCTGGCTGATCTGCACCAAAAGGAAGCGGCGCTGCTCTTCACCTCAGGTTATGTCTCGAACTGGGCGGCGCTCAGCACATTGGCGTCGAAGCTGCCGAACTGCGTGGTGCTTTCTGACGCGGGCAATCACGCCTCAATGATTGAAGGCATCCGCCATAGCCGCGCAGAATGCATTGTCTTCAAGCACAATGATCCCGAAGACCTTGAGCGCAAGCTGGCCGCCATCGATCCGGCGCGGCCCAAGCTGGTGGCGTTTGAGTCAGTCTATTCTATGGATGGCGATATCGCGCCGATCGCGGCGATTTGCGACGTCGCCGACAAATACAACGCCATGACTTATCTCGACGAAGTGCACGCCGTTGGCCTTTATGGCCCGCGCGGTGGCGGCGTCGCCGAGCGTGAGGGCGTGATGCATCGCCTCACCGTGATCGAAGGCACGCTGGGTAAAGCCTTCGGCGTGTTTGGCGGCTACATCACCGCCTCAGAAGCTTTGTGCGATTTCATCCGCAGCTTCGCGTCCGGCTTTATCTTCACCACCTCGCTGCCGCCGGCGGTGGCGGCCGGGGCGCTCGCCAGCATCCAGCATTTGAAGGCGAGCCAGGTGGAGCGGCTGCGTCATCAAGAGCGCGTGGCGAAAGTGCGTCGCAAGCTCGAGGCGCTCGGCATTCCATGCATGGAAAATCCAAGCCACATCATTCCGGTGATGGTGAAGGATCCGGTGAAGTGCAAGCAGATCAGCGACTGGCTGCTGGATCACTATGGCATCTACATTCAGCCGATCAATTATCCGACCGTACCGCGCGGCACGGAGCGTTTGCGCATCACGCCGTCGCCATTGCATTCGGACCAAGACATTGACCACTTGGTTTCAGCGCTGTCGGAGCTGTGGGCGCAATGCGCACTCAGTCGCTCCGTTATCGCCGCATGATGGTGTTGGAGGCCCTGGCAGGACGCAGCGCCCAAGCGCGCCGCGTACAGATCATTCCAGGGATCGATAAGGACGGCGCGCTCTATCCGATCGAGAAGATGAAGGCGCATCGGGTTGGCGCGCTGCATCTTGCCGTCTCGGTGTTCGTTATGTCAGGCGACGCGCTGCTGCTGCAGCAGCGCGCGGCGGGCAAATATCATTGCGGCGGCCTGTGGGCCAATACGTGCTGCTCGCACCCGTCCTGGGGCGAGACGCCCGCCGACAGCGCCCATAGACGCTTGCGCGAAGAGCTTGGGCTGAGCATTGGGCTCAGCGCCTGCAATGTTCTCGACTATGCGGCCGATGTCACTAATGGTCTGCGCGAGCACGAGCGCGTGCATATATTCCGCGGCGAGGTGGAGCGAAGCGCGCTTCAGCTGGATCTCGATCCGGATGAAGTCAGCGCCGTGCGTTGGATGACGCTGCGCGAATTGCAGCAGGCAAGGCGTGCGAGCCCAGAAGGCTTCGCCCCATGGTTCCGAATTTACCTGGATCGCTGGGACGAGCTCGGCCTTAGTTGAGCGGCGCGTTACGTGGCGGCGGCTTGATTCCCGCCCAGCCCCAAAGCATGGCGTTCGGCGGCGGCAGGAATAGAAACACGTGTTCGATCAGGCCGAGCACAGTAAGCGTCAGCACAAGCAGATACCCGGTTTCGATGAACATGGAGGCATCCGGCGCAAGGGCCTGAGCGCCGATCGCCCACGCCATGACGGCGCCGCCTGCCAGTGAGAAGGGAAGCAGCGCATTCATGCGCTTGTCCCGGAAATAACTTTTCAAGTGCGCCAAATGCTGCGGCAGCATGTCCTCAGCGCGATAGGGGGCGCCGAGGAACAGGTTCAACTTGGCGCTCAAGCGCAGCGCCCACAGCACGAGAAAAGTCAGCACGCCTATCTGATTGGGTTGGCCCCAAGTCAGCGCTGCGATCAAGACCGCGGTCAGCGCCAGTGCAAGCTCATGATGAATAATGGTCGCCGTCGCGAGACAGAAACGCCGCCAGCCTGTGGTCCCGGCCGGCAAAGGCTGCCGGCGCGGGCCGGTGATGAAGCCCATCAGGAAGCTCATCTCATGCCAGCCCCACACCGCGATCGCGGCGCTGAACGCGACGTAGGCGCTGACAGCGCTTGTGGCGCCGGCGCTGAGCGCGAGTGCGATCAGTGCGCCCGCCGCGATCACGCTCGCAGCGGCGAAGCTCCAGCCATAGGTTTCACGCGGGCGGCGATCTAGCCAAAGGATCGCGCCTGTGGAAAACCACCAGACGAAAGCCGCGAACAACAGCGGCGCGGTGAGGGCGAGGAGCGTCAAGTGCGGCGCTTGCCTCTCACCAGGCCGGCGCCATGCGTACATCGCGCGGCGCTTCTTGTTCGATGACCGGATGCATGAAGAGGTCAATGGCGGCGAGGCCGAGCTGGGCGCCAAGCGCGAGTTGGCGAAGGCCTGCAAACATTCCGCCACGCTCGGCGTTCTCACTCATCGCATCCGCAATCTTTCGCACACGCTCCATCTTGGTGCGGAAGTGCGGGTGGTCCGTGTCCAGCGTGAAGGGGAAGACTTGCTTGGTTATGTCCGAGCAAATCCGGAATACGCGATAATCGTAATCGGTGGGATCAACGCCCAGAGCACGGTGAAAGGCCGGGCGCGCATGATCGCGGACGTACATGGTGGTGTATACCGCAGTCAGGAAGAAGCGGATCCAGAAGCGATTGCCCCCGGTCAGCAGCTTGGGATCATTGCGCATGAGCACAGCGAATGCTTCGCCGTGACGGAACTCATCATTGCACCATTCTTTGAACCAATTGAAAATTGGATGGAAGCGGCGCTCCGGATGGCACTCAAGCTCGCGGTAGATGGTGATGTAGCGCGAATAGCCGATCTTTTCGGAGAGATAGGTCGCGTAGAAAATGAATTTCGGCTTGAAGAAGGTGTACTTCTTCGTCTTGGTTAAGAAACCGAGATCGACGCCAATGCCGTAATCCTTGAGCGCTTCATTGATGAAGCCGGCATGGCGCGACTCATCACGGCTCATATATTTGAACAGCGCTCTGATGTCTGGGTTCTTGGCGCGCTTGGCGATCTCTGCATAAAGCACGCAGCCCGAAAACTCGGCGGTGATGGAGCTCACCAGGAAGTCAACGAACTCCTTGCGCAGCTCGGGCTCAAGCTCGTCCAGCGTGTTGGCGAAGGCTTCAGTGCGCTTGAAGTGGTTTTTGTTCGGATCGGCCGCGAGTTCGGCGATCAAGGCGTCCCATTCGCGGCGCACGGGGGTCACGTCGATGCGATCCATCGCGTCGAAATCAGTGGTGTAGAAGCGCGGGCTTAAGACCGTGTCTTCTTGAGCGATGCGCGTTGTCTCATTGACGGGACGGGGCGCATCAAGGGTCGCGGTGGTCACAAGTGCCTCCTGGGGGTGAAGCTGACTTCATACAATTCGCTGAGTTCGAAGCGCGCCGTGAGCTTGGTCCATTGCCGCTCAAGCCAGCCAGCGCGAACAACCGTGGCGGGTCGGCGCAGGGTAAGCCGCTGGCCGAAGCTGACGCTGATCGGGGCGCCATGCACTTTGACGCGGTCGCCGGGTTGCAGATCGGACTGGTCATCCAGTTCGACATGCGCGTGCAGATAATCCTCGCTGTGCTCGATAAGTATTGTGCACTCGGTGTCGTGGGAGCGGCTGGCGAACGGGGTCATTAGCTTGCCGCCCCAGCACGCGCGGCGAGCAACTGCGCAAATGCGGCGCGATTGGTGGCGCCGAAGGCGCCGAGCTCAATTTGCTTGCCGGTGGCGGTGTCCTCGAGCGAAAGGCGCCCATCGGGCCATTCGGCCAGGCGGAAGGCTGGCGCTTGGCCGATCTGACGCGCGCGGCGATCGCGGGCCATGCCGCGCATGACGCCGCGGATGAAGCCGTTTGTGCCAGGCTCGGCTACAAACAAGACATCGGCGCCCGATGCATCGCGCACTTCAACCGAGCCATCCGCCATATCGAAGAAGGTGAGATCGCGCACAGCCAATGGCGACATGCTTTGCGCCTGGCTGGCTTCGGCGCCATTCACGCGCACATAGCGGGCCACAGCGGCGGCGGCGATCGAGCCTGAGACAAGCAGGGCCGCAGCGATCAGCGCGAAGCGCGGGAAGGGTTGGGTGTCGATGTTGCTCATGGCTCCATCCTTATGCTGGGCTTAACGCCGCTTGGGGCGCAGCTACCGGTTCCGCAGCTGGGGCCGGCGAAATCACCTGGCCACGCTCGCCGTGCGCGGCCTTCAGCGCATCCGCCAATTGTGCGGCCACCACCGACGCATTAGCGACAGCGCGCATGGCTGGCTGCGTGTTCGCCAGTTTCCACGGGCGGGCATGAGGCCACAGTAAGAAATAGTTGATCTTGTTTGGGGCCGTGAGCGTCAGCGCAAGGTCGCCGGTTTTGTCGCTGAAGCTCTTGAGCGCGGCGCTTTCGATAATGGTGAAGGGGATGTTGATCGCCTTCGGCATCGCGACGCCGAAACGCAGCACGACGCGCTTTGTCGTGATCGTGTAAACGGTGGTGCGCGCCATGAGTGCGGCAAGGCCGCAAAGCAGGGCAAGCGCGATGATCGCCGCCGGCGCCACGTAAAGCGCCGCTTGCAGAGCGTTGAGCGCGGTGGCGCCGTCCAGGAATGCGGCTACGCCGCGCCACGCCATGAGCAGCGCGAAATAGACGCTGACGGAGCGGACGTGAAACGCGCGTTGCGCCAGCGGCCACCAATCCGGCGCACCCTGCCAAAGCAGGCGCTCGCCCGCTGGCAGGTTGCCAGGCAGACCGCGAACCGGTTCGAAATCGTGTTCGCTCATAGCCACGGCTCCGCACGGCCCGGCGTCGCGTAGAGGGTGCCTGCGCCAACATAAGCGCTGACGCGCTCTTCCTCGTCACGGGTGATTTGATCGGGGTTCGCCAAAGTCGGCGCGCCAGCGAATTGCGAAGCCAGCAGAGCATCGACTCGCACCCGCTTACGGCCGCGCTGGATCACAGCCATGGGCATGGGCACCAGCACGCGCTTGACTGATTCTGGCAGCGCCACTTCAAGATAGCGGATCAGATATTCCGAGCGGTCGATCCACACATCGCTGACTGTCCCAGCAACGGCGTTGTCGGCGCCGATGACGGGCATGCCGCGCGGGTCGGGGTCGCGCTTATCGAGGTAGAAGTCCTCGGCCGCGCGCAGCGGCACGATGCGCGGCGCGCCGTGCATCATCAGGTCCGGCGTTTTCGCGCGTTGTGCGTAGGCGCCGGGCCCAATGCCGGCTTGCAGCGGATCGCCTTCGGGCTCGAGCGGCGAGCCGGCCCAGGGCGCTGTGCGGCGGGCCTTCAACTCGCCCGTATCACGGCTGCCGTTCGGCTTGGTGACTGTGCCGCCATCATGCGGCAAGCGGAAGACTTTTGGTTGAGCCGTAAAGAACAATCCGCCCAACGGCTCGTGCCGGCCGCTGACATCGTCTTCAAGCGGATAGCCTTCGCGCCGGTCCTCGCGCCGCAGATAAAAGACCAGGCCAAAGAAGAAGAGGAAGAAGGCGTAGAGCACCCACTCCGCCCAATCGAGGCCTCCATTATAAACTTGGTCCATTGCCGTTACTCCTGGCAGCGTTCAGGTGGGAAACTCGGCCATGCCGAATTTGGTGGGATGTGCGTGGTGAGTAGTCGAAGCGTGGCGCGCGAGCGGCCCGATCGCGATCAGCGCGGCGAACAGCAGTCCGATCTCGAGATGATAGACAAAGCCATATCCCGTGGCGGGGCCTGAGAGCGCAGCGCCGAACGCGCCGCTCTCTGCGATCGCGCCAACCACGTCGCGCAATGCGCCTCCAGCGGCGATGCCGACGCCTGCGGCGGTCGCCTGCACAGCGCCCCACGCGCCGAGCGCCAAACCTGACTGCCCATCGCGCGAGAGCGCCATAGCAGCGGTCAGCGTGCCGACAGCGAACAGGCCCCCGCCAAAGCCAATGCCAGCGACGCCTGCGCAGAAGAGCGGCGTCGCATTGAGCGGCGCAGCGAAAATAACCAGAGAGAAAGCGACAACGCCAAGCAGTGCGCCATAACCGGCAAGCCGATGGCATTCATCGCCGCTGCTCAAGCGATGGGCGGCCAGCGCAAAGCCGGCGAGCGCGCCCCAGGCCCAGAGCGCCGTCAGCGCCGTGGTCGCGCCGACAGAAAGCCCGAGTACTTGCGCGCCATAGGGCTCAAGCAGCACATCTTGCATACTGAATGCAGCTGCGCCGAAGCCGACAGCCAGCAAAAGCCTGCTGGTGCGACCGCCCGCCATCAACGCTTGCCAATGTTCGCGGAACGGGGCGTGATCGCGATCCGGGGCCGTGAGCGCCGTGTTGCGCACTTCTTGCTTCCAGAGCGCGACGCAATTCAACACCATCGTGACGACGGCGGCGCCTTGAATGACTTGAATCAGACGCAGCGCGCTAAAGTCGGCAAGCAGGACGCCGAAAATCAGGGCGCTGATCATCATGCCGAACAGGAGCATCACATAAAGCAGAGCGACCACGCGCGGACGCGACTCCGGCGGCGCGAGATCGGTCGCGAGAGCGAGCCCCGCCGTCTGTGTGGTGTGCATGCCGACGCCAACGAGCAGGAAAGCGAGCGCGGCAGCGATCTCGCCAATCACGATCGGACCGTGCGTGTCGCCGGATAGAATGAGCAGCGCAAACGGCATGATGGCGAAGCCGCCGAACTGCAACATCGACCCGAACCAGATGTAGGGGCCGCGCCGCCAGCCCAGCACGGAGCGGTGCGTATCCGACTTAAAGCCGATCAGCGCCCGCAAAGGCGCAAACACTAGCGGCAGCGACACCATCAGCGCCACCACCCAACCCGAAATGCCGAGCTCCACGATCATCACGCGGTTGAGCGTGCCCGTCAGCAACACAGCCGCCATGCCCACCGAGACCTGGAACAGCGCAAGCCGCAGCAGCCTGTCGAGCGGCAACTCGGTCGTCGCGGAATCGGCGAAGGGCAGCATACGCGCCATGAGCTGGCGCCAGGTCATTGGTTGGGGGCGGGCGCTTTCGCTCATGCCCGAACCAACTCCATGGCGTGCGACATGTAGAAACCGCTGGTGATCCGCGCGCTGCGCCCGATGCGCCAGCCGGAGAAGGCGCGCGAGACGGCGATGCCGCGCCGAATGACGGTTTCGCTCACCGGTTCGATGGCTGGCGCGCGGTCAGCGCGCGGGAAGAGCTTGCCGGCTGCGTGCATCAGCGAGAGCGCCGGCGTTTGCGGCGCGAAGGTGAAGAGAATCGACTTGTCGGTGCGTTCGGCAAACGCGCCAAGCACGCGTAAAATCTCCGCTGAGGGATAATGGATCAGCGAATCCATCGCGACCACGTGGTCGAAGCGGCCAAAGCGTGGGTCGAACATGTCGCCAACGCCGAAATCAACCGAGCCCGGCGCCACATCCTTCGGCGCACGCTCTTGCGCCAAGCCGATGAGGCTGGCCGAGACATCGACGCCGGTGACGCGCGCCCCGCGCCGCGCCGCGGCCACGGAGAGCGCGCCGGTGCCGCAGCCAGCGTCAAACAGGGACGAGGTCCGCATCGTTTGCGGCAGCCAGGAGAGCAGCGTGTCGCGCATGCTGTCGCGGCCGGCGCGCACGGTCGCGCGAATGCGGCTGACCGGGGCGTCCGAGGTCAGCTGAGCCCAGGCTTCGAGCGCGGTGCGGTCAAAGTAGGTTTCGAGGCGCCCGCGCCGTTCTTCATAAGCTGCGGTGGGGCGATCGGCGTTGTAGGAAACGGTCATATTACTCAAAACCCAAAAAATCGAAGATGTCGCGGTCCTTCATCGGCACGCAGTCAAAGTGCTGGTCGCCGGCGAGGAGTGAGGCGGCGAGGCGCATATATTCAAGCTTCGCGGCTTCCAGAGCCGGCGTTGACTCCATCTCGAACAGGACCGATTTCTTCAGGCGGCTGCGGCGGATTTCATCGAGGATAGGAAAGTGCGCGAGCCGTTGCAGGCCGATCGAGGCGTTGTAGCGGTCGACTTCGTCGGTGCCGTCGCTGCGGTTCACGATGACGCCGCCTAAGCGCACCTCGTAATTCTTCGATTTAGCCCGGATCGCCGCAATGATGCGGTTCATCGCGAAGATTGAGTCAAAGTCGTTCGCGGTCACGATCAATGCGCGCTCGGCGTGCTGGAGCGGTGCGGCAAAGCCACCGCACACGACATCGCCCAAAACATCGAAGATGACGATGTCAGTGTCTTCGAGCAGATGATGCTCCTTCAGGAGCTTCACCGTCTGCCCGACCACGTAACCGCCGCAGCCAGTCCCCGCTGGCGGGCCGCCGGCCTCGACGCACATCACGCCATTATAGCCCTCATAGACGTAGTCCTCAGGGCGGAGTTCTTCGGAGTGAAATTCTACGCCTTCGAGCACGTCGATGACGGTGGGAACGAGGCGCTTGGTGAGGGTGAAGGTGCTGTCGTGCTTGGGATCGCAGCCAATCTGAAGCACGCGCTTGCCGAGATGCGAGAATGCGGCCGACAGATTGGAAGACGTCGTGCTCTTGCCAATGCCGCCTTTGCCATAGACCGCAAAAACTTTGGCGCGCTCAATCTTCATGGTGGGATCCATGAGCACTTGCACGCTGCCCTCGCCGTCGGGGCGTCTGGGAAGAGCTCTGGGGATGTCGAGCGTTGTCATTCGTCTCCTCACGCCGCAGGTGCGGCGATGCCTTCCAATTGATCTTCGAGTTCGTCGCTGGCGTTGCGCAACGCATCGAGCGTCGCTGCGTCCGGGCGCCAGTACTGACGTTCGTGTGCTTCGAGCAGGCGGTTAGCCATGCGCGCCGAGGCTTTGGGATTGAGCGCCGCCAGGCGCCGGCGCATCGCCTCATCGAGCACATAAGTTTCGCTGATGCGCTGATACACCCAAGGCTCGACCTGACCCGTGGTGGCCGACCAGCCCATCGTATTTGTCACTTGCGCTTCGATCTGGCGCACGCCCTCATAGCCATGCTTCAGCAGGCCTTCGTACCAGCGCGGATTGAGCGTGCGCGTATGGGTTTCGAGCGAGACCTGTTCAGAAAGCGTGCGGACTTTTCCTTCGCCTTGCGTGTCATCGCCAATATAGACCGGCGTTACAGCGCCGCCGCGTGCGCGCTGCACGGCGCGGCTCATGCCGCCGAGCGTGTCGACATAATGATCGATAGTGGTGACGCCGAGCTCCACCGATTCCAGATTCTGATAGGTGAAGTCGACGCTCTTTAGAATGCTGCGCAGCATCTTTGATTGCCGCACGGCGGCGCCGGAGCGGCCATAGGCGAAGCACTTGCGGCTCTCAAAAGCGTCGGCGAGCTCATCTTCATCCGACCAGACGCCGGAATCGATCAGTTGGTTCACATTGGCGCCATAAGCGCCGTCTGCGTTTGAAAATACACGCAGCGCCGCTGTTTCCAGATCGCAGCCATGCTGGGTTTGCAGCGCGAGCGCGTGTTTGCGGATGCAGTTTTGCTCGATGGGCTCGTCAGCGATGGCGGCGAGATAGGCCGCTTCGGCCAACATGCGCACCTGCAAGGCGAGCAAATCGCGGAAAATGCCCGAGAGCGTCATCACCACGTCGATGCGCGGGCGCTGAAGCTCTGACAGCGGAATGAGGCTGGCGCCGCAGAGCCGCCCATAGCCGTCGAAACGCGGGCGCGCCCCCATCAGCGCAAGCGCCTGGGCGATCGGTCCGCCCTCGCTCTTCAGATTGTCCGAACCCCAAAGCACCATGGCGATGGATTCGGGGTAGGCGCCCCCTGTGCGCTTGGCGTGCTGAGCTAACAGGCGGTTGGCTTGCAGCGCGCCTTCATGCACGGCGATCGCGCTCGGTAGGCGGAAGGGATCGAAGCCATGCATGTTGCGGCCGGTGGGGAGAACGGCAGGCGTGCGCACGAGATCGCCGCCGGGCGCCGGGCGGATGTAGCGCGCATCGAGCGCGCGCATGATGGCGTCGAGTTCCGCATCGCGTGCGAGCAGCGCATCGATGCTTTGCAGATCACGCATCATGGCGAGGAGGGCGCGTGACTTCTTGCCAGCTTGGCCTAGCGCGAGTTCAGGAGATGCGCCGGCAATCATGGCTTCGATCGCGGCGCGCGGCGGCGCCTTGCCTTTGCCTTCGGCGATCGCCAGCAGAAGATCAGCGCGCTCGGCGGCGTCAGGCGGCACGCCGATCGTATGCAGGCCGCTTGGGATCAGCGTGTCTTCGATTTCGGTGACACGCACGCCGAGCGCCTCGATTTCGTCATTGCTCGCAGGGGTCCAGGCCGGCTCTGGGGTGGCGAGTTCGAGGCCAACAGCTGCGCTCTGGATGCTTTGCGCGAGCGCGTCGCGTTCGGCGCGGTCAGCCCCGTCCCAGCGGCTCATCAAGGCTTTCAGATCTTGCAGACCTTGATAGAGGCCCGACTTGGCGATGGGCGGCGTCAAGTGGCTGATCAGGGTGGCCGAAGAACGCCGCTTGGCGATCATGCCTTCAGTGGGGTTGTTGCCCGCATAGAGATAGAAGTTCGGCAGATCGCCGATGAGCCGGTCCGGCCAATCGGCGGCGCTGAGGCCCACTTGCTTGCCAGGCATGAATTCGAGTGCGCCATGGGTGCCGAAATGGAGCACGGCGTCGGCGCGGAAATCTTCGCGCAGCCAGCGATAGAAAGCGGAGAAGGCGTGGGTCGGTGCGAAGCTGGCTTCGAACATCAACCGCATCGGGTCGCCTTCATAGCCGAAGCCCGGTTGCAGACCGACGAAGACATTGTCGAATTGTGCGCCGAGCACGAAAATTGAGCGGCCATCGCTCAGTTGACGCCCTGGCGCGGGGCCCCACTGCGCCTCGATCTCTGCGAGATAACGCTCGCGCCGCAAATGATCCTCAGCCGGCACAAGCGCATGCACATTGGCGTCGGCGCCATAGCGCTTGGCGTTGCCGTCCAGCAGGCGTGCGCGCAATTCTTCAACCGTCGCCGGCGCGTCAACGCTGTAGCCGCCGGCCTTGAGGGCCATCAGCGTATTATGCAGCGAGGCGAACACAGAGAGATAAGCCGCGGAACCAACAGCGCCGGAATTGGGCGGAAAGTTGAACAGCACGATGCCGAGCTTGCGTTGGCGGCGCTGTCCGCGCCGAAGCGCAACCAGCCGCGCGACACGGCCCGCCAGCATCGCCGCCCGCTCGGGGCAGGCGCACATTTTGGATGCGGCGACTTGGGTTTCGAACCGGCAACCGCGTTCGCAACCGGTGCAGGCTTCGCCTGAACCATCAGAGCGGCCGCCGAACACGATCGGCGCAGTGGCGCCGTCCAATTCGGGAATCGCGATCATGATCGTCGATTCCACCGGCGAGAGCCCGGTGCGCGAAGCGCCCCAGCGCTCAAGCGTCTGAAATTCGAGCGGCTGCGCCGATATGTAGGGGACGTCGAGCTGGGCGAGGATGGTTTCCGCCGCCGCCGCGTCATTGTAGGCGGGGCCGCCGACGAGTGAGAAGCCGGTGAGCGAAACCACGGCGTCCACCATTGGCGCGCCGTTTTCGAGGAAGTATTTTTCGATGGCCGGCCGTGCATCGAGGCCAGATGCAAAGGAGGGGATGACCTTCAGGCCGCGCGCTTCAAGCGCATCGACCACTCCGTCATAATGACCGGTGTCGCCCGCCAAAACGTAGGAGCGCAACACCAGCACGCCGACAGTGCCGGTCTTGCCCGAACTCGGCGGCAGGCTTTCCAATAATTCGACAATCTTGTTTGCGGCGCGCGGATGATAGAGGCCGACCTCCGGATAATCGCGGGGCGGGGCGGCGTCGATCTCATCGCGCAAACTGCGCCGCTCGCCATCAGCGTAGCGGCCGACCAGGAAGCGCACCATGTCGGCGATGTTCTCCGGCGAACCGGAGAGCCAGTATTGCATGGTCAGGAAATAGGAGCGCAGGTCCTGCGCCTTGCCTGGAATGTAGCGCAGTATTTTCGGCAGCCGGCGCAGCATCGCCATCTGGCCTGCGCCTGAGGAGGCGGTTTTCGAGCCGCGCAGCTTTTTCAGCCACGCCATGGGGCCGCTCTGCGAGCCATCCATGCGGAACGGGCCAAGCTTTGTCAGCCGGACGATTTCGCTGGCCGACATGACGCAGACCATCGCATCGCAGCTTTCGCGGCGCGCTTCCAAGGCCGGCAGCACGGCTTGAATCTGATCCTCCATGAACAGCATGGAGGCGATGATGATGTCGGCGCGGCCAATATCGGCGATGCACGCATCGAGCGCGGCGCGGTTGTCAGGCCAGTCTGTCGACGCATGCAGCGTCAGCGAGAGCCCAGGAATTTCGCGCGCGAGCACCGCTTCGGCGCGGCGCACAACGCCGGCGAGGTGATTGTCCAGCGTGACAATCACGACGCGCACGGCGGGCGTCTCAGCGCGCGAAGTGGCTTTTTGCGTCATACAAAGTTTCGATCTGAATGATGGCGAGGCCTTGCTCGGCGGCGAAGCGCTCGGCGTTGCGGCGCGCCTTGCCGCGTACGAAGAACGGAATTTTTGTCAGCTCGGCTTCGGCCTCCTTGGACCAGGAAATGTCGTTGGCGGGCGATGGCGCCGCAGGCATGGGCGCGGCGGCGGGTTGGTGCGCGGCCAGGTGTGAGGGGCCGGCTGCATCGTTGAATTCGAAATCGTCGCGGAACATGGCGAGCAGGTGCTCTTCCAGCCCCATCACCAGCGGATGCACCCAGGTGTCGAACAGCACATTGGCGCCCTCGAAACCCATTTGCGGCGAGTAGCGCGCTGTATAATCCTGCACATGGGCTGGCGCTGAGATCACGGCACAGCCAATGCCGAGCCGCTTGGCGATGTGACGCTCCATCTGCGTGCCCAGCACCAATTCGGGCTGCAGCTCCGCAATGGCTTGCTCGACCTCGAGATAATCGTCGGTGATGAGTGCGGTCAGGCCCAGCTTTTCCGCCGCGGCGCGCACATCGCGTGCGAATTCGCGGGCGTAAGAGCCGAGGCCGACGACTTCGAAGCCAAGCTCTTCCGAGGCGACGCGCGCAGCGGCGATGGCGTGAGTCGCATCACCGAAAATGAAGACGCGCTTGCCGGTGAGATAGTTGGAATCAACCGAGCGCGACCACCAAGGCAAGCGCGCATCATGGCTCTGCAGCACGGGGCTGGCATCAATGCCCGTGATGGCGGCGATTTCGGCGATGAAATCCTTGGTCGCGTTCTGGCCGATCGGCACGGTGCGCACGGCTTTTTGTCCATGCGTGCGCTCAAGCCAGCGCGCGGCGACATCGGCGATTTCGGGGTAGAGCACGACATTGAAGTCAGCGTCACCGAGGCGCTTCAGATCAGAGGGCGTCGCTTCCAATGGGGCGGTGATGTTCACATCGACGCCAAGCCGATCCAGCAGGCGCTTAATCTCCACCACATCGTCGCGATGGTGGAAGCCGAGCGCAGTCGGCCCCAGAATATTGCAGCGCGGACGCGCGCCGGGCGTGCGTACAGGCGCAGACTCACGTTTCGGCGCGAAGGTGCGCACCAGTTGGTAGAACGTTTCCGCCGCGCCCCAATTTTCCTTCTTCTGATATGAAGGCAAGTCGAGCGGGATGACCGGGATGGGCAATTTCAGCGCGCGCGCAAGGCCGGCCGGATCGTCTTGGATCAGCTCCGCAGTGCAGGATGCGCCGACAATCATCGCTTCTGGCTGAAAGCGCTCATAGGCGTCGCGCGCGGCGGTTTTGAAGAGTTCGGCCGTATCGCCGCCAAGATCGCGCGCCTGGAAAGTCGTATAGGTAACGGGTGGGCGGGCGTTGCGCCGCTCGATCATCGTGAACAGCAAGTCAGCGTAGGTGTCGCCTTGTGGGGCATGCAGGACGTAGTGCAGCCCCTTCATCGCGGTGGCGATGCGCATGGCGCCGACATGGGGCGGGCCTTCATAGGTCCAGACGGTCAATTGCATCGTCTCAGACCCTCAGCACGGCGCGGCGTGCGAATGGGCGCGCGAACAAGGCGGCGAGATCGCCGGCCTGGTCGAACCCGTGCACGGGAGAAAACACCAGTTCGATCGACCATTTGGTCGTCAGCCCTTCCGCTTCGAGCGGATTGGCGAGACCAAGTCCGCACACGACCAGATCGGGGCGCGCGGCGCGGCAGCGATCGAGCTGCTTATCGACGTCCTGTCCCTCGCTGAGCTGTGCGGCTTCGGGCAGCCGCTTCAGTTCCTCGGAAAGAAGGTCGCGGTTGAGATATGGCGTCCCAATCTCGATGGGGCGCATGCCGAGCTCTTCGCTGAGGAAACGCGCCAGCGGCGGCTCTAATTGCGAATCGGGGAAGAAGAAAATGCTGCGCCCGCCGAGTGTTTCCTTGGCGCGTGCAAGCGATCGCTTGGCGCGCTCGCGATGCGGGGCGATCACGCGGCGAAAGTCCATTTCCGCCACGCTCCAAGCATCCGCTGCGGCCTTGAGCCAATGCGTTGTGCCTTCCGCGCCAAACGGAAACAGCGCCGGCAGCCGCTTGGCCCCGCGCGCTTCGAGCGCGCGAACGGTGTCGCCCAGGAAGGGCTGCGCGATCAGCATGCGCGTGTTTGATCCGATCGCCGGCAGGTCGCCCGCGCGGCGCGGTGGAAAAAAGGCGACTGGTCCAACGCCAAGTTCCGCGAACAGCCGCGTGAACTGATCTTCGACAACGTCCGGAAGCGCGCCGACGACCAACAAAGCCGGGAGGGCGCTATCGTCGGCGCTTGGCGCTTCCGGAACAAGGGCGGCGAGGCAGGCATCCTCGCCTTGTGTGAAAGTGGTTTCGATGCCGCTGCCCGAATAATTGAGCACGCGTGTCTTGGGCTGGTGTTTGGCCGAGAGGCGTTGCGCGGCGCGCGACAAGTCGAGCTTGATCACTTCGGACGGGCACGAGCCGACCAGGAAAAGCAGCTTGATGTCAGGCCGGCGCTCAAGCAGGCGATCGACGACTCGGTCGAGCTCTTCATTGGCGTCAGCGAGCCCCGCGAGGTCTTTCTCTTCCATGATCGCCGTCGCGAATCGCGGCTCGGCGAACACCATCACGCCCGCCGCAGACTGAATGAGATGCGCGCAGGTGCGCGAACCGACCACGAGAAAGAAGGCATCCTGAATTTTGCGATGCAGCCAGACGATGCCGGTCAAACCGCAGAACACTTCACGCTGACCGCGTTCGCGCAGCACGGGCAGGATGTCGTTATCGCATCCGGGAGAAGGCGCGCTTGGCGTCATGCAGCCTGCCGATCACCGCTCAGCGGCGCGCGGCAGGTGCGCTCAGCTTCAAGCCTCGCTTCGCGCAGCTTCATCAGAAACTGGCCTGCATTGATCACGTAAGCCGCATAAGCGGCGATCGCGATCATCATTTGTTGTTGCTCAGTGCCCCAGCCTGTGAGCAGCGCGGCGAGATAGGCCGTCTGCAAGGTGATCACGAGCATGCTGAAAACGTCTTCCCAGAAGAAGGGACGGGCAAACAGGTATTTGCCGAAAACCTCCTTCTCCCAAATCGAGCCGGTGATCATGATGAGATAAAGGAGGAAGGATTTCGCCAAGATCGAAGCTGTAGCCAGCGCGTAGCCTTCGCCGGTCCATAAAAAACGCAGCACCAAGCCTAGGCTGATGGCGAAGACCAGGAATTGCAGCGGCGCTAAGATCGCCTGCACCAGCGTCCATGGCGAGGCGTCGCGCTTGGCGCGTTCCTCAGGCGTATAAAGAGCCGCTTTGCCGGCGTCGCTCTTTTCCCGAGACTCGATGTGCGACCCGACATGAGCAGGCCACGGGCATGGCGCGATCTGATCGATCCACCGATTGAAGAGATTGCCGCGCTTAGGATTGCCCGAGCTGTAAAGCTGCGTAGCGCGTGAATTTGAGGCGCGGATCGTGCCGCTTTCGAATTGTGGTCGTGCTTGGTGCATTACCGACCCTCCCGACCGTGTCAGGAAGGAAGCGTATCCCCACGCCCTTTATTGTCAAGAAGAGTGAACGTCCAATTTGTTGGACATTTATCTCCTTTTGGCGAAATGGGGTCTCGCCAGTTGACACTAAGTCTGTTTAACTCAGTTCGGGAGCTGAGATCCTCTAGCGTGGAGGAGGGCGCTGGCTCCCGGGAGGATGCCACCACCGGGCTTGATCGAGTCCCTTGTTGGAGCGGCGCGGCGCGGAGCTGCGTGAGTAGGGAAGACTCCGCGAACTGGAAGGGGGGCTAATGTCCATCCTTCATCGATCCCCCGCATTTGATCTCTGCGGCGAGGAACCTTTGCTTCTGGAGCCGCCAGGCGGCGCCTCTAGACGTCAAGCCAGGGAGCGTCGCGAAGCGGATCGCGATCTGTCTGAACGTTTGTCGCGCCTTGTAGAGGGCGAGATCATACCCCGGCTAATGCTAGCGCATGGCCAGGCGGGGCCTTCGTCCCGGTCCAGCGACGTTTATGAGTTGGGGCCGGAAACCACTGAAAAATTTGCGCTTTATACGCTCTCAACGGGTCGCGATTCGCTACTCGCCATTATTGGCGGGTTGCTTCAGCAGGGGGTCGCCATGGAGGCGATCTATCTGGACCTGCTGGCCCCGGCGGCTCGCCGTTTAGGCGACTTCTGGTTGAATGACCAAGCCTCTTTCGCCGATGTGACCATCGCCCTGGGCCGGCTTCAGCAGGTGGTCCGCGAGCTGAGCTTGCATGGGCCGATCGCGGAGGGCTCCACCGTCAATGGCCGCTCGGCCCTGTTTGCGCCTGTGACGGGTGAACAGCACACATTCGGGCTTGTCATCATTGAGGAGTTCTTCCGGCGATCAGGCTGGCGGACGTGGACCGAGCTGACGGGCGCCCCCGAAGAGCTCATCGGCGCTGTTCAGGCGCACCGATTTGATCTGCTTGGTTTGACGTGCAGCTCACATGACCAGCTTGATCAAATCGCACCATTGATTATGTCCATTCGTAGAGCGTCAAGGAATCGCGACCTCCACGTTATGGTAGGCGGTTTGTTGTTCCTGGACCGGCCAGAGCTTGTTGCTCAGGTCGGCGCGGACGCAATGGCTTCCGATGCAAAGGAAGCGGTGTTGAAGGCTGAAGCGGCAGTGAGGCAACTCGCACGTCACTAGGTAGTGACGGCGCCGTAAGAAGGGCGATTGCGAGTTTCTATGACCGTCCATTCGACCCCGTTCGAGCGCATAGGTCCGAGGTTCGCCCGGAATCTTCTGGGCGGGCTTGACGGCAAGGTTGCTGCAAGCGTGATCGCGGCCGGCGGCGACGTTGCGATGATCATTGATCGCGGCGGTTTCATCCGAGACATCGCTGTCAACAGCCGCGACATGGTCAATGACGGGTTCGAAGGTTGGCTGGACCGCCGCTGGGCCGACACCGTCACCAGCGACAGCCGCCACAAAGTCGAAGAAATGTTGCGCGACGCGGCGAATGATGTCGGTCCGCGCTGGCGGGAGATCAATCACGCTGGCGGGCGTGGCGACTCGGTGGCGGTGCGCTACATCGCCGTGAATGCCGGCGAAGATGGCCGCGTGATTGCGATTGGGCGCGATCACCGCGCGACCGCTGAATTGCAACAGCGCCTGATTCAAGCGCAGCAAACCATGGAGCGCGATTACACGCGGCTGCGTGAGGCTGAGTCACGTTATCGTCTGCTGTTTCAACTCGCGTCCGAAGCCGTCATCGTGATCGACGCCGCGACGCGGCGTATCGTTGAAGCAAATCCCGCCGCCGAGCGTTTGGTCGGCGGGGTAGCCCTGCCGCTGGTGGGACGCAATTTTGCTTCTGTTTTCGATGCTGAGTCGCATGACGCGGCCGTGTCGCTCTTGGCGATGGCGCACAGCGGGGGACATCAAACCGCGCAGACCAAGGTGAAAGGCGGCGGACGTTCATTCACTGCGGCGGCGTCGGTGTTTCGTCAGGATCGCGCCTCGCTTTATCTCGTGCGTCTCAGCGCCAATGACGCGGCAGCGCAAATTTCGGAGCCGGCGCAACGGCTCCTCAACGTGCTTGAGCGCATCCCCGATGCTTTCGTCGTGACCGACGAAAACCTCCGCATCGTCGCCCAAAATACAGCCTTCTTGGACATCACCAGGCTCGCCAGCAAAGAACAGGCGCAAGGCCATTCCTTGGACGCTTTCCTTGGCCGTCCCGAGATTGACCGGAATATTTTGGTGTCCAGTTTGCGTCAGCACGGTTCACTGAAAAACTTCGCCACCATTCTGCGTAATCGGCTAGGTGAGCAGGAAGACGTTGAGGTGTCGGCTGTTCACGTCTCCGACGCTGATCGGCCATATTATGGCTTCTCAATTCGCAGCGCTGTGCGCGCGCCAGTGTCGCGTCCGCGCGTGGCGGGAGAATTGCCGCGCTCGGTCGAGCAGCTTTCGCAATTGGTCGGCCGGGTGACGCTCAAAGAACTTGTCCGCGAAACCACCGATCTGGTGGAAAAGCTCTGCATTGAAGCAGCGCTTGAATTGACCGGCGACAACCGCGCCTCGGCGGCGGAGATTTTGGGCCTGAGCCGACAGAGCCTCTATTCGAAGCTGCATCGCTACGGCATCGGCGATCTCACCCCCAATAATGATCCCTGACCGTCAACTTTAATTGACAGTCTTAATTGTCAATTATAGCGTTCGCTATGGCTCGCAGCTCCGCCATTGCGACGTTCAGGCCGCTCCCCGCGCCAAGTGCGGTGCTTGAGCTGTTCAAGCCGATCACCTGGTTTCCGCCCATGTGGGCGTTCGGTTGCGGTGTGATCTCATCTGGCGCCGATCTTGGGGCGCGCTGGCCAATGGCGCTGGCTGGGATCGTTCTCGCGGGACCGCTCATTTGCGCGACAAGCCAGGCGGTCAATGATTGGTACGATCGCCACGTCGACGCCATCAATGAACCAAATCGCCCGATCCCTTCCGGTCGCATCCCCGGCCGATGGGGGCTTTGGATCGCGATCGGCTGGAGCATCGTGTCGATGCTTTGGGCCTATGCGCTTGGGCCTTGGGTGTTCGGCGCCGCCATTGTCGGCATGGCGCTCGCTTGGGCTTATAGCGCACCGCCGCTGCGCTTGAAGCAGAGCGGGTGGTGGGGGCCGGCTGCGTGCGCGCTCTCTTATGAAGGCATCACCTGGTTCACGGGCGCCGCCGTGATGCTCGGCGCGCTGCCCAATCCGCAAATTCTGATCATCGCCGCGCTCTATAGTTTTGGCGCGCACGGCATCATGGTGTTGAACGATTTCAAAGCCATAGAGGGCGATCGTCAAACTGGCGTGCGGTCCTTGCCGGTTCAGCTTGGCGTCGACAACGCCGCCAAGGTCGCCTGCCTCACCATGGCTGCGCCGCAGGTTTTGGTTGTCGCGCTGCTGTTTGCCTGGGGCCAGCCGCTGCACGCGCTTGGCGTTTCGGTGTCGCTTGGCCTGCAACTTTATCTCATGGCGCGGCTGATCACTGATCCGCGCAAACTTGCGCCGTGGTTCAACGCCACTGGCGTTCTGCTTTACGTCCTTGGCATGCTGGTGAGCGCCTTCGCTCTCGGCGGACTGGCTGGAGCCGCTTGATGACATCTTCGCACTTGAGCTGGCTCGGTATTGTTCGGCTAGGTTTGGTCCAGAGCGCGCTCGGCGCCATTGTCGTGCTCACAACGTCGACGCTCAATCGGGTCATGGTGGTGGAGTATGCGCTGCCCGCCATGCTGCCCGCTGCACTGGTCGCTTGGCATTACGCCATTCAGCTCTCGCGTCCGCGCTGGGGCTACGGCTCCGACATGGGCCATTTGCGCACGCCATGGATTATTGGCGGCATGGGCGTGCTGGCCTTGGGCGGCGTGCTGGCGACCAATGCGACTCTCCTCATGGCGAATGCACCTATTGCAGGGGTTTTGCTGGGGCTTTTGGCGTTCACAATGATTGGCGCGGGCGTTGGCGCAAGCGGTACATCCTTGCTTGCGCTCCTCGCCACGCGCACCGCGCCAGAGCGTCGCCCAGCGGCTGCAGCGACGACCTGGATCATGATGATCTTGGGCATTGTCGTGACCGCTGGCGTCGCCGGCGGTCTGCTCGATCCGTTTTCGCCGCAGCGTTTGGCTTTGGTGGCGGCGGGCGTCGCCGGCGCGGCGTTTCTGGTCACCTTGTTGGCCGTCTGGGGCGTGGAGCGCGAACCGGAGCGGGCGACTGAAGCAGAAGAGCAGAAACCCCCATTCGCCCAGGTTATGCGCGAAGTGTGGGCCGAGCCGCTGGCGCGGCGTTTCACGATTTTCGTTTTCGTCTCCATGCTGGCTTACAGCGCGCAGGATCTCATCCTCGAACCGTTTGCGGGTCTGGTCTTTCACATGACGCCCGGCCAGTCGACGCAAATGGCTGGCGTGCAGCATGGCGGGGTTTTGCTCGGCATGATTTTGGTCGGCGTCTTTGGCGCGCGCTTTGGCGACCGGCGGCGCGCCTGGATGCGGCACTGGACGATAGCTGGTTGCGTCGGCTCTGCATGTGCGCTGGGGGCGCTTGCCTCCGCTGCGCTGATCGGCCCGGCATGGCCGCTGCAGCCGACGGTTTTTGCGCTGGGATTCGCGAACGGTGTGTTCGCCGTGTCCGCCATCGGCTCGATGATGGGGCTTGCCGGTGAAGGCCGCGGTGCGCGTGAAGGCGTGCGCATGGGCGTGTGGGGCGCGGCGCAGGCCATAGCCTTTGCCTGCGGCGGCTTTGCGGGCGCGGCTGGCGTTGATGCGCTGCGCGCGATTCTGCCTGAGGCGTCGAGCGCGTTTCAGATCGTGTTTCTGCTTGAAGCCGCCTTGTTCGTCGGCGCCGCGGTGCTGGCCGGGCGGTTGGATTTGCGCGAGGCGCTTGGGATGAGTGGCGCGGATGCGCGCCTGGAAGGAGCGCGTCCATGACTAAGCTGACCTATGACGCCGTGATTGTCGGCGGCGGTCCGGCCGGCGCCACCGCGGCTACAGACCTCGCCCGCGCGGGCTATAGCGTGCTGCTGCTCGATAAGGCGGGGCGCATCAAGCCATGCGGCGGCGCGATCCCGCCACGTCTCATTCGCGATTTCGACATACCCGACCACTTGCTCGTCGCCCGCGCGACCGCCGCTCGCATGGTGGCGCCGTCTGAGCGCGAAGTGGACATGCCGATTGAAGGCGGCTTTGTCGGCATGGTCGATCGCGAGCATTTTGACGAATGGCTGCGTGCGCGCGCCGCGCTCGCCGGCGCCGATCGCCTCGCGGGCTCCTTCTTGCGGATCGAGCGTGATGATGATGGCGTCGCGGTGGTTTGCTACCATGAGAAGGGCGCCGACAAAGAAATGGTTCGCCGCGTGCGAGCGCGCGCGGTGATTGGCGCCGATGGCGCGCGCTCGAAAGTCGCACAACAAACGGTCAAAGGCGCCGAGCGCATGCCGTGCGTGTTCGCCTATCACGAAATCATTCGCTCGCCGGCGCAGGGCGTTGCCGGTTTTGATGGCGGGCGTTGCGATGTCTATTATCAAGGCAAGCTTTCGCCGGATTTCTACGCCTGGATTTTTCCGCATGGCGAAACCGCCAGCATTGGCGTCGGCTCCGCCAATAAAGGCTTCTCGCTTCGAACCGCCGTCAGCGCTTTGCGCGAGAGTGCGGGCCTTGCCGAGTGTGAAACGGTGCGGACGGAGGGCGCGCCCATTCCGCTGAAGCCGCTCCAACGCTGGGACAATGGCCGCGATGTCGTGCTCGCGGGCGACGCTTCTGGCGTTGTTGCGCCGGCTTCGGGCGAGGGCATTTATTATGCGATGATTGGTGGAAGACTGGCGGCGCAAGCTGTTGATGCTTTGCTCAGCACCGGTAAGCCGCAAAGCCTTGCCAGCGCGCGCAAGACGTTCATGCGCGATCACGGGCGGGTGTTCTGGATTCTCGGCATCATGCAGCACTTCTGGTACCGCACCGATAAGCGCCGCGAGCGCTTCGTCTCAATGTGCGACGATCCCGATGTGCAGCGCCTGACCTGGCAAGCGTACATGAACAAAGAACTCGTGCGCGCCGATCCCGCCGCGCACATGCGCATCTTTCTGAAGGATATGGGCCATCTGCTCGGCGTGACGTCGACGTGAAGCTAGCCCAGCTCCGGCCAATTGCGGTGGCTGCGGGGGCGGCATTGTTCGTCGCCATTCTCGGCGGCACGGTGACTGATCTCGGCCCCTGGTATCAGAATTTGCAGAAGCCGGACTGGCAGCCGCCCGACCCCGCCTTCGGCATCATCTGGACCACGATCTTCGCGCTGACCGCCGCCGCCGCTGTCATCACTTGGCGACGCGCGCCGAAAGGCGCGGAGCGTGAATGGCTGATTGGCCTGTTTGCGCTGAACGGCTTTTTGAATGTGCTCTGGACGCTTCTGTTCTTCCGGCTGCAACGCCCGGACTGGGCGCTGGTCGAGGTCGCCGCGCTTTGGCTTTCAATCGTCCTGCTCATTATTGTTTGCGCGCGCCACGCGCGCTTGGCTGGCTTCCTGCTGACGCCATACCTGATCTGGGTGTCGTTGGCGTCCGTACTGAATTACGATGTGGTGCGTTTGAACGGGCCGTTCGGCTGACCGCAAACGGGGACCGCGCCGATGCAGGATTTCATACTGAGCGGGCGCGCGGTTGATCTCGTTCTGCTGGTGATAGTAGCCGAATTTGCTCTGCTGACTTGGTTTGGGCGAGGTCAGCCCAGGCGCACCGCGATCGATTGGTTTTTTGCGCTCATGCCCGGCGCGCTGCTGCTCTTGGCGTTGCGGGCGGCTTTAACTGGATCAGATTGGCCATGGATAGCCGTATTGATCGCCGCGTCGTTCCCTTTTCACCTGATCGACCTGTTGCGTCGCCGGTAGCGCTGTTGCCAGCGGGCGATCCGCAGATCGAGCGGTTTCTCATTGGCCGCACGCAAGGCGAGGGGCTGTTTCAGGACTTTACCGGCCGCGTACGCCGCCGCTTCGCCATCACGCTGGACGGGCGCATGGACAATGGCGTGCTCGTGCTTACTGAGGATTTTGTGTTTGACGATGGCGAAACCGACCAGCGGGTCTGGCGCATCGTTCGTAACGCTGATGGCGCCTACACCGCTACTGCCGGCGATTTGATCGGCGAGGCGCGCGGCGTGGTGCGCGGCGGGGCGTTGCGCTGGACTTACCTGTTTTCGTTGAAAATCGGCGCCAAGCGGTTGCGCGTGCGTTTCCGCGACACCTTCATTCAGGTGGCTGACAATGTTTTGCTCAACGAAGCGCGCGTGACCAAGTTCGGCTTCGAAATCGGCCGCACGACCATCATTATCCGCCGTGAAGCCTAATAACAAAAAGCCGCCGACGCTTTTGCGCCGGCGGCTCTTTGAATTGCGCTAGCGTCGTTTTACGGCGAATTCGCCTTCAAGTACGCGATCACGTCGGCGCGCTGCTGCGGGTTACGCAGGCCAACGAACGCCATGATGGTGCCAGGAATGCGCGCGCGCGGGTTTTCCAGATAGTTGAACAGCTCTTGCTCGGTCCAAGTGATGCCCGAATTGCGGTTGGCGTCAGAGTAACGGAAGCCCGCCACCGACCCAGAATGACGGCCGACAATGCCGTGCAGCGACGGGCCGACGCGGTTCACGCCTTCCTCAATCGAATGACAGGTGGCGCACTGGGCGAAGATACGCTGACCCGCCGCGGGATCGCCCGAGAGCTGAGCGCCGCTGGCGTCGGTAATGTCGAGCGCGACCAGGGTGGCTGCCGCCGCCGCAGGCGCTTCGGTCGTGGCCGCAGGGGCCTCTGCCGCGGGGGCCTCGGTGGTCTCTGTGGCGGGCGCTTCTGCGGTCTTCGTTTCCGAAGCAGGCGAACAGGCCCCGACGGCGAGGGCGATGCCTAGCGCCGCCGCGCCAATAAATGAACGCATTGGTTTGTCTCCCTAAATTCCAGGATTACTCCCATCCCTGCGCGCGCCGCCTGTCAAGGGGGTTCGACCGGAGATGTGTCCAGCCCGCTGGCGACCAGCTAAAGTTAGACTTTGGTGGTACGTCGAAGTGGGCCGTCCGGATTAGCATGCAAACGTGGAGCGTTCACTCGGGCTCGTGCTTCGAGCTTGACGGCGTAGCTGGCGCTTCAGTCATCTGCAATTGAGGGTAGGGGCGTTTCGTGAGCGATATGCAGACTTTGCTGGATGAGCGCGAGATCGTGCGCGGACTGGGGCGTTTTGCGCGGGTGCTCGATCAGAAGGAATGGAGCGCGCTGGGTGATGTGTTCGCCGCGGACGTCACCTTCGATTATGGCGGCGGGAATGTGGGCGCTGGACTTGATGTGCTTGAGCGCAGCATTCGCCGCTTTCTCGATGCCTGCGGGCCGACGCAGCATTTGATTGGCAGCATCATGGTGGATGTCAGCGGTGATGAAGCGATGAGCCGCGCTTATGTGCAGGCCCGTCATCAGCGGCGCGATAATCCGGTTGGCGCCATTTTCGATTCAAGCGGCGAGTATGTGGATCGCTGGAGGCGCGGGGCTGAGGGCTGGCGCATCGTGCGGCGCGATGCGAATTGGTTTTTGCATGTCGGCGATCCGGGCGTGCTGGCGACAGATAATTCCGGCTTAGGCTGATTTCTGACCCGCGTTCTTGAACGAGGTTCTTGCCAAGTCTATATTTCGATGATACTGGAAATATAGAAATGAAAGTGCAAGCCACGATCGAGGCGCTCAGCGCATTGGCCAACGAGCATAGGTTGGCGATTTATCGCTTGCTGGTGCAGGCGGGGCCGGAAGGGCGCGCCGCCGGCGCCATCGCCGACAATCTCGGCATGCCGGCCTCATCGCTTTCCTTTCACCTGGCGCATCTCAACCGCGCCGGGCTGATCTCGCAGCGGCGCGAAAGCCGTTCGCTGATCTATGCCGCCGACTATGCGCAAATGAATGCGCTGGTTGGCTTTCTAACCGAGAATTGCTGCGGCGGCGCTTCGTGCGCGCCAGTCGCGGACAAGAGAAAGAAAGCGTCATGAAGCGTTTGCATGTGCACATCGGCGTGACCGATCTCGATCGCTCGATCGCCTTTTACTCCACTTTATTCGCGGCCGAGCCGACGGTGAAGAAGAGCGACTACGCCAAGTGGATGCTGGACGATCCGCGCGTGAACTTCGCTATTTCCACACGGCAAGAGGGCGGGGTGCGCCATCTTGGCATTCAAGTGGAGAACGAGGCGGAGTTGGCGGACGTCTATGCGCGCCTGCGCGAAGCCGATGCGCCTGTATTCGAAGAGGGCGCGACGACATGCTGTTACGCCAAGTCTGAGAAATCCTGGATCGCGGACCCGCAGGGCGTGAGCTGGGAGACGTTTCTCACGACAGGTGAGTCCACCTCTTATGGCGGCGGGGTCGAGTCCGCCGCGCCTGAATCACATGCGGCGAGCAAACCGCCGCCCTGTTGTGAACCGCGCGCAAAGGAGATGGCGCAATGAGCAAGACCTATAACGTGTTGTTCCTTTGCACCGGCAATTCGGCGCGCTCGATCATGGCCGAAGCGATTTTGCAGCGCGTTGGCGCGGGCAAGTTCAACGCCTTCTCTGCGGGTTCGATGCCGACCGGGCGCGTCAATCCCCACGCCGTGCATTTGTTGCAGCGCTTCAACTATAAGACGGATGGCTTCCGCTCCAAGAGCTGGGACGAGTTCGCGCAACCCGGTGCGCCGGCTTTGGATTTCGTGTTCACCGTTTGCGACAATGCGGCTGGCGAGGTGTGCCCGATCTGGCCGGGCCAGCCGATGACGGCGCATTGGGGCGTGCCTGATCCGGCGGCGGTCGAGGGTAGCGAAACGGAAATCGCCGCGGCGTTCGCCGATATTTATGGCCGGTTGCAGAACCGCATCACTATTTTCGTCAACCTGCCGATTGAAAGCTTGGATCGGCTCTCGCTGCAAAAGCGATTGCAGGATATTGGCCGCACGTCGGACGCGCCGGCGCGGGAAGCGTCGTGAATTTGGCGCGGCGTGTTGCGGCGGAATTTGCGGGCTCAGCAGCGCTGACCGGAGTCGTGATCGGCTCTGGGATTATGGGCGAAACGCTTGCGCAGGGAAATGTCGCGGTCGCGCTCATCGCCAATACGGGCGCGACGGCGGCTATTCTCTATGTGCTGATAACGGCGCTGGGCCCGGTGTCAGGCGCGCACTTCAATCCGGCGGTGACGCTGGTGATGATGCTGAAGCGCGAGCTCGGCATAGGCGGGGCGGCGCTTTATGTGCTGGCGCAAATTGTAGGCTGCATTGCCGGCGCGGTGCTGGCGCACGCCATGTTTGAATTGCCGCTGATCCAGACCAGTGCCCATGTGCGCGCGGGTCCGGCGCAGATGCTGTCGGAAGGGTCGGCGACATTTGCGCTGCTCGCTTGCATATTACTGGTGTCGCGCGCGAAGCCGCAGGCGATTGCGGGCGCCGTCGCGCTGACGATCGCCGCAGGCTATTGGTGGACCGCTTCAACCTCGTTCGCCAATCCCGCCATCACCATTGCGCGCTCGCTCAGCGATACATTCGCCGGCATTCGTCCCCAGGATGCGCCCGGCTTTATGGTGGCGCAATTGATCGGCGCGCTGGCGGCCTTTGCTGTGTGTGGCTGGCTTTACCGCGCGCCGGCGCGGGCGGACCAGGCGGTGAGCACGGCGGCGGCGGCGCGGTCGGTTTCCAAGAGCGGCGGGTAAGTCCAGCTTTCAAGCTTGCCGTTAAATGGCCGCGCGCAGCCGCGGCGTTGCAGGCTTTGGTGAAAGCGGTCGAGCTTGCCGGCGCGTCCGTCGACGGCGAGCACATGGACGGGCTTGCCGGTGGAAGCGGCTTCAGTAGCCATGTTCACGCTGTCGGCGGTGACGAAGATATGGTCGGCGGCGGCGAGCATGGCGAAATACGGGTTGAGCCCTTCGCCCTCGAAGAAGACGGCGCAGTGCGGCGCGAGCCAGGTGCGGAATTGCAGGCGCGCTGCCTCACTGGTGCGGCGCGAGAGCGTGGCCATCAGCGCGCCGCCGGTTTCGCGCTGGATGCGCGCGAGCGCCACTGAAATTTCGCGCGCGCGTTCGGCGCCAATATCCTGGCGTTTGGATTTGCCGCCAATAAGGATCGCGAAGCGCGGGCCGGGCAGGTCCTCAAGGTTTGAGGGGTAATCCATCAAAGCCTGATCGAGCCGATCGGCGGTGACGCGGTGGCACGCGCCTACTATGGGCAACACGTTAGGGCCTTCGAGTTCGTCATGAATGGGTGGGACCACCACGTCGAACTCGCGTGGGTTGACGCGCGGATCCTGCAGCTGAGCGACGAAGCTGCGTCCGTTGGACCAGCGCCGTGCGCCCATGGAGAGCGGGATCGAGGCGCGTCCGCAACCAATCCAGATGTCGGGCCAAGGCGGCTCGATGGCGTCGGAACTGATGGTCAGCACTTGGCGCGGCGCCGGCACGAAGCCCGAAGGCATCCAGGAAAAGGGCGAGCGCAGCTGCACGCGCTTGGTGGCGACATGCGCCGGCGTGCGCCGGGCGATGGCTTCGGCGAGACCCAGCGCCTGGTTCTCAATCCCGGCGCGACCGTCCGTGACGGCCCAAACGCGGATGGGCTCTGCTGGCTGAAATCCAGCGCTTCGCATCAGCCCGCCCTGGCTTGGATCAGAGGAACTTCACCTTGACGATCTCGTACGATTTGGCCCCGCCGGGGGCCATGACTTCGACGACATCCCCTTCCTCCTTGCCGATCAGCGCGCGCGCGATCGGGGAGGTGATGGAGATCTTGCCGGCTTTGACGTCGGATTCATCCTCGCCGACGATCTTGTACTTTGATTTATCACCGGAATCTTCGTCGATCAGCTGGACGGTCGCGCCGAACTTAACCTGTTTGCCGGAGAGCTTCGAAACATCGATGATCTGGGCGCGCGCGATCTTGTCCTCGATCTCAGCGACGCGGCCCTCGATAAAGGCCTGGCGCTCTTTAGCGGCATGATATTCGGCGTTCTCAGAGAGATCGCCGTGGGCGCGCGCCTCCGCAATGGCGGCGATGACGCTGGGCCGCTCCTCGGTCTTCAAACGCTTCAGTTCTGCGTCCAGGGCCTGATAGCCCTCGGCCGTCATCGGTATTTTTTCCATGTATGAAGTGGCTCTCGTCGTATCAGAGGGGGAAGGTTGAACCCCTCCCGGTTCATCCGTCAAGCATAGGCCTGGAGGGCTCGGACCCCCAGCTCAGCCCCAGATTTAAGGCGTCGGATGGCCTGAATCGAGGCCCGGGCCCCAGAAACCGTGGTGTAATAGGGGATATTCTGCACCAGAGCGGTCCTGCGAATGGAATAGCTGTCCCGGTAGGACTGGGCCCCTTCTGTGGTGTTGAAGACCAAGTGAACCTCCCCGTTCTTCATGGCGTCCACAATATGGGGGCGCCCCTCAGCCACTTTGTTTACCCGGTCGATGGTGACGCCCGCCGCTTGCAGGTAATCGGCGGTGCCGCCAGTGGCGATGATGCGAAAGCCCAGCTCGATCAAGTCGCGGGCCGCCGCGACCATGCCCGGCTTGTCGGAATCCTTGACCGAGATGAACACGCAGCCGGCGACCGGCAAATTGGTTCCCGACGCGATCTGGCTTTTGGCGAAGGCGGCTTCGAAGCTTTCGTCCAGCCCCATCACCTCGCCAGTCGAGCGCATTTCCGGGCCCAGCACCGGGTCGACGCCAGGGAATCTGGCGAACGGGAAGACGGCTTCTTTCACTGCGGTGTGGGTGCGCTTGGGGCGGTCGAGCTTGAGGCTCGCCAACGACACGCCGGCCATCACTTTCGCTGCCGCTGCGGCGATCGGGCGGCCAATGGCTTTGGCCACAAACGGCGCGGTGCGCGAGGCGCGGGGATTGGCTTCGAGCACGTAGATGTCGCCGTCCTTCACCGCGAACTGGATGTTGATCAGGCCGCGCACGTCGAGCGCGAGGGCGAGGCGCTTGGTTTGCTCCTCAATCTCCGCGACGATGCCATCTGACAGCGTGTAGGGCGGCAGCGCGCAGGCGCTGTCGCCGGAATGCACGCCGGCTTCTTCAATATGCTCCATCACGCCAGCGACGAACACGTCCTTGCCATCGCAAATGGCGTCAACATCGACCTCGATGGCGTCGCGCAAATAGCGGTCCACCAGCAGCGGACGTTTTTCGGAGATGGCGAGTTCGGACGGGCCGCCAAGCGCGCGCGAAAGCTGCGAGACGTAATCCTGCAACTCATCTTCGCCGTGCACGATGCGCATGGCGAGGCCGCCCAGCACGTAAGAGGGGCGCAGCATAACTGGATAGCCCAGGCGTTCGGCGGCGGCGCGCGCGGCGTCGAGGGAGGGCGCGGTGGTGTTTTCCGGTTGCTTGAGGCCGATCTTGGACAGGAGCGCCTGGAAGCGCTCGCGGTCTTCGGCGAGATCGATGGCGTCGACGGACGTGCCGAGAATGGGCGCGCCTTCGTCGGCAAGCGGCTGGGCGAGCTTCAGCGGGGTTTGACCGCCGAACTGGACGATGAGGCCCTGCACTTCGCCATTGGCTTTTTCGGTTTCCAGAATTTCGAGCACGTCTTCGGTGGTGAGCGGTTCGAAATAGAGCCGGTCTGAGGTGTCGTAATCGGTGCTCACCGTTTCCGGGTTGCAATTGACCATGATCGATTCCACGCCGAGATCGGTGCAGGCGAACGCGGCGTGGCAGCAGCAATAATCGAACTCGATGCCCTGGCCGATGCGGTTGGGCCCGCCGCCGAGGATCATGATTTTTTTGCGATCGCTGGGTTCGGACTCGCAGTCCTGCGCGCCGAGGAAATCAGTTTCGTAGGTTGAATACATATACGGCGTGGTGGCGCGGAATTCGGCGGCGCAGCTGTCAATGCGCTTGAATTGCGGGCGCACGCCAAGCGCGCGGCGAGCGGCGCGGACTTCGCGTTCATTTCCGCCTGTGAGTTTGGCGAGCCGCGCATCGGAGAAGCCCTGCGCCTTGAGCGCGCGGAAACCGGCGGCGTCTTTGGGCAGGCCTTCGGCGCGCACGCGCGCTTCGGTTTGCACGATCTCTTCAATTTGGCGCACGAACCACGGGTCGTAATGCGCGGCGGTGCAGATTTCTTCAACTGTCACGCCGCGACGGAGTGCTTCAGCAACAACAAGCAGGCGATCCGCTTTCGGCGCAACCAAACGCGCGCGCACGGCGGCGCGGCCTTGGTCTTCATCGGCCCCGCCTTCAATGGCGATTTCATCGAGACCCATGAGGCCGGTGTCGAGCGAACGCAGCGCTTTTTGGAGCGATTCTTGGAAGGTGCGCCCAATCGCCATGGCTTCGCCGACGCTCTTCATCGAGGTGGTGAGCGTGGTGTCGGCGCCGCGATAGCGCTCGAAGGCGAAGCGCGGAATTTTGGTGACGACATAATCTATCGTGGGCTCGAAGCTCGCCGGCATCGCGCCGCCCGTAATGTCGTTGGCGATTTCATCCAGCGTGTAGCCAACGGCGCACTTGGCGGCCACCTTGGCGATCGGGAAGCCAGTGGCTTTCGAAGCCAGCGCCGATGAACGCGACACGCGCGGGTTCATCTCGATCACGACCATGCGGCCGGTTTTGGGATCAACGGCGAACTGTACGTTCGAGCCGCCAGTTTCCACGCCGATCTCGCGCAAGACAGCGATGCTGGCGTTGCGCATGATTTGATATTCGCGGTCGGTCAGCGTCAGAGCAGGGGCGACGGTGATGGAATCGCCGGTGTGCACGCCCATCGGGTCGATGTTTTCGATCGAGCAGATGATGATGCAATTATCCGCGCGGTCGCGGACCACTTCCATCTCATATTCTTTCCAGCCGATGATCGACTCTTCGACCAGAACTTCAGTGATTGGTGAAGCGGCGAGGCCGCGTTCGATGATCTCTTTGAACTCTTCAAGATTGTAGGCGACGCCGCCGCCGAGACCGCCCAGTGTGAGCGAGGGACGGATGATGGAGGGCAGCTGCACGTAGTCGAGCGCCGCGAGCGCTTCTTCCATGGTGTTGCAGAGTCGCGAGCGCGGACTTTCCAGCCCGATTTTATCCATGGCGTCGCGGAATTTCTGCCGGTGCTCCGCCTTCTCGATCACATCAGCCTTGGCGCCGATCATCTCAACCTTGTGCTGCTTCAACACGCCCATGCGCTCAAGCTCGAGCGCGCAATTGAGCGCGGTTTGGCCGCCCATGGTCGGCAGCAGGGCGTCTGGCTTTTCGACGGCGATGATCTTCGCCACCGTGTCAGGCGTGATCGGTTCGATATAGGTGGCGTCGGCCAGCCCCGGATCGGTCATGATCGTGGCCGGGTTGGAATTGACCAGGATGACGCGATAGCCCTCGGCCTTCAGCGCCTTCACTGCCTGCACGCCGGAATAATCGAATTCGCACGCCTGGCCGATAATGATCGGGCCGGCCCCGATAATCAGGATCGATTTGATGTCGGTACGTTTCGGCATGCGCGTCCCTTTGCCCATGGATAGGGCCCGCGTTCGGCGGTTGGTCCAGAATCGATCCTAGAGGGGATCGGGCCTGCTTAAGCCCCAGGACGAAGGCGGGCAAGTGCGCGGGACGTCACGTCTGCTCTGCATCGCTGGGCTCTGGCGGCGGTGGTTCCAGCTTCACCCCCCGCGCCTTGAGCGCTTCGCGGAGCAGCACCTCAATTTCGGCGTTCACGCTCCTGAGGTCGGCCGAGGCCAGGCGCGCGACCGCCGCGTAAAGCGCCGGGTCGAGACGCAGGGCGAAGGCTTTTTTCTCGGCCATAGGCGCGACGCTATTGGTGCAGCGTGCCAGTGTTGAGGACGGGCTGGGCGTCGCGGTCGCCGCAGAGCACCACCAGCAGGTTCGAGACCATGGTGGCGCGACGCTCGTCGTCCAGCTTGACGATGTCGCGCTCGCTCAATTGCTGCAGCGCGTGCTGCACCATCTCGACCGCGCCCTGAACGATGTAGCGGCGCGCCGCCAGCACGGCCTCGGCCTGCTGGCGACGCAGCATGGCGCCAGCGATCTCAGGCGCATAGGCGAGGTGGGAGAGCTTGGTCTCGTCGATCGAGATGCCAGCGACGGCGACGCGCTCCTGCAGCTTATCCTTAAGCAAAGCTGAAACTTGGTCGGCGTCGGCGCGGAGCGTCGGCTCTTCGTGCTCAGCGTGGTCATAGGCGAAATGCGAGGCGATTTCGCGAATGGCGGTTTCCATCTGGATGTTGATGAAAGACTCATAGTGATCGACGTCGAACAGGGCGGCGGCGCTATCGACCACGCGCCAGACCACGACCGAAGCGATTTCGATCGGATTGCCGCGCTTGTCGTTCACCTTCAGCGTCTCGCTGGTGACGTTGCGGACGCGCAGGGAGATTTTCTTGCGTGCGTACCATGGCAGCACCCAGCGCAGGCCAGGCGTGCGGTCCGTGCCTTTATAATTACCGAACAAAGTGATCGCGGCGGCTTCGTTCGGTTGCAATGAGTAAAAGCCCGTCGCCACCAAGAGCGTGGCCAGCACCAGCAGGATCAGCAGCGGGACCAGCGCATCGGTATCGCTGGAGGCGACTTCGATCAGACACCAGACCGTCGCCGCGATGAGCAGCAGGAGCGTGAGCAGCAGCAGACCCCCATTGGAGGTCTGCGCGACCCGCTCCTGTGTGTGGCGGAGCGCATTGGTGGTAGCCATTGGTGTCTCTCCTAGTATCAGAGTGATATCACTATAATAGCGAATCTGAGCGCGGCCAAGCAGAATTGGAACCGTTAAGGACGTTCAAAAACAGGGTGTTAAGGGAAGTTTGATAGTTGTCCCAAGCTGCAATGGCCTGTGCGGGGCCGGGGAAAAGTCATGTTTGGGCGTGTTTTGAAGAGCCTTGTCACGTTCCGCCGCGACCGCCGCGGCAACGTCGCCATGCTTTGGGGCCTGATGGGCGCGGGCCTGATCGGCCTGATCGGCCTCACGGTGGATTTCACCCGGGCGCAGACCATTCGCACCCAGTTGCAGAACGCCGCCGATGGCGCTGCATTGGCGGCGGCGCGCGCGCCAGCCAATGTGTCCCTCGCCGACCGCACTGAGCTGGCGCGGGCCTTTTTCGACGCCGAAGCCGGCGAATACGCGCAGGGCGTCACCTTCTCGCTCTCGCCGGCTGCGGACCTGGCCTATCGCGTCAATGTCAGCACCACGATGGAAGGCAGTCTCACGCAGCTTATCTCCGATCAGGATTGGGAGATCGGGGTTGAGTCCGAGGCCGTTCGCGGCGGCGTCAATCTTGAAGTGGCGCTGGTGCTCGACAGCACCGGTTCGATGGCCGGCTCCAAGCTCACGGCGCTGAAAAGCGCCGCCACCAGCCTTGTCGATACAATCGTGCAGGACGTGCAGACGCCGTATTATTCCAAGCTTGCTCTGGTGAGCTATTCGGTGGGCGTGAATGCGGGCTCTTACGCTGCGCAAGCGCGCGGGGATATTCCGGCTGGGCGCAGCATCAGTGCGGCGAGTTGGTCTGTCGGCCCGCAGCGGACCGTCACAGGCGCAACACGCGCCAATCCGGTTGTGGTCACGGCCAACGGCCATGGCTTCACCAATGGTCAGGTTGTTTACCTAAGCGGCATTCGCGGAATGACGCAGATCAACAACCGCTATTTCCGTGTCGCCAGCGCGACCACGAACACGTTCGCATTGCAGGATGCGAGCACAGGCGCAAACATTAACGGCTCCAGCTACAGCAATTGGCAGTCAGGCGGCACGCAGCGTGCGCAACGATGCCAGCGCAACGCGTGCGAGGTTGTGGTGACAGCCAACTCCCACGGCTTCAGCAACGGCGCCAATGTGTTCATCACGGGCGTTGGCGGCATGAACATCAACAACGCCACGGGAAGCGGGACTGGAACCACTTGGACTTTGTCGAACGTCGATTCCAACACCTTTACTTTGGTGAGTTCGCTCGGCCCCAGCTACAGCGCGTATAGCAATGGCGGCACTGCGTACTGCACCACCTATGGCTGCGAATATTATCGCTTTACCAATGCGAGTGGGACCACGAACGTATTTCGCGTCAGCACCTGCGTGAGCGAACGTACTGGCGCTCAAGCTTACACGGACGCTTCGCCCGCCACCGCTTTCGTCGGCCTGAATTATCCGAGCACGGCGACCAACGGCGCGTGCCCGACCAATACGGTGCTGCCGCTCACCACCAACCGCAGCACGATCAATGCGCGCATCAACGGTTTGAGCGCTTCGGGCTTCACGGGCGGCCAAATCGGCGCCGCTTGGGGCTGGTACATGGTGTCGCCGAACTTCTCGTCACTATGGACCGGTTCGAGCGCGCCGGCTGCTTACGGCGCGCCTGAAACGCTGAAGGTTGTTGTGTTGATGACGGACGGCGCGTTCAACGTGAACTATTGCAACGGCGTGATCGCGCAGAATGCGGGCGGCGGCAACAATGTCGACCAGATCAATTGTAACGCCACCAATGGCGACCCGCTGCAGCAGGCGCTGAGCCTGTGCACGGCGATGAAGCAGCGCGGAATCGTCGTCTACACAGTGGGCTTTGACATGGCGAGCGAGTCGCAAGCTTCGCGCAACATGATGCGCGACTGCGCGACGTCGACCTCGCACGCTTACATGGCCGATAACGCCGCAGATTTGATGGTTGCGTTCCAACAGATCGCGCAGTCCATCTCGCAGTTGCGGATCTCGCACTAGGCTATTGGCTCGCCCACACGATCCGGCCGATCCAATCGACCTCGGCTACGGGCAATTGCCGGATCGGGTAGGCGGGATTGAACGAGATGAGCTCAAGGCTCTGATCGTTGCGGCGGCCCAGCAGTTTGGCCATTACCTCGCCGGATGTGGTGCGCACCACGACGCGGTCACCACGCCGGACTGGAGCGCCGGGTTGGACGATGACGATGTCGCCCGCGCGAAAGGCGGGCTCCATGCTGTCGCCGGCGATTTCGAGCGCATAGACGCGGTCTTCGCCCAAGCCAGGAAAGCGCACCGTCTCCTCAGCGCCCACTGGAAAGCCGCCCTCATCGAAGAAGCCGTCGGCGCCGGCGCGGGCCATGCCGACAATCGGAATGGCGCGGCCTGCTCCGCCCGGGCCGCCCGCCAGCAAGGCGGCGAACTCGTCGAATGAGGACTCGGCGGCGGCCAGCGCCCGGGCGATGCTTTCAGTAGAGGGCCAGCGCGGCTTTCCATCCGGGCCGGCGCGCTTGGATTTGTTGAAGGTGGTGGGATCCAGGCCAGCCGCGCGCGCCAGACCCGATGGCGTGAGGCCTTTTCGGGCAGCCAGCGCATCCAGGGCGCGCCAAATCTGGCCGTGCTGCATGAAGCGGTATACCCTGCGTCGCAAAGGAATTTTACCCTTATCATAGGAATATTTACCTGTCCATCGTGCATGATCTGGCAACGGAGGCGATGCGGCTGTTGCCGCCCGAGCCTGCCCACAATGTTGCGCTTTGGGGCCTGCGCGCGGGTCTGGGGCCGCGTTGCAGGGCGGATCGCTGGCCGCGCCTGCGGACCTCGCTGGCGGGGCTCGATCTGCCCAACCCGATCGGCATGGCGGCGGGGTTCGACAAGAATGCCGAGGCCCCGGACGCGTTGCTGGCGGCCGGTTTTGGTTTTGTGGAGTGCGGCACAGTCACCCCACGCCCGCAGCCCGGCAATCCGCGCCCGCGCATTTTTCGGCTGAGCGAAGACCGCGCCATCATCAATCGGCTGGGCTTCAACAATAAGGGGCTCGACGCCTATGCCGAACGCCTGGCCGCGCGCGCGCACAAGCCCGGCATTGTCGGCGCCAATGTCGGCGCCAACAAAGACAGCGCAGATCGCGCCGCCGATTATATCGCCGGCATGGGGCGCGTGTGGCCGTACTGTTCGTACGTCACCGCCAATATTTCCTCGCCGAATACGCCGGGACTGCGCGGCCTGCAGGAGCGCGGCGCGCTGGAAGATTTGCTCGGGCGCATGCGGGAAGCGCGCGCGCTGCTTGAGGCGGCGCACGGGCGCCGGCCTGTATTCTTGAAGGTCGCGCCCGATCTCGATGAGCAGGCGGTGCGCGATATTGTCGAGGTGGCGCTGGCGTTTGGGCTGGACGCACTGATCGTGTCCAACACCACGATCGAACGGCCGCCACATCTCACATCGGACGATCGCATTGAGGCGGGCGGGCTTTCAGGGCAGCCGCTGTTTCAGCCTTCCACGCGGATCTTGCGCGAGTTTGCGGCCGCGCTGGGTGGGCGCTTGCCTTTGATTGGCGTCGGCGGTGTGGAGAGCGGCATTACGGCGCTGGCGAAAATCAAAGCCGGCGCGAGCGCCGTGCAGCTTTATTCGGCTCTGGTGTATGAAGGGCCGGGCCTAGTGGAGCGGATTGCGCGCGAATTGGACGCGCTGCTGGAAGCGGAAGGATTTGCGTCCGTCGCTGACGCAGTCGGGGCGGACATGAAAGCCCCCTCGCGTCGCCGCGAGGGGGTTGATCAGGATGAAATCGCCTGAAGCTGATTAGGTGCGGGCGACGACGCGGGCGCGCATGCGCTGGGTCATATAGCGCACGCTGGTGATGAGCGCACGTATGTCGCCATTATTGCGGTCGAGCTGGGCGAGGAAGTCGCGCTGCTGCTGCTGGGCGAGCCACACTTCATTGCCTTCATAGACCAGCGACACGTCGACGACCTTCCAGACCTCGCCGCTGCGCAGCACGCGCCATTGCACACGCAAGGGACGCGAGCCGCCGCGCGGTGTCATTTCGCTCATGACGATGACGTCTTGACCGGCAACGCGCTCTGTCGAGCCCGTCACGCGCAGCGTGCTGTTGCTGTAGCTGTCGAGCTGAGCCTCATAAACCGCGATCGCATATTCCTGGAACGTGCGGTTCCACTCGCTGCGAAGCGCGGCATCAGCGCGCAATTGCCCGCCATAGCGGCCGAGCACGTAATTGGCGATGCGCGGCATGTCGGCCAGTTGCGCCATCAACGTATGGAAGGTCTGATTGCGTTGGCCAGCCTCGCCGCCAGCGAGCGCGGTGAGCGCGCCTTGCGCGCTTTGCTGCACGAACGCTTCTGCATTGGCGTTGCGCGCGGCGAGCGCTTCGGGCGCTGCGGCGAACAGGGCCGCACCCGTCAATGAAGCGAGAAACATTGCACGGGTGATGGAAGGAGCGTTCACTGATTTACTCCTGGCGTGGAGGCGGATGCTTCCGGAACTATTTGGGGAGCTTCTGGTTGCGTTTCGACGGGCGCTGCATCGAAATCTGAAACAGCGTCGAAATCAGGCAATTCTTCGACATCCGTTGGGCCATTTCGGATCGCACTTTCGCGCAACAGCTCATAGGTCGAGCGGAACGTCACGTAAGGATCGATCGCGTTTTCGCGCACTTCGTCGACCTGATCGAGCAGGCTTTCTCGCACCGAGAGAGCGGTGAGACCGCCGCGGATCGCGCGGGCCTCATCGGCTTCATCGAACGTCGCCCAGTTTAACGGATCGAACGCCATGTCGATGACGCGGCCGGCGCTGTCGCGAACGGTGGTTGGTCCCAGCACGGGAATGAAGAGATATGGACCAGACTCAACGCCCCATACGGCGAGGGTTTGGCCAAAATCTTCGTCGTGGCGTTCAAGGCCCATCGACGTGGCGGGATCGAACAGACCAAGCAGGCCGACAGTTGAGTTAATGCCAAAGCGCGCCACCGTCGTGCCGGCGCGGCTGGGCTCGGCTTGCAGCACGTCATTGATGAAGATGACGGGCGATTTCAGATTGCCGAGAAAGTTGGTGACGCCGGTGCGCACAAAGCCCGGCGTTACGGCGCGATACCCGCGCGCGACCGGCTCAAGCACGGCTTGGTCAATGGCTTCGTGGGCCGCGAACAGGTCGCGGTTCGTCCCTTCCCAAGGGTCGGACGTCTGCGCGATGGCGCTCGGCGCGCACAAGCACGCCGCCACAAAACTCAACGCAGCAACACTTCCCCGCATGTGATCGTATCCCTCGACCGGCAGATAATGGCGGCCCCCGGTTAATCAACTTTGCTAACATGGCAAACAGTGTCTGAACGGCGCTGGAACGGCGGGAACCGTCGCGCTAACGGCGTGTATCGCCTCGCAAAATTGTGCGCTGCGGCAGAGAAGCCACACCTGCGGGTTGATCCGGCGGGGCGCATTCGGGGCTTTTCTTGAGCGCATGCGCATGTCATATAAAGATATGCTTATATCTCAAACTGAGAGCGAGACGATGGAGAGGCGCGACGCCGAGCGCGTCGTCGGCGCGCTGCGGGCCGCGGGCGAGAGCACCCGGCTGCGGGCGCTGGCCTTGCTCACGGAGGGGGAGTTGGCGGTGGGCGAGTTGGCGCAGGCGCTGGGCCAGAGCCAGCCGCGCGTCAGCCGGCATTTGAAGCTGCTGACGGAAGCCGGCCTGGTGGAGCGCATTCCGGAAGGCGCCTGGGTTTTTTATCGGCTGCCGCGCGCGACCACGGAGCGCAAACTCGCGGACGCCGCGCTGTCCATGCTCGATCCGAATGATGCGGCGCTGGCGCGCGATGCGGAGAGATTGAGCGCGATCCGCGCCGCGCGCGATGCAGCGGCGGCGGAATATTTCGAGCGCAACGCCGCCGACTGGGAGCGCGTGCGCGCATTGCATTTGCCGGAAGCCGACATTGATGCGGCCATCCTTGAAGCGGCGGGGCGCGGGCCATTTGAGCTGATGGTGGATGTGGGCGTCGGTCAGGGGCGGATGATCCAAGTGTTCGCTGATCGCGTGCGCCGGGCGGAAGGGTTCGACACCAGCCGGCAAATGCTGGCGATCGCGCGCGCATCGCTCGATGGCTTGCAGGCGAAAGCGTCGTTGCGTTACGGCGACGCCTACGATCCGCCAGTGGAAAAGGGCGCGGCGGATTTGGTGACGATCCATCAAGTGCTGCACTTCCTGGCCGATCCAGGGCGCGCCATCGCTGAGGCGGCGCGCTTGCTCAAGCGCGGCGGGCGTTTGCTGATGGTGGATTTTGCGCCGCATGCGTTTGAGTTTCTGCGCGAGGAGCACGCGCATCGCCGCTTGGGTTTTGCGGATGCGGAAATTGCGGAATGGTGCGCCAATGCGGGCATTGCCGATCTGCGCATCACCACTTTGGCGCCGCGCAAGCAGGGTGAGCTGACGGTGAAAATCTGGGCGGGAGATAAAGCATGAGCGTGGCGCGCGCCCACAATCTGATCGCGGAGGCGGCTGAGCGGCTGGGCCGGCCGCGCATTTCGTTTGAGTTCTTCCCGCCGAAAACCGAAGCGCTTGAAACGCAATTGTGGGAAGCGATCCGCAAGCTTGAGCAGCTTGAGCCAAGCTTTGTTTCCGTGACCTACGGCGCCGGCGGTTCAACGCGAGACCGCACGCACCGCACCGTGTCGCGCATCGTGCGCGAGACGCCGATGAAGCCAGCGGCGCACTTAACTTGCGTGAGCGCGACGCGCGACGAAATCAATCAAGTTTTGGATGCTTATTGGGGCGCTGGCGTCAGGCATATTGTAGCGCTGCGCGGCGATCCGCAAGGCGGGCTAGGCACGCCGTTCGAACCGCATCCAAACGGTTATGCCAATGCGATCGAACTCGTGGCGGGCGCCAGAGAGCGGCATGGGTTTGAAGTTTCGGTCGCCGTGCATCCTGAGCGTCACCCCAACGCGCCGTCCTGGGAGCACGAGATCGACAATTTCAAGCGCAAGCTCGATGCCGGCGCCGCGCGGGGCATTTCGCAATTCTTCTTCGATGCGGATGTATTTCTGGCGTTTCGCGATCGCCTCGTGAAAGCGGGCGTCAATGCGCCGGTCGTGCCGGGCATTATGCCGGTGACGAATTATAAGGGCGTCGCGAAAATGGCGGCGGGCTGCAATGCGAGTGTGCCGGCCTGGCTTACCAAACTGTTTGATGGATTGGATGACGATCCGGAAACGCGCCGTCTGGTGGCGGCGGCGACGACGTCGGAATTGTGCGCGCGCCTCGCTTCTGAGGGCGTCGAAGATTTTCATTTTTACACGCTCAACCGCGCCGACCTGACGCTGGCGATCTGCCGCATTATCGGGGTGCGCGTTCCAGAACAGAAGAGGGCGTCATGACTCGCGAACAACGTCTGAACGCGATCAAGGTCGAGATGGCCAAGCGCATCCTCGTGCTCGATGGCTCGATGGGCGCGTACCTGCAGGATTTCCGGCTTGATGGGAGCGATTTTCACGGGACGCGCTTTGCTGAGCATCCGCATGCGCTGAAGGGCAATAATGATCTGTTGGTGCTGACGCGCCCGGACATCATTACCCGTGTGCATGAGGGCTATTTGAGCGCCGGCGCCGACATTATCGAGACCAATACATTCAGCGCCACCACCATCAGCCAGGCCGAATATCGGCTGGAGGAAGTCGCGTATGAGCTGAATGTGGAAGGCGCGAAGCTAGCGCGCGCGGCGTGTGACAAGTTTGAAGCCCAAGATGGCAAGCCGCGCATTGTCGCCGGCGCGGTGGGGCCGACGACCAAGCTGCTGTCCATGTCGCCCGAAGTTGGCGATCCGGGCCGGCGCGATTGCGATTTCGACACAATGGCGAAAGCCTATGAAGAGCAGGTGCGCGGCCTGATCGAAGGCGGCGCGGACGTGCTATTGATCGAAACCATCACCGATACGCTGAATGCGAAGGCGGCGCTCTGGGGCGCGTGGGAAGCGTTCGACGCACTGGGCATCGAGCTGCCGCTTTGGCTTTCCGGCACCATTACCGATAAATCCGGGCGCACGCTGTCAGGGCAGACGGTGGAGGCGTTTTATAATTCGGTGCGGCACGCCAAGCCGATGGCGATTGGTTTGAATTGCGCGCTGGGGCCCGCGGAGATGCGCGCGTTTTTGGCGGACCTCTCGCGCATCGCGGAGTGTGCGGTGCTGTGCTATCCGAACGCCGGCTTGCCAAATGCGATGGGGGCCTATGATGAGACGCCGCATTCGATGGAAGCGCATTATGCCGAATGGGCGCGCGCAGGCCTCGTCAACATACTCGGCGGCTGCTGCGGCACCACGCCGGAGCATATTGAACACCTGAAGCACGCGCTTGAAGGCGTCGCACCGCGCGTCATCCCGCAGCATGAAACGCGCATGCGTCTGGCGGGGCTCGAACCATTCACGGCGGCGGCGTGACCGAGACTGCTAACCTTTTCGCCAATTTCGTCATCGTCGGTGAGCGTACGAACGTCACTGGCTCGGCGAAATTCAGGAAGCTGATCGAGGCTGATGATTATGCTGGCGCGCTCGCAGTGGCGCGTCAGCAAGTGGAATCTGGCGCCAATGTTCTAGATGTGAACATGGACGCGGCCATGATTGATGGGCCGGCGGCGATGACGCGTTTCCTCAATCTGATCGCGTCCGAACCGGATATTGCGCGCATTCCGCTGATGATCGACTCGTCCAAATGGGAGGTGATCGAGGCGGGGCTGAAATGCGCGCAGGGCAAGTCGATCGTGAACTCGATCTCGATGAAAGAGGGCGAGGCGAAATTTCTTGAGCAGGCGCGCAAGGTGCGCCGCTATGGCGCGGCGGCCGTGGTGATGGCGTTCGATGAGCAGGGACAGGCCGACACGACTGAGCGCAAAGTCTCGATCTGCACGCGCGCTTATAAACTGCTGACCGAGAAGCTCGATTTTCCGCCGGAAGACATCATTTTCGATCCGAACATTTTCGCGGTAGCGACTGGCATCGAAGAACACGCCGACTATGCGCTGGCCTTCTTCGAAGCTACCAAGCAGATCAAGGCGAGCCTGCCGCACGCGCATGTGTCGGGCGGCGTATCGAACGTCTCCTTTTCGTTCCGCGGCAATGAGCCGGTGCGCGAGGCGATGCATGCGGTGTTTCTCTATCACGCTATTCGCGCCGGCATGGATATGGGCATTGTCAATGCCGGGTCGCTGACGATCTATGATGATGTGGCGCCAGAATTACGCGAGCGCGTGGAAGATGTGCTGCTGAACCGGCGCGCGGATGCGACCGAGCGTTTGCTTGAGATCGCCGAAAGCGTGAAGGGCGGCACGAAGAAAAAAGACGCAACCAAGGATCTGGCGTGGCGCGAAAAGCCGGTGCGGGAGCGGCTGTCGCATGCCCTTGTGCAGGGCATCACTGAATTCATCATAGAAGATACGGAAGAAGCGCGCCTGCAGGCCGAGCGGCCTCTGCATGTGATTGAAGGCCCGCTCATGGACGGCATGGGCGTGGTCGGCGATCTGTTTGGCGCGGGGAAAATGTTCCTGCCGCAAGTGGTGAAGTCGGCGCGGGTTATGAAGCAGGCTGTGGCGCATCTCATTCCGTACATGGAAGAGGAAAAAGAGCGCACCGGCATGGCCGGCAAATCCAACGGCAAGATCGTGATGGCGACCGTGAAGGGCGACGTGCACGATATTGGCAAGAATATTGTCGGCGTGGTGCTGCAATGCAACGGCTATGACATCGTCGATCTCGGCGTGATGGTCCCGTGCGAGAAAATTCTGCAAACGGCGCTGGAACAGAAAGCCGACGCGATTGGCCTCTCCGGCCTCATCACGCCATCGCTCGATGAAATGGTGTTCGTGGCGAGCGAAATGCAACGCCTGGGGCTCAATCTGCCGCTGCTGATTGGCGGCGCCACCACATCGCGCACGCATACGGCGGTGAAGATCGCGCCTGTCTATAAGGGGCCGACGCTTTATGTGAGCGACGCCTCGCGCGCTGTGCCAGTGGTGCAGAAGCTTTTATCCGATCAGCGCGATGCTTTGGTGGCGGAAATCAAGGCAGACCAAAAAGTGGCGCGGGAGTCTTATCTCGCTGGCCAAGATAAGCGGCCGCGCCTGCCTATCGAGACGGCGCGGGAACGCAAAGCGAAGCTGGAGTTTCATCCGCACAAGCCGAGCTTTTTGGGCTTGAAGACGTTCGCCGATTATCCGCTGGCGGAGCTGGTGAAATACATCGATTGGACGCCATTTTTCGCCGCCTGGGAATTGGTGGGAAAGTTTCCGTCTATTCTGGAGGACGAGATTGTCGGCGAAGCGGCGCGCCCGCTGTTTCGCGATGCCGAAGCCATGCTGGAGCAGATGGTCGATGAGAAATGGGTGACGGCCAATGGCGTTATCGGTTTCTGGCCGGCCAACGCCGATGGCGACGATATCGTACTTTGGAAAACCGAAAAGCGCGGGGCAGAGCGCGCGCGTCTGCACACCTTGCGTCAGCAAATGGACAAAGGCGCGGGCAAGCCGAACTATGCGCTCTCGGATTTTGTCGCGCCATTGGATGGGCCGGTTGATTATGTTGGCGGCTTTGCGGTGACGGCGGGGATTGGCGAAGACGCCGTGGCGCGCCGCTTCAAGCAAGCCAATGACGATTACTCCGCCATCCTGGCGCAGGCATTGTGCGATCGTTTGGCTGAGGCGTTTGCCGAAGCCATGCACGCCAAGGTGCGGCGCGAATTGTGGGGCTATGCGGCGGAAGAGAGCCTGACGCGCGAAGAGTTGATTGCCGAAAAATATCGCGGCATTCGCCCAGCGCCCGGCTATCCGGCGCAGCCTGATCACACTGAAAAGCGCACCTTGTTTGATTTGCTCGAAGCGGAGAAGCGTACGGGCATGGCGCTGACGGAGAGCTTGGCGATGACGCCGCCTTCCTCAGTCTCGGGGCTTTATTTCGCCCATCCGCGCGCGGAATATTTCGGCGTCGGCAAGATCGATCGCGATCAGGTGGCCAATTATGCGCGGCGCAAAGGCTGGGATTTATCCACAGCCGAGCGCTGGCTGGCGCCGAATCTTTCTTACGATCCGACAAGCTGACGCCCTCGCCCGACTCAGTTAACCGTGAGCAGGCTTGCGTCGCTCCCGGGACATGATGATGCGCGTTGTTATCGCCGCTCTGTTTTTGTGTGTGCTGAGTTTCGCCGTGGGCGTGCTCGGCGATCTCTCGCTGGCGCAGCCTCCAGGTCCCAGCGCGACGGTGGCGATTCCCCCGAACGCGGCGCGCGCAGGTCCGCTGCCGCCCTTGCCGCGCACCGGCGCAGCCGAGGCCGCGCCGATTCGCCAGCAGGCTCGGACCTGGGCGCCGCTGCAGAAGCCGCGCTCGGAAACCACCAAGTTGGGCGCCAAACTCGATCCGGATTTCGCGCCCAAGGCAGCTCCCGCAAAGTAAAGTGCGGCGTTTGCGCAACACTGGCGCAAAAGCTCTGCAACAGCGCCCCAAAAGCGCCAAGGTCAGCAGGCTTTGTCGGAGCCTATGAGCCATGCCACGAGTCTGTCAGCGCGAGGGGCCGCCGCGATTGCGGCCGCGCTGACCCTGGGCGCGCCTGGGTTGGCTTTGGCGCAGCAGCAAAGGCCGGGCGGCTCGGCGCCGCCGCCTGTTCAAGGGCTCTACACCAACACCTCCACAGCAACCCAATACGCTACGCCAGACGGCGCGGTGCGCTTCACCTTCGACCGCTCGGGCGGGCGTGTGGCGCTGGTTCGGTTTGACGGCGATCCCGAAGTGCATGTGCTGCGTCCGCACGCGGCGGCGGGCGGGGGCGAGATTTATCGCACCGAAGATGGCGGCGTGGCGTTGCGTGTGACGCCGCATGGCGGCGTCATCGTTTACACGCGCGCCAATCGTGCAGGTTCGCCGGCTTCGGAAGAGGCGCAGGTTGCGCCTTTAACGCCAGCGTCGGTCGCGTTCGCGGAAATGCAGGCGCGCATGCGCGCGCTGCAAGCGCAGGCGGCGCGCGCTTTGGGTCAACAGGTCACGTTCCAAGCGCCGGCGCAGATTTCTGCGCCGCAAGCAGGCGTCGTGCTCGATGCGGCTGAACGCGCCGCTGAGGGGTTGCGCGAAGCGCCGCTGACAACGGTGCGGCGCGTGGTGATTGTGCTCGGGCCGCGGCCGGCAGCGCAGTTGCAGGGCGATACGCTCGTTGTGCAAGTGGCGCCGCAATATGGCTATGCCGGCCGGCCGAGCTCGGTGACTGTGCGCAATGTCGTCACGGGCCAAGTGCAGGGCCCTGAGCAATAGCGCCCTCTAGCCCTTAAAATTATCCTTGGCGCTGCGGATTTCCGCGAACGCTGCCCACGGCTCGAGATTGGGCCGCAGCAGCGGCGCGCGCAGGAACGGGTTGGTGGCTTTTTCGCGCGCCAGCGTGGTCGGCACGGTCGGCTTGTTCTCGGCGCGCAGCTTGGCGACTTCTTCGGCGCGCGCTTTGAGCGCGGCGTTGTCGCTATCAACCGCGAGCGCGAAGCGGGCGTTGGATGCGGTGTATTCGTGCGCGCAATACAGCGTGGTGTCGTCGGGCAAGGCGGCGAGCTTGCTGAGGCTGGTCCAGAATTGCGGCGCCGTGCCTTCAAACATGCGCCCGCACCCCATGGCGAAAATGGTGTCGCCGACGAAAGCGACCTTCTCGCTATCGAAGATGTAGGCGATGTGTTGCAGCGTGTGGCCGCCAACGTCGAACACGCGCGCAGCGTATGCGCCCAGCTTCACCACATCGCCATCGCGCACGATGCGGTCGGGCGCCGCGCCAATGCGCGTCACTTCTTCCGGGCCGGTGACGACAGCGCCGGTGACGGCTTTGATGTCGGCATTGCCGCCGGCATGATCGGGATGCCAGTGCGTGTTCCAGATGTCGGTGATGCGCCACCCCTTTTGCTCGGCGGCGACCAGGATGGCGTCGACGTCAGGCGTATCAATGGTTGCCGTGGCGCCGGATTTCGGATCGTGGATCAGAAAGCCGTAATTGTCTTCAAGGCAGGGGAATTGGTGAATCTGGAGCATTTTGGGGACTGGGGATTTGGGATTGGGGAGACGAGGAATTAAGTAAGGCTCATCTACATCAATTCCACCTCAAACCTAATCCCCAATTCCGACCCCCCAGTCCCTAATGCGCGTTGACGTGCTGGCCCTACAGAGATTTTACGCGTCGCCCTTGGGCGAGGCGGTGCGGCGTATGGCGAGCCGGCGGCTTGCGGCTTTGTGGCCACAGGCTGATGGGCTCGACGTGTTGGGGCTGGGTTATGCAACGCCCTATCTCGACCGGTTTCGCGAAGGCGCGCGACGCGTGGTGGCGATGATGCCGGGCGAGCAAGGGGCCGAGAGCTGGCCCGCGCGTGAAGGCTGCCTCACCGCGCTCTCTGACGAAGCGCGGCTGCCCTTCATGGATGCGGTGTTCGATCGCGTGCTGGTGGTGCATGCGCTGGAAGAAAGCGAAGCGGTGCGGCCGCTGCTGCGCGAAATCTGGCGCGTCATGGCGCCGGAAGGGCGCCTTGTGGTGATGACGGTGAACCGCTGGAGCCTGTGGGCGCAGGCGGACGCCACGCCCTTCGGCCATGGCCGGCCTTATTCGCGCGCACAGCTGGCCATGCTGCTGGCGGACGCGATGTTCTCGCCGGTGGCCTCGGCCCGGGCGCTTTACGCACCGCCTTTGACCTGGTCGCCCCTGGTGAAGGCGGCGGACGCCTTCGAGCGCGTGGGCGAGGTGATCTGGCCGGCCAATGGGGGGCTGGTGCTGATGGAGGCGGTCAAACGGCTCTATGCCGACACCTTCCGCGCTGAAAAGCGGGTGCTTTTGGCCAAGGCGCCGGAACGGGCCCGGCCGGAAGCGCCAACCAACCCCGCGCCCTAGGCGCTTCGTCGCAAAGCTGGTCGCGGGGGCCGTAGCGGACTGCTAGGTTCCGGGCCTCGTTCTCAGTCGAGGAACCTTTCCCATGTTGATGCATCGCCGCGCCTTTTTGGGCGCCACAGCGGCCGTGGCCGCGCTGTCCGTTTCCGGCTGCAATGGCGCGGGCTCTGACGGGAGCGAATTAAGCAGCCTGCTCACGCGGCTCTCTACCGACATCCTGCGCGAGTCACCGGAGTCGGCTACGGCATTGGCGGTGTCGGAGGAGCAAGCGGGCGGCTCTTACAATGACAGGCTGAGCGATGCGACGCGCGAAGGCTTGCAGCGTTATAAAGGCATTCTCGAAACAGGGCTGCGCGATCTGCGCGCTTTGGATCGCGACAGCTTGGCCGATGCGGACAAGGTGAGCCTCGATGTGGTGGCGACGTCGTTCGAGAACGATATCGAAGACCTGGGCTTCGCGCCGAGCGCGACCGCTCCCTACGTTGTAAGCCAGCTCACTGGTTCTTACTCCTACGTTCCAGATTTCCTCGACAGCCAGCATCCGCTGACCAATCGCGCCCAAGTCGACGGTTATCTCGCGCGTCTCACCGCGTTCGCACGCAATATGGACGTTGAAAGCGGCCTGATAGCCTCCGATGCCGCAGCGGGGCTTTCGCCTCCGGATTTCGCCATCGACAAGACGCTCACCCAGCTGCAAGGCATGGCGGCGATGCGGCCAGCCGATACGGTGATGGTGCAATCGCTAGCGCGGCGCATCCTTGATGTGGCCGAGATTCCTGAGGCGGATCGCGCTGGCTTCACCAGCCGCGCTGAGGCGATTGTGCGCGACGAAATCTTGCCGGCTTATGGGCGCCAGATCGAAGCGCTGCGCGCTATTCGGGCGAATGCATCGCATGATGCGGGCTGCTGGCGCTTGCCGCAGGGCGAAGAGCGCTATGCGGCGGCGATCAAGAACCAGACCACCACCAACATGACCCCGGATGAAATTCATCAAATGGGCGTCGATCTGGTGGCGTCGCTGAACAGCGAAATGGATGCGATCCTGCGCGCGGAAGGGATGACGCGCGGCACGCTGCAAGAGCGCTTGGCGGAACTCAATCGCCGGCCCGATCAACTCTATCCGAATACGGACGCCGGCCGGGAGCAATTGCTTTCCGATCTCAACGCCCAGGTCGAAGCGATTAAAGCCCGCTGCCCGGAATATTTCGCCAAGCTTGCGCAAGCCGATCTGCGCATCGTGCGGGTGCCGGTCTACACCGAGGTGGCTGCGCCTGGCGGCTACTATAATGGCGCGGCGCTCGATGGCTCACGCCCCGGCCTTTACTACATCAATCTGCGCGACACGCGTGAGTTGCCGAAATACACGCTGCCCACGCTGACCTATCACGAAGGCATACCCGGCCATCACTGGCAGATTTCCATCGCGCAGGAATCGGAAGGCTTGCCTTTCATTCGCAGCGCCTTGCTCGGCTTCAACGCTTACCAGGAAGGCTGGGCTCTCTACGCCGAGCAATTGGCGGACGAGATGGGCATGTACGCTAATGATGCGTTCGGCCGCGTCGGATATTTGCAGTCGGCGGCGTTCCGCGCCTCGCGCCTGGTGGTCGACACCGGCATGCATTCCAAGCGTTGGAGTCGCGAGCAGGCGATCCGGTCCATGGTGGAAGCAACCGGCAATGATGAGGCGTCAACCATCACCGAGATCGAGCGCTACTCGGTGTGGCCGGGGCAAGCCTGCGGCTACATGGTCGGCCGTCAGGCGATTGTGCGCATGCGTGAAGCCGCGCGCACAGCGCTGGGCGACAAGTTCGACATCAAAGGCTTCCACGACACGTTGCTGGTCAATGGCGCAACGCCGCTCTCGGTTACGGAGAGCCTGGTGCAAGCTTGGACGGCGGAGCGCCAGAATTCGTAATTGAACGCCTAGGGCGTCCGATAAAACGGATGCCCTTGAGCCACATTTTCAGCGCTTCCCAGTGAATGCCGGCGATGACCTTGAAGGTCATCGCCGGGTGGCTGGCCCAGACGCTGAGGAGGTTGGCGTCGGTCAGCGCACGCTGTTTGCCTGCGAAAGACGCGGTGAGGGCGACGTCCTCGCCGCGTTTGACCGTCATGGCGACGCGCACGAACTCACCAGGGGGCATGACGCGAAATTCGTAGCGCAGCGCCATTTCCAGGAAGGGCGAGACGAAGAAATCCTTCTGGCAGGCTTGGCTGATTGCGTCGCCTTCGGCCTGCGGCGGCAAGACGTAAAAGTGGCGTTCGCCGAAAGTGTTAGAGACTTCATGCGCGAGCGCAGCGAGAGCGCCATCGCGCCGCCAGCAGAAATAGACGCTGAGCGGATTGAATACATAATTGAACATGCGCGGCATGGTGAGCAGCACGATGCGCCCGCCATCCCAGGCGATCCCAGCCTCGCGCAGCTTGGCCTCGATTTGCGGTTTGATTGGCTCTGCGACACGATTGGCGTGGTCGCGATCGCGAAGGCTCAGCAGATTGGCGCGGTTGTGGGAGAATAGGCGCAGGCGCGCATCTGTTTGCAGCAGCTCATCCAGATCAAGCGCCAGCATGAAGACGCGATAGCGCAGCTTGTGCTTGCCGGGCCGCGCATGCGCGACATAGCCGGCATAGATGGCGTTCACGCCGCTTGCTCCAACCGAGCGCCCAAGTGAATGCGGCCGGATTCGTCCGGCACGCTCCACGGCCGGCGCACGCCGCCGAGCTGTTCGGCCACAGCGAGGCCGGCCTGCAAGCCGTCTTCATGGAAGCCGGCGCCAAAGTGCGCGCCGCAGAACCAGGTGCGGCGTTGGCCTTGCAGATCCCAAACCCGTTCCTGCGCGCGAATGGCGGCGGCGTCGAAGATCGGGTGATCGTACTCAGTTTCGTAGAGTACGGTTTCAGCCGCGGGCATGCGTTGAGGGTTGAGGGTGAGGAAGATGTCTTGCTGGCATTCCAAACGCTGCAGGCGGTTCATCCAATAGGAGACGACGCAGCCGCCTTCGGCATTGTCGCCGACATAGTTCCAACTGGCCCAAATTGCGCGGCGGCGCGGCATGAGCGAGGCGTCCGTGTGCAGGATGGCGCGGTTCTTGGCGTAACGAAAGGCGCCCAGCAGGGTGCGTTCTTGCGGCGTTGGATCGGCGAGCATGGCGAGCGCCGCATCGCCATGCGTGGCGATAACGACGTGATCGTGGCGCGAGGTCTGGCCGTTTTGATCTTGAACAAGCACGCCGGCGTCGTCGCGATGGACAGCGACGACGCCGGCGCCCAGCCGCACGAGAGGGAGGTAGGCGGCTGTGAGTTTTTCCACATAGGTTTTGCTGCCGCCCTCAACGGTGCGCCACTTTGGTCGGCCGGAGAGCTTCAGCAGTCCGTGATTTTCGAAGAAGCGCACGAAGGCGCAGGCGGGGTAGTGGCGAATTTCTTGCAGCGATGCGGACCAGATCGCCGCGGCTTGCGGCAACAGGTGATCGTGCTGGAATGCATCGCCGTAGCCGCGGCGGGCGAGGTAATCGCCGAGCGAAATCATCTCATCGCGCGCGCCAAGCAGTTCAAGGGGCGCATCGCGATAGAAGCGCAGCAGATCAAGCGTCATTGAATAGAAGCGCGGGCTCAGGAGATTGCGGCCATTGCAGAGAAAGGCGCTCCAGCCAACGCTGGAATATTCCTTGCTCCCCCCATCCAGGGAGACGCCGAACGACATATCTGACGGTTTGGACGGCACGCCCAGGTGGTCGAACAGCGCAACCAGATTGGGATAGGTGACGTTGTTGTAGACAATGAATCCAGTATCCACCGGTGTGGGGCCGAGATCGGACTCCACAGTAACGGTGTTGGAATGGCCGCCTAGGCGCTGATCCCGCTCGTAGACCGTGACATCATGCTTTTGCGATAGGAGCCAGGCGGCGGACATGCCGGCTATGCCGGAACCGATGATGGCGATATTGAGTTTGGGCTTTGCGAGGTTGGTGGTGAAGGCCATGAAGCGGTCCCGCGCCCCTCTGCCGGGGCTATGGAGATACGGGGCCCGGCGCAGGCTGGATCAAAGTGATCCGGGACCGGCCGGCTCGCGTAAACCGGTCTATGCATGCGCTAGCTCTAGCTCCGCGCCGAACCGGCGCAGCCCGGCCGCGGAGGGCGTCACGTTTGCCTGAGCAGGATCAAGTGTCGGACGAAGTACTGCTTTCGCGTGTGGCGCTGGGAGACCGCGTAGCGTTCGCGGCGCTGTTCGAGACGTATGCGGGGCGGGTGAAGGGCTATTTGATGCGCCTGGGCGCGAGCGGAGCGATAGCCGAGGATCTGGCGCAGGACGCCATGGTGGCGGTGTGGCGGCGCGCAGCCTCCTATGATGCCGCGCGCGCCAAGGCGTCGACCTGGATCTTCGTCATCGCCCGCAATTGCTGGATAGATAAATTGCGGCGCGAGAAAGTGGAATTGGCCTATCGCGCATCGCTCGATGACCCTGAGGAGAGCGATGACGCGCCGGGAGAGGCGGTTGAACGAGAGGATGCGGCCGCGCGTATGCGTGAAATGGTTGAGACATTATCCGAGGAGCAGAAGGCAGTGGTGCGGCTCTCTTTCTTCGATGAGAAACCCCACTCGGAAATCGCGGCGGAACTAAACCTGCCGCTGGGCACGGTGAAATCGCGGCTGCGGCTTGCAATGGGCAAGCTGCGCGCACAATGGGGCGAATTGAAATGAGCCCGACGCATCACCCTTCCGATGAGATCATGACCGCTTATGCCGCGGGCGCGCTCGAACCAGGGTTTGCGCTCGTTGTTGGCGCCCACGTCGAGCATTGCGCCCATTGCGCCGGGCGTCTGAGGTCGCGGGAAGCCGCCTCGGGCGCCGCGCTACAGACGCTTGAGCGCGCTGAAATGGCGCCGGGCGCGTTCAATAGTGTTTTGAATAAGCTTGGCGATCAGGCCCCTGCGCCATCGCCAGCGCCGCGCCGGCCCTTTCTTGAGCGCCTCGCGCTCAAGCCGAAGAAGTGGGTGGCGCCGGGCGTTTGGGTGGCGGCGGTGGATACCCCGCACGCGCCGTCCAATCGGGTCTATTTGCTGCGCGTTGCAGCCGGCGCGCCGACCGCGCGGCACGAGCATAGCGGCGCTGAGTTCTGCACGGTTCTGAGCGGCGCCTATCGCGACGAATTGGGCCTGTTCCGGGCCGGTGATTTTGCGGCGGCCGATGAGGGGCTCAATCACCAGCCGATGATCCAGGGCGATGAGCCTTGCATCTGTCTGTTCGCGACGGAGGGCCGTCTGAAGCCGCAGGGTTTGATCGGACGGGTCGCCTTTGCGGTCGCAGATGTTTGAGCCCGCGCGCAGCGATTTTTGCTGCGCCGTAAAGTGTCCGAAGTCATAGTCCGCGCCGGCGTAAGGAGTGCACTTGCGCCTCAAGTTTAGGCGTGAGGATTGTGCATGAGCGACGCTGCTGCGGGCGTGCAGGCAAAGGCCGCTGCTTCACCCACCATCATTAAAGCCGGCGAGCGCCTGGTGGAAATCGACATGCTGCGCGGTCTGGTGATCGTGATCATGGCGCTCGACCATGTGCGCGATTATTTCCATGCCGGCGCCGCCAACTATAATCCGCTCGATCCAGCGCAGACCACGACATGGCTTTATCTGACCCGCTGGATCACCCATCTCTGCGCACCGACATTTGTGTTTCTCGCGGGCGTGTCCGCCTTTCTGCAGGCCGCGAAGGGCAAAACCGGGCCGGCGCTCTCCGGCTTTCTGGTGACTCGCGGCCTTTGGCTCGTGGCGCTTGAATTGACGGTGCTGAGCTTCGGCTGGTCGTTCGGCTTTCCGTATCCGATCTTCATGCAGGTTATCTGGGCGATTGGCTGGTCGATGATCGCGCTGGCCGCGCTGGTGATGCTGCCGCGCGTGGCCGTGCTCGCGATCGGTTTAATCATTGTATGCGGACATAATCTGCTCGACCCCATTACGCCGGATCAACTCGGCGGTTTGGCGACCTTGTGGACCTTCCTGCACGAAGGCGGGCCGATCTTTGTGGGCGAGCAGCCGATCGGGATCGCCGCTTACCCGGTCTTGCCGTGGATTGGCGTGATGGCGGTTGGCTATGGCGCTGGGCCACTCTTCCTCGAACCGTCGCAGACGCGAGATCGCAAGCTGGTGCTGGCAGGAGTCGCGATGATTGCGCTGTTTCTATTGCTGCGCGGCTTCAATCTCTACGGCAATCCGATCGCCGACAATAATGTCGGCGGACCGTTTGGCGGCGTCAGCTCCTGGCGGGATCAAGCTGACTTTGGCGCCATGGCGATGGCGTTCTTCGATGTGCAGAAGTATCCGCCTTCGCTCATGTATATGCTGGTGACGCTCGGCATTTGCATGTTGCTGCTGGTGGCGTTGCGCCAGCTCAAAGGGCCGGCGGCGAAAGTGCTGCTGGTGTTTGGGGCTGTGCCGTTCTTCTTTTATGTGGCGCACATTTATCTGGTGCATATGCTGGCCATTCTCGCGAACGGCGCGGTGGGGCGCGATGTAAGCCCATTCTTCGGCTACATGATGAATGTGTTCGTTACGCCGGAGCGGCTCGAAGGCTTGGGCTTTTCGCTGCCTTGGGTTTATCTGGCTTGGGTCATTGCGGTGGCGCTGCTTTACTTGCCGTGCGCATACTGGGCCGGCTTGAAGAAGCGGCGGCGCGATTGGTGGCTGTCTTATCTCTAAGCGGCGAGCAATTGCCGCCCGTTGGTGACTGACGCCGCAATCTCATCCGCGAATGGTTTAAGTAAAGCAGGGCGATAGCGCTTGTTGGCGATCCAGCGCAGGCGCGCGGTTTCGTGCACATCTGCGAAGGTTGCGAGCCCCTTGCGCCAGCGCGCGCCGGTGAGATCGAGGATCGAAAAGCCCTTGCCGGATTTCACTGGCGCGCCGATTGGATCGATCTCAGCAAGGCACGCCGACAGCACCGAACCAGGCTCGCGCGAGAAGGCGAGCCCTGCTTGTTCGGCGCCTTCTATCACCCACATGAGCGAGCAATTCGAAAGCCCGCGCGCGGGGCCGCCGCCAACGCCGCCATGATCGCCGGGAAACCACGCTTGCAGTACGCGCGCTGGTCTGCCGGGCCAATTGAACTTGTCCACATTGCTCCATAGCGCCGGCTTGAAAGCGCCGCGGCGCTCATCAATGGCGACGGCGTGGCGCGCCGCTTCCACGCTGCGTGAGAGCTCGGTGTCGTGAAACTGGTAGCGGCGATTGAGGTTGATCGGGATGGGCAATACGCTGGGTATGCCGAGTGAGCCGACCGTGTCCCAAACGCCAAGATAGGCAATGCGCAGGTCATGCGGCGGCTTGATCAGCGGCGCGGAAAGGCGCGGCCAAGCGATAGCGTGAGCGGCGCGGAAGCGTTCGACAATGGCGCTGTCTTTCGCGAGCTTGCGGTCGCGATAGAGTTCGAGCGCATCGTCAGCCTTGTCGACGCTGTCGCGGCGCAGCACGCCGCATTTGCGCAAAAGGCCCGCTAGCGTGCGAACCGTGTATGCGCCGCGCGAGAAGCCGAACAGGAATATCTGGTCGCCCGGCTCGTAGTTCAAGTTGAGGAAAAGGTAGGCGTCCAGCAGGTGCTGATCGAGATCGGCGCCCGTCATGCCGTTCCACAGATTGGAGCTGCCAAGATCGGCGCCGACGCCAGCTGAATAATAGACGATCTGCGCGATATTGTTGGCGTCGCGGGTGGCGATGGAGCGGGCGGTCAGCGCGACATTGGTGAGCTCGCCGCGATAAACGCGTTGCCAAGTCCCGTCGCAGCAGATCACCAGCTTTTTCATGTGGTCAGCACGAACACCGCTTCATCGGCAAACAGATTGGCGCGCCAGAGCGACTTGGCGAACGGCGCGCCGGGATGGCCGCGCGTCAGCGGCACGGCGCGCTCGATGCGCAAGTGCATGTCGGCGGCGAGCTCGGCGAAGTCGCGCACGCTGCAGGGATGAATGAGGTCGGTTTCGGCCCAGTGCGCGGAGATTCCGCGCGGGCGCGAGACGCGACCTTGCTGCAAGAAGCGCAAACGCGCGCCAAGCTGGCCGTAATTGGCGAAGGAGACGATGATGCGTTCGCCAATGCGCGCAGCCTGCTTCAGCACTTGGCGCGGGCGGCGCATCATTTGGATGGTCTTGGAGAAGATCACATAATCGAATGCGCCGTCCGGAAAGGCGGAGAGGTCGCGATCGGCGTCACCCTGCACGGCGGTGATGCCTTTGGCGACGCAGGCATTGACCGCATTCTGGTTGAGATCGAACCCGCGCGCGCGCACCGCGCGCTCGCGTTGCAGCAGCGTAAGCAGATGGCCTTCGCCGCAGCCGACATCGAGCACGCGCGCTTTTTCGCTCACCATGGTGACGATGACGCCATGATCCGGTCGCAGCGGCGGTGATGTCAGTTCGAGCACGGGTAGGGCGCGGAGGGCTTCGGCCAAGGCGGGCTCCTAAAGCGCAAGGCCGCGCGCGGCGGCGGCGGAATCGATGAAGCCGGTCAGCGCCGCTTCGAACGCGGGCGCTTCGGCCAGAAAGGCGCGGTGGCCGTTCTCGGTCTCGGTCTCGACATAGGAAGCGTCAACGCCGGCCGCGATCAGCGCGCGCACAATGGCGCGGGCCGCGGCTGGGGGATGGCGCCAATCGCTGGAGAACGCGAACACACAGGCGCGCGTGGCGCTGTCTTTGAACGCATTGCCGAGATCGCCGCCAAAATCGGCGGCGAGATCGAAGTGGTCCATGGCGCGGCTGAGATAAAGAAATGAGTTTGCGTCGAAGCGATCGATGAAAGTGGGTTCTTCGGCTTCGGCGAGCTTGATGGTCTCGGCGCCGCTCTGCAGTTGTGCGGCTTTGCCCTCAAGCGCAGGCGGCGCCGCGTCGGCTATTTGCGTGGCTAGGCGCGCGACCGCCAAGCCTTTCGCTGGCCGTTTGCCGCGCGCAAGATAATCGCCGCCGCACCAATCGGGGTCGGCCATGATGGCCTGGCGCCCGAGTTCGTTGAGCGCGATGTTTTGCGCCGAACGCTGTGCGGCGGAGGCGACAGCGGCGCAGGCGAAAACGCGTTTCGGATACGCGCCCGCCCATTGCAGCGCCTGCATCCCGCCAAAGCCGGGGCCGATAACCAAGAAAAGTTGGTGAATGCCGAGCGCTTCGATCAGCATGGCTTGGGCGCGCACAATGTCGGCCACGCTGATGGCGGGAAAGCTCAGGCCCCAGGGCGCGCCGTTCGGCGCCGGGGTGGCGGGCCCCGTCGTGCCCATGCAGCCGCCGAGTACATTGGCGCAAATGACGAAGAAGCGGTTGGTGTCGATCGGCTTGCCGGCGCCGACAATGCGGGTCCACCAAGCGGGCCGGCCCGTGACCGGATTGGGGCTGGCGACGAACTGATCGCCGGTGAGGTCGTGGCACACCAAAATCGCGTTCGATTTCTCCGCGTTAAGGGCGCCATACGTCTCGAACGCGATGGTGATCGGGCTCAGCATCGCGCCGCTGGAGAGCTGCAACGGCGTGGCTGCGTCGAAGGTCATGGTGCGCACGCCGCCAGCCGCTTGAATGCGGGCCGTGCTATTCGCCTTCACTGCGTGAATCATGCGCACGGCTTATAGACTGCGTCGCGGCTTGGCTGCACCCCCGGAGGGCGAACGGAACCCCATGACAGGCGAGCGCCTTGGCGCGGCCTCGAAAACGCCGATATATGAGACGCGGTTATGATGAAGATGAGCGGACTGCTGGAAAATTCCGCACGCGACCCGATCAACGCCGACCTGCAAGGTGTGGACGCTTCGCTGCTGGCGCTGATTTCGCAGCGTTTAGAGCTGGATGGGCGCGGTTTTAGCGCGCCCATCGGGGCGCCGCCCTTGCGGCCGGCCGCAGAAATCAAGGTTTTGCGGGATTTGCTGGCCAACACGCCAGCGCATGTCGAACCCGAATTGATCGTGGAAGTCTGGGGCGCGTTGATGTCCGCCAGCGCCCGCAAGCTGCAATTGTTCGACGTGGTGGTAGGCGGGGCGCGCAACGATCCGGTGCGGCTCTTCGATATTGCGCGCCGTCATTTCGGCGCCCGAACGCGCATTTCGCATGTGGCCGATCCGCAAACGGCGCTGATGAAAGCTGTGGAGCACCCCGAAACATGCGTGGCGGTGACGCCGTTTCCCTCGGCGCCTGGCGTGGGCTCGTGGTGGCCGGCGCTCTCGGAATCGCGGTTCCACAAGGTGCACATGATCGCCGGGCTGCCATTTCTCGGCGCGGGGGACATGCCGGAGGCGTGCATCTTCTCAGCCGCGCCGAATGAAGCAGCGGGCAAGGACATTTCGCTCTTGCTGGTGGACGATCCGCATCGGCGGATACAGCGGGCGCTCAATGAAGCGGGCTTGAATGGACGGGAAATCGCACGTTCCGAGCCGCGGGCGCTGGTGCGGGTCGAGGGGTTTGTCGCGGTGGACGATTCGCGCGCCAAGGTGATGTCCAGCCTGGTCGACCGCGTGCGCGTGCTCGGCAGCTACGCCCGGATTTAATAGGCCGGGGGCAGGCTGCGTACCGGCAAACCTTCGAGCCGAAGCGTGCCGTTGGCGGCGTCGACATCGAGCGTCAGATCATTGTTGCTGAGCGTGTAGGCTGTCGCCAGCAAACGCAGCGCGTTGCGTGCATCGTCATTGGCGCCTGGGCTTTCGGCCAGCGCCTGAAACACGCGCGCCGGCTGCTCGATCGGCAGCGCTAGATGCCCGGCCAGACGTTTCTCCGCATCGACGGTGAGTTCGCCATCGCCCGTGGCTTGCAGCGCGCCCCAATTCAAGGCGATGGCTTCAAAGCGCAGCACCCCGCCCGCGTCGCGCCAAGGCGCCAGCGCGTCATCTGGTGCGCTCTCCAGTAATTGCGCGCCGTGCGTGGCGACGATGGCGGCGCGCGCTTCCGGCACGTCCAGCCCGAACGCTTCAAAGCTGCGCACGGAGCGGGGCAGGCGCAAATTGGCGGCTTGGAAGGCGATTTGATAATCGCCGTCCACGCGCGGATCGGGGCGGACATTCACCACCAGCTTCTCGATGCCGAGCACGCCTTCCTTTTCAGGGTCATCGATGGAGATGGCGTCGCCCTCGACGCCTGCCATGCGCAGCGCATCGCCGCGCGTCTCGACGCTGACGATCAGCGCCTCGGCGGAGATGGCGCTGACGGATTGGTCGTGGCGCACGGTGATGGGGGCTTTGAATTCGAGAATGATGTGCGCCGGATTGAGCAAGTCGATATTGAGATCGGCGCGGGCGGTGTCGGCGCTCCAGCCACCGCGCACGGGCGCATAGGCAAGGTCGCGGATCTCGAGCCGCATCAATGCGGGAAAGCCGTGGCGGATGATCTGCGCATAGGAGGCGCGCGCGCCTTGGTGGGTTTGCTCCTCAGCCCAGGCGCGCAACTGGGTCTCGGCGCGATTGGCGACATAGTGCCAATAGGCCGCCCAGCCGAGCGCGAGGGCGATGAACAACGCCCAGGGGATGATCAGCCAAAGCCGGTTCTTCATGCTATGCTCCGCGCCGCTTTTCTGGCGGCAGCAACGCTTGGCTCTCGGTTTCGATCCGCGTTTCCAATTCGCGCATGAAATCTTCGCGCGACAAACCGGCTGGAATGGCTGGCAGCACTTTGAAGGTGACTACCCCAGGGCTGCGCATGATGCCTTTCGGCTTCCAGATCAGCCCCGAATTGAGCGCGATGGGCGTGACGGGAAGGTTCAGGTCTTTGTACAGCGCGGCGATGCCGGGCTTGTAGTCGGGGGCGGCGTCCAGCTCTTGGCGCGTGCCTTCCGGGAAGATCAGGATTTGCCGCCCGGCGGCGACAGCTTCGCGTCCCCCGCGCACCAGGCTCTTCAAGGCTTTGGCGTGGCCGCCGCGATCGACGGCGAGTTGGTTGCGCTTCAAGTACGCGCCCATCACCGGCGTATCGCCAAGCTCGGCTTTGTAGACGAAGACGGGCTTTTCCAAAAACAGCGCTGGAATCACAGTGTCGAGCATGGATTGGTGCTTGCAGGCGACGAGCGCGCCGCCTTTCGGCACGTGCTCCAAGCCTTCGAAGCGCACGCGCGCGCCAATGATCCAGCGCAGGCCCCACACTATGGCGCGGCCCCAACTGCGCAGCGCCACCCAGACATACCGCTCGTCCATCAGCACGAACGGCCACAAGCCGATGCCGACCACCGCCATCGAGCCGTAAAGGTAGATGACGAAAATGATCGAACGGATCAGTTTCATTTCTCTGGCTCGGCGTTTTCGTCGGCCGTCGTATCGCGGCTTAGCTCGATCAGCGCTTCGCGGCCGCGCATGGTGAGGTACTTTACATATTCTCCGCCAATGCGCACGGCCGCCGCAACATCGCTGCGCCACACGCTCGGATTGGTGAAACGCGTGCGCACCGGGTAGGGATAAATCTCCGCCTCCGGCATGGCCAGCGACAGCTCCATCTCCGAACGCGGCATGTGATAATCGTCGGTAACGAGGATGATCTTGCGAAAGTTATGCTCGCGCGCCCAGGCGGCGGTTTCGGCGGCGTTGCCGAGCGTGTCTTCCGCCGCGCGGCCAAGATCGACGCAGCATGCGGCGAGCGCAGGATCGACGCGAAGCAATGTGAACAGTTCGTCGTCGGTGACGATGCGATTCACACCCGAGATCAGCAGACGTTGGCCGCGTTGCTGCTCCAGCAATTCAACGCCGGTGGAGAGGCGCTCGAGCGAGCCGCCCGTGAGCGCAACAATGGCTTGGCTTTGCGGCGGCGGCGGCGGGTTTTCCGGGCCGCGAATGCGGGTCGCGAAACTCCAGAAGCCGAGCACGAACCAGACCACGCCCGCAAGCAGTGCGAGCGTGAGAAGCCCTCGAAGGCCGCTCACGTCAGCCTCGAAGCCTGCGCGAAGAAATTGCTGGCCGCTGTGCGCGCCCCAATGCCGGCCGCCAGCGCGCAGCCAAGCGGGGCGGCGATCAAGGGCGCATAGTCGATCGGCAGAATCACTTCGTGCATTGCGCCCAAGCCTAGACCGGGAATGGCGAGGAGGAGGAGCGCTGCCGAAGCCGCAGCGGCGAGCGCTGCGCCGAGGAGGCCGGCATAGAGGCCGATAATCGCCGCTTCATCGCCGACTTGCCCAGCGGCGCGGCCGCGCGTGGCGCCCAAGTCTGTGAGCACGGTGACGAGTTCGCGCTTGCGCGCCGCCAGCGAGCGCGCCCCAAGCGCCACAATCAGGGCCATGATCAGCGCGAACGCCGCCGCGCCCCAGCCGGCGGCCACGCTGATGCGGTGCGCCACGCCTGCGCCGGCGGTCTCCTCCGAAGCTCCAATGACTTCGCCGGTGACGCCGTTTTGCGCCAGCACCGCAACCAGTTCGGCATGGATGTCGAGCCCCGCCGTGGTGGGCGCCAGTTCGATTTCCACCAGGCGCAGCGGCGGCAGGTCTTCGGCGCGGACAGCTTGGCCAGCCCACTGGCCCAGCAAAGCGGCGGCGCGCGAGGCGCTCATGGGCGCGGCGCTGATCACATAGGGCGAGTTGTTGAGCGCGGTTTCCGCCCGCGCCAGCCCTTCCGGCCCTTCCGGCGCAAGCACGCGGACGACCGCATAATCGCTGCGCGAGCGCTCATAGGCGTCGGCGATGCGGTCCACGGCGCGCGCCATCAAACCGGCCATCGCCGCCGCAAAGGCGGCGAAGACCAGGGTGAGAAACAGGGAGCGCTCGATGCCGGCCAGTGCGTTGCGCATTAGGTCGCCTCGTAATCTTCGGCGTCTTCGACTGCGCTCACCGGGGTCAGCCGGCCGCGTTCGAGCCGCCAGCTGGTGGTGGGGGCGACCTCAGCCAGGCCCTGATCTTGGCTGGTGATGACGATGGCGGCGCCGACCCGGCGCATCTCGGCCAGGAGGCGAACGATGCGCTTGCCGTCCGCCGGCGACATGCCGGCTGTGGGATCATCAGCCAGGATCAGGTCGGGTTTGCCGGCGAGCGCGCGGGCGATCGCAGCGCGCCGCCGCTGCGCGCCCGAAAGCTGAGAGGCGAGCGTGCCGGCGTCGGCGTTGAGGCCGACGAATTCCACAAGTTCTTGCACATCGGGCGCGTACTCGGCTGGCTTGCGGCCCATCAGTTTGAGCGGCAGCGCGATGTTTTCATACGCCGACCAATTTTCAATAAAGCTCGGATTTTCAGCCACATAACCAATATGGCGCTTCAAGCGCGCGCGCCACGTCATGTTCAAACGGCGAGCGTCGGCGCCCAGAATGACCGCGCGTCCAGCTGTCGGCTGCAGCGCCAAGCGTAAAAGATGGATGAGTGTTGTCTTGCCTGCCGCCGCAGGCCCTGTCACCAAAGCGACCTCGCTTCGGTTAACCTCAAATTCAATCCCTCTCAACACATCGCCGCTACGATAGCCCGCATCTACCTGCGTAAGGCGGACCAGGACGCCACGCTCGAACAGATCGAGCTCAGGACTGTTCGAACGGGGCATAGCTGGACAAGCCCAATAGAATCAACGCACGGAGGACAGTCAGTCGTGACTTTGAATGTGTCGTTACCATGATCCTCACCTGCACGTCATGCTCCACCCGCTACTACGCGGATGATGCGTCGATCGGACCCGCCGGGCGTACAGTCCGTTGCGCAGCCTGTGGGTTCTCCTGGTTCGCCGAGCCGCAGCTGGAGCTGCGGACAGAGGCGGCTGTTGGCGATGGTATTCAGCACGAAGGGCGCTCCCGCTCGGAACCTCTAACACGTGAACGTGTCGAAAGAATGCGTCGGGCGGTGGAGCAGCCGGGCCCCGCGCCCTCCGCTGCCGCAAAATTCCGCGCTCAGCAGGCCGAGCGCATGCGCCGTGAGCGCGGTCGCGCCGCCGTTGTCGCCTGGGGGGCGACTGGCGCCGCGCTCGCAGCGTCCGCCGCGGGCATGGTGGTGTTCCGCCAGGACGTCGCTGAACTATGGCCGCGTTCGGCCAGCGCCTTCGCGGCGCTGGGGCTGGACGTGAATGTGTATGGCCTCGAATTCTACGACCTCGCGGTCGAGCGCGCATTTGACGGGCCGACGCCGATTCTTCTCGTCTCTGGCGAAGTCCGCAATATTGGCCGGGACGATAAAGCCGTGCCGCCGGTGCGCATCTCGCTGCGCGACTCGAACTCGCGCGAGATTTACGAGCTGATCGCCTCGGTTGGCGAAGCCCCGCTGACAGCGGGCGCCGCCGCGCCGTTCCAGATTCGCGTGGAAAATCCGCCCGCCGACGCGGTTGATCTCGAAGCTACGTTCGCGAGCTTCGCGGAGGCCGCCGCCGCTGACGCGCCGCATGCGGCGCCAGCCGCAGAGCCGCACCATGAAGAGCCGCTTGAGTTGAACCAGCCCGTGGATGAGCACGCTGCCGGCTTCGAACCGCAAACGCTCTCTTATGAGGGCGAAGTGAGCGACGGCCTCGCGCCGCGCTTTGCGGCTGAAGGGCGTGGCTGACGCGCCTTTGCGCGTTCTGCTCAGCGAAACAGAAATCGCCGCGCGCATTGACGCGCTGGCTGATGCTTTGGTTCAAGAACTCGATGATAGCTGGACGGTGGTGGCGCTGCTGCAGGGCGCCATTCCGTTTGCAGCTGATCTCATGCGCGCCATCGAGCGGCGCGGCAAGCATCCGATTTATGATTCACTTTGGCTCGAAAGCTATCGCGACGCGCGCGAGAGCTCGGGCAAAGTGGTGGTGCGGGCAGATATTTCACGTCCCATTGAAGGCCGCACGGCTTTGATCGTGGATGATGTGTTCGATAGCGGGCGCACGATCGCATTCGCCCGCGCGCATTTGCTGGCCAAGGGCGCGCTTGCGCCGCGTTCGTGCGCGTTCGTGCGCAAGCCGGCGGCGCTCGGTGAGTTCATCGAGCACATTGGCTGGGACGCGCCCGATGAGTTTCTCGTCGGCTATGGCATGGACGATGCGGGCCGCTATCGCGGCTTACCGTACATAGCCTCCATCGGCGCGCCTTAGCTTCTGCGCGAGAACACCAGATAAAGCGAGCCTGCGCCGTTTTCCTCGGGAAGCTGCAAACGCAGGCCATTGGCTTCGGCGGTGAAAACCACATCGGCGCCACCGCTGCGGCCGCACACGAAGGTGAGGTGGCCCTGTGGCGCGTCGATAAAGCCGGCGCTCCAGCGTTCAGCTTCGCCGCCGCCGGCGGGCGTGCTGGCCCAATCGAACATCGTGCCGGCTTCGCTTTCGCTGACTTGCAGCGCGACGGCGCGCGCGCCTTGCCAGCCTGCGGCGCCGCCTAGACGGCTGCCGGTGATGAGATCGTAGACGCCGGGCGCGACGCGTCCGCCGCGCAGGTCCGCGACAGCGGCGACGACGGCGACGTCGTCGCCGAGCGTCACAGCTTGGGTGAGATCAGGCGCGACGTCATTGCACGCGGCGATGATGGGCGCGTCCGGCGCCGGCGCATCGCTCTGTTGGTTATTGGAGGGCGGAGAGCAGGCGACGAGCAAAGCTGCGACGGCGGCCAACGTGATGAAACGCATGAACGTCCTCTGATTGATCAGGCGGGAAACTGTGTCGCGTGGGCGCGCAGATCAAGTGTCCGACGCATCTATCTCTCGCTTGGCGAGGAGAGGGTTAGCTGTCGTTGAAGCGATCGAGCAGGCGCTGGAGATATTCGCGTTCGCTTTCGGGGCGATTGGCGTCTTGGGCGCGGCGGCGGATTTCGTCGAGGATTTCGCGGGCGCGGGCGGGATCGATGGTGGTGGGCACGCGCACTTCATCGCCATCGCCGGCGCCGGTTGAGCGGCCGAGCGGATCGCGTTCGCCAGCTTCTCCGGACTCGCCCTCGCGGTCGCCGCCTTCGCGCATCTGCGCGGCGAGTTCTTCAGCGCCCTCGCGCAAATGTTCGAGCGCGGAGTTTTGCGCCGCTTGCGCGGCGGCGAGATCGCCGCGCCGCAGCGCGCCTTCCGATTGCTGCATGGCTTGTTCGGCGGCGTTGAGTTCCTGGCTTGGCGCGCCGCCCGCTGCTTCAGAATTGCGTTGCGCTTCGCCGAGCGCCTGGCGGATTTGCTGTTGGCGCTGGGCCATGTCGTCGCTGCCCTGGCCGCCTTGCTGCTCGCCGCCACCGCCGCCAGCGCTTTGCTGCTGTTGTTGCTGCTGCTGGGTTTCGTCGCGCAGCGCGCGCTGTTCGCCGATGGTTTCGGAGAGCTGATCCATGCTCTCTTGCATCTGTTGTTCTTGTTCGCTGCTCTGCTCGCCGCCTTCGCCGCTCTGGCTTTCGGTGAGGCGCGCATCGAGATTGGACAGTAGATTGGCCAGCATTTGCAGCAATTGCTGCGCTTCCTGGGTGCGTCCCTGTTCGCTCAGCTCCTGCACGCGCTGCAGCAGGTTTTGAATGTCCTGCTGGCTGACTTCGGCTTGATCTTGGGTGTCTTCCTGATTTTCGGCCGTCTCGCCATTGCGGATGGCTTCCTGCACCAAGGCTTGCAGATAAGCGTCCGTGGCGCGCCGCAGCGCTTCCATCAGCTGCTGGATGCGCTCGCGCGGCGCATTGTTGGCGAGCGCTTCCTGCAAAGCTTGCTGCGCGGCTTCGAGCGCGCGGCGCGCATCGGCGGCGCCGCCATATTCGGCCCGCAGCGCGGTGCGCCAGAGAAGATCAGCGGCAGCGTCGGTTTGCTCGATCTGATTGGAGACGCTCAGTTCAGCGCGCGCCAGCTTGAAGCCGAGGAACACCGCATAGTCGCGGAAGTAACGGTCTTGCGGCGCCATGGTCAGCGCATCAATGAGGCGCGCGGCGCGGCGTATGCCATCAGGGGCGCGGCTGAGATAATTGCGCCCGTCATAGTCGCGCAGTTCAATGCGGGCGCCGCCGAGCAGAATGTCGCCCGAGGGTATGGTGCGTTTTTGCAGGGTGCGCATCCCTTGATAGGCGCGGCGCTCATGCAGGATGTGCTGACGGATCTCGATGGCGGCGCGCGCGAGTGGTTGCAGGAAAACTTTTTCTGGCAGCGTGAAGCGTAGTGGCTCGCTCTCGCCGGCTTGGCCGAGCGCGTCGAAGGCGACGATGCGCGCTTCCACTTCCATGCCGGCGTAAGGATGGGCGGCGAGATCGAGTTCAGCGTCGCCACTGGCTTGCTGCGGATCGCCAGCAGGTGACTCAAATGGCGTGTCCACCGGCTCGGCGCCGACCAGTCCGGGCGGCGGGTTCACCGGGCGCACGCGCAGCGCCAAACGCGTCACGCCGAAATCGTCGCTGGCGTTCCAGGAGAAGGCGACATGCTCTTGCGGCATTTGCGCCAGCGGCGCGGCGAAACTGGCGCGCGGCGCGTTATCGGGCGCCGGCGCGATGCGCCATGACGCGCGGCTGTGAAAGCGCACCACTTTGAGCTGGCCCGGGCCTGTGAGTTGCAGGCGCGCTTCCCAGGCGCCGTCGGCCGCTTGATGAAAGCGCACGCTCCGGCGCCCGTCGCGGCCTTGATAGACGAGGCGCGGCGCGCCTACCGGCCCCATCACGCGCACAGTGGCTTCGACGGAGGGCGGCGTCTCCACGCGCTCGCCAATGCGGTCGCTGAGCGAGATTGGGCCGGCATGGGTGTAATCGGCTGGCGTGGCCCAGGCTTCGAGCTCCATCGGCGCGTCGCCGAGCAGTGGACCGGGATCAGGGATGAAACCGCGGCCGAGCCGATCGCCGGCCTGATCGCCGGCGACGAACAACGCACCAACCACGGCGATGACGAGCACGTAGCGTAGCTTGAAGCGATCAATGTCGTCGAGGCGCGGACGCAGCGGTCCGGCGCGCGCTTTCTCGGCAAGCTTGCGCGCCTGATCCTGTTCGCGCTTCCACAGCGCGACGGCGAAGGCGTCGTAGCGCGTGGGGCGATCGCGCAGCGTATCGAAGGCGGCGACATCGAGCTTGCAGTCTTCGGCCAAGCGCGCGCGCGCTTCAGTTTCCGTGGGCGTGCGCCAGTCCTTGCGTGCGCGGACGAACAGCCAAGCAAGGGTAAGCAGTAGTGCGATGGCGGCCAGGCTCTGCGCCAGCGGTGGCAAGAGGTCGAACCCACCCGCCAGCGCCAGCAGCGCCCAGAGCCCGATCAAAAACAGCGACGGCAACGCCAGACGCAGCGTGCGCTCAAGCGCAAGCTGGCGCTGAGCGCGGCTCGTCTCATGGACGAGTTGGGCGAGGGCGTCGGCGTGTTTCATTGGCTCGGGACTGTGAGCCTAACAGGCCGGTTCTGGCCAAACCATGACCGAAAACCGCGCCAAGGCGCCGGCTTTGGTTAAGCCGCGTTCATTTGCTTATTGCGGCGCTGGCGCGGGCTCTGGCGAGGGTTCGGCCGGCGCTTGCGCTGTCGGCGCGCTTTGGCCGGCGCGGCGGGCGGCGATTTCGGCGTCGCGCTGCTGCTGCTGCTGCTCGCGCGCCATGGCCTCTTCCCGGTTCCATAACGGGTCGGGGCGTTCGAGGCCGCCTTTAATGCCGCAGCCGGAGAGGAGCGTAAGGCCGATCAGGGCCAGAGCCGTGCGCTTCATTTCGGACGTCCCCCTAAAATGTCTTTCCATTCCGCCGCGCGCGCGCGGACGAGAGCCGGCGCTGTCCCGCCATAACTAGCACGGCTGGCGACCGATTGTTCAACCGAGAGCAGGGCGCGGGCCGCTTCGGTGATGCGCGGCTCGACGGTCTGAAACTCCGCCAGCGGCAGGTTCGCCAGCACGCCGACCCCCGCCGCTTCGGCGCGGGCGACGATCTTGCCGGTGATTTCGTGCGCTTCGCGAAACGGGATTTTCAGTTCGCGCACTAGCCAATCGGCGAGATCGGTGGCGGTGGAGAAACCACGCGCGGCCGCTTCGCGCATTTTCTCGCGGTTGAAGCGCATGGTTTCTACCATGCCCGTCATCGCTACAGCTGAGAGCGCGAAGCTGTCGAAGGCGTTGAAGGTGAGGGATTTGTCTTCCTGCAAATCCTTGGCATAGGCCAGTGGCAGTTTTTGCACGATGGCGCTGAGCGCGGAGAAATCGGCGCTGATGCGCGCGGCTTTGGCGCGGATCAGTTCCGCCGCATCCGGATTGCGCTTTTGCGGCATGATGGACGAGCCGGTTGACCATGCATCGCTGAGCGAAGCGAAGCCGAATTGCGGGCTGGTCCAGAGCACGATCTCTTCCGCGAGACGCGAAAGGTGTGTGCCGGCGATGGAGAGTGCGCCAAGCGCTTCCAGCGCAAAGTCGCGCGATGAGACAGCGTCGAGTGAGTTGGGCGCCGGTTGCGAGAAGCCGAGCGCTTGCGCGGTGGCGTCGCGGTCGATCGGGTAGGGCGTGCCGGCGAGGGCTGCGGCGCCGAGCGGACATTGGGCCTGCGCGCGGACATAAGCGTTCTGCAAGCGCTGAATGTCGCGGTCGATCATCTCGACGTAGGCCAGCAGGTGGTGGCCCAAAGTGATGGGCTGTGCGGTTTGCAGATGGGTGAAGCCCGGCATGATCCAATCGGCGTGTTCCAGCGCACGATTGACCAAGGCCAACTGCAGCGCGCCCAGCGCGCGGAACGCATCGATGGTTGCGTTCATGGTCCAGAGTTTGAAATCGGTGGCGACCTGATCGTTGCGCGAGCGGCCGGTATGGAGCCGCTTGCCGGCTTCGCCGATGCGTTCCGTGAGGCTCGCTTCGATATTGAGGTGGATGTCCTCCAATTCGTGCGAGAAAGGGAAGGTTCCGGCCTCTATTTCCGCGGCGATTTGATCCAGCCCGGCCTGTATCGCCGTATTGTCCTCTTTCGTAATGATGTCTTGGGCGGCGAGCATGTTCGCATGCGCCTTCGAGCCGGCTATGTCTTCGCGCCAAAGCCGTTTGTCGACGTCGATCGAGGCGTTGATGGCCTGCATGGCGGCGGCGGGGCCGGCGGCGAAGCGGCCGCCCCACATTTGCTGACCCTTTTGGTCGCCGGAGGATTTGGATTTGGCGTCGGACATCGAACCATCTGCGAAACAAGCGCGGCGTCCGAACTGGGCGCTGCGGGCCGCTTTCGTCATGATCGGGTTCGCGGCGCTGGCTGGTCTTTACGTGCTTTTCTCGGCGGCCACAAAGCCTAGCTCGCCAGATGGCTATGCGCGTTTCGCGCGCGGGGAGATGCAGCGCCTGGAGGTGCTGGAGGACGCCCCGCCCATGCCGACCCAAACCCTGCGTGACGGCGATGGCGGGGAAACCTCGCTGGCGGCGTTTCAGGGCGAAGTGCTGGTGGTGAATCTGTGGGCCACCTGGTGCGCGCCGTGCATGGAGGAGATGCCCACGCTGGGGGCGCTGCAGCGCAATTTCGAGGGCCGGCTGCGCGTCATTCCGGTGAGCGTCGATAGTGAGGCCGATCTAGAGAAGGCCAAGCGCGAATTGGCGGAGCTCTCGGAGCATTCGCTGCCCTTCCTGATCGATTCAAGCCGAGCCATCCTGTTCGCGGCCGAGGCCGCCGGCATGCCGACGACGATTATCTATGACCGCCAAGGTCGCGAACTGGCGCGCCTGACGGCGGGCGCCGATTGGTCAGGGCCGGAGGCGGCCGCACTGCTGGAAGCAGCGCTCGCGGAGCAATAATGGTCCCGCAAGTTGAAACGGAGCGTCTGATCCTGCGTGGCTATGGGCGCGAGGATTATCCGGCATTTGCGGAGATCTGGCGCGATGAGCGCGTGGTGGCGCCGCTTGGCGTTGCACCGCTCGGCGAAGATGAAGCCTGGGGGCGGTTCTGCCGTTATGTCGGCCATTGGGAGCTGCTGGGCTTCGGCACTTGGGCCGTGACGGAGAAGCAGAGCGGCGCGATTGTCGGCGAGATGGGGCTGTTCGATTTTCGGCGCGATCTGGGTCCCGCTTATGCGGGCGATCCCGAGCAGGGCTGGCTAATGTCGGTGGCGGCGCAGGGTCAGGGCTATGCGACGGAGGCCGCGCACGCGGCTTTGGCTTGGGGAGAGCGCCATTTCGCGGCGTTCAATCCGTTTTGCATCATTTCGCCGGAAAATGCGCCGTCTCTACGCGTGGCGGCGAAGGTGGGCTATCGCGAAACGACGCGCACTTTGTTCAAGGGCGCTGCGGCGATTATCCTGCGCTTGGCGCGCTAGCGCCAGGTGAAGCTAGCATAAGCGGCGGCCGCGCCGCCTGCGCCGCCGACGAGCGCGCCGACAAATAAGCCCAGCACGGAAGGCAACAGCGCGTGCAGCAGCCCGGCGAAATCACCTTGCAGCGCCACGGCGAAGCCGAATGAAAGCGGCCACACGCAGCCGGCGACGGCAAAGCCAATGGCGGCGCGGCGGATAATCTCCATACGCGAGGCAATCTGATTGCGCCGAACGCGCGGGATGAGCGCGACCAGTGTGAGCACAAGGCCGATCACAGCCGGCATGAACAGGCCGCGCGCAGCAACCGGGGCGGCGTCGGAGACGCCCGTATTGATCAAGCTGGCGCCAATCAATGCGACCAGAAAGAGGAGCATGATCGCGACGGGCGCGTAGAGCCATGCGGGGCGGCGCAGTTTCATAGGTCAGGCGAAGGGTTGAACATCATGGACGGCGGGCGCGCCCCGCTTGACGCGCGGCGCTGCGCCTTCGCGCGGCTGCTTAACTAGCGCCACAAGTGAGAAGGTGAGGCCGTAGAAAAAAGCGATTGGCAGGCCAAGCAGAATGGCGAGCGGCGTCATGGCGAAGGCCGTCGCGCCCCGCAAGCCGGTGGCGCGCTCATGATATTCGGCCAAAGAGTCCAGCAACGCCGTCAGCACGAAGGGCGCGCAGAGCGATACGATGAAGCCGGCGATGATGAAGTGTTGCATCACGTCGCGATGCGTGCGCGGGGCGCGGCCCATGAGCCAGGCGCCGCCCAGCGTCACAAAGCTCATCGCGAATACGATGGCGCCGCCGATCAGGGCGGTGTGCATCAAGCTTGGCGCGCCGCGCAGCATCAATGCCGGCCAGCCGAGCGCCAGCAACAGCGCCGCCGGCGTCCAGACCAGGACCGGCTGGCGCCAGCCAAGCGGGGGAATGCGCCGCGGTACGGGCGGAGGGGCAGGTCGGTTCGCCATCAGCGAGAGAGCTTAGAGCGGAAATTCGCGGCGTCAGTACGGCGCCGATTTTCAGGCGAGGTTCAGCCCGGGCGTGGTTGACGGGTGACACCCCGCTAGCCGAGCGCAGCCTCCATCACGGCCTGGCCGGCTCCTTCGGCGCTATCGCCGCCGCCATTTTCGCGCAGGCCCTCTTTCAGCTTCTGCCCGATCATTTCGCGGATTTTGTCTTCGGCGGCGCGGCGTTCTTCAGCTGGCATGGCTGCGAGGGCGTCCTCGCTTACGCCAAGCTCCTTCATCACTTGTTCGCGCATGCGCTCCATCGGCGATTTCCGCGCTTCCTGGAGGAAGAGCTCTTCCGCCGTCGGGGCTTTGGGTTCGGTTGCTTGGGGCTTGTCTTCTTGCTCGCCCTGCAAAGCGAAAAGCGCCTCCATCGAGAGCGCGATTGGCTGGACCGGCGGCAAAGATTTCGCGTTCTCGGTGGAAAAATTTGCCGAGCTGGTTTGCAGGGAGAAGCTTTGCGCATTCAAAGTCGAGGGGCGGGCGCCCAGACTTAGCAACGGATTTGCGCCTAAACCGGAAATCTGCATCGACGCGCGCTCCCCACGCATCATGCTTAATGCAAATGTCGCGCCAGATCGTCAGCGCGTCGGCATCGGGACTTCGCCGCGATAGTCGTAGAAGCCGCGTTGGGTTTTGCGACCGAGCCAGCCAGCTTCGACATATTTCACCAGCAGCGGGCATGGGCGGTATTTGGAATCCGCGAGTCCATCATACAGCACCTGCATGATGGAGAGGCAGGTGTCCAAGCCAATGAAATCGGCCAACTCCAACGGGCCCATCGGATGATTGGCGCCGAGCTTCATCGCCTTGTCGATCGCTTCCACCGAACCCACGCCTTCATACAGCGTATAGATGGCTTCATTGATCATCGGCACCAGCACGCGATTGACGATGAAGGCCGGAAAATCTTCGGCGTTGGCGATGGTTTTGCCGAGGCTTGTCACGAAGGCGAGCGTGGTGTCGTAGGTTTCCTGACTGGTGGCGAGGCCACGCACCAATTCAACCAGCTTCATCAGTGGCGCGGGGTTCATGAAGTGAACGCCGATAAAGCGGTCCGGCCGCGCCGTGGTGGCGGCGAGGCGGGTGATCGAAATGGAGGAGGTGTTGGAGGCGAGGATGGCCTCTTCGCGCAGCACGCCTTTGAGCGCTGCGAAGATTTGTTTCTTGGCGTCTTCCTGCTCGACGATGGATTCAATCACCATGTCGGCGGCGCCGAATTCGGAGAGGCTGCGTACGCCCTTAATGCGCTTCAGCGCCGCGTCGGCATCGCCTTGCTTGATGATGTTGCGGTGAACCTGGCGCGTCAGATTGCCGGAAATGACATCGAGGCCCGCATCAATGCGCGCCGCTTCGACGTCATTCAACAAAACGTCATAGCCGGCCAGAGCGCAGACATGCGCAATGCCTGAGCCCATCTGGCCTGCGCCAACGACGCCAACCGTGCGGATTTGAGTCATGCCTAATTCCCAGGCGATCGCGACTTGCCGAGCCAATCTCCATAGCACCGACGCGCTTTAGCCACTGTTGCTGCACTGCAACATGGAACGCACATGAACGTCAAGTCACCGATGTGCCAATCGGGCGGCGTCAGAGCCCGGCTTTACCCAGTTCGTCCATGATTTCCGGCACGGCGGTTTTGTAGTCTTGCACCAGGCCGAAATCGGCGACTTGGAAAATCGGGGCTTCCTCGTCCTTGTTCACCGCGACGATGACCTTGGAATCCTTCATGCCCGCCAAGTGCTGGATGGCGCCGGAAATGCCCACGGCGACATAGAGTTCCGGGGCCACGACCTTGCCGGTTTGGCCGACCTGGTAGTCGTTCGGGGCGTAGCCGGCGTCGACCGCGGCGCGCGAGGCGCCGATGGCCGCGCCCAGCTTGTCGGCCAGCGGCTCAAGCACTTTGTGGAATTCCTCGGACGAGCCGAGCGCCCGGCCCCCAGACACGATGCGCTTCGCGCCAGTGAGTTCAGGGCGGTCAGACTTGGCCACTTCTTCGGAGACGAACGCCGTTTTGAACGGACCGGCGGGGGCCGCGATGCTTTCCACTGCAGCCGAGCCGCCATCGGCGGAGGCCTTGAAGGTGGTGGGCTGCACCGTCAGCACGTTTTTGGCTTGCGCGCTCTTCACCGTGACAATGGCGTTGCCGGCATAGATCGGGCGCACGAACGTATCGGCGCTTTCCACGGCGATCACGCCCGAAAGCTGGGCCACATCGAGCTTGGCGGCGACGCGCGGGGCGACGTTCTTCCCCGTTGTGGTGGCGGGGAAGAGGACGGCATCATAATTCGCCATGAGCGGCGTGATCAGCGCATCCATCGCTTCAGCGATTTGCTTTTCGAGCGCAGCGCCATCGGCGTGCAGCACTTTGCGCACGCCGGCGATCTTCGCGGCGGCCGCGGCTGCAGCACCGGCGTTCGAGCCAGCAACCAGCACATCCACATCGCCGCTCATCGCCTTGGCGGCGGTGACGACCTTGCTGGTGGAATCCTTCAACGACGCATTGTCGTGTTCGGCGACGACGAGAACGGCCATTAGATAACTCCCGCTTCCTTGAGCTTGCCGACCAGCTCGGCGGCAGTTTTCACTTTGATGCCGCCAGCGCGCTTCGGCGGTTCGGCGGTTTTCACGGCTTGCAGACGCGGCGTGGTGTCGACGCCGAAATCGGCGGCGGTTTTCGCGTCGATCGGCTTCTTCTTCGCCTTCATAATGTTCGGCAGCGACGCGTAGCGCGGCTCATTGAGGCGGAGGTCCGTGGTGATGATGGCGGGCAGCTGCACATCAAGCGTTTGCAGCCCGCCATCGACTTCGCGCGTCACTGTCGCTTTGCCGGCGCTGAGCACGATCTTCGAAGCGAAGGTGGCTTGCGGCCAATCCAGCAGCGCGGCGAGCATCTGGCCGGTCTGGTTCGAGTCATCGTCAATGGCTTGCTTGCCGAGAATGACGAGATCGGGCTTTTCGGCTTCGACCACGGCCTTGAGAATCTTCGCGACGGCGAGCGGCTCAACTTCGCCTTCGGCCTTCACCAGAATGCCGCGATCGGCGCCCATGGCGAGCGCGTTGCGGATGGTTTCCTGAGCCTGGTCTGGGCCGATCGACACGGCGACGATCTCGGTTCCGGCTTGCGCGGTGTGACCGCCGCCGCCTTCCTTGATGCGCACCGCTTCCTCGACGGCGATCTCGTCGAAGGGGTTGATCGACATTTTGAGGTTGGACAGGTCCACGCCCGAGCCGTCGGGCTTGACCCGAACCTTCAAATTATAGTCGAGCACCCGTTTGATCGGGACGAGAATTTTCATCGTGATTTCCCTAGGGAGACGTAAGCCGCCTGTGCAAGTCGGCCTTACTAGCGGCCTGTCAAAAGGCCAGTCAATGCGACGGACCGGCGTAGCGGCGATTGGGGCGCCCAGAGTGTGGGCCAGGAAGGTGTTTTTCCGCGCGAGCAAGGGGAATGTGGTTTCCCGCGCCGGTCGCCGGGGCCTAAAAGCCTCTGCGGGGACCGCAGGTGAGCAGAGCAGGCATCTTTCTTATTGCGGCGGCTCTCGCACTCAGCGGGTGCGAGGAGCGCGTCAGTCTGTCGCCGCCGCCGGCTGCCGCGGTGGAGGCGTCCTGTGCGGCGCGGGCGGTCGCGCCCTGGCGCCCACTGCGCGGGGTTGAGCTGCGCGCGTCGGCCGAGACCAGCGGGGCTTCCTGCGCAACCGCCAGCGCCAGCCTTTCTATCGCCGATGCGTCCGGCAAGTCGCTTTACGCGGAAAGACTGCCCGCCGCGCAGGTGATGACCTTGGCCTATGCCGAGGACGCGCGCGCAATGCAGGTCGCGCTTGCTTCCTGGATTGATCAGACCCGCTCCTCCTTTCGCGGCACATCCGAATTGCCAGTCTGGCGCCCTGACGATGAACAGCCCGTGCTGGGCGAGTTTCCGTTCTACCCTGAGCCCGCGTTCGACCGCGCCGCCTATGCGGCGCTGCGCGATCGCGATGCGCCAATGTTTTGTTTTGTGCAGGGTATGGAGAGCATGGCTTGTGTGGCGCTGGTCGATGGCGCGCTGACCAAGGTCGGCGTGCAGACCTTCCCGGGTTAGGCCGAGCGGCGCAACTCTTCTACTGGATCAGTGACGGCGCGCTGGCGCGCCAAGCGTAGCGCGGCGGCGCAGATCGATTCCCGCGTCGCCGGCTTCACCAAGTGTTCGGCGGCGCCCAGCTCCATGGAGCGGCGGCGATCCTCTTCCACTGAAAGCACCAGGATTGGCACGTCAGCCGTGGCTTGATCCTGGCGCAGCTCGGTAATCAGGTTCCAGCCGGAATGATCGGGCAGGTTGATATCGAGCACGATCAAAGCGGGTGCGGCGCTGCGCGCAAGTTCCGCGCCGGCTATTCCAGTGCGTGCGCACTGCACGGCGAAGCCCACCAAAGTCAGCGTGCGCACGGCGAGGTCGCGCGCGCTGGCCTCGTCGTCGATCACGACGATGAGCGGGGCGTTGTCGGGGCCGCGGCGCGGCGAGATGTCGGACGCGCCGCTGGCGCCGATTCCGTGGAAGTGCCGCGGAATCCAAAGCGTGAAAGTGGCGCCTTCGCCGAGCGCGCTTTCAACCGAAACGCCGCCGCCCATCAATTCGGCCATGCGCCGCGTCAGCATCAGGCCGAGGCCGGTGCCGCCATAGCGCTTGGTCACGGCGGACGTCGCCTGCGCGAACGGGCGGAACAGGCGCGCCGCTTGTTCGGGGCTGATGCCGATGCCGGTATCGCGCACGGTGAAAACCAGCCGCTCTTCGCCATCGACGAACTCGGCGTGCATGGAGAGCTTGACCTCTCCGCCGCTGGTGAACTTGCAGGCGTTGGAGAGCAGGTTGAGCAAGCACTGGCGCAGCTTCTGCGCGTCGATGAAGCTGGACTGAATGTCGGCGATCTCGTGGCTGAGCGTATTGCCGTTGGCGGCGGCCAATGGCAGGGCTGTGGCGAGTGCTTCGGCGGCGAGGGCGGCGGGGTTGGCCGGCGCCGCCAGCACATCCATACGGCCGGCTTCGATCTTGGAGAGGTCGAGAATGTCGTTGATGACCGCGAGCAGGTGGCGCGCCGCCGTATTGATGCGATTGAGATCGGACTTGGCCGCGCCGTCCTGACGATCCTCGGCGTCCTCGGCCAATAATTCGGCATAGCCGATAATGGCGTTGAGCGGCGTGCGCAATTCGTGACTCATGGCGGCGACGAACTGGGACTTGGCGAGGTTGGCGCTTTCGGCCGCGGCGCGCGCGGCGTCGGCGGCGATCTTGGCCTGCGCGGCGTCGCGCAGCACCGCGAGCGCGCGGGCCATCTCGCCAATTTCATCGCCACGCTTCAATGCGGGGATGTCGGCGTCGTAGCAGCCATCGGCAATGGCGCGAATCGATGCGGAGAGTGAGTTGATCGGCTGCACCAGACCGAGGCGCAGCAAGGCCACAACCAAGCCAAGCACAACGATAAACAGAGCGGCGGCTATGAACATCGTTGTCAACTGCTCATCGCTCAAGCGGTCGGCGCGCGCCTTAAGCGCGCGGTCCAGTTCGCCCGAAACGCGTTGCGCGAGACCGGTCACTGCGAACTGCGCGCCCGCTTCGTTGGCGATGATGGCGGATGGATTGACGCGGCCAGTGCGAATGTCGCGTTCAAGGCTGCTGCGATAGGCGGCGACATTGCTGATGGCCGAATAGGCCGGCGCGCTAATGTTGGCTCCGAGCGCAGGCGCAGCCGAGATCAACAGATCAACATTTGCATCCAATTCCTCAGCGCGTGAGGACAGCACGGCGAGGCGCTGCAACAGAATGGCGCGTTCGCCGTCGCTAAGGCGGCGGTCTTCATACGCATCGACTGCTGAGGCGGCGATCTCACGGGCCTCCTCCTCTAGCGCCGGGGCGCGGTCGAGGATCAGAGTGGTCATGAATTGGGTGTGGCGCTCGGAGTCGCGCATCATGTGAGAGTGATCGGCGATATGCCGCGACAAGTCATTCAGGGCCCCGCCGGCGGCGCTGGCGGCGGTTTCACGCGCGCGTTCATTGCGCTGCATGATGGTCAGATAGAAAACGGCTTGCTCGGTGAGCGTGCCGGTCCCCAAGCTCTCGCCGTATCGCATTTCCGCCGCACGAAGCGCGCGTATAGCCGGCGTCAAACCGTCGAAATCACCGCGCCCGAGTTCCTGCGCGCGCATCTGCATGTTGAGCAGGCGCCGCACGTCATTGACGACGGAAATGTAGGCTGCGCCGGTGCGCTCCAGGCGCGCAATGTTGAGATTGGTTTGCTGTTGCTTGACCAGTTCTGCTGAGACGAATGCCAGCGGCGTCAGAAACAGCACAAACGCCAAGCCGAGTTTCTGGGAGACCGACGCGCCGCGCAGGACATCGACCGCGCGCTTTAACGCAACCTTTATTCGGTCGTAAACGTCAGCAGCTTTGATCATGGCGTCGTTCCAGAATGGGACGAAGCCATAAGCGCGCTATTTCCATAAGGACTGCTGAACGCAATCTCCGTGCGCGCAAAATTTTGTGATGTGCGCTTAAGCTATTGGTTGGGAAGCCTAATGGCGGGCAAGCAATTGGCGCGCTGCTTCAAGATCCGCCGGGCTGTCGACGCCTTTTGGAAACGCTTCGATAATATCTGCGCGAATGATCATGCCCATTTCGAGCGCGCGCATTTGTTCGAGTTTCTCGCGTTGCTCAAGCGGCGAAGGCGGCGCGGCGACAAAGCGCGCGAGCGCCTCGCGCCTGTAGGCGTAAATCCCTACATGGCGCAGCACCGGGCCTTCGCCCCAGGGCGCGGGCGCGCGGGTGAAGGCGAGGCAGCGCCCGTCCGAGGCGACGATGGCTTTCACGATATTGGGGTTGTTGCGCTCAGCTTCGTCCGAGGTTGGAGAAACCAGGGTGGCGATATCGGCGCCGTCGCGCAGTGCGGCGGCGGCGCGGGCGATGTCGGGCGCGGCCATGGTCGGCATGTCGCCCTGCAGATTGATGGCGACGTCGAAACGGCGCTCGGGATCGAAGCGCTCGAGCGCTGCGTGCATGCGGTCCGAGCCGGAGGGCAGGGCTGGATCGGTTAGGACGGCTTCGGCGCCGGCGGCGCGGGCGGCCTCGGCGATCTCGGCCTCGGCGGCCGCCACCAGTACGGGGCCGGCGCCGGAGCGCTGCGCCAGTTCGATCACCCAGGCGATCATGGGGCGGCCGTGAATGTCAGCCAGCGGCTTGCCGGGAAGCCGGGTGGACGCCATGCGGGCGGGAATGACGACAATCGGGTTCATTTTTTCCCCGTAACCCGGTTTCCCCGCGGTGGGAAATGTGCGGCGCTTCGACGCGAAAGGGCGAGGTGCGACATTCTTCGCGGAAGGGTGGCTTGGCGGGGCCTGCGACGCGCGCCATAAACCGCCCGAACATCGATAAAGCGCGGATTGAGCGCTTCTAAGGATTCGAGCGGGGCAGATGAGCGACCTTCGATTCAATTCAATCGCCGGGGCGGTGCTGGCTTCCGTGCTTGGCGTTATGGGCCTCGGCATCGCTGCAGAATCGATCGTGCATTCCTCCTACCCAGAGCAAGCCGGATTGCAGCCTGCGGTGGCCGAGGCGCCGACCACTGGCGGACCGGCCGAGCCTGCCGGCCCGCCGGATTTCGGCCGGTTGTTCGCCGACCCCGCAGCCCTGCAGGAGTTGATCACGCGCGGTGAGCGGCAGATCGCGCAGTGCACCTCCTGTCACACCTTCGATGCGGGCGGGGCCAACCGGATCGGTCCAAACCTGCACGATGTGTTCGGCCGCGCGGTCGCCAGCCATGCGGGGTTTGAATATTCCGAAGCCATGCAGGCGCATGGCGGGGCTTGGGATTATATCGCGCTCAATGATTTCCTCACCTCGCCTGCTGGCGCCGTGCGTGGCACCAAAATGGCCTTCGCCGGCATTCGCCGTGATGAAGATCGGGTCGCTCTGATCGCCTATCTGCGCTCGATCTCGCCCAATGACGTGCCGCTGCCCGCACCGTTGCTGGAAGCGGCGAGCGCGGAAGCGCCGGCCTCGGAGGCTGGCGGCGCGCCCTAGATTTGTTTGATGGGGAGCCGCTTGATCGTTCGCGGCGCCCCGAGACGCTTGATCGTTTCGGCCAGTGGCTCGCTCACTGTCTTCATGTGAAAGCCGTTGGCATGCAGCAATATGTTCGCGTCGCGCATCACGCCGACATGGCCGTCCCAGAAAATCAAATCGCCGCGCTCCAGTCGCGCGAGGTCGGCTCCGATTTCGCGGCCGAGCGCGGCTTCCTGCATGTCCGTATCGCGCGGCGCTGCAATGCCGGCCGTTTCCAACGCAGATTGAATGAGCCCGGAACAGTCTACGGCGATGGAATCTTTACCGCCCCATAAGTAGGGGGCGCCCAGCATTTGCTCGGCGCGCGCCACCCAATCGGTTGCAGCAAGATCGAGCGGCGCGAGATGAACCATGGGCGACCAGCCGCCCCGCGCGAGTCGCACAAAGCCGCTCGCTTCATCGAACTCGACATAAGCGAGCTTGGCGTTGCGGCTGATAATTTGATGCGGCTGCGATTTGAGATCGGGTGTGGGGAAGATCGCCGTGCGCAAATTCACGACGCGCAGGTCCGGCGCGAACACTTGCGCGCTGAGCGCGGCGATGGGCGCATAGCCGACATAGTCGTCCAGCGTGCACTGGCCCCAGGCCCAGCCGTCAGCGATGTCGTAGACGGTGAAGCTCTCACCATAGAGCAACTGCGTTTCAAGCCGCGCAGACAAAGACGGCGCCTGCCGCAAAGGGCAGACGCCGTCCGTGACTTGGTAGCAGACGCCTTCATCGAAGCGGTCGGCTTCGACTTGGCCTTTCAAGTGCGCCGCAGCTACATCGCCTCGCGCAGGCGTGAGCCGCGGGTCTAGCTTCATGAAGCCAGTTCTAGCACCGGACGTTGCGGAGCCGCAGCATCGCCATGCAGAATGGCGGCGCCGAGCGTATCGAGGAACTCATCGCCCTTTTGAGTGCGCTCCACGAACACGTTGCGGCCATCCTTGGGGTCGCGGCGACGTTGCACGAAACCGAGGCGCGAGAGCGTGTCGAGCGCCCGGGTGATGGCGGGCTTGCCGACATTGAGCGTCGCGGCGAGGCCCCGAACCGTGTGCGGGGCCGGCTGCAGCCGCACCGTCATAAGCACCGCCAACTGGCGGGCGGTGAGGTCTGGAGCCTCAGAACGAACGGTCTGAACCGTCACCCGACGCCACAAATCCAAGGCTTCCACTGTGTCGCGACCCAGGTCCATTGCTGTGCCCTCCGTTGAATCGATAACGAGAGGATTCGTTGATTTGGGGGTCGGTGCAAGCTCGAAACCACAATATCTTGTGGGAAACGTAAACGCACCCACCAGCAGCTGATACGCGCGCCATATGATTACGATTGCAAAACGATCTTTCTCGCCGCCAAGCTCAAGGCGGGGAGAGGTCCGATGATCCTGATCTTGCGCTTTGTCCTTGGGGCCGCGGTCTCGCTGTCCATGATGTTCATTGGCTGGGTGGCGGGCAGTTTCTATCCAGCGCCGCCAACCATCACCGGCCCGGTGGCCGAACGCGCGCCGATCTTGGCCGCGCAGCTTGGCATTGATCGTATCGATGTCGACAGTTTGCGCGCAATGTTGAGCCAAGAACGTTTCGCGGTGCTGCGGCGTGAAGCTTCGGCGATGGCCGCGCGCGCAGGGGATGCGATCATCGTTGAGCGCATTGATGATGCGGACGCGATTGAGCGCAGCGACGCGACGGATGTTGCGCTGATCCAACCAGAGCCGGTCACGCCTCGCTCCGCATCGACCTTTTTCGAAGACCAATTGAGATTGTGTCCGCGCATGACTGTTTCGAATGCGCCGAGAACCGATGCGTCAGGCCGCGTTGAAAATTTCCGGAAGTTTGTGAACGTCAATGGCGTGACGTTGGCGGTGAACCCAACCAATGGCGCGTGTTTGTCTTCCGCGTTCGGTCCGCGTGGCGGGCGCACGCACCGCGGTGTCGATTATCATTCGGCTGAGGGCGGCCCGATTGCGGCAGCAGCCGATGGCGTGGTGATCGAGCGCAAGTATCGCGACGATTACGGCAACATGCTGCTGATTGATCACGGCAATGGCGTTTACACGCGCTACGCCCATCTCTCGAGTTTCGCTGCCGGCGTGGTCGAAGGCGCACAAGTTACGGCTGGCCAGCAAATCGGTTTGATGGGCAACACCGCCGCCTATCAAATTCCGATTCACCTGCATTACGAACTGCTGCTCGGCGACTACGCCAATCCGCGCGCTTCGTTCGGGCTGGAAGCGCAATCGCCGTTCGCTTTTCCGGCGGCGGGCTAAACGCCGTAGCGCGCTTTCAGCACGCGCCACACCGCGCGCAAGGATTGTGCGTCGCCGCCTTGCGGGCGCGCTGGGCGATCCTTCGGCGACCAGGCGTAAATGTCGAAATGCACCCAGGCCGGCGCAGTGACGAACCGGCGCAGGAACAGGCCGCCATAAATCGCGCCGGCGAAGGCGCCGTCGCCGCCATTTTTGAGATCGGCGATCGGTGAATCCATGTCGCCGTCATAGGCGTTCCAGAGCGGCAGACGCCAAATCGGATCGCAGGTTTCAGCCGAAGCTTTGGCGAGATCGGCGGCGAGCGTTTCGTCTTCGGTGAAGAAGGGCGGGAGGTCTGGCCCGAGCGCGGTGCGCGCAGCGCCGGTGAGGGTCGCGAAATCGATCACCAGTTCTGGACGATCTTCGCAGGCGCGCGTCAGCGCGTCAGCGAGGATGAGGCGGCCTTCAGCGTCAGTATTGTCGATCTCGACGGTGAGCCCCTTGCGGCTCGGTATCACATCGCCCGGGCGGAACGCGTCCGAGGAGATTGAATTCTCGGCGACAGGAATGAAAACATCGAGCGCGATCGGCAGCTTGGCGCTCATGATGATTTGCGCCAGCGCGAGAGCGTGGGCGGCGCCGCCCATATCCTTCTTCATGATGCGCATGCCGGCGGAGGGTTTGATGTCGAGCCCGCCCGTATCGAAGGTGACACCCTTGCCGACAATGGCGACGCGCGGCTTGCCCTGGTCGCCCCAGCGCAAATGCAGCAGGCGCGGCGCTTGTGCCGCGGCGCGGCCCACAGCGTGGATCAGTGGATAATTCTGCGCCAACAGTTCATCGCCCACGATCGCGCCGAAACTTGCGCCGTGTTCGTGCGCGAGCGCCTCGGCGGCGCGCTGTAGCGCGTCCGGGCCCATATCATTGGTGGGCGTGTTGACGAGATCGCGCGCGAGCCATGCGGCGGTGACGAGGCGCGTCACTTCCGCCATGTCGGCGCCGCCCGGCGGCTCAAGCAGCGGCGCCGGGCGCTTGCGCGGCTTGTAGCGATCGAACGCGTAAGCGCCCAAGCCCCATGCGGTGGCGACAAGGCCGGCGGGAAACTCACGCGGCGCGGCGGCGATGGCGTAACGGCCGGCCGGCAGGTTCTGCGACAGCGCGCCCATGGCCATGGCGTTGGCTTGGTCGCCAACGCCGAACAACACGCGCTCAATGCTCCCGTCAGTGGCCGGCGCCAGCAGGATGCGCCCGTTTTGGGCCTTGAAGTCATGGGCGGCGCAAAGCCGCTTCAGCGCTTCTGGCCGGCTCTCAATCCACCCGCCCCAATCGGCGCTGCGGATGGCGTAAATCGGCGTGGCCGGAGCGTCGGCGTCGGTGACGAAGGGGAGATCAGTCATGGGGGAGGCTTATTAGCGCTTTGTTGAGCAAGCGTCAGGCATTGTTTCACCAATTAAGGATTTGCTCATATGTCGCGACTGCCTTTTGCACTGCTCGCTGTCTCTGCGCTTGCCGCGTGTGCGACCACGGGGGAAGGCGCAGGGGGACAGGCGACGCAACAGAACGCCGTCAACGCTCCGGCCCCGCGCGGCGTCGATCGCGCCGCCCGCGAACGCATCGGTCGCGAAGACATGCTCACGCAAATGGCGTTTTGGGCGAGCGAGTACAACACCTTCCCCAACGATCTGGAGGCGGCCCAGCGCTTCGCGGAATCGCTGCGTTTGGGCGGGCGCAATGACCGCGCGGTGCAAACCGCGGGCGAGGCCCTGCGCCGCTTTCCCGATGACAAGCCGCTCTTGCTGACCTTTGGTCTGGCGCAGCTGGGACAGAATAATGCGCAGGCGGCGTTGCGGCCGCTGGCCTTGGTCGCCGCATCCGACCCGCAGAATTGGCGCGCGCGCTCGGCGCTTGGCGTCGCGCTGGATCAGCTCGGCCGCTACGATGAAGCGCGTCAGGCTTATCAGGAAGCGCTGGCGCTGCGTCCGAACGATCCGGCCGTGCTCACCAATCTGGGCATGTCGCACTTGATTTCGGGCGATCCGGCGGAAGCTGAGCAGGTGCTGCGTCAAGCCGTATCTTTGCCTGGCGCGCCGCCGCAAGCGCGGCTGAACCTGGCGGTTGCGGTTGCGCTGCAGGGACGGTTCGACGAAGCCGAGCGCCTGGAGCGCGCCGATCTTCCGGCGGCCGCCGCGCAGTCCAATATGACGTATCTGCGCGGCTTGCTCTCGGATCCGCGCAGCTGGCGCGACCTTGGCGGCTCGCGAAGCTAAACTCTTTTCGAATTTTGCTGACTGGACTCGCTCGACGCTATTGCGCCGCGAGCATGTGGTTCACCTGAATGATGGCCGGGCCGATAATCACGGCCAGCAGCACCGGCAGGAAGAACACAATCATTGGCACGGTCAGCTTTGGCGGCAGCGAGGCGGCCTTCTTTTCCGCTTCCGAGAGCCGGATTTCGCGGTTTTCCTTGGCCATCACGCGTAGCGCATTGCCGACCGGCGTGCCGTACTTCTCGGCTTGAGTGAGCGCCATGGCGACGGACTTGACGCCGGCATGGTCGGTGCGGCGGGCCAAGTTTTCGTAGGCCATGCGCCGCTCTGGCAGGTAGGAGAGTTCAGCGCAAGTGAGCGCGAATTCTTCGGCCAGTTCGACGGACGCCGATGCGATTTCGTTGCCGACGCGCTGTAGCGCGGTTTCGATCGACATGCCGCTTTCGACGCAAATCAGCATCATGTCGAGGCTGTCTGGGAAGGCGCGCATGATGTTGTCGCGCCGTTTCTGGGCCATGTTGGCGAGGTAGATGTTCGGCGCGTAATAGCCGACGAAAACCCCGCCGACCACGGCGATCATCTTCATCTGGAAGCTCATATTGGCGCCGAGCACCATCACATAGAGAAGGGCGGCGAGGCCAAAGCCGATCGGCAGCGCGGCGCGGTAGAAGTAGAACATGGTCTGCGCCGCATTGCCGCGAAGGCCGGCGCGGATCAGCTTGTCGTTCAAAGTGTCGTCGGCGAGATTCTTTTGCAGGTTCAGCCGGTCGACAAGGCTCTTGGCGAACTGGTTGGCGCTCTTGTGCTGCAGTCCGCCACTATTCTTAGCCAGCTCGGCGCGGCTCTTCTTGCGCAGCTCCTCGCGCTTCTTGGCGACTTCCTTCAGCCTTGAACCCAGCTGGTTTTCGGCGAGCATCGGGCTCGCCAGCGTGAACACCGTCGCAAAGCATGCGGCCGCCGCGAGCACGGCGGCGATGTTGGTAGGATCAGTGACGGTGCGGATGATGTCCATGTGCGCGCCGCTCTCAGAACTTGAAGTTGACCATGTTGCGCATGATCATGATCCCTGCTCCCATCATGATCGCCGAACCAAGCAGGATGACGTGCCCCATGGGGTCGGTGAACAGGATCATGATGTAGTCGGGTTTGGTTACGTACACTGTCGCCATGACGCAGAAGGGCAGGGCGCCGATAATCATGGCGGAAGCCTTGGCTTCGGCCGAAAGCGCCTTCACCTTTTCCTTCATCAGCTTGCGCGAGCGCAGCACTGTGGAGAGGTTGCCCAGCGATTCCGAGAGGTTGCCGCCCGTCTTTTGCTGGATGATCAGCACGATCGAGAAGAAATTCACCTCCGGCAACGGCATGCGCTCAAACATGCGCTGCATGCTTTGGTCGAGCGGCACGCCCATGGCTTGCGCGTCGCATAAATTCTGAAACTCGGTGCGCAGCGGCTCGGGGCTCTCAGCGGCGATGATGCGCAGACACTGATTGAGCGGCAGGCCCGATTTCACGCCGCGGACGATAATGTCGATCGCGTCGGCGAGCTGATTGGAGAATTTCTTTTGCCGGCCGCCGACCAGCACGCCGAGGAACCAGCGCGGCAGGCCCAGTACGCCGACAAACGCGGCAGCAGCGGCGGCGATCAAGCCTTTTTGGTCCGGACCGACTATGACGAGGGCGAGTACGGCAAGCGCTGTACCCAAGCCGGCGGCCATCATCCAATATTGCGCGAGAGAGATGGTCAATCCCGCCTGAGCGATTTGACCTTTGACCGAGACGCGGCGCGCACGCGACTGCTTTTCACTCGCCGCCAATTCCTTGAGCGCTTCCTGCGTGGTCTGCCGGCGCTTGAGCGCGGCCATGTCCGCGGCGGTGTTTTTCCGCGCGCCGCGATTGCCGGCGACCGCCTGGACGCGCTTCTTCTCGGGGCCGGATTTGTCGCCGCCGGCGAACGCCATGCCGACGCCGCCAATGGCGACGAATGCAAGCAGCGCGGCGATGAGCCCGGAGTCCATTATGCGTTCTCCGCTTCGTCGAGCGCTTGGGCGAGCTCTTTCTCGAGCCCGAAATAGCGCGCGCGCTCCCAAAATTTCGGGCGACCAATGCCGGTGGAGCGATGCTTGCCGATAATGCGGCCGTTCTGGTCTTCGCCAGTAATGTCGTAGAGCAGAATGTCCTGTGTGATGATGGTGTCGCCTTCCAGGCCGAGCACTTCGGTGATCTGGGTGATGCGGCGCGAGCCGTCGCGCAGGCGCGCGGCCTGGATGACGACGTCAACCGAAGCGACGATAATTTCACGGATGGTTTTTGGCGGCAGGGAGAAGCCGCCCATCGTGATCATGGATTCAAGACGCGAAAGGGCTTCGCGCGGCGTGTTGGCGTGCAGCGTGCCCATGGAGCCGTCGTGGCCGGTATTCATGGCCTGCAGCAAGTCGAATGCCTCGCTGCCCCGGACTTCGCCGACGATGATCCGCTCGGGACGCATACGCAGGCAGTTTTTGACCAGGTCACGCATCGTGACCATGCCGGTGCCTTCAAGGTTCGGCGGCCGCGTTTCCAGACGGACGACGTGCGGCTGCTGCAGCTGCAATTCCGCCGCGTCCTCGCAGGTGATGACGCGTTCGCTGGGATCGATGAAGGCGGTGAGGGTATTGAGCAAAGTGGTTTTGCCTGAACCTGTACCGCCAGAGATCAGAATGTTGGCGCGGCAGGCGCCGATGATTTGCAGGATCTTGGCGCCAGCGGGCGAGATCGAGCCGAACTCAACCAGATTGCTGAGCTTCAGCTTGTCCTTTTTGAACTTCCGGATGGTGAGCGTCGGGCCATCAATGGCGAGAGGCGGCACGATGACGTTGACGCGCGAACCGTCTGGCAAGCGCGCGTCGCAAATCGGCGAGCTTTCATCAACGCGCCGGCCAACTTGGCTGACGATGCGTTGGCAGATGTTCATGAGCTGGCCGTTGTCGCGGAAGCGAATGCCGGTTTTTGAAATTTTACCGCTGACTTCGATGAAGACGGCGTTGGCGCCGTTGACCATGATGTCGGCGATGTCATCGCGCGCCAGCAGCGGTTCGAGCGGGCCGTAGCCAAGCACGTCGTTGCAGATGTCGTCGAGCAGGGCTTCCTGCTCCGCAATCGACATTACGACGTTCTTGATCGAGATGATTTCCGCGACAATGTCGCGGATTTCGTCGCGCGCGCTTTCACTGTCGAGTTGCGCCAGCTGGGTCAGATCGATGGTCTCGATCAGCGCGTTGAAGATGGTGGATTTGACGCGGTAGTAGGCTTCCGAGCGGTACTCGCTGCCATCGCTTTGCTCAGGCGGCGGCTGGCGTGTTTGCGCTGGAGGCGCTGGCCTAGGCTGCGGCGGCGCGGCCGGGCGGGGTGCTGCTGCAGAAGCGGCTGGACGCGGGGCTGGCGCAGCAGGACGCGCGGGCGCCGGCGCCGACGCGGGCGTCGGCGCCGCGCTGGGGTTCGGTGCTTCGCCATGGCCGCGCTTGCCGAACATTCGTAGACCCTAGCGCTTCAAAAACGGAAACTTCGCCGCCAAAGAAGTCTTCTTGACTTCAACAACCTTCCGACCGGTTAACCCGGCTGCGAGCGAGTCGATGGTGATGGCCGCCTTCGCTTGGGGGGCCACTTCGCCGATCATTTGGCCGTTATTCGCCGCCATGCCGTAAAGTTGCGGATCGAAAGCGAAAGAGGCGATTGGCTCGCAGCCAAGCGCGTCAGCGAAATCCTTGAACGGAATTTCCGGCTTCTTCGGTACGCCGACCATGGAGAGCGCGACAGTTGGCGGCGCATCATAGGGCCGGGTGGCTTTGAGCAAATCGAGAATGTTCTTGGCGTTGCGCAGGCTGGCGAGATCTGGCGCGGCGACAATGATGACATCGTCGGCCGAGAGCAGGGTCTGCTTGACCCATGAGGTCCAGATGTGCGGCAGGTCCAGCACCACGAACGGGCTGGTGCGGCGCACGCGATCGATCACGATCTCGAAGGCGCTCGCATCCAGCTCGAATTCACGTTCGAGTGTCGCGGGCGCAGTCAGCATTTGCAGGCGCTGCGTATGCTTGGTGGTGACGCGCTCAAGGAAAACGTCATCGACGCGATCCGGCGCCATCAGCACATCGGCGATGGATTGGGGCGGGTCTTGGTTGAAATCGAGCGCGGCTGTGCCGAATGAGAGGTCAAGGTCGATCAGCGTCGCGCCGACTTCCTGACGCTCGGCGATGGACCACGCCAGATTGTGCGCAATGGTCGAGGAGCCGACTCCGCCGCGGGCGCCGATCACGCTGATCACGCGCCCGGCGAAGGGCTTGTCCGGGTTTACGTAAAGGCCGCAAATCGTGCGGATCAGATCGAGCGGCTGGATCGGCGGCACGATATATTCGCTGACCCCGCGCGCCATCAACTCGCGGAACAAGCGGATATCGTTCACGGCGCCGATAATGACGACCTTGGTGCCTTCCTCGATCACTTGAGCCAGGCGGTCCAAGCCATGCAGCATGGCCTGGCCTTGCACCTGTGTGTCGAGGATCAGAAGGTTGGGACTGGCTTGAGCGCTGAAGCGCGCGATCGCAGCGTCGATGCCGCCATGCTCGACAGTGATTTCAGCGCGCGCCATGCGCCGGTCAGCGGTGATCGCGGCGATGACGTCTGAGATTTCCGGGCGCTCGCAGATCGCGTGAATGGTGATGCGCGGCACGGGCTGTTCGGTGGTCCTGCCGTCGGACGGCAAGAGCGATGGGCTGATCGCTGCGGGCGCCAGAGCCGAGAGCGCGAAGGCTTCTTCATCTGCGAGCGCTTGGTTGTCCTGCTCTGCACTGGCGACCGGAAGTTCCTCAGCCTCGAAGGGCGGCAAGCCGCTCTCAATGTCGCCGAGGCCGAACGTATCATCGTCCTCAAGGACGAAGTCGTCTTCTTGCTCGGCCAGATTCCAGTTCGTGTCGCGGCTGGGATTGGTCATGTTCTGGTCCTATTGCGCGGCCACGGTGCTGATGGTTGCGCGTTCATCGCCGGTGCGGACGTTGGCGGTGGACTCGCCAGCGCGATAATGGCCCATGACGGCGTCGCGGCGGCCGCTATCACGCGGATCCATTTCGCGCGGCTCAAGCAGATCGTGTGGATCTTCGAGCATGGCGGCGATGTTCGTTTGCGTGGCGCAGCCAAAGCTCGCCCAAGGCTGGTTGTTGCTTTGATGCGCGAGATCTTGCTCCCAGAGCGGGGCGCATTCGGGCGATTCCGCCTCATAATTGGTGAAGGTGAGCACGACCGGCGCCTCAGCTTGGCCGCTCGCATCGTAGGTGGAGCCAGCGACGGCGGCGTATGTGACGCCGGATTCCACCAGCGCCATGCGGGTTTGCTGCGCCACGGCGGCGGCGGCGTCCGAATTGCCCGCGCCGGATGGAGTCGACATGACCAGCGAGCCGTGCCCGAAGCGCAGATAGCCGCCAGCGAAGCTCGAAATCTGGCTGCGCGCCGCTGGCGTCAAAGCGGCGGCGTTGTCAGCGACCGGAATTTCCAAGCGCTGATTGGTCTGAGTCACTTGCGCGACGTGGCGATCGGCGAAGGAGGCGACGGGCGGATCGGTGGCTTCCGGCATGCTGGCGCAAGCGCCAAGCGAAGCGGCGGCGCTCAAACCGACCAGGACAGAGGAAAGGCGAAGCGACATGGGGCTCAGTCCTTATTCAATGACGTGGCCGTGCGGCCCTTCGAGGCGACGGTCTTCGCTGCGTGGGCTGTCAGGGTTGCGATAGAGCGCGTTGAGGCGCCCTGAGAGGAGGCTCTCGCGTTCGGACGGGTTCATGAAACCATCCGCTGGCGTGCGCAGGCGATCGGGCGAGGTTGGCCGCACCACATAGGGCGTCACGATCACGACCAGCTCGGTTTCGTTGTTGATGAAATCGCGCGAGCGGAACAGCGAACCGATCACGGGCGTATTCATCACGCCGGGAACGCCTTCGAGCGCGTGGCGCGTGCGCTCTTGAATGAGGCCGGCCATCACCATCGAAGAGCCCGAAGACATTTCGATTGTGGTTTCGGCGCGGCGCACTTGCAGCGCGGGAATGTTGATGCCGCGAATGACGGTGGTGGTGCCGTCTTGGTTGCGGATCGGGGTGTCGCCGGTGGAGATCGCGCCTTCGGAGGTGAGTTCGCTGACTTCGGTCGATACCTTGAGCGAGATGCGCCCACCGCTCATGACGATCGGCGTGAAGGCGAGGCCCACGCCGAAGGGTTTGAACTCGACCGAGATCTGACCGTCATCCGAATTGACCGGAACGGGGAATTCGCCGCCCGCGAGGAAGCGTGCGGATTCGCCCGAAATGGCCGTGAGGTTCGGTTCGGCCAGAACGCGCAGCAAGCCGGCGCGTTCGAATGCTTCGATCGACGCGTCTGTGCGGCGCGATTCCTCGACGTGAGCAGGGCCCCAGGTTTCCTGACCTGTGTCTGGATCGAACTCATAGCCGCCGACGCCGGCGTCGCCGGTGCCGATGCCGTCATTCACCAGCGCGCCCGGATAGGCGTAGCTGTCTGGACGCAGCACGTTTTCCGCGACGCCGCCGGAGGCGACTAGCCCGCCCAGGATGGCGCCGTTGATTGAGTAGCCGGTGCGGCTGGCGATGTTGACGAAATTGTCCGAGCCGACCAGTTCGTTGATCATCTCATTATAGTTGAGATTGATGCCGAGCTGGCGGACCAGCGTGCGGCTCATCTCAACAACGCGCACGCGCACCAGCACTTGCTCGCTGCCTTCAACCTGAATGAGATTGATCACGCGCGGCTCGGCGCCGCCTTGCTGCGTGTCGCCCGGAGAGTGGCGGCCGCCGGGCGCGGAGCCGTCACCGGCGCCTTCGCCGCCGGCAATATTGAGGAAGGTGAGGGCCATCTGATAGGCGCTGTTGGCGTCGGCCGCGTTGCGCACCGTGCCGCTCAGCACCACTGATGAATTCACCGCCTCAGCATGGATATTTCCATCCGGCGTGTGGCGCGCGAACAATTCGTTGAGCGCGGCGACATCGGGCTCGACGCGGATTTCGACGTTGGCGACCTGACGGCCAGCGGCGTCGAAGAAGAAGATGTTGGTGGAGCCGAGCGCGCGGCCGATCACATAAGCGCGGCGCGAGGTGCGCACGACGGCATCAGCGACGCGCGGATTGGAAACAAGCACGTCGCGCGCGTCAGAGGGGAGGTCGATAATCGCGGACTTGCCATAGGGCAGCACCAGCGAAGCGGAATTCGCGCCGCCGCCGCTATTGACGGTCGGCGCGCTGGCTGGAACCGATTGCGCCACGGCGAAGCCGGGCGTTAAGGCGACGGCGGCCGAGGCCGCCAACGTCAGAGCCTGGCGAAATGCTTTGGCCGCGCTCATGAACCGCCTCCCTGCACGCTACCGAAAGCGTGAATGCGTACGCCGCCACCGCCTGGCGTGCTGCGCTGTGCGCGGGGCGTATGCATGCCGACCGTTTCCGCTTCAACGCTGCGCAACGCCAAGGAGACATCGCCCGCGCCATCCGCTTGCGCCAAAACGCGCGCATCGTCGGGGCTGAGTTCGAGCACGGCGACCTGCGCTTCCGTACGCGTAGGCGTGTCGCCTGAGGTTTGTGGCTGCACCACATCATTCAGCGCCAGCACGCGAATATCTTCCAGCACGATCGAGCTGCGTGCTTCTTCGCGCCCGCCCGCGCCATTGACCATGGCGGTGAGGATGACGTCGACATGGTCGTTCGGCTGAACGAAGCCGCCAACCGCGGTGTCATTGTTGATTTCAATGGCCACGGCCCGGAAGCCAGGCGTCAGCATCGCCGCCATGAAGCCGCCATTAGCGGGCTGCACCACCGCGCCTTGGATGATCGGCTCGCCTTGAACGAAGGGGCGACGCGTGACCGCGCCCACATATTCGGCTTGGGCTGAGGGGTTGTCCGTCGCATTGATCATTTGCGGGGAGACGGAATCGTTGGGGAATAAGCGCACCTCAATGTCGCTTGGCACCAGAGCCGCGCCTTGAGGAATGTCGCGGGTCACGACAAGCACCTGTTCGCCGCCGATCGGCGACGCATCGGCCACCTCAGCCGGGTCAGACTGACGGCCGCCCATGCCGCGAATGAGTAAAAGTGCGCCGATGGCCGCAATCGCAGCCACAGCTAAGACAATCAGCTGACGCGCTGACATGAATTCAACTCCCCGCGCAAGCGGCCCCCAGTGCGCAAACACTGAAAGACCATGTTCATGGCTAAGGCGGCGTTAACGCGCTCGCTTCGAATGGAAGCGCGTGCAACACCATCAAGCCACCGGTCATGATGGCGACGCCGTAGGGGACGCCGCCGCGAATTTTTAACAATCGGTTTACGAATGCCGGCCGTTGCTCGGCGGGCTTCACGAAATGACGTGCGATCAGCAGCACGAGCGCGAGCACGCCGCCCGCGAGCGCGGTCCACAATAAGAAAGGGCCGAACGCAGCGAAGCCGGTCCATACCGCCGCCGCTGCAATGAGTTTGGCGTCGCCGCCGCCGAAGACGTTGATTTGAAACAGCAGAAAGCCGACGGCGAGGATCGCAAATCCCCACAGCAGGTGAAAGCCGATCGTGGCCAGCGGAACGCCTGACGCCAAAGCCGCGATTGGGAATGCAGCAGCGAGCGCAGCGCACACCCAATTCGGGATCGTCATGGTCGCCACATCCGAAGTGGCCGCGACCAGCAACAGGATCGAGAACGCGCCGAGGGCTAGCAAATCCAGCATGCCGTGACTGTGGCAAGCGCGCGTCAAGAAAGACTTAAAAAACAAGAACGCCGCCCAAACGGGCGGCGCTGAGAGAAGGGATGTAAGGGCGTTCGCCCGGACCGCTTCACGCGATCCGGGCGAACTTTCGCTTACGCTTAGTTGAGTTCGGCGGCGATCGAGTTGAACGTGCCGGTCAGGCCCGTGCCGAGCGACGTCACGGCGCCGATGATCACAACGCCGATGAGGGCGGCGATCAGGCCGTATTCGATCGCGGTGGCGCCATCTTCATTCTTCAGGAAACGCTTCAACATTTTCAGTTCTCCAGTGTCGAGTGCTTTGCTCCAGTCCAGAAGAGGCGCCGCACCCGACGACCCAAACCAGACGCGGGGATCATTACGGCCAAGCCAGTTAAGACTTCGACTTAGAAGGAAGACAAATTTTTCGTTAATAGCCCGCTTGAATTTTGCAGATCATGATGACGCGAGCGCGTTAGTGATGCTGCAACGAATGCGGCGTAGCTCTGTGTCAGGGACAAGACGCCTCTCGGAGCAATGTATATGCGCGCGCATTCCTTTAAAGGTCGTGCGGCCAAGTTTGCGGTTGCGGTGGCCGGCGCGCTTGCGCTGTTTGCTGGTGTCGCAAGCGCCAATGATATTCGCGTCGCGCTCGATCAATCGGTGCCGGTGCGCCTGGCGCAGCCGGCGGAAGGGGTTTCGATCGGCAATCCTTCGATCGCCGGCGTTTCGGTCCAAAACGATCGTTTCTTATTCGTAACGGGTCGCGCTTACGGCACGACTAATCTTGTCGTGATGGGTGCGGACAATCGCGTACTTTACTCCGGACGCGTTACGGTTACGCCGGATGAAACCAATGTCGTGATGGTGACGCGCGGGGCGCAAACGGCGCGGCTCGAGTGCACGCCCACTTGCCGGCCGACGCCGGACATTGGCGACGGGCAGGAGACTTTCTCCGCTGTTTCCGAGCAAATCACCGGCCACGCCGCGCGCGCTTCGAACGCAGAGCGCTAATATAAATTAACCGGGTCGTTTGACCGGATATCAAGGCTTCTGCGCTCTAATGGGCGTTGGAGTTCCTTATGTTCGCGCGCGTTAAGTCCTTCGCTAAATCGCTGCGGCACCTGCGCCGGGACGAGTCCGGGCATGCCGCCGTTGAGTTCGGCCTGGTCGCACTGCCGTTCTTTTTGCTGATGTTCGGTCTTGGCGAACTTGGCCTGATCGCCTTTGCGCAAACCAGCCTTGACCACGCCGCCACGGAAGTATCGCGCCGGATTCGCACTGGCCAGGCGCAGAGCACCGGCCAGTCCTATCAGGACATCAAGGACATGCTGTGCGACGAGATGAGCAATTTCGGCACGCTGGATTGCGACACGAGCCTATTTCTGGATGTCGACACCTTCGACTCTTATGTGAACGTGTCGAACAACAATCCGATTGAGAACTCAGAGCTCAACACCGACGACTTTGGCTACAGTCCCGGCGCCGCCTCGAGCATTGTCGTGGTTCGGGCCTTTTATCGCTGGCGCGTGCTGACGCCGGTATTTCAGGGCGTGTTCGCCAATTTGAACGATCCCATCTCCGGCCACCGCACCGACCGCCTGCTGGCCACCACCCTCATGTTCCGTAACGAGCCCTATTGATGCGCCTGTTCCAAAACCTCTGTGCTTTTGCCCGAGCCCGAAAGGGCTTGGCGGCGGTTGAATTCGCGCTGCTCGCGCCAATGATGGTGTTTGTGCTGTTCGCGTCGGTTGACCTGCTCGACGCGCTGGGCGCCAATCGTCGCGCCCAAAACGTTGCTTCATCGCTTGCAGACGTGGTGGCGCGTGACACCGAAGTGTCAAGCGACGAGGTTAGCGGCATTTGGGCCGCGGCCAATGTCCTGATGTTTCCCGATGATGGGAGCAATATGGATCTGCGCGTCACCAGCATCATGATCGAAAACGCCAACACCGCCCGTGTGGTTTGGAGCGAGCGCCACAATAACGGCTTCGTCACGCTTTCGCCCGGAAGCACGATCACGTTGCCGTCGGCGATGATGACACCGGGCACGAGCATCATTATGGCCGATGCCCGTTTTGCCTATCATCCGCCCTTGGGCTTCCTGTTCGGCGATGGCATTCCGCTTTCGCACACTTCTTACCGGCGTTCGCGCCTGGTGGACCCGATCCCGCGCGTCTCCTAGCCCTTGACGCGGCAGCGCCGCAGGCGAACATCGCACGATGACATCGCCACTATCGCCCCAGGGCGCCGTAGATCGTCTCGAACACTTGCACGCCAGCGCGGTCGAAGCGCTGGTGAAGGCGGTGCGCCGGTTTGCGGAGACAGGGATTGCACCAGCGGGTGAGGAGCGTGCGCAGTTCCGTTACCCGGAGTTGCGCGTCACATATTTGCCGACGCGACCGCCGCCGCGACTCGCCCGCGCCTTTGGCCAGCTCATGGGGCCAGGCGAATATGTCGTCACCATCACTCAGCCCAACTTCTTCCGGCCGTACTTGCTTGAGCAATTGTCGCTGCTGACGGCTGACTATGATGTCGAACTCAGCGTGCGCCTGAGCGATACGGAGATTCCGTATTCGTTTGTGCTTGAGGCTGCAGGTTCGGCTGCATTTGAGAATGTGCCGGCTGAATCGCTTGCGCGCTATTTTCCAAGTCCGCGCCTCGCGGAGGTTGGCGACGCAGTCGTGGATGGTTTGCGGCTTGAGCGTCTTGACGGCGCGCGGCCGTTGGCGCTGTTCGACGCGCCGCGCACGGATTACTCGCTGAAGCGGATCGAGCATTATACTGGCGCGCCATGGTCGGACGTGCAGCCTTGGATCCTGTTCACGAACTACCAGCGTTATGTGGAAGAGTTCATCCGCTGGGCGGCGGCTGGCGTGAAGGATGGCCCCAAAGGCTGGGCGCTGTCTTGTCCCGGACGCGTTCGCATTGAAAGCGGCGATCCTGATGCAGAGGCGAAGGCTCTCGACGCGCCGTGGCGCAAATACCAGATGCCCGCCTACCATTTGACGACGCCGGATCAGGATGGCGTCACGCTGGTGAATATTGGCGTAGGGCCCTCGAACGCAAAGACCATCACTGATCACTTGGCGGTGCTGCGGCCGCATTGCTGGCTGATGGTCGGCCATTGCGGGGGCTTGCGTCAAACTCAACGCATTGGCGACTACGTACTCGCGCACGCCTATCTGCGCCGCGATAAAGTGCTGGACGACCACGTGCCGCTGGAAGTGCCGATCCCCGCCATTGCTGAAGTGCAGGTGGCTTTGCAGCAAGCGGCGGCTGCGGCTTCAGGCGAAGACAAGGATGAATTCCGCCGCCGTTTGCGCACCGGCACCGTGGTATCTTACGCGGACCGGAATTGGGAGTTGAACTATAATCAGGAACGCCGGCTCTTGTCGCAATCGCGCGCTATCGCTGTCGACATGGAGAGCGCGTGCATAGCGACGCAAGGCTTCCGCTTACGCGTGCCCTACGGTGTATTGCTGTGCGTTTCGGACAAGCCGATCCATGGCGAGATCAAGCTGCCGGGCACCGCCGACCGCTTTTATGAGAGCGCCATTGGCGCGCACTTGCGCATCGGGCTCGAGACTCTCGCGCTGCTGAAGCAGAACCGTCAGCGCCTGCATAGCCGCAAGCTGCGCGCCTTCGATGAGCCGCCGTTTCGTTAGGGCCTTTGACTGAGGCGGCCTGATGCGCCATTTAGGCGCCATGCGGGACAGACTGGTTGAGTTTGAGCGGGTTGCCAATTTTCGTGACTTTGGCGGCTATGACACGCCGGATGGCAAGCTGGTGCGGGGGCGGCTGTTTCGGTCCGCCTCGTTCCATGACGCGTCCGACGCAGATATTGAGCGGCTGAATGCGCTCGGGGCGCGGCTGCTGGTGGATTTGCGCCGCCCGGAAGAGCGTGCGCATGAGCCCAATCGCTGGCCGGGCGAAGCGGTGCCCACAGTCTTCCACGATGACGGCGCCGGCGACATTACCGCCTTGCCGCCGCACTTGATGGCGCTGATGCAGGCCGACCTCAATGCGGATGCGCTCGCCGCCTACATGCATTACGCCTATCGCAGCTTTCCGTTCGAGGAGCGTTTGATCCAACCTTACCGCGCTTGGTTTCGCGGTCTGATCGAAGGCGAGGGGCCGGCGATTATTCATTGCGCCGCCGGCAAGGACCGCACTGGGCTTGGCTGTGCGCTGACTTTGTTTGCGCTCGGCGTCAGCGATGACGATGTGTTCGCCGACTATGAGTTCACCAATCAAGCGGTTGACCTTGAAGGGCGTTTCCCGCGCATTCAGGCCGCGTTCGAGAAGCGCATTGGCCGCATGCTAGATATCGAGACGCTGCGGCCGATCCTTGGCGTGCGCGAAGAATATTTGAACATCGCGCTCGATGAGATACGCGCCAAGCACGGCTCGATCGAGACGTATCTTGAGCACGTGCTCGGCGTGGGTCCGAGCGAGCGCGCCGCAATGCGGCAGCGCTTGCTCGCTTAGCGCCTCAGTTCGCCGCGCCGACGGTTTTGCGCTTTTCCATCAAGTTCTCGAAATTGGCCCAGACGCCATTATCGCCGTGCCAATCGCCTTTAGTGGCGGCTTTCGAGTACTCCGTGGCGCGGGCTTCGAAGAAGTTGGCGTGCTCAACACCGTTGAGGATCGCCGTGAGCCACGGAATCGGATGTTCGGCGACGCCGTAGATTTTCGGCAGGCCGAGCTGACCCAGCCGCCAATCGGCGATGTAGCGGATGTATTTTTTGATGTCGGCATCGGTCATGCCTTGGACCGGACCCATCTCGAAGGCGAGGTCGATGAAGCGATCCTCGATGCCGACCACGGTTTTGCAGCAATCGATAATGTCGTCCTTCACGCTGGGCGTCAGCGCATTGGTTTCCTTGGCGAAGGCGTGGAACAGCTTGATCATGCCTTCGCAGTGCAGGCTTTCATCGCGCACTGACCAAGTCACGATCTGACCCATGCCCTTCATCTTGTTGAAGCGCGGGAAGTTCATCAGCATCGCAAACGAGGCGAACAGCTGCAGCCCCTCAGTGAAGCCGCCGAACATGGCGACGGTGCGCAGAATATCCGCATCGGTTTCGACGCCGAATTTCTGCATGTAATCGTGTTTGTCGCGCAGCGCCTGGTAATCCATGAAAGCCTGGAATTCGGTTTCCGGCATGCCGATGGTTTCCAGCAGCAGTGCGTAAGCGGCGATGTGCACGGTTTCGATGTTGGAGAAAGCCGCGAGCATCATCTTGATCTCGGTCGGCTTAAACACGCGCGCATAGCGCTCCATGTAATTGTCGTTCACCTCGACATCGGCCTGGGTGAAGAAGCGGAAAATCTGGGTGAGGAGATTGCGCTCCTGATCGTTGAGCTTGGAGGCCCAGTCTTTCACGTCCTCGCCGAGCGGGACTTCCTCGGGCACCCAATGGACCTGCTGCTGGCGACGCCAGAATTCGTAAGCCCAGGGATAGCGGAACGGCTTGTAGCCAATTGAAGGCGTCCGCAGTCCCGTCAGTTTTGTCCCCGTCGCGCCAGCCATTCTCACGTCTCCTACCGAAACCGAAACGTCCACCATATGTGGGGAGGTGATGGCCGATTGGCCACCATATGTCGTCCAGTTCGCCCCGAGTCTGGTTTAAGAAAGATTACCAGAGCGGGCGGACATTGGAGCGATTCACGGGCCGCGCGAGGGGGTGAGCTCTAAGGACTGTGGAGAAGGGGGCGCTGGCCAAGCGCCGGCGCCGCCGGAATCGCGGGATTCGGCGTGGTGTTGGGGGCGATGCGGGAGGTGCGGGGGCGCTCAGGAGCTGTCGCACGGCGCCGCGCCGGTGCGCGGCGCGCAGGCTGGGAGCGGCTCGAAGGCTGCGCCGACCAGGATGGGCTGGCGCCGGGTCAGGCCGTGTTCAAGCGCCGCTATCATGTCGGCGATGGCGCGCTCGGGATTGGCGCAGGCGCGGGCGATGGCGGCGAGATCGAGATCCCCGTCGGCATTGACGAGATGGCGCTTCACGCCGGCGCGCAGCACTGCGCGCAGCGCGCCCGGCGCAAGCATTTGGCGCAAGTTTTTAGGCGCGCCGGCCTGCTCGATAGCGCACATGAAAATCAGCCGCGCGACAAAGCCCGCCAGCATGGTGCGCGGCAAGTCCAACAGCGGTAGGCGGCGGCGATGGGCAGGCGGCAAGAGCTGCGCGGCGCACGTGAGCAGGGCGGCGATGCACGCAAGCCAAAGACGCGCCCAGGATGTGATCCGGGCGGGGCTTGGTTTGTGACGGGGATTGGGCGCTGCGTGCATGTAAGAGGCGCAGTGTGCGGTGGATGCGAGGCCGGTCGGATAGATGGACGCGCAGCGCTGAGTTGTTTGCGAAAATTGCGGGATGGAGCGCGGTTTATCCGCGCTTTGGTGATGGCGCGGTTTTGGCGTGAGGCGCCTGCAGCTTACATCGCCAACCTCCGTCATCCCGGCCGACCGGAGGGAGAGCCGGGACACAGAGTTCGTAAAGCGCGGGCTTTGCTGCTGGGTCCCGGCTCTACGACGCTTGCGCGTCTCCGGACGGGATGACGGGAGGATGAAATGTTCGGCTAGGGGCCTTTGCGGACATTCGCAATTTTCGTCACATTGCGCGCATGGCCGGCCCAGCGATCCTTGTCCTCACTCCCCGGAAGATGTCCGGCACGAACCGACAAGAAGTGGAGACACTCTTGTCCGCTTGGTCAGGTGGTCTGAACGTCGCTGGCCGGAACCACGATTTCCGAGTTACCGGTCGGCCCTTCTTGATGTGGTTTGGCAGTGAGAACACTGAAGACGAAGTCGAGCCCGATTTACCTCCTGACCTACCGATTGGCTTTGTCCCGCAAGGGCAAGTCGGACTAGCGGCGATGTGCAACCAGACTGTCGATCATGTCCTCCTGGCGTCGCTCGCCAGCCGTCTTTCCGCGATCTTGGAAGGCATCATTTTGCTTGATGGTGAGTTAGCCGTGGACGAGAGGACTCGTGGATTCTCTGGCCTCACGTCCATCGGTCCAAATTATCACGCTGCCACTGCAGACTTCATTCATCACTGGATAGAGAGCCCCAGCTTCCGATTGCCGAAGTAGCGCGATGTCTGCTGTCGGCGAATAAAGGACAGTGGCGCGCTTCAAACCGCGCTTAACTCCGTCAACACCGCGCGGCCCTCATCCGGCTTCGCACTCTCGTGCTCAGCCACCTTCTCCCGCGCAGCGGGAGAAGGGTTGAAAGTCCGGAATGGCTGAGAGATTAGGGCGCATCTGTCTTGCGCCGTGCGCGCACGCCTTCCGCGAGGCGCTCCAGCACGCTGATCGAGCTGTCCCAATCGATGCAGGCGTCGGTGATGGATTGGCCGTAGGCGAGCGGTTTGCCCTCGACCAAATCTTGCCGGCCGGCGACGAGATGGCTTTCGATCATCACGCCCATGATGCGGGCCTCGCCAGCGGCGAGTTGGGCGGCGATGTCGTCGATCACGCCAATCTGGTTTGCGTGGTTCTTGCGGCTATTGGCGTGGCTCGCATCGACCATCACGGTTTCGCGCAGGCCCGCTTTCTTGAGCACGACGCAGGCGGCGTCGATGCTGGCGGCGTCATAGTTCGGTTCGGCGCCGCCGCGCAGCACGATGTGGGCGTCCTGATTGCCGGTGGTGGCGGCGATGGCGGCGCGGCCATCCTTGGTGACGGCGAGAAAATGATGCGGGCGTTGCGCGGCTTGCACGGCGTCGGCGGCGATTTTGACATCGCCGGTGGTGCCGTTCTTGAAGCCGATCGGGCAGGAGAGGCCGGAGGCGAGCTCGCGATGGATCTGGCTTTCAGTGGTGCGCGCGCCGATCGCGCCCCAGGCGACGAGGTCGGCGAAATATTGCGGCGTGGTGACGTCGAGAAATTCGCACGCGGCGGGCAGGCCGAGCGCGTTGATGTCGAGCAGCAGGCGGCGGGCGAGCCGGAGGCCCTTATTGATGCGGAAGCTGCCATCGAGATCAGGATCGTTGATGAGGCCCTTCCAGCCGACCGTGGTGCGCGGCTTTTCGAAATAGACGCGCATGATGATTTCGAGCTCGCGCGCATGGCGGCGGCGCTGTTCGGCCAGGCGGTGCGCATACTCCATCGCCGCCTTGGGATCGTGGATCGAGCAAGGGCCGATCACGACGACGAGGCGATCATCGCGCCCCTGCAAAATCTCATGCACCGCATCGCGCGATGCGCCGATGATTTCGGAGGTCTCGCCAGGCAGCGGGGCGGCGCCGATCACCTCGCCGGGCGTGTCGAGCACGTCCAAGCGCTGGATGCGTAAGTCGTCGGTTCGGTGGGTCACGTTCTGCTCCGGAAGATTGGGTTCCGGCGGCAATAAAAAAGCCGCCAGAAGCTGGCGGCGGTTAGGACATTTTGGCTGCGTTTAGCCCAAACGATCCTGTTCCGGCGCCAGCGGCGACGGGTACCAAAAATACCAAAAGGTGCTTTGGCTGCGGATCATGCGGGCTCGTATAGCGGGCGAAACCAGCTTTGTCACCCGCCCTCAGTTTTTCATGGTCAGGGTGAAGCCGGCGAATTGCTCGTTTTCCGAATGCGAGTGGCGACCGACTTGGGCGCTGATCTCGCGCTCGACGTATGCGAGCGAAGCCTGCACTGGCCCGCGCTGATAAGTGACGCCGGCTTGGCGATCGCCGACTTGAACCGTGTCGCGTTGCAGGGAGAGGCTGTTGTCCTGGCCGGGGCGCCAATGCAGCGCTTCATTATCCGAGGCGGCGAACACATAGATGCGCGACTCGGACGTAGTCATGCCGGATTCTGGATCGCCGAGGGCGCGGCCGATGCGGACTTCGGAGCCGCGGCTGTGGCTGTTAATGTCGCCTTCTTCCGTTGCGCCGAACGACGCCCGCTGCGCGATCGACACGTCCACCGGAATGCCGGTGAGGTCATGATCGGCGCCGATCTCGAATTCGACGGCGCGGCGCGCATTGGCCGCCTCGCGCGATGTGCTGAACTGGTTAAGGTCTGCGAAGCGGCCCTCAGCCTCATCGCGGACATTGAGGTCGAGGCTCGGTGCGTTGGCGACGCCGCGCTCGCCTGCGAGGTCGGCGAAGGCGACTTCAGCGGCGCTTGCTGGCAAATTTTGAGCGGCGGCAGGTGCGAGGTCCGCCATGCTGGCCATCAGCACGCCGCTCAGAAGCATTGCAGTTCGTGCGCCCTGTGAAGGCATGAAGCCCTTCCTCCAGTGTGACACAGCAATGCAGACAGGGCGCCAAAGGTTCCCGCCGAGCCAAGTTAAGCTTAACCGGCGATCCGCGCTGTCGGCCAGCGATGAAGGCAGTGGCGCGGGCATGGCTCCCTATTGGTGGCGCATCGTAATGGTCAGGCCGGTGAAGGCTTCGTCCTGGGAGATGCTGCGCGAGCCGGCGCGAACGCTGACTTTGCGTTCGACATAGGCGAGCGAGGCCTGCAAGCCGCCAGCCTCATAGGTGATGCCCGCCTGCATATCGCCGACTTCGACGCGGTCTTGCAGGGCCCAGCCGGAGGATGCGCCGCCGAACGTGTTGCGCGCGCCAGGGGCCCAGGTGAGGGCTTCATCGTCGGAAGCGGCGAAGAAATACCAGGACGGCTGATTCCAGCTCGGCGCTTCACGACGGCGCATATTGGCGAGGCCGCGGCCGAGGCGCAGTTCCGAGCCGCGCGTCTCGCGTTCGACATCGCCTTCGGCGTTAACGCCCAAGCCGGCGCGGTGGGCAAAAGAGACATCCAGACCCGCGGCGGCAGGCGCGGACAGCGCGATCTCCACTTGCCGCATCGTGTCGGAGTTTGGCGCGCTGAGGCCGTTTGATTGCGAAAGGCGGCTGAAGCGCGAGCCGAACTGGTCGCCAGCATCGACCCTGAACCTAGTGGCGTAATATTCCGCGTCAGGATCGGAAAAGCTTACGCCGTCAACGGCGTAGGGCGTGGGCGCGGCCGCATCCTCGGCCGTCGCCACATTCACAAACAGGCTTGCCAACCCCATCCAACCCACGAGAACGAGCGAGCGTACAAGCATTCGCGACCCTCCGGTTGTGGAGGATGAGGGTGATGTAATGTCGCCTAACGAACCGTAAACAAAGCGGCGGAAAGGGCCATGGCTAGGGGGCGTTGCTCACAGAGCGCTCATTCCCTGGTAAGCTTGCTTGCGGTTTTACGATCAGGCGAGGCTGCGTTGCATGATGACGACATCCAGCCAACGGTCGAATTTATAGCCGACATTGCGCAGCAGGCCGACGCGGGCGAAGCGAGCCTTGGCGTGCAGCTGAATTGAGGCGTGATTGGCGCTGTCGCCGATGACGGCCAGCACCTCGCGCACGCCATCGGCCTTTAACATCCCCAGCAATTCCGCCATCAGCACGAGGCCGACGCCCTGGCGCATGGCGCTGGGGGCGACATAGATCGAATCTTCGAAAGTCTTGGCGTAAGCGGCGCGGGCCCGGAATTGGCTGGCGTAAGCAAAGCCCAATACCCGCGTCAGGTCGGAAGGCGGGGAGGCGACAATGTAGGGCCAGCCCTGCTGCACCACGTAGGACCAGCGTTCGCTCATCTCGGCGAGCGAAGGCGGCTCAATCTCGAACGTGCCGGTCCCCGTCATGACGTGGTGGCTGTAAATGAGCTGAACTTGCTCCAAATCCTGTTCGAAGCAGGGCCGGACCATGAGCGGGATTTCGTTCATGGGCGTCAGCGGTGGCGTGTTCGTTAAGAGCGGTCAACACTTGGCGCTATTTACGGCGCCGTCATTCACGGGATGTCCACCCGGGCGCCCTAAAATCGGTCCCGATATGACGTGGGGACTCTCAAGCATGGCCCGGCTCGGGGTGCTGGCGGCTGCGGCCGTGGCGCTGACGGCGTGCGCGTCGAGCCCGGCTCCGATCGCGCGAGGAGGCGCCTATCCGCCGCCGCGCCCGGCGCCAGGGACGGCATACCCCTTCAATCCGGGCGCTGCGCCCCGGATCGACGATACCCGCCCCCCGCTACAATGTGTCCCATTCGCCCGGGAAAATTCTGGGGTGGAGATTTATGGCGACGCCAACACCTGGTGGACCCAGGCGGCTGGGCGTTACCCAAGGTCAAGCTCGCCGGCCCCTGGTTCGGTGTTCGTCATGCGCGGGTACCGAGACGACACGCGCGGGCACGTGGCCGTCGTCACGGAAGTCGTTTCGCCCCGAATTATTCGAGTCAATCAAGCAAACTGGCTCAATCGGGGCGAAATTACTTTGTCGGTGCCAGTATTGGATGTCTCGCCGAATAATGACTGGAGCGAGGTCAGGGTCTGGTACATCCCCAATAATCAATGGGGTGCGCGCACCTATTTGGCGCGAGGCTTCATCCATCCGTTCGCGCTTTTGGCGATGAACTAGCGCCTGCGTTAAGCATTAGGGCAAGTAACCCCGAACTAGAATTAACTTGTATTACCGCGCCACATGCTGATTTCGAAGCAAAGTCAGTCTTTGTTTACCACGATAGCCAGCATTGCCAGATGTTTAGCCGCCTCTTTAATGCTTCTTTAAGTGCGCTCGCGACTTTTGTTGTCCCAGTTTGGGGCGGGATGCCTCGTTTGGGAATCATCGGCATGAGCTCGCGCGCTCTCCTCATCGCGGCGACGACGGCGGCAGCCGCCGGCGTGTTCGCGACGGATGCCCATGCTCTCGCGCCTTTGGCGATGGACGCGTCGCTGGATCTGTCGATGACGGAGCCGGCGGCGCCTCCCTCGCCACACGCGGCGCTGACCCCGCGCGATTTCGAGCGCGCCCCGGACGCTGCGTACGAGCCGACCGCTTATGTCGCAGACCGCCGCGCGCGCTTGCAGTGCGTGCCGTTTGCGCGCGAGGAAGCCGGCGTCGAAATTTATGGCAACGCCAATACATGGTGGGCCCAGGCCGAAGCCGCAGGTTATGTGCGCGCCGAAGCCCCGACCGAAGGCGCGGTGATTGTGCTGCGCGGCTACGCCACCACGCGGCGCGGCCATGTCGGCGTGGTCCGCGAAGTCGTTTCCGAACGGATGATCATTGTCGACCACGCCAACTGGCTGAATGGCGGGGAGATCACCCGCAACGTGCCGGTGCGCGATGTGTCGCCCAACAATGATTGGAGCCAGGTGCAGGTCTGGCATGTGCCGGGCCGTCAATGGGGCGCGCGCACCTATAGCGTGCAGGGCTTCATCGAAAATGGCGTGGCGCGCGCGCTTGAAACTGCAGCGCCCACCACCGCCTCTGCCGCGGCCAACGCCGCCATCGGCTGAGCCGAATTCGCATCACAGCGCCGCAGAAAAATCGCCTCCTCGCCTGGGGCGCGTTTGCACGTCAGCCTTGACGGCCTAGGATTGACCTGACGGCGTGGGGTTCCGTCTTCGGGTGAGGCGCTTACACATGACCAGCACGGCGACTGCCGCTCCAGCGGATGCGAAACCGCGTAAGGCTCAGCCGAAAGCTCGGCGCGGAGGTTGGGTTCCGCCGTTCGGCTGGATCACCAACAATCCCGTCTGGGACACGTTCATCCTGCTTTGCATTATCGGCAACGCCGCCATACTTGGCTATGACGCGCATTTCGGTGAGAGCAATCCGTATCATGGGCTGATCGAGCAGTGGAACGTCTATTTCCTGTGGATTTTCACCGCTGAACTTGTGTTCGAATTTCTAGCGCAGGGGCCGAATAAATATTTCCGCAATGGGTGGAATATTTTCGACGTGATCGTGGTGGGCATCTCATACGTCGCGGTGAACCCAGCCATTTCCGCATTGCGAACGCTGCGGGTGATCCGCGTGTTCCGTTTGATCAGCGCCGTGCCGCAAATGCGGCGCGTGGTGGAGGCGCTGTTCAGCGCTATGCCCGGCATTCTCGCGACCTTCGCCATTTTGATCGTCGTTTTCTATATTGGCGCGGTGATGGCTACGACGCTGTTCCACGATGCGGACGGCTTCCGCGATCTGGGCGAAAGCGCGCTCTCACTGTTTGCGCTCACCCAGTTCGATGGTTGGGGCGATACGATTAATCGGCTGCAGCCCGATTATCCGTTCGCCTGGGTGTTCATTATGGGTTTCACCATCATTGGCGCGTTCGCGGTGCTGAACCTGTTCATCGGCGTGATCGTAGAAGCGGTGCAATCGGCGCCGAAGGAAATCGAGTTGGAAACGGCCGAAGGCGTGCAAGAAGTGCAAAGCGCACAGGAAGACGCCGCCTTGGTGCAGCAGAGCATTCTGGCGGAGCTGCGCTCCATGCGGGCTGAGTTGAATGCCTTGAAGGGCGGAGCGCCGCCTTCAGCATAAGGGAGATGAGCGTGCGGAGTTGGATCGTTGCGGCGCTTGCGTTTGCTCTAGCTGCGTGCGGCGAGAATGCGCCGCCCTTGCCGGGTGAGTCGGGTTTCGGGCCTGAGCCGACCTTGCCGGGACCAAATCCGCAGACCTTCCCCACCGTGCGCATCGCCGAGCCCGATCCGTGGCGCGAAGGTGAGGCGCCCGCGCCGGCAGATGGCTTTGCGGTGACGGCGTTCGCCCGCGGGCTTGATCATCCGCGCTGGATTTACGTGCTGCCGAATGGCGATGTGCTGGTGGCCGAGGCCAAAGCGCCGGAAAGCGAAGCGCCGGGCAATCTGCAGAGCTTTATCGGCGACCTGCTGATGAGCCGCGCCGGCGCCACTGGCGAGAGCGCAGACCGGATCACGTTGCTGCGCGACGCCAATGGAGACGGCGTGGCGGAGACGCGCACGGTGTTTTTACAGAATCTGCACTCGCCGATCGGCATGGCCTTGATCGGCGAAAATTTCTACGTGGCCAATGCCGATGCAATCGTGCGTTTCCCCTATCGTGCGGGCGAAACCAGCATTCGCGCGCAAGCAACGCACGTGATCGATCTGCCAGCGGGGCGCAATCACCATTGGACCAAGAATATTATCGCCAGCCGCGATGGGACGCGCCTCTACGCCACTGTCGGCTCGAACTCGAACATTGGCGAGAACGGCATGGACGAAGAGGAGGGGCGCGCCGCGATTTGGGAGATCGAGCTCGCCACCGGCCGCTCCCGCTTATTCGCATCCGGTTTGCGCAATCCCAATGGCTTGGCGTGGGAGCCGATCACCGGCGCGCTGTGGACCACGGTGAATGAGCGCGACATGCTCGGCGACGATCTGGTTCCCGACTACATGACCTCGGTGCGCGATGGCGGCTTCTATGGCTGGCCGTACTCCTATTACGGGCAGAACGTGGATGGGCGGGTGCAGCCGCAGCGGCCCGATCTGGTCGCCAGCGCCATTGCGCCGGATTATGCTTTGGGCGCGCATACGGCGTCGCTCGGGCTGGCGTTCTATGAGGCGTCGGCTTTGCCGTCAGCTTATTGGGGCGGCGCCTTCGTGGGGCAGCACGGGTCGTGGAATCGCTCCGAGTTCAACGGCTACCAAGTGGTGTTCGTGCCGTTCTTGGAAGGGCGCCCGGATGGCGACGCGCAACCGGTATTGACCGGTTTCATTAGTGCAGAAGGGCGCGCCAAGGGCCGGCCCGTTGGCGTCGCGGTTGATGCGGGCGGGGGCGTGCTGGTGGCCGATGATGTGGGAAATGCAGTGTGGCGGCTTACGTCAGCGATCAGCGCTGCGCCACCATGACAGGCGGCGCCAGCACCGCATTGATGCCCTGAATAACACCGTTCGAGGCGTTGATGTCCGGCGCGACCACAAGCTGATCATTGACGCGCAGGCCGTCGCGGCCATCGATCTGTACCTGATACCCGCCCGAGGTTTGTTCACGCACCACTTCTCCCGATGCGCTGGCGCTCGTCACGCGCTGCGGCACGACATGATAGGCAAGCAAAGCCAGCAGCTCTTCATGATGTCGCGGATCGAGCAAGCGCTGAAGCTCAGCCTGACCCAAATCCTCGAACGCGGAGTCAGTGGGGGCGAACAGCGTGAACGGCCCTTCGCCAGACAAGGTTTCTTCAAATCCCGCGGCCTCGACGGCGCGCAGGAATGTTTGAAACTGGCCTGTGGCCGCCGCCACTTCCAGCACATTACCTTCAGCTCGCGGCGCCGTTTCGGTGACTTCAATTAGGACGGCGTCCGCTGGCGGCTGCGCCGCAGCTGGCGCGATACAGACAAATGCCGCCAGCGCGAGCGCGCATAATGAGAGAAGGCGTGCAGGTGTCATGGAGGAGAAACCCCTCCGCCCCAGATCGGTTTCATCTTAACCCTCAACTTGCTGTAACGTAGAGTTTAGCGGAACCGGGTGGCGCGTTGCGGCGGCATCGGCGATTATTGCTTCATGTCCGTTTGGTCTCGCATCGTTGACTTGGCCGCGCGCGCCTTCGATCCGGAGGCGGATGCTCCCGTATTCGCCGAAGAATGCGCGCCAGCGCCGAACGATGTCGGCTTTACCGCAGCGGTGATCGGCCTAGCGGCCAAAATGGCCAAGGCGGACGGCTTCACCAGTGAACGCGAGCTTGCGGCCGCGGCCCGCGTGTTCCGGCCCCCGCCGGGAGAGGAGGCGGCGTTCCGCCGCGCCTTCGCCATCGCCCAGCAAACCGTGCTTGGTTATGAAAGCTACGCCAAGCAGATCGGCCGCAAGTACCGCGCGCGGCCTTGCTTGCTGGAGGACGTTTTGGACGGCCTCTTCCACATCGCCGCCGCCGATGGCGGCGTGGGCGAGGCGGAGCTGCGTTACCTCGCTACCGTGGCCGAGCATTTTGGCTTCAGCGAGAGCGAGTTCCGCCGTATCAAGGCCACCAATCTCGGCCCCGATGCGGACGATCCTTACGCCATTTTAGGTTTGCTGCCGGGGGCGACGATGGAGGAGGTGCGCCAGGCCTGGCGCCGCGCCGCCGCCGAAAACCACCCTGACCGTATGCTCCAGCGCGGGGCGCCGCCCGAATTCGTGGCCATCGCCAGTGAGAAAACCGCGGCGATCAACGCCGCCTATGCGATGATCCGCGAAGAGCTCAGCGTGCCGGCGAAATAGTCATTTCCACCTGTTGCCGCGGGAATTTGGTTGGCCCTATCCTTGCCTCATTGATGAATGAACTTCTAACGCCAATATGTTGGGCGGATAGGTCAGAGGTGAGTCGCATCAGATGAACGCGCACGCCGATTCAGCATTAACCAATTTGGGCCGCGGGCTAGCCTTCGCGGCGCTGGTGGTCGGTTCGGCTGTCGCCTTTGCGTTCGCCGCCGCTGCTGCGGTGGTGGTCGGCCTGATGATCCTCGGTGCGGCGATCGCGCTGCGCTTGGCGCCGCAGCCCGCGCGGGCGCGCAGCGCCGACATTCTCGAAGCCCGGCGCACGCCAACCGGCTGGGTGGTTGAAACCGGTTCGCGGCGGAAGTCTTAAGCCTTCATCGTGGAAAGTGCGGTCATGAGCGCGCTCCGCGTCACCGACCGCCCGTCACCGAATTTCGATGTTCGCACGCGCGCCATCGATCTGGTGGTGCTGCATTATACTGGCATGCAGAACGCCGATATCGCACTGGCTCGGCTGACTGATCCAGCGCCGGCGGCCGGCAAATATCCAGGACCATGGCAATCTGCCGACACGCCGCCCGATGCGCCGCTGCCGCGTGTCAGCACGCATTATGTGGTGGATGAAGCGGGAGTTGTATTTCGTCTGGTCGATGAGGATGCGCGCGCCTGGCATGCGGGCGTGTCAAGCTGGCGCGGCGAAGGCGATGTGAATTCGCGCGCGATTGGCATCGAGATTGTGAATGGCGGGCACGATTTTGGCTTGCCGGATTTTCCCGAGGCGCAGATTGAAGCGGTGATCGCGCTGGTGCGTGACATTCTCCATCGTCGCAAACTTTCGCCAGCGAGCGTGGTGGCGCACTCCGACATCGCGCCTGAGCGCAAGCTTGACCCGGGTGAGAAGTTTCCGTGGAAGCGTCTGGCCGAAGCGGGTGTTTCGCTGTGGCCCGCGCCTGCGCCGTTGCCGGAGGACGCCAATCCAGTACTCGCCCTACAGGAGCGTTTGGCGCGTATCGGCTATGCCGTGCAGGGGAGCGGGGCGATCGATCCGGCCACCAAGGCCGCGCTTGCGGCTTTCCAGCGCCGTTTCCGGCCCGAGCGCATTGACGGCGCCGCCGACGAGGAAACCCGCGCGCTCGTCGCCGCATTGGCGCGGCAACTGGGCTGAGGCGCTGCACTTGCGCGCGGCCCGGAAGGCCGACATCAAGACCAGATGAGCGAAACGCCGGCCCAGTCCAAATTGCAGATCCGCGTCGTCCCGGTGACACCCCTGCAGCAGAATTGCTCGATGATCTGGAACGACGCCACCAAGCGCGCCGTGCTGGTCGATCCGGGCGGTGATGCGGACAAGCTGCTGGGCGCGCTGGAGCGGTTTGGGCTGACGCTCACGCGCATGTGGCTGACGCATGGCCATCTCGATCATGCCGGCGCTGCGGCGGAATTGCGCGAGCGCACTGGCGTCGCCGTCGAAGGTCCGCATCGCGACGATCAATATTGGCTCGATCAAATCGAAGCGGGCGCGCCGCGCTTTGGTTTGGTCGGCGCGCGCAATGTGACGCCGGACCGCTATTTCGAGGATGGCGAAGTGCTCGAGTTTGAGGGCATGCAGTTCGACGTCACGCACACGCCAGGACACACGCCGGGCCATGTGGTGATCCATAATCGCGAGGCGAACATCGCATTCGTGGGCGATGTGCTGTTTGCCGGTTCGATCGGGCGCACCGATCTGCCGGGTGGAAATCATCAGCAGCTGATCGACTCCATCACCGATCGGCTCTGGCCGCTGGGGGAAGAAATGCGCTTCATCCCCGGCCACGGGCCCACCTCCACCTTTGGCCAGGAGCGGCGCACCAATCCGTTCGTGGCCGATCGGCTCACCGGCTATGGCGGGGCGGAGAAAAGCGCGGCGGATGTCGCTGAGCAGCGCACCACCAAGCGCTACACGTAGAATCTGGGCCGGCGGGCCAGCGATTGCACGCCGATTGCGTGCGCCGTCTCGCCATTTGCGTGGCTTTGGACTAGACCCGCTCGCTAAGCTCTTAATTCGGCCTCGCGCACGCGCGCACCGGGCCTCGCACTGGGCCTGAAAGCCTTTTATGTCGATGTTTGAGAATGTTGCTCCAGCGCTTGCGCGCGCGCTTGCCGCACGCAGGTTCGAGGAACTCACCCCGGTGCAAACCTCGGTGCTGGAGCCGGAGGTGCGGGACGCGGATTTGGTGGTGTCGGCGCAGACCGGCTCCGGCAAAACGGTCGCCTTCGGGCTGAGCCTTGCGCCGACTTTGCTGGGCGATCATGGCAAGCTCGCGCCGCCCGGCGCGCCTCTGGCGCTGATCATCGCGCCGACGCGCGAACTCGCCATGCAGGTGCGCGGCGAATTCGAATGGCTCTACGCCAATGCGGGCGGCCGCATCGCATCCTGTGTCGGCGGCATGGATATGCGCGATGAACGGCGCCTGCTGAATCAAGGCGCGCATATTGTGGTGGGTACGCCTGGCCGGCTTGCCGATCACATTCGGCGCGGCTCGCTACAGATGCAGGATTTGCGCGCGGTGGTGTTGGATGAGGCCGACGAGATGCTCAAGCTCGGCTTCCGCGAGGAGTTGGAAACGATCCTCGAAGCTTCGCCCGCCGAGCGCCGCACGCTGATGTTCTCGGCGACAATGCCGCGCGCGATCGAGACGCTGGCGCGCACCTATCAGCGCGATCCGGTGCGGCTCAGCACCATCAACACGAAAAAACAACACGCCGACATCGCCTATAGCGCGCTCGTCGCCGCCAGCCACGAGGCCGAGAACGCCATCTTCAACGTGCTCCGCTATTACGACGCCACCAATGCTCTGGTGTTTTGCGGCACCCGCGCGGCGGTGACGCGGCTTGAGAGCCGGTTCGCCAATCGCGGCCTCTCTGTCGTGGCGCTGTCGGGTGAATTGAGCCAATCGGCGCGCACGCATGCATTACAGGCGCTGCGCGATCATCGCGCGAAAGTGTGTGTCGCCACGGATGTCGCCGCGCGCGGCATAGACCTGCCGGACTTGGATCTGGTGATTCACGCTGATCTGCCTAAAAACACCGAGGCGCTGCTGCATCGAAGCGGCCGGACCGGCCGCGCGGGCCGCAAAGGCGCCAGCATTCTGATCGTGCCGCACGCCGCCCGACGCCGAACCGAGCGCCTGCTGCGCGACGCCGGCATTCAGGCACAATGGGGCGAGCCGCCGTCCGCTGACGATATTCGCCAGCGTGACGATCAGCGTTTGCTCGCGGACCCGCTCTTGCGCGCGCCGCTGCAAGCGGCGGAGCAGGGCATCGTCAGTTCATTGCTGGAACAGCACGATGCCGCGCAGATCGCGGCGGCGTTCGTTCGGCTCTATCGCGCGGGACAGGCCGCGCCCGAGGATTTGGCGCCGGCGCCCTATACGCCCGAAGCCCCCCCGCCAAAGGATCGGCGCGGTCAGGATGACAATTTCGAAGGCGGCGCCTGGGTGTCGCTGTCCATCGGCCGCGCGCAGTCGGCGGAGCCGCGCTGGCTGATTCCGATGCTGTGCAAGAATGGCGGCATCACCAAGCGCCAGATCGGCTCGATCCGAATTCAGCAGCATGAGACGCATGTCGAGATCGACGCCGCGAGCATTGACGGCTTCCTGGCGCGGCTTGGGAAAGATGGCCGGCTGGAAAAATCCATCCGCGTGACGCGGATGCAGGATGGTCCGCAGGCGCACCATGAGCCGCGACCAAGGCATGCCGAGGCGCGCGCGCGCGCCGAGCGCCCAAAGCCGCGCGCGGGCAAGCCCGAACGGGGAGCTGCCGGCCCGAAAGCCTCCGGCAAGGGAAAGCACAAGAAAAAGTCATGGCATCCAGCCGACTAGCTCGCGATTATGGATTGGATCGGTTCGCTGGCGGGCCTATGTTGACTGCGCCAGTCGGCCGGGCGGCCGCTCGCACCACCTGTCCGACTTGCTCGGCAGGCCTTCGCAAGAGGTCTCGAAAGGGCGTGCGGGAGGAAAGTCCGGGCTCCACGCGGAAATGGCGGCGGGTAACGCCCGCCGAGGGCAACCTCAGGGATAGCGCCACAGAGAATAGTCTGCCGAAAGCGTCTCGGCCTCGAAAGAGACCATGGACGCAGGCAAAGGTGAAACGGTGGGGTAAGAGCCCACCGCGCCGACCGTAAGGAAGGCGGCACGGCAAGCCCCGCCAGGAGCAAGACCGAATAGGAATGCGCGAGCGCAAGCTCAGGCCCGTCCGTGGGTTGCATTCGGGTTGGTCGCGCGAACCACGCCGCGAGGCGTGGTCCAGAGGAATGGTCGTCACCGCGCAAGCGGCACAGAACCCGGCTTACAGGCCGACTGGCATTTCATTTTCCTGTTGTCGCGAACACATGCAGTGTGCGCCTTCATGAGCCACGCGCCCGTTCTCCTCGCAGAAGCGATGGACGCGCTCGCGCTGAAGGATGGCGGCGCATACGTCGACGCCACCTTCGGCGGGGGCGGGTATTCGCGCGCCATGCTGAGCCGCGCCGATTGCCGGGTGCTCGCCATTGACCGCGATCCGGACGCCATCGCCCGCGCCGCGCCTCTGACGGCCGAATTTGGCGGCCGCTTCACGATCCGTTCCGGCCGCTTCAGTGATCTGGAAACTTTTGCGTCCGAAATGTTTGCCGGCGAGGGGGTGGACGGCGTCGTGTTCGACATTGGCGTCTCCTCCTTCCAGTTCGACGAAGCCGGGCGCGGCTTCTCGTTTCAGGCGGATGGCGATTTGGACATGCGGATGGAGAAGCAAGGCCCCAGCGCCGCTGACGCCGTGAACCGGCTCAGCGAAGGCGCGCTGGCGGACCTGATCTATCGCTATGGCGAGGATGATGACAGCCGCCGTATCGCGCGCGCCATCGTGCAGGCGCGCGCGGCGGCGCCGATCTCGCGCACCGCTGTCCTGGCGGACATCGTTGAGCGCGCGGTGGGCGGGCGCAAAGGCGCGCGCACGCACCCAGCGACGAAGACGTTCCAAGCTTTGCGTATGCTGGTAAATGATGAACTGGGCGAACTCGCGCGCGGGCTTTCCGCCGCCGAGCGCGCGCTGAAACCGGGCGGGCGGCTGGTGGTGGTGTCGTTTCACTCACTCGAAGATCGCATGGTCAAGAATTTCGTCACCGAACGCGCCGATGCGCGCGGACGCGGCTCGCGCCATGCGCCCGACCTGCCGCCGGAACGTGCGCCGAGTTTTGTGTTGGAGCGCCGCCGCGCCACCGCGCCGAGCGATGCTGAAACCGCCGCCAATCCCCGCGCACGTTCGGCCAGCTTGCGCTACGCCGCGCGCACGGACGCGCCGGCATGGGATGAACTCGAAGCGCCCTCCCTGGCGCCCAAGGCTGAAGCGGAGTGGGCTAAATGCGCATAAGCCGCCGCACGCTCCACATCGTCGCGGCGATCCTGATCGTCGTGCTCGCAGTGGGGCTTTACAAAGCCAAGTCCGACGCCAGCCAGGCGCAGGCGCATGTGCGCCAGTTGCAGGGGCAGATTGACGACACCGAAGCTGACATGCGCGCGTTGCGCGCCGAGATCGCGCATCTGGAAAATCCCGCGCGTGTGGAAGCGCTGGCGGAGCGTGAGCTTGGCATGCGCGCCGGCTCTGCTGGCGCTGCGCTGCCGGAGAGCGCCATCAATCAAAACCTGCCCGCGCCGCGTGCGCCGAGTTCGTCACATTGAGGCCGTTCGGTCCGACTACGCTTTCATTCGCGCCGGCGCCAGCGCTTGAGGCTGCGCCTGCGCGTGCGCGGGTGCGTTTTCTGGCTATCGCGGTCTTTGCGCTGCTCTTCTTGCTGGCGGGCAGGGCGATTCAGCTGGCCTTTAGCGGCGATCCGCTGGCGCGCGAGAGCGCAGCGCACGCCAGATTGGAAATTGCGCGCGCGGACATCACTGATCGCAATGGCGTGCTGCTGGCAACGACGGTTCGCGCTTACGCGCTGACGGCGACGCCGTCACGGGTGTGGGACGCAGAGGAAACGGCGCGCGTCCTGATGCGGCTCTTCCCCGATCTCAACCGCGCCGACACAGTGCGGCGCCTGACCGATCGCGAGCGCGACGTGGTGTATCTGCGCCGCGGGTTGACGCCAGCGCAGCGCGAAGCGGTGCTGACGCTGGGCCTTGGCGGCATTGGCTTTGAAACCGAGGATCGGCGCGTCTATCCGCAAGGCGCGATGGCGGCGCACGCATTGGGCTTCACCGATGTTGATCTCAACCCGCTTGCGGGCGTGGAACGCGGCCTCGATGCGCAAATCCGCGAAGCTGGCGCGGCGGGGCGTCCGCTCGCGCTCTCGCTCGACGTGCGTTTGCAGTACGCGCTTGAAACTGAACTCGACGCTGCCGCGCGCGCTGCGGGCGCCTCCGGCGCCTCAGCAATTTTGCTCGATGCGCGCAGCGGCGAGACGCTGGCGCTGGCTTCGTGGCCGAGCTTCGATCCCAATAATGCTGGCGCTGCACCCGCCGCTGCGCGCCAGGATCGCGTCGCCGGCGATCTGCATGAGCTGGGCTCGACCATAAAGCCTTTCACCGTGGCGATGGCGCTGGATGAAGATGTCACCAATTCCGCCGAGACTTTCGATGTGTCGCGCCCGTTCGAAATCGCGGGCGGCTTGATCGAGGATCATGAGCGGATCGAAGGGCTCGCAAGCTTACGCACCATCTTGGCGCGTTCCTCCAACATTGGCGCCGCGCGCTTGGCGCTGCGGCTGGGCGCTGCGCGCCAGCGCACGTATTTGGATCGTCTCGGTCTGCTGGCCCCGACCGGCCTAGAGATTGGCCGCAACCAAGCGCCGCTGGCGCCGCAAGCACAGGGGCGGCGCGATGTGGCGGGCATTGGTTTTGGCTACGGCCTCGCCACCACTCAAGCCGCGCTGGCAAGCGCCTATACTGTGTTCGCCAATGAAGGGGCGCGGGTTCGCCCGACTTTACTGCGCCGCGCGCCGGAAGATGAGGTGGAGCGCACGCAGGTGTTCAGCCCGCAAACAACGCGGCAGGTGCTCTCTTACCTGCGCTATTCCGTTACGGATGGCACCGGGCGGGCGGCGGATGTGCGCGGGCTGCAGGTGGCGGGCAAGACCGGGACCGCCGAAAAGCTGGGGGCGGGCGCCTCCTATGACGAAAGCCGCAATTTCTCCTCCTTTGCTGGCGTATTTCCGGCGTCAAATCCGCGCTATGTGATCGTCGTGTCGCTGGACGACGTGCAGGCAGGCCAGGTCGGCGGGGCGGTGGCCGCGCCGGTGGTGGCGCGGGTGCTGACCCGCGCCGCGCCCATGCTGGGCCTGCGCGTCGAGCCGCGTGACGAGCGCTGAGGGAGAGACTTTGAAACTCCGCGAACTGTTTTCGGCCGGCGTCGCGGCGGGCGACGCTGATCTTGATATTGCCGGACTCACCGCCGACAGCCGCGCCGTTGCGCCGGGCTTTTTGTTTGCGGCGCTGAAGGGCGTTGCGGCGCACGGGCGCGATTTTGTCGAGCAGGCGAAAGCCAAGGGCGCGGTCGCTGTGCTCTCGGCGGGCGACTTGAAGGACGACCCAGGCATCGCGCACATTGTCAGCGAGAATGCGCGGCGGGATTTTGCACTGGCTGCATCGCGCTTTTATCCGCGCACGCCAGCGACATTGGTTGGCGTCACCGGCACCAATGGCAAGAGCTCGACGGTTGATTTCCTCCGCCAGATTTGGGCCGCGTCGGGCAGGAGCGCAGCGAGCCTTGGCACGCTGGGCGCGATCTGGAAGGGCGGCGTTATTGATCTGGGGCACACCACCGCCGACCCTGTGGCGCTCCACGCTACGCTGCACATGCTGGCGGAAAATGGCGTCACGCATGCGGCGATGGAAGTGTCGAGCCATGGCTTGGAACAGGATCGCGTCGCCGGCCTGACCTATAGCGCTGGCGCATTCCTCAATCTCACGCAAGATCATCTGGACTATCACCTCACCATGGACGCCTATCGCGCCGCGAAGATGCGGCTTTGGGAGCGCGTCAAAGGTCCCGCCATCATAAATGCCGATTCACCGGAGGCGGACACCTTTGCCGATGGCGCGCGCGGGGCGGGATTGAATGTCGTCACCACGGGATGGCGCGCGGGCGCGGATGGTCTGAAGATTGTGGAGATTCAACCACGCCCGGCGAGCCAAGTGCTGACGCTGCGCTGGCGCGGCGAAGAAGATGATGTCGAACTGCCATTGATCGGCGAGTTCCAGGCCATTAATGCCGTCACTGCCGCGACGCTCGCTTTGGCGCTGGGCGAAACGCCCGTCAATGTTTTTGCGGCGTTGGCGCAGCTGCGGCCGGTGAAGGGGCGCATGGAGCATATTGGCGCGAGCAGGAGCGGCGCGCACGTGTTCGTGGATTATGCGCACACGCCGGACGGCTTGAACGTGCTTTTGCGCGCCGCGCGCCCGCATGCGCCGGGGCGGGTGATTTGCGTGTTCGGTTGCGGCGGCGATCGCGACAAGACCAAGCGCGCGAAAATGGGCGCGGTGGCGGCTAAGTTTGCGGATGTTGTCATCGTCACTGACGATAATCCGCGCAATGAAGACGCCGCCGCCATCCGCGCACAGGTTTTGGAAGGCGCGCCGCAGGCGATGGAGATTGGCGGGCGGCGCGAAGCCATCTTTGCTGCTGTCGAGATGTTGCGCCAAGGCGATGCGCTGCTCATTGCCGGGAAGGGCCACGAAACCGGGCAGATCATCAAAGGCGTGGTGCATCCGTTCGCGGATCAGGACGTGGCGAAAGAAGCGCTGGGACTGAATCAGTGAAGCCGTTTGAAGGTGCGCGCTCCCTCCTCCCTTGCGGAGGAGGGGTAGGGGAGGAGGGGCGCTCCAACGCTCCGCCGCCTGATTGTTTGCACGCCCCTCACCCCCTAACCCCCTCTCCGCAAGGGAGAGGGGGAGATTGCGAGATCGCAAAATGAAAACGCCGCTTTGGCTCGCAGAGGACGCCGCCGCCGCGACGGGCGGACGCTTGATTGGCGCGGATTCCTGGATCGCCAGCGGCGTTTCCATCGATACGCGCTCGCTTGAGCCGGGCGATTTGTTCGTGGCGCTGAAAGATCAGCGCGATGGGCACGATTTTTTGGCCCAAGCCTTCGTCAGCGGCGCGAGCGCGGCGCTGATTTCCGATCCGGAGAAAGCGCAAGGGCTGGGGCCGTGCCTCGTTGTCGGCGATGTGCTCGATGGCCTGCGCAAGCTGGGCGAAGCGGCGCGTGATCGCAGCCAAGCTAAGCGCGTGGCCGTTACGGGCTCGGTGGGCAAGACCTCCACCAAGGAAGCGCTGGCGATTTGCCTCGCCGCCAGCGGCGAGACGCATCGCTCGGTCAAGAGCTTCAACAATCATTGGGGCGTGCCGCTGACGCTTTCGCGCATGCCTGAGAGTTCGCGCTTCGCCGTGTTCGAGATCGGCATGAATCATCGCGGTGAGATCGAGCCGTTGACCAAACTGGTGAAGCCGCATGCGGCGATGGTGACAACCATCGCGCCTGCGCACATCGAGAATCTGGGCTCGCTTGAAGCCATCGCCGACGAGAAGGGCGACATTTATGCCGGGCTCGAACCAGGCGGCGCCGCGATCGTTCCGAACGAAGCGCCCCATGCCGACCGCCTGATCGATGCGGCGCAGCGCAATGGCGCGACCATTATTCGTTTCGGCCGCGAGCAGGGCTGCGAAGCGCGGCTGCTGAAGTTCGAGATGGTTGAAGGCGGCGCGATTGCGGAGGCCGATATTCTCGGCCGCGCCATTCGCTATCGCATTGGCGCGGAAGGCGCGCATTGGGCGCTCAACTCGGTTGCAGCGCTGGCGGCCTCCGATGTTGTGGGCGCCGATCTCAAGGCCACCGCGCATGCGCTTGAAAACCTGCGGGCCGTCGATGGACGCGGCGCCGCCAAGCGCATCGCCGCCTCGTTCGGCTCATTCCTGCTTGTGGATGACGCTTACAACGCCAACCCGGTTTCGATGGCGGCGGCCTTCGCCACTTTGGGCGCGCGCGCGCCTGCCGGCCAGGGGCGCCGCATCGCCGCGCTTGGGGATATGTTGGAACTAGGCCCCGATGAGCTGAAATACCATGCTGATTTGGCCGGCCCGTTGCGTGAGGCCAATGTCGACCTAGTTTTTTGCGCTGGAAAGCGCATGGCGGCGCTCAATGAGGCGCTTCCGCCCGAGCGCCGCGGCGGCTATGCCGAGAGCGCCGAGGCGTTGATTCCGATCATTTCGAACGCGGTTCGTGATGGGGACATCGTCTTGGTGAAGGGATCGAATTCGTCGCGCATGAGCCGCGTGGTTGAAGCGTTGGCCAAGCTCGAGGCGGGAGAGACTTAATGCTCGAGCTCTTAGGCCAGCTCCAAGACGAATCTCAATTCTTCAACCTCTTCAACTACATCACCTTCCGCACGGGCGGCGCGATGTTTACGGCGATGATCATCGCTTTCGCCATTGGCGCGCCGATGATTGCGTGGCTGCGCAAGCGTCAGGGCAAGGGTCAGCCGATCCGCACCGACGGCCCGGAAGGACACCTGCTCACCAAGAAAGGCACGCCCACGATGGGCGGCTTCATCATTCTGATTTCCTGGGGCGTGGCCACATTGCTCTGGGCGGATCTGACCAATCCATACGTGTGGTCAGTGTTTTTGGTGACGGTCGGCTTCGGCTTGATCGGCTTCATTGACGATTACGCGAAGGTCACCAAGCAGCATCATGGCGGGCTTTCGGCGCGCACGCGGCTCTTCTTCGAGTTCTTGTTCTCGATTATCGCCATCGTCATCATGCTGGCTGCGGAGTGGATTTCGCACACGCCGAATGAGCCGCACACCATTATGGGCTTCTGGGACGCGCTGATGGAGGGCACCTCGCTGACGGCGGTGGCGCTGCCCTTCCTGAGCGGATGGGGCATTCAGCTGTTCGCGGCCTATCTCATGTTTGCGATGCTGGTGATTGTCGGCTTTGGCAACGCCGTGAATCTGACCGATGGGCTGGATGGCCTCGCCATCGTGCCGGTGATGATTGCGGCGGCTACGTTCGGCATGATCTGCTACCTCGTTGGCCGGGTGGACTACTCCGCCTATCTCGGCATTCCCCACGTCGATGGGGTCGGTGAATTGTCCACGCTGCTGGGCGCGTTGCTGGGCGCTGGCTTGGGCTTTCTTTGGTACAATGCGCCGCCCGCGCGCGTGTTCATGGGAGATACGGGTTCGCTTGCGCTCGGCGGCATGCTGGGCGCGGTGGCTGTCGCCATCAAGCATGAGATCGTGCTGGCGATTGTCGGTGGTCTGTTCGTGCTCGAAACTTTGTCGGTGATGGTGCAGGTGGCGGTGTTCAAGCGCACCGGCAAGCGCGTCTTCCTGATGGCGCCGATCCACCACCATTTCGAGAAGATCGGCTGGCAGGAAAGCACCATCGTGATCCGCTTCTGGATCATTTCGGTGATCTTCGCGCTCGCAGGCCTCGCCACGTTGAAGTTGCGTTAACGCGCCGAAGCAGCGCACACCACCGGGCCGGAGTAGTTCGCGTCCCATGATCCCGATTACTGAATTTGCTGGCCGTGACGTTGCAGTGTTCGGGCTCGCGCGAACCGGTCTTGCCGCGGCGCGGGCGCTGACGGCGGGCGGGGCGCGCGTGCATGCGTGGGACGATAGCGACGCCGCTCGCGCCAAGGCGGAAGCCGCCGGCGTGCCGACCTCGGACATCAATGCGCGCGACTGGCGCAGCTTTGCCGCGCTGGTGCTGTCGCCAGGGGTGCCGCTTTTCTTTCCTGAGCCGCATCGCGTGGTTACGCTCGCCGAGGCGACCGGCGTGCCGATCCTGGGCGATTTCGAACTGTTTGCGCGCGCCGTGAACGCGCTGCCGGCGACACGGCGTCCGAAATTGATTGGCGTTACCGGCACGAACGGCAAATCCACCACCTCCGCTTTGATCGCGCACATTTTGCGCGAAGCCGGCAAAGACGTGCGCCTGGGCGGCAATATTGGCGAGCCGGTGCTCAATCTGCCGGATCTGCATGCGGGCGCGTATTACGTGCTGGAGCTGTCTTCGTTTCAGCTCGATCTGGTGAAATCGCTTCGGCTCGATGTCGCGGTGTGGCTCAACCTCACGCCGGACCATATTGAGCGCCATGGCGACATGGCTTCCTATGTCGCCGCCAAAAGGCGCATCTTCGCCAATCAAGGCGCCGGCGATTGGGCGGTGATCGGCGTGGACGACGCGTATTGCGCGCGTATCTGCACGGAACTCACGCGCGCGGGCGTCCAGCATGTGGCGCCGATTTCCGCTGGGCAGGCGCTAGGGCGGGGCGTCTCCGCGCTTGGCTCGAAAATCTTCGACGCACTCAGCGGGCGCACAGAACTTATAGCTGATTTGTCCGACGCGCCGGCGCTCGCCGGCAAGCACAATGCGCAGAATGCCTGCGCCGCTTACGCCGTAACGCGCGCGCTCAATCTCGATCCGCGTCAGATCGCGCAGGCGTTCTCGACCTTTCCCGGTCTGCCGCATCGTCTGGAGCGCGTGGCTGCTGTCAGCGGCGTGCGCTTCATCAATGACAGCAAGGCCACCAACGCCAACGCCGCCGCGCAAGCGTTGGCGGTTTATCCTCGCGTTTATTGGATTGCGGGCGGCGTGGCCAAAGAGGGCGGCATTGAAGAATTGGAGCCGTTCTTTCCGCGCATCGCCCGGGCTTATCTGATCGGCCAAGCCGCCGGCCAATTCAGCGACACGCTGCGCGGCAAAGCAGCGGTCAAGATGGCGGGCGATCTCGATAGCGCGGTAAAGCTGGCGTTTGAAGATGCGCGCGCTTCTGGCGAGCCGCATCCGGTGGTGCTGCTTTCGCCGGCTTGCGCCTCTTACGATCAGTTCCGGGACTATGAAGATCGCGGCGCGCGCTTCAAAGCTGCGGTCGCCGCGCTCGCGCAGGCGCAAACCGGTGCGCCGCCGCCGACCAAGGCTGGTCCGCTGCCGAAGCGCAATGGCGGTCAAACATGAGCCTCGCCATGGCTGAGCGCTTCGACGCCGCCTTGATGCGCGTGCGCTCCTATGATCGTGCGTTGCTGATCATCGCCGCGATCCTGTTCGCGCTTGGCATTCTGTTCTCAATGGCGGCGAGCCCCGGTGCGGCCGCGCGCATCCGCATCGAGGAGGCGTTTTATTTCGCCGCGCGGCAAGCGGGCTATGCGGCGATTGGCGTCGGGGTGATGTTCGCCGCCGCTTCGCTCGATCCGCGCCAGCTTCGGCGCTTCGCCACCATCTTGGCGGGCGCGGCGTTTCTCTGCTGCGTGCTGGTGGCTTTGTTTGCGCCGGAAATAAAAGGCGCGCGCCGCTGGGTGGACTTGGGCGTCATCTCGTTTCAGCCTTCGGAATTGCTGAAGCCGGCGCTCATCGTGGTCTGGGCTTGGATGCTGGGCGAGGCGATGAAGCGGCGCGATTTTCCGGGCCGCGCTGTTTCCATAGGTCTGTTCACGCTCGCGGCTGCGGCGCTGCTGGCGCAGCCGGATGTGGGGCAGACCGCGCTGCTGGCTATGGTGCTCTCGGCCATGCTCATTTTGTCTGGGCTTGCGTTGCGCTGGCTAATTGGCGGCGCGGTCGGCGCGATTGGCGCGGGCTTTGCGATCTATAATTTCTTTCCCCATGCGCGCGCGCGCATCGATGCGTTTCTCGATCCCGAAAGCGCGGGCGGCTATCAGGTGAGCAGGGCGCTGGATGCGATCGCCTCCGGCGGCGTGTTCGGACGCGGTCCTGGCGAAGGCGTGATCAAGCGCCTGCTGCCGGACGCGCACGCAGACTTTGTGTACGCCGTGGCGGCGGAAGAGTTTGGCCTGTTGGCCTCGCTCGGCCTCATCATTCTGTTTGGCGTGTTTGCGTTTCGCGGCCTTTCGCGTGCGGCGCGGCTCAATGAGCCGTTCGAGCAACTGGCCGCCGCTGGTCTCGTTACACTTTTGGTTGTGCAAGCCGGCATCCATATCGCCGTCAATCTGAGCCTGGTTCCCGCCAAAGGCATGACGCTGCCCTTCATCTCGTTTGGCGGCTCATCCATGATTGGCTCGGCGCTTGCGCTCGGCTTTTGTTTATCGCTTCTCCGTGACCGCCCGGGCGCTTATCTCTATCCCGCGCGCAGAGAGCGGACATGAGCAAGAAATTCGTCGTCATTGCTGCAGGCGGAACCGGAGGGCACTTGTTCCCGGCGGCTGCGTTTGCGGAGGAAATGTTTCGCCGCGGCTGGCGCGTGCTGTTGATGACGGATGCGCGCGGGCGCCGCTATGCGGAGGGCTTTCCCGCCGAGCGCGTTGAGGATGTTCCCGCCGCTTCACTCACCGCTAACCCCTTCAAGGCGCTGCCAGCTCTGTTCAAGATTTCGCGCGGCGTCGCGGCGGCCAATAAGCGCTTCAAGGAAATTCAGCCTGCGCTCGTCGCCGGCTTTGGCGGCTATCCGTCGTTTCCGGCCTTGATGGCGGCGAGGGGACAAAAAATACCGATCCTCATTCACGAACAGAATTCCGTGCTCGGCCGCGTCAATCGCGCCATGGCGGGAAGCGCGGCGGCGATTGCGTGCGGTTTCGAGCGGCTGGATCGGCTTCCCGCCAGCGCGGTGTCTCGCAAGCATGTGGTCGGCAATCCAGTACGTTCGCCGATCCTGGCCGTACGCGAGCGGCCTTATCCCGAGATTGCGGCGGGCGGGCGCATCAATTTGCTCATCATTGGCGGCAGTCAGGGCGCGCGCTTGTTTGGCGAGGTAATCCCCGAAGCGGTTGGGCTGCTGCCGAAAGACCTGCGCGCGCGGCTCGATGTGGTGCAGCAAGTGCGTGAAGAGCAATTGCAGGCGGCGCGCCGCGCTTATGACAAGGCCAAGGTGAAGGCTGAGGTGGCGCCATTCTTCTCCGATATGGGTCAGCGCCTGGCGGCGGCGCATCTGGTGATCGCCCGCGCCGGCGCCTCCTCCGTCACTGAACTGCAGGTGGCCGGGCGTCCGGCCATCCTGGTTCCGTTCGCCGCCGCCGCTGACGATCACCAGACCGCCAATGCAGAGGGGCTGACCACAGTCGGCGCCGCTGACCTGTTCACGGAGCAGGATTTCACGCCGGGCGCGCTGGCGGCTTGCTTGGAGCGGCGGCTCTCCGATCCGCACGGCCTTTCCGTTCGCGCCGCCGCCGCCCGCGCCGCCGCCAATCCGGAAGCGGCCAAGGCCTTGGCCGATCTCGCGGAATCCATCGCCGCTTAGCGGCGATGGACAAAATGACTATCCTATGACCATAATTGGCAATGGCTGAATATAGCGTCGCCGAGGCCAAGGCCAAGCTTTCCGAACTGATCGATCGCGCTGAAAAGGGCGAGGCGGTCACGATCACGCGCCACGGCAAGCCGGTGGTAGAAGTAACGGCGACGCACGCGCCGGCAGGCAGGCGCATCACCCAGGCGGATTTGGACGGGTTGGCGAAGCGGCGGGCGAGCCGCAAGGTTAAAGGCAGCCCGGTTCGTCAAATGCTGAAATGGCGTGAAGCAGGCGACCTTTGAGCGTTTATCTCGACGCCAGCGTTATCGTCGCGCTCTTTGTTGAAGACGCGTTGAGCGCGCGCGCTCAAACAAAAGTGGCGAACCAAGCGGATAGCTTGATCGTCAGCGATTATGCAGCTCTGGAATTTAGCGCTTCGGTGATGCGCCTTGCTCGATCCGGTATGATCGCCGCAAAGGACGCGCGCGCGGCGCTCGTGGAGTTCGACAGCTGGGTCGCGGCCCATTGTGAGCGACCCCCGACGGTCGCTGTCGATATTGTGCTTGCCAATAGCTTGGTGCGGCGCGACGACACGGCCTTGCGTAGCGCGGACGCTGTCCACGTCGCCATGGCCCAGCGGCTGGGTGCGCACCTGTGTACCTTCGACAAGAAATTGGCCGGCAGCGCCCGCAGGCTGGGTTTGGCTATTGCTTAGCGCTTCCGCCGTGGGAAAAGAACTGATGATCCGTCGCGCCATTCCTTTCGATACCGGTCCTATCCACTTTGTCGGCATTGGCGGCATTGGCATGTCCGGCATCGCCGCGGTGATGAAAAATCTCGGCTATGACGTAACCGGTTCGGACGCCAAGGAGAGCGCCAATACCGAACGGCTGCGTGCGCAGGGCATCCAGGTTTCCATCGGTCACAAGCCGGAAAATCTCGGCAAGGCCGGCGTCGTCGTCATTTCCTCGGCGATCAAGAACGGCAATCCGGAAGTCGATCTGGCGCGTCAGCGTGGCGTGCCCGTGGTCAAGCGCGCGGAAATGCTGGCCGAGATCATGCGCCTGAAATGGACTGTCGCCATTGGCGGCACGCACGGCAAAACCACGACCACATCCATGATCGCGGCTCTGCTCGATGCGGGGGCGAAGGACCCCACCGTCATCAATGGCGGCATCATCAATGCGTACGGCGCCAATACGCGCATGGGCGAGGGCGAATGGATGGTGGTCGAGGCCGATGAAAGCGACGGCACCTTCACGCGCCTGCGCGCCACCGCTGTCGTGGTCACCAATATGGATCCCGAGCACTTGGATCATTACGGCTCGGTCGAGGCGATGAATGATGCGTATCGCCAATTTGTTGAGAACATCCCCTTCTATGGCTTCGCGGTGATGTGCCTGGATCACCCGCAGGTGCAGGCGCTGGCCGCGCAGGTGCGGGACCGGCGCATCATTTCGTACGGTTTCAATCCGCAGGCCGATGTGTGCGCGGTGAATGTGCGCCCATCGCGCGAGGGCTGCACCTTTGACGTGGTCGCGCGCAAGCGTGGTTCGGGGCCGGGCGTGACCATGCACGATCTCTTCCTGCCGGTAGCGGGGCGGCACAATGTGCAGAACGCCGTCGCCGCCATTGCCGTGGCGCGCGAGCTTGGCGTCAATGATGACGGCATTCGCAAGGGTCTGGAAAAATTCGCTGGCGTGAAGCGCCGCTTCACCACCACCGGCTATTGGAACGATGTGCGCATCGTTGATGATTATGGCCACCACCCGGTCGAGATCGCGGCGGTGCTGGCCGCCGCGCGGGAAATGACGCAGGGGCGCGTGATCGCCGTGGTGCAGCCGCACCGTTATTCCCGCCTGCGCGATTTGTTTGGCGATTTCTCCACCTGCTTCAATGATGCCGACGTCGTTGCGGTCGCGGATGTCTACAGCGCCGGGGAAGCGCCGATCGACGGCGTCAGCGCCGACACGTTGGCGGCGAGCCTCAAGAGCCACGGCCATCGCGATGCGCGCCGCTTGGCCGGCTTAGACACGCTGCCGGAATTTGTGCGCGCCGAAGCCAAGCCCGGGGATATTGTGGTGTGCCTCGGCGCTGGCGACATCACGCAATTCGCCAATGCGCTGCCGGGCCGGTTGGCCGCGAACGCGGCTTAGTCCTCAGTCATTCCGGGGCACGCGGAGCGTAAACCGGAATCCAGGGCCAACGCTCAGGATGTCACCCCTGGGTTCCGGATCGCGACTGCGTCGCGCCCGGAATGACGGGCGTGTTGTTAATTGACCGGCAACGCGACTCCCTGCGAGTCGGCACCATGGCCGACACAGCTCACCGCAAATCCCAGCCGCTGCGCGCGGCCATTGTCTATGATTTTGACGGCACGCTGGCGCGCGGGAATATCCAGGAGCGCAGCTTCATTCCCGAAGTCGCCGGGATGAATCATGCGGACTTCTGGCGTGAGGTGAAGCATCTGGCCCGCGCCGAGGATGCGGACGAAATCCTGGTTTACATGCACTTGATGCTGGATCGCGCCCGGGCCGCCGGCAAACCGGTGCGCCGCGCCGATCTCGCAAAGCATGGCGCCGACCCTGATTTCTTCGATGGGCTGGATCATTGGTTTGACCGCACCAATGCGTTCGCGGCTGAACTCGATCTGGAGCTCGATCACTACGTCATCTCATCTGGCATTTACGAGATGATCGAGAATTGCGCGCTGTTCGGCAAATTCACGCAGGTGTTCGCCTCGCGCTTTTTGTACGATGTGAATGGCGAAGCCAAATGGCCGGGCGTCGCCATCAATTACACCACCAAGACGCAATTCCTGTTTCGCCTCAATAAAGGCATCGACACGGTTTGGGACACGGAGGCGATCAATCGCTTCATGCGCGCCGATGAACGCCCGCTGCCGTTTGAACGCATGATTTTCATTGGCGACGGCGACACCGACATCCCGTCCATGAAGATGGTGACGAGCCAAGGCGGCTGCTCCATCGCGGTGCTCGACCCGTATCAGTGGAACGAGCCGCGTAGCCTTGAGAAAGTCAGCCGCCTGATCGCCGAGGATCGCGTCAATTATGTTGCGCCGGCGGATTACCAGCCCAACAGCCAGCTCGACGTGATCATCAAGGGCGCGTTGGGGCGGATCGCCCTGCGCGCCGGCTTGCGCCAGAAGGTTTAGCTACGCTTTAGCTGCCTTGGGGCGCCGCTGGCTCGGTCGTGGCCGGCGCATCGTCGGGCAGACGCACGATTTCCGTGACCCGATAATTTTCCGGGATGCCATTCGGCACGATTAGGTCGACGCCCAGACCATTGCCGGTGCAAATCCAGTTGGTCGTCGAGCGGATGCCCAGATGCTCGAAGTAGCGCGCCTCAATAATGCGCGGCGAGGTCGTGAGCGCATAAGCGCGGTTGGCGCCGACCGACAGCCGCACATGGTTATCGTCGATCGAGGAAAAGCCGCTGACGTTGGCGACATTGAAGCAGTCGCGGTCGGCTGGCGGCGCGGCGCCGGCTGTATCGGTTTCGGCGGTGGCGCAAGCGGCCAGCGTGAACAGCGCGGTGGCGGCGAGCAAGATGGATCTGAGCATTGGCGTCTCCTTTATCCCTCCCAGCACATATAAATCATCGCCAACCGCTTGGATGCTTTGACGTGTCGCAAAGTCGCGGTTAGGGCGATCACATGCGCGCGATCAATCTGCCGCCGGTGCGCGGCCAGCTGCTCGAACAGGAAAACCTAGCGCCATTCACCTGGTTTCGGGTGGGCGGCCCGGCGGATGTTTTGTTTTTACCGGCTGATGCTGACGATCTCGCAAGCTTTCTTGCTGCGCTGCCAGATCACGTACCGGTGATGACGATTGGCGTTGGCTCGAACTTGATCGTGCGCGATGGCGGCGTCGAAGGCGTGGTGATCCGTCTGGCTGGGCGAGGCTTCGCCCAGATCGAGGCGCTTGGCGATGGGCGCGTGCGCGCCGGTGCGGGTGCGCTCGATTCCATGGTGGCGAAGGCGGCGGCGAAAGCGGGCGTGGCGGGGCTTGAGTTTTATGTTGGCGTGCCCGGCACGATTGGCGGGGCGCTGACGATGAATGCCGGCTGCTATGGCCGCGAGACCAAAGACGTGCTGGTGGAAGCGACGGCGCTGACGCGCAAAGGCGAGCGCGTCACCATCCCGCACGCTGAGTTTGGCTTCACCTATCGCCACAATGCGCTGCCGCCCGGCCTCATCTTTCTGGACGCAACTTTTCAGGGAGAGCCGGACGATCCCGCCGCGATCACCGAGCGCATGAACGCCATCACCGCACAGCGAGAATCGAGTCAGCCGATCCGCGAAAAGACGGGCGGTTCGACCTTCAAGAACCCGATGCTGCCCACAGGCGAAAAGGGCTCGGCCTGGAAATGCGTCGATGAAGCCGGCATGCGCGGGGCGCGGCGCGGCGGTGCGCAAGTGAGTGAGAAGCACGCCAACTTCCTGATCAATACTGGCGCGGCCACGGCGGCGGACATTGAGGGATTGGGCGAAGACGTGCGCGCGGCGGTGAAGGCCAAGAGCGGCATTGGCCTGGATTGGGAAATCAAGCGGGTGGGACGGCCAGCATGATGAAGCTCATCCGCATCGGCTTTGGCGGGCTGATGATCGTGCTCGGCGTGATGATGCTGGTGCTGGTGTTTCGCGCGGATACAGCCGGCGATCGCAGCCAGGCCATGATTGGGCCGCTGGCGCTCATGGGCGCTGGCGCGCTGGCCATAAGCTCTGCGCGCAAGCCGCCGAAGAAATGGTGATGTTGGACTAGTGCGGGGCGGTGAAGAGCGCCGCGGCGCCAAGCAAAGTCGCGAACACGACGATGAAACCCACGCTCAGCATGGCGAAGCTCTGCGTCTTTGCGGGCGCAGCAGCGGCGCGGGGAGCGGGCACAGCTTTTGCGGCTTTGACCGGCTTGGCTTTCTTAGCGGCGGTTTTCGCGGCTGACTTTGGCGGCGCCTTTTGTTGCAGTTCGCTCACCAGCTTTGACCAGGCGCGGGTTTCGCGCCCATTCCAGGTCGCCAGATCGACGCCGCCAGCGACCGGCGGCGTCACCGGCTCAATGCGCGCCATGGTGAGCTTGCCGGCGCGCTGCGCCGCGCGCGTGAGCGCACGCTCCTCGGCTTTGGCGCTGCGCGACCACAAAACCAGCACCGCGCTCGCGCCCTCGACGTCGTCGCGCGGGCGCGCCGCTTCCGGCGCGCGCACGTCAAAGCCGACTGCGCGCAGCTTCTCAGCGACCCGGTCGGCGCGGCTCTGAGCGTCGGCCGCGTGGGCCAGCAGGACATAGGACATGCACGGTTGATGCGGGGCGCTCTGCGCAGCGAAAAGGCGCCGCCGCGACGCACCCGTGGGTTCCCCAAGAGGGCGCCCAAGTTCTGAGCTTTCGCCTATCAATTGAGCGGAAGAGCGACGAGAAGTGCGGCATTGCCGCTGAAACTGCCACCCGTGTGGGCGCCCCTAGGCAAGGATCGCCTGCACCATCGTCGTCACGGCCGCGCTTTGCTTCAGCCCAGCCTCACGCGTGAGCGTGCGCCAGCTGTGAAAGTTCAGCGCCAGAATCAGCATGGCTTGCTGGCGGCTATTGAGTTTGGCGCCGAGCACGTGTTGGAAGCTGGCGAAGGCGGGTCCCAGGCGAAGATCCGTCACTTCGCGGACCAGGGGATGGGATTCCGCATCGCGCGTGACGCAAGCCACCAGCCCCTCATTGCGCGCATACCAGTCGTAAATCGCCCGCAGACCCGTGCTGAGCCGCTCTTGCGGATCGGCGATGGCGCTCCAGGCTTCCGCGTCCGGCGGCGGATCGCTCTCGATTGTGTGCCCCGAACAGGCCATCAGCATCGACCGTTCGTCCGGGAAGTGGGCGTAAAAGGTGTGCCGCTGCACGCCGGCCTTCTCGGCGATCATGCTGACCGTGGTGTTGGCGGGCCCCACCGTGCCGTGCAGCTCCACCGCCGCCTCGATGATGCGCCGACGGGTTTCGGCCTGGGATTCGGCGCGGCGATTCAGGGTGTATTTGCGGGCCATTAAATTTCACTACACAGTTTCGTGTACCCATTTGACGTGCGCTTCTAATTTGGATACACACGCATGTGCTGTCAATAATCATCCAGGGAGGACAGGCATGGAGACCAAGATCAATGAGGTGGCCGATGGCGTGTTTCGGCTGTCCACCTTCATCCCGCAGGTCGAACCAGGCGGGCTGGTGTTCAACCAATTCCTAATCCGGGGCGAGCAGCCGATGCTGTTTCACACCGGCATGCGCGGGCTGTTTCCGTTAGTGCGCGAGGCCGTCAGCAAAGTGATCGCGCCGGAGACGCTGCGCTGGATCTCGTTTGGCCATTATGAGGCCGATGAATGCGGCGCCATGAATGAGTGGCTCGCGATCGCGCCACAAGCGCAAATCGCGCATGGGATGACGGCGTGCATGGTGTCGCTCAACGACATGGCCGATCGCGCGCCGCGCATGCTGCAGAATGACGAAGTCATCGATCTTGGCGGCAAACGTGTGCGCTATCTCGATACGCCGCACGTTCCCCATGGCTGGGAAGCGGGGCTGTTGTTCGAGGAAAGCACCGGCACGTTATTGAGCGGCGACTTGTTCACCCAATATGGCGATGCGCCAGCTTTGACAGAGGGCGACATTGTCGGCCCGGCAATCGCTGGAGAGGATGCGGCGAATTATTCGGCGCTCAATCCCGCCATGGGGACCACTTTACGCCGACTCGCCGAACTGAAGCCGCGCACCATCGCGCTGATGCATGGGCCCGCCTTCGCCGGGGATTGCGCCGCCGCGCTTAACGCGCTCGGTGATGATTACGATCGGCGCACGCGTGAGAGAGCGCGCCAGTTCGGGCTGATGTGAGCGCGCCAAAAAGGGCGGCTCCTTGCGAAGCCGCCCTTTGGTCAACGCCTAACGATAAGGCTTAGTGCGCGCCGCTCGGCTTCGGTTGGCGCAGATCGAACCGATCCAGCTCCATCACCTTGGCCCAGGCCTTGACGAAGTCTTTCACGAACTTCTCTTTCGCGTCGTTCGCGCCATAGACTTCAGCCAGCGCGCGCAGCTGCGAGTGCGAGCCGAAGATGAGATCGGCGCGCGTGCCGGTCCACTTCAGCTGCCCGGTCTTGCGGTCGCGGCCGTCAAACACTTCCTGCGACCCGTTCTGGCCCTTCCACACCGTGCCCATGTCGAGCAGGTTGAGGAAGAAGTCGTTGGACAGAACGCCAGGCTTGTTAGTCAGCACGCCGAGCTTGTCGTCGCCAACTTGCAGCACGCGCAGGCCGCCGATCAGCACCGTCATTTCCGGCGCTGAGAGTTCCAACACTTGGGCGCGGTCGACCAGGTGGTCCTCGATCGGCATGATCGGCTTGCGCACATAGTTGCGGAAGCCGTCCGCCTTCGGGTTGAGATACTCGAAGGAGTGGACTTCAGTTTCTTCCTGCGTGGCGTCGGCGCGGCCCGGCGTGAAGGGCACCTTCACATCAACGCCGCCATCCTTCGCCGCCTTTTCAATCGCCGCGGCGCCGCCGAGGACGATGAGGTCGGCCAGCGAGACCTTCTTTGCGCCGGCGTTGAATTCCTTCTGGATCGCTTCGAGTTTGCCGAGCACCTTCGAAAGCTGGGCAGGCTTGTTTACTTCCCAATCCTTCATCGGGGCCAGACGAATGCGCGCCCCGTTTGCGCCGCCGCGGCGGTCCGAACCGCGATAGGTCGAGGCCGAGGCCCACGCCGTTTCGATCAGTTCGCGCGTCGACAAACCAGAACCAAGAATTTTGGCCTTCAATGCTTCCGCATCGTTGGCGTCGATCGTGCTAGGCGCGCCGGAGATCGGATCTTGCCAGATCAGCGTTTCCTTCGGCACGTACTTGCCGCGATAGAGCACTTTCGGGCCCATGTCGCGGTGCGTGAGCTTGAACCAAGCGCGCGCGAACGCGTCGGCGAACTCAGCCGGGTTCTTATGGAAGCGGCGGGCGATCTTTTCGTACTCGGGGTCGAAGCGCAGCGCCAAGTCCGCCGTGGTCATCATCGGCTGGTGCTTCTTGTTCTTATCGAACGGATCTTCGACAACGCGACCAGCATCACCCTTCGGCTTCCATTGATGTGCGCCGGCCGGGCTCTTGGTCAGTTCCCACTCATAGCCGAACAGCGTGTCGAGATAGCCCATGTCCCACTTGGTGGGGTTCGGCTTCCACGCGCCTTCAATGCCTGACGTAATGGTGTGGCCGGCCATGCCGCTTTCAAACGTGCTGATCCAGCCGAGGCCTTGCAGCTCGATGTCGGCGCCTTCCGGCTCTTTACCGACATGGCTTTCAGGACCGGCGCCGTGCGCCTTGCCGAATGTGTGTCCGCCAGCGACGAGCGCGACGGTTTCTTCGTCATTCATCGCCATGCGCGCAAAGGTTTCGCGGATGTCGCGCGCGGAGGCGAGCGGATCGGGATTGCCGTCCGGACCCTGCGGGTTGACGTAGATGAGGCCCATCTGCACCGCGCCGAGATTGCCGTGCAGCTCGCGCTCGCCGGAATAGCGGCTATTGGGCGACTTGCTGTCAGCGAGCCAGGCTTCTTCCGCGCCCCAATTTACATGGTTCTCCGGCTCCCAAACGTCGGCGCGGCCGCCGCCAAAGCCGAATACCGGACCGCCCATCGACTCGATGGCGACGTTGCCGGTGAGGATGAGCAAGTCAGCCCAGGACAGTTTGGCGCCGTACTTTTGCTTAATCGGCCAAAGCAAGCGGCGGGCTTTGTCGAGGTTGCCGTTGTCCGGCCAAGAGTTGAGCGGCGCGAAGCGTTGTTGACCGCGCCCACCGCCGCCGCGTCCATCGCCGACGCGATAGGTGCCGGCGGCGTGCCAGGCCATGCGGATGAAGAACGGGCCGTAATGGCCGTAATCGGCCGGCCACCATTCCTGGCTATCGGTCATCAGCGCGCGCAGGTCCTTGATCACCGCATCGAGGTCGAGGCTGTCGAATTCCTTGGCGTAGTCAAAGGTCGGCCCCATCGGATCGGATGCGGGCGCGTTCTGGTGCAGCACGTTCACATTGACCTGGTTCGGCCACCAATCGCGGTTGGTTCGCGCGCGTGCGTGCGGCACGGGGCATTTGGATTCACTTCCGTCGGCCATGGCTTTTCTCTCCGGTTGCGCTGTCGGGGCTTGGGTCCCCGCGTCCTGCAGAGCTTGGGTTGGCGCAGACGCGGCCTTGGACTTCCGAGCAAAGGGCCACACCACGTCTGTACGCTCCACGATGATTGTAGGAGCGGTACCGTGCGCCGGAGAGGCGTATCGGTCTAATCGATTGTAGGGAAGGCTTAGATAGAGAGCGCCTATGGAAGGTTTCGGAAACCGTCTCGAAACACAAAATTTACTATAAAAATCAGCAACTAAAACGTCATCGACTCACTCCGCCTTAACCCTGCTCCGTTTCATTATGAAACCCTGGACCGCACGCAGAAAATGCGCTCGGCCGGGGTGGCGTTGAGAAAACGAGGCGCGAATGGCGCGGGTGGCGGTGCTTTTGGGCGGCATAAGCCCTGAGAGGCCTGTGAGCCTTTCGACCGGTGCTGGATGCGCCGGGGCGTTGAAGCGCCTTGGGCACGAGGTCGTGGAAATCGACCCCCAAGATGAAGATTGGATTGCGCGCCTGAAAGCCGCGAACGTCGCCGCGGCGTTTAACTCGCTGCATGGCCCGGGCGGCGAAGACGGCACCGTTCAAGGCGTGCTCGAATACCTAAAAATTCCTTACACGCACTCTGGCGTCCTCGCCTCCGCGCTGGCGATGGATAAGGCCAAGGCCAAGGCTGTGTTTGCGCAAGCCGGCCTGCCGCTTGCTGAAGGCAAGCTGATGGATCGGCGCGAGGCCGCACAGGCGCATCCGCTGCCGCTGCCTTATGTCGTGAAGCCGAACGCGCAGGGCTCCTCGGTCGGCGTGTTCATCGTGCGCGAGGGCGCCAATCGCCCGCCCGAACAATTGCTCGATCCGGATTGGAGCTTCGGCGAGCAGGTGCTGGTCGAGGAGTTCATCGGCCCGCGCGAATGCACGGTCGCTGTGCTGGGTGAGAAGACCGGCGCGCGCGCGCTCGCGGTGACTGAAATCTTGCCGGCGGGCGAGTGGTACGATTTCGACGCCAAGTATTCCGAAGGCGGCTCCAAACATGTGTTGCCCGCCAACATTCCCGCTGACATCGCCAAGCGCATGATGCGCGCCGCAGAAGACGCGCACGATGCGCTCGGCTGCCGCGGCCTCACCCGTTCTGATTTTATGTACGACCCCGTGCGCAACAGGATCGCGCTGCTGGAGGTCAACACCCAGCCTGGCATGACGCCGACCTCGCTCGCGCCCGAGCAGGCGGCTTTCCTCGGCATGTCCTACGACCAATTGGTCGCCTGGATTTTGGAGGATGCGTCATGGCCTCGGTGAGAGCCCGCCGCGGCCGCGGTTCTTCCCATTATGACGACGATCCGCCGCGCCGCCGTTCGCGCCGCGCGCCGCCCCCGCCTGCGCCGCCGGCCAACATGCCGCGCTTGGCCGCGATTAAACTAAATGGCGGCCTGCAAATGCAGGACGCGCAAGTCTCGGGCAAAAGCCTGATGCTGGCGCTGGCGGGCGTTGTGTTCTTCACCGGCGCCGCCATTGCCGGCGCGGCCTGGATGGGGTCTTCGCTGTTTGACGTGCGCGAAGCTTTCGCGCGCGCCGCCGATGGCGCGGCGGCCGATATTGGCTTTCCAATCGAGACGATTGACGTCGCTGGCGTCAGCGGCGAGCGGGCCGACGAAGTGCGCGCCATGATCGTGCCGGAAGGGCGCCAGTCGCTGCTTTCGCTCGATCCCGCGGACGTGAAGGCGCGCGTCGAGAGCCTGGACTGGGTTGAGAGCGCACGCGTGCATCGGATGTGGCCCTCGACGCTCCGCGTTCAGGTGGCGCGCCGCCAAGCCTTTGCGCGCTGGCAGGAAGATGGCGAAATTTCCGTCATCGACGCCAATGGCGAACGCCTGCTGGCCGAACGCGCCGCCGATCACATCAATCTGCCGCTGGTTGTCGGCGCGGGCGCGGGTCCCGCCGCGCATGACTTGCTGCTGGCGCTGGAAGATCTGCCGCAGACGCGCAACCGCATCAGTGCGCTCGTGCGCGTCGGCGATCGCCGCTGGAACGCGGAGCTGAAATCGGGCGCCACGGTCGCGCTGCCGGAAGAAGACGCGCCCCGCGCTTTGGCTCAGCTTGAAGCCTTGCAGGCTCAGCACCGCATGCTGGATCGCCCGGTGGCCACGATCGACATGCGCACGCCTGGCCGCATGGCGGTGCGCGTGCGGCCTCAACTCGCGGGCGGTCCGCTCATGCTGGCGGGGGGCGCATAATGGCCGCCGCCGCGCTCGAACTCACCAAAGAGATGATGGATGCCCCGGAAGCGGCGGGTCTCGCCGCCGTTCTGGATGTAGGCGTTGCGAAAACCGTGTGCCTGGCCGCGCGCCGCGATCCGGTGCTGGACATGCATCCTGAGCGCCCGCTGCGCGTGCTTGGCGTTGGCGTGCAGACCGCGCCCGCCATCGCCAGCGGCAAGCCAGCTGACTTCGACGCCTGCGCCCGCGCCATTCGCGTCGCCATCGAAGAAGCCGAGATGATGGCTGGCGCGCCAATCAAAAGCGTCGTCGCCTGCTATTCCGGCCCTGGTTTGTCCGCGCGCCTGGTGCGGGGTGCTGCCCGCGTGCGCGGCGGCGTGATTACGGAGCGCGATGTGGATGCGGCCGTCGACGCCGCGGCGAAGGCGTTCCCCAATCCGCAGCAGACGTTCCTGCACGTCGAAACATTGCGCTATTCGATCGATGAGGGCGCGCCCATCGCCGATCCGGTCGGCAAAAGTGGCAAGATGCTGGCGGTGGATGCGTGCGTCGTCACCGCGCCGACTGAAGCGCTCAATGCGCTGAAGGCCTGCATCAGCCAAGCGGGCGTCCGGGTGGAGGATATTGTCGCCTCGCCTTATGCCTCTGCGCTCTCTGTCTTGAGCGCGGAGGAGCGCGCTTCCGGCGCTTTGGTCCTCGATCTTGGCGCGGGCGCGCTGACCATGTCTGTGTTCGCCGCCGAAGGTTTGGTGCATTGCGAAACTGTTTGCGCCGGCGGCGTGCGGTTGACGCGCGATCTCGCCATGAAGCTGCAGACCTCATTTGCCGCCGCCGAACGCGTAAAGTTGGCCTTTGCTGCAGTGGGCGGCGGTTTCGATCCGCGCGAAGCAGTGCAGGCGCCGCGTCTGGGGCCCGATGGCCGGCTTGAAGCCGCCACCACCTTGCGCGGCGTGATTGCCGACACGCTGACGCCGCGCCTCACTGAAATGCTGCTGGCGGCGCGCGAGCGGCTTTCGCGCGTGGGCATGTCGGGCGAGCACGGGCCGCAACGCGCCGTGCTTGTCGGGGGCGGCGCGCTCATTCCTGGCGTGCGCGATCTAGCTGCGGACGTGCTCGGCATGCCGGTGCGCATCGGCCAACCGTTTGAGCTTTGCGGCTTCGACCATGGCGATTCCGGCCCGGCTTACGCCGCCGCCGCCGGCATGCTGCGCCTGCGGCTCGATCAGCCCACGCTGGAAGACGTAGATGACGTGGCTCTGCCCAGCTTGCGCACTGTGCTGGGCGCCATGCGCTCAAGCGCCGGGCGCGCGTGGGATTGGCTGCGGGATAACTTTTAGCAGGCCAGCGCCAACTAAAGGTCGGCGCTCATAGAGCGCCAGTGGGGCATCCGGCTACGCAAAGGCGAATTCCGGCGCCGTTGCGGCCGTTTCAGCCACAATACCGCCAACCCCATTTTTAAAACTTAACGTCAGATTAAGCAGCAGCCCGCGAAAACCATCTATCGGCTGCGAAGATGGTCTGGCATTTCATGTCGCAAAGGCCGGAGTAGGACTTGAATCACTTGGGCGCACCCACCCTGCATGAGCTGAAGCCGCGCATCGTTGTGTTCGGTGTCGGCGGCGCGGGCGGCAATGCTGTGAATAACATGATCGACGCCCGGCTGCAGGGCGTCGAATTCGTAGTGGCGAACACGGACGCCCAAGCGCTGACGCGCGCTAAGACGCCGAACCGCATCCAGCTGGGCCAGTCCATCACTGAAGGTCTGGGCGCTGGTGCGCGGCCGGAAGTCGGTCAGGCGGCGGCGCAGGAGAGCGCGCCTGAGATTTTGGAATTCTTGGAAGGCGCGCACATGGTGTTTGTCGCCGCCGGCATGGGCGGGGGCACCGGCACCGGCGCAGCGCCGGTGATCGCGCGGACAGCGCGCGAGCGCGGCATCCTCACCATCGCGGTCGTCACCAAGCCGTTTCATTTTGAAGGCCAGCGGCGGATGCAGCTGGCCGAGCAGGGCGTGCAGGAGCTGCGCAAGCACGTCGACACGCTGATTGTTATTCCGAACCAAAACCTTTTCCGCATCGCCAATGACCGGACCACCTTCGCCGAAGCCTTCCAGCTGGCGGACCAGGTGCTGTATTCGGGCGTGCGCGGCGTCACCGACCTCATGGTCATGCCGGGCCTGATCAATCTCGACTTCGCCGACGTCCGCACCGTCATGGCGGAGATGGGCACGGCGATGATGGGCACGGGCGAGGGCGAAGGCTCGAACCGCGCTTTGGACGCCGCCCACGGCGCCATCGCCAACCCGCTTTTGGACATCGTCTCCATGCGCGGCGCGCGTGGGGTGCTGATCAACATTACCGGCGGCTTCGACATGACCCTCTATGAGGTCGATCAGGCCGCGAACGAGATCCGCGCCGAAGTCGATCCCAACGCCAATATCATTTTGGGCTCGACCTTCGATGAAAACTTGGATGGCCGCATGCGGGTCTCCGTGGTGGCGACCGGCATCGACGATCAGGACATTGTCGCCCAACAAACCATCGTCCAGCCGGCGCGCCGCGCCGCTGAGCAACCTGCGCCACGGCGCCCGACGCCAGCCCCGCGCCCTGAGGCGGCGCAGCCGGCTGCACGTTCGCCGGTGATCCCAGTCGATGCGCCACAGGCGGGCTATGACGAGCCGCGCCCGAGTTTCGCCAATGACTCTGATCCGGAGCGGAAGGGGTTCAACCTGTTCGGTTGGATGAAGCCTTCCGCGCCGCCCGAGGCGCCGGCCTATTCGCCGCCGCGCGCGCGCGCCCCGGAGTTGGACATCGCGCTCGGTGATGACGATCTGCCCCCGCCGCGTCCCACCAATCAGGACGAGCAGATCCGTGATCCTTCCTTGGATGAAGAGCTGGAAATTCCGGCCTTCCTCCGCCGGCAAATGAATCCACGCTAGCTCAGGCAGTCCAGAGTCTTTTCCGCAACAACGCGTCGCGCTCCGTGAGCGCGCCGGCGCGGGCTATGTTATCTAGGCGTTTGAGCGCGTCGGCGCGAAACCCGGCGGCGTCGATCCCACCGAGCGAACTTAGGTGCGCTTCAATGATGGCGTGGAAGCGGTGTGCGTCGAGGCTGTCCTGATCGGCGAAGATTTGCGCGGCTAGGCTGAGCTCGCTTTCCCACGCCGCGCGCGCGCCTTCGCGATCGCCGAGCGCCGCGGCGGCGATACCGACCCGTTCAAGCGCCACGGCTAACTCGTAAGCTGCGGCGGCGTCTCCCGGGCGCGCCTCGGCGCGATGCAGGCGCACATTGGCGGCCTCGGCGAAGGCGGCATGGGCGGAGCGGTTTTCGCCAGCATCGAGGGCGCGATCGCCGCTTTTGAGCAGGGAAGCGGCCAAGGCGCGCCGGGTTGAGTCCGAGGGCGCTGCTTCATCATGCATGCGACGGAATTCCGCGGCGCGGGCGAAGGCGTCCATGGCTGGCGCGCGCGCCAAGCGCGCAACTTCGCCCAACCTGTCCCAGCATGCGGCAAGATCGCCGCGCCACGCTGGTTCGCTCGCTGGCGCTTTGGCGAAGGCTTCGGCGATGTCGCGCGCGAAACTTGCAGACTCTTTGGCGCGCGGCAGCGCGCCGATGCGCAGGGCGTGATCGCATTGTTCGAGCAGGGTGCTGACCAGAAAGCGCGCCGGCGCCTCGGCGCCTGGCGCTTCCCTGCACTGCAGTTCGGCTAGACCGCGCGCATGCTCGAGTGAATGGGCGGCGCCCTCATCATCCTTCAGCGCCGCAAGCAATGCCGCCCGCACGCGCCACAAACCCGCGAGCGCCCAGCGCTCGCGCACGTCCGCGCTGGCCAGCTTCACGCGCAGCGCCAACGCCTTGTCCATGGCTTCGCGCGCTTGGGTCGGTTCGCCGCGCACATAATCAGCCTCAGCCGCGAGCGCCCAGGCATCGGCCAGCACAGCGCGCCAATGCGGCTCCTTCGGCTCGAGCAGGATAAGCGCTTCATAGCGGCCAATGGCTTGGGCGAAGCGGCGGCGTGCGGAATCGGGCTGGTTGGCGTCGAGTTCGAGCGCGCCGAGTCGCATTTCCGCGTCGGCGATATCGGCGGCGACGGGCGGGGTTTCGCTGATTTGCGCCGCGACCGCCTTGAGCATGGCGAGGGCGCCTTCCGCGCCCGTGCGTGCGCGGGCGAGATCGCCGGCGCTGGCGTCCAGTTCGGCGATGCGGCCGCGCGCGCGGGCGAGCCAGCGCGCGGCGTGGGGGTCTGAGCGCTGGGCCTGGAGCAGGCTCTCCTCGATCTTGATGACGGAGAAGTAGGCGGCGCGGGCTTCCTCAGGGGCGCCGCGGGCGCGAGCCAGTTCGCCAAGGATGAAGCTGGCGCGGGCGCGGGCGGCTTGATCGACGGCGTCGGCCAGCACGGTCTCGGCTTCGCGCTGGGCGGCTTCCAGATCGCCGGCTTCGGCATGGAGGCGCGAGAGCGTGAGGCGCGGGCCGGCTTCAAATGGTTCGAGCCGCGCCGCCAGTTGCAGCGCCGCGCGCGCGGTCGCGGGGTCGGTGGCCTCGGCCAACCAGGCGGCCCGGCGCGCGGCCAGGGCGGCGTGCTGGCCGCCTGCCTCCGCTTCGCGCAGCAGCGCCTCGATATCGGCCTTCAGATCAGTCATTTCCGCCAGAAATCCGCCTTGTTGGTTAACCGTCACAAACCGTAACGCAACGTGTGTTGTCGCTGGCGGACCCGGCGCCTTACGTGAAGCCTGGGGCTAGGGGGCTAACTCTTTCTAGCTGGGGACGATAGGGTGGTTTCGTTGCGGCGACAGCATACGATCGCAGGCCCGGCTATGTGCGCGGGGGTCGGGGTCCATTCCGGCGCCCATGTGCGCCTTGCGCTCACGCCCGCGCTGGCGGACACGGGGATCGTGTTCGTGCGCAGCGACGTGAAGGATGCGGACAACGTCATCCCGGCGCACTCTGACCTCGTTTCCACCCAGCGCAATTGCACCTCGCTGACCAATGCGGCCGGTGTTGAAATCCATACGGTTGAGCATTTGCTCTCGGCTTGCTCAGGTCTGGGGATCGACAATCTGATCGTCGAAGTGGATGGCCCGGAGTTGCCGATCCTGGATGGCTCGTCCGCGCAGTTTGTGCAGGTGCTGATGAATGCAGGGCTGAAGGCGCAAATCGCGCCGCGGCGCGTCATCCGCATCCTGGAGCCAATCGAGGTGCGCATGGGGGCCAAAAGTGCGGCTTTCCTGCCGGCCGAGGATTTCGAAGGCCTCGATCTTGACGTCACCATCCGCTTCGCCGACCCCGCTATTGGCGTGCAGCGCCGCCGGGTGCAGCTGACCCAGACCGCTTTCCTGCACGACGTTGCGGACGCCCGCACCTTTGGCTTCCTCGCCGACGCGGAAAGGCTGCGCGCCGCCGGGCTCGCTCGCGGCGCCTCGATGGACAATTCAGTCGTGATCGACGCTGGCCAGGTGGTGAACCCGGAGGGGCTTCGCTTCGACGACGAATTCGTGCGTCACAAACTGCTCGACGCCATTGGCGACCTCGCCCTGGCGGGCGCTCCGATCTGTGGCCGTTTCGTGGCCGACCAGCCGGGCCACGCCCTCAACGCCCGTTTGGTCCGGGCGCTGTTGGACACGCCCGAGGCGTGGCGTTGGGAAATCGCCGAAGAGCCGGTGAAATCCACCGAAAAATCCTTCGCTTCCGCAACGAACCTGACCGCCGCCGCCGGCTGAGGCGCGGCCTTCGTGCAACAGCCGCGCCGGCTTTGCGGGGCGGATTTTGTCCTGTATCAACCTCGCGCGCAGACGTGCGCTTCGCCTAACGGGCGCCACAGGGATGGGGCAGGAACGCCGGATGATTTCCACTAAGAAGCAGCTTGCCCGCACCGCAGGTCTTCTCGTCCTGGCGATGGGGCTGGCCGCCTGCGGCGGCAACCGCGCGCGCGAAGCCCAGCAATTCCAGGAAGAGCCGGTGGCGCAGCTCTATAGCCGCGGCGCGACCTACATGGATCAGCGCCGCTGGGCCGATGCGCTGGCCGCGTTTGAAGAAGTGGAGCGCCAGCATCCCTATTCGTCCTGGGCGCGCCGGGCCATGCTGATGGAAGCCTACGCGCACTATCAGGCCAATGAGTATGACGACGCGATCGAGAACGCGCAGCGCTTCCTGGCGCTGCATCCAGGCAATGAGAACGCGCCTTATGCGTATTATCTGATCGCGATTTGCCACTTCGAACGCATTCTCGATGTCGGCCGCGACCAGGCGACCACGGAGAATGCGCTGCAAGCTTTGCAGGATGTCGTGCGCCGCTATCCGGAGACCGCGTATGCGCGCGATGCGCGGCTGAAGATCGACATGGTCTATGACCAACTCGCCGGCAAAGAGATGGAGGTTGGCCGCTTCTATCTGACGCGCGGCCAGTATCTCGCCGCCATCAACCGCTTCCGCCGCGTGGTGGAAGACCAGAACTTCCAGCGCACCAGCCACGTGCCCGAAGCATTGCACCGCTTGGTAGAAGCCTATCTCTCCGTCGGCATGACCGATCAGGCCCAGCGCATGGCCGCCGTGCTTGGCTACAATTATCCCGGCAATGTCTGGTACCAGCGCAGCTATGATCTGATGACCGATCGTGGCGTGACGCCGGTGAGCCAGGAACAGGCCGAACAACGCGGCTGGCTGACGCGCGCGCTCGACCGGATTTTCTAGAGCGGTTCATCCGGATTCGATTCCCTTGCGCACTGCGATAGAGTGCCCGAGACGCCTCCAACGCGGGAAGGCTCTTGCATTTGGTCACCAGCAGTTTTCCCATGCGCCTTCCGATCGTGAGAGGTCGTTATGCCTGCTGATCAAAAAGCAGCAAAATATCTGACACGAAAAGAGGCTGCCCTTGAACTAAAACGGCTGGCGGCTGAGATAGCACGTCACGACAAGCTTTATCATCGAGGTGATGCTCCGATCATCACCGATGCTGAATATGACAAATTGCGTCAGCGCAACTTAGAAATCGAAGCGCATTTCCCACAGCTCGTTCGTAGAGACAGTCCAACAACCAATGTTGGAGCGGCCCCCCTCGCTGGGTTCAAAAAAGTGCAACACGAAGAACCGATGTTGTCTTTGGATAATGCATTTGACGACGAGGACGTAGCGGCATTCGTACGTCGTGTGCAGCGGTTTCTGAGCTTGGGCCCTTCAGAGATCCCCGAATTCATTGCTGAGCCCAAAATTGATGGGTTGTCCGCAAGCCTAATTTACGAGCGGGGCAAGTTTGTTCGGGGGGCCACTCGCGGAGATGGCACCATTGGGGAAGATGTTACGCAAAACCTCGCGACGATAGAGGACATTCCGAAAGGCATTCAGACCTCTTCGCCTAGCTTTGAGGTGCGAGGCGAAGTGTACATGGAGTTAGCTGCGTTTCATGAGATGAATGAACACGCTCAGCGCGTCGGTGAACAGCCGTACGTCAATCCGCGAAATGCTGCCGCGGGCTCACTTAGGCAGCTAAATCCTCAAGTGACAGCGAGGCGTCCGCTCCGATTCTATGCATGGGGTTGGCGAGACGTTTCGGACCTTATGCCTGCAACGCACTACGATGGGCTGATGCAGCTTAAGGACCTCGGTTTTCCAGTAAGCGGGCTGATTGCAAGGTGTCAGACAGTCGACCATCTACTGGATGCATATAACGTTCTCTTGAAAAATCGTTCTCAGCTCAATCATGAGATTGATGGAGTTGTCTACAAGGTCAACAATCGAGTTTTGCAAAAGAGGCTGGGTGTGGTTTCGCGTCGGCCTCGTTGGGCGATTGCGCACAAATTTCCAGCAGAGCAAAGGCAAACCACGCTGGAAGGCATCGACATTCAAGTTGGCCGCACCGGCGCGCTGACGCCAGTGGGGCGGCTGGCGCCTGTGTTTGTCGGCGGCGTCACGGTCACGAACGTCACGCTGCATAATGCCGATTATATTCGCGGTGTCGGCGCCGATGGCGCGGCGATCCGCGGCGGCAAGGATTTGCGCGTCGGCGACACCGTGGTGGTGCAGCGCGCCGGTGATGTGATCCCGCAAATCGTTGATGTGATCTTGGAGAAACGCCCGAAGAGCGCGCGCAAATATCACTTCCCGGAAACCTGTCCGCGTTGCGGCAGTGCGGTCGCGCGTGAATTGGAGCCGGGCGAAGAAGGCGTGATCGCGCGTTGCACGGGCGGGCTGAATTGCCCGGCGCAGGCGGTGGAGCGGCTGATCCATTTCGTCTCGCGCCGCGCTATGGATATTGAAGGTCTGGGCGCCAAGCAGATCGAAGAATTTTACGAACTCGGCTGGGTGAAAGAGCCGGCCGATATTTTCCGCCTCGCCGACCATCGCGATGAGCTGATGACGCGCGAAGGCTATGGTGAAAAGAGCGTAACCAATCTGCTCGCTTCCATCGATGCGCGCCGTGCGCCGGATTTCAGCCGCTTCCTGTTCGCGCTCGGCATACGCGACATTGGCGAAACTACGGCGGGCGTGATCGCGCGCCACTTTTCAAGCTGGGATGCGTTCGAGCAGGCGGTGCGCGCGGCGGTGAAGGCGCGTCCCGGGGAAGCTTATGAGGCGCTGACGCGCGCACCCGGCGTGGGAGATGGCGCGCGTGCGAACTTGCTTGCGGCGGCGCACGAGCTGAAGGCGCCGAAGGGCGATTTATTTGAAGAAGCGGAGCCGCCGAAGATTAAGGGCGTCAGCGCCAAGGCCTGGGATGGGCTGATCGCGGCGTTCGGCTCACTCGGCGAAGCCATTGCCGCGATTAAAGCGGCGGCCAAGCATGCGCCGGGCGAAGATTATCTAGAACTTGGCCGCATCAACGGCGTGGGCCCTGTCGCGGCCGATCACCTGGTCGATTTCTTCGCTGAGAAGCACAATACGGATGCGCTGAAGCGTCTGCTGAAAGAAGTGACGCCGAGGGACGAAGCGAAGGTCGCCACATCCAGCAAGGTCGCAGGCCTCACCATTGTGTTCACCGGCACGCTGGAGCAAATGACGCGCGATGAAGCCAAGGCGCGTGCAATTGCTTTGGGCGCGAAAGTGTCCGGCAGCGTATCGAAGAACACCAATCTCGTGGTCGCGGGCCCTGGCGCTGGCTCGAAGCTGGCCGAGGCGGAAAAGCTGGGCGTTGAAGTGATCGACGAAAACGAGTGGATCAAGCGCAGCAGTTAACTCGCTTTTTTGCTGCGCAGCTCCGGCAGGATCGCCGCGGCGACGACGACGAGATAGACGATCAGAATTGTAGCCGCTGCTTGAGGGGGGAGCGGACCGGCCACATTGCCTGCCGGCGCCAGCATGGCGACGATTTGCAGCGCAACAAGAAATCCGATGAAGGCGATCGCGGGCCAAGCGAGGCGGTGAAGCGTCTTGCGGCTCGCCACCCACATCGCTCCGCATACGGCGATTAAGCCAATCTCTACCGCTTGCTCGGGCACTGGATAATTCCACCAGCCAAGGCCCACCTTCACGCCGCCGGGCCAGAGCAGCAAGTCCGGGCGGTGCACCAGAAAGTCCAACAGCCAGTGCGAAAAAACGGTGATCCCGATGGCGAGGCTTGCGCCCCATGATGCGCGCAGCAGCCCGCGCGCAAGCAGTAAACCGCCAAGGGACCAGACCGCTGCAGCGGGCAATGAATGCGTCCATGGCATATCGTGCAGGACTAGCGTCGAACCGGGCAGGGTTGGATCGACGTCTGCGTGTTCGATCCCGGCGATGATGAAGGCTGACCAGCCAATGTCGACCAATTGCGCTGCCGCCACCAGCGCCCAAAGCGGCGCTTTCGGTTCAGCTGCCTTCGCGGCCAGCGCCGCAGCGTAGTGACCGACGAACATGTTTCTCTCCCCACGCGCAGCTTAGGAGCCAGCGGCGTCGCGCGCCAGGGTTCTTTGAGCGCGATGCGAACGTCAGCCGGCTTTGATGATTTCGTCCGTGTGCTCGACCTGAGGCGGGTTGGCGAAGAAACCGCCGACGAGCGCGCGCCATTGTTGGAAGTTGGGCGAGTTGCGAAATTCGACCATGTGATGGTCGACGCTCTCCCAGCCCACGATCAGGCGATATTTGCCGGGGTGCTCAATGGAGCGGTGCAGGGCGAAGGAGTGATAGCCGGTCGCTGCTTGGAACAGCGGCGCGGCTTTGCGCGCGGCGGCCTCGAATTCAGCTTCCTTGCCCGGCTGAATTTCGATCTCGGCCATTTCGTAGATCATGTGCGTCCTTTAGAGCGGTTCGGTGGCGCTGATCAGCCAGGCTTTGGCTTCGCCTTCGAGCTGCGGCGTGATTTTTTCGCGCACGCGCGCATGATAGGCGTTGAGCCAATCGCGTTCATCCTTGGTCAGCATTTGCTTGACCACGAGTTCGCGCGCGATTGGCGCGAGTGTGAGCGTTTCAAAGCCCAGCATGGGGCGCTCGCCGCCTGCAATGTCTGCGGCGGGCGTGACGACTTGTAGATTCTCGATGCGAATGCCGTAGCCGCCAGTTTTGTAATAGCCCGGCTCGTTGGACACGATCATGCCGGGCTCGAGCGGCACGGCGTTGAGCGCTTTGGCGATGCGGTGCGGACCTTCGTGCACGCCAAGATAGGAGCCGACGCCATGGCCGGTGCCATGATCATAATCGAGCCCTGCTTCCCACAAGGCGAGGCGCGCGAGCGCGTCGAGCTGATGGCCGGTCGTGCCCTTGGGAAAGCGCACGCGCGAGAGCGCGATGTGGCCCTTCAGCACGCGCGTGAAGCGGTCGCGCATTTCCTTGCTGGGCCGGCCAATGGCGATGGTGCGGGTGATGTCGGTGGTGCCGTCGAGATATTGGCCGCCGGAATCGATCAGGAAGAGTTGGCCGCGCGCGAGCCGGCGATTGGTTTTCTTGGTGACACGATAATGCACGATCGCGCCGTTGGGTCCCGCGCCAGAAATAGAGTCGAAGGAAAGGTCTTTCAGCGCGCCGGTTTCTTGGCGGAAGGTTTCGAGCTTTTGGCAGGCGTCAATCTCATAGACCTTGCCGCTTTGCGCCTCGGTCGCGGCCCAATGCAGAAAGCGTGACACGGCTGCGCCATCGCGCGCATGGGCTTGGCGTGAACCTTCGATTTCGGCGGCGTTCTTGCAGGCGCGCGGCAGGATCACCGGGTCCTGGCCGCGCACGATGTCCGCGCCGCTCTGCATGAGTTTCTCAAAATACCAGGCAGAGGCGCTGGAGGGATCGATGCGCACTTTCTTGCCGGCAAGCTCGCCAAGCGCGGGCTCAAGCTCGCTGGAGGGGCGCACGACCACTTCATTGCCGAGCCATTGGCGCAGTTCCGGCGTCACCTTCTTTTCATCCAGGAACAGGTCAGCCGCGCCATCGGCGCGCAGGATTGCTTCGCCCAGCGGCAGCGGCGAACGCGCCACATCGCCGCCGCGAATGTTGAAGAGCCAGGCGAGCGAGGCTGGTGAGGTGATGATGACGGCGTCCGCACCATCTTTCTGCAAGGAAGCCCCTAGACGATGGCGTTTGACGTTGGCGGCTTCGCCGGCGAATTGCTCGGGATGGGGTTCGACAATTGCAGCTGGCAGAGGCGGGCGATCGTGCCAGGCTCCATCGATGGGGTTGGGCGATACAGCGACCAGTTTTGCGCCCGCTGCTTCGGCTGCAGCGCGCAAGCGATCGAGCGAGTCTGGGCTGTGCAGTTTGGGATCATAGCCGATGCGCCAGCCGGGTTTGGCGCTCTCGCGCAGATAGGCGGCGGGTCCGCCTTCGATCAGATCGCGATAGGCGAACAGCTTCTCATCGACTTGCGCGCGCACTTGCAGCGTGTAGCGCCCGTCGACAAAAATTGCGGCTTCGTCTTTGAACACGACGGACGCGCCCGCCGAGCCCGTGAAACCTGTCAGCCAAGCCAAACGATCATAGGCGGGGGGGACATATTCGTTTTGCCATTCATCTTCGTGCGGGACGATGAAGCCGTCGAGCCCGCGCGCGGCGAGCCCTTTTCTGAGCATTGGCAAATGCTTGCGTCCAAGAGCTGGGCCGCCTGGATCGTCATAGGTCTGGAACACGCTTCACCCTCTCAGTCGCGAGGTTCATTTGAGGTTCAGTGCCTCTGAGTTTAGGTGAGGGGACGCGCCGGTTTAAGAGCGGCGCGTCGGAATTTTCGTAGGTTCATCGGGATTAATGCTGTTTCGCGGCCTCAGACCCTGGATTGCGGCCCTCGCGCTGGCGGCCTTCGCCATAGCGCCGGCGGCGGCGCAAATCCCCGATCCCTTCGCCCGGCAACTGGCGCAGTCGCTTATTTATGTCGATCAGGCGCAAGCGCAGTTCACGTTCTCGCGCGCAGCCGGCCCGTTCGGCGGCGGCGTGGGTCAAGGCGAAGGGCAGCGCTTTGCGGTGACGCTGCGCGCGGGTCAGGCTTATCGCGTTGCCGGCGTGTGCGATGCGCGTTGCGGCGATATGGACTTACGCGTGTTTGACGCCAATGGCGCGCTGGTGGCGGAGGACATTGCCCCGAACCGCACGCCCATTGTCGATCTCAATCCAGCCTTCACCGGCAGCTACGCCATAGAAGCCAGCATCGCGCAGTGCGCGGCGGCGACGTGCTACTTCGCTTTCAACGTCTATGCGCGCTGAGGGCTTGCGCCACACCAGCGTGGCCCAGGCTTCCTTGCCGATCACGCGGGTGAGGATGAGCCCGCGATTGGCGTAAGCCTCGCGGACGAGCGGGATTTGCGTGCGCAATAGGCCAGAGAGGATCAGCGTGCCGCCGGGCTCAACGCTGCGCGACAGCAAAGGCGAGAGCTTGATCAGCGGCCGCATCAAAATATTGGCGAAGACGAGATCGAACTGTTTGCCGGCAATGTGACGCGCGCCATCGCCGGCGATCACGCGCACGTTCGCGCCGCGCTGGTTCTGCTTCACATTGATCTTGGCGATGGCGGCGGCGCGCTCATCTATTTCGATCGCCAGCGCTTTGGCGCCGGTGCTGGCGGCGGCGAGCGCCAGCACGCCGGAGCCCGCTCCGACATCCAGAACATTGCGCACGCGCCGACGGCGCAGCACGCCTTCAAGCGCCATCAGGCAGCCCCAAGTGGTGCCGTGATGGCCGGTGCCGAACGCTTCGCTGGCCTCGATCCAGATTTTCTTGCGCCCGCCGCGCGCCCCTTGCAGCGCATGTGCGCCGGCCACGATGAAGCGCCCCGCGCGCACGGCCGGCAAACCTTCCAGCGACATCGCCACCCAATCGGCGGCTGCAACCTCATTCTGCACCAGGTGCAGCTCGGGCGCGGCGGCGCCGACAATGGCGCGGGCGCTGTCGGCGTCTTGCTCGGTGGGCACGTAAACTTCGAGCCGGAAACGGTGCGCGCTTTCCTCGAACCAGCTTACCGCGTCGGCGGGCGAGGGATCGTGACGGTCGAGTTCGTCCGCCGCGGCGCGGATCGCGGCCAGCGGTCCAATGGCGGTGAGCAGAAGCATGGGCAGGCGCTAGTGCCTCTTCAGGCCCGGCGCAAGCGTGATGATTGCTTGGCCTTTGCGCCTGTCTGGGGCAGGGTGCGGACGCTGTTTTGGGAGGCGTTCATGCGCATGCGGGCTGTTCTTTTAGCGGGTTTGGTTGCCGCGGTTCTGGCGGCGTGTTCACCCCCGGCGTCGCAGACGCCTGGCGAAAGCGCCGATAATTCAGCGGCTGGCGGCGCCCCTGCCGGCGCCAATCAGATGCAGCCCGGCCAATATCGCACCACCGTCACCATTCTCGACATGACCATGCCGGGCGTGCCGGCGGCGGCGATGGCGCAAATGCATGCTCAACCCTTCACCACTGAATATTGCGTCGATGCTACGGACGTCAGCGACATGAGCATGCGCAACATGAATGATAGCGAGAGCGGCATGACCTGCACCGCCGTGCGCACCAATTCTTCCGGCGGCCGCATCGACAATGAAGCCACCTGCACCGGTCCGATGGGCACGATGACGATGCAGATGACGGGCACCTATTCGCCGACGCGCGTGGACATCGAGACCAACTCCACCACGCAAATGCAGCAAGGGACCATGACGCAACGCTCGCGCATGGTTAGCGAACGCATCGGCGATTGCCCCGCAGCGACGCCGGCCGCGCCTTAGGCTGCGCTCGCCGGCACGACGAAGCTGTCTATGACTCGCTTTTCGCCGGCCTTGTCGAAATCGACGGTGAGCTTGTTGCCTTCGACGTGGCGGATTTTTCCGTAACCGAATTTCTGGTGGAAAATGCGATCGCCCACGCCGTAGTGCGAGTCCGCCGGGCCGCTTTTCATAACCAGGCGCGCTTCGCCTTCGATTTGCGGCGCTTTGCCATAGCCGCCGCCGCGGCTCATATTGTCCTGAGCACGTTTCCAGCCGGGGCTTTGATAGGCGCTGTTGAAGCCCGCGCCTGGGGCGTAGGCGTCGAAGCGTGAACCGGAGGCTTCGCGCACTTGGCCGGGCGCCATGCCGTAGCCAGTCTCGCTCACCGCATCGACATTGGCGGCGGGCAATTCATCGACGAAGCGCGAGGGGATCACGCTCTGCCAGCGGCCATAGATTTGGCGATTGGCGGCGAAGGAGATGCGTGCGCTTTCGCGCGCGCGGGTGATGCCGACATAAGCCAGGCGGCGTTCTTCTTCGAGGCCCTTCTCGCCGCTTTCATCAATGGCGCGTTGCGAGGGGAAAACTTGCTCTTCCCAGCCTGGCAAGAACACCAGCGGCCATTCCAGGCCCTTGGCGGCGTGCAGGGTTGAAATGTGCACGTTGTCGCCATCGCTCTCGGCTTCAATGTCGAGCACCAGCGCGACGTGTTCGAGATAGGCTTCGAGCGTATCGAACTGGCCCATGGCCTGAACCAGTTCCTTCAGGTTTTCGAGCCGGGTCTGCGCTTGCGGCGATTTATCGACGCGCAGCATTTCAGTGTAGCCGCTTTCATCGAGCACGGTTTCAGCAAGCTCAACATGGCTGATCTGGCGCGAGCGCTCACGCCAGCGGTCGAGATCGTTCATGAAGCTGCGCAGCGCCGTGCGCGCTTTCAGCGGGAGCTCATCGGTCAGCAGGATTTCGCGCGCGGCGGCGGAAAGGCTTTTGAACCGCACCGCGCCGCCCGGGGCTTCATCCTGTTCGGTGACGACTTCGCCCGTATTGGCGTCGAAGAGCGGGCCGGCGTCGGTGACGAAGCGCACAGAGGGCTTTTGCGCATGCGCGTGCAGCTTGGCCAGTGAGGTGTCGCCAAAGCCGCGCTTGGGATTGTTGATGACTCTTTCGAAGGCGAGATCATCATCCTCGGAGCGGATCAGTCGCAGATAAGCGTGCGCGTCGCGCACTTCGGCACGCTCGAAAAAGCGCGGGCCGCCAATGACCTTGTAAGGGATGCGCAGCATCAGGAAGCGTTCTTCGAACGCCCGCATCTGCCAGGCGGCGCGCACCAGCACGGCGCAATCTTCATATTTGCGATTGGCTTGGCGCCAGCCTTCAATGTCGTCGGCGATGAGCCGCGCTTCGGCTTCGCCGTCCCACACGCCGCGCACTTTTACGCGCTGGCCCAATTCATCGTCCGTAAATAGCGTCTTGCCGAGGCGGCCGCGATTATTGGCGATGAGATGCGCTGCGGTGGCGAGGATGTGGCCGGTGGAGCGATAATTGCGTTCCAGCCGCACCACAGTCGCGCCGGGGAAATCGTGTTCGAAGCGGAGGATGTTGTCGACCTCGGCGCCGCGCCAGCCATAGATGGATTGGTCATCATCCCCGACGACGCACACATTATGCGCCTTCTGGCCGAGCAGGCGCAGCCAGAGATATTGGGCGACGTTGGTGTCCTGATATTCGTCCACCATCAGATGCGTGATCTTGCGGTGATAGGTTTCCAGAACGTCGGGATGGTTCTGGAAAATTGCGATCATGTGCATGAGCAGATCGCCGAAATCGCAGGCGTTGAGGATTTTTAGCCGCGACTGATAGAGCGCGTAGAGCTTGGCGCCCTTGCCGTCGGCGAAAGCGAAACTTTCGCCTTTTGGCACTTTGTCCGGGGCGAGCGCGCGATTTTTCCAGCTATCAATGTGCCCAGCGAGGGCGCGGGCGGGCCAGCGTTTCTCGTCAATATTCTCGGCTTCGATGATCTGCTTGAGCAGGCGGATCTGATCGTCCGTGTCGAGAATGGAGAAATTGTTCTTGAGGCCGACCAACTCGGCATGCGTGCGCAGCATGCGCGCGCTGATGGAGTGAAACGTGCCGAGCCAGGGCAGACCGCCGCCGCCGGGGCCGAGCAAATGCTCCACGCGCTCGCGCATTTCGCGCGCGGCTTTATTGGTGAAGGTGACGGCCAGCACGCTCCAGGGCTTGGCCTTGCCGATCATCAGCAAATGGGCGAGGCGCGTGGTGAGCACGCGCGTCTTGCCTGTGCCCGCGCCGGCGAGCACCAGCACCGGCCCGTCCAGCGCCTCAACTGCGGCGCGCTGCTCGGGGTTCAGCGACGCCAGATACGGCGCAGCCGCTGCGGCGCGCACGGAAATGGGCAGGGTTTCTCCCGGCTCGGCAGACATCGATTCGTCGGTCACGCTTCAGCTTAGCACGAAGAGAGAACATAGTGCGCGTTGGACGCATGTGCGAGGGTGCTGGCTCCCGCAGCGCCGCGAGGGCAGGATGGACAAAATAAGGGGCCGATCAGAGAGCGCCCTGAACAGGCCGTTCGCTGCTCCATGAAGATCGATTTTTTGGTCCCTGGCATCAATAAGTGCGGCACGACCACGCTTTGCTTCTTGCTCGGCCAGCACCCGCACATCTTCATCCCGCGGCTGAAGGAGCCGCACCATTTCAGCCGGCCCACGCTGGAAGATCATCGCGCGGCCTATGAGCGCTTGTTTCGCCCCGCCAAGCCAGGGCAGCTCTTGGGCGAGGGCTCGCAAATGTATTCCTCGGCGCAACTCGCCGACCTCGTCAGCGCGCGGCTCAAACAGCACAACCCGGAGATGAAGCTGATTTTCTGCGTGCGCAATCCGCTGCAGCGCATCGAGTCTTCCTATCGCGAATTTCATAGTCGTGGCGCGGCATTCGGGGTCGTCGCGCCATTTGGCTTGGGGGCGGCCATCGACGCGTTGCCTGGCCTCATGCAGGATTCGCAGTACTGGCAGCGTTTGCGCAGCTTCCGTGACCATTTCCCGGATGCGCAAATACATATCGTCTTTCTCGAAGATCTGCGGCGCGCGCCGCAGGCGGAATTGGCGCGCTGCTACGCCTTTCTGGGCGTCGATGACGCGTTCCAGAACCCAGCTGCGGATGCGCAGCTCAATTCCCGCGACGAGAAATATTACGACACGCCGCTGATGCGCTTTCTGCGTTCTGGGCCGCTCACAGCGCGCCAGCTGGCAAAGCTTTCTATACCAGAGCAGGATCGAATATTTCGTCCATTGGGCTTGCGGCGGCCCTTCGGCGCCGCCCCGCTGGACTGGCCGCAGGCGCTGCGCGCGCGCGTCATTGCTGCGCTTAAGCCTGATGTCGCGCAGCTGCTGGCGCATTGCGGGAAGCCAGCTGATTATTGGCCTGAATTCGCCTGACGTCCCGCGCGCAGTCCGGCAAACTTGGCAATTTCACCTTCGCAAAGCGAAATGAACGCCCCGCCTGCGCCATTCGCCGGGGACACCCGACACAATTCCAGGCTAGCTTCGCGCTCGATTCAGCAGCGGAGCGGGACGCATGGCGGACGTGTTCATTTCCTATGCGCGCGAAGATGGCGCGCGCGCCGAGCAAATTGCGCGCGCTTTGGGTGCGATGGGACTGGACGTTTTTTGGGATACGGAAATTCCGCCGGGCAAGACCTGGGCCGATTATATTGAAGAGAAGCTCTCGCAATCCAAAGCGATGATCGTGCTGTGGAGCGCGCACTCGACCAATTCGCAGTGGGTGCGTGAAGAGGCCCGCATGGGCCGCGATAGCGGCAAGCTGATCCCCGCCATGCTGGACGGAACGCTCGCGCCGTTTGGCTTCGGCGAAGTGCAGTCCGCCAATTTGTCCGCTTGGAACGGCGCGCCGAACCATCCGGATTTTGTGCGTTTCGCCAATGCCGTGGATGCCAAAGTGCGCGGACCAAATGCGACGCCGCGTCCGATCCCGGCCGCGGCGCCGCAGAGCTTCGCGGCAACAATTTCATCTGGCGCGGACGAACAGCTTTCGCCGCCTGGGTACATCCTCAAATGCCTGCGCAAGTATTTTGACGGCAATGGGCGCGCCCGGCGGCTCGAGTATTGGATGTTCGGGCTGTTTCAGTTCATCGCTTGGGTCGTGGCGATGATTATCGACATCAGCTTGTTTGGGATCAACGCCGAAGGCGTAGCCAACGTTCAGCTGTTTTTTTCGATCGTACTGTTTGGTCTCGCGGCGCCGAGTGTAACCGTCACAATACGGCGGTTCCACGATGTGGGGCTGTCGGGCTGGTGGCTGTTGGCGGCCTATCCCGGCATTTTTTTGTTCGGCCTTGGCGCGCTGGCGATCCTGATTGTCGCACTGATCCCAGGTAAGCCGGTCGAAAATAAATACGGTCCGCCGCCAAAATCGGCCTGAGGCTTTTGCCTCTCCCGCTTTCGATTGCTAGGACTGCCGCTGCGACCGGCGGAGGGTGAATTGGCGGACGTGTTCCTATCTTACGCGCGCGAAGACCGCGCGCGGGCCGAGCAGGTGGCGCAGGGCCTCGAAGCGGCCGGCGTCGACGTGTTCTGGGACAATGAAATCCCGCCCGGTCAGACCTGGGCCGACTATATCGAATCCAAGCTCACGCACTGCAAAGCTTTGATTGTGCTGTGGAGTCAGACCTCCACGAAGTCGCAATGGGTGCGCGAGGAAGCGCGCATGGGGCGCGATAAGGGCGTGCTGATCCCCGCCATGATCGACGCTTCGCAGGCGCCCTTTGGTTTTGGCGAGGTGCAGGCGGCGAATTTGTCCAGCTGGACCGGGGACGCCAATCACCCCGATTGGCGCAGATTTGTCGAAGCGGTGCGCGCAGCTGCGTCAAGCGGGCCGAGGGCTGCGCCGCCGCCCATGCCGAGTGCGCCGCCGCGGGTGCAGCCGGCCATGTCCACGCCAGCAGCCGAAGCTCCGAAAAAAGGCGGCGTGCCGACCTGGGCCTGGATTGCCGGCGGCGTAGTGGGCGTACTGGTGTTGCTCGGCGTGCTTGGCTCCATGATCCCTGATCAGCCGACCACCAGCGCAGCGGTCGACACCACACAGATCGCGCCGGTCCCTAATCAGCCCGCCGCCACACCTCAAGCAGCGCCCGCGACGGCCGCCGACTATCAGCAGCAAGTGATGGCCCGCCTCGCGCAGGCCGATCAGATCCTGGCGCAACAAGGTTTTGTCCGCACCGGCGATCCGGTCACGGGGCAGCTGGAGCAGGGGCAGGGGTGGAACTGGCCGATCACGCTCAATGTTGGTCACGAATTCCGCGTCGTGGGAGTCTGCGACAATGACTGCGTCGACCTCGATCTGGCGCTGTATGACGGCTACGGCAACGAAATCTCGCGCGATCCTGCCGCCGACGCGACGCCCATGGTTGGCGTGATCCCGACCACATCGGGGCAGTTCACGGTGCAGGCGCACATGTTTCAGTGCACGCAGTCGCCGTGCTTTTATGCATTGGGACTTTACGCCAAGGCGCAGTAATGCGCGCTAGATGCGGTTCTGCAGCACGAAGACGCGAACGGCGGAGGCGAGCGAGGCGTCCGGGACGCCTTTGGCGCGCTGTTCATCAACCGAGGCGATCAGCGCGGGCAGGCTCTGACTGCGCGCGCGCGCAATCTTCTCCAGCGCTTCCCAGAATTCCTGCTCCAGCGCCAGCGAGGTCCGATGGCCCGCAATGCGCATGGAGCGCTTCTGCAGCGAGCCCTTAGGCGTCTTTGTCTCGCTTGTGCGAGTCGAGGTGGCGGTTGACGGCATCTTTTTTTGCTTTCGAACTCTGCTTCTCCAATTTGCTGCGGCCGAATGCGGCGCGGTTGGCGGCGGCTTTCGCTTCAGCCTCCTGCCGCGCCTTCGCTTTGCGAACCTGGCGCAAATTGATGACGTCCTTCATGGTGCTATGCATGTAGTTTCCGCTACCGTCTCGTCCAAGCACTTCTTTCTGCATTTCGCCGAAAACCATGCAGAGAGTTGTGCAGTTTTGGCTCGGTTCCATTGGAACGCCAATGCAACCACTGCTTTTCTCTCAAAAGGCTAGTTGGTTGACGTTACGATGCTGGCCGATGCGGACGATATCTGTCCTGAGATGCACGTGGTTAGCGTCGCCGGCGCGCCGCTGGGACGAGTCGCCGCAGTGCTCAACTTCGACCAGCCTTGTCGTCACCGAGCATGAAATGCGCAGCGCTTGGCGCGAAGCACACCAATAAAGCACACCAATCAGGAAACGAAAGGCCGAGCGCTACGTTGAGGTCTGCGTAAGAGTAAGGAAGGCCCAACATGATCAACGCAAGTTCCATCCGCGAGCACATGGAAGTCGTCGGCTCCGACGGCAAGCATATCGGCAAGGTGGATCACGTGCGCGGCGATGAGATCGAGCTCACACGGTCGCTCGGCATCGGCTCGCACCACGCTCTGCCACTTTCGCTGGTAAGCGTCGTGGACGACAAAGTGCGCCTGTCAGTCACTGAAGACGAGGCCAAGGGCCGCTGGCGGGAAGTGAAGCACTAAGCTTCGGGCTCAGTCAGCGCCAAAACGCCGCGCGGCTCGCACCCGTGCGGCGTTTTGTGTCTAGCCCGGCCCGATCATCTTTTCCGGGCGGACGATGGCGTCGAAGTCAGCGCCGTCAATGCCGTCCTTCAGCGCTTCCTCACGCAGGGTGGTGCCGTTTTTGTGCGCGGTCTTGGCGATCTTGGCGGCGCGGTCATAGCCGTATTTCGGCGCCAGCGCCGTCACCAGCATGAGCGAGCGTTCGAGGCCGCCCTTTATATTGTCGAGGCGCGGTTCGATGCCGACGACGCAATTGTCCGTGAAGCTCACCGCCGCATCCGCCATCAGGCGCACGCTCTGCAGAAAGTTGTAGGCCATCACTGGATTGAACACGTTGAGTTCAAAGTGGCCGCTAGCGCCGGCGAAGGTGAGGGCGGCGTGATTGCCGAACACCTGCGTGCAAACCTGCGTCAGCGCCTCGCACTGGGTGGGATTCACTTTGCCCGGCATGATAGAAGAGCCGGGCTCGTTTTCCGGCAGCGCCAATTCGCCAAGGCCCGAGCGCGGGCCCGAGCCCAGGAAGCGAATGTCGTTGGCGATCTTGAACAGCGAGGCCGCCACCGTGTTGATGGCGCCGTGTGAGAACACCATTGCGTCATGCGCGGCCAGCGCTTCAAACTTGTTCGGCGCGCTGGTGAACTTCATTTGCGTGATTGCGGCAATTTTCTCGGCCACCTTTTCCGCAAAACCCACCGGCGCGTTGAGCCCAGTGCCGACCGCGGTGCCGCCCTGCGCCAATTGCATCAGCGCCGGCATGGTCTGCTCAATGCGGGTGATGCCGTTTTCGACTTGCTGAGCGTAGCCGGAGAATTCCTGGCCGAGCGTGATGGGCGTTGCATCCTGCGTGTGGGTGCGGCCGATCTTGATGATGTCCTTCCACCCCTGGGCCTTATCGTTCAGCGCATTGCGCAGCTTGGCGAGGGCGGGCAGCAGCCGGTGCTCGATCTCCTCGGCGCAGGCAATGTGCATGGCCGTCGGGAAGGTGTCGTTGGAAGACTGGCTCATATTGACGTGATCGTTCGGATGAACCGGCTTTTTCGAGCCCTTCACGCCGCCGAGCATTTCGATGGCGCGGTTCGAGATCACCTCATTGGCGTTCATGTTGGACTGCGTGCCCGAACCGGTTTGCCAGACCGAGAGGGGAAAGTGGGCGTTGAGTTTGCCCTCAATCACTTCCTGCGCGGCTTTGACGACCGTTTCGCCGATTTCCGGCTTCAGCACGCCCAGTTCCATATTGGCTTCCGCCGCGGCGCGTTTGACGATCCCCAGCGCGCGCACGATCGGCGCCGGCATCTTCTCTTCGCCAATCTTGAAATTCTGCAGCGAGCGCTGCGCCTGCGCGCCCCAATAGACGCCGTCATCAACTTCAATCGGGCCAAATGTGTCGGTTTCGGTGCGGGTGGCCATGGGGGACGCCTTGAGGAATTGAACCGCCAAGGGGATATGGGCAGCCTTGGCGGCGATCAAGTCCGTGGAAGGCGCGATGTGAACGGGAGCGATTGGACAGGGCGCGGCAAAGTGCGCGCGCGCGAGATTGCCAGCGGGCTGGAGGTGTCGATCGATGGCATCACCACCCAGGCGCGTTATTACAAGCCGCTCGTCTATGAGTTTTTCCGCAAGGATTTCGCCATCCGCCCGCGTTGGGGTGATTTCGAGGTCGAGATTAGGATGGAGTATGCGGGCGAGCCGCCCGGGCTCGATCTCGACAATCTCGCCAAGGCGCTGCTCGACGCGCTGAAAGGGCATGTCTTTTTCGACGACGTGCAAATCGCGCGGCTTTTGTGCGAACGCATGGCCGGTGAGCGTGATCGGATTCTGGTGAAGGCGGTGCGGCGGGTTTGACGAAAAGGGCGGCGCTCGCAGAGCTCGAGTACTCCGTATGAGAATTTTTGCGCGACGCTTCAACACGGCGGCGGGCGTATCGTTCCGTACGGAACACTCACCATTTGCTCATACGGGAATTTGCGGCGTTACTTCTTGCGGAACGCGTCGAGGCTTACGACCGAACTGTTCGGCAGGGGCTCTGCGTCTTGAGCCGTCGCTTGCGGCTCTTGCGCAGGCGTGGTTGCGGCGCTGTCTCCCGAAACCATGCGCGCTTCGTGATTGGCCGCTTGCTCGAATTGCAGGCCGAACTTCACGCTCGGATCGAAGAAGCGCGTGATCGCCGCCAGCGGGATCACGATCGGGTGCGGCTGACCGGAGAACTTGAGGATGACGCGAAAGCGATCGGGATAAACCTCGAGATCCCAGAACTGGTGCTCGAGCACGATCGTCATTTCATCAGGATAGCGCGCAGAGAGATGCTCCGGGATGATGACGCCTGGAGCATGGGTGCGGAAGGTTATGTAGAAATGATGCTTGCCGGGCAGCCCGCGCGGGGAAGCGGCTTCCTGCAACGCAGCGCGCACAACGCCGCGCAATGCGTCTTGCATCAGATGGTCATAACCGATCAGGTCGTCGGCCACGCCGCCCCTCCTTGGCCAAAAATCGACCCAACCCTTAGCGGTTCATTCCGGGCAGTCAATTGCTGATCCATGGAACGCGAATTCGCGGCCTTTCCACGCGGCGTCAGGCGAATTGCGCGGCAATGCAGCGACACACCTGCGCCATGCACGCTGAACACATCCATGCTGCATGTGCATTCAACATGCTCGCGCATCAAGCGAGTCGGGGCGGGCGGTTCGACCCCGCACATCATGTGGCGCACGCAGCGCGGGAGAAATGCGCGCCTGCGGCGCCTCGCATTTTTGTGAGCGCGAACAATTATGAAGGAGGACAGTAAATCCGCGGCTTCTGGCGCCGGGCGGTGATTTCGTTTTGGCGCCCGGCGTTTGGCGGGCGAGTAAATCCCCGGCTTCTGTTGCCGGGCGCCGGGGAGCCCCGCCTAGTGATGCTACTCAGTAGGACTTAAGATCGGAAAACTCCGCACTGCTTACGCAGCGAGGGCGAATTCCTCAGCATTGTTGTCGTTGGCAACTATTGCTGTTTGGCCTGTAACGGGACCACCCGAGCAAAAGCTTCGGCCTTCAACGTCCGTCGATCCTATTTCGGCCCCGCATTCCCAAATCTGGCGCCCCAACGAAGGGCCAGGAGGAAAATCTGGTGGAGCCGCCGGGCATCGCACCCGGGTCCGATCCGCCTATCTCCGCGCGTTTATCGCCATAGTCCGGGCAAGCCGGACGATTCGAATATAGGCGCTTAGCCGCCAGCCTCAAACCTTGATTAGTGAAAGCCGGCAGACTCGCCTTAATGCGGTTCCCAGGGCGGAGGCTGGCGTTGATGATCAAGAAGTTCGCGGCTGAGTTTGTAGGCACATTCACTTTGGTTCTGTTCGGCTGCGGCTCGGCCGTGCTGGCGGGGTTTGGCGTGGTCGGCCAGGAGGGCATCGCCTGGGCCTTCGGGCTGGCCATTGTGGCGATGGCTTATGGGATCGGCCCGGTGTCGGGGTGTCACGTCAATCCCGCGGTGAGCTTCGGCGCCTGGATCGCTGGGCGCATGCCGACGAGTGATCTCATCAGCTATGTGATTGCGCAGTGCGCGGGCGCCATTGTTGGCACCGGCGTGGTCTACATGATCGCCTCCGGATCTCCGGATTATGTGCTTGCGGTCAACGGTTTGGGTCAGAATGGCTATGACGCCAATTCCCCCGGCGGCTACAGCATGAGCTCAGGCTTTGTGTTCGAGGTGGTGGCCACGTTCATCTTCTTGGTGACGATTCTGGGCGTGACCCAAGCCGGCGCGCCCAGCCAGCTGGCCGGCCTCGCCATCGGCCTGACGCTGACAGTTATTCACATTGTCGGCATTCAGGTGACGGGCGTTTCGGTGAACCCGGCCCGCTCGCTGGGGCCCGCGCTTTGGGTGTTGGGCGATGCGCTGAGCCAGCTCTGGCTGTTCATTGTTGCGCCCTTGATCGGGGCGGGACTTGCCGGATTGGCCTTCCGCGCCAAGCTACTCTCTGCAGAGGAGAGCTGATTTGGCCGAACCGGCGACGAGAATCGAGGAGACAAGTCCACCTTCACAGGCGGACGCGGCCTATCTCGGCCTGCTTCAGGACATCTTGGACAACGGCGTCGATCGCGGCGACCGCACCGGCACAGGCACGCGCGGCGTGTTCGGGCGGCAATTGCGCTTCGATCTCTCCGCCGGCTTCCCGCTGCTGACCACCAAGAAGCTACATCTGAAAAGCATCATCCTCGAATTGCTCTGGTTCCTGCGCGGCGATTCCAATGTGCGCTGGCTGCAGGAGCAGGGCGTTACGATCTGGGATGAGTGGGCCAATGAGCAGGGCGAGCTTGGGCCGGTCTATGGTAAGCAATGGCGCTCCTGGGAAGCGAAGGATGGCCGCGTGATCGATCAGATCGCCAATGTGGTGCAGTCGATCAAAACCAATCCGAATTCGCGCCGGCATATTGTGAGCGCCTGGAACCCGGCGGACGTGGATCAGATGGCGCTGCCGCCTTGCCATTGCCTGTTTCAATTCTTCGTCGCGGACGGGAAGCTCTCCTGCCAACTCTATCAGCGCAGCGCGGACGTGTTTCTCGGCGTGCCGTTCAACATCGCGTCCTATGCGCTGCTGACGCAGATGATGGCGCAGGTCACCGGCCTTAAGCCCGGCGATTTCGTGCACACATTCGGCGATGCGCATCTCTACATGAACCATTTCGAGCAGGCGAAAACGCAACTCGCGCGCACGCCGTTCGCGCCGCCGGAGATGCGCATCAATCCGGCCAAGACCGACATTTTCGATTTCGAGTATGCGGACTTCGAACTGGTCGGCTACCAGGCGCATCCGAGCATCAAGGCGCCGATCGCAGTATGATGGGCGGCGCTCTGGTGCGGCTCTTCATCTACGCCGCGATAGCGCTTGTGGTTCTTGGCTTCATTTTTGTCGTTCTGCTCCTGGCCGCGATGCTTGTGTTCGGCGTGGCGCTGGTGCGGGCGGATGTGTTCGCCCTTTTGGTCGGCGCGTATTGGATCCTGGGCGCGCCGGCGGCGCTTCTTGTGGTGTATCGGCTCGCTAATCGCGCACCAACACCCGCATCCGCACCTCAGTCCGAAACGTGAAGCCCAGCTTCTCGTAAAGCCCGATCGCGCCGGTATTGTCGGCGTAGGTGTGCAAGAAAGGCTGTTCGCCGCGGGCGATGATGTTGGCGCAGACATGGCTCATCAGCACGCCGGCAAATCCGCGTCCGCGCGCGTCGGGGTGGGTGCAGACCGCGCTGACCTCGGTGTAGCCAGTCGGCTGCATGCGCTCGCCAGCCATGGCGGCAAGTTTGCCGTCCAGTTTCACGCCGACGAAATCGCCGAGTTGATGGGTGCGCGCGAAGAAGGGGCCAGGCTTGGTGAACTCGGCCAGCGCGCGCATTTCAGACGCGTCGGCTTCGGTGAGTGGGACAATGGCGATGTTGCGCGCCGGCGCTGGGTTGAGCGTCGTCATCACCATTTGGTGCACCAAGCGCTCCGACACCACACTGCAGCCCGGTGGCGGCGGTGCGGCGAACTCGATCTCGACCTCCGCGGCGCCCGCGGGCGTCACCAGCTGCGCCATCGCCGCACGCGCCTCGGGCGAAGCGTCCGCGGCGGCGACGAACATGCCGTAGTCCGGCTTGAATCGGAGCGCGCGCGCGGCGTCTCCAAGCGCCAACGCGCTTTGGCGCGTGGTGAGCGAACTCCAAACGGTGCGATCGAGCAGGCTCATACTTCGACGAGGTCGGGCGCGACCATGCGCGTGCTCTGCAGCTTGGCGCGCACGGTTTCGAGGTCGACGCGTTTGAACATAGAGGTTGTGCCGACCATGCCGGGCTGAACTTCGCACATCACCACAATGATCTCGCCGGGCGCGGCGTTGAGGTCGAGTTCGCCGCCCGGTTTGCGCCCGCTCGCTGGGCCGGTATAGCCGCTCACGCGATGCGCGCCGGGCGTCAGCAGCACCCGTGTAAAGCGCGGGCTTTTCAGTTGCGCCACCGGCTTGCCGTCGACCTCGACATTCACGCCCACGGCCATGCCGAGAAACTGCGTGCGCAGCACGTAAAGCGTGGCGCGCGAGGGATCGGCGGCGAAGCTCAGCGCCTGCGCGCGCGCCTCCGGCGCGGCGTCCGCGACTTTGCGGTTGGAGGCGAAGTTGCGCACGATCACGACGACGCCGACCACGAGCAGCACCAGCCAGATCAGCCCAACCAGTTCCGGCCCGAACAGGAAGCGCAGCACGCCCATGACGATAATGACGCCCACCATCGTCAGCAGAACGAGGCCGAGATATCTCCACATGGGCGGTTCCCCTTGGCTTGAGCGTCACACCTTACGTCATCCCGGGCGGGCGGAGCGAGGCCTGGATTTCGGATCGCGCTTCGCGCGTCCAGCATGACGGGGTAGAGAAGGCCAATGAGTCCCAAACTCACCTTGGTCGTCGCCGTGGCCCGCAATGGCGTGATTGGCCGTGACGGCGCGCTGCCTTGGCGGCTGAAATCGGACATGGCGCGGTTCAAGGCCGCCACCATGGGCAAGCCGGTCTTGATGGGGCGCAAAACCTGGGACTCGCTGTTTGTGCGCCCGCTGCCAGGCCGGAAAAATCTGGTGCTGACGCGCGATGCCTCGTTCAGGCCGAAAGAGGCTTGGGCTTTCACCAAGCTCGACGCTTTTCTCGCCGCCGGGCGCGCCATGGCCGAAGAGATGGGCGTGGACGAATACGCCGTCATCGGCGGGTCATTGCTCTATGCTGAAACGCTGCCGCTGGCGGATCGGCTGCGCTACACGGAAGTCGCGCTTGACCCTGAAGGCGATGCGCGTTTTCCGAAGCTCGATCCGGCGCAGTGGATCGAGACATCGCGCGAAGAGGTCACCGCTGGAGCGGGCGATGAGGCGGATTTCGCCGTGCGCGTGCTCGATCGCAGGAGATGAGCATGGACGTCGAAATCATCGCCGAGGGGCTGAGGTTTCCGGAAGGCCCGGTGGTGATGCCGGATGGCTCGGTGATCCTGGTTGAGATCGCGCGCGGAACGCTGACGCGCTGCTGGAAGGGGAAGACTGAAATCGTCGCCACGCTGGGCGGCGGTCCCAATGGCGCGGCTTTGGGACCTGACGGCGCCATGTATGTCTGCAACAATGGCGGCTTCATTTATCACGACTTTGGCAGCCTGCTCGTGCCGGGCAACACGCCGGACGATTATACGACGGGCCGGATCGAACGGGTCGATCTCAACACCGGCAAGGTCGAGCGCGTTTACGAAATCTTTGAGGGCGAACGCCTGTCGGGCCCGAACGACATTGTGTTCGAGAAATCGGGCGCGTTCTGGTTCACCGATCTCGGCAAAAATCACGACCGCACGATGGAGCGTGGCGGTTTGTACTACGCCAAGCCCGATGGCTCGCTGCTGAAGCAGGTCTATTATGGCGCGAAGCTCAACGGTGTCGGGCTCTCGCCGGATGAGACGGTTTGCTACGCGGCTGAAACCGACATGGCGCGGCTCTGGGCCTATGACATTGTCGGCGCCGGCGAAGTCTCGCCGCCAGCGCCCGGAGCGGCCGGCCGATTCGTGGCCGGGCAAAGCGAGTTCTGTTTCTTCGACAGCTTAGCGGTGCAAGCTAATGGGTCCGTGTGCGTGGCGACCATTGTTAAAGGCGGCGTGACGACCATCAGCCCTGAGGGACGCTCTTCGCATGTTGCGCTGCCTGACCCGATCGTGACCAATATCGCGTTCGGCGGCGCCGACATGCGCGACGCTTATGTGACCCTTTCAGCCACCGGCAAGCTGGTGAAACTGCGCTGGCCGGAGCCGGGCAAGACGCTCAATTTCAATCCGTATTGAGGAAACGCCATGATCATTGTCCACCACCTGCTGATGAGCCGCTCGTCGCGCATCTTGTGGCTGCTCGAAGAGTTGGGCTTGCCGTATGAAGTGAAGCGCTATCCGCGCGATCCCGCGACGCAGCTGGCGCCGCCTGAATTGAAGGCGGTACATCCGCTCGGAAAATCGCCGGTGATTGAGCGCGACGGCAAAGTTTATGCCGAGAGCGGGGCGATCCTGGAATACTTCGCGGAGACGGAGGGCGGAGGAAAGCTCAGCGTCGCGCCCGGCGATCCGGCGCGGGCGGATTATTTGTTCTGGCTGCATTTCGCCGAAGGCTCGGCCATGCTGCCCCTGCTGTTGAAGATTTATCTTGATCGCGCCGGCGCTTCGGAGTCGCCGATCATGAAATTCCGCGTCGAGCCGGAGATCGACAATCATTTGAGTTTCTGCGATCGCGCCATGGAGGGGAAGGATTATTTCGCCGCCAACAGGTTCACTGTGGCCGACATTCAGATGAGCTTTGTGCTCGATGCGCTTGGCCTGCGCGGCGGACTCGACCGCTACCCCAATCTTGCGCGCGTGCGTGACGTGTATGGCGCGCGCCCGGCGCGTCAGCGCGCGCTGGCGCAGGGCTGACGTCAGCTTTTTGCCGCTGGACAAGCAGGGCGGCGCGCATTGTAAGTCGCTGAGAAGGGCGGAGGCTCACATGCGCGCGCGTGACTGCAAGATTGTAGCGACCATGGGCCCGGCCAGCGATCCGCCGGAACGGCTCGCCATGCTGATCGATGCGGGCGTGAATTGTTTTCGGCTGAATTTCAGCCATGGCGCACGCGAAGATCATAAGCGGCGCATAGACTCGATCAGGGCGGCGGAAGCGAAGGCGGGGCGCCCTGTCGCGGTGTTCGCGGATTTGCAGGGGCCGAAAATTCGCGTCGGGACTTTTCCGGGCGGCGAAATCACGCTGCGCTATGGCGAAGTGGTGCGGCTGGAAGGCTCGAACGAACCCGGCGAGCCGGGCCACATCCGCTTGCCACATCCCGAGCTCGTCGCCGTGCTGGCGCCGGGGGATGTGCTCAAGCTCGATGACGGCAAGCTGCAAATTACGGTCACGGAGCGCGTCGGTGAGATCGTCCATGCGCGCGTCGATTTTGGCGGTGCGCTGAGGAACCAGAAGGGGATTAACGTCCCCACGCGGCGCGTGCCGGTTTCAGCCCTCACCGAGAAGGACCGGGAAGACCTCGCCTATGCGCTCGATCTCGGGGTCGATTATATCGCGCTCTCCTTTGTGCAGCATCCGGACGACGTGCACGAAGCGCGCGCGCTGATCGGCGCGCGCGCCGGCATCATCTCAAAAATCGAAAAACCGTCTGCGCTCGATGAGATTGAAGCCATTGTCGAAGCTTCCGATGCGGTCATGGTCGCGCGCGGCGATCTCGGCGTCGAATTGCCGCCTGAACAGGTGCCGATCGCCCAGCGCCGCATCATTCGCGCCGCGCGCGCGGCGGGGCGGCCGGTGATCGTTGCCACGCACATGCTGGAAAGCATGGTGGATGCGCCCACGCCCACGCGCGCGGAAGCTTCCGATGTCGCCACTGCGGTCTATCAGGGCGCTGATGCGGTGATGCTCTCGGCGGAAAGCGCGGTTGGCCGCCATCCGCAAAGCGCGGTCGCGATCATGGACCGCATCATCCGCGCCGTGGAGGCCGATGAGGCTTACTGGTCCGGCCTGCCGCGGGACATGGCCCCGCCGCAAGCGACGACCGCCGATGCGATCGCGCTTTCGGCGCGACACATCACCGATGTGCTTGATTGCGCCGCCGTGGTGGCCTTTACCGCAACGGGCTCGACGGCGCTGCGCGTTGCGCGTGAGCGGCCGCGCTGCGGCGTGGTGGGGCTGACGCCGATCCTGGAAACCGCGCGGCGCTTGGCTTTGGTATGGGGCGTGCGCAGCGTCGTCACCAAGGATGTCGCCAATGTGGAGGAAATGGTGGCGCAGGCGGATCAGGCTGTGCGTGCGCTCGGCGCAGCGGCGGCGGGGGACCGCGTCGTTGTCATCGCCGGCATTCCCTTTGGCCGCGCCGGCAAAACCAACACTATTCGCGTGCTGCGGCTCGAATAGGGAACTCGCCCCAGCCGGAGCGGTTGAGCACAATGCCAGACCAAGGCCTGGGCAAGATGGGAGCGTCACATGAAATGGGCAGGGCGCGCTGTGGTCGCGGCGATGGCGTTGGCGCTCGCAGCCTGCGGGCGCGGCGGCGACGAGGTTGGCTCATTCTCGAACGACTTGATGGGAAATGAAATCTCGATCGAGGCGTTGGCCGATCCAGAGATTCCGAACGTGGTCTGTCACCTCGCTTACTTCGACCGCTCCTTCCTTGACCGCATTCGTCAGGGCAATTGGTTTGAAGATCCGTCCAATTCGGCTGTTTCCTGCCAGCGCATTGGCCCGCTCGTGCTGGAGGGAGTCGATCTTGACCGCTCGGGCGAGGAAATCTTCAACCAGCGCGCCAGCTTGTTGTTCAAGCGCCTGGCGCTGCGGCGGGTGGTTGATCTCGAGAACCGCACCATCCTCTACGTGGCGCATTCGCGCGAGCTGGTTGAGGGCTCGGCCAAAATCAGCATGTCCAGCGTGACCCTGACGCCGCAAGAAGCGGCGGCCGCGCGAGAATAGGCACCCCGCAAAGGACTGCGGCACAGCTTGAAATAGCTTGGCTATGGCGCCGCGAAGGTTTGGACATGTTCGCTTGAACGACTATGTTTCAGCCCGCAAAGGGACGACGAGCGGGCAATGAGTTCGGGCGAACGGTTCAAGTATCTGGAAGGCAAGACCATGTTTCTGTGCTTTGGCGCGCAGAAGGCGGGTACGTCTTGGCTGCACGATTATTTTTCCGGCCATTCCCAATTCCTCACCTCGCCGCTGAAGGAAATGCATTTCTTCGATGCACTGCTTGCTCCGGAACGGTGCGCCCATTTCGATTTGCTGTTCGTGCGCTGGCTGCACCGGCAAACAGCGGAGCCGGCGACCGCGTACGAGAAACCACATTTCAAGCACATATTGGCGCGGGCGCGGATGCGCGGGGAACCGGAACTCTATTTCGATTATTTCAATGGGTTGAACAAGGCGGGGCGTGAATTCGTCTGTGACTTCACGCCGTCCTATTCGCTGATTGCGGAGCCTGGGCTGCTGGAAATCGATCGCCTCGTCGCTGAGCAAGGCATGGCGCTCAAAGTGCTGTTTGTGATGCGCGATCCTGTGCAGCGCTATTTGTCGGCGTTGCGCCACAAGGAGCGCGACGGCAGAAGCACAGGTGAGGGCGGCGAGTTCTCCTATCGCGAGGACGACCTGGTGCGCGGCCGCTACGATCTCATTATTCCCCGTTTAGTATCCGCCTTCGGGGCTGAGCGTGTGCACGTGGCCTTCTATGAGAGCATTTTCGCGGCGCCCGATACGCATTTGCGCAACCTTACTGACTTTTTGGGCGCCGCCTACGTGCAGCCCGATCTGAAAAAGCGCGTAAACTCGACAGACGGCGTGAAGAGTCTGAAAAAAATCGACAGCCGCAAATTGGCGCGTCATCTAGAAGTATTCTCGCCGGTCTATCAGTACGTTCAGACGGCCTACGGCGAAAAAGTCCCCGGGACATGGCATAAAGCGAGCTAGGCCTCGGACGCGGGTGCAGGAGATCAGAGATGGACCGAGCGGCAGTTGATGCGGTCTTCGAAGCGCACTGGAAAAAAGGTTGGGGTTCCGTCAGCGCTGGCGAAACCATGTTTATCTTCGCGCAGATCGAGCGCTTCCGGCCGCGCAGTTTTATTGAGATCGGCATGGCGTCGGGATTGTCAGGTGGCCTGATCGCCTCGCAAATGGCCGAGCACGGGGGCGAACTCTTCTACACGCTTGATCACGACAACACCTTCTTTGGCGATACGACCAAAGAAAACGGCTTTCTCATCGGCGAGATTTTTAAGGGGTCGCAGGTCAAAGTTGAGAAACGTCCCTTCACCACGGCGCTAGATATTGAGACCCTCAACCAACAATTCGACATGGCCTTCATCGACGCCAATCACCAGCATCCATGGCCGCTCATCGATACGCTTTGCCTCTATCCGTTCATGACCGGGCGCAAACTCGCGATCCATCACGATTTGCGGCTTTTCAAGAACCCAGGTGGCGCTTTGGGCATCGGTCCAAAATATTTGTTCGACCAATTTCCCGAGGCGTTCCGTTGGCGGGCGGCGGCCAATAAGGGCAACATCTTCTTCGTTGATCTGAGGATCGAACGTGAGAAACTCGAGGCGCTGGCGATTGATTGTTTTTCGTTGCCTTGGACGCTGCGTACTCCGCTCTCGGCCGCATACATCGAAAAAATTTCCGGTGTGCTGGAGCGGCACTACAGCGCTGACGTTCTGGCCGCCTTCGATGCCAACTTAAAGCGCTTCAATTTTCGCCGTGGCGATTTCATGGAGGGCGAGATCGCCGCTCCGGCGCGGGCGCCCGCCTAGCGGCTCACACCAGCGCGATTTTTGGCGCTGGCTTGCCGATGCGGGTGATGTTGTCCAAAGCGGCTTGCGCGATTTCGCGGAACCGTTGCGCCGTTGCGCTTTCTGGCGCGGTCACGACCAGCGGAGCGCCGGCGTCGGCGCTTTCGCGCAAACTCACATCGATCGGAATTTCCCCAAGGAACGGAACGCCGGCCTGTTCTGCGGTGCGGCGCGCGCCGCCTTCGCCGAAAATGTGCGTCCGCTTGCCGGCGCTGTCTTCGAAATAGGCCATGTTCTCGATCACGCCGAGAATAGGCGCATGCGTCTTCTCGAACATGGCCAGGCCCCGGCGCACATCCGCCAGCGCCATTTCCTGCGGCGTCGAGACGATGATCGCGCCGGCCAGCGGCGTGCGCTGCACCAGGGTGAGCTGCACATCGCCTGTGCCGGGCGGCAGGTCGAGCACCAGCACGTCCAGCGCCCCCCACTGCACGTCGTCGAGCATTTGCCGCACGGCGCTGGTCGCCATCGCGCCGCGCCAGATCATGGGCGAGGCAGGGTCGACCAGATAGCCGATCGACATGGTTTTGAGGCCGTGAGCCTCGATCGGGAAAATGGTCTTGTTAGGCCCCGCCAGCGGTTTGACCCCGGCCACGCCCAGCAGCGTCGGGGCGGAGGGGCCGTAAACGTCAAGGTCGAGCAGTCCGGTTTTCAGCCCGAGTGCGGCAAACGCGCAGGCTAAATTCGCGGCAACAGTGGATTTACCGACCCCGCCTTTGGCGCTCGCGACAGCGACAATGGCGCGCACCTGAGCCGCGCCGCCCGCCGCTTGCGGCGTCTTTTCGGCCTGATGCGCCGTCAGCACAGCCGTCACGCCGGTGACGCCGGCAAGCGTCCGCGCGGCTGTTTCAGCCTCCAGGCGTGCTTTTGCATAGCGTTCCGCCTCATTCGGCGGGGCTTCAATGGTGAACGAAGCCTTGCCGTTCGCGTCGATGGCGAGTCCCGCAATGCGGCCAGCCGTGAACAACCCCTTGCCGCTCACGGGATCTTTTACGCTGTCGAGGCGCGCTTCAAGCGCCTTTTCGAGCGCCGCCAACCGGGTGTTCATGCTTGATCCTTTATCCCGTGCGCCACATATCGGCGCGCACGAGGCCTTCGCAAGCGGTCAAGAAGTGGCGCGCAAGGGTTAACGCCCTGGGTCAATTTTGGCGGGGATAGAATATCTAATGCCGTGGAATGATCAGTCAGGCGGTGGTGATCGGGGCCCCGATAAGGGATCCGGTCCGTGGGGCAGCGGTCCGCGCCGGCCGTGGGGCGCGCCGCCGCGGCAGCCTCCGCCGAACCAGTCCCCCGACCTTGAAGAGATTTTGCGCCGCTTCGGCGAGCGCATGCGCGGCAGCGGCGGCGGCGGCTTCAAGTTTGGCGACGGCAAGCGTGGCTTTTCGTGGCCGCTGATCGCTGGCGCCTTATTCGGCGGCTGGCTGCTGCTGGGCGTTTACATGGTCGATGAAGGCGAGAACGCGGTCATCACCACGTTCGGCAATTATAGCCGCACCACCGGTCCAGGCCTCCACTGGCACGCCCCGCCGCCAATCGAAGCGCGGCGCGTGGTCAACGTAACCGGTCAGCGCACGCGCGAGATCGGCTTCACGGAACAGAACAATCGCATTGTCGATAATCCGGAAGAGAGCCTGATGATCACCGGCGATCGCAACATCGTCGAGATCCACTTCCGCATCTATTACAACATCGCTGACGTGCGCGGCTTTGTATTCAATGTGCGTGATCCTGAGCAGGCGGTGCGCGGCGTCGCCGAAAGCGCGATGCGCGAGGTGATTGGGCGGCGTCAGCTTGAGCCAATCATCACCACCGACCGCGCCGCCGTGGAGCTCGAAGTTGAAGAGCTGTTGCAGCAAGTGCTGGACGAGTATGAGGTTGGCGTGCGCGTGCTGCAGGTCGAATTGCTGAGCGCGGCTGCGCCGCCAGCGGTGATCGAGGCGTTCAACGACGTCGTCAATGCCGGCCAGGACGCGGAAGCTGCGCGCAATAACGCCCAGCGCGAAGCGGCGCGCATCACCAATGAAGCGCAGGCCTATCGTGAGCGGGTGGTGCGGGAGGCCACAGGCGAGGCCGAGCGCTTCAACGCTGTTTATGACGAATATCGCGCCTCGCCGCGGGTTACGCGCGATCGGCTCTATCTCGAAACCATGGAGCGTGTGTTCAACAACGCGGACACGATCATTCTCGATCAACGCGGCGGCGCTGTGCCTTACTTGCCGCTCGACGGCATGATCCGGCGCAACGCAGCGCCACGCGCCCAAGCAGGAGGCGGCTAATGTTCAGATCGCCCGTAATGATTGTTGGCGTTGTGCTCGCAGCGCTATTCGTGCTGTCGCAGACCATTTTTGTGGTGCGCCAAGACCGTCAAGCCATTGTGCTGCGCTTGGGTGAGTTCACCAGCACCATTAACGCCAGCGTCGATGCGCCTGGCCTCTACGCCAAGATCCCCTTCCTCGACACGGTGGTGATCTACGATAAGCGCAATCTTGGCCTGACGCTTGAGGGGCAACCGATCGTCGCCTCCGACCAGGAACGCCTGATTGTCGACGCCTCGGTGCGCTGGCGGATCGTTGATCCGCTGAAATTCTACCAAAGCGCGCAAACCGAAGATGGCGGCGCTCAGCGCCTAGCCACCTTCGCGGAATCGGCCATGCGCCGTGCTTTGGGCGCAGCCACCTCGAACGACATCATTTCCGGCCGCCGCGCCGCGCTGATGCAAGCCATCGAGACCGACCTCAACCGCTCCGCCGCGACCGAGCTCGGCGTGCAGGTGGTGGATGTGCGTATTCGTCATGCCGATCTGCCGCAGGAAACGCAGGAGCGCGTCTATGAGCGGATGCGGTCCGAGCGCCAGCAGGTGGCTGAAACCATCCGCGCCGAAGGCGCGCGCGACGCCACCATCATCCGCGCCACGGCGCAGGAGGAGAGCGAGCGTCTGCGTGGTCAGGGTGAAGGCGAGCGCGCGCGGATTTTCGCCGGCGCTTATGGCCGCGATCCGGAGTTTGCCGCCTTCTACCGCTCCATGCGCGCCTATGAGACGGCGCTGGACGCGGGCACGCCCATCGTCGTGCCGCCGGACAGCGACTTCTTCCGCTACATGCAGCGCCGCGGCGGCTAGACCCTGGCCGAAATATTCTTGAGTTCTGGTGCGGCCGCGCGTTGCGTCGGCCGCGCCCCTCGCTAGGCTCGACCGCTCCGAGGAGCGTTGAGTCTTGGGCTTGCGTCACTGGTTTATTGTATTCGCACTAGCGCTCGCCGCGCCGGCCTACGCGCAGCCGCGCGCGCCCAGCGCCGGCTATGCCGATCTGGTAGAGCGGCTTTCGCCGGCGGTCGTCAACATCGCCACCAGCCAGCGTGTTTCGGGCGTGGAAGACTTGCCGCGGTTCCCGCCCGGTTCGCCGCTCCAGCGCTTTAATGAAGGCATGGGCGAGGGGGCCGCGCAGGTCACATCGCTTGGTTCGGGCTTCATCATCTCCGCCGATGGCGTGGTGGTGACGAATAATCACGTGATCGAGGCAGCCGATGCGATTGAGGTGATCCTGCAGAACGGCCAGCGTTACGATGCGACTGTCGTCGGCCGCGATCCGGCCACGGATATCGCCGTGCTGCGTTTTCGTCCGCGCGCGCCGCTGGCTTATGTCAGCTTCGGCGATAGCGACGATGCGCGCGTGGGCGATATCGTGCTCGCCATCGGCAATCCGTTCGGGCTTGGCGGCTCGCTTTCTGTCGGCGTTGTGTCGGCGCGCAATCGCAACATTGATGCGGGGCGCTATGACGATTTCATCCAGACCGACGCCGCCATTAATCGCGGCAATTCGGGCGGACCGCTGTTCGATCTCGATGGCGAGGTGATTGGTGTGAACACCGCCATTGTATCGCCGACCGGCGGGTCCGTCGGCGTCGGCTTCGCTACGCCGTCTTCGATCGTATCGCCCGTTGTGGCGCAGCTGCTGCGCTATGGTGAAACGCGGCGCGGCTGGCTTGGCGTGCGCATGGCCGATTTGACCCCGTCAGCCGCCGAGCGCGCGGGCTATGCGGGTGAAACAGGCGCAGTGGTGACGCGCATCACGCCAAACGGCCCGGCCGCGGCGGCGGGTCTGCGTCCGGGGGATATCGTCCTCAAATTCGCCGGCAATGATGTGAGCGACAGTCGCGCGCTTACCCGCATGGTGGGGGACGCGCAGATTGGCGCGGCGGTGACGGTGGAGATCATGCGCGACGGGCAGCGACGCACCCTGCAGGCGACGATTCAGCGCCTGCAGGAAAGCAGCGATGGCGGCGCGCGCATCGTTGAGGGCGGCGCAGATGATGGGCCGCGCTATGACGGTGGTCCGCGTGGCGGGCGCTTGTTCGGGATTGCTCTGAGCGAACTCGATCCCAGTTTGCGTGAGGAATTTCAGATCGAGCCGGACGTGGAGGGCCTGGTTGTGCTCGCGGCCGATATTGGTTCGGCCAATGAGGGCGTGCTGCGGCCCGGCGATGTGATCGAGCAGATGGCGTTTGAGAATGTGCGCTCTATTCTTGATGCGCGTGCGGTCGCGGAACGCGCTGCAATCGGCGAGCGGGCCATCGTGCTGAAGGTGAATCGGGAAGGCCGCGTCACTTATCGCCGGCTGCAGCCGCGCAGCTAGCGCAACAGCGCGGCGACTTCGTGTAGGGTTTCGACTATGCGAACGGTGCGTGCGCGCATGTCCTCCGTCGGGGCAAGCAGATCTGGCGCCATGATCGTCATCATGCCCGCCGCATGCGCGGCGGTCACGCCGCTATAGGAATCTTCCAGCGCTAAACATAGTTCCGGCGCCACGCCGAGCCGGGCTGCTGCGGTGAGATAAGGTTCGGGGTGAGGCTTGGAATTGGCGTAATCGCCGCTCGCCACCACCGTGTTGAAGCGCGCATCCAGCGCATGCAGGGTCAAATGGCGCTGCACCCAATCGTGCGAAGATGAGGTGGCGATTGCGCGCGGCGTAGCGGCGGCGTCCAAAACATCCAGCAGTTCGGTGACGCCGGTTTTCAGCGGCGCGCCGCCAAAACTCGCCCCGCCAATGTGCGCGCCAACGGCGGTGTGAAAATCCTCGATGGCGAAGCCCGGCCCGAAGAAGGCGTGCAGCGCCGCAGTATTATGATCGCGCGCGCGGCCGACCAAGCTAAGGAAGAACGCCTCGTCGACCTCGCGGCCAAACTTGGGCGCCACAGCAATCATGGCGTCGCGCACCAGGCGCTCGCTGTCGATGACGAGGCCGTCAAAATCGAAGATGACCGCTTGCGGTCGCCGCGGCAGGCTCAATGCGGACGGCTCCAAAATTCTTCGCGCCGATAGCCTTGGAAGAAGAGGGCGGTTTCAAGCGAGGTATAGTCGATGCGCGCATGCGCTTCCGCCGCCACGATGGGCTTGGCGCGATAAGCGACGCCAAGGCCCGAGGCCTTGATCATGGCCAGATCGTTGGCGCCGTCGCCGATAGCGAGCGTTTCGTGCGCTGAAAGGCCAAGCTCAGCGGCGTCTTCTTGCAGCGCCGCCAGTTTCGCGGCGCGGCCAAGAATAGGTTCTTGCACTTGGCCGATGAGCGCGGCGCCATCGTCCAGAAGCACATTGGCGCGGTTGCTGTGAAAGCCTGCCCGCTCAGCAACACGTGAAGTGAAAAAGGTGAAACCACCGGAGACAAGCGCGCAGCGTGCGCCATGCATCGCCATGGTGCGCACGAAAACCTCTGCGCCCGGATTCAGCGCCACGCGCTCATCATAGCAGCGTTGTAGTGCGTTCAATGCGAGGCCCTTCAGCTTGCTGACGCGCTCGCGCAGCGCGGGCTCGAACTCCAGCTCACCGCGCATGGCGCGCTCGGTGATGGCGGCGATCTCGGCCTTGAGGCCGGCGAAGTCGGCCAACTCGTCCAGGCATTCCACATTGATGATGGTGGAATCCATGTCCGCCACCAAAAGCTTCTTGCGCCGTTGCGTTGTGGGCACGAGCGCCCAGTCCACTGGCAGTTCCGCCACCGCGGCGGCGGCTTCCTGGCGCAGCTCGCCATCGATGGACTCATAAATCCATTCCGCGCTCTCCCAGCCTGACAGCACGGTGGGCGGGGGCAGCTTTCGCGAGAGCGCCACCCGGCCCAGCATGAGCAGCGCCTCGCGGTAAGCGGGCTTGTCGTCGGGGTTGGCGACGAAAACGAGGGCGTGGGGCTGGGTGACCATTGCGGGCGCACTCTCTCCCATAAGCGCCGCCGCTGGGGTAGAGCCAATTTCATGCGCGCGCTTATGATCATGGGGCCGACCGCGTCCGGGAAATCGGCGCTGGCGCTGGCCTTGGCGGAACGGACGCCAGCGGAGATCGTCAATGCCGATTCGATGCAGGTCTATCGCGACCTACGCGTGCTGACGGCGCGGCCGACGTCAGCCGAGGAAGCGCAAATCCCGCACCATCTCTATGGCCATGTCGACGCCGCCGAGCGCTATTCGGTGGGGCGTTGGCTGGGCGACGCGCTGGCGGTGATTGCCGACATTCTGGCGCGGGGGAAAACGCCAATCCTGGTAGGCGGCACCGGACTTTATTTTTCGGCGCTGACGCACGGCTTGATGGAGACGCCGCCCGTTGATGTAGAGCTGCGCGCAGCGCTGGAAGCGCGTTTGCAGGCAGAAGGCGCGCCGGCTCTGCACGCAGCGCTTGCTTCGGTTGATCCAGACAGCGCGGCGAGGCTTCAGCCGAACGACGCGCCGCGCATCTTGCGCGCGTTCGAGGTTTACGAAACCACCGGCGCGTCCATCACTGCGTTTCATGCTGAGACCAAACCGGCGCTGGCATCCGATGCGTGGGCGGGCCTAGCCCTGGTGCGCGAACCGCGCGATGCGCTCTACGCTGCGATCGATGCGCGCTTCGACGCCATGCTGAGATCGGGCGCGCTGGATGAAGCGCGCGCATTGGCGGCGCGTCAGCTTGACCCGAACCTGCCGGCCATGAAAGCGCATGGCGCGCCGGCGCTGATGGCGCATCTGCGCGGCGAAATCAGTCTTGAGGCGGCCATCGAGATCGGTAAGCGCGATACCCGCCGTTACGCCAAGCGCCAGCATACCTGGATCCGCAATCAAATGAGCGATTGGCGTGTGAGCGGCGAGACCGATAGAGTGGCGCTCATCAAAATAGGGCTCGGCCTGCTTCAAGGCTGAGGCGGGGGCGATCATGTTCGCTGGCATGTTCACTGGCTGGGGCGTGAACGAATGGGTGGCGGCAAGCTCGGCCGCGCTGGCGCTGGCGTCCTTCGTGCTGAACTGGGCCGTGGTCAGCCGGCAAACCAAGCTGCAATTTGAAAGCCTCAAAGCGCAGATGGACGCCGATGTGATGGATTGGGCGCACGAGACCATAGACCTCGTATCCGAAGCCTCAGCCTTGGCCCGGGGGCGCGGCGCGATTTATCAGGCGGACGAGTTCGGCCGGCGTGCGCTTGAGGTGGCGGCTAAGCTTTCTTCCGCTGCTGATCGCGGGCGCCTGTTTTTCCCTAATGAAGCCCCTACGCAACATGGCGCCGAGAAGGAAGCGGCGTTTCAGGGTATTCGCCCGCCTGTGCTCGATGCGGTCGTGTTCGCTCATGTTCAGCTCGATCGCACGCGCCAGGAGAATGGCGGCCCTGATGAGGCCGCATGCGATTATTTGATTAGGTGTCGCCGTCTTTTGGTCTCAGAGCTGCAGAATGCTATCGACCCGCGCCGTCGCGGCGCCATGTTGGAGCAATTGGCCGAGGGGCGAATGGACGACAAAAAGTCGAGCTTCCGCGTTGCGGCGGAACTCGGCGAGGCGCTTGAGGCGCGCTATCCCGGCACATTGCTCACGCGCCGGGATGAAGCCTGGGTGCAGGCGCGCGAATCGCAGGCGCGGCGAAGACGCTAAGGAGGAAATACAGTGCGTGGTTTTTTGATCATGGCGCTCAGCGCGCTGATGATGGCGTGCGCGCCGACAGCGACATCCGCGCCTGCCGATGGGCCGGTGACGATGACGCTGACCCGCTCTATCTGCTTTGGCTTCTGCCCCGATTACACCGTTTCCATCGATCAAGACGGCGTTGTTCGGTATGAAGGGCGGCGTTTTGTGAACGTCACCGGCGTGCAGCAAAGTCAGGTTTCCGCGGCGGAGGTGCAAGCTCTGCTCGCGCGTTTCGACGCAGTGGATTTCATGTCGCTGCGCGATGAGTATCGCTCGCCTGTAAGCGACATGCCAACCTACACACTCACGCTGACCCGCAATGGCCGCACGAAAACCGTGATCGATTATGCCGGCACGGGCGCGGGCATGCCCCAGGCCGTGCGCGATCTTGAAGCTGAGATCGACCGCGTCGCCAATACGGCGCAATGGGTGCTGCGCAATGGGGAGCCTGTTCGCGGTCAACGCTGAACCAGGGAGGGGGAATTGAAAATCACAACACTCGCGGCCGCTGCGCTGATGCTTACGCTGGCCTGTGCGCCTGCCGCGTCCGCACAGAATCTCACCATGGGTGCGCCCGCTTGGGCCTCGCCGCTAGTAGCTTCTGACACGATGCCGACGACCGGGGGACGCGCCGCGATCGCTGCGGGGGGTGTGGCGTTTGCCGCGCGCGTCACCATCGCGCCAGCGCAAGGCGGGGTGGCGCGGGTGATCCGCTTTGAGACGCAGACCGATGGCGCGATATTGGCGCTGCGCCGCTTCACCGGCGACGCCAGCACCGGCTGGTGGCCCTGGGGACCGGACACGCCTTACGTCTCTAACCCCACGCAAGCGCAGCGCACGGAGCTCGAATCCATGATCCGCGCCGCGATCGGCGCAAGCGCTGCGGCGCAACCGGGCGGGCCGGTCGCGACAGGCGCGCGCTGCAGCGGCGAGCGTGCGTTTGTGGAAGTCGCTGTCGGCGCGCGCGCTGCGAGCTTCACGCTGCCCTGCGTCAGCAATGCGGACGCGCCCGGGCGCTTGGCCGCACGTCTCTCTGCACTGGCCGGTTCGCGCGATCATGAGGAATTAGCCGCCGCCGCCGCACAAGAAGTGCTCGCCACCGATAGCGCCTTCGCCGCGCTCGCGGCTGCTGAAGGCGTGCCGGCCGCATTTGCACGCTACGCGGCGCCCGACGCCATCATGCTGCGCGGCGAGGGCGAAAACACGATGGGGCATGAAGCGATCGTGGCGCGCTTCGCCAATTGGCCCGAGGGAGCGGCGCTCGAATGGACGCCGCGCTATGCGCGCGTGTCCACCCGTGGCGACATGGCTTGGAGCTGGGGCGATTCCGTTTTCGTCGCCGCCGACGGAACGCGCGATCCAGGCCGCTATGTCAGCATTTGGACCCGCGATGTTGACGGCAATTGGCGTTTCGCGTTGGACGTCGGCGCAGAATAGTCAGCCGGCAAATCCGCCGCTGGCTAGAAAATCCAACTCTGCCGACGTCGAAACGCGCCCGAGCGCCGCGTTGCGATGCGGGAAGCGGCCGAAGCGGGCGATGATATCGCGGTGCAGTTCGGCGTAGCGCACGAAATTCTCGACGCCGGTGGCGCGCATCAATTCCAGGCACTGGGCCTGCAGCGCCATATTTTCCGCGTGCTCCAACGGGAGGTAGAAGAAAATCCGCAGCGGCATAGGCGTTGCAGCGTCGTGACGCGCCGCCAGCGCGCGCAGCGCCACGCCTTGGGCCAGACCGTCAGTGGCGAAGGCATGCGGCGAGTTGCGATAAATGTTGCGGGGAATCTGATCCAGCAGCAGGCACAAAGCTAAAGCGCCTTCGGCGCTGTCTTCCCACGCCGCATATTCGCCACGCGCCGCGGCATGATGGGCCGCCTCAAAATCGCGGCAGCGCAGATCGAACGTATCGTCCTTGGCGAACCAGGCTTTCTCTCCGGCCTCGCGCCAGAAACTCACAATATCCGCCGCCGCAATCATGGCGCCTCCGTTTGCTGAACCTAAGCAGCTCGGCTACAGACGCAATCCAAATTAGGGAGCGCTCATGCGCGTATTTTACGAGGCGGACTGCGATCCGGCGCTGATCCGCGCCAAACGCGTCGGCGTGATCGGCTATGGCGCACAAGGGCACGCGCATGCGCTGAACTTGCGCGATAGCGGTGTTGATGTGCTTGTAGCGCTGCACGAGGGCTCAAGCTCAGCGGCGCGCGCGCGCGAAGCTGGATTTGCCGTGGTGCCTGTCGCTGATGCGGCGCGCGATTGCGACGTGCTGATGGTGTGCGCGCCCGATGAAGTCCAGCCTGCGCTCTATCGCGATGAGATCGCCCCGCATATGCGCGCGGGGAAAACTTTACTATTCGCGCACGGCTTCGCCATGCACTTTCATTTGATCGACCCGCCGGCCGAGGTGGATGTCGCCATGGTCGCGCCGAAAGGTCCGGGCGCGGCGTTGCGCGACGCGTTTGCGCGCGGCGGCGGTTTGCCGGCTATTGTCGCTGTCGCCCAAGACGCAAGCGGCGGCGCGATGCAGTTGGCGCTCTCTTACGGCGCGGCGATTGGCTCAGGCCGCGCCGGCATGATCGAGTCCACCTTCCAGATCGAAACAGAAGGCGATTTGTATGGCGAGCAGGTCGTGCTGTGTGGCGGGCTTTCGCACCTCATTCGCACCGCCTGGGAGGTGCAGGTCGAGGCGGGCTGGCCGCCGGAGTTGGCCTATTTCGACTGCCTGCACGAAGTGAAGCTATTGTCCGATTTGATCCATGCGCGCGGCATAGCCGGCATGCACTTGGCGATTTCCAACACGGCTGAATATGGCGAGTACATTACCGGTCCGCGCATCATCACGCCGGAGGTGAAGGAGGCGATGCGTGCGGCGATGGCCGATGTTCAATCCGGCCGTTTCGCACGGGAATGGATGGCCGAGCACGCCTCGGGCCAGAAGAAACTCAAGGCCTTCCGCGCCGCCGCCGCCGCGCATCCAATCGAAGCGGCGGGCGAAGCCGTGCGTGCGCTTTTGGCTGGAAAAAGCAGCTGAGCGCCGACGGAATTTGACTGAAAGGTGCGTTGAAGCTGCATGCGCATTTTGTTTAACCGCCGCACTCTGCTCGGGGGGCTTGCGGCCGCTTTCGCATCTCCCGCTGCGGCGCAAACCTTCAACTTTTCCGCCGCTGCAGAGTACTCCGCCGCAAGGCGCGGCGTGTCTTTGCTGGTGATGCAGGATGGACAGATTCTGTTTGAAGATTATCCGCGCGCTGGCGGCGCGGATCGCGGCTGGGAATTGGCCAGCGGAACCAAGAGCTTCAGCAGCATCATCGTCGCCGCCGCGGTTCAGGACCAGTTGATGACCCTGGATGACCCTGTAGCCGACAAGATTGAGGAATGGCGGAACGATGAGCGCAAGAGCCGCATCACGATCCGCCAGCTGCTTTCTCTCACCAGCGGTCTGCGCGGTGGCACGATCGGGCGCCCAGAAAGCTATCTCGACTCGCTGAACACGCCGGCTGATTATGAACCGGGCACGCATTTCGCATACGGCCCCGCGCCGTTTCAAATCTTCGGCGAGTTCATGTATCGCAAGTTGAGCGATGATCCCGTCGCTTACTTGCAGCGGCGCGTGCTTGACGCGTTGCAGATCGCGCCGACGGTTTGGCGGCGCGGTCAGGACGGCATGCCGCTCATGCCGCAAGGCGCGGCATTCACGGCGCGCGACTGGGCTATTTTCGGCCAGTTTGTGCTTGAAGGCGGGCGTGGGATTATCGACGCGGAGACGTTGCGCCAGTGCTTCGTGCCGAGCGCGGTCAATCCGGGTTACGGCATTTCCTGGTGGCTGCTGCGTTCTGGCCTCATTCCGCCGGGACGCGGCGCCGGCGTCGAAGTGCCGGAAGGCGCCGCTGCGCGCTTGGGCGAAGTCCACATGGCGGCGGGCGCCGGCGATCAGCGCCTCTACATCATTCCTGATCGCAACCTGATCGTGGCGCGCCAGGCCGACGATATCCTGCGCGCCATGCTGGGGCAGGGCGGCGAGCGGTGGAGCGATGTGGATTTTTTGCGTCTATTGCTGGGCGCGTGAGGGCGCTAAGCTCTGCTTATGTCGCAAGTAAAAATTGGCACGCCGCTTTCGCCATCGGCGCTCAGGGTCATGTTTCTTGGCGGGGGCGAGCTTGGCAAGGAAGTGGTGATCGAGCTGCAGCGGCTCGGCGTCGAGACGATCGTGGTCGATCGCTACATGAATGCGCCGGCGCAGCAGGTCGCGCACCATTTTTACGTGCTGGACATGACCGACGCGAAGGCGCTCCGAGAGATGATCGAGCGCGAGCGTCCGCATCTGATTGTGCCGGAGATCGAAGCCATCGCCACCGATGAACTCGTGCGCGTGGAGGAGGCGGGGCTGGCGATTGTGATCCCAACAGCGAGAGCTGCGCATATCACCATGAACCGCGAACGCATTCGCGTGCTCGCCGCTGAAGAGTTGAAGCTGCCGACTTCGCCTTATGCCTTCGCCTCCTCGCTCGAAGAAATGCAGGCGGCGACCGATAAGATCGGCTTTCCGTGTTTCGTGAAGCCGGTGATGTCCTCATCGGGCAAGGGCCAGAGCCGGCTCAAATCGCAAGCGGATGTCGCGAAGGCCTGGGACTATGCGCTGAGCGCGGGACGCGTGAAGCAGACGCGCGTGATCGTCGAGGGGCAAATCGATTTTGACTTTGAGATCACGCAACTCACCGTCCGCAGTGCGAGCGGCACGCAGTTTTGCGAGCCCATCGGGCATGTGCAGGTGGATGGCGATTATGTCGAAAGCTGGCAGCCTCAAGCGATGAGCGCCACAGCGTTGGAGCGCGCGCGCGATATTGCCGGCAAAGTGACGCAAGCGCTCGGCGGGTATGGCATTTTCGGGGTCGAGCTGTTCATCAAAGGTGATCAGGTCTGGTTTTCCGAAGTGAGCCCGCGTCCGCACGATACCGGGCTGGTTACACTCGTCAGCCAAAACCAAAGCGAGTTCGCGCTGCATGCGCGCGCCATTCTCGGTTTGCCGGTGGACGCTTCGCTGCGCGCGCCGGCCGCCTCCGCCGTGATTTATGGCGGCGTGGACGCGCAAGCGATTGCGTTTGAGGGCGTCGCTGAGGCGCTGAGCGTGCCGGAAAGCGATCTTCGCCTGTTCGGCAAGCCCGAGAGCTTCAAAAAGCGGCGCATGGGCGTGGCGCTCGCGCGGGGGCGCGATACCGATGAAGCGCGCGCGCGCGCCAAGCAAGCCGCCGCGCGGGTGAAGCCCACAGCCGCGAGCTAGCCGCCGCAATGTCTTAACGGCGCATTTACGATTCCCGGACGAGCTTCCCGGGCGACAACAAACGGAGTCGCTGCGCCCATGTTTTTCTTCGGCTCACATTCCTGGCGCGGCAAAAGCGGCCAGCGTTACCGGTTCAGGTGCGTGCTGTCCAAGAAGGGCTTGCCGCCTGCGGGCGTGGGCGGGATTTATGTTTTTGTGCGCCGCCGCTGGGCCTTCCTGCTGGAGCCGCTTTATGTCGGCAAGGCGCATGACATTCGCAATCGCTTGCTGGGCCACGAGAAATGGGGGCGGGCGTTTTGGTATTATGGCGCAACCGAGCGCTACATTTTGCACCCCATCCCCGACGAAATTGACCGCCGCCGCATCGAGGAAGATCTGATCAAGGGGCTGAAGCCGCGAATGAATGATGCGGCCTTGGGGCAAGCGGAGGCCAAAACCATGGCGCGACGCAATGGTCAAACCAGGCGATGGTTCGATTTTCGCGGCGCCGCAGATGCGAAGCCGCAACGGAGCGCAGCACGCGCCTGACGCGCTGTCTTGACCGGGGCTCCGCGCCGGGCGATGGGGCGCGTGCATGACCCCGCCGCCTGACGCGCCCAAGCCGCGCTTGTCCGAGCAAGTGTCGGACTTCGTGAACAATATGGACGCGCGCGCTTGGCGCGCCGTGGCGGTGACGTTCGGCCTGTTCTTGATCGTCGCCATCATGCTGGTGACCGGCCGGCTGTTTTACGGCGAAGAGATCGAGGCGTTCGTGCGCGGAACGCTGGGCGATGCCGAGCGTCTGCATTGGGGCCTGCCGGCGGCGATCGCCGTGTTCACGCTCACGGCGTTCATGGGCGCCCCGCAATTTGTGCTGATTACCGCCTGTGTCGTGGCGTTCGGGCCGGAGGTTGGCTTTTGGTACTCTTGGATCGCCACGATCGTGTCCGGCGCTGTGACCTTCTTCGCCGGCAAATTGTCGAGCAATCAGGCGACCAAGCGTTTTGGCGGCGCCACGGGCGGGCGCTTCACGCGTTTCATGGGCCAGAACAGCTTCTGGGCCAGCTTCGCGGTTCGCTTCGTCCCAACGGCGCCGTTCGCGGTGGTGAATATGGCGATGGCGGCGGCGAAGGCGCCGTTCTTGGCCTTTATCGCTGGCCTGGCGATTGGCGTGCTGCCCAAGACGGCGATCGTCGCCTTCGCTGGCGACGGCATCATGGATGCGGTGGAAGGCAATCTGGGCTCCGCCGCGCTCATGGGCGGGGCGGCGATCCTGCTTTGGTTCTTCGGCGTTGTGATGATCCGGCGCTTTATTAGCCGCAATCAAGATCAGGATGAGGCTTAGGGCGCTTCGGCTTGGCTTGCCGAAGCTGGCTCGTTCAGCGCCTGAGAGTCCACTTGCGCGCGTAAGAGCAGCAGCGCAGCGCCGGCAATGAGCAGGGCGGCGACGCCGGCCAAACCAATGGTCGAGAGCAGGTTGCGACCCTCTGCGCCGCGCGGCCGGAAAATGGCGCGGACCATAACCACAAGAGCGAGGAATAAGGCGACGACGCCCATCGCCAGCGCCGTCATGGCGTAGCGGGCGAGGCTGCTCGCGGTCTCAAGCTTTTGCGCCAATTCGTCATTGCGCTGCTGCAGCGTTTGCACATTGGCGAGGCGCTCGGCCTCAACGCGCTCGGCTTCGCTGAGGCAGCGTTCCTCCGTAAGCTGGGGCCGGACGCCAGCATTGGTCAGAAAATCAATCAGCTGCGGCACGCGGGTGGCGACGCTGCGCGCCTCGCGTGTCTCGGCCCCGCGCACATGCCAGGCATTAACGCCAATCACGCGGCCGCACTGGTCCAGCAGCGGCCCGCCCGAGGAGCCGGAGGAAATCACCGCCTGATGGTTGATGGTCGGGATTGGCTCGCCGGTCGGCGCCTGTTCGCGCAGCAAGGCGATTTCGCCGGAGGTGCGTGAAGGGGCGATCGGCCGCAGCAGGTCCGGCCCGGAGGCGCCCTGAAAATCGACATCCGGGTAGCCGAGCGCCACCACAGGATCGCCGGCGCGCGGTTCAACTTCGGACAGTGTGACCGCCGGCAGGTCTGCGCCGCGGAACTCGAGCAGCGCCAATTCGGTAAGTGGTGAGAAGGCGATGATCCGTGCCGGTAAGATGGTAGCGTCATTTTGGGTGACGATGGCGACCTGAAATTCCGGCTGATTGCGCGCCTGGGCCACCACATGCGCCGCCGTCACCACCAAATTTGGCGCAACCACAAAGCCTGAACCGGCCCCCGCCAGCATCCGGCCCTCGGGGCTGTCGAGAATGATCGCAACCCGGACGATCGAGGGTTCCGTTGCGTCGACGCTTTGCGCCGCGGCGGTTCCCGCCGCCGCCCAAACGACTGCCAGGGCCGTCGCCAACGCCTTGAGCCAACGCGTCATCAAAAAGCTGGACCCCGCCGCCTTGCTCCCCAGGTATTATTTGGGTGCCGATACGACACCCGCAAGCGCGATACCCAGTTCAGCGGCTGCGGCCCGGGCCTTGCAACAGCGCGGCCATCGCGGCAAGCCATAACCGTCGGCGACGGGGGCGGTCGGTGGCGTTTTCTGCAGAGCTGATGCGGTTCTGCACGCACGCCCCGTCGCCTCATTTCCGGTCACAAAGCCGGCGCCGTCTCAGGATTGTTAAGCTTGGCGCGTTAAGCCCAATTAAGGGGCTGATTCGGCAGGTCTCGACTCGAGGGCGATAAGAAGCATGTTCGGCAATTTGTTTGGTCTGGTTGCGCCCGATCTCGCGATCGATTTGGGCACCGCCAACACGCTTATTCACGTTAAGGGCCGGGGCATCGTGCTCGATGAGCCCTCCGTGGTCGCGTATGTGAATGAGGGCGGCCGCAAGGTGGTTTACGCCGTCGGCGCTGAAGCCAAGACCATGCTCGGCAAGACCCACCGTTCGATGGAAGTGATCCGTCCGTTGCGCGACGGCGTGATCGCCGATTTCGACGTCGCCGAAGAGATGATCAAGCAATTCATCAAGAAGGTGCTGCCGCGTCCGGCGCTGATCTCGCCGCAAATCGTCATTTGCGTGCCGACTGGCGCAACGCCGGTTGAACGCCGCACCATTCTTGAAAGCGCCCAAGCCTCGGGCGCGCGCCGCGTGAAGCTGATCGAGGAGCCGGTCGCGGCCGCCATTGGCGCGGGACTTCAGATTGACGACCCCTCGGGCTGCATGGTGGTGGATATTGGCGGCGGCACCACGGAAATTGCGGTGCTGTCGCTGGGCGGCCTCGTTTGGTCGCGCAGTTTACGCGAAGCCGGCGACAAGATGGATGAAGCCCTGATCCAATATCTGCGTAGGACAGAGAATTTGCTGATCGGCGATAGCACCGCCGAGCGGATCAAGAAGGAAATCGGCACCGCCAAGGCGCCCGATGACGGCCTTGGCATGTCGATGCTGATCAAGGGTCGCGATAATCTCTCCGGCGTGCCGAAAGAGATTTCAGTCAATGAATCCATGGTCGCCGATGCGCTGAGCGAACCGGTGACGAAGATCGTCGATGCGGTGCGCCAGGCGTTTGAGCAAATGCCGCCGGAGCTGGCCGCCGACATTTACGATCACGGCCTTATGCTGACGGGCGGCGGCGCGCTGCTGCGCAATCTTGATGTTGTGCTGCAGGAACGAATTTCCATCCGCGTTTCGGTGGCGGACGATCCGCTGCGTTGTGTGGTGAAAGGCTGCGGAATCGCGCTCGACACGCTAAACACGTCGGAAGCGCGCCGGCTGCTGACCGAAGAGGTCTAGGCAAACCAGCGCTAGTCAGGAAGGCGGTCATACGTGGCCAGACGCAGGAGCGTGGTGCGACGCGCGGGCGCCGGGCGGAAGATAACGCCGGGCCTGATGCTCGCTATCGTGCTGAGCATTGTTGCTGTGATTTTCGTCGGTGCGCGGTTCGGTCAGCACGGCGCTGGTCAACAGGCGATGGAAGCCGGTGACGACGCAGCGGCGGCGGCAGGTCGTGTGGCGACTGGCCCTGCACGCGCCGGTGATGATTTCTTCAGCCGCATTGGCGCGCTCTGGAATAATACCGCGCGCATAGAGCAGTTGGAGCGGGAGAACCGCGATCTCCAAGCTTGGCGCGAACTCGCCGAGCGCCTCGCCGAGCGCAACGCGCGCTACGAAGAATTGCTGCGGATGCCGCCTGAGTCGTTTGGACAGGGCGCCGATATCAGCCGCTCGATCGCGGCGCAGCTGGTTTTGGATTCTGGCGGGCCGTTTATGCGTACGCTGGTTGCCAATGCTGGCTCCGATCACGGCGTGGGCATTGGCTACATTGCGGTGAATGAGAACGGACTGGTTGGGCGCGTGGTTTCGGTCGGGCGCCGCTCTTCGCGCGTGCTGATGCTCGACGATTACAACTCGCGCATTCCGGTGATGGGCGAGGCCTCGCGCGTGCGCGCGGTGCTAGCGGGGCAGGCGACGCGTCCGCCGGACCTCTACACCAGCCCCTTCCAGATGCAGTCGCCGCGTCTCGATTTCATCGTCGGCGCGCAGTCATTGCGCGAAGGCGAGCGCATGCTGACGTCCGGCGATGGCGGGCTTTACCCGCGCGGCATTCCGGTTGGCGTCGCGCGCCGTGGCGGCGACGGCCAATGGCGCGTGGCGCTTTCAGCCAGCGCGCGCGCCATCGACTTTGTGCGGCTCATTCCGTTCGTCGGCGCGCCGGCGCCGGAAGACGAGCCGGCGGATGGCGAATTGCCGCCGATGAACACAGACTCAGCGGTGGCCGCAGTCAGCCGCGAGGCGACGCCGCCGCCGCCGACCCGGCCGAGCGCGACGCCAGCGCCGCCGACAACGCAGCGTCCCGCGCAGCAGCCGCGTCCACAACCAGCCGCGGCGGCGCCTCCATCCGCGCCAGCTTCGCCGCCGCCGGCGGCGACCGCCGAGCCGGCGCCAGCCGAACAGCCGAGCGCGCTTGGACCGCCGCCTGCGGGAGCGCAGGAATGACGTTCCTGATCGCACGCGCCCCAAGCCGCACGGCGTTGCGCGCCTGGGGCGCGGCGTTTGCCGTGGCGAGCGTGGTCTTACCGGCGCTGCCTCTGGGGCCGCTTTTTGCGCAGCCGCCGCTGCCGCTCGCAGCCTTGTGGGCCGCCTATGGCTGGGCGGCGGAAGATGAAACTGGTGTGCGCGCGCCGATCGCGCTCGCTTTGATAGGTTTGCTGCACGATCAGATGGCGGGCGGCCCTTATGGCCTGTTCATGGCGCTTTATCTGGCGGCCTATGTTGCGGGGCGCGGCGTCGCCGTGGTGATGAGCGCGCCGAACATTCTTTCGCTCTGGGGCGGGTTTGTGGTGACGGCGGGGCTCACGGTCGCGGTTGCACATGTGCTGGCGCGCTGGGCGCTGGGGCCGAATGTCAATGTTTGGCCCTATGCGCAGGCGGCGGCGATCACGGCGCTGTTGTTTCCGCTGGTGCGCCCGCTTTACATGAGTGCGGGGCCGGCATTGCAGCAAGCGAGGCAGCGGCGATGAAGCTTCCGACGCGTGGCAAGAAAATCGGCTCGACGCTGCCGAAGCGGGACGCGAACGCGATCTTCACGCGGCGCGCGGCCTTGCTCTCGATCGGCGGCGCAGGCGCTGCGGGCGCGATCGGCTTCCGCATGGCGCAATTGCAGGCGACCGACGCCGTCAGCCGCGAATATACGATGGCGGCGGATGAAAACCGCTTCGATACGCGCATCATCGCCCCGCCGCGCGGGGTGATTTATGATCGCTTCGGCGTGGTGCTGGCTCAGACCAGCAAGGACTATCAAGTCTCGGTGCTGCTGAACGACATCGATAGCGAAGCCGAGCGCGATGAGATGATTGCGCGGGTCGCCGCAATCCTCGGCCGTGACGAAACCTGGATTCGCCGCACCAAGGCGCGGCTCAATCCGCAAATGCGTTACGAACCCCAGCCTGTGGCCGAAGGGCTGACTTGGGAAGAGTTCAACGCCATCAATGTGCGCCTGCCGGAATTGCGCGGCGTGGTGGCGAACTCGGCGGACGTGCGCGCCTATCCGTACGATATCGTCTACGCACACCCGATTGGCTATGTGCAAAAGCCGACGCAGCGCGATGTGGACGCGGCCTTGGCGGATCCCGAGCTCGGAACCAGCAGGGCCACCTATCTGCGTAATCCTTATGTGCGTGTCGGCAAGGCCGGGCTCGAAGCGTCGATGGAGAAGGAGCTCCATGGCGAAGCGGGCTGGCGCAAAGTTATCGTCAATGCGCGCGGCGTTGAGATGGGCGAGGATTCCGGCGAGCGGCGTGAGCCTATTCGCGGTTCAGGCGTGGTGCTGACGCTCGACCACGACCTGCAGCGCATCGCCATGGAGAATTTCGGGGAGCAGTCCGGCTCCGCTGTGGTGATGGACATCTATACGGGCGATCTGCTGGTGATGGCGTCCGCGCCCGGTTTCGATCCCAACCTGTTCGTCAACGGCATTAGCCAGACCAATTTCGATACTTACAACAACGATGAGAAGAAGCCGCTTTATCATAAGTCGGTGACGGGCGTTTACGCGCCGGGCTCGACCTTCAAGATGATGGTCGGCATCGCCGCCAAGCAGGCTGGCGTCGAAGATGATTGGGCCGTCGGCTGTTCGGGTGGTTTCGCCTATGGCGGGCGCGTGTTCCATTGCTGGCGCGCGGGCGGCCATGGCCGCATGAACCTGCACGACGCCATCAAGCATTCGTGCGACGTTTATTTCTATCAAGCTGCGCTGCGTGCTGGCCCCGAGCGTATCGCCGCTGTCGCGCGCGCCTTCGGCCTTGGCGAGCATTTCGACATCAACGTCCCGAACATTCGCGACGGCCTCATTCCCGATCCGACCTGGTGGCGCGCCAATCGCAATGAGGAATGGACCGGCGGCCTCACCGTCAATTACGGCATCGGCCAAGGCGCTATGGGCATCACGCCATTGCAGCTGGCGGTGATGGCGGCGCGCCTGGGCAATAATGGCTACGCTGTGCGTCCGCGCCTGGTGCATGAAGCGCCCGGCGTCACCGATCCGCCGCGAGCGCCGCACTTGGCGGGCATCGAACCGGAATATCTTGCGCGCGTGCGCGACGGCATGTTCGGCGTGTGTAATGAGCCTGGCGGCACCGCCGTGCGCGCCGGCACGCTTGAGCTCGTGCGCCATCCCGAGACCGGCGCCGCCGTGCCGCTCACGCCCGAGACGCGCGGCTGGGAGCCGGTGCAAATCGCCGGCAAAACCGGCACGGCGCAGGTGCGCGCGCTCGGCGCCAATCGGGGCGTGCACTATTCGCAGATTGAATGGAAGTATCGCGACAACGCGCTGTTCTGCTGCTTCGGCCCCTGGCATGAGCCGCGCTATGCGTGTGCAGTGATCGTTGAGCACGGCGGCGCGGGCTCTGCGGTCGCGGGGCCCATCGCCAACCAGATCATGCGCGCCACATTGCAGCGAGATCCTTCGCGCCGTCCGGCCGCACGTCTGGCGACGCTTGAGAATAGAGGAGGGCAGCAGGCATGACCTTAGCCGCGACCTCCAATCCCAACACCTTCTTCGAGCGCGTGATGAAGCTCAACTGGGGCATCATCACGCTTCTGGTGGCGCTCGCCTTTGTTGGCGTGCTGATGCACTTTTCGGTCTCGTCCGGCGCCTGGACCGACATGCCGCTGACGCACGGCATGCGCTTCGCGGTGCTGCTCGTAGTGACGCTTCTGGCGGCGATGTTCCTCGATACGAGATTCTGGCTCGCCGTCGCCTATCCGCTCTATGCAGGCGCGCTTCTCTTGCTGGTGGCGGTTGAGGTCGCAGGTGAAACGCGCATGGGCGCGACGCGCTGGCTCGATCTGGGCTTCATGTCCTTGCAGCCATCGGAGATTATGAAGATCGCCATCGTGCTGGCTTTGGCGCGCTACTATCACCAGCTCGACCCGCGCCGCACCGGCACCGTGCTGTGGACCATTCCGCCATTTCTTATGATCGGCGCCCCGGTTGGCTTGGTGATGCACCAGCCTGACCTGGGCACCGCCATGCTGATCCTGTTTGCTGGGCTTACGCTGATGTTCCTGGGCGGATTGCTCTGGCGCATCATTGCCGTTGGCGCCGGTCTCGCCATTGGCGGGGCTGTGTTCGCGTATAATACCGTGCTGCACGACTATCAGCGCGACCGCATCAACGTGTTCCTCGGCCTTGCGGATGATCCGCTTGGCGCTGGCTATCACGTGCTGCAATCGAAGATCGCCATTGGCTCAGCGGGTTTGTTTGGGCGCGGCTATCTGCAGGGCAGCCAATCGCAGCTCGACTTCCTTCCCGAGAAACACACAGACTTCATCTTCACGATGATCGTGGAGGAGTTCGGCCTGTTCGGCGGCTTCCTGGTGCTTGGGCTTTATGTGGCGCTGATGGGGCTCGCCATGCAGGTGGCGCTGCGCGCGCGCTCACTGTTCGGCAAGCTGGCGGCCGGCGGCGTCGCGGCCACGCTGGCCTCTTACGTCTTTATCAATATGGCTATGGTGATCGGCCTTGTGCCCGTCGTCGGCATTCCGCTGCCTATGCTGTCGTTCGGCGGCACGGCCATGGTCACGCTGATGGTCTGCTTTGCTATCGTGCTCAGCGTAGACCTGCACCGCGATCAGCATGGCACGCACGGCTTGCTCTGGTGAGCCTTACCAGAGCGTCTTCTTCAGCATGTTGTCCGTCGCGCGGACCAGCGAATCCACAATGCCGGGCTCGAGGCTCGAATGACCTGCGTCGCCGATTATATCGAGTTGAACCTCAGGCCACGCCTTCTTAAGCGCCCAGGCTGAAGCGAGCGGCGTGCACATATCGTAACGGCCATGCACAATATGGCCGGGGATTTTCCGCATTTTCGAGGCGGCTTGCTCCAGCAGCCAGCCATCCTTCTCGAAGAAGCCCTTGTTTATGAAATAGTGGCACTCAATGCGCGCGAAGGCTTCGACGAAGCGGTCTTCGTTGAAGCGCGAGGGCAGTGCGGAGGGGCCGGCAAACGAGATGGTCTCACCTTCCCAGCGCGCCCAGGCGCGCGCTGCACGAATGCGGGTTTCCCGGTCGGGCGACATGAGCCGCGCATGAAACGCCGACACCAGGTCGCCGCGCTCGTCTTCCGGGATTGGCGCGACATAGCGATCGAAGGCGTCGGGAAAGATGTTGCTCGCGCCGCTTTGGTAGAACCAGTGAATCTCGGCCTGCGTCAGCAGGAATATGCCGCGCAGCACCAATGCGGCCACGCGCTCTGGGTGTTTTGCGGCGTAAGCCAGCGCCAAAGTGGAACCCCAGGAGCCGCCAAACACCAGCCAGCGCTCGATGCCAAGCCGCTTACGCACGCGCTCAATATCGTCGACCAGATCCCAAGTCGTGTTTTCGCGCACCTCGGCATGAGGGGTGGAGCGCCCGCAGCCGCGCTGATCCATGAGGATGACGCGGTAAAGCTCTGGGTCGAAGAACCGGCGCATATCCGGCGACAACCCCCCGCCGGGCCCGCCATGCAACGCGAGCGCCGCGCGTCCGCGCGGATCGCCGCACTGCTCGAAATAAATGGTGTGGAGATCGGAGACCTTGAGCATCTCGCTCTGAAACGGCTCGATGGCGGGATAAAGGTCGCGACGGGTCCCCGCAGGACCGTTGCTCGCAGGCCGGGCAAAGTTGTTTTCGGAGGTCATGGGCGACGCACAGGGTTACGGGCGTCGGGCCTGCGCCGCAAGACCTGCGGGCCAGATGAAAGCCGCCTCTTGCGGGCCGCCGCGCACCTCGCGAACAAGTGAGTGATGAGCGAGCTTCCGGACCAGAGCTTGTGGCGCGGCCGCGCGGCGCGGGTCACCCTCGCCATGTCCTGCCTGTTCGGCGCGACAGGCATGATCATGGTGTTCTTGCCACGCTGGCTGGAGGTGGAGCGGGGGCTGACCGGCGCGCAAATCGGCGCGGTGATTGCGCTGGCGCAACTCGGGCGTGTCGGGACCGGACCGGCCGTGGCCTTCTGGGCCGACAGCGCCGCAGACAGGCGCACGCCGCTGCGCGTGCTCTCCTTATGCGCACTCGGCGCCTACGCCGCCTTCTTCGCCGTGGAAAGCTATGCCGCGCTCCTCGTGCTCGGCTTCATCGCGCTATCGCTGACGAGTTCTACGACGCCCTTCATCGAGGGCGCTGCGCTTCGCGCCACGGCGAGCGGGAAGGTTTCCTACGGCGTGGTTCGCGGGATCGGGTCGGTGGCGTTCATCGTGGCCAATGTCGCGGGCGGATATTTGATCGCGCAGTTCGGATTGAACGTGGTGGTGATTTGGGCGCTGACTGTGCTCACATGCTTTGCGCTTACGAATTGGTTGGTGCTGCCGCCTGATCCAGCGCCTCATGTCGGACAGCATGGTGGTGGAGAGCGGCGCGCAGGCTTGCGCGACCTGCTTAGCAATCGCCGCTTCGTGATCTTGATCTTGGCTTGCGGGCTGATTCAGAGCTCGCACGCCTTCTATTACAGTTTCTCGACACTGACTTGGCGCGCGCAGGGCGTCACGCCCGACCAAGTGGGGTTGCTTTGGAGCGTAGGGGTCGCCGTGGAGGTCGCGTTCTTGTGGACGCTGCCTTTCTTCGAACGGCGCGTCTCGCCGGAGCAAATGATCCTGGTCGGCGCCGCTGGCGGCTTTGTGCGCTGGGTGTTGCTTGGGTTTGCGCCAACTGGAGCGGCGCTGATTCCGCTGCAAATGTTGCACGCGCTTTCGTTCGCGGCGGCGCATGTCGGGGCGATGCGCTTACTGTATCGAGAGGCGCCGGAAGCAGCCGCCGGCATGGCGCAAACGCTCTATGCGGTGCTGTCCGCCGGCATTTTCATGGGGCTCGCGACGCTCGGGTCGGGCGTGCTCTATGATGCGATCGGCGCGCGGGGCTATTGGGTGATGGCGGCGATGGCGATCGCCGGCGGCGCCTTGAGTTTACTCTTGCTGCCGCGGGGAACGCGGTCGCAGACGTGAACATTCCCCTAATGCGGGAACCGCAGCCACGCGAGCGGTTGCTTCTGCTTCTTTGCCTTATGTTTTCTGTTAGCCGGTAAGACTTTGTCACCGGTTGGCGAGGAAGGGCATTGATGGCCGATGAGGCCGCCTTCGACCTGCGCAGAGCAGGCGGCGCGAGCGTTCTGGCGCTGAAGGGCGATTGGACGGTGGACACCATCGCCGCGCTCGACGCCGATCTGCGCGCGCTGGAAAGCCGGCTTGGGCCCGGCGCGGTGGTGGATGTCAGCGCGCTCGGGCGCCTCGATATTGCCGGCGCTTATCTCATCGACCGTACCCTGCGCGCGGGCGCTGGATCCGAAACACGCATCGCCGTGCGCGGCAAACATCCAGTCGCGCAGCGTTTGCTGGAGCTGGCGCGCGCCAACGCGAAGGCCCCGCCCAAAGCTGATCACAAGCCCTGGACGCTCAATCGCGTCTTGGAAGAGACCGGCCGCAACGTCGCCACCATGGGTGAGGAGATTATCGAGCAGGTTTCGTTCTTCGGCGAAACGTTAGCGGTGCTCGGTCGGCTCGCGCTCAATCCGCGCAAGATACGCTGGGTCTCAATTGTCCACACTATGGAGCATGCCGGCCTCAATGCGCTGCCCATCATCGCCTTGCTGTCCTTCTTCATCGGACTGGTTGTCGCTTATCTCGGCGCACGCATCCTGGGTGATTTCGGCGCTTCGGTCTTCACGGTGGAGCTGGTGGCGTTTTCGGTGATGCGGGAATTTGGCGTCGTCATCACCGCTGTTCTGCTGGGCGGGCGCACCAATAGCGCCTTCACCGCCGAAATCGGCGCCATGAAAATGCGCCAAGAGGTCGACGCCATGCGCGTGCTTGGCATTGATCCGATAGAGGCGCTTGTCGCGCCGCGCGTCATCGCCATGCTGATCATGACGCCGATCCTGACGTTCGCGGCCATCATGTCTGGCCTTATGGGCGGGCTCTTAGTTTGCATTTTTGAATTGGGCGTCAGCGCCACCATGTTCTGGCAGCGCATCTCGGATGCTGTGCCGGAGCAGCATTTCTGGGTCGGCATGTCGAAGTCGCCGGCTTTTGCGGTTGTGCTCGCTGTTATTGCCTGCAAGCAGGGCCTTTCGGTTGGCGGCGATGTCGGTTCGCTCGGCCAGCGCACAACGAGCTCCGTGGTGCAGGGCATTTTCATGGTGATCCTGCTCGACGCTTTGTTCGCGCTCTGGTTCCTGGAGATGGATTGGTGAGCGCCGACGTCGCCATTCGCGTGCGCGGCATCGGTACGCGCTTCGGACCGCAGGTCGTGCACAAGGGGCTCGACCTCGATGTGCTGCGCGGCGAAATTCTTGGTGTTGTCGGCCCGTCCGGCTGCGGCAAATCGGTGCTGTTGCGCGAGATTGTCGGGTTGGACCGGCCCAATGAGGGCACGATTGAGTTTTTCGGCGTCGATCGTGAGCAGGCGCCGCGCCTCGGAGTCATGTTCCAGGATGGCGCGCTGTTTTCGAATCTGACGCTGCTTGAGAATGTCGAAGCGCCGCTGCGCGAGCATACCCAATTGGCCCCTGATCTGCGCAGCGAGATTGCGCGCGTGAAGCTGGAAATGGCGGGCTTGCCCGCCGAGGCGCACCATAAGAAGCCGTCGCAAATATCGGGCGGCATGCGCAAACGCGCCGCCGTCGCGCGTGCTCTTGCGCTAGATCCGGAATTCCTGTTCCTCGATGAGCCCACGGCTGGGCTCGATCCGATTTCCGCTGAGAAGTTCGATCGCCTGATCGAGGAACTGGCGCACACGCTCGGTCTCACCGTCTTTCTGGTGACGCACGATCTCGACACGCTGCTCGCCGTGTGTGATCGCGTCGCGGTGCTTTATGGCGGCAAGGTCGCGGCGATCGGTCCGATCAATGAGGTCTCAGCGAACGCCACGGGCTGGGTGAAGGAATACTTTTCGGGACCGCGCGGACGCTCGGCAGGGCGCGCCTACATCACGCCGGGAGGCTAGAAAGCCATGGAAACGAAAGCCAATTACATCCTACTGGGCGCCGCCACGATTGCTGGCGCATTGCTCATCATGCTGTTTGCGATGTGGCTCGCGGGGGGCGAGTATCGCCAGGGTTTCCAAGAGTATGACATCGTCTTCGACGATCCGGTCCGCGGATTGGCGGAAGGTGGCGAGGTGCGCTTCAACGGCATCAAGGTGGGCGAGGTGCAAACCCTGCGCATCGATCCGGACAACACCAATCGCGTGATCGCTCGCGTCCGTATTTCCAGCGACGTGCCGGTTCGCGCTGACAGCACCGCACAGCTTGAGCCCGTGGGTCTCACCGGGGTTACGCTCATTCAATTGTCGCCCGGCTTGACGACAAGCCAATTGCTGCGGCCGACGCCCTTTGGCGCTACGCCGCGCATTCAGGGACGCGGCAGCCAGATCGATCTTATCGTCGCGCGCGGCGAAGATATTGCCATGCGCGCCAGCGAAGCGGTGGCGGCGGTGCGCGATCTCCTGACCGATGAAAACATTGCACGCGTCACCCGCATCATCGAGAATCTTGAAGTCATTTCCGATCGGCTTGCGGATGAGCGCTCTGTGATCAATCGCTCGGGCGAGGCGGCAGGCGCACTGGCGGACGCTGCACGCAGCATTGATAGTTTGGCTGTGCAAACGCAGCGGGACTTGGCTGAACTCGATGAGGTGATGTCGGGGCTGCGCGGTGTGGCGGCCACGGCCTCTGATGATACGCTGCCGGAACTCGCTGAAGCGGCGTTGGAAATTCGGCGCGCGGCTGCATCGATCAATCGCGTCGCCAATGATCTTGATGAAAGTCCCTCGCTGCTGACGCCCAGGCCGCAGCGCCCGACCGTGGAGCTGACCCCATGATGCGTGCAATGCTGCTGACTTCTGTGCTCGCATTGAGCGCGTGCGTTTCCATCCTGCCCGAGGCGCCGCCCGCGCCAACTTTGTTTGTGTTGGAGGCCGACGCTGTCACTCAAGCGCAAGGAGCGGTGATCGACAGGGTGATTTCCGTTGCGCGTCCCTCCGGCGAACGCACTTTGCTGGGCAGCGATCTGGTGTGGCGCACAGGTGATCAGGTCGCGTTCGTCGCTGGCGCGCGTTGGACTGGCGATGCGGACGCGCTGCTGCAAACAGTATTGGTGCAGACTTTGGCGCAGCAACAACGGTTCCGCGCCGCTGTGCGTGCGGGCGACGCCATCGCCGACTATCAAGTTCGCTGGACGGTGCAGAATTTTGAAGCGGTCGAATCTGGCATGACGGCACGCTTCGTCGCTGATGTCACCTTGGTCGCGAGTGGACGGCAAGTTGTCGCCACGGAGCGCGTGGTGGCGGAAGCGCCTGTGGCCGAGCGTTCGCCGCAAGCGGCGGCGCAAGCGCTAACGCGCGCCGCCCGTGAAGGCGGCGCGCGCATCGCTTTGTTTGCGGCTGATGCAGCGGCGGCGGCGGAAGCCCGCCGCGCCGCTGCGGAGAATTAAGCCGTAGCTGCGTCGATCAGCAGATAGGTGCGGACCAGATCCTTGCCTTCGCCCTTATTGTCGCTCTTGGCGAGGTCGGGGCGATTGCGGAACTCGTCAGCGATCTGGCGCGCTTCGGGATTGCGCTTGATGTGACGGGCGATGCGCGTCACCGCGCTAGGCGCAGCTTCGATCACCGCGCGGCGACGCGCGCTAGCACCATTGCGAGAGTGAAGGGCGATGCGCTCCAAGTCGGCCGGGCGCAGCACCGCGTCGAGGTCGACGCCGGCATTGACGACGAGATCAATGGCGTTGTGCTTTAGAGTGGTGTCGGGGCTCTTGCGCGAACCAAAGTCCACCAGATCGAACGCATCGGCGGCTTTCGGCGCGAACTTTGGCGCTTCAGCTTCCTTCTTCACCCACTTGAAGCCATTGGAGAAGGTGCGGTCGTTACGGGTGTCGACAGCGCTGATGCGAGCCTGAACGATGGCTTGCTCAGCCGCGGCTTGCAGCGTGGCCGGCGTGGTCGGCTGGGCGATGGCCGTCTTGCGTTCCAGCACGGGTTGCGGCGCCGGCTCGGCTTTTTTCGCATTCGCGGTGCTGGCGAGAGCGGAAAGGCGCTTCTCGATCGAGGCTGCGTGACGGTCAGCCGCTGCTTGACTCTCTTCTGACGCGGCGCGCGCTGCTTCAGCCGCTGCATTCAGCTTGGCCAACGTGCCGGCGGCGGCGTCTTGCAGCGCTTCAGCTTCGGCGCGGATGAATTGCGCGGCTTTCTTGGCTTCGAACACCGCCGTGCGGGTGGTTTCGCGCAGCGTGATCGCCGTGTCGTTCGCCGCGCGCACCGCGTCCTGGCTCGACTGGCGGGCCGAGTCGGTGAGGCGGGTGGCTTCGGTGAGGCCGTCCAGCATGTCCGTCATCGTCGCATTGAGCGAAGAGGTGGCGGCGGTGGCTTCGGTGGCGACCTGATGGAAGGCGACGGTGCGCTCGGCCATCGTGCTGGCTTGCGCTGCGAACGAGGCCAGATGATTTTCCAGCGCGCCTTCGGCCGAGGTGATTTCAGTCTTCACCAGTTTGGACGCTTCGCGCATCATGCGGATCTGGCGGCCGATCGATTGCGACATCGTATCGGTCTGTCCCCTCATCTCGCTATTCAGTTCCATCAGCGCATCGCGTTCGCGGGCGAGATGATCGGCGAGGTAAGTAGTGTTTTCACGCGTAGCCGAGATGGCGCTGTCGAAGAGCGCGACGTTGCGCTGCGTGGCCGCTTCCAGTTCGGCGAGGCGGTTCATCGCGGTGGCGACGGCGTCGTTGAGCGTCTCCAGCTCTGACTTCACGGTGAGCGTGAGCGCTGTGCTGCGCGGCTCGTCGGCATTGGGGCGGCCATTGCGGGCGATGCGGGTGAGTTCGACGGCGAGGCGGCGCGCCTTCAGCGCTTCGCCAGCAGCGGCGGCGCTCAGCCAGAACAGCACGGCTGGGCCGAAAGCCAGCGCGATCAAGCCGGCTTGCATGGCTGGGTCGAGCGTCAGGATGGCGTCGAGGCCGTAATAGGAAATCGGGCCGCCAATGGCGCCGCCAATCCAGATCAGCGCGGCGAGGCCGCCAGCGAAGCCCGCCCACGAGAAGGCGGTCTTGACTGGCTCGTGGCGCGCCGTTTCGATGACTTGCGGCTCATCGAATTTGGGCTCTTCCTCGACCGCGGGAACGAGATTTTCGACGATCGGGACGATGTCGTTCGCGACTTGCTGCGCAATCGTCACATCGGTGGTGTCGTTGGCGATCTCGATATCGTTGGCGGTGAGGTCGATGTCTTCGTTAGTGTCGTCAAAGACATTGATCTCGCCGAATTCTTCGAACGCCTGGCGTTCGACGTCTTCGAATTTCATGGCCCAAGCTCCATCGCCGCCGCGAGAGAGCGGCGTTTGCAGGGCTGGGCTGCAATGGGCGTGCCAATGAGGCGAGTGGGCTTCTCGCGCCGGGCGTGCGTCGTTTTGGTTCACATGCGTTTACGATGACGCCCGCCGGGCGAAACGCAAATGTTTAACCGGCTGCGCTATCGATCAGTAAAAACGCGCGCGTCGCTTCAGCGTTCATAGAAGCGCGGCCACGCGAAAGCAGCTCGGCGATGCGCGCGCCTTCATTGCGCAGGAAGCGCATCGCTTCTTGGTTAGCGTTGCTGTCATGAGCGAGGTGCTCGGCCATGCGCTGGACGGCGGCTGCGGCTGCATCCTTAACCGCGCGGCGGCGCGCCTGCGTGCCTGAGCGGGCGCGCTGGGCGATGCGCTCAAGGCCGGAGGCGGAGAACACCTCGTCCAGCCGCATGCCCGCATGAGCAACCATTTCGCTTACTGGCAGGGTGGTGGTTGGCCCGCGCGGATCGCTGATTTGCTGGGTGAGGCGGCTCACGGCGTCGTCGGCCGGCGCGCGGCGCGATGGTGAACGCGGCGCCGGTTTCGGCGCGGCGGCTTCATCCTCATCAACAGACGATAAGAGATCCCGCCAGGTCCATTCCCCGCCTTGGATGACGGGACGCTCGGCGCGCGGCGGCGGTTCGCCGAAGGGCGATTCATCATGCGCGGGCTCGACGTCACGGCGATAGCGCGAAGGCGGGGGCGCGGCCTCAAGCGGGTCCGGCTCGTTTCGCCAACTTGTATCGATGGGCGGCGCTTCGCGAGGGGGCGCGCTGCGCTGGCGCTGGCGGCGCGCGGTTGCGGGCTCTTCCTCGACGGCGGAACGCGCGCTAATGGCCGCCGCGCGGGCCGCTTCCGCTGCATCCCGCAGCCGTTCGAGCGCAACCGCCGCTTCGCGTTCCACATTCGCCGCTTCGCCTCTGATCACATCCGCTGCGCGCTTGGCGTCTTCAATGGCGCGTGAAGTGGTGTCGCGCACTGCGCCAGCAGTGGAATTGGCGGCCAAAGTCGCCGCTTCTGCAGACTGACGCGCGGCATCGGTCAAATGCGTCGCCTTCGCCAGCACGTCCAGTGCGTTCGAAAGCGCCTGTTCGAGCCTTAATGCTGAATCGGCGCTGGTTTGAGCGGCGCCGGAGAGCGCCTGCGTGCGGTCGGTGATGAGCGCCGCGGCGGCGCCAAATGAGGTTAAGCGGTGATCGAGCGCCTGATCGGCGGCGCGCACTTCCGCCTCTGCCTGCCGGGCCGATTCAGAAATGGCCTGAGTGTGGCGCGAGATCGAATTGCCGATCGCCTGCGCCTGATTGTTGAGGTCGCGCGAAATCCGCAGCAGCTCTTCGCGCTCGCGCTCCATGCCGGTAATCATGGCGCTTGCGCTCTCTTTGGCCGTGCCGGCCATTTGATCGACGGTCTCGGCTTGGCGGCTGATGACGCCCTCGACGTCTTTGAGGCGCTTCAAAGTGGTTTCCAGCGCGTGATCGAGCGCGCTGATCTCGCTCCGCACCGACATGGCCAGCTTGCGCCCGGCCTCCTCGGCGCTTTGTTGCGGGTTAAGCAAACGGTCGGCGGCGTCGGCTAGGCGCTGCGCCTCGGCGCGGGCGCGGGCCGCCTCACGCGCGGCTGCACCGGCGAACCAGGCCATCAAAGCCGGGAGCAGGGCGCCCGCCGCCAGCGCCGCGCCTTGGATCGGGGTCAGCGCCGCGATCCCATCCGCGCCCAGGAGCGCGAACGCGATCACGCCGACGCCAATAATCCAGGCCACGCCCAGCGCAATGGCGATCCGGTTCACCATCATGCCCGGCTGGGCCTTGCGTTCGTCGTCCGACGCCGAATTGGTCACGGCGATCTCCCTCGGGCCCGGCCCATCATGGTCAATGCGCGGTTAAAGCCTCGGCTTAAACGAAAACTGAACAAGTTTGACCTTTCCAGGGCGAACGTCCCGCTTGGCGCGCGACCTGTGCATAAGATGCGTAAACCGCTAGTTTTATGGCCGTTTATTAACCGTATCTGACGCCGCCGAGCGCAGCGGCGCTTGAAGGACGCGCTGCCGCCCGCTAGCTAGACTTTGATGTTACAACATAACGCCGCCGAAGCCGGGCGCCGCGCGCACTTGGCTCATGCCGCTGTCGTGGGGCTGCACACGTTATGTTGCGGGCTGCCGGCCTTCGCTTTGCTGCTCACGGCGGTTTCGGGCGCCACCTCCGGCGTAACCCTGTTTGCTGAATATGCTGGGACGGCGCACGCAATCTTGCACGCGCATGAACTCTGGATCCTCGGGCTATCCGCCGTGCTCGTGCTGGTGGGCGGGGTGCTGGAACTGGTTAATCGGCGCGACGGGCGCCATCGCGGCTGGCCTTGGCTATATTTAGTGTCGGTCGGCTGTTTTGCGCTGAACCTCGCCATTATCCTCGCGCACCGCGCGGGCTGATCCGGGCGCGTTCCTTGCACGGCCGCTGCGATGCGCTTTCTCATTAATGGCCGCTTCCTGAACAAGCCGCTCGCGGGCGTTGCCCGCGTCGGTCAGGAAATGCTGCGCGCCTTGCTGGCTGAGATGGCGGACATGGCGCCGGCCGAACGCCCGCGCGCCGCCATCGCGGCGCCGCCCGGCGTCTCCGTCGCCAATGCTGCACAAGCGGGTGTCGGAGTCGTGCGTGGGCCGGGCGGGCTGATCGGCGAACAAGTGCGTTTGCCTTGGATCGCTCCGGGCGCCACGGTGCTGAGTTTCGCGAACTCGACGCCGCTGCTGGCGTGGAAATCCATCGTCTGGATCCATGACGCGCACGTGTTCGAGGCGCCGGAAAGTTATTCGCGTTTCTATCGGCTGTGGCACCAGAACATGCTGCGCCTGTGTGCGCTGCGCGGGTTTGAGATTGTCACCGTCTCCAACTATTCGCGCGAGGCGCTGATCGCGCATGGCGCGCGGCCGGCCAAAACCACCGTCATCTATAATGGCGGTGATCACATTTTGCGTGACCCGGCAGACCGAAGCGCGCTCACCGCCAATGGCTTATCGCCGGGGCGGTTCGTGCTGCTGGTTGGCAGCCGCGCGCAGCACAAGCGTTTGCCGTTCGCGGTCGAAGCGCTGTCGCGTCACCTGCCGCAAGACATCCAAATCGCCGTGGTGGGGCTTGGCCAGAAGGGCGCTTATGCGGGCGAGGGCGGGCTGAGCGCCGACGCGCGCGTTAAAATCCTGCCCATGCTGAGCGATGCGCAATTGCGTGCACTCTATGAGGCGGCGGGCTGTGTTGCGATCCCTTCAGTGCTGGAAGGTTTTTCCTTGCCCGCCGCCGAGGCGATGTGGTGCGGCGCGCCGCTCGTGCTGTGCAATCGCACGGCGCTGCCCGAAGTCGGCGGACCAGCTGCGCTCTTCTTCGAGGCGGACGATGCGGCTGGCCTTGCGGCACGGGTGCAAGAGAGCTTCGATCCCGCCGTGCGCGCGCGCCTCAGCACAGCGGCCTTGCAGCAGCGGGAGAAGTTTTGCTGGCGCGCCTCGGCGCGTCAGCTGATCGAGCAGTTTTTGACTTAGATGGGTTCGGTCGGCGCGGCGTTGGCCGCGAGGATTTTTTCAAAGCCAGCAATGTAACGCGAATAGGGGATGGACGCCGCCTGCGCGCGCCCGCGCGCGATCAGTTCATTCTTCTCGTCTGGGCTAAGCGCGTGTAGTTTCACCATGCTCGCGGCGATGGATTCAATATTGTGCGGATCTGCGAGAAGAGCCGCTCCGCCCATCACTTCCTCTTGCACAGTGCCAGCGGAAACAATGGAGGCGAGGCCAAGCTGTGCTGCTTCCAGAGCAGGCAGGCCAAAGCCCTCCAACAGCGAAACCAGCACAAAGCCCGAAGCTGCCTGAAACAGCCACCGCAATTGCTGCTCGCTGACATAGCCAAGCGGATGCACGCCGGGCGTATTGCGCGCCGCCTTCAGAATCTCGGGCGCGAAATGGGTCCGCGCGCCGCAGAACACGTAGTGTACGCCTTTTTCATAAAGGCCCGAACGGCGATAGGCTTCGATCACGCGCAGATAGTTCTTGCGCTTTTCGAGTGCGCCGACGGTCAGCAGGAAAGGGCCTTCGACGCCTTGAACCGGCGCCGTATCGTTCGCTGCGATCGCTGGGCGCGCATAGAGCCGGCATGTGGTGAGGAAGCGTGGCTCGCCATAGAGTCTGCGAAACTCCGAGCCGGTGAAGTCGCTCACCACGACGACGCCGGGTTTGACGCGCGCCATCTTGTCGTAGGCGAGGCGATAGAGGCGGACGACGTCCGGCTCGAACAGGTCCGGATGCGTGATCGGTCCGACATCGTGACAAAGCACAATGTCTTCCGGCCGTAATTCGGTGCGCAACACGTAGAGTGGGTCCATGTAGAGCACGGGCTGGCGCGGATGTGCGCGGGCGAGGGTGGCGCAGTCTTTCAGCGTTGCGAGTTCCGCCAACATGGCGCGGCCAACGACTTTGCGAAGTAGCGTCGGCTGTGGCTGAAACGGCAACCGCCAATACCGAACCTGATCGAAGTAGGGCGCCAGATCGCGCACGAGATCATTGCAAATATGGTAAGCGCCGGTCCGGTTGATCAGCGCCAAAGAAAAATCTGCGACGTACGTATTGCGTTCAGCCATCGCGCTTTAGTCAAGTCGCCGCGCGCAAGAGCGTGAAGTTCTCTTGCAGCCAACCAAGATTGTACCAAAAGCGTAGGTCAAATTCGCCCTCGCCCGCGAAGAAGTAGAGCGGACTAAGCGCAATCAGCTTAACAAAGATGCTGGCTGCGCGCGCAGCGCTCGGTTTTTCACCAAGCATATGCTCGATGCGCCGGTCGCTGCGCCCATCCCAGTAGGCGCGCTTGCGTGGCCATTTGCGCTCGAGCCGTTCGGGTTGGATATGATGCCCGACGCTCAGCTTGCCTGAATACCAGATGCGCTTGCCAAGCCCGAGCAAGCGATTGACGCACAATTTGTCTTCGCCGCTCAGCAGGGACTTGCCGACGCGGCCGAGATTTTCAGGAAATCCGCCTATCTCATTCAGCGCGGAGCGGCGGAAGCACAGATTGGCCGCCACGATCAGCGGGCGATCAGTCTGATCGTATTCTTCGTCCATCTCCACCGCTGAAATGAGCTGGCGCCAGCGCGGCCCCAGCTTGGGAGAGGTTCCGGGCGGATAGATCGGACGCACGGCGCCGCCAATAATGGCGTAATCGTCCGTCATCTTGCTGGTGAGAGCGAGCGCCGTCTCCGCCCAGTTCGGTGCAGGCGCGGCATCATCGTCAATGGTTGCTAACCATTCGCCGGTGGCGCGCTTGAGCGCCGCATTTCGCGCCAGAGAGAGGCCGGGCTGATCAAGGCGGATGAAGGTGACATTCTGATATTTGGCGGCGACCTCGGCGATCCTCGCCGCCGCTGAGGGCTCGCTTGCGCTGTCGACGACGAAGATCTCGAACTCCGGCCCCAATTGGGGCATCAGCGCCTGCATGCACTGCTCATAGAGATCGGCGCGATTATGCGTGCACATCGCAATGGAAATGCGGATGGCTTCGGCGCGCCCTTGCTCGCCGGATGGACGGTCTTTGCTTGTCGCTTCAGCAGACATGTGCGCGCCGGAACCCGATGGCAGCACTAAGCTGTTTTGGGCGCGCTCTGTCCATGTCGTTCAACAGGGACGCGAAGCTGCGCAAGATGGTTTAGCATTAATTCATTGCTTGCTGGCAGCGTCGGTCATCACATTTTCGGATCGGCGAGGCGAATGCCCTTAACCTTTCCTTCAGGATTGAGCGCCGCCGCTGAAGCGCGTCGTCGTGAATTGCCCGCATCGGTGGCGGTCACAATCCTTACTGGCGGACTAACGGCAGCCATCATGGGCGGGTCCAGCCCGGTCATGTGGGCCGGGACCATGTCGCTGCTGCTCATCGTCGATGCAGAGATTTATCGCCGCCTCGATCTCTCTGATGCGCGGCTTGAAGACGATCGTATCGCCGCGCTGCTGGCTGGCTGGGCGTTTCTCATGTCCATGTTCTACGCAACGCTGCCGACGGCGCTGTGGTTGAACGGATCCGCCGCCGGCGCTGCAGCGGCGACGGTGCTGTGGGTGACGGGCGCTGTACGCTATTTCGGTGCGGGCGCCGGACGGATGCGCATCGCGCTGGCAGGCGCTGCGCCGCCGGCAATGGCGCTGCTGCTGGCGCCGTTTGCGTTGGCTTTCCTGAGTTATCGCCCCGATTGGGACGTGGCGCTCATCGCCGCCGTCGGCGGCGGGGCGCTGATGGTCTATGTGGCGCAGGCGCGGCTCTCAGCAGCGCAGGCCGAGCGCACCATCAGGGAATCCGCCCGCAGCGAAAACCTGCAGCAGACCCTGGCGCAATTGCTGTTTGATCAGGCTGCGGTGGCGGCGTTCCTGCTTGATCGCGATGGCCGTGTCGTCGCGATGTCGCGATATGAGGGAGAGGGCGCGCCGAACTGCAAGATTGAAGCGGTTTGCCCGTGGGTCGGGCCGCGCTGGCGCAGCGCTTTTGCGCGCGCGCTCAAGGGGCAGCACGCGGTTTCAACAGAAGAATTCTCGACGGCAGAGGGCGAGCGCTGGTTTGAGTGGGCGGTGCAGCCCTGGCGCGGCGCCGATGGCGAAATTTGCGGCGTGATCACCCACGGCCGCGACATCACCGCCTTGGTGCAAGCGCGCCGGCGCGCCGATGATTACGCCCGTGAGCTCGATCAAGCCCGTACGGCGCGCGACGCGGCGCTTGCCGCAACTGTGGCGAAGTCAAACTTCTTGTCATCGATGAGTCACGAACTGCGCACGCCGCTCAACGCGATCATCGGCTATTCAGAAATGCTGCAGGAAGAAGCGCAAGCTGACGGACGTGCAAACGACCAGGCTGACTTAGAGCGGGTGCTGTCATCGGCGCGTCAATTGCTGCATTTAATCAATGATATTCTCGACATCTCCAAGATCGAGGCGGGGCGGATGGAGATTTCCTCCTCCGATTTTGATCTGAAACAGGTGATCGAGCAGGCGGCCGGCACCATCCGCCCGGCAATGGAAAAGAATGGCAATAAGCTGCACTTGGATTTAGCGCCGGGTCTCGGCGTGGTTTGCACTGACGAATTCAAGCTCACCCAGTGCCTGCTCAACTTCTTGTCCAATGCGGCGAAGTTCACCAAGGACGGCGAGGTTTGGCTTTCAGCGCGGGTTGAGGAGGGCGCGTCCGGTGATGGTTGGATCGAGGTGCGCGTGCGCGACACCGGGATCGGCATGACGGAAGCCCAGCTCGATCGCATTTTTGACTCCTACGAACAGGCCGAAGCAACGACGGCGGCGCGTTTCGGCGGCACCGGTCTTGGGCTTGCGATCACGCGGCGCTTGCTGCGCCTGATGGGCGGAGACGCCTGGGCCGACAGCAAGCCGGGCGTCGGCTCGACCTTCTTCATGCGGATTCCGGCGCGGCTGGCGTCATCGCGCGTTGAGCCTGTGCTTGTGCAGGAGCCGTCTGACGCTGCCGGCCGCGTTGCGCTGGTGATCGACGATGACAACAATGCGCGGCAAGTGGCGTCCCGCTCGCTCGCGCGGCTGGGCTTTATCGTGCACGAAGCCGCAAGCGGCGCAGCTGGCCTTGATTTGGCGCGCGCAGAAAAACCGCACATCATTCTTCTCGACATACGTTTGCCGGATATTTCCGGCTGGGACGTGCTCGCGGCGCTGCGGCGCGAAGACGGTGTTAACGCCCCGGTCATCGTGCATTCGGTCGAGAGCGACCGCCAGCGCGCGATTGCATTGGGCGCCTGTGAGATGCTGGTGAAACCGGTAAACCGCGACATTTTGGCCGCCGCCGCGCTTCGTTTCGCGGGCGCCAATCAATCCTTTACTCTGTCAGCGCACAAGCTGACGCAAGCCCTGGCCAAAGCAGGATAGGGGTAGCCCACCATGCGTATTCTCATTGCTGAAGATCACCCTGACAATCGGGAGATGCTCACGCGGCGTCTTGAGCGGCGAGGCTATGAGGTCCATGTCGCCGAAAACGGCGCTGAGGCTGTCGAGAAAGCTAAGTCGTGTGCGCCAGACCTCATACTCATGGACATTTCCATGCCCGTGATGTCTGGCATCGAAGCGACCCGGGCGCTGCGTCAGACGCCCTCGGTCGGCAACATTAAAATTGTGGCGCTCACCGCCCACGCCATGGAAAGCGCGCGGCGTGAATGTCTTGAGGCTGGTTGCGATGATTTCGCCACCAAGCCCGTCGATTTCGCTGGCCTTGTGGCTCTGATTGAGAAGTACGCGGCTTAAGGCGGCGTTCGAGTGCAGCGGCGTTAGTAGTTTTTTAAACTGAGATTTCAGCTTACCGCGACGCCGCATTAGTCGCCCTTAAACCTCCTCGGCTTACCCTTTGTAGGTCTTTTCAACCGTTCACGGCTGCAGGTGGCGATGTCCTCAGCGCAAGGCGAAGAAAGCGCCGGGGCGGCACGCCTGGGGCGCATTCTCCTGGTCGATGACCAGGCGCAAAACCGTGACATGTTGGGCCGCAGGCTGGAGCGCCGCGGCTATGAAGTTATTCTTCGTGAAAGCGCCGTCGGCATTGAAGACTGCATCGCCGCCGAGGCGATTGAGCTGGTTCTGCTCGATTGGATGATGCCCGAGCGGACCGGGCTCGATGCGCTGAAAGGCATCCGCGAACATTTTGACGCCGAGCACGTCCCGGTGATTGTCGTGACGGCGCTGGATGATGGCGACATCGTCTCGACCGCGCTCGAGGCCGGCGCAAATGACTACATTCCCAAGCCAATCGATCTGCGCGTTTTGACCGCGCGCGTGAAGGCGCAGCTCGACCGCCGCCAAGCCGTGCTCGCGCTTGACGCCATTCGTGACAATCTTGAGCGCACGGTGCAGGAGCGCACCCAGGATTTGGTGAGCGCCAATCAGACGCTGTCGGCGGAGATCAGCGAACGCGAAGCCGCCGAGGCGCGCGCCCAATCTCTGGCGCGACACGATCCGCTAACTGGCCTGGCCAATCGGCGTCACTTCCTGGAAGAGCTCGAGCGTCGCCTCGGCCTTGTCGCCGAGCGCAATGACGGCTTCTCGCTCATGTTCATCGACCTTGACCGGTTCAAGCCGATCAATGACGTGCATGGTCACGCCATCGGTGATCAATTGCTGCAAGTGATCGCCACGCGCCTGTCGGGCTGCCTGCGCAATGACAGCTTCGCCGCGCGACTCGGCGGCGATGAGTTCGCTGTTTTGCTGGAAGACGCCTCCGACCGCGAGAGCATTGCCGCCGCTGCGCGCCGCATTCTCAATGAGCTGTCTGCGCCGATCCTAGTCAATGGATTGAAGTTGACGGTCGGCGCTTCGATCGGCATCGCCATTTGCCCGACCGATGGGCGCGATCCGGCTGAAATCCTGCAGCGCGGCGACGCTGCGATGTTGCGGGCCAAAGAAGATCGCGGCGCCTTCGTCTTTTTCGATTCCACACTTGATGAGCAGCTGAAATCAAAAGCCTCGCTCGAGGCGGAATTGCGCGCAGCTATCCCGGCGGGAGACATTGTTCCATATTTTCAGCCAGTCGTGGTGCTTGGCACGGGGGAGCTAGCGGGCTTTGAAGTGCTGGCGCGCTGGCCGCATGCTGATCGCGGCATGATCTCGCCGACAGAGTTCATCCCTGTCGCGGAGGAGGCGGGGCTCGTTGATTCCATGTTCTGGGCGCTGTTGGCGCAGGCGTGTCGCAAATCGCTGGATGCGCCCGGTGAATTTACGCTCGCCGTCAACATCTCACCCAGCCAAGTGCGTGACCAATGGTTCCCGGAAAAGGTGCTGCGCACGCTGAAAGAAACCGGCTTTCCTGCGCAGCGGCTTGAAATCGAAGTCACTGAAAGCGCCATGATCGGCGATGTGGAGCGCGCCAAGTCTTCGTTGCTCTCACTCAAAAATCAGGGCGTAAGGGTCGCGCTCGACGATTTCGGCACCGGCTATTCCTCACTGTTCCTGTTGCGCGCACTGCCAATCGACAAATTGAAGATCGACCGCTCCTTTGTCGGCACGCTGACCAGTGATCGCGAGAACGCAACCATTGTCGGCGCGCTCATTGGCCTTGGCCGCGCGCTTGGTTTGCAGGTGACTGCTGAAGGCGTTGAGGACGCGGCGACCGCCGAGGCGTTATCCGCGATGGGATGCGACTTGGCGCAGGGCTACTTATTCGGCGCCGCCGCCGAAGCCCCGATCTATAATCCGTTGCAGATCCGCGCCGCGGTCTAGGCGGCGTAGGCAAACCAGACGTTCGGCTCGATATAGGAGCCGACATTGCGTTCACGCTCGATCGAAACCGGCGCAAGCGCGCCCTCGATTTGGTACTCGCCAGATTCTGGAAAGGCGCGGCCAGTCCAGGTTTCCCAGAAGGCGACTGGCTCTTCGACCACCATTGAGCGCGGCGCGGGACCGACAATGCGGCCGCCGGCGGAGAGATGGCTGCGCAGCCACGGATCGTAGGTGCGGCCGTAATCGTCGGTCCAGCTGATATAATCCTTCATCGGCGTGAAGGGGTGGCGGTGTTTTGCGGAGGGGCGCACGGGGGCGACCACACCATCATATCCGCGCTCCACAGCGAGGTTGCGGAAGCCATCGATCAACTGGCGCGCGACGCCCTTGCCGCGATGAATGTTGGGAACCGAGATCGCCAAAGCGCCGATGGCGTTGCGGGGCTTTTTGCTCTCATCGGCCGCGTTCTCAACGATCCAGTCCCAGCCCTCGGCCGGCAGGTTCTGGAAATCGCAGGTAATGGGCACGCAATTGCCCACGGCGACTGGATAACCAGTGACCTCATCCACCAGGCACAACTGGCAATCAGCGTGCACGTCCAGCAGGCGCTGATAGTGCTCGAAATGAGCCCGGGTGAAGTTGAGAAAGCCGAGCGGGGCCCAGGCGCTTTGCTCAATCACCATCGCTGCTTTGCGCAGTTCAGGGCTTTCCGCGCGCGTCTTGAGGACGTACCGGCTCATCGGGCTCACACTCTGTTAACCATGTTTACTACGCCCGGCGTCGTGAATACCGGTGTCGGCCAAAGCCTGTACTTCGGCCGCATGCGATTTCCCTAATAATATGTAAATTTCCCCAAGACAAGAGCTAAAGTGTATTTACCATTATTAACGCACCGAGTGTTCACGTTAACTTATCATGGTTAATTTACTTGGTTAATGCCCATTACCCAAATAAATGCCTAGCAATATGACAGTCGTAACTCGGTATTCAGTCATTTGGACTAAGGTCTCCAAGTAACTTTTGGTTAGTGGGATGCTTTTCGGTAAGACCTTCCCTTGGTCGAGGCGCGGCGGAGACTTGTTCACGCTGACGACCTATATCGGCGTCACCATTGTGCTGTTTGGCGCAGTGCTGCTGGCTGTCGTCGCGTGGACGGGGTGGACATCCAATACTAACGCAGTAGAGCGCGAGCGTACGCTGGTAGAAAATGCCCTGGACCAGAGCATCATACGCGTCCTGAGTGAGCAAAAGAGCGTCGCTTGGTGGGATGACGCAGTTATAAATGTCGCTCAAGGGCGCGTTAATACTGAATGGGCTGATGTGCAGCTCGGTATGTATTTGAGCGAGACCTACGGTCACGTCGAAGTCTACGTGCTCGATTCAGAGGATCGCTCTGTCTATGCCTGGGTCGACGGCGAGAATGCAGGCCCGGCGGCATTTGCCCGCCGCGAGCGCGATTTTGCGCCCTTGCTGCGCGAGGTGCGTACAGGATCGCGCGAATATCCTCGTACGCGCGATCAGGCTTTCGTCGCCAGCCAGGCGGCTTATCGCGATTTGCTGGGGGCGCGGGTCGCGCGGTGGGGCGGGCATATCCTGTCCGTGGACGGCAAGCCGGCTGTGGTGACCGCCATCACCATCGTGCCGAACCTCGAGTTCGACCTGGTGCAGGGCACGCCATATATGCTCGTCAGCGTCGTGCCGATCGACCAGACCTTCATGTCAACGATTGGCCGCTCGCTGCTGATGCAGGATTTGACATTCACCGAGACGCCTGCCCACGACAGTGCGCACAATGTCGACGTGTTCCGTGCGGATGATGGCTCTACGGTCGGCTATCTAAGTTGGACGCCGCGTCGACCCGGCCGCGGGCTTCTCACGGTCATTCTGCCGCTGGTCGGCCTGGGCGTGTTCGCCGTGGGTCTGCTTGCCCAGACCATGCTGCGCCGCCTCAAGCGCGCCTCCGCCGAACTCGAAGCGCGCGAAGCGCTGGCGCAGCACGAAGCCAAGCACGATCAGCTTTCCGGATTGCCGAACCGCCGCCATTTCGTTGAGGTGTTGCAGGATTCGCTCGATAGCCTGCTGCAACGCCGTCATGGTGAGAGGGTCGCCGTCGCCTATATCGACGTCGATCGGTTCAAAGACATTAATGACACCCTGGGTCACCAGGCGGGCGATGCGCTTATTGTCGCCGTGGCTGAGCGGCTGCAATCTGTGTTGGGCCCCGGCGACTTCATCGCCCGATTTGGCGGGGACGAATTTGCGGTGATGCGCCGCGCCAAAGGCGAGGCTGACGGCGCCGAGTTGGCTGACAGCCTGCATTCGGCGTTCGAACAAAGCTTCGATGTCCAAGGGCAAAATGTTCGCATGACCGCTTCGATCGGCCTTTGCATGGCGCCTGATCACGGCATGTCGCCCGCCGAACTGATGCGCAACGCCGATATCGCGCTCTATCAGGGCAAGAACCAGGGGCGCGACCGCGCCATGATGTTCTGCGCAGAGATGGCCGCCGAGCTCGAAGAGCGGCGCGAAGTCGAGCTGGAGCTGGAGCGCGCCATCGAAGCGGGCGGGCTTGAGGTTCACTACCAACCCGTCATTTCCTGCAAGAATGGCCAAGTGACGGGCGTGGAAGCGCTGCTGCGTTGGAACCACCCGGTCAAAGGCGCGGTGTCGCCCGCCGTGTTCGTGCCGATCGCCGAAGAAACCGGGCTGATGCCGGCTCTGGGCGCGCTGGTCTTGGAGCGTGCGTTCGAAGATTCCAAGCGTTGGCCGGGCGTGCAAGTCGCCATCAATCTGTCGCCGGTTCAGTTCCGGCATGTCGAACTCATCGAACTGCTGCAATATCTCGTCGTGAAATGCGGCGTGGAGCCGAGCCGTTTCGTGCTGGAAGTCACTGAGGGCGTGCTGCTTGAAGCCAGCGACCGCAATCGCGAGACCATCGATGCGCTGCGCGAGCTCGGATTCCGCGTCGCCCTCGATGATTTCGGCACCGGGTATTCCAGCCTGAGCTATCTCAGCGAGTTCCGCTTCGACAAAATCAAGATTGATCGTGGCTTCGTCACTGGCATTCAAGAGCGCAAGCGTGCGCTGACCATCATTCAATCCGTGGTCACGCTCGGGCGCGGCCTTGGCATGGATATTGTCGCTGAAGGCGTCGAGACGGAAGCTGAAGCCACCGTCATGCGTCTGGTAGGCGTCACCGAATTGCAGGGCTATTTCTTCTCGCCCGCGCGTCCGGCTGAGGAAATGCAAGGCTTTATCGACGCCCTAGCGGCAAATTCCGAAGTGGTGGGCCGCGTCAGCGCGCCGAGCATCAAGCGCATCGACGCGCGCTCCTAAGTTTCCGTTCCAACGCGAAGCAGTCTAGGACTTGGAGCGCCGCGCGGAGCCCAAGCATGTCGGATCGCCAAAACCTCAACGCAGATTTTGCCTGGGCCAAGTTCGATCCAGATGCTTATGTCGAACATTATTACGCCGACCCGCATCCCGACGATGATGAAGTTGTGCGCCAGACTTGCCGCACGCTTGCTGGCGTTGAGCGCGCCGATCTGGAAACGCTTGATGTCGGCACTGGTCCCAACCTGTTTCCGCTTTTCGCCGCGCTGCCGCTCGCACGCCGCCTGACAGTCTGGGAATATGGCGAAGCCAACATTGCTTGGATGCGCCGCACTTTGGGCGCTGGGCAGCTGGCGGAGCCATGGCGCCATTTCTGGGCGGTTGCGCGCGAAGCGCACGGCGAGGCGGGGGCGGCGGTCACAGCGCCCGTCGCCGAACTGGCGGCGCGCACCGATGTCGTTCAGGGCTCGATTTTTGATTTGCCGGAACGCCGCTGGGATGCGGCGACCATGTTTTTCTGCGCCGAGTCCATTACGGCGCAGCAAGCCGAGTTCGAGCGCGCCTGCGCAGCTTACGCGCGGGCGGTGCGTCCGGGCGGGGTGCTCGCCGCGGCCTTCCTCGCCGGCTCGCGCGGCTACAGAGTCGGCGACATCGACTTTCCGGCCGTGTCGATCACGCCGGACACCCTTCGCGAGGCGTTCGCCCCGCATGCGCGCCAGCTTGAGATCGCCGCCATCGGCGCCATGGGGGAGGAGATACGGAGCGGCTATTCAGGGATGCTGTTCTTGTCCGCCCGCGCCGCTTGAGGCGGTCACCCGGCGTTCCGGGGCCGAAAATTCCCCCGCTTAGCGTGACGCTTAGGCGCCATCCCTCGCAAACCAGCCGCGTAAGGTGCGGCCCTCTATGGACAAAGTCGGGGCGGCCCTGCAATGCCTAGGCGAGGCGCCTAGACGACGGCGCTGCGGGGAGGATCGCGCGGCATCGCGCCGATCAGGACGCGCCGGCCTGGGCCGGGCGGGTCCGCTCCGCGTCGGGAGCGATCGGAGTCGGCATGCGCAGTTCCAAAGTCACGCTGTTTGGTTTGGCTATTGCGTTGGCGGGCGCGACCAGCGCCAAGGACGCCCTCGCCGATGTCACAATCGATACGTCCACGACAACGCCGCTGACCACTTCCGTTTCGGGTGATGTCACCGTCACCTCTGCGGGCAGCATAACGGTGGAGGAGGGCGAGACCGCCATCACCGTCGACTCCACCAATGATGTGACCATCGATAGTGGCGGCGATCTCTTGTCAGAGGATGCGGACAGTGTTCGCGGCGTCGTGCTGCAGGGCGGCGCTGGCGGCAACATCGTCCTCAATGGCTCGATCCAATTGGTCGAGGACTACACGCTCGAAGATACGGACGATGACGGCGACCTCGATGGTTCGTACGCGCAAGGCACAGATCGGATCGGCATATTTCTTCAGTCGGGAACATTTACCGGTGACCTAACCACAGGTTCGAGCAGTTCTATTGCCATTGAAGGAAACGACTCCGCGGCCATTCGGCTGGACGGATTGCTCGATGGCGACCTCACCCTAGACGGCTCGCTGCGCTTGACTGGCGATAATGGCCAAGCGGTCGCAATCGGTTCCGGCGGGGCCGGGGGCGTGACGGGCGATGTGAAGATCGACAGCACTATTGCGGTGTTGGGAACAGGTTCGAACGGCGTGTTGGTGGACGGCGCGATCGACGGCTCTCTCAGCATTGGCGGTTCGATCTCAGTCACCGGCTACCACTCGACCAATCGTCCGGCCAGTGACGACGCCGCCGCCGATCTCGACGCGGATGATCTGCAGCAAGGCGGCGCTGCCGTCGAAATTCGCTACAATGTCGCTGACGGCGTCGAAATCACCGGCGTCGGGGTCGAAGACGATTTGGACGATGACGGCGACGGAATTCTCGACGAGGACGGCGACGATAGTACGGAGCAAGACACTGACGACGACGCCACCGCAGCGATCACTTCTTACGGTTCCGCGCCTGCTATTTTCATTTCGCCCGACGCCGCGGCGCCTGCCAACCTAACCCTCGGCGCCGGCGCCTCCGGCTACGGTTTTGTCAATCGCGGCAGCGTGGCCTCGGGCGGCGTTTATGATGGCGTCAGCGCCACGGGGATTTGGGTGCTCGGCCGCGCCGGCGGGGCCGTAAACATTGAGGGCGGCATTCTCAATGACGGCGCAGTCACTGCGGCGGCGTTCGAGGCGAACGCTTACGGCCTTCGCGTCGGCAACTTTGTCTCCACCCCGGAAATCCTCTCACGGCGCCTGATCTCTTCGAGCGTGGCGTCTGAAGGCGATGACACCGCCTATGGCGTGCTCATCGATGGTTCGGCGAGCGTTCCGACTTTGACCAATACCGGCATCATCCGCGCGACGCTTTCGGGCGAAGTGGGCGATGCGATAGCGATTGCCGACCAAAGCAACTCCCTGGCTGAAATCAACAATTCGGGCGTGATTTTCGCCAGTGTCATCGCAACTGATGACGATATAACCGATGATGTCGATCCGATCGTCACCGGCTCCGCTTACGCCATCGATGTCGGAACCTCCACGATCGACGTCACAATCAATCAAACGCCTGACGTGCCGTTTACGGACGATGACACGGTTGACGACGACGAAGACGACCGTCCCGACCCTTCAATCACCGGCGACATCCGCCTTGGTTCGGGCGCGGATACGATCAATCTCGGCGCCGGCGCCATCACGGGCGACATCGAGTTCGGCGCGGGCGCGGACACGCTGCGCGTCACAGGCAATTCCGTATTCACCGGCAATCTGAGCGATAGCGGCGGCGATCTCTCGCTTGACGTCGTCAATGGCGCAGTGCTGCTAGAGGCAGGCGATTTGAGCCTCAGTAATGCCGATTTCGGCGCCAATGGCCGCTTGGGCGTTGTGCTCTCGCCGGAAGCGGGTGAAGCCACCAATATCGAGGCTAGCGGCACTGTCACGTTCGCAGATGGCTCGCAAATCGTGCCGACCGTTCCGCGCGGCCTGCCGCAACAAGGCACGCAGACCTTCCTTACCGCCACTACCTTGATCGGGGCGGAAAACGTGATTGGCGCCGTCGCCCCTGGCAGCGCGCCGTTCCTCTACAATGTCGATATCGACGTCGTGGACACCAACCCGAACGCGCTTGAAGCAAATTTCGAGATCAAGTCGACCGAAGCACTCGGCCTCAACGCCAATGAAGCTACGGCCTTCGATGAAATTCTCCGCGGCTTGCGGCTGAATGAAGACGCCGCAGCAGCCATTTCCGGCATCTACGATCAGGTCAATTTCATCGACGCGTATGACGACCTGATGCCGAGCTTCTCGTCATCGGCGGCGGAACTCGCGTCCACGGCGATCCAACAACAACAGAGCACGGCCTCCAACCGTCTGAACGCCTATCGCGCCGGCCAGGTGCGCGATCGATCGGTGTGGGGCCAGGAGATCGCCTACGGGCTCAATCGCGAGCCTGACAGCGTCAACGCGCAGGAATATCGCGGCTATGGCTTCGGCTTCGCCGCGGGTATCGACAGACCGATCGAAAGCGGCGCCATTGTCGGCGCTTCGCTCTCCTTCATCACCTCGCAAATGGAAGAGCCGGACCGGCCGGATGGCGAGATTTCCGCCAGCTTCGGCCAGATCAACGGCTATTTCGGCTCCTCGCTGGGCGCGTTCAATCTCGATGTTGTCGCGGGTCTCGGCGCGGGCAAGCTGACTGAGCGCCGCTTCATCGAAATCGGCGACGATTTCACCGCCAGCACCGAAGCCGATTGGTGGGCCTATGAAGGCCATGGCGCCGTTCACTTGTCGCTTCCCGTGCAAATGGGCCGCTTCACCGTAACGCCGCGCACCTCGCTCACTTATGTGGCGATGAATGAGCAGGGCTACACCGAAGAAGGCGCCGGTCCGGGCCTCGATTGGGAAGCCGACAGCGCATTTTCGCAGCGCCTGTGGGGCGATGCAGCCGTGGAAATCGGCGCCCGCTTTGGCCGCGAAAATGATCCGCGCGCCAATGTGATCGTCCCGCGCCTCATGGTCGGCTATCGCGCCAATCTGATCGATGAGGGCGCCGAGCGCAGCTTCCGTTTGGCCTCGGGCGGGGGCAATGAGTTCACGCTGACCGATGAAGGCTATGGCGATGGCGGCGTGCTGGCCGGTCTCGGCGTCACCGCCGGCAATGCGTATTCGTCCTTCTCGCTCGCTTATGAGGGCGAGTTCGGCGACGAACTCACCCGCCACAGCCTCAACGCCTCGGTGCGGATCAACTTCTGATCTGCGCCCGGGGCGAACCGGGGCACTGGACGCGCCAGTCGGATCGCCCTATGAGCACCCCCTTCTCGGGTGATTAGCTCAGTTGGTAGAGCAGCTGACTCTTAATCAGCGGGTCACAGGTTCGAATCCTGTATCACCCACCATTCCTCCATGCCGCCCGCGTTGCCGCGTCGTGCTTGCCGCGATACGCCTGCGCATATGACCAAGAAGGCGACCCCGTATCGATGCGCCTGGAGCGGTGATGATCCGCTGATGATGCGCTATCACGATGAGGAATGGGGGCTGCCGGCTCATAATGATCGCGTGCTGTTCGAGTTTCTCATTCTCGAAGCTGCGCAGGCTGGGCTTTCCTGGCGCACCATCTTGCACAAGCGCGAAAACTATCGCCGCGCCTTCGCTGATTTCGATGCAGCGAAGGTCGCGCGCTTCGGGCCCAGCAAAGTCGAGCGGCTGATGGGCGATGCAGGCATTGTGCGCAATCGGCTAAAAATTGAAGGCGCAATCAAAAGCGCGCGCGCGTTTCTGGATGTGGAGCGCGAGTTTGGATCGTTCGATGCTTACGCGTGGCGCTTCGTCGGCGGCAAGCCGATCGACCGCAAAGTGAGCGCGCTGCGCGACGTGCCGGCCAAGACCGCAGAGTCCGATGCGCTCAGCAAGGATTTGCAGAAGCGCGGCTTCGAATTCGTCGGCTCGACCATTTGTTACGCCTTCATGCAAGCGGTCGGCATGGTCAATGATCACGAGACCAGGTGCTTTCGCCACAAGCAAGTTAGGGCAAAGACATGAGCAGTTTTGTTTGGGCCCTGGCGGCCTTCGTGCTTTTGCACCTTGGCGCATCGGTTGCGGGGTTGCGCGATCGGTTGGTGGCGCTGGTGGGAGTCGGCGCCTATCGCATTGGGTTCTCGCTGGCGACTATCGCCCTCATGGTTTGGATGATCCATAGTTTCGGCGCCGCGCGCGGCGATCCGTTCGATCCGATCAATGAAATGCTCTGGGCGCCGCCCGATTGGGGCCGGTGGGCGGCGTACATTCTCACCGCGTTCGGTTTCGTTTTGATCGCTTCCGGGCTCATCACCCCAAACGTCACCCGGGTTGGCGGCGAAAAAGGGTTGGCCGCCGGGCTTGAGGCGCGCGGGATCGTTCGTGTCACCCGCCATCCATTTTTGTGGGGTGTGGCGCTATGGGCGGCGGCGCATCTGCTCGTCAATGGCGAGCGCTTTGCGCCGATGCTGTTCGGCGCGCTCGGCGTCATGGCGCTGCTCGGAACCCGATCCATCGACCGCAAGACAGCCAAGCTCAATCCCGAGGGCTGGGAGAAGTTCGCCGCCCAAACCTCCAACATGCCGTTCGCCGCCATCGCGCAGGGACGCAATCAGTTGGCGCTGAATGAATTGGTCCCTGGCGTCGCAGCCGGCTTGGTTCTGTTCGCGATCATTGGGTTTTTTCACGCTGCGTTCACCGGAGCGCCCGCGTTCTAAACTTGGACTTAAGGCTCAAGGCGTTTTATCGGCGCATGCAGCTTGATCGGGCCCATTTCGACGCCATGACCGCTGGGGATGCAGGGCTTCAGCGCGAGATCGCGGACCTGTTCCGCACGCAGGTGCAGAGCTGGGACGACGCGCTGACTCCCGAGGGCGATTGGCGCCGTGCCGCCCACACCATGAAAGGATCGGCGCGCGGCATTGGCCTATGGCCGTTGGCGCAGGCGTGCGAGGCCGCCGAAGCGGCGCCGGAGGAAGAAGTGGCGCTGCGCTTGCAGACACTCCGCGCAACGCTGGCAGAGGCGTTGGGCGCCTTGGACGCACTCACGCGCGAACTCAAAACCGCTTGACCGCCGCCAGGGCCGGCAAGCTAGCCTGACTTGCATGGCCGAGCCCTTCATTCAGCCGATCACGATTTCGCCCGCCGATATCGACGAACTCGGGCACGTCAACAATACGGTCTATTTGCGCTGGGTGCAGGAAGTCGCCATCGCGCACTGGCGCGCTTTCGCCAGCGCCGAACTGGTTTCCTCTTATGTGTGGGTGGTGCGTCGGCACGAGATCGATTATCGCGCCCCGCTCATGCTGGGGGATGAAGCCATAGCGCGCACCTGGGTGGCGGAGACGCCGCAAGGCGCGCAATGGCGCCGCTGGGTCGAGATTGGCAAGCCGGGCGCGCCGCCCGCGGCCTCGGTCGCCTCCGATTGGGTGCTGCTCGACGCGCAGACGCGCCGCGTCAAACGCGTGCCGCCCGAGATCGTGGCGCGTTTCCTCTAGCGCTCAGAATTTCGGATAATTTGGATCAGGCGCTGGCGCGCCGGTGGCGCCGAGTATGGCGTCACGCACTTGGCCCAGCCGCTCATAGGCGAGGAAGGCGAGCATGAAGAGCTCGCAAATGAAGCGCCAATAGACCAAGCCCACGCCCGCCACGACCGGCACGGCCACGATCTGCATCAGCGCCTGGCCCAAATTCCCGCCGAACAGCGCGAGCAGGCCCGTAATCAGCCCGATGCTGGCCACGAGCACGATCCCGGCAGCCCCGACATAATAAACGATCTTCACCAGCACAGGGCCGAGCAGGCGTTCGAAGCCAAGAAATCGCTGGAGGATGGATTGCATGGCGCGCTCCCGAATCGCTTGCGGCTAAGCCGCAATCAAAGCGTATAGCCGCCATCGGCGACAAGCAGGCTTCCCGTGAGCCGTCCGGAATCCGTGAGCAGGTTGGCGACCAGTTCAGGAACGTCGTCGCCGCCAAAGCGCGCCACGGGCGCCTTGCTCTGCGCCAAGCGCTCGAACGCAGCGCTTGGATTGCCCAGCTGGCGCACCAAGTCTTCAAAAACTGGCGCGCCGCTCACGGTCGCGGCGTCGGCGCTGGGCGCCACGGCGTTCACGCGAACGCCGCATCGCGCGCCCTCCTTCGCGGCGACATGCAGCACGTGCAGAAGCCCCGCGCGATCGCCGCGCGGCCTGGAGGCGGAGAATCCACCCGTCAGAACGATGGCGCCGCCCTCGCGATTGCGCTTCATGAGGGCGATAATGGCGCGCAGGCTCAGCACCGCCGCCTCAATGTCGATGCTGGTCACGGCGCGCCAATGCGGATCGCCCTGGGCGGCGATCCCAGCATTCACGATGGCCCAATCCAGCCGGCCATATTGCGCCTCGATGAATTCCGAACCTTTGCGCCACCAGGTCTGATCGGCCAAGTCGAAGGGCAGAGTGGATACGCGTTCCGGCGCTTGCGGCAGGCTGTCGGCGGCCATGTCGAGCCGCTCGGCGTCGCGGTCAATCAGGATCAGCCCGCCCGTGGCCGCAGGTGCGATCCGGCTCGCGCAGGCCATGCCGATCGCCGAGGCTGCCCCCGCGACCAGGGTGACGGGATTGAGCGTTCCGACCATGCCTGTTGCTGAACCATGGGGCGCGTCGTGGTTCAAGCGGGCATCGCCATGGCAGCGCCTGTGGTCTATATCGCCGCCATGACCCGCTTTGCGCTTCAGTTCGGACAGACCCAGCCGGGGCTCACCTATATCGAACGCATCAGCGTCTATGGCGTGTGTTCGCGCGGGGAGGGCGCCTTGGCGATCGTCCAGATCGGAACCAAAGCGCCCTATGAATACGACCTGCCCGGCGGCGGGGTTGAAAAGGAAGAGGATGAGGCCGCCGCCCTGATGCGGGAGTTCCAGGAAGAGGCGGGGCTCACGGTTTGGCCCAATCGCCTGCTCGGCCGCGCCGGGCAATTCTGGATCAACAAAGGCGAGCCGCGCAATTCGCTGGCCACCTTCTACGAGGTCGAGCTGTCCGCCAGCGATGGCGAACCCACAGAACCAGACCACCAATTGGTCTGGATGACGCCGGCCGAAGCGCTGATGAAAGTCCGCCATGAAGCGCATGCCTGGGCGATTTTGCACTGGAAGCGCGCCCGCCGCGGCGCATGACGGAAGTGTCGTATCCGCTTTCGTTCATGACGGATCTATGATGCCGGCGTCGCAATACATGCTGATAGGCGTGCGCTCGATGACAAACCTGTCTCAATACCGCCTTAGAGGCGAAGCGCGCCGCTGACATGGCCAATCCGCGCCTCATGGTCGACGCCGCGCTCCATGCAGGAGCGATGATAGCGCTGGATGAAGGCCAAGCGCGCCATGTGGGCGCGGTGCTGCGGCTGGAAGAGGGCGAGAGCTTGCGTCTCTTCAATGCGCGCGATGGCGAGTGGCGCGCTGTGGTTGCGTCGAAATCCAAGCGCGGCATGGCGGTGAAGGTGGAGACGCAGCTTCGCCAATCACGCGAAACGCCGGACCTCGATTTGCTGTTCGCGCCCGTGAAGCGACACGCCACCGATCTTATTATCGAGAAGGCGACCGAACTCGGCGTGCGGCGCATCCGCCCCGTCATCACCCAGCGCACGATCGCCGAAACCGTGCGCCTCGATCGCCTCAACGCCATCGCGCGCGAAGCCGCCGAACAAACGGAGCGCTTCGACGCGCCGGAGCTGTTTGAAGCTGTGTCTTTGGCCAAAGCCCTCGATGGCTGGGACGCATCGCGCCCGCTCATCTACGCCGATGAAGCCGGCGACGATGAAACGCTAGCCTGGGGCGGGGAAAGCGGGCGTGCTCAGCCGATTGCCGACGCCCTGGCCGGCCTCAAGGGCAAGCCGCAAGCCGCGCTCCTCATCGGCCCCGAGGGCGGCTTCACGTCGGAGGAGCGGCGTATGCTGCGGACGCTAAGTTTTGTCATTCCGGTCTCGCTCGGACCGCGCATACTGCGCGCGGAGACAGCCGTGATTGCAGCGTTAAGCATTCTCCAAGCCCTTTGGGGTGATTGGCGCGAAGGGTGAGCGCTTGCGGGCGGACGTCTGAGCCGCCACATGCTCGCGGAGGGAGGCCGGGCCTTGGTGAAAACAAAAGACAAAGCGCCGCCGCTCGCCGGCTTCGCCGATTTGGTCGCGCATTTGGAAAAGGGCTCGAAGCCCGACCGCTCGACTTGGCGCATCGGCACTGAGCACGAGAAGTTCGCCTTTTATCGCGACACGCTCGAACCTGTGCCCTTTGAGGGCGAGCGCGGCATTGGCGCGCTCTTGAATGCGCTTGCCGATCGCTTCGGCTGGGAGCGCGTTCAAGAAGGCGCCAACACCATTGCGCTGAAGCAGGGCATGGCTTCGATCACGCTCGAGCCGGGCGGACAGTTTGAATTGTCCGGCGCCCCGCTTGAGCATTTACATCAAACCTGCGGCGAAACCGGCGCGCACTTGGCGCAATTGCGCGAAGTCGCCGGCGCGATGGGCATTGCGTTTTTGGGGCTCGGCTTCTCGCCGCTCTGGTCGCTCGAAGAAACGCCGATCATGCCGAAGGGCCGCTACCAGATCATGCGCAACTACATGGCCAAGGTCGGACGCCTTGGCCGGCAAATGATGTTCCGCTCTTGTACGGTGCAGACCAATCTGGATTTCGGCTCCGAAGCCGACATGGTCAAAAAATTCCGCGTCAGCATTGCGTTGCAGCCGATCGCGACGGCGCTGTTCGCCAACTCGCCATTCGCTGAAGGGCGCACCAACGGCTTCCTTTCCTATCGCGCGCACGTGTGGAGCGACACCGATCCGGACCGCACCGGCATGCTGCCCTTTGTGTTTGAGGATGGCATGGGCTTTGAGCGCTACGCCGCCTATGCGCTCGATGTGCCGATGTATTTTGTCTATCGCGACGGCAAATATATCGACGCGTCTGGCATGAGCTTCCGCGATTTTATGAAGGGCAAGCTGCCGGCGCTGCCGGGCGAATTGCCGACAGAGAAAGATTGGGAAGATCACCTGACCACGATTTTCCCGGAAGTGCGGCTGAAGACGTATCTGGAAATGCGCGGCGCCGATGCTGGGCCATGGTCGCGCCTTTGTGCGCTGCCCGCATTCTGGGCCGGCATTCTCTATGACGATGCAGCGCTCAATGCAGCTTGGTCGCTGGTGAAGAATTGGAGCGCGGAAGATCGCGAAAGCCTACGCCGCGCTGTGCCAGCGCTTGGCTTGCGCGCGCCAATCAAGGGCGTGACTGCTGGTGAGATCGCGCTGGCCTCGCTCGCCATCGCCCGCCAGGGCTTGAAGGCCCGGGCGCAGCACGATTCATCGGGCAATGATGAAACGCTGTTCCTGACCGAGCTGGACGACATCGCCAGTTCTGGCGTCACGCCGGCAGAGCGCTTGCTCGAGCGCTATCGCACCGAATGGAAGGGCGATGTGCGCCCCGTGTTCGAGGCCTGTGCTTACTAAAGCAAAGGTTTAAGCTGCCCTGCTTGCCGACGCGCTGGTTCAGGCGCTTAGCTGTCGGATGCGCTGAGGCGCGTTGGGAGGCGGGCGCATGCACCACGTCTATGGTGATCTCAAATCGGGCAATTGCTACAAGGTCTATTTGGCGCTGCATCAGTTGAAGCAGCCATTCAAATGGATCGACATTGACGTCCTGAAGAAGCAGACGCGCACGTCCGAATATCTTTCGCTCAATCCGAACGGGCAAATTCCGCTCTTGATCACGGAGGACGGCGCCTCGCTGCCGGAATCCAACGCCATCCTCTGGTACTTAGGGGAAGGCAGCGCGCTGATCCCGACTGACCGCATGGACCGGGCGCAGATGCTGCGCTGGATGTTCTTCGAGCAATACACGCACGAGCCCAATGTGGCGGTGGCGCGCTTCATCGTCCGCTATCTGGGTCGCCCAGCCGATCGGGAAGAGACGCTGCAGCAGAAGATCAAAGGCGGCTACGGCGCCATATCCGTGATGGAAGGCCACTTGGCGCGTCACGACTTCTTCGCCGCCAATCGCTACACGCTCGCGGATATAGCGCTCTACGCGTACACGCATGTCGCGCATGAAGGCCTGATCGAGCTCGACGCTTATCCGCATGTGCGCGCGTGGCTGCAGCGAGTTAAGGACCAGCCAGACCACGCGCCGATGGAGTGAAGGCTGGGCGACGCCCTTGCGCGCCAGCGTGAACGTCGTAGGCTTTGGGAGCGATGTATCCGCTCGACCATACGCTGATCACGCCGCGCCTGCGCATAGAGCCGGTGACGGCGCGTCTCGCTTGGGCCGCGCGCAAGGGCGGGGCCATGTTCGCCGACGAGCTTGGCGCTGACGCCCCCGACGAATGGTGCGCTTCTGGGCTGGCTCTGGTCGCGCGTTCGGCGCAATGGGGCTCGCCCATGCCCCCCACGCGCGCGGTCGCCGTGCATTTGGACGAAGGCCGCGTGATTGGCGATGTCCGCTTCGAGCCGGTGTTCGGTGCGCGGCGCGAGGTTGAGATTGGCTATTCGATCATGCGCAGCCGCCGCCGCCAGGGTTATGCGGTGGAGGCGGCGGGCGGTGTGATCGACTGGCTGTTCGCCGAAGGCGGCGCCGAAACCATCATTGCCGGCTGCCATAAGCGTAATTTCGGTTCCGTGCGGACGCTGCGGCGCCTCGGCTTCTGGCTCGACGCCACGCCCGGCGATGACTTCTGGTGGGTGCTGACCCGGGAGCTCCGTTCGTCGGCCCGCGCTTGATGCGTCACGCTTTCGTGTGCTTCATGTCATGTAAGGGACATGGCGCGCTGGCTGCCAACTGGCGCGTGCGGGAGAAGTACAGCTCATGGACATCATCACGGTGATTGGGATCGTTGTTACGATCGCCACTGCCATTCCTGTTTTCATGCAGCTTCAGAAGCATCCCAAGGGGATGCACATCTTGTTCTTCACCGAGATGTGGGAGCGTTTCTCCTATTACGGCATGCGCGGCATTCTCGTCGCTTACATGACCCAGCACTTTCTGTTCGATGACACCGTCGCGCAGGGCCAATACGGCGCTTACACCTCGCTGGTTTATTTGCTGCCGCTGATCGGCGGCTATGTGGCCGACAAATATATCGGCACCAAGAAAGCAGTAGCGTTTGGCGCGCTGTTGCTGGTGGCGGGTCACCTCGCCATGGCGATCGAGCAGCCGCCCGCGCAACAGACGCTCACCTATCAAGGCACGACCTATGAATTCGCCGCGGAAGGCCGCCAGGATGCGCGCCAGACTTGGCTCGTCGTCGATGGCCAGCGTTACGAGTACGGGCCTGCCGATGGCGGCGGCATTGCTATCGAAGGCTTGCCGGCTGATGCGCCATTGCCGGCCGTATTGCCTGCCGGTTCCTATGAGATGGCGGTTGAGGGGCGCGACCCGCTCTTTGTGAACATCTTCTATCTCGCCATGTCGCTCATCATTATGGGCGTCGGCTTCTTGAAGGCGAACATTTCGTCGGGCGTGGGGCAGCTCTATCAGCCCGGCGATCCACGCCGCGATGCGGGCTTCACGCTCTACTATTTCGGCATCAATCTCGGCGCGTTCTGGGCCTCCATTCTCTGCGCTGGGCTTGGCGCTACTTATGGCTGGGGCTGGGGCTTTGGCCTCGCCGGCGTGGGTATGTTGTTTGGCTGGCTCGTGTTCGTCACGCGCCGCTTGCTGTTCTTCATCCCTGGCCCGCCGCAGCTTCCACCTGAGGTTGGCGCGCCGCCGGATCCGGAGCTGATCAAGAAGCCGTTCCTTGGCCCGATCAATCGCGAATGGCTGATCTACATTGCCGGCGTGCTCGGCGTCGCTGGCGTGTTCTGGCTGGTGCAGCGCGAGCCGGTGGTGAATATCGCGCTCACTTGGGCGTCGGCGCTCATGGTGGTCTATTTCATCTTCTACATGATCAAGAATCTGACCTGGGTGGAAAGCCAGCGTCTGATTTTGGCTTTGATCCTGATCGCGGCTTCCACCGTGTTCTTCACGCTGTTCGAACTCGCCGGCTCAGCGCTCAATCAGTTCGCAGAGCGCAACACGCAAATGCCGAATGACGGCTTCTTCACCATCACTTCCGGCCAGACACAGGCGTTCAATGCTGGCTTCATTTTGATCTTCGCGCCGCTGTTCGCGATGATGTGGAGCTGGATGGCCAAGCACAATCGCGACATCGGCGACTCCGCCAAATTCGCGCTCGGCCTGATCCAAGTCGGCGCCGGTTTCCTGGTGCTGGTGTGGGGCGCGCAATATGCGGACGAAGCCGCGCGCGTGCCGCTCATCTTCCTGGTGGTGCTCTATTTGCTGCACACGACCGGCGAACTCTTTCTCTCGCCGGTCGGCCTTTCAGCCATGACCAAGCTGGCTCCAGCGGCCATTGTGTCGACCGTGATGGCGACCTGGTTCTTGGCTTCCTCGGTCGCGCAAATGTTGGCGGCGCAGGTCGCCAAGCTCACCGCCCAGGAAACCGTTGGCGGGCAGGTGCTCGATCCGCAGGCGGCCTTGGCGACATATGTGCAGGTCTTTAACCAGATTGGCTGGGCCGCCATCGCCATTGGGGTGCTGCTCGGGATCGCCAGTCCGCTGCTAAATAAGCTTGCACATCAACGGCCTAGCGAATTTGGCGGCGACCAGACGAAGAAAAATCCCGCCCCAGCGAAGACTTGAGGTTAGTTTTCGCAAAAGCAGCAAGGGGCCGTTGCGCCCCCGGTGCTTTCCGGGTGTTGTAGGGGCGCGATGGGCGACCGTCGCTGGGTGGCCCGATTTGCCTTTCCCTGGCCCTAAAGCGGCTCGGCTAAGGCCCCGTTCCGTCCATAGGCTCTGAGTCTCGGTCCCCCAGGCGGGGTCCGCGAGGAGACATTGATGTCACGACCCCGCGCTGCCCGTTCCAAGAAGAAGCCCGCCGAGGCTTCCGGGCCAGCGCGTCCGGAGGTCACTGATATTCTGCTGGGCTGGCGCGCCGCCGAGGCCGCGCGCTCACCCATGGGCTTTTCCTCGCACTTGAGCCAGCCGGTCGACGCGCCTCCCGGCGAAGAACCGATCCTCTATGGTGAAGACCGCCACCTTGTGACCATCGCCCCGACCGGCGCCGGCAAGGGCCGCGGCGTGATCATCCCCAACCTGCTGCGCTTTGAAGGCTCGGTGATCGTCATCGACCCCAAGGGCGAGACTTGGCACGTCACCGCGCGCCGCCGGAAGGAGATGGGGCAGGAAGTGCGCCTGCTCGATCCGTTCGGCGCGGTGTCGAAGAAAACGGACAGCCTCAACCCATTCGATCTGTTTCAGCGCCCCGGCGCGCTGCTGGACGCGGACAGCGAAATGCTGGCCTCGCTGCTGGCGGGCGACGCCGGCTTCCACAAAGAGCCCTTCTGGGACAATTGGGGCCGCTCGCTGATGGCGGGCGTGATCGCCGCTGTCGCTGAAACCGCGCCATCTTCGGAGCGGCACTTCGGCAAGGTGCGCGAAATCCTGATGAGCGATGACGCGGTGTATAATCTGGCCGCGCTGATCGAGAACCACGACAATCTCAACCGGCTCTCAAGGCAGAATATCAGCTCGTTCCTGCCGATCACGGAGCAGACGCGCTCCGGCATTCTCTCCACCGCGCAAAGTTACCTGAAGGTCGTGAACTCAGACTCGGCGCTGCGCTCGCTGTCGCGCTCGACCATCGATCTCGCCGCCGTGCGGCGCGGCGATCCAATGACGATCTACATCGTCATCCCGCCGGACAAACTCGAAAGCCACGGCGCGCTGCTGCGCCTGTGGGTCGGCGCGCTGATGCTGACCGTGATGGGTCGCAAGCGCCGGCCGAAGCGCTCGACCCTCTTCTTGCTTGATGAGTGCGCGCAACTCGGCGAGTTCGGCCCCTTGCGCCAATCCATGACGCTGCTGCGCGGCTACGGCTTACAAGTGTGGCCGTTCTTCCAGGATCTGAGCCAGCTGCAGCGGCTCTATCCGAAGGATTGGCGCACCATCTTCAACAATGCCGGCGTGTTCCAGCTGTTCGGCGTCGCCAATCATTTGATGGCGAAGGAGAGCGCGGAGCTGATTGGCGACGTCGATGCGGATGTGCTGCGCAAGATGACGAAGGATCGCCAGATCATCGCCATCTCGAACGACAAAGCGATGAGCGCGCGCCTGCCGGATTATCTGGAAGACGCGCCCTTCGCTGGCCAATGGGATTCAAACCCCATGTTCGAGCCCGAGCCGGCGCCAACTGGCCGCCGTGCGCGCAAGGGTTCTGGCCCCGCACGTTAAGGGGTTGAGCGCAAATGGTCGAACAGCGCATCCCAAGTGGCCGTGCGCAGCGGGGCGTTGGGCGCATAGACCCAGACGAACAGCGTTTCGTTCTCTTCACCGGGCTCGGCGAGCGGGGCGCTGCCGGTGCGAGCGAGCATATCGCGTAGGGTGGCTTCGCGTGCATCGGTCAGCGCCGCGAAGAACACCAGCTCCGCCTCCGGGCGTCCTACCGTGCCGGCATAGTATTGCGGGTCGAAGCGCGAGAAGCGGATCACCAGCGATCCATCATCGAAGGGCCGGCTGGCGCGGCGCGCGGTCCATTCCGCCAGATGATCCGCAGGCGGCTCTGCGGCGAAAAACGCATCGATCGGCTGATCGAGCCAGCTTGCGACCGCCGCGCTGTCCAAGCGCCAGGTCCAAACGTTGGAAAGCTCTGCGGGGCAGCGCTGCGTGTCGATCATGTCGGCGCAAATGTTTGGCGCGAAATATTCGATCTGGCGCGCCCCCTCATAGGAGCGCTGCGCGCCGCTGAACACGACCGAATAGCCAGTGCCGATAAAGTCGGCGGAGTCGACGCCGAACTCGCGCCACAAAATATCCTCCGCTTTCGGCTGTGCAAGCAGAGCTTCGCCGAGGCGGACATCATGGAAAAAGCGTGCGGCGGCTGTGCCAGATTCATCCGCCTCCGGCGGCGGCGTTTGACGGAAAGCATTGGCCAAACACGCAGCGCCGTCGCTGTCTTCTGGGCAGGCGGCGGCGCGCGCTTCGATGCGCGCGCTCCACTCTTGAAACGGATCGCTCGCTTGCGGCGCGCTGCGCGGCGTCATCGTGAGCGCGGCGACTGCGGCGCCGACGCCGACAACACCCATTGCGCCGAGAATGAGCGGCCTGCGGCGCACATCGTCCCAGCCCATGAATGCAGCGCCAATCAAAACCAGAAGCAGGGCGAGAAGAACAAGAATGGCTATGATCATGAAGATTCCGGATGCGGGCGCGCTTCAGTTAGGCGCCTGTGGCGGCGGCATTTGGCTGGCGAGCGCCCGCAATTCTGTGCTGACACGCACATTGCGAAGCATAAGGAACAGATTGGTCCAGGTCGCTAAGCGAAATTGGTTCATGGATTGGGGCATATAGACCCAGACAAACGACACAGTGTCCGGCTCGCTGGTTGGATCGGCTGCGGCGGGATCGGACTCGCCGGAAAGTCGGAACGCCTCCGCCAGCGGCAAATCGATGGAGTCCTCGAGGCTGGAGAAGAAGACTTGCTGGTTTTCAACGCGCCCGAATTGTCCTTTGTACCTGCTCTCGGAAAAGATCTGGAAGCGCACTAGAAGCGGCGCTTCTCCGCGCTCGCCTTCGACGCCGTCCGGCGTTGTCAGTCGTCGCGTCAGTTCCTCATAGGCGGTTGCATCGGCGTCATCCGGGATGAAGCCCAAAAGCAGTTCGCGAACCGTCTGCCGGGCCACTGGGTCGGTGTTGTGGAAGCGCCAATAGAAGGCGCTGAGATTGCGGTTCGGACAAAGCTCAGGGGCCAAGCGCGTCGTCACGCACGTATTGGGCACCCAATATTCGCGCAGCACCGCCGTACTGTAGGAGGAAACGCTGTCCGGGCGCGGGCGCGGCACGGTGTGGCCGGTGCCTATGAAGTCCGCGGTACCGACCCCGTAAATGCGCCAAAGAGTATCGGCGATGCTGCCTTCTTCATCGGGGGCAAAACTCAGAATGCGGGCGCCGAACGAAACATCGCGGGCCAACAGGCCTGATTGCGTGAGCGTTTCCGTTCCGGGCTTCAAACTCTGAATGGCGAGCGCAAGGCACTGGTGGCGCAGCATCCACAGCACGCGCCGCTCTTGGTCGAACGTCATACGGGCGACGACGTCTTCGCCGACCATTGCGATTTTCTGCGCCTCCGGCGCTGCCTCAACATTCGCGCGGCACTGGTCGTAGATAGCGGTGACAACCTCCGCCGCCGTCGTTGTTTGGGATTTGACTTCGTAATTCTGGTAGAAGGAGTGCACGCCGCCAGCCATCGCGCCGACGGCGCACACGAGCAGGAAGGCGCTCTTTGCATTGTCGCCAAACGTGCGTTTGCCGTCCGGCCGGTTCAGATTGAAGAAGACTTCGAGCAGATAGAAAATCAGCGACGCGCCGGCGCCAATGACAACGCCATGCACGCCGATCAGCCCTCGGACGCCTACCAACAGGCTTTCGAACTGTTCCATGTGCGCCCCCGAGCCACGAGCCATTCATGGCAAATCGGGTTGGCGGTGGCAACTCGGAGTTGTGTCAGAAATTTAAAAGCTCGCGCTGAGCTCCAGCGTGTACCAGGGCGAGTCGGTGAAGTGGCGCGAGCGATCTTCGATCCGCTCGATCGGTCCGTTGCGATCGCCGACAAAGAAGCGGCGTTCGCGCAGAATATCGCCGGCGAAGATATTGGCGGCGGTGAGCCGAAGGCGCGCATTCCCTGGAAGCGCCGTGGTCTCGACCCAGAGATCCACCCACGGCCCTTCCTCCTGCACGTCCACCTCGTTGTGTCGAAAGTAGAGGACTTCGCCCGGTTTCTCGGCGGCGAAACCCCAGGCTAAACGCTGGCGGCTGAAGTCCTGGCGAAAATCGATCTCGTAATAGCTTTCATTCTCGTTGGTCAGCGTGCGCGGCGCGCCTGTAATCGGGTCGGTGACCTCGCCTTGCCACAGGTAGCCCGAAAGATTGAGCCGACTGTTGGGCAGAATGAAATTGAGCGGCATGGAGAGTGTAACGTCGAGTTGGTCGGCGTCGGCGTCGCCAATATTGCCGGGCGCGTCGAACAGAAAGTCATCGCTTGGATCGAGCGGGGTGCCGTTGTCGCTCTCGATCGCGATGAGATCGGCGACGTCGGAAATCCAGAAGTGCGTGTAGGTAAGGCCAAGTGCGACGCCGCCAGGCAGGCGGAAGTCGGCGCCAAGTTCGGCGCGCCATGACGTCTCCGGCTTCAAATCCGGATTACCGCCGTCGACAAGATCGTCTGCCGGCGCGGCCGCCGAGACGAAGTCGTCGAAGTTGAGCTGGCCGACATCGCGATAATAGCGCAAGCGCAGCTGGTTGTTGCCGCCGAACGTGTGCGACAGCTGGATCGAGGGCTTGATGTAAGCGAGGTCGACGGACTGATTGCTGTCGCCGGTGAAGGTGAGCGTCGAGGCTTCACGCGCAATGCGCGTCTCCAGCGTCCACCGTTCCGCGAGACGCCATGTGTCCACCACGAACACCTCGCCGCGTTTTTCTTCCACGGTCACGTTGGCGTTGGGGAGATCGACCGGCAAAGGGCCAGCGCCGTCGTCTTCCACAAAGCTCAGGATGTTATCGAGCGTGTTGATCGCGCCCTCGGCGCCGATCTCGATGCGATGAGTGCTTCCAAGCGGGCGGGCGAGCGTGCCGCGAAGAATTGATTCCCCGCTATCGCGCTCGGTGTCGATATTCGAGGCGAGAATGAAATCGCCGGCGCCGTCAAACGCCTCATAGGTGTCGTGCACGCGATAATAGCGGCGCGTGACGAGGCCGACGAGCGCTGCGTCCCATGCGCCCAAGCTGCGATCATAGTTGGCGCCCACTTCGAAGCTCGGCTGTTCCTCCGTGTAATTATTGTAGAGCGAGCCGCGCATGCCATTGAGGTCGCGCTCGAAGAAGTCATTGTCTGCGTGGAAGCGAAACCAGCCAAGCTGACCGGTGGCGCTGAATTGGCCGCCGAACAAGGGCGCCGCCACATTGCCGTTGAGGTAGCTCTCGCGAAAGCTGCGCGGCGAGGGCGTGTCGACAACCGCATACTGATCGCCGTTGGCGTCGAGCAGTCTGCGGCGGCCAGGCTGACCGCGCGTTTCGGAATAGTAGCTGGCCCCCAGGCCCCATTCGAGCAGCCCGCTGCGGCCGCTATAGGAGGCGTTCGCGCGCGGGCTAAGATTGTCGTCCTGCAGTTCGAGCCCGAGACCCCACAGGCCGCTGCCGCCGGTTGGCGTGCGCACCACGTTGAGCAACACAGCTTGACCCGAAGCGTCGCCGGAGACCACCGCGCCGCGGAGCACTTCGAGCCGCACCACCTGGGAGGCTGGGATTCGCTCAAGGATCGTGTCGAGCGATTGCGATTTTGCGCTCGGACGCACGCCGTCGATCAGCACATTGCCAACGGCGCCGGAAAAGCCACGCGTGTCTTCGTCACCGTCCTCAAGCGTAAAGCCAGGCGTTTGCCGCGCCATGTCCAACGCGTTTTGCGGGTTGAACTGGGCGAAGAAGGCGGCGTCATAGATGACGCGGTCGGTTGAGCTGGCGGCGACCGAGGCCGCGGCGAGCGGCGGCTCCTCGGCCTGCGCCACGCCCATCAGCGCGAGCAACGAAATTGCGGTGCGGCCAAGCATTCTCTTTATCTCTCCCGCCGCGCTGGCTCCGCAGCACCAGGCGCGCCAAATGGAGATGCACCGAAACTCCGACTTAGACGCGCCCCGTTCGATCAACTAGCCCAGGGGGGCGACCGGCGGTCTTTGCCGACGACAACCGGCGGAATCAAAACGCCGCCGAAGCGTGAGCTCCGACGGCGTTCAGATTTACTCGGTTGGGAAGAAGCTTACTTCTTCTTCGCCGCCTTCTTAGCCTTGGTCTTTTTCGCCGCAGCTTTGACGGTGGTTTTCTTCTTGGCAGCCATGTGATGGCCTCCCCAGTAGGTTAACGCGCACAAGCTGCCGCGATTCTCGAAACTGTAAACTTCTTTGTGAGTTTTACATGCCGCCTATCGTCAGTCCGGTGATGTAGAGTGTCGGCTGTCCCACACCTACAGGCACGCTTTGCCCAGCTTTGCCGCACGTGCCGACGCCTTCATCGAGTTTGAGATCGTTGCCGACCATCTTCACGCGCGTGAGCGCTGATGGTCCGTCGCCAATCAAAGTCGCGCCTTTGATTGGCGCTTTGATCGTTCCGTTTTCGACCAGATATGCCTCAGTGCATTGGAACACGAACTTGCCGGATGTGATGTCGACCTGACCGCCGCCAAAGTTCACGGCGTAAACGCCATTCTTCAGGCTTGAGAGAATTTCGCCGGGATCTTTGTCGCCCGCTGTCATGAAGGTGTTGGTCATGCGCGGCATGGGCCGATGCGCGTAGCTTTCGCGCCGCCCATTGCCGGTGGCGGGCACGCCGGAGAGGCGCGCATTCATGCGGTCCTGCAAATAGCCCTTCAGGATTCCATCCTCGATCAGCACCGTGCGCTGCGTGGGCGTGCCTTCATCGTCGATGTTCAAAGAGCCGCGCCGGTTCTCGATCGTTCCGTCATCGACAACGGTGACGCCGGGCGCTGCAACGCGCTGGCCGACCATGCCGGAGAAGGCGGACGAGCCCTTGCGGTTGAAGTCGCCCTCGAGGCCGTGGCCAACCGCTTCATGCAGCAGCACGCCGGGCCAGCCCGGGCCAAGCACCACATCCATTTCGCCCGCTGGCGCAGGGATGGCGTCGAGGTTCACCAGCGCGATGCGCAGCGCTTCGTCGGCCAGCTTCTTCCAGCGTTCCGGTGCGATGAACACTTCGTACGGCTCGCGGCCGCCCGCGCCGGCCGAGCCGCTCTCGCGCCGGCCATCGCGCTCAACCGTCACCGAGACATTCACCCGCACGAGCGGACGGTGATCGGTGAGCATCGCGCCATCGGGGCGCAGGATGGTGAGCCCGCGCCGCGCGCCGGAGAGCGTGACCGCCACCTGCACCACCGCCGGGTCCTTGGCGCGCGCATAAGCGTCGATCTCAGCCAGCAGCGAGGTCTTGTCGGTGAAGCCCGGCGCTTCGATGGGGTCGAAGTCCCGATAGAGCTGGCGGTTCACTTTGGCCGGGCTGACCTCCAGCTGGCCCTCATGGCCGAGTTTCACGGCGGCGGCGGCTTCGGCGGCGCGCTCCACGGCGCCGGTTTCCAGCACGCTGGCATGGCCGTATCCCGCGCGCTCGCCCGCAACGATGCGCAGGCCAAAGCCTTGCGTGGCGTCGAAGCTGGCCGATTTCAGCCGGCCATCATCCCAGTAGAAGCTTTCGGTGCGGCTTTCCTCGGCGAAAATTTCGCCGTCATCGGCGCCGCGGGCGGCGTCGGCGAGGATGCGGCCGGCTTCCTCCCAATCCATTTCGGCGGCTTTTTCGGGGGTGGCGGAGAGGCCATCGGCCATTGATTTTCCTTCCGGAACAAAACGGGTTGGGATCGCCTCGACAATATAGGACTTGAGTCGGGGCGAAACGCGTCCGGAAGTGGGAAATGTCGGCCAAAGCGTAAACGGGGCCGCTAGGGGGTGGCGTCGTCCTCCAGCATTGAAGCCAGATGGGCCTGGCGCTGGCGCGCGAAGCGGGCGAGTTCGGCGTTTGCGAGCGCCCAGCCCGGCTGGATCTCCAGCGCCGTCGAGTAGTCCTCGTAGGCTCCGCGCACATCCCCCAGCGCTTCGCGGGCGGCGGCGCGGTTGAAATAAGCCTTTTGCGGGTCAGTCACGCCATAGCCCAGGGCCTCGGTCAGCGAGGATATGGCCGGGCCAAACTGGCCTAGCTGCACCAGCGTGGCCCCGCGATTAAGCAGCGCTTCCCCATTCTCCGGGTCCTCGGCCACGGCCTGATCGAAGTCCGCCAAAGCCGCCTCATTCTCGCGCCGGCGCAGGTGCAGCACACCCCGATTGACCAGCGTGACAATCCGCTCCTCCCGCTCCAGCCGGCCGTTGCGGAGTGCGCGGTCGCAGGCCTCCATGGCGCCGTCCGAAAGGTCGTTGCCGGCAAGGGCCTGTCCGCAGCGGCGCACATTGCTGTCGCGCCCAATCACTGTGACGGGACGTTGCGCGCTTTGTTGCGCCCAAGCCGACGCATCGGCCAGCACGACGCCGAAAGCGAGGACAAGGGCGAAGCGCCTTGGAAGCCGGGCGCGGCTCATGCTAGCAACCCCACCGATTTGGACTCGTATGAAAAAACGGTCAGACGCGGTCGAAATGCCGCGCCCGCGCACTATAGGCGGACGATCCGTTGCGCGCCATACCGGCGCATGAGTCTCAAGGAGGCGGTACTGGTGCAGCGAGGGGCTTTGATTGCAGGCGCCGCATGGGCGGCGTTAGCGAGCGTGGCGCAGGCGCAAGAGGTTCTGCCGGAAAATGGCGGCGTTGGCCTGCTGCCGCCGGCCACGGAAATCATGCGCGAAATCGAAAGCTTCCACAGCTTTCTACTGCCGATCATCGTCGCCATTTCGGCGCTGGTGCTTGTGCTGCTGCTGTGGGTGATCGTGCGCTATAATCGCCGCGCCAATCCCACGCCGAAAAAATTTACACACAACATGACGGTCGAGGTCATCTGGACCATCGTGCCAGTGCTGATCCTGGTGGCGATTGCGTGGAAGTCATTCCCGCTGATTTATAAGGAAGAGCGCATTCCGCCGAATGCGGAGCTCACGCTGAAAGTCACCGGCAATTCCTGGTTCTGGTCGTTCGAATATCCGGATCTTGGCGTGCAAGTGGTGCAGAATATGCTTGCCGAGGAGGATGCCGCCGCGCAGGGCCGTCCGTATCTGCTGGCCGTTGATAATGCGCTCTTCGTTCCTGTCGACACGACGGTGCGCGTCCTGGTGACCTCGAACGATGTGATCCACTCATTCGCTGTGCCGTCCTTCGGCGTGAAGGAAGACGCGATCCAGGGCCGTGTGAACGACACCTGGTTCCGTGTTGATCGGCCGGGCGTTTATTACGGCCAATGCTCTGAACTTTGCGGCATCAATCACGCTTACATGCCACTCGAAATTCACGCCGTCAGCCGGGAGGAATTTAATGCCTGGGTGACGGCCAATGGCGGCTCGCTGGCTTCAGCCGAGCCGGCGCCAGCGCTTGAAGAACCTGCGCCAGCGCAAGCCTCACCCGCCGCGCAGCCAACACGCTAATTCTCTCGGACGAAATCAATGGCGACCCATTCCTCAACTGACGCCCACGAAACGCACGACGAGCATGACCACCGCCCCAGCCTTTGGGACTGGAAGCGCTGGGTGTTCTCCACCAACCATAAGGACATCGGCACGATGTACCTGATCTTCGCGATCATCGCGGGGATCATCGGCTCGGCGCTGTCGGGCATTATCCGCTACGAACTGGCCGAGCCGGGCGTTCAGATGACGGGCCTGTTTGGCTGGCTGGGCGGCAACATCGATGCGGCCAAGCATTTCTATAATAACGTCGTCACCATGCACGGCCTGATCATGATCTTTTTCATGGTCATGCCGGCGATGATTGGCGGGTTCGGCAACTGGTTCGTGCCGCTTATGATCGGCGCGCCGGACATGGCCTTCCCGCGCATGAACAATATTTCGTTCTGGCTGCTGCCGGCGTCGTTCGCGCTCGCCGTGATTTCGATGCTGGTGCCAGGCAATGGCGATTATAACGGCTTTGGCGGCGGCTGGACGTTGTATCCGCCGCTCTCGACGTCGGCCTCGCACCATAGCGGCCCGTCCATGGATCTCTTGATCCTCTCGCTGCACATTGCCGGCGCGAGCTCGATCTTGGGCGCGATCAACTTCATCACCACGATCTTCAATATGCGCGCGCCGGGCATGACGCTGCACCGGATGCCGCTCTTCGTCTGGTCGATCCTGGTGACGGTATGGCTTTTGGTGCTGTCGCTGCCGGTGCTCGCTGGCGCCATCACCATGCTGCTGACCGACCGCAATTTTGGCACGCAATTCTTCGAGCCTGCCGGCGGCGGCGACCCCGTCATGTACCAGCACCTGTTCTGGTTCTTCGGCCACCCTGAGGTGTACATCCTCATTCTGCCTGGCTTCGGCATGATCTCGCAGATCGTATCGACCTTCTCGCGCAAGCCTGTGTTCGGCTATCTCGGCATGGCCTACGCCATGGTGGCGATTGGCTTCATCGGCTTCGTCGTGTGGGCGCACCACATGTACACGGTCGGCATGGGCCTCGACCTCGAAGCCTACTTCATCGCCGCGACCATGGTGATTGCGGTGCCCACAGGCATCAAAATCTTCTCCTGGATCGCGACCATGTGGGGCGGTTCGATCGAGTTCAAAGTGCCGATGCTGTGGGCGATCGGCTTTATTTTCCTGTTCACTGTGGGCGGCGTCACCGGCGTCGTGCTGTCGAATTCGGGCATCGACACCTCGCTGCACGACACCTATTACGTCGTCGCGCACTTCCACTACGTGCTGTCGCTCGGCGCGGTGTTCGCGATCTTTGCGGGCTTCTATTACTGGATCCCGAAAATGAGCGGCTATCGCTATAATGGCTTCCTCGGCGGCCTGCACTTCTGGATCACGTTTGTCGGCGTGAACCTGATTTTCTTCCCGCAGCACTTCCTTGGTCTTCAAGGCATGCCGCGCCGCTACATCGACTATCCGGAAGCCTTCTCTTACTGGAACTACATCTCGTCCGTGGGCTATGCGATCACGGTGGTGGGCACGCTGGTCTTCTTTGTGATGCTGGCGGAGCTCTTCATCGCCAGGCGCAAGGCAGGCGCCAATCCGTGGGGCGAGGGCGCCACCACGCTGGAATGGACGCTCTCTTCGCCGCCGCCCTTCCACCAGTTCAACGAACTGCCGGTGATTAAGCCGGACGCGCATCATTGAGGTGACGTGTGACGGACCTGACCGTTGAACATCGCGTGCGATCGGCGAGCTTCGGAGATTACGTCTCTCTCCTGAAGCCGCGCGTGATGTCGCTTGTCGTGTTCACGGGGCTGGCCGGTTACGTGGCGGCGCCCGGCGCGGGCGATTGGGTGCTGGGCTTTGCCGCCATATTGTCGATCGCGGTCGCGGCGGGCGCCTCGGGCGCGCTCAATATGTGGTACGATGCCGACATTGATGAGGTGATGAAGCGTACGCGCACGCGCGCCATCCCGGCCGGCCGCATCGCCCGCGAAGAGGCGCTGATGCTGGGCCTGTTTCTGTCTGGCTTTTCGGTGCTGACGATGCTGCTGGCGGCGGGCGTGTTCGCCGCGGCGCTGCTGGCTTTCACCATCTTCTTCTACGCCGTCGTTTATACGATGTGGCTGAAGCGCTCGACGCCGCAGAATATCGTCATCGGCGGGCTCTCCGGCGCGCTGCCGCCCGCCATTGCCTGGGCCGCCAAGACAGGCGGATTGGCGCTCGACCCCGTGCTGCTGGTCGCCATCATCTTCTTGTGGACGCCGCCGCACTTCTGGGCGCTGTCGCTGCTGGCGCAGAAAGATTACGCCGCCGCCAAAGTGCCGATGCTGCCCGTGACGCATGGCGCGAAGGCGACGCGCACGCAGATCTTCTTCTACACCATGCTGCTCGCGCCGCTGGCGCTGGCGCCTGCTTTCACAGGCCTTGGCGGTATGATTTACACCAGCATTGCCGGCCTTGGCGGCACGCTGTTCCTGGTGCTGGCTTGGCGCGTCTATCGCTCGCGCGCGGGCGAGGGGATCGCCGCCGAAGACAAGCACGCGCGCATGCTGTTCGGCTTTTCGATCTTCTACCTTTTCGCGCTGTTCGCGGCGCTATTGACTGAGCACGGGCTGGGCTTGTGATGGAAGTCACCGAAACCGTCACGCTCACGCCGGAGCAGGAAAAAGCCCGCAAGCGCCGCAATATGTGGCTTGCGCTGTCGATCGCGGCCTTCTGCGCTTTGGTGTTCGCCATCACCATCACCAAGATGGGAGCTGCGCCATGAGCACGCGGCCCTCGAACAAGCGCCTCGCCGTCACCGCCGCCATCGCCACAGCTTGCGTGCTCGGCATGACCGGCATGGCCTTCGCCGCCGTGCCGCTCTATCGCGCCTTCTGCCAGCTCACCGGCTATGGCGGCACCACTCAAACCGCCGACGCCGCGCCGGAGCAGGTGCTGAGCGAAACCGTCAATGTGCGCTTCGACACCAATGTCGCGCCCGGTCTGCCTGTGGAGTTTTCGGCCGAGCAAACCAGCGAGACGCTGAAGATCGGCGCAACGGGCCTCGCCTTCTTCCGCGTGCGCAACACCTCGGACCAGCCGGTCACGGCGGTGGCGACCTATAATGTCACGCCGGAGACCACCGGCCAGTATTTCGTGAAGCTGGAATGCTTCTGCTTCAACGCGCGCACGCTGGCGCCGGGTGAGCAGATGGATTTGCCGGTTGTTTATTTCGTCGACCCAGAATTCGCCTCCGACCCGGAGACGGCGGGGCTCGACACAATCACGCTTTCATACACCTATTTTGCCTCCACGGAGGAGGCGGCCGCGGCGCTCAACTAGGCTCGCGGCGATTTGGCAATGGCGCTCTTCGGGGCGCGGGCATGAGGGAACGGCAATGGCGCACTCGCCAGATGTGAAGCACGATTATCACTTGGTCGATCCAAGCCCGTGGCCGTTCACGGCCTCGCTGGGCGCGTTCATCACCGCGATCGGCGCGGTCGTGCTGATGAAGGGCCTCTCGGCCGATGAGAACAACTTCCTGCTCGGCAAGGGCCACTGGACGCTGTTCGCGATCGGCGCGCTGATCATCATCTTCACCTGCGTCGGCTGGTGGGGCGATGTGATCAAGGAAAGCCGCAAGGGCGATCACACCAAGGTTGTCGATATCGGGCTCCGCTATGGGATGATCCTCTTCATCGCCTCGGAAGTGATGTTCTTCGTCGCCTGGTTCTGGATGTTCTTCGAACTGGCGATCTTCCACGGCCACCGCGCCGATTGGGTGGTGCCGACCTGGGATGAAGCAACTGCCGCGGCCTGGGCCAACTGGCCGCCCCCGCACGTCGATACATTCGATCCCTTCCATCTGCCGCTGATCAACACGCTGATCCTCTTGCTCTCGGGCACCACGGTGACGTGGGCGCACCACGCGCTGCAGCAGGGCGACCGCAAGGGCGCCACACTCGGCTTGTTCCTCACCGTGCTGCTTGGCGCGGTGTTCACCTGGGTTCAGTTCGGCGTCGAATACCAAGAAGCCGGCTTCGCCTTCGGCAATATGGGCGACACGACGACCGCCAACGTCTATGGTGCGTCCTTCTTCATGGCGACGGGCTTTCATGGCTTCCACGTTATTATCGGCACCATCTTCCTGCTGGTTTGCCTGATCCGTCTGATGAGCGGCGGCTTCACGCCGCAAAAGCATTTCGGACTCGAAGCAGCGGCTTGGTACTGGCACTTCGTCGACGTCGTGTGGCTGTTCCTGTTCACGTTCGTCTACGTGACGCCGTACCTCGTGATGCAGAACTAGTTGCATGACCGCGCCCGCGGTTTCCCCGTTCATGGCGGGATTGCGCGGGCGCTGTCCGCAGTGCGGGCGCGGATCGGTGTTCGCATCCTATCTCAAATTCGCGGACGCGTGTCCGGCCTGCGGCGCTGACTTCAGAAGCGCCGATGCGGGCGATGGGCCGACTGTTTTTGTAATTCTGATTGTCGGCGCACTCGTGGTGCCGTTGCTTATCATTCTGCAGTTTGGGTTGAAGCTGCCCGACTGGCTTTCGCTAAGCCTCACCTTCGTAGCGACCATTGCGCTGTGTCTGGCATTATTGCCTATCTTCAAAGCCACCTTGTTCGCGCTGCAATGGACGCACAAAGCGCGCGAAGTCACGCATGAGGACGTGACGTGATCCGCTTCCGTCCGCTCTGGCTGATGACACTGCTGACGCTGATGGCGCTGGCCGTGCTGGTCATGCTCGGGCGCTGGCAGTGGGAGCGCTATGCAGAGAAGGTCGCCGCAGCCGAAGCGCCGGCGCCTGAAATGACCATCGCCAATTATCAGCCGATCGAAGCCGGGATCCAGTTCGTGTATGGCCTTCGAACCGATACGCACGAGCAGGGCTGGCGCGTCTTCGCGCCGGTGCAGTACGGCGACACCATCGTATTTGTCGATTCCGATTTCATTCCTGGCACGACGCCGCCCGATCCGGATGAAGTGCGCGTCTCGCCGGCTTTGAATTTCGGCGCGCCGATTACGGGCGCGTCGGTGCGGCCCGACCCGCCGGCGCCGCTCTCGCTCGCGCCGCGCCCCTTGCAGCGGCTCTGGTTCTCGATTGATCTTGCCGCCATGGGGCGCAATGCGGGCTTCGATGATGTGGCCGACTATTATCTCACCGCCACCTATGTCGGCGCTGACGGCAGGGCGACGCCCAATCCGTTCGCGCACGCGCCCGGCGTCGATCCGCTACCGCCGGCGCGGCACATGGGTTACGCCATTACCTGGTATGGGCTCGCGCTCGTTCTGCTCGCGATTTATCTTGCCTATCATGTCAGCACCGGCCGTCTGGGCTTCAATCCGCCGCGCCCGCCGGAAGAATGATGGCTGAACCCGAACTCATTCGCTTGCCCAATGGCGTGCGCATCGCGCTCGATCCGATGCCGGGCTTGGCGACGGCCGCGCTCGGCGTGTGGCAGCAAGTCGGCGCGCGTTGGGAGAAGGCGGAAGAGAATGGCGTCGCGCACTTGTTCGAGCATATGGCGTTCAAGGGAGCTGGCGCGCGCGATGCGCGCCAGTTCGCCGAAGCGGTTGAGAATGTCGGCGCCATCGTCAACGCCGCCACCTCATATGAGCGCACGGCCTATTATGCGCGCATCCTGGACGAGCACGCGCCCTTCGCGCTCGATCTGATCGCCGACATTCTGCTCGAGCCGCACTGGCTGGCGGACGATCTGGAAAAGGAAAAGGGCGTGGTCGCGCAGGAGCGCGGCGAAGCCTTCGACGTGCCCGATGATCGCGTGTTCGAGTTGCACCAGAGCGCGCTCTATCCGAACCAACCGCTCGGGCGGCCAATCCTGGGCGAAGAGGAAACGGTCGGCGGTTTGAGCGTCGCCTCGCTCGAAGCGTTCCGCGATCTGCACCTGGCGCCAGAGCGCGTCGTCATCAGCATTGCCGGCGCTTATGATCGTAGCGCGCTGCTTGAAACCGCGGAGCGCCGCTTTGGCGGACTGAAACCCAAGCCGGCGCAAACGCGCGCGGCGGCTGTCGCTAATCCCGGCGCCGTCAATGAAACGCGCAAGCTGGAGCAGACCCACCTCGTGCTGTCTTGGGCCGCCCCGCCGGCCGGCGCCGACGAACTGTTCGCGGCCCGGCTGATGGCGGAAATCTTCGGCGGCGGCATGTCTTCGCGGCTGTTTCAGGAGGTGCGCGAAGCGCGCGGTCTCGCTTACGCCATCGATGCTTTTCTCGAGACTTTCGACGATGGCGGGCGGCTCATCGTCTATGCCGGCTCCTCCGCCGCGAATGCGAGCGAAGTGGCGAAGATCGTTCGCGGCGAACTGGAATCGCTCGCAACGACCGGCCCGACGCCCGGCGAGTTGCAGCGCGCCAAAGCCGTGGCGCGCGCGCAGTTGCTGATGGGACTGGAAGCCCCATCCGCCCGCGCCGAGGCACGCGCCGGCCAGATCTTTCTGCGCGACCGCTTCATTTCGTTCGAAGAAATCGGTGCGCGGGTGGAGGCGGTGAGCGCCGCAGCGGTTCAGGCCGCCGCCGCCGCCGCGCTTGAAGGGCCGGCCTGCGCGGCCGCCATTGGTCCAAAAGCGGGGCATGGCGCGGTGAACGCGTTTCATGCACCATAGCGCCCATGGCGGTGATGCGCAGAGACAGCGATTTCTCGCGCCGGATTGACGGTGAGGGCGTGTACCTGCGCGCGCCCGAGCCGCGCGATTATGCTGAGTGGGCCGCTTTGCGCGAGGCGAGCCGCGCCTATCTTGCGCCGTGGGAGCCTACCTGGGCCGCAGATGAACTCTCCCGCGGTTCGTTTCGCTACAAGCTGCGCCGCTACGCGGAAGATGCGCGCGACGACAAAGCCTATGCGCTGTTCGTGTTCCGCGAGGAAGATGGCGCGCTGACCGGCGGGGTTACGCTAAGCAATGTCCGCCGCGGCGTCGCGCAAATGGCGTCCATGGGCTATTGGGCTGGCCAGGCCTTTGCCGGGCGCGGCTACACCACCGCCGCCGTGCGCGCCTGTTTGCTCTATGCGTTCGACGATCTAGATTTGCATCGCGTCGAAGCGGCGTGCCAGCCGGAGAATACGGCCTCCAAGCGCGTGCTGGAGAAAGCGGGTTTTACGCAGGAAGGGCGCGCGCGCGCCTATCTGAAAATCAACGGCCAGTGGCGCGATCACATTCTGTGGGGCATCACCAACGAGGCGATGTGAGCCTCAGGCGCGGCCCATTTCGCCGCTGAGCTGCGAGGGGTCGAAGCCGAGCGAACGGATTGCGCTGGCCCATTTGTCTTCGTGACTGACGTCAAAAATGATGGCGTCGTCGGCATCGACGACAAGCCATGCATTCTGTTTCAGTTCATTCTCGATCTGGCCAGCGCCCCAGCCGGCGCAGCCCAGCGCCAGGATGAATCGTTCCGGCGCATGTTCGCCCGCAACCGCTTCAAGAATGTCGCGCGTGGAGGTGAGCCGCACGCCCGGGGCCACGTTCTGCGTGCTGTCCGCTGAGTTGAAGTCTTCCGAGTGCAGCACGTAGCCGCGGTCGGGGCGGACCGGCCCGCCATCGAGCACGGTGACGCCAGCCGTCTCCTCGCCGCTTTCGATGCCGAGATGACCCAGCACATCGCCTAGCGTGAGCTCATCCTTGGGCTTGTTCACAATTAGGCCCATGGCGTGCTCCTCATTGTGCGAGCACAACACAATGACGGAGCGCTCAAACCGGGGATCGCCGATCCCCGGCATCGCCACCAGTAGCTTGCCGGCGAGAGTCTCGCTCATAAGCCTATGCTGTCGCCATTGGCCGCTCGACGCAAGGCCCAGCGGCGGCGGTCGAAATCCGCCCGCACTCCGCCTAGATTAACCGCAGTAAACCCCCAGGAGGACGCAAACATGATCAAGGTCGGAGACAAGTTGCCGGAGGCCACCTTCAATGTGCCGCTGCCGGACGGCATGAAGCCGATGACCACCGCTGAAATTTTCGGCGGCAAGCGGGTGGCGCTGTTCGCCGTGCCTGGCGCTTTCACGCCAACCTGTTCGGCGCGCCATTTGCCGGGCTTCCGCGAGAAGGCCGGGGAACTCAAAGCCAAGGGCATTGATGCGATCGCCTGCACGGCGGTGAACGATCATTTCGTCATGTCGGCCTGGGCCAAGGATCAGAATGTGGCCGGCGATATCATGATGCTTTCGGATGGCTCTGGCGCGTTTGCCAAAGCCATTGGTCTGGACGCCGATTTCTCAAAGTTCGGCATGGGCCTGCGTTCGCAACGCTATTCAATGATCGTCAAGGACGGCGTTGTAGAACAACTCAACGTCGAAGAAGGCGGTGAATACAAGGTTTCCAGCGCCGAGCACATGCTCGGTCAGTTGTAGGGATTAGGGATTGGGGAATAGGGATTAGGGAAGTGCGAACGCCGCGCTCATCATCCCCTAATCCCTTGACCCTAAAACCCATTCCCTAGAAGCGGAGCGAGCAGAATGTTCGACGGCGGCATCACCACCATCATCTTCGCCTTCATGGCTATCGTGCTGGCTTTCAGCACCATCAAGGTTGTGCCGCAAGGCCAACAATGGACCGTGGAGCGCTTCGGGCGCTTCACCGGCAGTTTGCGGCCCGGCATTGCGTTTCTGGTCCCGTTCGTCGACCGCGTCGGCCGGCGCATGTCGATGATGGAAGCGGTGATGGATGTGCCGCGCCAGGATGTCATCACCAAAGACAACGCAGTCGTTTCGGTCGACGCGGTCGTGTTCATCCAAGTGATCGATGCAGCGAAGGCTTCTTACGAAGTCGAGAATTATAAGGTCGCCATTCTCAATCTCTGCCTCACCAATGTCCGCACCGTTGTCGGTTCGATGGATCTGGACGAAGTGCTGTCGCAGCGCGACGCCATCAATGCACGCTTGCTCACCGTGGTGGATGCAGCGACGCAAGCTTGGGGCGTGAAAGTGCTGCGCGTCGAAATCAAGGACCTGACGCCGCCGGCGGACCTCACCCAAGCTATGGCGCGGCAGATGAAGGCTGAACGCGAACGCCGCGCTCAAATCCTCGAAGCGGAGGGCGACAAGCAAGCCGCCGTGCTGCGCGCCGAAGGGGCCAAGCAGTCCGCCATTCTCGAAGCCGAAGGCCGCCGCGAAGCCGCCTATCGCGACGCCGAGGCGCGCGAGCGTTCCGCGGAAGCCGAAGCGAAGGCGACGGAAGCAGTGTCGGCGGCGATCGCTAAGGGTGATGTGAACGCCATCCGCTATTTCCTGGGCCTCAAATACGTTGAAGCCTTCTCCGAGCTCGCCAGCTCCAATCAGCAGCGTACCGTGATCGTGCCGGCTGACCTCTCGGGCCTCGCTGGCCTGGTGGAGGGTCTGCGCGCGCTCAACGCCCAAGCCGAAGGGCCCGGCGGTTTCACCGCTGTGCCGCAGACGCGTTAAGGACGCCAATTGGCGAGCCTCGCGCCAAACGCTAGATATAAATCATGGACGCGTTGATCACTTTCTTCGTCAGCCTTCAGCCGCAGCACTGGCTTGTGCTGGGGTTGATCCTGTTGATCGCCGAAATGATGTCGGGCACGACCTATCTGCTCTGGCCCGCCGCAGCTGCATTTATCGTCGGTTTGCTCGGTCTTTCCGGGATGACCTCGTGGATTTTCGACGTCGCGCTATTCGCCGTGTTGGTGATTGCGCTGACGGCGTTTGGCCGCCCGCTGGTGCAGCGCTTCCGCACGCAGGGCGGCTCGGACCTGCTCAATCAGCGCGCAGAGCAATTGATCGGCGGGCGCGCTGTGGTCACTGCGTTCGCCAACGGCGTCGGCTCGGTGAAGGTGCAGGATACGATCTGGCGCGCCACCAGCGATGAAGCGTTGGCGCCCGGTGAAACCGTCACAATCGCCGCCGCTGATGGCGTCACGCTCAAAGTGAAGCGCTAGCCGCGCGCAGCGTCGAGCGCTTGGCGCAGCTTGGTGAGCAGCGGCAGCGCCCCTTCGAATTCAGCCGCGGGAATCTGCTGAAGCAAGAGTTCTATTCCCGGCATGACGCGCGCGATCGCTGCTTCACGCGCCTTCAGGCCGGCTTTGGTGACGCGCACCAACTTGCCGCGCGCGTCGGCCGGATCGGGATCGATGCGCACATAGCCCTGTGCTTCCAGGGCTTGCAGCGTATAGGTCATGGCGCCTTTGGTGACTTGAAAGGCGCGCGCGAGTTTTGTGGGGCTCTCGGCCTCCAAACCAAGCCGCGCGAAGTGATTCAGCACGCCAAAGCCGGCGACCGATAAGTCGTTCGGCAAGTCCTGCGCCAGCCGCGTATCAGCAAGGTGGGCGATAATGGCGATCTCTGTAAGCGACTGAAACACAAGCCGCGCCTGCTCTTGAGTCTTCATGCGCGGATGATCGTCTCCAGGTCGCGCCGGGGCGAGGGCGGGGTGGCGTCAGCATAACCGATGCGCACCAGCATTTGCGCGACGCCGCCTTCTACGACGCTGAGCGCGGCGCGCATTTCGGCGTAGAGATCAGCCATCTCGCTATATTCTTGGAGCGCCTGGCTCCAGGGATGGATGGAAAGGCCGAGCTGCGACGCCGCCAAATTCAGGCGCGCATAAGCCTGCCCGGTCTGAAAGCGCGTGATGGGCTTGTCATCCGCCGTGTTGAGCCAAACGAAAGCCGGCGCGGTTTCGGCCTTGCGGCGCCAATCGGAAAGATTGGTGCGGTTCGCTATGGAATCCGGATCAACCATGTGCGCACGGTCGAGTTGGCCTACAGCTTTCATGATCGGGATCATCGGCCCGTCAATGGAAAGTCCGTCGCGATGGCGGGCGATCTCTTCTTGACCGAAGCGCAGCCAGCGGAAGGTTTCCTCTCCGGCGCCGGCGGTGCGGATTTCGCGCTCAAACGCGCGCCAGGTCAGATCGCGCAACGCCGCGACGGGCGCAGCATCGCTGGTCCACTGCATCGCCGCGCCGGCGGCGGCGCTGAGTTGCGCAAAGTGGGCAGGTTCTGGCGCGCGCGCTTCGTACGGGTTGCGATTGGTGCGCCGCTTGGTGATTTCCGCGAACAGCGCGTCATTGCGCGGTGCGCCGCGCGCGCCAAGACGCAAATGCGCGATGGGGCGGGCATCGAGGCGCGGCGTCGGCTCGCCCTCCGGGAAGGGCGTGATGTGAACGTCATAGCCAAGCTGCGCCGCCGCAAGGCGATAGAGTTCGCTGAAGGCGCCGAGTCCGATCGTGATTTGGCGGTCATTCGGATCGGTGAAGGGCAAACGGCGCTCGAGGTCGCAGAACATCGTGACCCCGTCTGCGTCATCCAGCGCTGCGAGCCATGGCTGCGTGTTGTGCGGATTTGGGGCGAGAATGGCGTGCGCCAGTGCGAAGCGGCGCGGATCGGTTTCGCCCACGCCCGGATCGCGCCAGGGCGCGGCCGGATCGGCGCTGGGTTGTTGTGTGCAAGAGCCGAGCGCGGGGGCGGCGGCCAGAAGCGTCAGAACATGCCGACGGGACCACATGGGCGACCTCTATGGTTCAATATTGAACCAATATAGTTTTAAATTAAACCAATCGTCAAGTCGACAATTTTTTGGAATTAGCCCTTGAGCGTTTTGATCGCACCGCGCGCCAGCGCGTCGGCCCGCTCATTCATGACATCGTCGGCATGGCCTTTGACCCATTTCCATTCGATTTCATGGCGCTGCGTCGCCGCATCGAGTTCGCGCCAAAGGTCCTCGTTTTTCACCGGCTTCTTGTCGGCGGTTTTCCAGCCATTCTTTTTCCAGCCGTGGATCCACTTGCTGACGCCGTCGAGCACATATTTGCTGTCGGCGTGCAGGCGCACCTTGGAGGGCTTCTTCAGCGCATTGAGCGCTTGGATCACCGCCATCAGCTCCATGCGGTTATTAGTGGTGGCCGCTTCCGCGCCGGAAATTTCCTTCTCCGCATCGCCATAGCGTAGCACTGCGCCCCAGCCGCCAGGGCCGGGGTTGCCGCTACAGGCGCCGTCCGTCCAAATCTCGATCGTCGTTGTCATGGGGTGGAGTTAGCGGGATTCGGTGCCTCCGCGTCGCGGTCCGGACGACGTAGAAGCCAGAACACCAAAGCGACGCAGGTAGCAAGCACCGAGGCAAAGGGAGTTTGCGCGACTGAATCATCACCGGCGCTTTCCGCACTATATTGACCGCTGGTGACGAGAAAGGCGCTCCAGAAGAAGATTTGCGCAGCCGCAGCTCCGCCCAGAATGCCGATGGCCAGATAGCCCCACACATGACGTTGGCGAAGGCGGAACAGTAGCGAGTGGAGGGGCAATAACATGAGCACCGTCCACGTGATACCGATCGTGCAGCCATATACGATCGCGTATATGGGAAGTACGGCAAGCGCGGTTAAATCGGCCCAGCTCTGTCTCGCGATCAAATTACCTACTCCAAACACCAACGTGCCGACAACACAGCCCCCCAACGGCGCGACGAAGATTGCCGTTATCAGCCGCGATCTGCCGAGTGCGCTCATCGCGAATCCGCAAGTATTTTTCGTCGAGCCTCATCTAACCGCACGACGTGGCTTCCCCGGTGATTGCCCGCCAGCATGCTCCGCGTGATGCGCTCATAGTGCATGATGAAACGATCAAGCTGGGCGCGCTCCGCCTCGTTCATGGGTCGCCCCAGCGTTTCTTCCTCCTGCTGACCGCGCCAAGCGCGGACAACCTCAAAGCTCGGCGCGCGCAGGAATATGATCTCATCAAACAGGTCGAAAAATTTCTGGTAACGGCTGCCGAGATCCGCACGCGTCTGCTGCCGCCAGCTCCCGTCCGCATCATCCTCCGCTTCGAGCGTATTCAACGGCGCATGGCCCAGCGCATCGGGCAAGGCGCCAACGCACCAGCCGTCAAACAGAATGGCCTCCGGCCGACCGGGAAAGCGCGGCCAGCTTTCTTCAAGCGCCCGATCGTCCGTGCGTTTGTCGAAGCGCGGCAGCGGCGTTTCATCGTCAGGACCTGCATTGCGCAGCGTAGCAATGGCAGCGAAGGCTATGCCAACCGCGTGGGTGCCGGGCGGGCCGCGCGTGGCGAAGAGGGGATGGAAGCGCTTGGCGAGATCGGCGCGTTCCTTCTTGGTGAAGTACACATCGTCCAGCCCAAAATGCGCGAAGCGCGGATTTTGCCGCGCCAGCTCGGCGCAAACGTAGGTCTTTCCAGAACCCTGTGCGCCGGCGACGCCAATCAGCGGAACATGGTTTGGATCGCGGGCGCGATGTTTTTCGATAAGACGCAGAACGAGGTCGGTTAGCTCGCTCATTCCGCCAGCACGCGCGGCAGTTTGAAGGTGACGTCTTCCTGCACCACGCGCACTTCCTCGATCTGCGACTCAAAGCGCGCTGCGATGGCGGCCACCAGCGCTTCCACCAAATCCTCCGGCGCGCTGGCCCCTGCCGTGACGCCGACTGCGCGGACGCCCTCGAACCAGCGCCAGTCCACATCTTCCGCGCTCGCCACCAATTGTGCATCGCGCGCGCCGGCGCGTTTGGCCACTTCCACCAGCCGCACCGAGTTCGAGCTTTTCGGTGAGCCGATCACCAGCACCAATTCGGCGCGCTCCGCCATCGCCTTCACCGCGTCCTGACGGTTGGTGGTGGCGTAGCAAATATCTTCCTTGTGCGGGGCGGCCATGAGCGGGAAGCGCCGCTGCAGCACGCCGACAATTTCCGCCGTGTCGTCCACAGAGAGTGTGGTTTGCGTCACGAAGGCGAGCCTCGCCGGATCGCGCGGCTGAAACGCCTCGGCGTCAGCGACGGTCTCGACCAGCGCAATGGCGCCCGCGGGCAGCTGTCCCATAGTGCCGATCACTTCCGGATGGCCGGCATGGCCGATCAGCACGATCTCGCGCCCGGCGCTGTGATGGCGCTCGGCCTCGACATGCACTTTGGAAACCAGCGGGCAGGTGGCGTCGACATAAATCATTTCGCGCCGGGCGGCCTCGGCCGGGACCGCCTTGGGCACGCCATGGGCCGAGAAAATCACCGGCCGGTCAGCAGGGCAGTCGTCCAGCTCTTCAACGAACACCGCCCCCATGGCCTCGAGCCGCTCCACCACATGGCGGTTATGGACGATCTCATGGCGCACAAAGACCGGCGCACCCCATTTCCGCAGCGCCCCCTCGACGATCTGAATAGCCCGGTCCACCCCGGCGCAGAACCCCCTGGGGGCGGCCAACAGGATTGAAATCGGGCGTTTTTCTGGCGAGAGCATGGGGCCTTATATAGGAATTCTGGTTTGGCGCCTGGCTCTGTTGCCGGACGCTTCGGGCGAAGCTATCACGGGCGCGCTTGGAACGCGTGCGCGGCGGGAAGGAAATGCGGTCATCGCCGCACGCCCGGCGACAGTGAGGCCCGAATGAAGCTCGTTTCCGCCGCTCTGCTGGCGTTTGGCTTGGTCGCGCTCGCAGCGTGCGGCGGCAACCGATCCGCGCGCACGATTGAATTGCCGGGTGGCGGCCCTTCCGAACCGGTCGCGAATGAACAGGCGCCGCCGAATTTCTTCGAGCGCATGCTGGGCCAGGATGATCGCCCCAATGTCGGCCCGTGCCCGCTTATGGGCGTGCTCTATGAGGGCTCGCGCAAGGTTGAGTTCGCCAATCCTGGTGAGGAGCGCTACGCCAACATCGCCTATACGGGCGAGATGCGCGGCGTGCGCGGGCTGTGCCGTTATGTCGACGCCGACCCGATCACGATGGAAATGACCATCGACATGGCCTTTGGCCGTGGCCCTGCCGCCACCTCGAACGAGCACACCTATCGCTATTGGGTGGCCGTGACCCGCCGCGGCCGCGCCCCGATCGAGAAGCAATATTTCGACGTCAACGTGCGGTTCCCCGACGACCAAGCGGTGGTGACGCATACGGAAGAGATCGAGCGCATCGTCATTCCGCGGGCCAATCCCGATACGTCGGGCGAGAATTTCGAGGTGCTGGTCGGCTTCGACCTGACGCCAGAGCAGATCGCCTTCAACCGCGCCGGCAAGCGCTTCCGCGTGGATGCGCCCTCGCAAGCGGCCAACCAGTAAGCTTGACGGCAGCGCATCGCCGCTTCATGCCGCGCCAATGAAAGATCTTGCGCAGCTTCTGACCGAGGCCAATCGCGCCGTTTTCACCGGCTTAAAGCTTGATCCGGCGCACGCGGACGTGCGCCGTTCCGATCGGCCGGACCTGGGCGAGTTTCAGTGCAATGGTGCGCTGGCTGTCGCGAAGGCGGCGGGGCGCAAGCCGCCGGAAATCGCACAGGATGCGGCCGCAGCGTGGGAAGCGACGGCGCTGGCCGGCAAGCCGAGCATTGCCGGGCCCGGCTTCCTGAATTTCAACGTGACGCCGGAGGCGCTTTCGGCGCGTGCGCAAGCGATCGCCGACGATCCGCGCGCGGGCGCTAATTTGGTTGAACAGAAGCGGCGCGTGATTGTCGATTATGGCGGCCCGAATGTCGCCAAGGGCATGCATGTCGGGCACCTGCGCGCCTCGATCATTGGCGAGAGCCTAAAGCGCCTCTATCGCTTTCGCGGCGATGAAGTCTGGGGCGATGCGCACTTCGGCGACTGGGGCTTTCAAATGGGCCTCGTCATTACCGCGCTGGAAGATGAGCTTGGCGGCTTTGGCGATGCCGCGAAGATTGACGCGCGCCTCAAATCGCTGACGCTGGAGCAACTCGAAGCCGCCTATCCCACCGCCGCCGCCAAAGCGCGCGAGGATGTCGCCTTCCGCGATCGCGCGCGCAAAGCCACCGCCGCGCTGCAAAACGGCGCCGAACCGCATCGCACCATCTGGAAGGCGATGCGCGAGGTGTCGATGGCGGCGCAGAAGCGCGATTTCCACGCGCTCGGCGTCGATTTCGATTTATGGCTGGGCGAAGCGGATGCTGATCCGCTCATTCCCGGCATGATCGAGGACCTCGATAAAAAGGGCCTGCTGGAAGAGGACGCCGGCGCGCGTATCCTCCGCGTGGCGGGGCCTGGCGAAACCAAAAAGAAAAAGCTCGACGATGGCAGCGTCGTCGAGGTGGAAAGCCCTGATCCTTTGCTTGTTGTCTCAAGCGAAGGCTCGGCCATGTACGGCACCACCGACCTGGCCACTATCGTCCAGCGCGAGCGCGATTTTTCGCCCGAACTCTATCTCTACGTCGTCGATCAGCGCCAAGCCGATCATTTCGAGCAAGTCTATCGCGCCGCCGCCCGCGCTGGGTACGCCAAGCGCGAAGCTTTGGAGCATATTGGCTTCGGCACCATGAATGGGGAGGACGGCAAGCCGTTCAAGACCCGCGCTGGCGGCGTGTTGAAATTGCAGGACTTGATCGGCCAGGCCGAAGAAAAAGCGCGCGCGCGCTTGCGCGAGGCCGATATTGGCGCGGATTTCTCGGCGGAAGAGTTTGAGGACGTCGCGCACAAGGTCGCGATCGCGGCAATCAAGTTCGCCGATCTCAGCAATTTCCGCGGCACGTCCTACAAGTTCGACCTCGACCGCTTCATCAGCTTTGAGGGCAAGACCGGCCCTTATCTTTTGTATCAAGCCGTGCGCATCAAAAGCATTCTGCGCAAGGCGGACGAGCAGGGCGTAAAGGCGAGCGCGATCACCATCGCCGAAGATGCAGAGCGCGCGCTGGCGCTGGCGCTCGACAATTTCGACGCGGCGCTGCGCTCAGCTTATGATAAGCGCGCGCCGCACTTTCTGGCGGAGCATGCTTACAGTTTGGCGCAGGCTTTCTCCGGCTTTTACCAAAACTGCCCGATCCTGCCCTCGCAGGGCGCGGTGCGCGCCTCGCGCTTAGCGCTGGCGCAAGCGGCGCTGAGGCAGCTGACGCTTTCGCTTGATCTGCTGGGCATCGACGTACCGGAGCGGATGTAGCGAAACGCCGAAGGGCGTCATCCGCAAGGTTGCGCTGGACGCTGACCCATGTCCGTGGCGGAATACATCATGACAAGCTCTCCGCCCGGACTTTTTCCGATCACTCAAGCCACCGTGGATCAGGCCTACGAATTCATCTTTGCGCCCTGGGTCAAGGAATTGGGCCTTTGCGAATTCAAAGTGGAGTCAGGGCGCGTCTCAGCCCGTCTTCCCATTTCCGACAAACTGAAGTTCTCAAGCGGCGCGGTTTGCGGGCAAGCCCTGATGGCGGCGATCGACACCGTGGCCGCCATCGCCAGCTCCACCACCGATCGTGCGCCCAAAGGGACGGTCTACCAGCACACCCATTTTCTACGTCCGGCGATCAAGGAAGACTTTCTCGTCGAGGCTCAGATCGTGCGCTTTGGCAAAACCTCAGCTTACGCCGAGGCGCGCGTTACGCTCGCATCGTCAGGCGAGCTTGTCGCGCACGCCGTTCTGGAATTTGCCTTCTAGCAGCTGAGTTTGACTAAATAGTCTCAACGGCGCTTACGTCGCTGCGAGTTGTTCGAGTACGCCTATGCGCTCTTCGTTGGTGGGGTGCGTCGAAAGCCAAGCCAAAGGCTGTCCGCCATTCGCGCTATCGGCGGTTAAGCGGCGCCAGAAGGAGACCGCCTCGCTCGGCGCATAGCCGGCGCTGCGCATGACATCTACGCCAAGCCGGTCGGCTTCGAGCTCATGCTTGCGCGAATACGGCAGCACAACGCCGTACATCAGTCCAAGCCCCAGCGCCGCGGCGGCCTCATCAGCATGCTCGCCCATTTCCTCGGAGAGCAGCACCTGCGCGGCGCGCACGCCCACGCTCAATGCGAGTTGTTGGCTCAGTCGCTCCGCCGCGTGCCGCGCGACGACGTGGCCGACCTCATGACCCATTACAGCGGCGATCTCGCCATCGGAGCGGGCGAAATCAATCAACCCTCGAAAGAAGCCTACCTTGCCGCCGGGCAACACGAATGCGTTGACCTCCGGGCTCTCGAACGCCACGAACTCCCAGTTCACATTGGTCAAGCCTGAGGCATCCGCCACGCCTTGCCCGATTGCTTCTAGCCGCTGCTGCACGCGCGCGTCTTGTACGCGCGGCGTCTGCGCCTGCAGATCGCGCCAAGCTTGCTCCGATAACTGCGCGAGCATTTCATCCGACACCAGAACAAGTTGCCGTCGCCCTGTCGCCACGTTCTCCGAACATGCGCCGAGCGGGGCGAGCACCGCGCCAGCAGCGAGCACTTCCAGCAAGCGACGGCGCGGCAGGCGGTTCAGCGATAGGATCGAGTTCATGGCGCTTAGCTAGGGGGCGTCAATGGCGCCGACAAGAGTCGCACGCGCGACTCGGGGACTTCAGCATGCGCCGTGGAGCACTTTGTGGCGGCGTGGTCGAGCGCCCAGCCAGAATGTGGACGCGAAGGCTCGAATGTGTCGATTAGGCCGAGAGCGGACATAGCGCTATTTTGCGATTTTGGAGGCTGCCCAGGCTGAGGCTAAGGCCGCGCAGATTGCCAGCGTCGCGATGCCACCAAAGTAAACTAGGAACTCAGTTTGAGTGTCCAAAGTGTCGTCAACGAAAAGCGCCATAAGGAAGACGCTGACACCACCGCCAACAACGGCGCTACCAACGGCGACCGGAGCAAGGATGATTGCTCGGCGAAGAGGCATAAACAAAAGGAGCAGAGCGAACAGCAACGCTGCGCCAAGAGCGTAAGCTGCGCCAACTGCAGCCACGAACATCAACTGCAACAGCACAACGGCACCTCCCGCGCTGCATGGCGCCCACGTGATCCAACGCCCAGCCGTGAGTACGAAAGCTCGAATGTCTCGACTAGACCAATAGCGGACATTCAAATCTCGCGGCGTGTCGCCCTCGGCGGGCTGCTATCGCCAAAAGACGGACAAGCGGATTTTGGCTTCCGCCGTATTGATTTATCGTCATGAAAAAGAAGAACGGCAGCGCCACCTTTTCAAGTCCGCCAATAAACAACAGAATCCACCTGAAAGAGCGCTTAACTCGAAAACCGAAATAAAGGCACGCGATGCCAATCACCAAGTGGCCGACAAAAATCTGCAAGAGCGCAGGTGGATAGTTCTCCATCCGCTCAGTTAGCTCCGATGATCGCTTCGGGCGAATAGCGGACACATTCGAGCGTCTCGCCCGAATGTCCGCCTCCCGGGCTAAAGCTGCGCGTACTGCATGTTGAATGTATCGCACTGGCGCGCATCGCCGGTGTCGAAGCCGCGGCGGAACCAGCGCATGCGCTGGGCGCTGGTGCCATGGGTGAATTCGTTGGGATTCACGTAGCCGGCGCTGCCCCGCTGCAGCGTGTCATCGCCAATCTGGTGCGCGGCGTTGAGCGCTTCGCGCAGGTCCGCATCGTCGATCGCGAGCGTGGCTTGCGCGGTATGACCCCACACGCCGGCGAAGCAATCGGCCTGCAGTTCCACGCGCACCGAAGTCTGGTTCTGCGTGTCGCCCTGAACCGCAATGCTGGTCGCGCCGATCAGGTTTTGCACATGATGGCCGACTTCGTGCGCGATCACATAAGCTTGCGCGAAGTCGCCCGGCGCCTGCAGCCGCTGGGTCATCACGTCGTAGAAATTTGGATCGATATAGAGATTACGGTCAGCGGGGCAGTAGAAGGGGCCCATCGAAGATTGCGCCGCGCCGCAACCCGTATTCACCGCCTCTGAAAACACCACCAGAGTCGGGTCTTGATAAGCGCTCGGCGCCTGTCCGCCATAGCTCGGCAGGCGCCCTTGCGAGAATTGCGTGCGCCATACGTCTTCTGTTGAAGCGAGGACGGCGCGCGAGAAATCGCACGCCGATGCATTGGCCTGGCTGGCTTCGCAGGTCGAACCCTCGCCGGACGCAACGCTTTGGCTGCCCCCGCCTGCGCCGGCGCCGAATACAACTTCACGCAAGCCCAGCGGGTTGAAGAAATAGATGATAGCGAGCGCCACGCCGATGATGACGATCATTTGCAGGCTGAGGCCCCGTAGTGGAATGCCGCGCGCCAGACCGCCGCCGCCGAGCCCGCCGCCGCCGCCGCGCCCACGCCCGCGATCCTCGAAATTGTCCGATCGCCTTTGATTGTCGATGCGCATGGGCGTCTCCTCATGTCCCTTGGGGCGGAGACTAGGCGCTGCCCCCGGCTCGGGCAACGCAAACAGCGTGGGGGAGTTCCTGATCAGGCCGATTCAGGCGCGTCGAACAGATCGCTTTGATCCCCGGGCCTGCGAAATTGCGTGCTATCCAATGGCGTACGCTCCTTGGCGTTGAGCCCGAGCCGGCGACATGCCGCGTTGAAGCGATCGGCGATCAGTTTGGCGTAAGGGCCTTCGCCTTTTTGCCGCTTGCCCCATTCTGGATCGTAATCACGCCCGCCGCGCATCTGACGCACAAGGGTCATGACGCGCGTGGCGCGGTCTGGAAAATGCGCGCTCAGCCATTCGCGGAACAGGTCTTTGATCTCCAGCGGCAGGCGCAGCACCACATAGCCCGCAGACGTTGCGCCCGCGCGCGCAGCTTCATCGAGAATGGCTTCAATCTCGCGATCATTGATGGCGGGAATGATGGGGGCGACCATCACCGTCACCGGCACGCCGGCTTGAGTGAGCGCGCGGATGGCTTCGATGCGCCGATGTGGCGCGGCCGCGCGCGGCTCCATCACGCGGGCGATGCGGCGGTCGAGCGTTGTCACGGAAATAGCCGCGCGCGCCAGATTGCGCGCCGCTAGCCGGCCCAGAATATCCACATCGCGGATCACCAGCTGCGATTTGGTGATCAGCGCGACCGGATGGCGCCAGCGCTCCATGACTTCCAGCAGCGCGCGCGTGACGCCATAGCCGCGCTCGATCGGCTGATAAATGTCGGTCACGCCGCCCAGCATGATGGTGCGCGGGCGATAGCGCGGCTTGGCGAACTCGGCCTCTAAGAGCTCCGCCGCATTGGCCTTCACAAACAGCTTGGTTTCGAAATCCAGCCCCGGCGAGAGCCCGACATAAGCGTGGTTCGGCCGCGCATAGCAGTAAATGCAGCCATGCTCGCAGCCGCGATACGGATTGATCGATTGGTCGAACGAAATATCCGGGCTCTGATTGCGCGAGATGATGGTCTTGGCCAGTTCGGGCGTGACGATGGTTTCGAGCCGCGCGATTTCCTCTTCGCCCCAGCCATCGTCAAATTCCTGGCGCGCGAAACGCTCATAGCGGCCAGACGCGTTCGTCACCGCGCCGCGGCCCTTACGGGGAAGACCTTCTGTCATGGGCTAGGAATTTACACCTAGATACAGAACAAAACAAGAACATAAGTGGCAAGCAAAAAGGGCGCGGTTGGCTCGATCCGCGCCCTTTAGCGTCCCTCAATATGCATGCTTTGCCTTCTGGCGGTGTAATCGGGCTCGTGCCGGGCGCCCTCAGGCAACGATCTGGGCCGCTTGATGCATGGTCGACAGCGCGAATGGAACATAGAGCGCGGCGGCGAGGATGATGGAATAAAACTTGAGCATGACTGTCTCCGTTTGGTCTCTCGGATCACCATTGATCCGATGCACTATGAGTAACGGAGGGGTGATCGGGTCGCTGTGACGGGGGACACAAGCAAGGCAGGTCGGTAACTCGAACGAAGCGTAGGTGCGTTCACACTGCTTGGGCGCGCACCACAATCCAGCGGCGCAGCGCCACAACGCCCCAAATGGCTTCAACGAGCCCGAACGGCCATGCCCCTTGCAGAAAGCCGTAAGCCGAGCCCAACCAGCAGGCCAATGCGAAGCCGAGTACCCACCAGTGAGATTTGTTTTCGAGCGCGTAGCAGACAAGCATCGCCGTGACCGCGAACAGGCCGAATGCGGTCAGCGCATCGATCTCGATCACATAAATCCCATATCGCGCTCGAAGCTTTCAAAGCGGCGCCCGCCATCGACGTAGATCGTCTGGCCCGTCACCGCTTCATTCTCCAACAGAAACCGCGCGGCGCCGGCAATATCTTCCGGCGTGGGGCCGCGCTTCAGCGGCGTGTCGTCGTGCAGGCGCTTCCAATCTTCATCGCTCTGGCCCGGCGCCGGCAGCACATAGCCTGGCGCGACAGCGTTGACGCGCACGCGCGGCGCCAAAGCGCGCGCCAGCAGATCGGTTGCGCCAGAGAGCGCATATTTGGAGAGCGTGTAGGAGAAGTGGTCCGGATAGGGGCTGGCCAGTTTGAAATCGAGAAAGTTCACCACCGCGCCCGTTTTTCCCTCCGGCAGCGCTTCGGCGAATTCGCGCGCCAGCACGGCGGGGGTGTAGGCGTTGAGCTTCATGTGCCGCTGCAGCACGTCTTCCGTCATTGTATCGATCAGGTCGTGCTCGAAAATGGCGGCGCAATTCACCAGCCCGGTCAGCGGCATGCCGGCCGCCTGTGTGGCGTGCGTAATCAAAGCGTGGCGCTCAGCGCTATCGCCGAGATCGGCTTTCACGGTCGCAGCGCCGCCTGAGTGCGCGCGCGCCATCGCCGCCGCCGCTTCCGCTTCCGGCGCTGAGCCGCGATAATGCAGCACCACGCCCCAATGCGCTTGCGCCAAGCCGATCGCGACCGCGCGGCCGAGCCGTTGACCTGCGCCCGTCACCAGCGCCCATCGTGTCGGTCCGCTCATGGTTCTCTCCGGATCGTCACCGATACGAGCCCATCGCCGCTCAGTACGGAGGGCTTTTTCACCGTCACCTCCACCCAACGCGCGCGCGCCGAAAGCGAGAGGCAATGCGCCGCCACGCGATCGGCCAGCGTTTCGATCAGATGCGCCGGCGCGCCGAGATCTTCGCGAATGAAGTGGATGATGTTGTCGTAATTGACGGTTGCGCCGATGCGGTCGGCCGAGACGCCATAAGCCGGCGGCGCCTCAAGCCCAAGCGCCACGGAGATGCGCACTTCCTGCGGCGCCGCGCGCTCCGGCTCAGGCACGCCGACGCGCACCAAGGCTTTCGCGTCATCGACCCGAATAATCTGAAAATCGCTCACCGGAGACCTCTAGCGCGCCGCTTGGCGTAAGGGGAGGGCTTGCCGAACGCAAACCTGCTGTGAAACTGGCGCCAAGACCAAAAAGGGGAGGGTCGAACATGTACGAGCATGGGTTTCTGGCGCCAGTCGTCGCGCTGATCATCTGGTCGATGGTCATTCTGATCTGGCTGTATCTCACGCGCATTCCGGCCATGAGCAAAGCCAAGCTGAAGCCGGATGGCAAGCTCACGCGCAACGATATGGACAATCTGCCGGGGACGGCCCCGAACGTCGCATCCAACTACAACCATTTGATGGAGCAGCCGACGATCTTTTACGCCACCTGCTTGGTGCTACAATTCCTCGGCCTCACGGACGCCAATTTGATCGGCTGGGCCTGGGCCTATGTAGCGCTGCGTGTGCTGCACTCATTGGTGCAGAACACCGTGAACATCATCATGCTGCGCTTCTCGATCTTCGTTGTGTCGAGCATCGTGCTTGGCGTGCTGGTCTATCACGCCGCCATTGGCGTCGGGCTGATCAGCTTCGGCTAATCCTTGGAGGAGGAGACGGCGTGCGCTTGGTGCGCCTTCTCCTCAATCCAATCCATCACCGCCACCGCAACACCGGAGAAGATGAAGGTGAGGTGGATGATGACGTACCAGAGCAATTGCTGCTCGGTATAGTTGGGCAGGTTCATGAAGATCTTGAGCAAGTGAATGCCCGAGATGGCGACGATCGAAGCGATCAACTTGATCTTGAGACCCGAGAAATCCAGCGTGCCCATCCAATCGGGCCGGTCGCGATCCTGGTGCGCGAAATCGATCTTGGAGACGAAGCTCTCATAGCCTGTGAACAGGATGATGAGCACCAGATTGCCGGCGAGGGAGAGGTCCACCAGCGTCAGCACCATGAGGATGATGTCTGTCTCATCCATGGTGAGGACGTGTGGCGCCTGGTTCACCAGCTCGCGGAAGAAGGTGATGATCAGGATAAAGAGCGTGGCGATCAGCCCGAGATAGATCGGCGCCATCAGCCAGCGGCTGGAATAGATGATGCGCTCAAGCACGCGCTCAATCAGCGGGGATTTGTGGTCGGGGGCGGTCATGGCTCGCGAAATTAGGGGTGCGGCGTAACCCCGCAAGCGGACTCGCCTGCGGCACAACTGCCTCAGTCATTCCGGGCGACGCGCAGCGGAGACCCGGAACCCAGGGCGACTGGGCGCAATGGCTAACGCGCGTTTGGGTGCGAGGGTGCAACCCCTGGGTTCCGGATCGCGCTCTGCGCGTCCGGAATGACTGCATCTTGAGTTCACCTATTCCCGCACTCTTCCATCCGGCCCCATGCCGGCGATCCATTCGCGCATCAGGGCGATGGCGCGGTCGTCCGTGATGGAGCGCCCAAGCTCTGGCATCATCGTGCCGGGATCGTCGCTCTCCATGCGGAACAGCAGGAAGCTCTGTTCGGGATGGCCGGGGGAGATGGCGTATTGCATCCCGGCCGAACCACGTCCCGCCGCGGTCGGCCGCTTGCCGACGCCCCAAGCGATCGGCTCATGCGTCGAGGCGCGTAGATCGAGGCCCGATGTGTGCGCCGGGCCGTCCGGATTATGGCAGTGGGCGCAATTCACGCTGAGATAGGCGCGGGCGCGCTGCTCAAGCGTGCCGCTGGCGGGGTCGTACGCATTGGCTGCGCGCGGCGCATCGGCGGGGACTTGGTCAATCAAGCCGGCTGAGAGCCAATGCGCCAGCTGAGCTTCCGCGCCGTCGCCATAATCGAAACTGCGGTTGAGGTTGGCGGCGGTGGGACCGATCGGCGTGATCTCGCCGGCCAGATCATGGCAGCCCTTGCACTGATTGCGATTAGGCACGGACCATTCCAGCGCCATGGCCGCGCCTTCGGCATTGGTGAACTCAATCGGAATGGTCGCGCCAATCACGGAGAGGCGCGCTTCGGTCTGTTCCTCGTTCCAAACATAGGGCAGCGCGACCCAGCCATCGGCGCGATGGATCAGCAGCCGCGTTTCCAAGAAACGCACATTTTCGGTCGGGCGGCGCATGTCCGGCGCAAAGGCGAAGGTCTTGATCAGCACCGCGCCGACCGGCAGCTCGAACACCCCATCCGCGCGATAGGTCGCCCGCGTGCCGGGCGGCAGATAGAGATAGCGAAACTTCAGCGCGCCATCGGACCAGAGCGGCGTGGCGAGATCGTAGGGCGTGACCCCCGCATTGGCCGTGCGCGCGCCCGCATCGGTGAAGAAGCGATAGGCGGCGAGCGTTTCTGGCGGACGTTGCGCCATGACGGCGCGCTGATCCACCGGCGTTGGCGCAGGCTGTGCTGTCGCGGAGACGCAGAGCGCCAAGGCGGCGAGTGCGGAGAAGAGGACGCGGCGCATGATCTGCTTAGTTCTCGATTCTCACGCGCTCCGGCTCCGCCAGCTCGACCAGGGGCGGGAAAGCGGGATTGGGGGCGGCTTCGGTGAATGGGCCGCCAGCAACCGGAATGCCGAGCGAGAGGAAGCGGCCTTCGCCGCCGCTCACGGAGTCATTGTCACGCATGACGATGCGGACGGGCTCGGTGCGCGGCGTGCCGCCGGCGAAATAGGTGTTGGCGCCGTCCCACAGCACGTCGGGCATGGGTATGCCGAGCTGGCCGAGCGCCGCTAGGTCGCCGGCCGGTGCAAAGCCAGTGCGGCCGAACTCATTATTTCGGATCATCACATTGCGCGGCAGCGCATTATAGTTCGGGTCCGCCACTTCGGCCCGATAGGCGGTGATGATGACATTGGCGGTGCCGTGCTCGCCGATCTCATTGTTGAACACATGCACGTCGCGATTGGCCATGATCAGCACGCCCGTCCCAGTCGGCACGGTGGCGACGATATTGCCGGCGGGGGCGAAGTTGGGCGTGTCATTGGCGGTGATCACATTGTCGAACACGCGCACCGAATGGCCCCCGCCTTGCGGCAGGCCCGGCAGGTCGAACACCAGAATGCCGCCCGTATTACGGGTGGCGGTGTTGCCGAACACGTCGGCATTGTAGCTGTTCTCGATCTCGATACCGGCGACATTGAATTCCGCGATCGAGTCCCGGACGATAATGTTGCGCGACTGGCCGACATAAATGCCGGCGTCGGACGCGCCGCGTGCGATCGAGTCGCGGATCAACACGTTGGAGCAGTTCACCGGATAGAGGCCGTAGGCGCCATTGGTGGCGGCGGGGCCATTGGTCCATTCGGCGCGAATGCCCTGGAAGGTGATGCCGTTGCAGTCGCGCACCTTGATGGCGTCGCCGCGCGCATTCTCGATTGCGAAATCGCGCAGCACCACGCCGTCCGAGGTGACGAGCAGGCCTTCGGCGCCGCGCGATTGGTTGGAGAAGGAGAGGATGGTGCGGTTCTCGCCCTCGCCGCGCACCGTGACGCGGTCGACATCGAGCGAGAGGCCCTGGGTCATGTCATAGCGCCCGCGCGCCAGGCGCACCGTGTCGCCCGGCTCGGCTTCGATCAGCGCGCGTTGCAGGTCGGCTTGCGCGGTCGCACCCGGTTCGATCCGCCAGGTCCGCGCTTCGGCGGCGCCCGTCATGGCGATGAAAGCAAGAACGGCTGCGGCGCGCTTCATGGAGACCTCTCCCAGGAACTGTGAGCGCGCAAAGTCCCAGGCGCGGCGGCGCCTGTAAAGCGTGCGACGCAACGGAAGGGGCTCAGCGTTCGGTAAAACGCGCGACGATGGAGATCAGGTCGCGCGAAAGGCGCGGATGGCGGGCCGCCACGAGGCCCGCGACCAGCGTGGCGACCACCGAAGCAATGGGGTGGTCGCGGGCAAGGTCGCCAATGCTGAGCGGCAGCGCACGCATCATATTCTCTTGCGCCAGCGCGGCCTCGCGTTCCTTGGCCTTAGCCTGATGATGGGTAAACAGCGCGCAGGCTCCAACCAGCAGCGCTGCGGCCGCAGCGGTGGCGGCGGCAGCTCCCGCCGGGCCCCAATAAGGCAAAGCCAGCGCGTAGACCGCAAAGCCGGCGGCCACTACTGCCACAACCACAGCCGCGCATGCTGCGATCGTCGCCAACATATTGGCCGAGGCGCGTTCAAACATTAGCGGCGGCCGCTGCTGATGAGCACGCCGAGCACCAAGCCAATGCCAAGCGCCGCGCCAGCCACGGCGAGCGGACGTTCGCGCCATTGCCGTTTGAGATAGAGGCGGGCTTCGTCAATGCCGTCCTCCGCCGCTTCATACGCCGCTTCGAGCGCCTCCTCGGCGGCCTCGATGGCTTCCTCCGCGCGCTCGCGCGCGGCGTCGGTGATGTCGGCGGCCATAGCCCGGGCGCGCCGACCATTGGGTCTCTTGCTCATGGATCGCGTCTCCAACACCAGCTTAACCCCGCTGATCTGGTGTTTCTCTCAATGAAGCCCAAGGGGCGAAATCGCGCGGTGCTAGGGATCAAAACGCAAGCCCCGCCGCCGGTTCCCTGCCAGCGTGGTTAGCGGCCATTCACCATGGCGCGGCCGGCGGCGATGATGCGGCGCGTCTCGCTCCAGAGCCCAAGCGCCTCGATTCCGGCGGGGGAGAAGAAGCGCGCATCTGTAGCATCATCGCCGGCGGTCGGATCGCCTGAAATCCAGCGTGCGGCATAGTCGATCAGCACGTAATGCGCCCATGGCGCGGCGTGTGAGTCGGTTGAGCGGCGCATCACGGCGTCGACCACGTCGATCAGCCCAACCATTTCGGCCGTGCATCCGGTCTCTTCCCGCAGCTCACGCAATGCAGCGTCGGCGGCGCTCTCACCCCACTCAATGCGCCCGCCGGGCAGCGACCATTGCCCGGCCATTGGGGCTTTGCCGCGCTCAATCAGCAGCACCTCATCGCCGCGCACACACACCATGCCGACAGCGGCGACGGGGCGGGGCGAGGGTTCAGTCTGCTCACTCATGGGTTTCCCATAATGACGCGCGGGCGCATCGCTATGGTGAGGCTAAGTAGTAGTGGTGCAAAGAAAATTTTGGATTGCTTGGTGGCGCGCGGACGGAGCGCCGCGGATGGCGTCGTCGTGCGCGCGCTGGCGCATGCCGGATCGGCGGCGCTCGCGCCAAAGAAACTGCGCCCAAAGAAAAATGCGCGGTGCTTTCGCACCGCGCATCTTCCGAGCTCTCGCTCTGATTAGCTTGAGTGATCGACGAAGCGTTCACTCGAAGGGTCGACTACCGACCGCGCTTCGCCTTCTTGGCCTTCGCCTTCTTCGGGGCTGCCTTCTTAGCGGCCTTCTTTGCTTTCTTAGCCATGCCCTGGCTCCTTTGTGTTTAACGGCAACGACGCCGCATACGTCTTCAATATGTCATGCGCAAGTATAATCGCCACAGAAATTTTTCGTCGCGGTGAATTTGCAACAGCACAACGCCACTCAAACTCGAAACGTAACGCAACGATTCGCAATCAATCATCGACGCGATGCGTCATTGATCACGGAATGAGAACGCGCGGATTCATGATGCGATGCGGGTCGATCGCTTGCTTGATCGTGCGCATCAGCGCGATCGAGTCGGGGTCTTTGAAGCGGGCGAGATCATCGGTGCGCGCCACGCCAATGCCATGCTCGGCCGAGATCGAACCGCCCAGCGCGGTGGCGACCTCATAGATCTTTTGGGTGAGGGCCGCGGCCGGGAAGGCGGCGCGTTCCATGCCGAGGGGCTGCAGCACGGCGTAGTGAAAGTTGCCGTCGCCCATATGGCCGAAGGCGACGATGCGCACGCCGGGGCAGATCGCCTCGCAGGCCTCATTGGCCTGGCGCAGGAAGGCGGGCGTCTTCGAAACCGGCACGCTCACATCATGGCTGGCTTGCGCGCCTTCAGGGCGATGACCCGCCGAAATCTCTTCGCGAACGCGCCAGAAATCCCTTGTCTGGCTTGCATTTTCAGCAATCAGCACGGTTTCGATTTCGCCAGCATCCAGCGCCGAAGCCAGCGCCGCTTCCACCAGCTCGCGCAAGCCCTTGGCATGCGTCGCTTCAAAATCGATCAGCGTCATCAGCAAAGCGCCAGGCAACGGATCGCGGGTGTCAGGCACGTTCTTCACGGTGACGTCGACCGCCATGCGGTTCATCACTTCGAACGCCGAGACGGCGCCGGTCATGGCCTTGACGCGGTGCAGCAGAGCCAGCGCATGGTCGGCGGAGAGAACAGCGGCCAGCGCTGTGACGCGCCCGTTCATCTTGGGGAACAGCTTGAGGCTGGCGGCGGTCACAAGACCCAGCGTGCCTTCGGCGCCGATGAATAATTGCTTGAGGTCGTAGCCGGTATTGTCTTTGCGCAGCGACTTGAGGCCGTGCAGCACCGAGCCATCCGGCAGCACCGCTTCGAGCCCGAGCACCAGCTCACGCATCATGCCGAAGCGCAGCACATGGACGCCGCCGGCATTTGTGGAAATCAAACCGCCAATGGTCGCGCTGCCTTCGCTGGCGAGGCTCAAAGGGAAGAGACGATCCGAATCGGCGGCGGCTTGCTGCACGTTGGCGAGCACCGCGCCGGCTTCGGCGATGAGTGAGTCGTTATTGGGATCGACGTCGCGAATCTTGTTCATGCGCTTCAGGGAGACCAGCACCTCGCCTTTCGGGATTTGTGCGCCAACCAGCCCGGTATTGCCGCCCTGCGTCGTTATGGGAATGCGCGCCTCGGCGCATAATCGCACCACATAGGCCGCTTCTTCGGTCGTCGCCGGCATGGCCAGGAAAGGGGTTTGGCCGAAGTGCTTGTCGCGCCACTCCACCAGATGCGGGGCGATGGTTTGCGGGTCAGTGGAATAGCCTTTGGGGCCCAGACGCGCGGCGAGTTTCTCGAATAAGTCGGCGGACATGCCCCTTACATAGCGCATCCGCAGCCAAAAGTGGGTTAGCGCGGGGCGGCGGCGCGCTGGAGCCGGTCATTGATGGCTTCGCCCAGACCCTGGTGCGGGATCGGCGCGACCGCGATGGCGGCAGCGCCCCTCGCATCGAGCGCGCGCAAATGGGCGTAGAGATTGGCCGCCGCCTCGGTGAGATCGCCGCTCGCAGAAAGCGTAAGACCGCCCGGCGGCGCTGCGGCGCCGAAGGCGAGATAGGCTTCGCCCGCGCGTGGGGCGTCTGCGTCGAGCCGAAGCCGCGCATTCGGCGCGTAATGGCTCGCCATCATGCCAGGCGCTTCGATGGAAGGGCCCGATATCAGTAGCGGCCCAGTTATGGCCTCGACCGACTCGCGGGTGATGGCGCCTGGACGCAGCAAGCGCGCGCGCCCCAATTCATCCACAGCGACAATGGTGGACTCCAGCCCGATTGGCGAAGGCCCGTCATCGAGCACGAGATCGACCAGCGGCCGGAGGTCGGCCGCTATGTGTTCCGCTTTCGTCGCGCTGACGCGGCCAGACACGTTTGCGCTTGGGGCGACGATCGGCCCGCCAAAGGCGCCAAGCAGCGCTTGAGCGGCCGGATGCGAGGGCGCGCGTAGCGCGACCGTGGCCAGGCCGGCGCAGGCAAGCTCGGCGATGGTGCTGCTCTCGCGGCGTTTGACGACAAGTGTGAGCGGGCCGGGCCAGAAGGCGTCCGCGAGTTCGCGCGCGATAGGGTGCAGCACGCCGTGGCGCTCTGCTTCGGCGAGATCCGCAACGTGCGCAATCAGCGGATTGAAGTGGGGCCGGCCTTTGGCGGCGTAGAGGCGGGCGACGGCCTGCGCATTGGCCGCGTCGGCGCCAAGCCCGTAAACAGTTTCGGTTGGAAAAACCACCAAGCCGCCTGCGCGCAGGATTGCGGCGGCCTGTTCGATATCCTCACGCCCGATCATGGCGCGCGCGTCGCCTCTACGTGGACGGCGATCACAATATCCTCCGACACCCATTCGGCGTTGGGATCGCTTTCCATGCCGAGATCGGCGTCGCGGCGGCGAAGGCGCATTTGTCCATCCATGATGGCGCGGTCGCCCGTGATAGCGAGGGTGAAGGGCAGGCGGACGTTGATCGGGCGGCCCTTAATGGTCAACACGCCGTCGGCCCGATAGGAGTCGCCGTCGCGCACGATCCGCTCGGTGCGGAAGGTGGCGGTGGGATGGTTGGCGACGTCGAACCATTCCGCCCCGGGCAAGCTTTGATCGTGCAGCGGCACGCCATCGGCGGCGGACGCGGTGCGAATGGCGACATTGGCGCTTGAGGCTTCAAGATTGCTCGGGTCGAAGCGGATGTCTGCGCTCCAGTCGGAGAAGGCGCCGGTGAAAGCCACGCCCGCGTGGACCCCTGAAAACCGAATCGCGCTGGCGCGCGGATCGACGCGCCAGAGGGAGGGCGTAGCTGTCACCGGCGGCGCAGAGGTGTCAGTTTGGGTTGGCGTCGCTTCCTCGGGCTGCGATTCGACTGACTGCACCTCGGCTTCCGCGCGAGACGTCGGCGCCGGCGATGGCGTTACGCCGCTGTCGCCCAGCGTCAGCACAGCCAACAGCAGCGCGATCGCCGCGACGCAGCTTAGACCGAGACCGGCGCCGAGGGTGATGAGGCGTCCCTGGTCGCGAGCTGGCGCTTCGGTCGCGAACGGCGCTTTCAAGCCAGGGACCATACGCGCGAGCGTTGCGTCGCGGTCGAAAAACTGATGCTTGAGCGCCGCCGCCACATGCAACGCCGCCAGCGCAATGGCGCCATAGGCCAGCAGCCAATGCGCGGTGAAGGCCGCGCCGGCGGCGGCGGCGCGCGTGTCGGCGCTCTGCGCGGCCAAGCCGAAGAGATGCGGGACCTGGAACAAGCCGAAATAAATCGTAGGTACGTTGAACGCGCGGTTCGCTTCGTGGCTCCAGCCGGCGGAGACGTAGAGCCACCCCGAAAGTGGGAGGCCGATCATCAAAGCGTAGAAAGCCCAGTGCGTGGCCAGCGCCACCGTCTTTTCCCAGCTAGGCATATGCGCTGGAAAGGGCGGCGGTCTGTGCGCCAAGCGCCAGCCTAGCCGGACCAGGCTGAGCGCGAGCACGGTTAGCCCCACCGATTTGTGCAGTTGGAACGCTTCGAACACCGCCGCGCTCGCAGTCCCTGCTTCGGCTGCGCCATGCATCCAGAAGCCGAGCACGATATTGAACACGATGGCAAAGGCGATCGCCCAGTGCAGGACGATCGCCACGGCGGTGTAGCGGGAAGCGGCTAAGCTCATGCCTTCACGAACTCAGCTTCGATCACCAATTGGACCTCGTCGCTGGTGAACATGCTCCATTGGGTGACGCCCCATTGGCTCCGCTGGATGATGGCGTTCGCCGAGAAACCCACTGCCGTGGCGCCCCGAAGCGGGTCGGTGCGGCCGCCGGCATAAGTCACGTCGAACGTCACAGGATGGGTTTGTCCGTTCATGGTGAGGTCGCCGGTTATCCGGCCGGTGAACTCGCCAGTGCGCGTGATCGAGGTCGATACGAAACTGATTTGCGGCGTCGCCGCCGCGCCCAGAGCTTCGCCAATCTGTCGGTCGAAATTGCGTGCGCCATTGGCGCTTAGCACGCCCGTATTTACGGATGTTGGGTCCACGCTCGCGCGCAGCTCGGATTGGGTCGGGTTTTGCGGGTCGAGCGTGATGGTGGCGTCAATGCTGTCAAAGCGCGCCGTGAACCAGGCCAAACCCTGATGGCGAATTCGGAACAGCACGCTGGCATGGCGTGGGTCCAAGCGGTACTCGCCCGCCGGCAGGGCGAGCGGCGTGTCTGGCGCGGCCGTGGGTGCGCCGGCCGCCTGTTCGACGGTGAATGGCGCGGGTGCATTGGCCGCCCCCGGCGCGCTGACGCATGCGGCGAGCGCGAATGCGAACGCCAGGAAAAGTGGACGCATCTTCCTTCTCCAATTCGACCTGACGCTGATGTAGCGTGGCGTCATCATTCCTCCACCCCACGGCCTCTGACGCCGTGGCAGAGCGTCACTGGATCGATCACGAATGAGCTATGTCGCCCCCATCGCCGATATTCGCTTTGCGCTGGAGGCGGCGGCGGACCTCTGGTCGCTTCGGGGCAAAACGGACGCGCTGGGCGAGTTGGATCACAATTTGCTCGAGGCCATTCTTTCCGGCGCAGGCGCGCTTGCCGCCGACACGCTGGCGCCGCTCAATCGTTCGGGCGATCAGGCAGGGGTGAGCCTGAAGGATGGCGTGGTGACGACGGCGCCGGGCTTCAAAGCCGCCTATAAAGAATTCGCCGATGCGGGCTGGCTCGGCCTTGCGGCGGATGATGCTTATGGCGGTCAGGCGCTGCCGCGGGCCGTGTCGCTCGCCACCATGGAAATGGTTCACGCCGCTAATATGAGCTTCGGCTTGCTGCCGATCCTTTCGCTCGGCGCGATCGAGGCGATCAGCTTGCATGGCGCGCAGGACCAGAAGGACCTCTATCTCGCCAAGCTGATCTCCGGCGAATGGACCGGAACGATGAATCTTACCGAGCCGCAAGCCGGCTCCGATCTTGCCGCGATCAACACCAAAGCAGTTCCTGCCGCCGACGGCTCTTATCGCATAAGCGGGCAGAAGATTTTCATCACCTGGGGCGAGCACGACTTCACCGATAATATCATCCACCTCGTATTGGCGCGGATTGAAGGCGCGCCAGCGGGTTCGAAGGGCATCTCACTCTTTATCGTGCCGAAATTTCGCGACGAAGATGGCTCGCGCAATGCGTTGCGCTGCGTGGGGCTGGAACAGAAGCTCGGCATCCACGCCTCGCCTACCTGCGTCATGCAGTATGATGGTGCGACCGGATGGCTGATCGGCAAGGAGAATGAAGGTCTCGCCGCCATGTTCACGATGATGAATGCGGCGCGGATCAATGTCGGCGTGCAGGGCGTGGCGGTCGCGGAGGCGGCCTACCAGCACGCGCTGGCCTTTGCGCGCGAACGCAGGCAGGGGCCGTCCTACATCGTCGAATACCCCGATGTGCGCCGCATGCTGATGACCATGCGCTGCAAGATTCAGGCGGCGCGCGCGCTGTGTTATGCGGCCGCTGTCGCAGCCGACGCCGGAGAACACGCGCGAGAGGCGTTGCTGACGCCCATCGCCAAAGCTTGGTCCACCGATGTTGGCGTCGAGGCGGCGAGCCTCGGCCTGCAGATTCATGGCGGCGCTGGTTATGTTGAACAGACTGGCGCGGCCCAATTCTATCGCGATGCGCGCATTGCGCCGATCTATGAGGGCACGAACGGTATCCAGGCGATGGACCTCTATAGCCGCAAGCTGCTCGGAGATCGCGGTGAAGCCATGCACGCCATGATCGCCGAAGCGCGCGCGCTGAAGACTGAGCATGCTCCGCACCTGCCGGTGGCGATTGGGGCGCTGACCGACGCCACCGAATACATGCTGTCGGCGCAGCGTGATGACGCGCTGGCCGGCGCCTACGCCTATCTTGAACTAGCGGGCGATGTGTTCGGCGCCGCGCTGCTGGCCGGCGGCGTGGCGCGCGCCAAGGATAAAGAGCAAGCGACGCTGCTGGCCTTTTTCGACGCAAACGTGCTCGCGCGCGCCCCCGCGCGGCTTGTGGCGATTAAGCAGGGCGCTGCAGCGCTGCTTTCCTACGCCTGATCACTCCGCGGGCGGGCGCCAGTCTTTCAGCGCCTTCTGGAACGGCCGCAACGCAGAGGGGCGGTAGCGCGGTTTCAGCTTGGCCGTCATGCGGCGCATGACCGACGCATCGAGTATCGCCTCGGCGTCGGCGAGCGAGGGGCGCGCCTTGCTCGACCAAATTTTGCGCGCACGCAGCGGGTAATTTATCGGCTGCAGCGCCTTCACCAAGGTCGGGCGCGTGATGGCGCGGTCAAACACCAGCCCGGCCTCGGCCAGCGCATCGTCCAGCGGCGAGGTGTCCGCGCCATAGGTGGCGTAGAACCTCAGCCCTGCTTCACTGGCGCCTTCAGCGATCCATTTCAGCGCCGCCGCCGCAAGCGGCGAACCTTCGCCGCCGCCCACATCGCCGTGCGTGCCGACAAACCAGCGCTGCAAGTAAGCCCGCTGGCCCCGCCGGGCATTGGCTTCCTCAAGGTTGTCCCACAGCATGACAGGAAATCCGAGCCGGCTTTCATCGATGGCTACGGCATGGCGGGCAAACAGGACGTTGTCGCAGACACGATAGCTGCGGAACTTGAACCTTTGCGGATCGTTCCACGGCATGAATGAGGCGACGACATCGCTTGCGCCACGCTGGGCGACGGTGTCGAACACGCCGAGATAAGTGATCCGCTGAACGTCATCGGTTTTGAGTCGGGTGCCGTCCGCATTGCGACGGCCTTTGCCGTATTCGCGGCGAAACTCGGCGGCCTTCGCCGCGTGCTCAAGCCGTTCCTGCTCTGGCGCGTCATGATGGGGCTTGCTGTAATAGAGCCGAAAGCCCTCGCGGGCGCGATCGACATGACGGCGGCTGACAATGCCTGCTGTATTGATCATGCCGGCGAGGCGGCGCGCTGCAAAGGCGCCGCGGCTAAAGCCGAAAATGTAAATCTCGTCGCCGTCTTCATAATTGAAGGCGAGGCGGAGATAGGTGTCGAGAATGCCGTCCTCCAGGCCGGCGCCCAGCGCCCCGCCCGTCAAGCGCGCGAAACTTTCGGATGCGACCTCCAGCAAGGACCGGCGCGAGAGCGCCCCCATCGATGAACCGACGCCATGGGTGTAGATGACGATTTGATGGACCTGAGAGCCGTCCGGTCGCGTTTGGCGATGCGCGATGCTGCGCGCCAGGATGCCGATATTGGTCAACTTTGGCTGGTTCAGGGACTGCCAGGTCCCATCCATGCAAACGATGATGCGTTTCATACGGCGTCCCCTCTGTGCCGCGTGCCGGTATTGACCTGGCAGGGCGCTTTCCCAAGCGGCAATAGCGGGGGTTGTTGAAGGTTTTTCGGGGTGCTTTTGCGATAGGCGCCGAGGCGGTCTAGCATGCGCGCATGTCTATGGATGGTTTCGAGGATCAAGCGCCGCCGGCCGAGCAGCGCCTGACTTATCCCTTCGGCCGCGAGCCGCCGGCGCCGGGTACGACGCAGGAGGTGGCGCCCGGCGTCCACTGGGTGTGCATGCCGCTGCCCATGTCGCTGAAATGGATCAATTTGTGGCTGCTGGAAGACGGCGATGGATGGACTATCGTTGATACGGGCCTCGCGCTTGAAGAAACGCGCAATTATTGGCGCGCCATTTTCGAGTCGAAGCTCGGCGGTAAGCCGGTGACGCGCGTGATCTGCACGCACATGCATCCCGATCATATGGGGCTGGCCGGTTGGATCGGACGCAAGTTCGGGGCGCGGCTGTGGACCAGCCGGCTGGAATACATCACCGCCCGCATGCTGGTGGCCGATACTGGCCGCGAGGCGCCGGAGGACGGCGTCCGCTTCTATGCGCAGGCCGGTTGGTCAGAGCCGCAGGTCGCGCATTATAAATCGCGCTTCGGCAGCTTCGGCCGGGTATTTTCACGCTTGCCGGATTCCTATCGCCGCCTGAGTGATGGCGATGAAATCGAGATTGGCGGTAGAAGCTGGCGCATCGTCACAGGCAATGGCCATTCGCCTGAGCATGTGTGTCTTTGGCAGGACGAGCTGCGCGTCTTCATTTCCGGCGATCAGGTGTTGCCGCGCATCACGTCGAACGTGTCGGTATTTCCAACCGAACCGGAGGCGGATCAGCTCACCGATTGGCTGAATTCTTGCCGCAAGCTGCAGCAGGCCGTGCCCGGCGATGCTTTGGTGTTGCCGGCGCATAATGAGCCGTTCACCGGCCTGCATGCGCGCTTGGTGCAGTTGGTTGACGGGCACGAAAAATCGCTCGATCGGCTGGAGAAGCGCCTGCGCGAGGAGCCGCGACGCGCTGTCGATACGTTCGGCGCTTTGTTTGCGCGCAAGATCGGCGATGAGCTGATCGGCATGGCCACGGGCGAGGCGATCGCGCACTTGAATTGCCTGGTCTCGCGCGGTCGCGCGCGACGCGCGCTGAGAGACGGCGTGCTTTATTATGAAGCGGTGTGAGCCCAGCCCATGAATGAAGCCCCGCCCAATCCTGAACAGCGCTCCAACGGCGCGCTGCTTTGCTTCGCCATTGGCGCGGGGCTGGTGATCCTGTCCTGGTTCCTCGGTATTGGCGGGGTGCTGACGACTGCGCTTTCGGGCGGCGATCCTGCCGCTGTCGCGGGCGGCATTGGCATGCTGATCGCATTGCCGCTCACCGCGATCGCTGGAATTATTCTCGCTGTGATTGGCGGGATCTGGATGATGGCCCGCGTCGTCGCGGATTCGCGTGACGGTTCGGAAGAGAAGCGCTATCGCGACGTGCAGCGTTAAGCGGGAGCGGTGAATGATACTTTCAACGACATTCGAGGTGCATGGCCGTGCCGTCGCCCAGCATCTGGGGCTGGTGCGCGGCAATGTCGTGCGCTCGCGTTTCATTGGCCGCGATATTGTTGCGGGCTTGCGCATGATCGTCGGCGGTGAAATTCACGAATACACCAAGCTGCTGGCCGAAAGCCGTGAGCAGGCCATGGACCGCATGATCGCGCAGGCGCAAGCTTTGGGGGCTGATGCGGTGATCGGGGTGCGGCTTGAAACGACGGACGCCGGCCAGGGCCAAGCGACCGAAGTTCTGGCTTACGGCACCGCGGTCAAGCTGGCCTGAGTCCGTCCAAGCGGTGCGGCGTGCGCCAGGCGCCAAGCGATCAGCGCGACCAAGCCGGCTGAAAGATCGAGCATGGCGCCAAACGCCAGCACGAACAGGACGTGATGGCTTGCAAGATGCGCGGCCGGCGCTGGGGCGATCTCGCCCAGGCGCCAGTCAGCGGCGCGGCGCAGCATCCAATCGAACACCAGCGCAATGGCGAGCACGCCGAGCGCAAGCGGAACTAGTAGCGGCACATGCGGCAGGTCGAGCGGCAAGCCGGCGATGACGTGCGGCGAAGTGTAAGCGACAACGGCGAGACCGTAGGCGGGCGTTGTCCAAGCGTGCGCCAAAGCTGTGCGCGTGCACTGATCGGGGCGTCCCGCCGCAACCGCCAAACGGCGCGCTTCGCCGACGCTCCAATTGGCGTCGCTGATCACGCGCCACGCAAAAGCGACGCCGACGGCGCCGGCCAGACCTGTAAAGGCGGCGACAATAACGCAAGCGAGCGCAGGGCCCGCCAGCTTGAACCAATCGATGCGCGGGATGGCTCCGGCGACGATGACGCGGGCCGCAAGCACGCCGAGCAATAGGATTGAGGCGACCGGAAATACGTAAGCCAGGGCGCCAGCAGCCAATGCGATCAACACTGCGCTTGCTGATCTACCGATGACAATTCGTCTGACTGCGCCGCTTCCCATCGCGAACTCCGCGCGCGGCGTTTCTCGCCACGCTTTCGGAGCATCTCTAAGCCAACGTCGTGAATCTGGCGTAAACGCTAATAAGATGAAATGTTTACGCTCGATTCACGCGGCTTAATGGGCGTCAACTTTTGCGGCTATTGCGGCGCAGGCGCTGGCGCTGGCGTGGCTTGGGCCAGCAGGGCTTGGTCGTTAGGGGTTCTGATCGAACGGATCAGCGCGTCATAGGTCGCCACTGGATCTGCGCCCTCATAGGTTTGGCAGAAGGCGAAGAGGTCAAGGCCGGGGCGCAATTGCACCGCGCTATGGACCAAACGCTCACCCTGGAGCTGGGCCAGCTGCAGCGGCCAGCCTGCATTGGCGTCTTCGCGCTTCGAAACGAGTTGAGGCGGCGCGGAGAAAACCATCGGCATGGTCGCGCCAATGCGCACCCAGGCTTCATCGGTGTAGTTGGCGTCATTGCTGCCGACATTGATGATTTGATCCACGGTCATCGTTGCGGTTTCGGGGTGTTGGGCGGCGATCACGTGGCACTCATTGTCGGCCGTGCCGACGATCACATAGGTCATGTTGGTGGCGCGCTGCTCCATGACTGACCAGCCATCGGGCGCGTCGAAAACCACGCGGCCGGCCGGATCGGTCCAGGTGCGTGCGGCTGCCGCGCCGGACGCAGTGGCCAGGGCCAAGCCAGCGAGCGCGGCGAGGGCGAGTCTGCTCATAGATGATTTCCTCCTGGTGGGGGCGCCCTTCAGGCGCTCTTTCGGCGCTCATTCTAAGCCTGCCGCGGCGAGCGTCAAAGCTGGCGCGCGGCGGGGTTTGAACACATTATGCTGAAGTGGAGGAGCGTAAGGTCATGAGCCTAGCCGGAAAAACCCTATTCATTACCGGCGCCAGCCGGGGCATTGGCGCGGCGATCGCAGTCAAGGCGGCCCGCGACGGCGCCAATGTCGCTATCGTGGCCAAGACCTCCGAGCCGCACAAAAAGCTGCCGGGAACCATTCATGCGACGGCGGAAGCGGTGGAGCAGGCTGGCGGCAAGGCTTTGCCGCTGGCGGTCGATATTCGCGACCATGAGGCGGTGGCGCAAGCGGTGGAACAAACCGTCGCGCGCTTTGGCGGCATCGATATTTGCGTCAACAACGCCTCCGCCATTCAGCTCACCGGCACCGCCGCCACCGACATTCGCCGTTACGATCTGATGCATCAGGTCAATGCGCGCGGGACGTTCGTGGTGACGCGCGCCTGCCTGCCGCATTTGAAGCAGGCGGCCAATCCGCATGTGCTGATGCTGTCGCCGCCGCTCGATATGAGCCCGCGTTGGTTTGCGGGGCATGTGGCTTACACCATGGCCAAGTATGGCATGAGCATGTGCGTGCTCGGCATGGCGGAGGAATTTAAGCCGGACGGCATAGCCGTGAACGCGCTGTGGCCGCGCACGGCTGTCGCCACTGCGGCGATCGAGTTCGCGATCATGGGCGAAGAAGGCATGAAGCATTGCCGCACGCCGGACATTCTGGCCGACGCGGCTTATGCGATCTTCAACGCGCCGGCGCGCGAATGCACGGGGCATTTCTTCATCGATGATGTGCTGCTCTATGAGATGGGCGAGCGCGATTTCGACAAGTATCGCGTCGATCCCACGCAATCGCTCGTGCCGGATTTCTTCGTGCCGGAAAACACGCCGCTGCCGCCCGGCGTGACTTTGGGGCCGAAGGGCGCCTCATAGAGGAACTTGACTCGTTTTGCTCGCCTGCTGATTGTGCTGTGATGGCGGTTGATGGGCCGCTTGCTCTGCGCAACGGGGGTTGGCTGTGGGCTTTCGGACGTACGCCGGCGCGCTGAGCGCCGAGAGCACTGATTCCAACGGATTTGTGAAATTGTTCGCCAGCGCGGACACCGTGCTCGGCGTCGGCGGCGCCGACACGATCACCGCGGACACTGCGACCACGGCCAGCATCGCTGTTGGCGGCTCGCAGGTGAGCTGGGTCAATGATCCTGGCGATCATGATTGGTTCAAAATTACGCTGACGGCCGGAGAGACCTACGTATTTGGGCTGGCGGGAAGTGGATCGACGCCACTCGCGGATCCGATCCTGCGCCTGTACGACGCCGCCGGGGTGCTCATCACTTCGGATGATGATGGCGGCGCGGGCCTAAACTCCTTGCTGACATTCACCGCCACAAGCAGCGGGACGTTCTACCTTGATGTTGGGGCTATGGCGACAGCATTACCGGGCGCTACACTTTGACCGCCGAACTCGACACGGGCCCTGGGCCGAAACCATTCTACACCAACGCTGAAGTCATTGAGGTGTTTTCCCGCTGGGGCAATCCGTGGACCATCGACACGATTGGGTTCACATTTTTACAGAGTTCGGCCAGCACTGGATTTCAGCCATTCTCGGCGACCCAAATTGCAGCAACGAAACTCGCGCTTGGGCTCTTCAGCGACATTATCGATCTCAGCTTTATGCAGCGGGCGGACGACGGCAATTACGCTAACGAGATCACGTTCGAGAACATGTCCCACGACGCTGGGATTTGGGGCACAGGCGGCGGCGGCGCCAATTCCGGCGGCGTTTATGTGGACGACGATTACGTTTCACAGAGCTTTGGAATCGGCAGCTACAATCTAACGGCGCTCCTGCATGAAATCGGCCATGCGCTGAACGTGCTGCATCCAGGTGAGTATAATGCCGGGCCTGGCGTGACGCTCAGTTATGAAAACAACGCCGACTATGTGCAGGATACCCGCCAATATACGGTGATGTCCTATTGGAGCGCCTCAGAGACTGGCGCCAGCCACGCAGGATATTACGCATCAACCCCGCTCTTGCACGACGTGCTCGGGTTCCAGGCCATTTACGGGGCCAATATGGAGACCCGCACAGGGGATACAGTTTACGGCTTCAATTCCAATGCCGTGCGCAATGTCTTTAACTTCGAGATCAACGCCTCTCCGATCATCGCCATTTGGGACGCCGGCGGCGTCGATAAGATCGACCTCTCCGGATACTCAATGGCGTGTGTGCTGGATCTGCGCGAAGGGGCGTTCTCCAGTGTCGGCGGACTAACCTTCAACGTCGCCATTTGTTATGACGCCGAGATCGAAAATGGCGTGGGCGGGAGCGCTAGCGATACCATAACCGGCAACAATCTGGCCAATGTGTTGCTCGGCATGGGCGGCGACGACGTCATGCAAGGTGGCGACGGCGCGGATCGCCTTGATGGCGGGAGCGGCTCGGACACAATGCGCGGGGGAGTGGGCGGAGACACCTATGTCGTCAATGCCAACGGCGATCGCACGATTGAAACCAGTAGCTCCGGCGGAATTGACTTAGTGCAATCGTCCGTAACTCGGACGCTGGGTGAGTTCCTTGAGAATTTAACCCTGACGGGCGGTGCGGCTATCGATGGTTCGGGAAATGGTTTGGCCAACACGCTGACCGGAAATGGGGCGGCCAATATTTTGTCGGGCCTTGGCGGCGCGGATGTCATTCGTGGTGGCGGCGGCGGCGATAGGCTCATTGGCGGGGCAGGCGGCGACACGCTTACGGGCGGCGCTGGAAAAGATGCTTTCTTGCTCAACGCTGCGATTGGGGCGACGAACATCGATAACGTCACTGATTTCGCAGTCGGCGCAGACAAGATTGAACTCGAAAATAGCGTATTCACGGCTCTCGGCGCAGTTGGCGCCCTTGCCGCGCAAGCCTTCTATCGCGGCGCGAACGCCCATGACGCAAGTGACCGCCTTCTGTATCAGGCCAGCACTGGCGCTCTATTCTACGACCGCGACGGGACGGGCGGCGCAGCCAAGATTCAAATCGCCGTGCTCGATGCGGGTCTTGCGCTGACTGCAGCAGATTTCTTGGTGGTTTAGTCGGTCAGGGCCTTCGCGGCGCGGTGTCCAGAGGGATTGGCGCCAGCACGCCCGATGCGCGCGCGCGGGCGCCATAAGCCAGTTCGAACAGCGGCGAAGCCATGAGTGTGGTCACGACCGCCATCATCACCAGCATGGCGAAGAGCGGCGCTTCGATCACGCCGCGTTGCAGGCCGATATTGATGATAATGAGCTCCATCAGGCCCCGCGCATTCATAAGCGCGCCAATGCCGAGCGCTGTGGCGTTGCTTTGTCCGGTGGCGCGGGCGGCGAGGTAGCAGGCAAGGCCCTTGCCGGCGATCGAGGCGAGCAGAATGACGCCGGCGATCAGCAATAGGCCAGCATTGTTGACCATGGTAAGATGGGTGTTTAGGCCCGAATAGCAGAAGAAGACCGGCAGCAGCACAGTCACGACGAAGGGTTCTAGCCGCTTGCGCAATTCGTCGGCGAAGAAGCCGCGCGGCATTGCCGCGCCCAGCACGAAGCCGCCAAACACAGCATGCAGTCCGGCGAAATCCATGGCGAAGGCGCTCAGCATGAACGCGCCCAGCGCAAGCGCGAGCGTGGTGTCGCTGATTTTGCCTTCGCGCTCGGCGATGCGACCGAGCCTGGCGAGCAGGCGATGGCCGATCGTGACCATGAACAGTACGAATGCAATCGCGCTGCAAATGGCGATGATGGCGACGCCGGCGCCTGCGCCCAGGCTGGCCAGCACGATCGCCAGCACGATCCAGGCGCCGGCGTCGTCAATGGCGCCGGCGGAAAGGGCGAGCGTGCCAAGCGGCGAGCGCGAAAGCCCGCGCTCATGGATGATGCGCGCCAGCATGGGAAAAGCGGTGATGGCGATGCAAGCGCCCATGAACAGCGTGGCTTGCGGCGCCGGCACGTCGGCGCTGAACAAGCCTGGCGTCTTCAGCACCCATGGCGTGATCATTACGGCCAGCAGAAAGGGGGCGGCGATGCCCGAAAGCGAGACAGCGGCGGCGCTGCGCGCATTGGCGCGGAAGTGGGTGAGGTCAAAACCCAAACCGACAATGAACATGTAAAGGCCGACGCCGAGCTGGGCGACCACGAACAAAAGTCCGCGGCTCTCCGGCGGAAACAGCCAAGCGCTGACATCCGGCGCGGCGAGACCGAGCAGAGAAGGCCCCAGCATCACGCCGGCGATCATCTCGCCCACCACTTGCGGCTGGCCCAAGAAGCGCTTGGCGGCCCAGCCGACGATCCGGCAGGCGGCGATGATCGCCGCCATCTGCAGAAAGAACATCACGCTAAGTTCGGCTGGGGTCATCGCCCGTCCTCCCGCCGCTTCCGGTCTCCGCCGGAGACAGCGCTGTCATTTGGTCACGTATTCGCCCAGCCGGCAACTTTGATTGCGTCGAGAGCGAAAGATTTAGGCTTTGGTCGCGCGCTTGGCGGCGGTGCGCGGGGGCGGGCAGGTGGAGGCGCGCACCACGAGCGCATGTGGGACCACGGCGCGGTCCTTCGGCATGGGCGCACCGCGTTGCTTGGCGGCGTTTTCGATCAGGCGCTGCACGGCGAGCACGCCCATGCTGTCGATCGGCTGACGCATCGACGTCAGCGGCGGGATTGAATATTGCGCGGCGGGAAAGTCGTCGAAGCCGATAATGGAGAGATCGCGCGGCACGGCGAGGCCGCGTCGCGTCGCTTCGTGAATAGCGCCAAGCGCCATTTCGTCATTGCTGGCGAAAATCGCCGTGGGCGGATTCTTGTCCTTGAGCAGAATCGCCGCCGCCTGTTTGCCGCCTTCGAAGGTGAAGCCGCCATCGGCCATCAGGCGTTTCTCGATCGGAATGCCCCGCGCGGCGAGGGCGCTCCGATAGCCTTGTTCGCGCAGGGCGCTCGAGCCGAAGCCGGGGCCGCCGGAAATGAATCCGACGCGTGTGTGGCCGAGATCGATCAGATGGTTGGTTGCTTCCGCCGCCGCTGCGGTTTCATCCATGCTGATGGTGAGACAGGCCGCGTCCGAGGGGATCGCGCTCAAGCGGGCGAAGGGCGCGCCAAACCGCTCCAGCAGGGAGATGATTTTTTTGTCTTCGGAAATGGGCGGCGTCAGAATGACGCCATCGGGATTGAGCGCGGCCAGCGTGGATTGAATCCATTGCTCGACGCGCGGACTGGCCGGATCCAGCAATTCCACCAGCAGGTGATAGCCGGCCTTCCGGCATTGCAGCATGCCGGCGAATTGCAGCCGCTCCACATATGGGTTGGAGCGGCCGATGCGCCAATGATCCATGGTAAGGCCCTCATCGAGGAACGTCACCAATGTGTATGAGCGCCCGCCGGCCAAACCGCGCGCCGACATTTTCGGCCGGTAGCCCAGTTCGGCGACGGCCGCGCGCACGCGCTGCTGCACGGCCGGGCGCACATTCGGCTCGCCATTCAGCACGCGCGAAACGGTCTTGATCGACACGCCGGCTTTGGCGGCGACTTCATATATGGTCGGCGCTTGGGCTGCTTCGCCGGTAGGTGGGGCGGCTTTCACGCCGGTACTCCAAGCAAGACTCTGGCCTTAGCACAAGCCCGCACAATTACGCGCCCGGCACGCGAGCGGCGATTGAGAGCTTGATCAGCACCAAATCCAAGGGACCTGGCGCTTCCAGGCTGATCGCGACGATCTCGGTTAACGCACGCGCGGAGAGGCCGTAGGCTTTGAGCGGAAACTCGATCGTAGCGAGGCCCTCGGCGAGCGGCAATTCGAGCGCTTGCGAGGCGCCGTCCGCACCATGTAGGCGCAGCCGCAGCGCGCCCGGCGCGGCGGTTTGATATTGCAACGCCAGGCAGCAATCAGCGTTCGCATCGCGCGAGAGATCGACGGCGGGATGGCGCAGGAAGAGCGCGCCTTCATCTTTACTCCAGGAAAGCGCAAGCGCGCCTTCCTGGCGATTGAGATTGAAAGCGCGCGCGCGCACGGCCTCGCGCGGGGAGTGGAATGCGGGCGCGCGGATTTCGCTGGCGCCGCCGGAATCTTCCAGCGTAAGCTTCCAGCCGCCTTGGGCTGCGCCGAGATCGAACACTATGTGCGGGTCGGCGCCGCTGGCGACGCCGCGCTCGTGCAGTTCGGCAATGTTCAATGTATCCGCAAGGCTGCCTTTGAAGCCGCGTGGGAACAACACATCGGGCTGGTTCAAATCGTATTGGTCCGCATGGCGCGGCCAGCCGAAGGGCAGAGCGCCGGTGAAGTCAAAACGCTGTTTGCTGCGGAACAGCATGTCGGCCAAGGCGCCGGCCTGACCGCCTGGCAGAAACGCGGCAATGAAGGCGTTAGCGGCGTTGAGCGCAGGATTCACCCAAAGCGGTCGGCCCGAGAAAAACACCACCACGACCGGCAAGCCGTCGGCGCGCAATTTGCGGATGAGATCGTAATCGCGCGAGTCGCCAGGCTTGTAGTCGAGCGCTTCGAGATCGCCGCGAAACTCAGCATAGGGTTCTTCGCCAATCGCGACGATGGCGATGTCGGGGCGCGTGCTCCAGTCGCCATCGGGCGCATACTGTACGCTGCCGCCAGCGGAGGTGACGACGCGTGCAACGCCTTCGGCGAGAGTTTCGCTCGCTGGAAAATCACCGCGCTCCAGCTCCTGGCCTTGCCAGGAGAGCGTCCAGCCGCCGGTTTGGCAGTTCAAGCGATGCGCGGCGGCGCCGGCGATCAACACGTTCTGCGTCGGCTTCAAGGGCAGCAGCTTGTCAGCATTCTTGAGCAGCACGGCGGACTTGCGCGACCCCTCGGTGGCGAGCGCGATGTGATCGGGGCAGGATAAGAGCTCGTAGCGTCCCGCGAAGGGGCGCTGGCTGGGCTTGGGCTTATCGAACAAGCCGACTCTCAGTTTCAGGCGCAGCACGCGGCGCACAGCGTCATCGATGCGCGCGCGGGGAATGACGCCGTCGCGCGCCTGCGCCAGCGTGTTCCGATAAAGCCCGCGCCAGGAATCCGGCGCCATGTAGAGATCAAGCCCTGCGATCAAAGCATCGGGGCAATTCTCGCTGGTCGCGCCAGGCAACTGGCCGTGCCCGTTCCAATCGCCCACTACAGGGCCGTCGAAGTCCCAATGCTGTTTGAGCAGGCCGGTCAGCAAATCGCGGCGGCCATGCATGTGCTGTCCGCCCCAGCTGGAAAAGGAGGCCATGATGGACTGGACACCCGCTTCGATCGCAGGGCCGTAGCCGACGGCGTGAATGGCGCGGAGCGTCGCTTCATCGCCCACGGTCTCGCCTTGATCGCGGCCATCGTGCGTGCCGCCATCGCCGACGAAATGTTTTGTCGTCGCTGCGATGGAGGCAGGGCCGAGAAACTCGGGCGCGCCGGGTTCGCCGCCCTGCAGGCCACGAATGAGCGCAACGCCTAGCTCAGCGACGAGTTGGGGGTCTGAGGAAAAAGCTTCGTACGTGCGGCCCCAGCGCACGTCCTGCACCACGGCCAATGTTGGCGCGAAGGTCCAGTCCATGCCAGTGACGGCCATTTCGAGCGCAGTGGCGGCGCCGATACGCCGGACCAGTTCTGCGTCGCGTGTCGCGCCGAGATTGATGGCGTGCGGAAAGATGGTTGCGCCGGCGACGTTGCTGTTGCCGTGAATAGCGTCGCTGCCCCAGATGATCGGCACGCGCGCGCCGCCCTCGTGCATGGAGGCGTCCCAGAAGGCGTCGGCGAGCGCGAGCCATTCAGAAGGCCGCGCGCGCAGATTGCCGCCGGGCGCGGAGTTGCCGCCATTCAGCACGCTGCCAAGCTGAAATTCGCGCACGTCATCCGGCGTCACCGAGCCGATATCGGCTTGAATCAGCTGGCCAATGCGTTGCTCAAGAGAAAGGCTCGCTAATATGGCTTCGATGCGTCGCTCAAGCGCTTCGTCGCGCGCACGCGCGCGCAGCTTTGGCCACGCGCTCAGCGTGATGTCGCGCGGGCCGTCATTGATTTTACTGTCTGACGGGGTCTGGGGAACACGATGGGGCGTCACGGTGCGGCGGGCTTTTTTTCCGCAGCGGTGAGGTCATCCGGATAATCGCGCAGACGATCGTACCAGAAGATTTTCAGCCAGATCGAGGTCACTACGATCAGGCCGACGCACACGAAGAATGGCGTCCATTGCTGGATGACGAGGAAGATGGGCGCAGCGACCAGCGCAGTCTGCCAGACAATGCCAACCGCTACATTGATCATGTCGCGCCAAAAGTCGGTGTTCGGCGCGACGGTGCGACCGTCATCGGCGAGCGCGGCATGCACCGGTTTCCACCAGCCCCACGGGCGCGTTTTCACATAGAAGGCCTTGAGGATCGCCATGTCGGTGGGCTTGGTGACGAGCGAGCCGATCAGCACGGCTGCGAAGCACAGCAGGAACATGAGCGGGAAGGTCTGCAGCGCATTGAGGTTAAGCTGCGGAATGCCCAGCACCAGAGCGAAGCCGATGCCGGCGACCATGCCCCAGAAATAGCCCCAGCCATTCATGCGCCACCAATACCATTTGACCACATTGGCGGCGGTGTAGCCGCCATAGAGTCCGGCTGTGATCCAGTTCAGAATGCTGTCAATGCTGTGCAGGAAAAGGCCAAACGAAGTGCCGACAATCACGAACAGCGTCGACACAAGATAGCTCAAGCGGAGATAGGTTTTTTCGCTGGCGTTGGGGTTGATGTATTTGCGGTAGATGTCGTTGACGACGTAAGCCGGGGCGGCATTGAGCGGTGCAGCGAAGCTCGACATGAAAGCGGCGAACAGGCCGGCAAGCGTGAGCCCCAGCAATCCTGTCGGCAGAAATTCGATCAAGGTGAAGGGCAGGATCGCTTCGTAATCGGCGGCGTGGCCCATGGCGCGCAGATCGTCGCTGAAATAAACCAGCGCGAGCGCCGTGAGGCCGGCAATCATGAGATAGCGCGGCGGATTGAGCACAAGGCTGACGAAGCCGCTCATCTTCGCGGCCTCGATCGGCGAGCGCGTGGAGAGTACGCGCTGCATGTCGTAATTGGGCGCTGGTCCCGCGAGCGAGGTGAGAATGCCCTTGAGCAGCACCAGCATGAAGAAGATTGAGAAGAGCGAATAGCCTTCGCTGGCGATCTTATCATTGGCCGAAGGCAGCAGAGCCGACCAATCGAGATCGAGTTCCCAGCCGAAGAAGGGATTGCTCCAGCCGTCCGGCACGCTGCGTTGGAGCTCCGCGGGATCAACTTGCGTCATCGCCACCCAGGCGATGGCGATGCAGGCCGCGGTCATGACCAGGAACTGCATGACCTCGGTGAACACCACTGAATACATGCCGCCGCGCACCACATAGATGCCGGTGATGATGATGATGGCCACCCCGTAAGCGCGGTCGTTGAAATCGGCCATCAGGCGCGTGCGCTCTTCAAGCTGAGCGGGGTCGAGCCCGCTCGCGCGCAGCGCCTCCGGCAGAAAAATGTCGAGGTGCAACAGCTGCGCGAGATCCCACGGCATGAATTGCGCCGCGAGCTTGCCGATGCCGAGAAAGCCGTAGGCCATGTAGGCCAGCACCAGGATCAGCGCGAAGACGACAACGCTCATATGGCTGGCGCGCGCGGAGGCGTCGTCGCCGAAGCGGAAGCTGATCCATTCCGCGCCGGTCAGCACGCCCGAGCGGCGCAGCCAGATCGAGAGGAACACCATCAGGAAGATCTGGTTGAACACCGGCCAGAGCCAGGGCAGCCAAATGCTCTTGAGACCGTAGACGAAGAGAATCGACACCAGCCACATCGTGCCGGCGACATCGAACATGCCGGATGCGTTGGAGAGGCCGAGCGCATACCAGGGCAGTTTGTTGCCGCCGAGAAAATAGGCCTTGAGGCCGGAGCCGGCCTGCTTGGAGACCCAGAAGCCGATCAGGACTGTAACCGCGAGGTAGGCAATGACGATGCCAAGATCGAGGGGCGGGAGCTGCATTGTTGTTTTTCTCTATGCTCGCGAAGCGTGTTGGGGGATTGCGGCGCCGGCCAGTAAGCCTTGCGCGCGCCGTTCAACTTCGATCATGGCGCGCCCGGTGTGATAGGGGCACTTCCAGGGGCCGGCCATCAGCGCGCTCTCGCTGCTTTCATCGAGCGCGGAGGCGGCGCGCCATTCCGCATTGGGATCGATCTGGTAGCGGCGAATGAAACGCCAGACTTTGATCGCGGCGTCGAGGAAGCGCTGATCCGCGCTCAGCTCAAACGCATTGAGAAAGCCGACTAAAGCTTCGGCTTGAATCCACCAGACTCGCTGGGCGCAGACGCGGCCTTCATCGTCGATCTGCTCGAACACTTCGCCATGCGGGCCGACACCGAGCATGAAGGTGGCTTCGGCGAGACGCAGCGCGCATTGGCGGGCTTCAGCGATGAGCTCGGGCTCTCCCAGGGCTTGCGCCGCCTCCCACAAGAGCCAGCTGGCTTCGATGTCATGGCCGAACGAAATGACGCGGTCGATCGGCCGCCATTCGGCATCGAAGAACAAGCGCAAATGCCCGCTCTCGGCGTCGAAGACGCGGCGCATGAGAATGCGGATCGTGCGCGCCAACGCTTCGGCGACGGCCGCGGTTGGGCGCACCGCGTAGAGCCGCGCATAGGCTTCGAGTGCGTGCAGGTGCGTGTTCATGGTCAGCGGCGCGTTGAGGTCGCGCTCGCTGAGGCGCACATCGTCGAGCGACCCGAAGGCAGCGTCGCGCGCTTCCCAATAGCCGTCACGGTCGAGAAAGCGGGTCTCGAGCGTTTCGAACAGCTTTTGAGCGATGTCGATGCTCCGTTCTTGCTGTGTTGCGGCGTAATGGGCGGCGAAGGCATAGACCCCGAAGGCTTGCGCATAGGCCTGCTTGCGCCGATCGATCGGCTGACCGGCGGCGTCGGCCATCCAGAACAGCCCGCCTTGTTTGGCGTCGAGAAAATGTTCAATGACGTAATCTGCGGCGCGATTGGCGAGTTTAGTTATTTCCGGGTCTGAGGTCAGACGCGCGGCTTCGCTGAAGAACCAGAGCAGTCGCGTGTTCAGCACCACGGCCTTGTCCGCGCCCTCAACGGCGTTGTTGTCCGCGCCGATCGCGCCATGAAACCCGCCGCGCGCATGGTCGACGCTGTGGCGCGCCCACCATCGGGTGATGCGGAGGCGCTCCTCGCGCGCCTCGCGCGCCAGAGCCTCAAGGCTCGCGCGAGCATTGGGTGAGAGGGTGAGCATGGGTGGACGTTAAGCTGGCGCTTCAGCCTGTTGCGTGGGCGGATCAGCGGCGACGGCGCGCCGCGCTCTTGCCTGTGCGAGCCCCATCTTCTCATCCTCCCTCGAAGCCTGTCCGCGCTTGTTGTTTTGGTGCGGTGATCTACATTGCGCTGTAAATGGCAGCGCTGTCAATCAACCTAACCAGCGCGGCGAAGGGAAGTTTTTGGGGAGGGGTAAGAGATGACGACGCGGCGTTCCGTGCTGGCGGCGGGGGCTTTGGACGCCTGGGGTTGTGCGACGCGTGCGCCCAGCCCTGGTTTCGTGTCGGTTCGCGACGGCGTGCTGATGGCGGATGGGGCGCCTTATCGCTTCGTGGGCGCCAATCTTTGGTACGGCGCCTATTTGGGCGCGAGCGCGCCCTATGGCGATGCGCCGCGTTTGCGCCGGGAGCTTGACCGGCTGGCGGGGCTTGGCGTCAACAATCTGCGCGTGCTTGGCTCGGCCGAAGTTTCGCCGCTGCGCAATTCGCTCGCCATCGGTTTTCGTGATCGCGCACCGCCCTATAACGAAACCCTGTTGCGCGGCCTTGATCTGCTGCTGGCCGAAATGGGCGCGCGCCGCATGCGCGCGGTGATCTATCTCAGCAATTTCTGGGAATGGTCGGGCGGGTTCGCGACTTATGTGTACTGGACCAATGGCGGTCAGTTCATCAACGCCAACGATCCAGCGCACCCATGGCCGGCATTCGCGGATTTTTCCGCCCAATTCTACAAGAGCGGCGAAGCGGTGGCGCTCTATCGCGACTATGTGCGCGCTGTGGTGACGCGCACCAATAGCGTGACCGGGATCGCCTATCGCGACGATCCAGCGATCATGTCATGGCAGCTTGCCAATGAACCCCGCCCGGGCGGAAGTGACGATAGCATCGCCGCCAATATGGAGGCGTATCAGAACTGGATTGCCGAAACCGCGCAACTGATCCGGTCACTGGACGGCGCGCATTTGGTGTCGGCGGGCAGCGAAGGGCTGGCGGGGTGCGGCGTTTCTCCCGCCTGCGTGCGCGACGCGCATGCGCATGTCGATTACCTCACGGCGCATATCTGGCCGCAAAACTGGGGCTGGGCTGATCCGAATGATCTGGTCGGCACGTTCAGCGCGGTCGAAACCAATGTGAACACATATATCGACCTGCACACCGGCTATGCGCGCGAGCTGGGAAAGCCGCTCATTATTGAGGAATTCGGCTTTCCGCGCGATCTGGTGAGCTATGCGCCCGGTTCGTCGACAACGCTGCGCGACCGCTTCTACGCATTGATTCAGAGCCAAGTCGCGGCCAGCGTGCGCGCGGGCGGGCCACTGTGTGGCTCGAATTTCTGGGCCTGGGGCGGAGAGGGGCGCGCGCAACACGCCGATTTCCGCATGCAGCCGCAAGACACGCGCTTTGTCGGCGATCCGCCGCATGAGCCGCAGGGCTGGTATTCCGTGTTCGACAGCGATGAGAGCACGATTGCGGCGATCCGCGCGCACGCGCGCGAACTCGCGGCAGCGCCCGGCTAGGGCATAGGCCGGCCGAGCGCGGCTTCGAGGATGGCGTACCATTCGCGCCGCGTCAGTGGGAGGCTGGATGTTTGCGCGAGACCGGTAATGCGCTCAGGCTTTGTGGAGCCGATAATGGGCGTGATGGCGGCGGGATGCCGCAAGAGAAACGCGAGCGCGACGGATTCAATGCTAACATTGTATTTGGCGGCGATGGCGGCCAGCTCTGCGTGTACGCTGGCGTGAGCGGCCAGCCGCCCACCCGCAAGCGGAGACCAAGCCAGCACGGAAACGCCATCGCGCATGGCTTGATCGAGCCGACCGTCCACAATGGCGCTGGGTTCGACTGCTGAAATTTCGATCTGAATTGAGGCGATCGGCGCAGTCATGTGGGTGCGCAGCGCGTCCACTTGCGCCGGTGTGAAATTGGAAACGCCAACCGCGCCGGCTTTGCCGTGTTGAACCAGCGCGTCGAGCGCGGCGCCGAGTTCGGCTGGGTGGGTCAGTATGTCGGGCCGGTGCACGTAAAAGAGATCAATGCGCTCGAGCTTCAGCCGCTTGAGGCTCGCCTCGCAGGCGCGCGCCATGTAATCGGGCGAAGAATTGTAGGGCGAGCCGGGTTCGACGCCGGCCTTGGTGGCCAAGCTTGCGCCCGCGAACAGGCTGGGCGCGCGCTGACGCAAACTGCCCAGCAAGGCCTCCACGCCGCCAAATTCGCCGCCGCCGTAGATGTCGGCAGTGTCGAGATGATCGATGCCGGCTTCGCGCGCAGCGGCGAGGGCGGCCAAAGCAATGTCGCCGTCCTCGCGCCGATAGCGCCAGAAGCCGTAAGCTAAGCGTGGCCGGGCCGGTTCCGAGAGACCTTGCATGGCGCCTTCCCTGGTTTGCCGGCTGCGCCGGCTGCAAGAATCAAAATGACAGCGCTGGACAATGCAGTCTAGAACAACCGCAAAAGCGCCGGCGACGGACCGGCGATGAATTAGGGGGAGCAATGCCGGGCGCCAACTCATTCGAGGGCCGCTTATTGGCGCTGAATGCGGCGCATGAGGCGCTATTGGCGGCGCCCAATACGGCGCACCCGCACACGAACGGGGTCTATCAGCGTTGGCGCAACCCGGTGCTGACGGCCAACCATGCGCCGCTGGCCTGGCGCTATGATTTCAACAAAAGCGCCAATCCGTTCCTGATGGAGCGGCTCGGGATCAACGCCGTGTTCAATGCTGGCGCGATCTATCGCGAAGGCAGACACTTAGTGGTGGCGCGCGTTGAAGGCGCCGATCGCAAGTCATTCTTCGCTGTTGCGGAAAGCACGTCCGGGGTTGACGGGTTCAGGTTCTGGGACCGTCCGGTGGAGATGCCGGAAACGGCGACGTCGGATGGCAATATTTACGATATGCGCCTCACCCTGCATGAGGATGGCTGGATATACGGCCTGTTTTGCACGGAGCGTAAAGACCCTTCGCGCCCGGAAGACACTGCCGCCGCGATCGCGCAATGCGGCGTCGCCCGCACCAAGGATTTGCGGACATGGGAGCGGCTGGCGGATGTGGTCACGCCATCAGCGCAGCAACGCAATATGGTGCTGCATCCGGAGTTCGTGGACGGCAAATATGGGCTCTACACTCGCCCGCAGGATGGGTTTGTCGAGGTTGGCGGAGGCGGCGGGCTGGGCTGGGGGCTTGCGGACGATATGCGCGCGGCGCGCGTCGAGCGTGAGATCGTCGTTGATCCGCGTCGCTATCACACCATCAAAGAGGCCAAGAATGGTCAGGGTCCGCCGCCGCTGAAGACGCCGCAGGGTTGGCTGTATCTGGCGCACGGCGTGCGCAACACGGCGGCGGGGCTTCGTTATGTGCTTTACGCCTTCATGACTGCGCTGGAGCGCCCATGGGAGATTACGCACGCGCCGGGCGGCTACTTCATGGCGCCGGAAGGCGAAGAGCGCGTGGGCGATGTCTCCAATGTGCTGTTCTGTAATGGCTGGACGCTCAATGAACGGGGCGAGGTGTTCATCTATTACGCCTCCGCCGATACGCGCCTGCACGTGGCGACATCCAGCCTCGAACGGCTGGTCGATTACGTGATCAACACGCCGCCCGATCCGGAAAACTCGGCCGGCAGCTTGCGTCAGCGGCTGGACCTTATCGCACGCAACGCCAAGGGAGATCGCGCATGAGCAAGGCTTGGCGCGGACTGGCGCTTATTGGCGCGCTTTTGCTGGGCTCCTGCGCGACGCAGGCGCCGTCGCAGCCCGGCGTGCTGCATCCCGAAATCTGGCCGCGGAGCGAGAGCCCGATTGCGCGCGATCCCGCCATCGAAGCGCGCGTGGCTTTGCTGCTGGAGCAGATGAGTGTTGAGCAAAAGGTGGGGCAGATCATTCAGGCTGACATGGCTTCGGTGACGCCGGAGGATGTGCGCCGCTATCATTTGGGTTCGGTGCTGAATGGCGGCAATTCGGGGCCGAATGGCGATGATCGCGCGCTGGCGCCGGCATGGCTGGCTATGGCGGATGCGTATTACGATGCGTCGATGGATGTGGCGCCAGGGCGGCCGGCGATCCCCATCATGTGGGGCTCGGACGCCGTGCATGGCAATTCCAACATTATCGGCGCTACCATTTTCCCGCACAATATCGGGCTAGGCGCGACACGTAATCGCGCACTGTTGCAGCGCATTGGCGAGATCACGGCGAAGGAACTGCGCGTTGTCGGCGGCGACTGGACCTTTGCGCCAACGATCGCCGTGGTGCGCGATGATCGCTGGGGGCGGATTTATGAAGGCTATTCGGAGGAGCCGGAGATCGTACGCTCATTTGCGGGCGCGATCATTGAGGGGATTCAGGGACGCCCCGGTGATGCGGACTTCCTGCGCGGGCCGCACGTGCTGGCGACCGCGAAACATTTCCTCGGCGATGGCGGCACAGATGGCGGCCGCGACCAGGGCGACAATCTCTACCCCGAAACCGAGTTCCGCGATCTGTTCGGCAGCGCCTACCCGCCGGCGATCGAGGCCGGCGTGCAGACGGTGATGACGTCTTATAATTCGTGGTTTGGCGTCAAAAGCACCGGCAATCGCGTGCTGCTCAATGATGTGCTGATTGATCGCTTCGGATTTGATGGCTTCGTTATCGATGACTGGAACGCGCACGGCCAAGTGCCGGGCTGCACAGCGACAAGCTGCGCTGCGGCGATCAATGCGGGCGTCGATATGCTGATGGCGCCGGAGTCCTGGCGCGGACTTTATGCAAACACGCTGGCCCAAGTGCGCGCGGGTGACATTTCGATGGCGCGGCTCGATGAGGCTGTGGGCCGCATCCTGCGCGTAAAGTTGCGCGCAGGGCTGTTCGAAGCTGGTCGCCCTTCAAGCCGCGCTTATGCCGGGCAGTGGGCGATGCTGGGGGCGGCGGAGCATCGCGCGGTGGCGCGGCAAGCGGTGCGCGAGTCTTTGGTGCTGCTGAAGAATGACGGAGGCGTGCTGCCGCTTGCGCCAAATCTGCGCGTGCTGGTGGCCGGCGAAGGGGCGGATGATTTGGGCATGCAAACTGGGGGCTGGACCATCTCCTGGCAGGGAGACGGCAATAGCCGCGCCGATTTTCCCAATGGCGAGACTATCTTCGAGGCGATCCGCGCGCGGGTGAGCGCCGGCGGGGGCAGCGCTGTGCTCAGTGTCGATGGTTCATTTGAGCAGACGCCTGACGTGGCGATCGTGGTGTTTGGCGAGCGGCCTTATGCGGAATTCCGCGGTGATGTGGCCACGCTTGATTATCAGCCCGACGACGCGCGTGATTTGCGTTTGCTGCAATCGTTGCAGGCGCGCGGCGTGCCGGTGGTCAGCATCTTTCTCTCCGGGCGGCCCATGTATGTGACGCCGGAGCTCAATGCCTCTAACGCCTTCATCGCCGCATGGCTTCCGGGTTCGGAGGCCGGGGGCGTCGCCGATCTCCTATTCAGTGACGGCTCGTTTGATTTCACCGGTAAGCTTTCCTTTTCGTGGCCGCGCGCACCGGATCAGACCCCGCTCAATGTGGGTGATCGCAACTATGATCCGCTGTTTCCATTCGGCTATGGCCTGACCTATCGCGATCGCCGCGAGCTGGGGCGGCTCAGCGAAGTCAGTGCGAGCGCTGGTGCATCGCCGCTTGATGTGTATTTCGCGGAAGGGCGCGCCCAGCAGGGGCTGAAACTTTCTTTGGCGTCGGCCGAGGGGACGCCGATTGATATCGGCGCGGCTGCGATTTCCACGCCGGGGCTTGCGTTTTCGCGCATTGATCGCGCGCGGCAGGAGGATGCGCTGCTGCTGCGCTGGAGCGGCGCCGCCGCGGCGCGGCTTTCGCTGAATGGTCGCCAGCTTGATCTGACGCGCCAGGCCGGTGCCGGCATGAGCCTTGTGTTGCAGGTGCGGGTCGACCAGGCGCCAGCCGCGCCGGTGCTGCTTGGCGTTGGCTGTGGCGAGGCTTGCCGCGGCGTTGTCGATGTGAGCGCGACGCTGGCGCGCGCGGAGGGGCGTGGCTGGATGGGTTTGGCGCTGCCCCTGACCTGCCTCGGCGCGCGTGGTGCGCAACTGGATTCGGTGCTCGAGCAGCTGGTGCTTGAGAGCGGAGGCGCGCTGTCGCTCGCCGTTTCCGATGTACGGATTACGCGGACTGAAGCAGAACAAGAGTGCGCGGGCGCGCTGACGCCATAGCAAGACAATGCGGGAGGCAAGCTTGACGGACCAGAAGACCGACGGCTCGGCGTTTTTCTACGTGACCACACTTTTCTTTGCGTGGGGTTTTGTCACGTCCATTATCGATCCGCTGATCCCATCGGTGCGGTCCGTGTTCACTTTGACATTCGCTGAATCGATGCTGACGCAATTTGCCTGGTTCATTGCTTACGGCATTGTATCGCTTCCGGCGGCGGCGCTCTTGGCGCGGTTGGGCTTTGCGACCTCGATCGTGGTCGCGCTCGCGGTCATGGTGATCGGCTGTTTGATCGTACCGCTGGCGACGATTTTCAATTTGTATGCGGGCGTGCTGCTGGCGCTGTTCGTGATCGCGTCTGGCGTCACTTTGTTGCAAGTTGCGGCCAATCCGTTGGTGGCTGTGTTGGGCAGGCCGGAGCGTTCGCATTTTCGGCTGACCTTTTCGCAGGCGTTCAATTCGCTCGGCACAGTGCTGGGCCCAAACATTGGTGCGCTGATCATGCTGAGTGGAGGCGTGTTCGGCGCGGGAGCTTTGGCCAATGCGGCGAGCCGCGAGGAGACGCTGCGCAATATTGATGCGGCTTTTCTCGTCGTAGCGGCGTTTTTCGCGGCGCTATGCGTGTTCATCTGGCTGGTGCGTAAGCGCATCAGCGCGGCGGCTCCCGCGGCGCAGGCGGAGTTCGGCGCGCCGTGGCGCGCGTTCGGCTCGGGTTGGGCCATGTTCGGCGCCTTGGCGATTTTCGTTTATGTCGGCTCCGAGGTGGCGATCGGCAGTCTGATGATCAACTTCCTCATCGACATCCGCTTTATCGACGTGATGCGCGCGAGCGGGATGATTGATGCGCTGGTGAAGATCGGCCTGTTTCATGCCGGCGCGGAAGATGAACGCATCGCTGGCCAAGCGCTTGGGCTGTTCTATTGGGGTGGCGCGATGGTGGGCCGATTTGTCGGCAGCTGGTTGCTGACGCGGGTGCGCGCGGGCGTGTTGTTGGGCATCGCCGCGCTGTGCGCGGGCGCGCTTTGTCTGCTGATCACGCAAAGCACGGGCGCTATCGCGGGCGTTGCGGCGCTCTCGATCGGGCTGTTCAACTCCATCATGTTTCCGACCATCTTCACCCTAACAATGGAGCGCTCAACCGCGCCGGCTTCGGCGACATCAGGCCTTTTGTGCATGGCCATCGTCGGCGGGGCTGTGTTGCCTTATTTGGCTGGCCAATTGGCCGACGCCCATGGCCTCAATTCAGGCTTCTGGATTCCCCTGGGCGGGTATGCGTGCATCGTTCTTTTCGCACTTGCGGCGGCGCGCGGCGCGAAAACCTAAGCGGGCGCCGGCGCCACAGGTCCATCAAACTTAAGCAAAGTGCGAAATTGCAATTGACAAGGCTGTCTTTTGAAAACAGTCTGAGGGGGAAATGACAACGCTGTCAAAATGCGTTGCATCGACGGGAAACGGTCGAGTTAGGGAGGGATAAAGTGGAGAAGTCACCTTACGGTGCGCTGATGGCTGCTGTCTCGATGCTTGCGCTTAGCGCGGGCTTCACCGAGGCGCGCGCGCAGGAAGCGGCCGAGAGCGAAGAAATCGTCGTTACCGGTTTCCGGGCCTCGCTTGCGGATGCGCTCACCACTAAGCGCGAGTCCACCCTCATCATTGAATCCGTGACCGCCGAAGACATTGGCGAATTCCCGGACCAGAACGTCGCGGAGTCGCTGCAACGTTTGCCTGGCATTCAGATCGATCGTCAGAACGGCCAGGGCACGCGGGTGCGCATTCGTGGCCTCGATCAGAACGTCGTTGTTTTGAACGACGAAATTTTCCTCAGTGGTTTCGAGCTGTTCCGGCTCGGCGAAGGCAATGAAACCCAAACCAACTCGCTTGAAGGCGTGCCCTCCGACCTGATTGGCGGGATCGACGTTTACAAGTCGCCGAGCGCTGATCTGCTGGAAGGCGGCTTGGGCGGTATCGTCAATCTGCGCACGCGCCGCGCCGACTCCATCGACGATTACCTGCTGAGCCTCGAAATCCGTGGCAATCAGGGCGAAGAGGGCGACGCGAACCCCACCGGTTCGATCGTCGGCGGATGGCGTTTCAACGACCGCCTCGCGGTTCTGGCCAGCGTTTCCTACGATAAGAGCGACAGTCAGCACGATGCATTGGGCGGCGACAATCGCGGCGGCTGGGAGTTCTTTGACCAGCCGCTCAGCGACAGCACCACGGCGGACGTATGGTCCCCGGAATATCGCTATGCAACGCTGCGCGATCAGGAGCGCGAGCGACTCGGCGCCTCGCTGAACATCAATTTCCAGGTCACGCCGTCGCTGGAAATGAATTTCGACTGGGTCCACTCCGACATCGACATCCTGACGTCAGAAGCTTCGTTGAAATTCCCGTTTGCGACCGAGAACGGCGTTTATGACGCCAGCGACTTCCAAGTCGATGGCAATGGCGTGTTCCTTGGCGGCTCGCTGACCGCAAATTCCGCCGAAGGGATTTCGTTCGTTCAGAACGCTGAGTCGACCACCGACAATTTCCAGCTCAATTTCGACTGGGATAATGGCGGGCCGCTCACTGGGCGCTTCGGCGTCTATTATTCGATGGCTGAGTATAACAGCATCAGCGGTAATAATGACGTTCGCTACACGCAGTACACGGTGCGCAATGGCACGCCGGGCGGCTTCATTCCGAACCCAACCGCGCCAACCACGTTCACCTTCCATTATCAAAACGGCGCTGATCCAACCTTCACGCCGGCGAACCCTGAGCAATTCAACACGCCAGCGATGGTGTTCGCAAAGTCGCATTGGGTGTTCGGCGAAAGCTCCGAACTGGAGAACACCGCAGTCCGCGCTGACTTCAACTGGGATCCGCCGTTCGGCGACAATGCAGGGCTCGAAATCCGCTTCGGCGCGCGTTACGCGGAGCGCACTGTCGACAGCGAGTTTGGCCGCTATCTCGCCGATTATTCGGGGCTCGGCGAAATCGACGCGACCGCACTCGGCGTCGGCGATTGGACGCCCTACGGTTACTTCCAGGATGGCGCGATCGGCTTCAAATATTGCGACTTGCTTGGCGCCGGCACGCCGGGATTGCCGCCGGGTCTAGCGCCCTGCACAGGCCGCTTCGGCGACTCGCCAGCTCTGATCACGCCGTATCAAACCGCTGCATCAAATCCGGAGCGGTTTGAGACGCTGACCGTGGGCGGCATCCAGGCGCTGTTCCAAAACCGCGATCAGATGTCGAATCCGGTCGCGTGGATCCAAAGCCTCTATCCGAATACGCCGTTCCGTTATTTCCAAGACCCGCTCAACACGTTCGTGGTCGAGGAGAAGACCAAGATCGGCTATGTCGAAGCGGATGTGGGCGAGCCATCCGATGGCTTCCACTTGAATGCGGGCGTCCGCTTTGTGGCGACCGAGCTCAATGTGCAATCGGCCGGCACGCCAACGACGCCGCTCTATTGGGGCACGGACAGCTGGAATGGCGTGCTGCGCAATCCAACGCCGCTCTCCACCTCTCGCGAATATGTCGACATCCTGCCGAGCTTCAACGCTGTGTTCGATATCAGCGATCAGGATAAGGTTCGCGTCTCCGCCGCCCGCGTGGTTGCGCGCCAGAACCTGTTCAATCTTGGCCAGGGCTCGCAATTCAACTTCACGCGCGTCAACACGCCGGGACCGGACCTCGACAAGTTCGAGTTCACCGGCGGCAATGGCGGCAATCCGGAGCTCGATCCGTTCCGCGCCAACCAGTTCGACGTGACCTGGGAGCGCTATTTCGGCGAGCAGGGCCTGCTCTCGGTCGGCTTGTTCTATAAAAGCGTCGACTCGTTCATTCAGAACGACACGGTCTCGCGCTTCGTGCCGGACGAAACCGAGGATGGCGGCACCTTTGGCGGCTTCAGCCAGCCGACCAATGGCGAAGGCGGCAAGATCCGCGGCGTCGAACTCTCAGCTCAATACGCGTTCGATAACGGGTTTGGCTTCACCGCCAACTACACCTACTCGAACTCCGAGACGGCGGCGTCGAACGACTTTGACGATGACCTGCCGATCCCAGGCGTTTCCGAGCATGCCTATAACGTCACCGGCTATTATGAGAACGGACCATTCGCTGGCCGCTTGTCCTATGCTTGGCGCGATGACTTCTTCGTCGGCAATTTCGGCTTCGCCACCTCGGTGCTTGGGCGCTACCAGCGCGCTTACGGCCAGCTCGACGGGCAATTGTCGTTTGACGTGACGCCGGCATTCCAGGTCACGCTCGAAGGCATCAACCTCACCGAAGAAGACACCGAAGAGTACCTCCAATTCGAAAACCTTCCCTTCCGCCATCTTTCGGGGGAACGGCGTTTCGTGTTCGGCGGCCGCTATCGGTTCGGCGAATAGTTCCCCGGATCTGCCAAGACGGCAGATCACTGACGCGTAACTTGCACGGCCAACTTTCCCTGAAGTTGGCCGTGCTTTTGCGTGTGGCGCGGACGTGGTAGCAACGTGAAGGGGCGCAAACATGTCGAGCTTGCTTCCGCGTCGGATCGTGATTGTTGGCGGCGGCTCCGCCGGTTGGATGGCGGCGGCGGCGCTCTCGCGCGTGCTCGCCGGCGGGCAATCCATCAGTTTGGTAGAGTCCGAGGAAATCGGCATTGTCGGCGTGGGCGAGGCGACTATCCCGCCGATCCGCAATTTCAACGCCATCCTTGGCATTGAGGAGCGCGATTTCATTCGCCACACCAAGGGCACGTACAAGCTTGGCATCCAGTTCCGCGATTGGACGAGGCTCGGCCACCAATATTTCCATCCGTTCGGCGTGCATGGCGCGAGTGTCGATGCGCGTTACGTGCATCAATATTGGCTGAAGCTGCGCAGCCTCGGCGATCCAACGCCGCTTGAAGACTATTCGCTGTGCAGCGTGGCCGCCGCGCTTGGCCGGTTCGCGCCGCTTTCGAGCGATCCGAGCTCCGTTCTTTCGACCATGGGGTCAGCCTTCCATTTCGACGCTTCGCTTTATGCAGGCTATTTGCGCGCCTATGCGGAGCGGCTGGGCGTTACGCGCATCGAGGGCAAGATTGTCGATGTGGAGTTGCGCGCGGAAGATGGCTTTATCGAAGCCGTGCGGCTGCAGAACGGAAAGCGTGTTGAAGGCGATTTCTTTATCGACTGTTCCGGCTTTCGCGGTCTCTTGATCGAGCAGGCTCTGAAGGCTGGGTATGAAGATTGGTCGCATTGGCTGCCGAATAACCGCGCAGTCGCCGTGCCCTGCGCGAGCGCCAAGGAGTTGACGCCTTATACCCGTTCGACTGCAGATAAAGCCGGCTGGCGCTGGCGCATCCCGCTGCAGCATCGCATTGGCAATGGCTACGTCTATTCCAGCGCTCATATCAGCGACGATGAGGCCGCCGCGCAATTGCTGCGCAATTTAGATGGCGAACAATTGGCGGAGCCGCGTTTCCTGCGTTTCGTCGCCGGGCGACGCAAAAAGGCGTGGGTGAAAAACTGCGTGGCGCTGGGGCTGGCGAGCGGCTTTTTGGAGCCGCTCGAATCCACCAGCATTCATCTCATCCAGGCCGGCATCACCAAATTGCTGGACTTCTTTCCGGATCGCAGTTTCGATCCGGTCGATATCGCTGAATATAATCGCCTCACCGAGTCAGAGATCGAAAGCATTCGCGATTTCATCATCCTGCACTATTACGCCACCTATCGCGATGACACGCCGTACTGGGATTATGTCCGCACCATGCAGATTCCAGAGAGCTTGCAGCGGCGCATGGATTTGTTCAGAGGCCGTGGCCGCGTGCCGCCGCGCGCGCTCGATCTTTTTACCGACACGAGTTGGATCGCCGTGCTGATCGGTCAGGACGTGATGCCGCGTGCGTACGAACCGTTGGTGGATGCTCACGATCTGACGCAAGTGCGCGCGCGTTTGGAGCGGACGCGGGCGCTGATCCGGCAGGCGGCTGAGTCGATGCCGACGCATGAAGAGTATTTGCGACGCGTGCTGGCCTGATCGCGCTCAGCCTTGGGCGAAGGCGAGCCGGCTCGTGAACCAAAACAAGCCCAGCGCAAACAGCGCCGCGGCGGCGAATTCAGGAATGCGCGCAAGCACTGGGCCGTGCGCGAGTTTGCGCGCGCCATAGCCGATCAACAAAGTCGCGGCGATGAATACGACTTGTCCGATTTCGACACCGAGATTGAAGCCGAACAGCGAGGCCAGCAGCCGTGGTTTCGGTAGATCGAGCTCGGAAAGTGCGCCAGCAAAACCGCAGCCATGGATGAGCCCGAAGATCAGCGCGAGCCATGCCGTGTGCTGAGGAAATCCGCGCGGATAGGCGTACACGAACGCAGCGAGCCCGAACCAGATGAGCGGCGACATTGGCGCAAAGCCGGCGAGCGCGGCCGCACCGCCAAGCGCGAGCAGCAAGGCGACAGGCGCAGACCAAGTTTGGAAGCGCTCCTTGCCGCCCGCGCCGACGCCGAGCGCGACGAAAGCGATGGTGAAACCGATCAGGGCCTCGATCGACGCGCTGTTGGGGCGCAGCACGCCAATGGCGGCGAGACCAAGCGTCAGCGTGTGGCCAAGCGTGAAGCCGGTGGCGGCGACGATGATTTTGCGCAAGTCCCCGGCGCTCAGCAGCACCAAAGCGAGAATGAAAGCGAGGTGATCGAGCCCGGTCCAAACGTGCTCGGCGCCGATCGGCGTGAAGCGCGCCACGGTTGACCAGAAGCTTTGTTGCTCGGGCGTTGCGTGCAGGTCGAGTTCGGCGCTGGGCGCGGATTGCGTCAGCACGGCTTCGGCGCTGGCTGCGCCTTCGCGTGCGGAGAGGAAATGCAGGTGCGAGGGCGCCACTTGCAGGAAAAGCGCGCTTTCGATGCGCAGCGGTCCGCGTGCGAGTCCGCCAGCCGGGCAGTTCAGCGTCCAGCGCGCGACGACGAGGCCGCGCGGTTCGAGCGTCGCCGCGGGTGCGCCAGCGGGCGTGCAGGCTTCACCAGCGGCGCTGACGTGCAGCGTACGCGCCACTTCCTGCGCGAACATGGCGTCCATCGCCTCCTCGCCGCCGAGAGCGTAAAGGCGCGTGACATCGACCGATTCAGCTTCAATGCGGGCGCTGATCTGGTCGCCGGTGATGGTCCAGCTGGAGCGCGATTGCGAGCGCGTGTGCGCGTGCGCCGGCGCTGCCGCGACCAGCAGCATAAGCACCAGGGCGAACCAGACGCGGTTCATGACGAAGGCGGGCGCTCAATGTGGCGCTCAATCCGCGCAGCGCGTTCGAGCCGCTCAATGTAGGCGCGTGCGGCGCGCTCATCAGCGCGGCGCTCCCATTCGGCCCGAACTTGTTCTTCGACATCCTCGAATGGCGCGGCGGGCGCGGCGATGAAGCCGTTGAGGCGGACGATATAATGCCCGCCAGCTGTGGCGATCGGCGCGCTGACATCGCCGGGCGCAAGCCGCGCCGCGGCTGCGGCGGCTTCTGGACCGATGAGACGCGTCCACTGCGCTTGTGGGAGTGCGCCGCTGGGCATGGGTATGGCGATGGGATCGCCAAGATTGGCCGCATCGGCGCCGGAGGCGAGTGACTGGCGGATGGCGGCGCTGCGCTGGGCGGCGTCGGCGCCGTCGCGCACGAAGACGATGCTGGCGGAGAAGCGCTGCGCCGGCGCGAAGAAGCCGCGATTGTCGAGATAGAATTGGCGCAGTTCGGCTTCGCTCGCATCGTCGCCGGCGCGCTCCGCTACGGCGAGGGAGAGCACGGATTGAACCAGCGCGCGGCGTGCGGCGAAATCGGTTTCAGCCAGGCCAAGCTCGACGCCGTGCTGCACCAGCAACTCCTCTTCGATCAGCCGCTGCAGGACTTCTGCTTCGCGCTCGGGCGTTACCGGATTGCGGCTGTCCGCATCGAGCGCGACGACGGCGCGGGCGAGCGCCTCGCGCGGGATCGGCACGCCATTGACGATGGCAGCCGGTGCGTTGACCCACTCGACTTGCGGTGCGCCGACGGCGCCGAAAAACGCCGCGATGAGCCCAGCGCCGCCAGCAATCAGGAAGACAAGATCGTTGCGCTTCATCGGCGCAGTTGATTGACGAAGATCGGCGAAGCCCAGGCGCGTTCTTCGACGTTTGCCGTGCAATTATCGCTGCGCGAGGTGCGGTAGTCGCCGTAGCAGAGCGACACCTCTGTCGCCCGGCCTTCGGCGTCTCGCGTTGGTCGGAGCGCGTCGCCATTGATTCGCGGCGTCGGTTCTTGAATGGCGCGCACATAATAGACGGCGTCGCGGCGCGAACGCACGAAATCCGGATCGCTGAATTCCACGGTGCAGCCCTGGCCCGTATCAGCGCAGGGGAAGCTACGCCACACGTCTTCGATCAAAGTGGCGACATCCTCGCCCGGCGTGATTTGTGGGCGGATGCGCACCACTTCTATACGGGTGATGCGCAGGCGCTCATTGGTGGGGTTGTAGCATTCGCCGCCGCACAGACTTTGCAGCCGCGAAGCGGAGAGGCCCTGTTCGGCGAAGGAGGGACATCCTGGCGCCTGTTTGAAATCACCGGCGGCGCGTACGCGGAAGCGCGGCGCGGCGTTCAACGTCACTTCCGAGCCCATGGGCGTTGCATCGCCGGCGCTGGTGGGGCCGTTGAGCAGATCGAACCACAGCATGATGCGCGGGCCGCTGGTGGCGTAAACATTGCGCTGTTCGAGCGCATTGTAGATTTGCTCGCGCGATCGGCCGCTGGCGTGAACGGCAGCAAGGGCGCCGGTGGTGAAATAGCTGGTTTGGCGCTCGGCTTCGGTCAGCTGGAAGCCCGCGCGCGTGAGCAATTCTTCTTGCGTAATGTCGCTGGGGCGATCGCTGGGCGCTGGCTGCGGCCCGAGGATGCGCGTGCGCCATTCGTCGGTATTGGCGCCGGCCGCTTCGGTGTGGCGCAGGCGATCATAGGCTTTGTAGCCGGTGCCCGGGCGTGCGCGGTGATTGTCGGACGAGCCGATAAAGCCCCAGCGGAAGCGGCGTGGATTTTGCGGATCGTCGAAATTGGTGATGGCGAGTCCGTACTGCACGCTTGTGCGCGGGCGGTGCGAGAAGGGCGGCACGAAGCAATCGCGGCATTGGCCGGAATCGAGCCAGTCCGCCGCCTGGGCGCCTGGCACGAGCAAGTGATAAGCGACGCCGAGATTGGCGGCGCGAAGGCGCGTTTCGGCCGCGCGCTCTTCGCATACTTGCGCGGTTCCTCCCGCAGCTTCGCAGCGCTCGCGAATGATCTCGCCAGCGCGCCAGCAGGAGGGTTCGTAATCGCGCGTCGGCGCCGGGCATTCACCGGAGAGGCCGTCGGCGGAGACGTCGATCTCGCGCCAATTGCGGAATTCTTCCGAATTGCCGTGACCGGACATGACTTCGATCAGTCTTTGCCGTTCGGGACGTTCCGAGGCTTCGAGCGACTTATCCAAAGTGGTGCCGGGCGGGGTGTAGAAGCCCCAGGAGGTGCCGTGTGGGATGAGCAGATATTGCAGCTCTTGCGAGTCGAGCCGTTCGACCAATTCACCGGGCGTGGTGGCGGATTCGTAGCAATTGGCCGGCAGATCACGTGAAGCGACGCCCGGCGGGCAATCGGGCACCGCTCGGATCTCGCGTTGATAGTGGGCGAAATCGAAATAGTCCTGACGATTGCGCCAATCGAGGAAGGGCAGCCAGCGATTCAGCGTCACCGGCGAGCCGCGCAGGGTTTGCGATGCAACGCCGGCGGCGGCGATGGCGCGCTGGGCGAGGTCTTCATCATGCAGGCCGGGGAAGATGATGTTCTTATGCCCGAAATGGTCCTGCGGCGTGCGGCCAACCTGGGTCCATTCAAAGCCCGCGAAAGCGACGGTGTCTGGATTTTGCGGGTCTGAGGAGACGGCGTTGCACTGGCGCACGGATTCGCGCGTCTGCGCCCAGCGCGTGGGCGTGAGCGCTTCGGCGTGATCGGTCGCCGCCCAGAAATCGAGCTGCGAGCAATAGCGGGCGAAGTCGCACGCGTCGGCGAGCGGATAAACGCCTTCGCCGCCGAAAATCGGCAGCGACCACACGAACGCGTCGGTGGAATAAGTGGTGTGGACATGCAGATCGCCGAACAGGATGCGATCTTCTTCCGGCTCGCCCAAGGCGGCTGCCGCGGCGCCCTGCTGGCGCCCGCGCTCATCGATCACAGACTGCGGCACCGCGCCGGCGTGAATATCGCCCGCGCCGCGCGAGCGGCCGAACCAGTCCCACGAGGTTGCGCCGAAGATGAGCACGACCAGCGCCGCAATCAGCACGCCCGCGCCTGCCGCGACATAGATGAGCCGCTTTGACATTTCCCGCTCCCCGATCGCCGTTCGCCGTTATCCGTCAGCGTGTTGGCTCAAGCGGCGCCCGGCCGCTCCGTTAAACCGCATTGGCGCATGCGCCAGATCAGGGCGTCAAGCCTGTCCTGACCAAAGAATGGCTCATCATTGAACACGAAAAGCGGCACGCCCCAATGCCCGGCATTGCGATGGTCGGCTTCATTGCGCGCTATCTCGGCGTCGAGGTCGGCTGCATCCGACTGGGCTGTGCGTTCGATTGACGCCGCGTCCAGTCCGGCTGCGCGTGCTGCATCTGCGAGATGTTTGCCCTCGTGCCAATTGTCGATTTCACCGGACCAGATGGCGCGGGCCGCGTTGCTGACAAAAGCAAAGCCGCGCCCGGCCCGCGCCGCCGCCACGCCCATGCGACTGACGCGATAAATATAAGGCTGCTCGGCCGCGACCTCGCCGCTGGCGATGTCCATCACGATGGGATCGGGGCGAGGCCAGCGGTACGGAATATTGTGCATTTGCGAAATGCGCATCGTGTCGCGCAGCAAATAAGGCGGCCAGAGCGGGTTTACGGTCTTGAAGAAGCCGGGAATGCGCAGCGCGATCGGCGTGACGATGCGCATGCGCGTTTCGATGTCAAAGCGCGCGATCAATTCGCCGACCTGGGGCAGCGCCAAATAGGAATAGGGGCTGCGAAAAGAAAAGTAGAAGTCGAATGAAAGCGTCATGCGCCGCGCCTTGTTTGCGGGCGTCACCCTAAATCCGAACGCGCCTGCGTCTACGCTAACCTTAGGTGAGCCCTTGCGCGGGGGCGGAAACAAGCGTCACTCTTGCAGCCGGGATTTGGGGAGGAGCCGCGACATGAGCGGGATCGAAGCGCTGCGCACGCCGGATGAGCGTTTCGCTAACCTCCCAGGCTGGACTTACGCGCCGCACTATATTGACGATCTGCCTGGTTATGGCGGCCTGCGCGCGCACTATATCGACGAAGGCCCGCGCGACGCGAAGCAGACTTTCCTATGTCTGCATGGCGAGCCGAGTTGGGCTTATCTGTTTCGGAAAATGATTCCGGTGTTTCTGGAAAGCGGCGCGCGCGTCGTGGCGCCGGACTTTTTCGGGTTCGGCCGTTCTGACAAGCCGGTGAATGATGCGGGCTATACGTTCGCGTTTCACCGCAACTTTATGCTGCGCTTCATCGAGCGGCTCAATCTCACCAATCTGACGCTGGTGGTGCAGGATTGGGGCGGGCTGTTGGGGCTCACTATTCCCGTCGACATGCCCGAGCGCGTGGCGCGTCTCTTGATCATGAATACGGCTTTCCCAACCGGCGCGCCGCCGACGCCGGGCTTCATGGCTTGGCGGGCCTATGCGGCGAGTACGCCGGACATGCCGGTGGGACAGCTTTTTCTGCGCACGGGCGCTCAGCTCTCGGAGGCAGAAGTGGCCGCGTATGACGCGCCGTTCCCGGATGCGCGCTATAAAGCGGGCGTGCGCCGGTTTCCGCAATTGGTGCCAGTCGCCACCGAGTCAGCGGACCAGGCAGTCATGGATATTGGCGCAGCCGCCCGCGATTGGTGGACGGAGAAATTCAACGGCAAGAGCTTCATGGGCGTCGGTATGGCCGATCCCATACTTGGGCTGCCGGTGATGGAGATGATGCGCAAGAGCATTCGCGGCTGCCCTGAGCCGATGCAGCTCGAAGGCGTCGGGCATTTTGTGCAAGAGGGCGGTGAGCCGGTGGCGCGCGCCGCGCTCAAGGCTTGGGGAGATTTGAAGTAGGCAGCAAAGACTGTCATTCGCCGACGAGACAAAAATGTTGGTCGGCTATTGGGGGTGGAAATGTCCAAGATCGGTCGTCGTTCCGAAAAACTCAGCGCCGCCGCGCGGGCTGCCCTGACAGTTGCATTCAGCACCGGCGTCATCGCCGAAGCCGCGGCGCAGCAAGCTTCCGAGGAGATTGTCGTCACAGCGACGCGGCGCGATCAGGCGCTGCAGGATGTGCCGATCGCGGTTACGCCGGTTTCGTCGGACATGATCAAGAATTCCGGCATTAGCGATATTCAAGATCTCACTTCAGTCGCGGCCTCGCTGCAATTCAATGTCGGCGAAACATCGGCGGCGGCGACGGCGCGGTTGCGGGGCGTGGGCACCCAGGGTTCCAATCCCGGGCTCGAATCCGCGGTGGGCGTGATCGTCGATGGCGTGTTTCGCGCCCGCAATGGCGTGGCGCTGGGCGATCTGGGTGATGTGCAGCAGATCGAAGTGCTGCGCGGCCCACAAGGGACATTGTTCGGCAAGAACACATCCGCTGGCCTCATCTCCGTCACCACGCGCGCGCCGGATCTCAACGACTTTGGCGCGACCGCGGAAGCGACGGCTGGCGATTTTGACCAGCGCCGGCTGCAGGCAGGCGTCAACATCCCCATCATTGAAGGCCAGCTTGGTTTGCGCCTGTTCGCCGCCGACGAGCAGCGCGACGGCATCATGGATGTGAACCCGGATGGCGAGAACACGTTGCTCGGGCCGGCGGCGCTCGCCAATCAGGGCGCGCACGACTCCAATGATCGCAATATGTACACGCTGCGCGCTCAGCTGCAGTGGGATATCGATCCAAATACGGACGTGCGCTTCATCGCCGATTATACCAAGCGCGAAGAATTCTGCTGCACGGCGCAGGTTTACGATCCCGAATTGCTGAGCGGGAATCCAGTGCAGATTTTGGATTCCAATGGCGTGCCTGGCGATCCGCTTCTCTACGGCACGGGCCGTCAGCAATGGATCGCCAATCTTGGCGGCTATGGGCCTAACGTGTCTGTCGATGCGCCGCTCGGCGCGCAGGGCGCGGGCGAGATCAGCGCGCGCACTGCTTTCGCTAACCGCCTCTATGATGCAAACCTGGAAGAGTGGGGGATTTCCGCCGAGTTCCATCACGACTTCGAGAATATGACGCTCACCTCCGTCACCGCGCTGCGCAATTGGGAAGGCGAAGGCGGTGGCGATGCGGACTACTCTCAGGTCGATCTGGTTTACGCGCCGCGCGGCAATGGCACCACCTATGAAGAGTTCAGTCAGGAGCTGCGACTCGGCGGCGAAGCCGGGCGCTTGAATTGGCTCGTCGGCGCATTCTACTCATCGCAGACCATTGAGCGCAGGTTCGGCTTCCGAATTGGCGAGCAATACGGAGATTATTTCCAGGGCTTGGACAATCTGCTCTCGCTGGGAACCATCTCGCCCGGGTTTGGCGTCGCCCCAGCCGGCGGCCTGCTGGGCAATCTCTATAATGGCATCGCAACCATTCCTGCTGGCAGCGGGCAAGCCGATCAGTACGAGCAGGACGGGCAATCCTATGCGCTGTTCACGCACAACATCATCTCGCTGACGCCGGCGACGCAATTGACGATGGGCGTGCGCTGGACACATGAGCGCAAGGAGCTGGACGCTACGTTTGACACCGCCTTTGACGCATCCGGCTTGTTGACGGCCGCTGCGGCGGGGTTGCCGGGGTTTCTGTTCGCGCCAGGCGAAACCGGCGCCGATTTCGGCAATTGCGACACCTCGATTCAGCCGAGCGGCCTCGGCGCCGGCGGGCTCGACCAGCGCGCTGTGGCGCTGATGCGCTCAGGCTATTGCGTGCCCTGGCTGCGCGGCGATCTCGATGCGGTCGGCTATGATCAGGAGCGCGATGAGAGCCAATGGTCCGGCGTGGTTTCGCTGCGCCAGGCGTTCACGCCCAATCTTGGCGCGTACGTTTCCTACTCGCGCGGCTATAAGGGCGGCGGCTTCAATCTCGATCGCAACTTCAACTTCCTGATCACGGGCGGCAGCCCCAACACGTCGTTCGCGCCGGAAACCGTGGATGCGTATGAGATTGGATTGAAGTCGTCTTGGTTTGATAATGCTTTGGTGCTTAACCTCGCCGCTTATCACAATGCGTTCGAGGATTTTCAGCTCAACACGTTTAACGGCATCCAATTCGTGGTCACGACCGTCCCGGAAGTCACGGTGGACGGTGTTGAACTCGATGCGATCTGGCGCACGCCGATCGAGGGCCTCTCGCTGCAAGGCGGGGCCGCTTACAATGACGCCACCTATGGCGATGATAATGGCTGGGTCGCAGCCAACCGCAATCCGATCACGGGCGAAGCCACGCTCGGCCGCTTGCCGAACAACCAGCTCACCAATTCGCCGCTGCTGACGGTGACGACGGCGCTCACCTATGAGCGGCCCGTGTTTGGCGGCGCGTTGAATTTCCTCGGCTATGTCGATGCACGTTATTCGGCCGAGCAGAACACTGGCTCGGATTTGCGGCTGTCCAAGACGCAACCAGACTACACTTTGGTCAATGCGCGCATCGGACTTTCCAGCCCGGATGAACGCTGGGCGTTCGAGGTGTGGGGCCGCAATGTGTTCGATCAGGAGTATGCGCAAATCATGTTCGATGCGCCGCTCCAGCTGGGCGTGAGCGGACCGACGCAAGCGGCATTCCTCGGCGATCCGCGCACGGTCGGGGCGACGCTGCGGCTGCGGTACTGAGGGGCGTGTGAAACCAGCGGCGCCTGAGCGCCGCTCGCGTAACATTGATCGAATTGTGGCTGTCAGGGGCTTGGCGTGGGGGGCGGGCGCTTCTACCTACACGCGGCGAGCGAGGGCCCCCATTGCAGCCGATCATTTCCATCAAGAACGTCTCCAAGACGTATAAGAGCGGCGTGCAGGCGCTGAAGCCGATCAATCTTGACATCAATAAGGGTGAGATTTTCGCGCTGCTCGGGCCCAATGGCGCCGGGAAAACCACACTGATCTCGATCATTTGCGGCATCGTCAAACTGTCGACCGGCACGGTGACGGCGGACGGGCACGACATTGTGAATGATTATAAGTCGGCGCGGCAGAAGATCGGGCTGGTGCCGCAGGAATTGCACACGGATGCGTTCGAGCGGGTGATCGATACGGTCAACTTCAGCCGCGGGCTGTTCGGCTTTCCCGCTAATCCGGCTTATCTGGAAAAAGTGCTGCGCGATCTTTCACTCTGGGAGAAACGCAACGCCAAGATCATGGAACTCTCTGGCGGCATGAAGCGGCGAGTGATGATTGCCAAGGCGCTGAGCCATGAGCCGAAGATTCTGTTTCTGGATGAGCCGACGGCGGGGGTCGATGTCGAGCTGCGGCGCGATATGTGGGAGATGGTGCGGGGCTTGCGCGCCAATGGCGTCACCATCATTCTGACCACGCACTACATCGAAGAAGCCGAGGAAATGGCCGATCGCGTCGGCGTCATCTCCAAGGGCGAGCTCATTCTGGTCGAGGAAAAACACGCGCTGATGCGCAAGCTCGGCAAGAAGCAGCTGATGCTGGATCTGCAAGCGCCGCTCAGCGCCGTGCCTGAGGGGCTGAATGGCTATAAGGTCGAGCTCGCCGATGAGGGACGCAAGCTGATCTATACGTTCGACGCGCAGGCGAGCGAGAGCGGCATTGCCGGGCTGTTGCGGCGGCTGGGCGAGCTGGGCGTCGATTTCAAGGATCTCCACACAGAACAAAGCTCGCTGGAAGATATCTTCGTGAGCCTGGTGAGCAATCGCGCATGAACCTTCACGCCGTCAAAGCCATCTATCGATTCGAAATGGGGCGCTGGTTGCGCACTTTGGGGCAGAGCTTGTTCTCGCCCGTGTTGTCCACGTCGCTCTATTTTATCGTGTTCGGTTCGGCGATTGGCTCGCGCATGGCGAGCGTTTGCCCTGATCCGAACCTCGCGGCGGCGGCGCAGAATTGTATTTCGTACGGCGCGTTTATCGTGCCGGGGCTGATCATGCTGTCGATCCTGACCGAGAGCGTATCGAACGGCTCGTTCGGGATTTATATGCCCCGCTGGGCGGGCACGATTTACGAATTGCTCTCAGCGCCGGTCGCGCCGATTGAGGCAGTGATGGGCTATACCGGCGCGGCGGCCACGAAATCGGTGGTGATCGGTTTGGTCATCCTGGCCACGGCGCGGTTCTTTGTGGAGTTTGAGATCGCGCATCCGGCGATGATGCTGCTATTTCTAGTACTGACATCGGTGACGTTCTGCTTGTTCGGCTTCATTCTTGGCGTGCTCGCCAATGGGTTCGAGCAATTGAACATCGTGCCGATGCTGATCCTGACGCCGCTGACTTTTCTCGGCGGCACATTCTATTCGCTCTCCATGCTGCCCCCGGTCTGGCAGGAGATCACCAAGCTCAATCCCATCGTTTATCTGATCAGCGGTTTTCGCTGGGCGTTTTATGATGTGGCCGATGTAAGCGTGGCCACCAGCCTGACCGCGGTGGCAGTGTTTTTGGCCGTGTGCATGTCCGCGGTCTATTGGATCTTCCACACCGGTTATCGGCTGAAGCAGTAGCGCTTCGGGCGCCTTGATCCGGATAGAGACTGCGCGCGTACCAACTCTGTCATTGCCGCAATTCAGCCAGGATTCAGACACTGGCGGCCATCGTCGGCGGTGAGCGCGAGGGCGTGAGTTGGGGGCGCAAAATGTCTTTACCGTCCATACCAAGCGACATCAACGCTGCGCCGAGTGCGCTGCGCGAAGAATTCATCAACGACATCGAAACCCTGATTGATGCAGCGGAGTTGGGTACTTCCCCAACAGAGGGAAACGATCTTCTGCTGCGGAACAATCAGGCCAATACCATCAATGGCCTAGCTGGAAATGACGTGATCGCAACCTTTGGCGGCGGCGATGATGTGATCGGCGGCGAGGGCAACGATTACATCCTCGCAGGCGCAGGCGATGACGAGGTCAGCGGCCAGGTTGGCAATGATTTCATTTTTGGCGGATCGGGGTTCGACCTGCTGCGCGGCGGAACCGGGAATGACGCCATGTCTGGCGGCGCAGACACCGATACGTTGTACGGCGATGATGGCGATGACTGGCTGTTCGCCAATGCCGGTGAAGATCGGCTTTATGGCGGCGAAGGCAATGACATTGTCTTTGGCGGCGCGGGAAACAATCTGATCCGCGGCGGCGTCGACAATGACGATTTGTTCGGCGCGGGCGGAAGAGATGATGTTCGCGGCGGCCTGGGCAATGATTTCCTCGAAGGGGGCGCCGGCGGCGACGTGCTGAGCGGCGGCGCCAATGACGACGTGTATTTTTACAGCTCGCTCAGCCATGGCGGCGACACTATCCTCGATTTCAACGCCGATCAGGATCGGTTCGAATTCGTCGCCAGCGCGTTTGGCGTGGAGGGCGGCTACAATCTCGACAACGGATCGACTTTCATCGCCAACGCCAATCCGGTCTCGCAAACCGGCGAAGCGACGGTGCTCTATGAGACCGATACGGGCCGTCTTTATTATGACGTTGACGGAACCGGTTCGGGCGGACGCGTGCTGATCGCCACTTTGACCAGCAAGCCGACCATCACCGAGCAGGATTTCGTGTTCGTCTGAAGCTTTGAACAGTGCGGATGGAGCGTGGGCCGTCCGGCTCACGCTTCTTTGCATGTGTTATCGCTGGGCGGCGAGCCAGGCGTCGACGTCGTCCATCCGGGCTGCTGCAGCAATGCTCAGGCGCACTGCCGCTTTAGCAGCTTCGAAATTGCCCCGCGCGCCTTCGCCAGCGGTTGCGGCGTAGGCGTCGATCTCGGAGAGGATAGCAGGGTCGCTGTTGAGGCTCGCTATGCCCGCCGGCACTTCAGCGCGGAGCACTATATCGAGCATGCTCTCGATGGCGGCGCGGTGGCGCACCAGGAAATCCCAGGCTAGGCGCGGGTGTTGAGCGGCGACGGCATTGAGCACGACGAAGCGCAATTGACGCGGAATGGTTTCGCCGTGCACGAGATCCAAGGTGCGGCGCGCCAGCGCTTCATCTTGCGCACTGGCCAGAGCGAGCCAGTAGCGGCGCTGTTCTAGGAAATCGTTGGCGCTCTGCGCAAGCGCGACCAGGCGCTCGTAATGGACCGCATCGGCGCTTTCGCCATAGACGCTGAGCACAGCGCCGCGCACGTCTCCGGGCAGCAGGGCGGGGTCGCCGCTTTCGAAGCGGCGGCGCGCTTCAGTGACGATGGCTTCATCCTGCATGCCGCCGAGCGTGGAGATGAGCGTTGCGCGCAGCAAGGTTTCGTTGCTGGCTTCGCCCGGGCGCGGGCTCAAGCCGACGCGGGCGAAGAAGGGCGCGAGACGCTCGCGTGCAAAAGCGCGTGTCGCTGCCTCGCCGGCCCGGCCGCGCTGGTAATCGACTAGCGCGCTGAGGCTGGCGGCGAAGTCTTCAACGATGAGCGGATCGGCGTTGGCGGGGATGCGCGCGGCGAGATCTAGATAGCGGGCGAAGCTGGCGTCCCCGCTTTGGCCGAAGGCCCAATAGTCGAGCAAAAGGCCGAGCTGATCGGTGGCCCCGAGGCGCGCGAAACGCTGCTCCAGAGCTTCGAAATTGCCGGCGTCATAGAGGACGCGGAAATAGCCTGATTGACCGGCGTTCATCAGGAAGGTGCTGCAGGCCGGGGCGTCAATGCTGGTTTGCGCCGAAGCCGCAAGCACGTCCCGCTGCGGACCTTCGCCAAGAATTTGGGTGACGACGGGAATGGTCCAGAGTTCGCCCGTGCGGGAGGCGTCGTCGAAGGCGAAGCGGCGCTGAGTGATGCGGATATGGTCCTGGCTGAGACTGCGCGTGCAGGCGCTGGCGACCGGCTGCAGCACGGGATAGCCTGGCTGGGTAGTGAAGCTGAGAGCGATGTCGAGCACGGGCTGGCCCGAAGCAGCCTGCACTGCGCGCCAAAGATCATTGCTTTCAGTGTTGCCGTAAAGGTGCGCATTGAGATAGGCGCGCACGCCATCTCGGAAATCCTCCTCACCGACATAGGCTTCGATCATGCGAATGACGGCTAGGCCCTTATTATAAGTGATGGTGTCGAAGGCGAGATTGGCTTCCTGCAATGTGTTGACCTCTTGCACCACCGGATGCGTGCCGGCGCGGGCGTCGAGGCTCATGGCCGCGGCCGTGCCGCTGGCCGATTGGGCGAGCCATGGCTGCCAATCGGGGTGGAAGCGGTCCATCGCTTTCGCCGCCATCCATTGCGCGAAGCCCTCATTGAGCCAGAGATCGTCCCACCAGCGCATGGTGACGAGATTGCCGAACCATTGGTGCGCGACTTCATGCGCAACGGTGTCGAACACCTCCTGACGGTCGGCTTCGCTCGCGTTTTCGTCGAGCAGCACATATTGGTCGAAGGCGAGAATGGCGCCCCAATGCTCCATGGCGCCGAAGCTGCCGGCGCCGGGCGTGGCGATGAAATCGAGCTTCGGCAGCGGATAGGGAATGCCGAAGTATTCGGTGTAGTAGCGCAGCACGTTGGCGGTTTCTTCGAGCGCGTAGCGGCCGTGTTCGGCTGCGCCCCGGCGCGCGACAATGCCGACATCAACGCCGTCAACATTTGTGCTGATGCGTTCGAGATCGCCGACGGCGAAGAACATCAAATAGCTCGACATTGAGGGCGTGTCTTGGAATCGCATGCGGGTTGCTCCACCAGGCAGGCGCGTCGTTTCCGCGGCCGGCATGTTGGAATAAGCCGTTTCTCCTGCGGGCGCCGTCACGGTGATGGAGAACACCGCGCGTTTGTCAGGCTGATCCCACATCGGCGCGATGCGGCGCGCATCGCCGGGCTCGGCCATGGTGCTGAGCATAGTTTGACTGCGGCCATCCGTTTCGTAGCTGACGCGGAATAGGCCGTAAGCGTCGTCATAGATTGTGCCGGAATAGACGACGCGGATGTCGTGTGCGCCCGGCGCCAGAGCGCGGCGCGGCGTAAGCGTCAGGGTTTGTGCTTCCGCGTTGAGCGCAATGCGCGCGGCCTGGCCGTCAATCGTGGCGCTGGCGATGTCGAGATCGAGCGCGTTCATGGTCACGCGCGCGGCCGGCGCATCTGCGCGAATGGCTATGCGCGTCTCGCCGGTAAAGGTTCCAGCTTCGGCGTTTGGGACGATAGCGATTTCGTAGCGAAGCGGCGTCGGTCCGCCCTCAAGCCATTGACGTTGCGCCAACGCCGGCGCTGCCGGAACAGTCAGAAATAAGACGGCGAGGGCGATCAGAATCTTTATGCGCATACGGGTCGCTAGAACGTGGCGGGGCGCCTAAGCAACCGCCCAGCGTCCAATGGCGCCTGTCGCCGCTGTTTTTGCTGCTGAGGAAAGGGCATATTGCCGCGATGCTGTTGTTCACTCATCCTTCCATGCTGCGCCACGAAATACCGCCGGGCCACGCCGAGCGGCCGGAACGACTCGAAGCGGTGCTGAAAGGGATCGCGCACCTGCCGCTCAAACAACGCGAAGCGCCGCACGCGCATCGCGAGGCGATCGAGCGTGTGCATGCGGGCGCCTATGTCAGCGCAGTGGAGGACGGTTTCGCGCAAACCCGAGACGGGATGGTGCAGCTCGACCCCGACACCTTCGTTTCAGAGGGTTCGCGCGAAGCTGCGTATCGGGCGGCGGGCGCGGTGACGGCGGCGGTGGATGCGGTGCTGAGCGGCGAGGATGACATGGCGTTCTGCGCCGTGCGCCCGCCGGGCCATCATGCGGAACCCGATGCGGTGATGGGCTTCTGCATTTTCAACAATGTCGCCATAGGCGCGATGCATGCTTTGCAAAGGCATGGGTTGAAGCGGGTCGCGGTGGTGGATTTCGACGTGCATCATGGGAATGGCACGCAAACCATAGCCGAGCGCGAGCCGCGTCTTTTCTTCGCATCCACGCATCAATCGCCGCTTTATCCAGGCACAGGCTTTGCGCGGGAGACAGGGATAGACGACAACGTCCTCAATGCGCCGCTGCATCCAGGGGCGGGTGGAAGCGAGTTCCGGCAAGCGATGGAGGAGCGGATCGTCCCCGCGCTGGATGCATTCGCGCCGGAATTGCTGCTGGTCTCGGCGGGGTTCGACGCCCATGCCGACGATCCGCTCGCCCAGCTGGCTTTCAGCGCCGAAGATTACGCCTGGGCCGGGCGGACCCTGCGTCAGGTTTCATTACGGAACTGCAAGGGCAAACTTGTGTCGACTCTTGAGGGCGGATACGACTTGGCCGCGCTTGCGGGATCGGCTGCCGCCTATCTCGACGCGCAGATGCGCGACTAGCTCGCTCAGGGGAGGGAGCAGGGGGCCGCGCAGGGGTCAGAATGACGACGATGGCGCCCGCAGAGACGCTTGATCGCCGTTCCGCGGCGCGCGTCGGATCGATCGTGATCGCGCGGCACGGCGAACCGGACGCTGACAGGACGGTGCCGCTCACCTGGCGGCAATATATTGATTGGTGGTCGGCCTATGATCGCACCGGGCTCAAGGCTGGCGATACGCCGCCACCGGCGCTGATCGAAGAAGCGCGCCGCGCCGACGTCATTTTCTCATCGACCATCCCGCGGGCGATCCGCACCGCCGAGGCGGTGGCTGGCGGCAAGCCGATCATACAGGACCCCGTTTTCATCGAGGCGCCACTGCCGCCCCCGCCCATTCCCGGCAAGCGCTCGGCCCGCATTTGGGGGGTGTGGTCGAGAATTTCCTGGTGGTTCGGACGCAGCGCCGAGGGCGAAAGCCGCAAGGAAGCCGAGCTGCGCGCCGAGGCGGCGGCGGCCACTTTGACCGCCCGCGCCCTGCGCGGTGAAAACGTGCTGCTCTGCGCCCATGGCTGGTTCAACCGGATGATGCGGCCCGTGCTGCTGGCCCAGGGGTGGCGCTGCGTCGAGGATGGCGGGGACCTGTATTGGTCGTTTCGCCGGTACGAAAAGGTGCGTTAGCCATGGTTCAGCGACGCTTTGCATTGTTTATCGCCGCGCCCCGCAATAAATTGACGTCATGACCACGCGCGAGAACGCCGATCCAGCTGCGATGAGCTTCGAAGAAGCCTTGGCGGAATTGGAGAAAATCGTGGCGCAGCTCGAGCGCGGCGACGTGCCGTTGGCGGATTCGATTCGCATTTATAAGCGTGGCGCGGCCCTTCGCGCCCGGTGCGAAAGCCAGCTCAAAGACGCCCAGCTGGAGATCGATCAGATCGTCATGGGGCCGGATGGGCCCAGAACCGAGCCAGCAAGACTCGGGACCTAAAAACCAGAATCGGGATGAGAACGCACAATGTCAGATGATCCCCAATCCAATGCGCGATTGCCGATCATTTCTTTCGACGACTTTCTGAAAGTCGATATTCGCCTCGGCACCATCATCGACGCGAAAGTGTTCGAGGACGCGAAGAAGGCGGCTTACCAGTTGTGGATCGATTTCGGCGATCCGCTCGGGGTGAAAAAGTCGTCTGCGCAAGTGACGCAGAATTACGATGTCGGCGAGCTCTTGGGCCGCCGCGTTGCCGCTGTCGTGAACTTCGAGCCCAAGCAGATTGGCAAGTTCATGAGCGAGGTGCTGTGCCTGGGCTTCCCGGACCGCAATGGCAATGTAGTGCTGCTAAACGTCGATCGACCAGCGACGACGGGCGGGCGGCTCTACTAACAACGGCGCGCATTGTCGGTGCAGGCTGAGCCGTTCAGCTCAGCCTCACTTGTCTCAAGAAAGATCAAATCAAAAAAGGGCGCCGTGCAATCGGCGGCGCCGCGCACCTGCATGCGTTCGAAGCGGGAAAGTTGCTGCTGCGTCCATTGCTGGCGGGTTTGCAAATCGAAGATGTCTGCGCTCATGGCGGGACAATCGCCGAGGCGCCGAGTGTGTTCCCAGCTATCACGACAAAGCGAGATCAGCCCGGGGGCGGCGTCAGTTCGGCGGGGCCTTGGCTCGGATCGGGCTCTGGCGGGGTAAGCGCGGCTGGGCCTTCGCCGGAGGTTTCGGGGAGCGGCTCAGTGGTGGGCGGCAACAGATCGGGATCGGCCAAAGTGGTGGTGTCGCCAAGCGGGTCGAGCGTGGTGTCTTCCACCGGCGGCATGGAGCGCAATTCCGCAATGCGGCCGCGCGCGGCGATGGCGTGATCGCTTTCCGGGAACTCGTTGAGGAAAGTCTCGAACGCTTCGATCGTATCTTCCTCCTGCGCGGCGTCGAAGCTTTGCTCTTCCAGGTCGCGCAGCGCCTGTTCAGCTTCTTCCCGACGCGAGCCGGGATTGTCGGCGATGAAATCGCGCAGCGCGCGCGCATCGTTGCGGGGAACGTCATCCCATGCAGCCGCGGTCTGCGAGCCTTGCATGTTCGTCCAAACGAAATAGCCGCCGACGCCGCCGACAAGCAGAACCGCAGCGATGATCACGGGCACGAGCGGAAAGCCCTTTTTCGAGCCGTCATCGGCGCCTGCCGCTGGCGCTGAGCGGGGTGGCGGTGCTGAAGCGGCGGGGCGCGGCGGCTGCGGCGCGGGCGGACGCGCTTGTTGCGGCGCGCGCTGGGCGGCGGGGGCGGGCCGCGGCGGCGCGGCGGCGTCCGCCGGTCGGCCTGGGCTGAAGAAGCTCGCGGGGCCTTTGGGCGGTGGCGGGGGCGGGAGCGGCACGCCGGCGATTTGCGTCACCGCCATGGCCAGTTCGCGCCATGCGGGGAAATCGTCTTCCCCGCGCCAGCCGGTCAGGTCGATGGAGGGATCGCCGCTGAACGCGCTCGGCGTTGGCGTGTTCTGCATGCGCGCATGCACCACCTTGCTGCGCGTGCGCGCGAACTTGGTCTCGTCGATCAATGCTTGCTGGGTGGAGGATCGCGGCGACCAGAGCGCCATCGTCACTGGCGCGCCGCTAATGGCGGTGCGGAGATCTTCGCCTGGAGGCACTTCAATGACAGGGTTCAGATTGGCCCCGCGCAACTTATCCGCCAAAGCGCGCGCCGGCAGCGCGTCTTCCGCGGCGTGAATAATCACCACCGTCGCCATGAACCCGTCCTCACAAGCCGCAATCCGCCCAAGCGCTTCAAGGGACAGGACGGACCTTACCCCCAGCTGCCGGCGATAATGCCAGAGCGGGGTCCATGAAGGGAAGGGCGGCCGGACATGTCTTGGGCAGATCCTGGCCGCCTGGAGCGGATGGGTCGCGCTTTAAGAGGCGTGAGGGGCGTTTTGGAAGCCAGAAAAGCGACACCTGACACCCAGCGTCCGACCTGCTAACGCAAGCGGCCTATGACCGACCTTAAGTCCCGCCTGAGCGCTTCAGCCGACCGCGTGAATATCGCCCTCGATGCGCTCTTGCCGCCAGCACAGGGGCCTGAAGAGCGGCTAATGCGCGCCATGCGCTATTCCGCCTTGGATGGCGGCAAGCGTCTGCGTCCCTTCTTCACGCTCGAGGCGGGCGCATTGTTTGATGCCGATGAATCCGTGCTTTTGCGTGCGGCGGTGGCGATTGAGTGCGTTCACACCTACTCGCTCATTCACGATGATCTCCCGTGCATGGATGACGATGATCTGCGTCGCGGACGCCCCACGCTGCACAAGGCGTTCGATGAGGCGACCGCCGTGCTCGCTGGCGATGCGCTGCTGACGTTTGCGTTCGAAATGCTGGCAGATCCCGCCACGCACCCGGACCCGCAAATGCGCTGCCTGCTGATTGCGGGCTTGGCCAAGGCGTCGGGCCCGCTCGGCATGGTGGCGGGACAAGCCGCCGATATGGCTGGCGGCGGCATTGGCAGCGATCTCATCGCGGTGACGCGTATGAACCGATTGAAGACCGGCGCGCTGATCAATTTCTCTGTCGATGCCGGCGCGTTGATTGGATGCGCGCGCGAAGACCAGCGCGCGGCGCTGAACCGTTATGCGCATGATGTCGGGCTGGCGTTTCAAATGGTCGATGATTTGTTGGACGCTGAAGGCGTCGTTCGCGACACGGGCAAAGCGGTCGGCAAGGACAAGGCGCGGGGCAAAGTCAATTTTGTGACAGTGCTCGGCATTGAAGCGACGCGCGAGCGCGTGGGCATGCTCGCAGCGCAGGCCAAGCATCATTTGTCGGGCTTTGGCCCGCGGGCGCAAACGCTGCGCGAAGTCGTCGATTTCATAATCGAGCGTCGTTATTAGGCGGATTTGTCAATTCGGTTTCGCAACGTCTTGACAGCTTCGCTTTCCGGTTGATGGCACTCAAAGGGGACGGCGAGGCGTGCGTTCCGGCCCGCCTGCCGTCCGAACAAAGCCGGGGGGCTGAAATGCGCCGTTATGATCGTTTGGGTGCGCGCGCTGAACAAGGCGATGCGACGATAGCGCCACACGTTTCAGCACAAGACATCGCCATCGCCGCTTCACTTAGAACCATGGTTACGGAACCATCGCGCGCGGATGTTGGAGCGCGCACCGCCGCCGCCGCGGTCGTTACGCCCAATGCGGAAGTGGAGCCGACCGACGATCTCTATGTCGATCAGTGGCATTTCGACTTAATGGGCAATGGCGGGGGACGCAGCTACATCGAGACGATCTGGTCCGAATATAGCGGCGAGGGCATCAATGTCGGGGTCTATGATTCAGGCGTGCAGAGCACGCACTACGATCTCAACGACAATTACGACGCCAGCCTGCATGTGGTTGTCGATGACCTGACGCTCTCCGGCGATCCTGTCCTTAATCCCATCCCAGATGATTTCCACGGCACTGCGGTGGCCGGGATTATCGGCGCAGAGCTCGACGGCGACGGCGTGGTTGGAATTGCGTGGGGTTCGAGCCTAACGGGCGTCAACATCTTTGACTCCGCCAGCGCCGCTTACATCAATGCCGGGGATTTTTCGGGCTTCCTGGAAGCCACGGAGCAGATGGCGAACTTCGACGTCACCAATAATTCCTGGGGCGCGTATCCTGGATTCTTCGTCGATAATGGGCTTATCGAGCCGACCGGCTTTGCGTACCTGACCAATTTCGCGTTCGAATATGCGATTGTAAATGGTCGCGGCGGACTGGGCACCAATATCGTCAAATCGTCCGGCAATGAAAACCTCGACTCCAATGGCGATGGCCTAAACGCGTCGCGCTACACGATCACTGTCGCGGCGCTGCTTGAGACTGGCTTCGCGGCGTACTATTCGAATTATGGCGCAAACACGCTAGTTTCTGCGGCTGGCGGAGATGCGGGCGGAGGCGATGGGACACGCCTTGTCACCACCACAGATCTGCTCGGTGTGGACGGCATCGACGCCGGTGACTTCACCAATTCCATGAACGGGACCTCGGCGGCGGCGCCGATGGTGACGGGCGTCATCGCCTTGATGCTGGACGCCAATGAAAATCTCGGTTGGCGCGATGTGCAGAACATTCTGGCTTTAACCGCATTTCATACGGGCAGCGAATTCGGAGCAGGCCCGGGGCTCAATGAGGATCACGTTTGGTATTTCAACGGCGCCGACAATTGGAATGGCGGCGGCATGCATTTCTCCGAGGATTATGGCTACGGCAATGTCGATGTGTTCGGCGCTGTTCGCTTGGCTGAGTCCTTCGCCATTATCGACGCTGCCGCGAAAACCTCGGCCAATGAAGTCCAGGGCGGCACCTCAACGCTGGTCGTCAATCTTGCGCCGACCGACAATAGCCCGAACGCGCCCGTGACCTATCAATTCGTGGTCACGGATTCACTGGACATTGAGCACGTCGAACTGACGCTCAATTTCAATTATCAGTACATGTCTGACCTGGAGATTATTCTGACATCTCCAGACGGTACCGAGGTGGTTGTGCAGACGCCCGCCTACGATCCCGGCGCCAGCCTCTTCAACCAGTCCTGGGTGTACGGCATCGAGGCGCTGCGCGGCGAACTTTCGGCCGGGACCTGGACCATCAGCTTCGCCGACTATTTCGCCACCGGCACTGGCACGATCAACACGGTCGAGCTGGATTTTTATGGCTCAACGCCGGGCGTCGATGACGTCTATTATTTCACCGACGAGTTTTCCCCGATGGTGACGCTCGATCCCTCGCGCGCCACGCTTAGCGACACAAATGGCGGCGTCGACTGGATCAATATGGCGGCGATGTCGTTCGATTTGACTCTCAACCTGACTGCGGGCGTTGCGGGTTTCGCTGGGTTGGTCATCGCTGGCGGCACAGTGATCGAGAACGCGATCACTGGCGACGGCGACGACACGATTACGGGCAATAGCGTCGCCAATACGCTTTACGGCATTCGCGGCTCGGATACGCTGAACGGCGGCGGAGGCGTCGACTTGTTGTATGGCGGCGCCGGTGACGACACGCTGAGCGGCGGCGCGGCCGGCGACAGTATGTTCGGCGGGCTGGGCAACGACACCTACGTTGTGGACGACGCCAGCGACGTGACCCTGGAAGATGGCGCCGCTGGCGGCCTCGATCTGGTCAGATCATCAGTAACGCGCACACTGGGCGGTGGACTGGAAAACCTCACGCTTACGGGAGCCGACGCGATCAATGGCACCGGCAACAGCTTGGCCAATCTCATCACCGGCAATGGAGCGGCCAACATCCTCGATGGCCGCGCCGGCGATGACATTCTGATCGGGGCAGGCGGCGACGACACTTATATCGTCGACAGCTCACTTGATTTGACGACTGAGAATTCCGCGGCGGGCGGGACCGATCTGGTGAAGTCGTCGGTCACCCGCACTTTGGGCGCCAATCTCGAAAATCTGACGCTCACCGGCGCCGCGGCGATCAATGGCACGGGCAATGGTTTGGCCAACGTGCTCACTGGAAATGGCGCCGCCAATATTCTCGACGGCAAGGCGGGCGCCGACACCATGATCGGCGGCGCGGGCGGCGATACGTATATCGTCGATAATGCGGGCGATGTGACTCAGGAGGCCTCCGCCGCGGGGGGGATTGACCTCGTCAAATCCTCCGTGACCCGCACTCTGACGGCGAACTTGGAAAATCTGACGCTGACCGGCGGGGGCTCGATCAATGGTTCGGGCAATACGCTGGCGAACGTCATCACCGGCAATACAGGCGCTAATTCTCTCAGTGGGCTCAGCGGCGCGGACACGTTGGTCGGCGGCGGGGGGGCCGACACTTTGATCGGCGGGGTCGGCATCGACACGCTGACGGGCGGGGCCGGCGGCGATAAGTTTGTTCTGAACGCCTCAACTGCATCGACCGATCGCGATGTGATTACAGACTTCACCCATGGCAGCGACAAGATTCAGCTGGAGAATTCGGTGTTCAGCGGGCTGGGCGCGGTCGGGACGTTGGCTGCGACCAAGTTCTGGGTCGGGGCCGGCGCGCATGACGCGGATGACCGGATCATTTACGACAATGCCAGCGGCAAGCTCTATTACGACGCCAATGGCAACGCCGCAGGCTCGAAATTCCTGATCGCCACGCTCGATAGTGGTCTCACCATCACCAATACGGACTTCCAGGTGATCTGACCCGCACTGATTTGGATCAAAGGCTCAGCGGCGGCTTTGATCTAAGCGGCGGCGATGAGCCAAACACCGTACGAGTTGCTGGGCGAAGAGGGCGTGCGCGCTTTGGCGACACGCTTCTATCAGGTCATGGCGGAAGAGCCGGCAGCGCATCGCATTCGGAACATGCATCAAGGTGATCTCGGGTCCGTAACGGAAAAGCTGGCCCAGTTCCTGCGCGGCTGGCTGGGCGGGCCGCGCGACTATTTCGAGCGCGCCGACGCCCCCTGCATTATGAGTCTGCACAAGCGCTTGCCGATCGGCGCCGAGGAGGCGCGGCAATGGACCGCTTGCATGGAGCGCGCCCTTGAGGATGTGGCCGTCACTGAGGAGGTTCGGGGCATGCTGCGGCCCGCCTTTGCACGGATGGCCGAAGCGATGCGCAGCAGCTGATCCGGTTCCTGGTTGGGGCGCGATAAGAGCGGGAGGGCGGCGGATACCGCGCCTGCGCCGCCAAGCCGCGCAGAAAGCTCAGAGTTTCCCGACTTTACCCCTCGTCCGCCCCCTTTTTGCTTTGTAACGTGTCCAGAGTAATTGACTGCCTCGGGGATGAGGCTCTGAGGGAGGGCCAATGGCCCCGCAAACATCGCTTCTGGACTCCGTTTCGCTCCCGGCGGACTTGCGCCGGCTCGAACCCGCTCAACTGAAGCAGGTCGCCGAAGAAGTGCGGGCTGAAATGATCAGCGCCGTGTCGACCACGGGCGGCCATTTGGGCGCGGGCCTTGGCGTCGTCGAGCTGACCGTGGCGCTTCATTACACGTTCAACACGCCGCGCGACGTCCTGATCTGGGATGTCGGCCACCAAGCCTACCCGCACAAAATCCTCACTGGCCGGCGCGACCGCATTCGCACTTTGCGCCAAGGCGGAGGGCTCTCCGGTTTCACCAAGCGCGCCGAGAGTGAGTACGACCCGTTCGGCGCCGCGCATGCCGCGACCTCGGTGTCAGCCGCGCTCGGCTTCTGCGCCGCGCGCGACCGCAGCGACGATCCGGACGAGCGCGCCAAGCATGTGGTGGCCATTATTGGCGATGGCTCGATGTCCGCGGGCATGGCCTACGAGGCGATGAACAATGCCGCGCACACCACCAAGCGGCTGATCGTCATTCTCAACGACAATGACATGTCGATCGCCCCGCCCGTTGGCGGGATGTCGTCCTATCTCGGGCGGCTGGTTTCCTCCAAAACCTATCGACGCATTCGCAAGACGGCCAAGAACGTGGCCGAGGCTCTGGGACAAAGCGTTCATGACGTCGCCAAGCGGGCCGAGGAGTATGCGCGCACGCTGGTGACGGGCGGCACCTTCTTCGAAGAACTTGGTTTCCACTATCTGGGGCCGTTCGACGGGCACGACCTCGACATGCTGCTCACCATTTTGAGCAATGCGAAGGAATATGCCGACCGCCCCGTGCTGGTGCATGTCGTCACCAAGAAGGGCAAAGGCTACGCGCCAGCGGAAAACGCGGCCGACAAGTATCATGGCGTGGCCAAGTTCAATGTGGTCACCGGCGAGCAGGCCAAGGGGGCTTCTTTGGCGCCGAGCTACACCAAAGTGTTCGCGCAGGCTCTGATCCGCGAGGCCGAGGCGGACCACAAAGTGTGCGCTATCACGGCCGCCATGCCATCGGGCACCGGGCTCGACCTCTTCAGCTACAAATTTCCGGATCGCTGTTTCGATGTCGGCATTGCCGAGCAGCATGCGGTGACGTTCGCCGCCGGCCTCGCCGCCGATGGCATGAAGCCGTTCGCGGCGATCTACTCAACCTTCCTGCAGCGCGGCTATGACCAGGTCGTGCATGATGTGGCGATCCAGAAGCTGCCGGTGCGCTTTGCAATCGACCGCGCTGGTTTGGTCGGCGCCGATGGGCCGACCCATGCGGGTTCGTTCGATGTCGGCTATCTGGGCGCGCTGCCGCACATGGTGCTGATGGCGGCCGGCGATGCGAATGAACTGTCGCGCATGGTCGCCACGGCGCGCGCGATTGACGATGCGCCGAGCGCCTTCCGCTATCCGCGCGGCGACGCCGATGGCGTGTTGGGCGAAGATGCGCATATGCCGCTGGAAATCGGCAAAGGGCGCGTGCTGCGCGAAGGCACGAAAGTGGCGCTGCTGAGCTTTGGCGCGCGCCTGGGCGATGCAACCAAAGCGGCCGACAAGCTGACCGCCATGGGGCTATCGACCACGCTCGCCGATGCGCGTTTCGCCAAGCCGCTGGATGAAGAGCTGATCGCGCGCCTGGCCCGCGAGCATGAAGTGCTGATGACCATTGAAGAGGGCAGCATGGGCGGCTTTGGCGCGTTCACGCTGCATTATCTGGCGCGGTCCGGGCTGCTGGATCGCGGCCTGAAGATCCGGACTCTGGTGCTGCCTGACGTGTTCCAGGATCAGGACAGCCCGGCCAATATGATCAAACAAGCCGGGCTCGACGCCGACAGCATCGCGGCGGCGGCGGCGACCGCGCTTGGTCTGCGGCATAATCTGGGTGAAGTGCGGGCCTAGATCGGCGCTTCTGCGTCCGCCGGGCAAGGGATCGAAAGCGACCAAGAGCCGTGCGGCGACGCGATAACACGCGCTCCGCACACATAGTCGCTCCAATCGCCCGCCGCTTCCCCGATGCCGGCATTGCAGATTGGGCAGCGCGTGACGGGCTCGATGCGGCCGAGCGGAGGGGCGATCTCAGACGTGATCATCTGGCGACGACAGCAGCCGGCTCGCGCGGCCACAACACCGCATCAATGCCATGCACGATCCCGTTGCTCGCCTGCAGGTCGGGCTTCACGATGAAGGCGTTATTGACGCGCAAACGCGCGCGGCCATCGATGATCACATCTCCGCCGGCATGCATGACGGCGCGGATGCGCTTGCCCGCAAATCGCGCGGAAGCGACTTTGCCCTTGGCGAAGTGATGACCGAGCACGGCGTGCAGCAGCGCGCTATCTTCGTTCAGCAGCGTGTTCAGCGCCTTGGGCGCGAACTTGCTGAAGGCCGCGTCTGTTGGCGCGAACATGGTGAAGGGGCCGGGCCCTTCGAGCACTGTCAGATAATCACTGTTGCGCAAGGCCAAAGCGAAAATATGGAAGCCAGCGCGATCCGCTACGCTGACTACGCCCGGCGCGCTTTTGTTGTGAGCGGCCAAGGCGTTAGCTGACGCGGCGAGTGTGTTCGATTTCATCACGCAGACCTTTCTGGTCATAAGTCGCTTGCGCGGCGGTGTCGCGGATGCGGATGAGCCGCATGCCGCGCAATTGCAGATTATCGGCCCATTCCAGCGCCGCCTTAGCGTCGTTGAATGTCGCGCTTGGAACAAATCGCAGCCCCGCGCCCGGCGACGAATTTACGATGAAGGTCACGGCATCTCCTTATTTTACGCTGCAGGCGCAGCTGATTACGCAGCCCTGTCGGTCCAGAGCTCAAGCGCCTGCGTCAGCGCGTTATTGAGGTTGCCCTCGCGCTGCCGACCGCCAGCAAAAGCGCGCGCAAATACACCATGCACGAGCAGGTGGGCCTCATTAACGTTCAGCGTTTGCGCCTCGGCGCGGCTGCGCAATTGCGCCCCTTGATCGATTAAGTTCGCGTTCCAGGTCATGGCTATTCCTCAAGCGCAATTGGCCGCCCGTTAAAGGCGGCTAAAGCGATCTGTTTTGCTGGTGATGAGACACTATAGCATGCTTTGGCGGGCTTGGGGAAATAATCGCACCTGACGGAGGCGGTGCGAACCCCGAGGCGGCGCTTCAATCAATGCTGGCCAGGGCAGGTCCCTCAAGCTTCTCGGAGGCCGTCAACTGCCTTAAGATTGAGCCATGCTTCTCGACGTCGCCCTTTCCTTTCTGCACTTCACCTTCGCCTTCATTTTGGTGGGCGCATTGAGCGCGGAGGCGTTTGTTTTGCGTCTGCCCGTCGATGAGCGGGTTGCGCGGCTCCTGCTGCGCATCGATCTGTTTTATGGGCTCGCTGCTGTCGGGCTCATCGTTGCGGGCGTTTGCCGCGTATTCTTCAGCCCGGCCGGGGCGGCTTACTATGCGGGTCAGCCCTTCTTCTGGGCCAAGATGGCGGTGTTCGTGGTGATTGGGATCATCTCAATCTGGCCGACGCGAGCTTTCCTGGGCTGGGTCAAGCACGGGCCCCCGGATGAAGCGGAGGTGAAGCGGATCAAGCGGCTGGTGATGGCGGAGCTGCACATTCTGGTGCTGGTCGTGCTGTTCGCGGCGCTGATGGCGCGGGGGGGCGGCCTCTGATCCGGACGCGTGCTCGCACGTATCTTCCGATAGGGGCTGGAGCCGACACATGAATTTTCTGATCGCCTTCGGCGCCGTTGCGGCCGCGTTTGCGGTGCTCGATTTCATCTGGCTGAGCGTGATGGGGCCGCGTCTTTATCGCCCGCAACTCGGCGATATGCTGGCGCCGGGCCTTCAGGTCGGTCCGGCTATTGCCTTTTATGTCATCTATACCTTGGCGATCACGCATCTGATCGTGATGCCAGCGCTGCGGGCGGGCGCGCCGATGCAGGCTCTCATCAATGGCCTGATCCTCGGCCTTGCCGCCTACGCCACCTATGACCTCACCAACTGGGCCACGCTGCGGCATTGGACGGCGACGGTCGCTCTTGCCGACATGGCGTGGGGCGCGCTCGCGACAGCGTTGGCGTGTTGGATTGCGACAACAGCCGTGCTCGCGCTTTCGCGCTGAGACTTGAAAATTTCTCGCACGCCGCAATTTTGTCAGAAACGAACGGCATTCGTCCGCGCCCGCACGGGAAGCTTTCCCGCGCGCTGAACTGAGAGAACCAAATGAAACGAGACCATCGACCAAGAGGAGCGTGCGCAAGGGCGCACCTAACCAGCGCTTAGGCGCGGTCGGTCTCGTTCGAGCACTCCGATCGCCGCTTAAGCGGAGATCAGATCGGAGTGAAAGCAATGCCTGCCCAAGTGGAATTGGCCGCGCTGCCCGCGCGCGCCAGTCCGCATGCGCCCAACGCGGCGCTCGCGGATGATGCTGGCGTGTTCGCGCCGGCGATCGCCCGCGTGTGGCCGCGTCCGCACACGGCTTACTTCAATGCTGAAGCGCCGCGCCGCCGTTTGGCCGGCCTGATCGCCGATCGGGCGCGCGAGGCGCCCGGCGCGCTCGCGGAAGCCTTGGAGACTTGGTCGTTGAAGCGTTTGGTCGCGGCTTACCTTCCCGAAGCGCCGCACGGCTTCGTTGAAGCGGTGCGCAAGATTGAGGATGCGGGTTGGACTGGCGAGGACTTCCGCCGTCTCAGCTTCATGCTCAGCGAAGCGGAAGCGTCGAAGACGCTGCGCCATGCGCGGGCCATCACCCGCCGCTTCGTCGCAACGCTCGTGGCTTTGCCGCAAAAGTTGCGCCGATCCCGCATCGTGGCGCACGTGCCGACGCCGCAAGTCGCCGATCTGGTGGCGCGCGGCGTGAAGCGCGCTTGCGCGCGCGACGAACAAGCGATCGGACGTCTGGCCGATCGCTTGGAGCGTGCGCGCTCGCCGCAAACTTTGATCCGCATGTTGATCGATGCGATCGGACTCGAACGGCTCGCGCCGCCGCCAGTTCCGGGAACGGATTGGTTCGTGCCGCTCGCCAGCTCGGCGAAGATCGAGAGTGCGGCGCTGCGTTTCGAGAACTGCCTCAAGGGTCGCATCCCGCTCATGCTGTGGGGCAAGGGCGCGTACTATGAGGTGGTTGGGGATGAGCCCGCGATTGTCGAGATCGTGCGCGACGCCAACGGCCTTTGGGTCGCAGGCGAAGTGCGTGGTCACGCCAATGCGGACATCTCCGCCGAGCTCTGGGCGCGCATTCGCGCGCACTTGGAGCTTCACGGCGCCCGCACCCGCTATGAGCGTCCGGACGCTCTGGCGGTCGCGCTCGCGAATGCAGCGGGGTGGTGAAGAACAGGGCGCAGGCGAAAATCTGCGCTCTGTTTTTACCAAGGCGAAATCGCGTCCGCCGCGCGCTGGCCCCAATTGGGGCGCTGCACCGCGCTGATTTGGCCGCGGCCGCCGTAGGAGATGCGGGCTTCGGCGATTTGGTCTTGGCTGATGGTGTTGTTGGCGTCGATGTCTTCAGGGCGGATGATGCCGGAGACGGTGAGTTCGCGCAGCTCGGCGTTGACGCGCACTTCCTGGCGGCCAGCGATGACGAGATTGCCGTTGGGCAGGCGGTCGACAATCACGGCCGCTACAGTGAGTTGCACTTTCTCTTCGCGATTGATCGCGCCTTGGCCGGTCTGCGAAGAATCCGATTGCGCGCCAATCATATTGGCGGGATCGAACTCACCTGGCAAAACGCGACCCAGCCCGGCTTCAATGCCGAAGAAGTTGCTGACGCCGGCGCTGGTGTCGGCCTGACGCGAACGATTGGACGAATTGCTGAGTTCGGCCTTGTCGGAGATTTCGATTTCGACGGTGAGAATGTCGCCAATGCGCGAGGCGCGCTGGTCGTTGAAGAAGCTGCGCCGGCCAGGGCGCCACAGAGAATTGGGCGCGCCTTCGGCATAGACGACAGGCTCGGGCTGGGGAAATTCGTGCTCCTGTCCGCCGGTGAGCGGGGCTGGCGAGCCGACAGGCTGTAACTGCGGCGGGCCCATGGCGCGTCTTGCTGCGTCATAGGCGACGCCGGGCGCTGCAAGCGCATCTTGCGTCATCACCGCCACTTGAGAATTGCCAGTGCAGGCAGAGGAGGCGGCGGCGAGGGCGACGATGGCGATGCGGCGCATAGGTGGCATTGGGGGCGTGGCTTTCGTCATTGGGCGCGCGCTGCGCCGGGACCGGTTACGGTGGCGCTCACGGTGCGGTTGGAGGCGATGTTGACGAGGCGGACATTATCGCCCACCGCGCCATCTTCGAGCGCGCGGGCGCTGGTCGAAAGTTGAATGCCGGGCGCTTCGAAGATGAGCGCCACTGTTTCGCCGCGGCGGATCACGGCTTCACCGCCAGCATTGTTGGCGCCGCCATCGAGCGGAAGCGTCGCGCGTGCGCCGGAAGCGCGCGTGACGCGCACTTCGGAGAGGCCGGACGGCGGCGCCCAGCTGAGACCTGCAGCGGAGGCCGCGGCGGCGAGCAAGTTCACGGAGAGGGTGGAGGTTTGGCCAGGCGGCGGGGCTGGCGCAATGGCGCGCGCGCCGGCTCGGCCTGCGCCGATGAACACATCGCCCAGCAGCACGGCCTGACCGCTGGCTTCGATGCGCGGGCGCAGCGTCACGGTGTCGGCGTGCGCCATGGCGGCGCTCAAGAACAACCAGACACAAGCAAGTACAGTATACCAACGCAGCATCAGACAGACTCCATCCGACCTTTATCCGGCGCGCGGGGCGCGCCTAGCGGAGTTGAGTCGTGGCTTGCAGCATTTCGTCGGCAGCCGTGATGACTCGCGCGTTCATTTCATAAGCGCGCTGCGCTACGATAAGCGACGAAATCTCTTCCACAGCGTTAACGTTGGAAATTTCGAGATAGCCTTGCATCAGCGTGCCGAGCCCTGGCGAGCCGGGCGTAGCCGTATTTGGCGAGCCCGAAGCGGGCGTCTCGAGATAAAGATTGTCGCCGATCGCTTCCAAACCGCCCGGATTGATGAAACTGGCGATTTCGATCTGGCCGACTTGTTGCGGTTCGGTTTGCCCGCTCAGCGTGACTTCGACGATGCCGTCGCGCGTGATCTGCACGGCGGTGGTTTCGGCCGGGATGGTGATGGAAGGCTTAATCGGGTAGCCGTCCGCCGTGACCAGTTCGCCATCGGCGTTGATCGCGAAGTTGCCGGCGCGCGTGTAGGCGGTTTGGCCGGAAGGCAGCTGCACCTGCAGGAAGCCTTGGCCATTAATGGCGATGTCGTAGGGATTGCCGGTTTGCGATAACCCGCCTTGCTCGTTGATGCGCGCCACTGCGTCCGCGCGAACGCCGACGCCAAGCTGAATGCCGGACGGCAAAATCGCACCCGAGGCCGATGAGGTGGACCCCGGACGCTCAATGTTTTGATAGAGCATATCCTCGAAATCGGCGCGCTGACGCTTATAGCCGGTCGTGTTCATGTTCGCGATGTTGTGCGAAATAACATCGACATTCATTTGCTGAGCCAGCATGCCGCTGGCGGCGATGTCTAAGGCGCGCATCTAGTCGGGACCTCTACGCTGCGCGGCCAAGCCGTTCGATGGCGCGCTGACGAAGTTCGTCCGCGCCCGAAACAATCTTGGCCGCTGATTGATACGCACGCGAAATTTCGATCAATCGCGTGAGTTCGATGACCGGGCGCACGTTCGAGCCTTCGAGTGCGCCTTGCACAACGATGCCCTCGAACGGTGCTGCGGCCTGACCTTGCGCGCTCCAAAGGTTGTCCCCGACCTTTGAAAGCGCGCCTGGCGCGGCGAAATTCGCCACGCCGATGCGTGCGGCCTCGACGCCAGCCACGCGGATTACGCCGTCGCGCCCGATCACAGGGGGTTCCCCCTGTGGGTCGAACACGATCGGCGCCCCCCCAGAGCTAAGCACGGCGCGCCCATCAGAGGTGACGAGCCGTCCTTCGCCTGTAAGCGTAAACGCGCCATCGCGCGTATAGAGCGGGCCATTGGGCCCTTGAATCATGAAGAAGCCTTCGCCCTCGATCGCGACATCGAACGGATTGCCGGTTTGGGCGATCGGTCCTTGTGTCATGTCGCGGGTGAGTCCGATGTCGCGCACGAACATGATGTCACGCGGATCTGCGTCCGCGCTGGCATTGGTGTCGTCGACTTCGTCGAACACGACCTCGTCGGCTTTGAAGCCGCTGGTGGAGACGTTGGCGAGATTGTTGGCCGCCACGTCCATCCGCCTTTGCAGTACGCGCTGGCTCTGCAGTCCGAGAAGGAGGGTGTTATCCATCGCCATTAACCCTCGCAAGGAACGTGCCAGTGGTTAATGGGCTGATTTCACTGGGTATGCCTTGAAGGTCTTGGTGAATGGATGGGCCGATTTCTGCCGGGCGCCGGCAAACTTTGCCGACCTCTTCCACACATCCTTAACCAGCGCGGCGCACCACAGCAGAGGTTGGTCAGGACTCCGATTCTGCGATGGCGAAGAAGGAAAAACCGAAGAAAGAAGAAGAACCGACCGACGCTCCAGCTGGAGCGGAGGGCGAAGAGGGCGGCGAGGGCAAGCCGAAGAAAAAGCTCTCGGGCAAGAACCTCATCCTGTTCATTGTCCTGCCAGCGGTGCTGGTTTTGGCGGCGGGCGGCGGCGCTGCATACATGTTGCTGGCCAAGCCTACCGGCGAGCAGCACGCGGAGGCGGAAGCTGGTGGGCATGGCAAGGCCAAGGGCGGCAATGGCGAAGCGGGCGCCGAAGGCGAGCCGATTCCCGGGCCTAACGGCACGACCATCTCTTATGGCGAAGGCGTCGTTTATGTCGGGCTGCCCGAACTGCTGGTGAACATTGCTGGCGCTGACGGGCGCCCAGCCTACTTAAAGCTCAAGGTTACGCTGGAGGCGCCGGATCAGGAGGCTGTTGACGCGATCACGCCGGTCATTCCGCGCGTGAGCGATCAGTTCAATGCGTTTCTGCGCGAGTTGCGAACGGACGATCTTTCTGGATCGGCGGGCGCCTATCGATTGCGACTGGAATTGTTGCGCCGGGTCAACCTCGTGATCGCGCCATCGCGGATCAATGCGGTGCTGATCGAAGAGATGCTGGTGCAATAAATGACGGAGGAAGCGGCGGCAGCTCAGGAGGACAAAGCGGTGGAGTGGGAAACCACTGCGCCCGCCCCTGGCTCTGAGGCCAACGACAATCCGGCTGGCGAGCGCATCCTCAATCAGGATGAAATAGACTCTTTGCTGGGTTTTGGTCTCGGCGAAGAGGAATTGGCCGGGCGCACGGGCGTGCGCGCCATCATCAATTCCGCGCTGGTCTCGTACGAGCGCTTGCCGATGCTGGAAATCGTCTTCGACCGCCTGGTGCGGTTGATGACGACAAGCCTGCGCAACTTTACTTCAGACAATGTCGAGGTCGGCCTGGATCAGATCAGTTCGATCCGATTCGGCGATTATCTGAATTCGATCCCGCTGCCGGCAATTATTGCCGTGTTCCGCGCTGAGCAGCTGGACAATTTCGGGCTCGCCACGGTCGACAGCAATTTGATTTATTCCGTCGTTGACGTGCTGCTCGGCGGGCGGCGCGGCGCGGCGTCCACGCGCGTCGAGGGGCGGCCTTACACCACCATTGAGCGCATGCTGGTCACACGCATGATCGAAGTGGTGCTGGCGGACGCTAAGCAGGCGTTCGCGCCTTTGACGCAAGTCGATTTTTCGCTCGATCGGATCGAAACGAATCCGCGCTTTGCCGCCATTGCGCGCCCGCCGAACGCTGCGATCGTGGTGAAGCTGCGTATCGATATGGAAGATCGCGGCGGCAAGCTGGAATTGCTGCTGCCTTACGCCACGCTCGAACCGATCCGGAAAATGCTGCTGCAGCAATTCATGGGTGAGAAGTTCGGCCGTGACAATATTTGGGAAGGCCACCTCGCGAGCGAGCTTTGGGCGACTAAACTGGAAGTGCGCGCCGTGCTGGATGAGTTGAAAGCGCCGCTAAAAAAGGTGCTCGACCTCAAGGTTGGCGACACGCTCATGCTCGATACGGTGCAGGACGCGCCAATCAAACTTAAATGCGGACAAGTCGAGCTATCGACCGGGCGCGCCGGCCGCATGGGGCATTCGCTGGCGGTGCGGATCGAAAAGCCGCTGACGCCAGCGTCGAAGAAAGCCGTTATGAAAATTGGAGGCGGGCAATGAGTCCAATTTCGCTGGTGATTGAAGGCGTGCTGGCGCTGATGCTGGCGGCGTGTTTGTTTTATTTTTGGCGCTTGGACCGCAAGCTGGCAGCGTTGCGTTCGGGGCAAGACGGCATTCGCGCCGCCGCGGCCGAGTTAGTGCAAGCCACAACCAATGCTGAAGCGGCTGTGAAAACGCTGCGCCTCACCGCGCAGGAAGCTGGCCGCGATTTGCAGGCGCGGATCAATGATGCGCGCGCAACCGCTGATCGGCTCGGCATTGGCGCTGGCCGGGTCCGCTCCAGCGCGGACGTTTCTTTGCGCAACAGGCTCTAAATGCTCGCCAAGTTTCTCCTGCCGCGCAAACCGAAGTCGCCGCGCCCGCCGGTGAGCGTGCGTCTCATTCCCGCCGTGATGGCGACGTCTGCGGCGCTGCTCGGTCTGAAGGCGGTGGCGCTGGCGGAAGAGGTCGCGCAAGCGCCGGCTTCGGATGGCGTTCACGCCGAAGACGCAGAGGCGACGACAAGCACGGCCGATCCGCAAGCGTGTGTTTCGCCGACTTTTGCTGACCAGGTGGGGCTCAGCCAATCGGAAGTGCAGGTGCTGCAGGCTTTAGGCGAGCGACGCGAAGCGCTCGATCAGCGCGCGACGCAGCTCGACACTCAAGGCGGCCTGATGACGGCCGCCGAGCGAAGGCTGGATGAAAGGCTGGCGGAGTTGCGCCAGCTTGAAACGACCGTCAATCAACTGCTCGGTCAGTTGGATGAAGCGCAAGCGCAGCGCGTCAACAATCTGGTCGACGTCTATCAGCGCATGCGCGCCAAGGATGCGGCGCGTGTATTCGATGGTCTTGATGATGGTGTGATGGTGCAGGTTGCTAGCCATATGCGCCAATCCAATCTCGCGGAAATCATGGGCAATATGGAGCCGACGCGGGCGCGGCGTCTGACGGAGATGCTGGCGGCGCTGTCGCGCCCGCCGAGCAACGGCGACGCTCTTTTGCAGCGCGCTGGCCTGCCGCCGCAGCCGGCCAACATCCCCGCCGCGCCCTCGGCGGCCTCGCCATCAGGCTAGGGGGCGAACGCGAACGGTGATGACGAAAACACGGCGCACCTCTCCGTTGGCGTTTGCAGCAGCGGCGCTCGCCGCTGCGCCGCCGGCTGTTGCGCAGCCACTGCCGCTCACGCCGCGGCAGACGCCGCCGCCAGAGCAAGCGGCGAGCCAGATGATCGCCCCGCCCGTGCAGGCGGTCGAACAGGCTCAGCAATCGTCGCCGCAGTTGGAGACGCCGGTGGAGCTGCGCGGCCCGATCGGGCCGCTGCCGCAGAATTTCACGCTCAACACGCCGCCACCGCCGCCACCACCACCACCGCCGCCAGCTCCGACGCCAGCTCCGACGCCGGCGCCAGCGCCAACACCGGAGCCCGCGCGCGCAGAGCCGCCTCCTGCGCCGCGCATTCAAGCGCCGACGGCGACGGTTTCATTCGGCGTGCAAGAAAATTACACGCGCATTGCGTTCCGGTTCCAAGGCCCAACCACCGTCACGCCGACCATGGAAGGCAACCGGCTGGAGCTGCGCTTCTCGCGCGCGGCTGATCTCGACATTGCCGAGATGCGCGGCTCGCCGCCGCGCTTTGTGCGCGAAGTCCGCAAGCTGAGCGCGGCGGGACAGCCGGTACGGGTGGCGCTGACGCTTGATCCTGGCGTGCGGCAACGCAATTTCGTCGATGGCGATCGCGTCATCATCGATCTGTTGCCGCCAGATGCACAAACACAGCAGGCTGCAGAGCAAGGCGCGCCGGCGCCGGCGCGCCCGCCCGTTTCCGGCACGGCGCGGGTTCAATTGTATGAAACCGCCAATGACACGCAGATCACGGTAACGTGGCCGGCGCCGGCGCGCGCGGCCGCGTTCCGGCGTGGCGAAGCGATTTGGCTGCTGTTTGACGCGTCGGGTCAATTCGACTTGCAGGGCGTGGCGCGCGCGGGGCGGCGACACAGCAATATTGAGATAGTGCGCGGCGAGGGCGTGATTGGTCTGCGCGTGCCCGCGCCCGCCGACATGCAGGTGTCGGCGCGTGCGACAGACAATGCCTGGACCTTCACGCTGGGCGCGCGTGCGCCGCAGCGCGCCGCCGCCGCGACCTCGCGTGAAACCACGGCTGAAGGTTCGGGGCGCTTGTTTGCTAGTTTCGGCCGCGACGGCGTGGTCCGCTGGATCAACGACCCGGAGGTTGGCGATCGCATCGCCGTCGCGCTGTTAGGCGGGCCGGCCGTCGGGGTCGATACGCGCCGGACGACGATCGAAGCGGCGCTGTTGCCGGCTGCGCATGGCGCGGTGATCGAACCGCGTGCGGACGATGTGACAGCGGCGTTCGATGGCGGGCGCTTGATCGTGTCGCGCGGCGCTGGCTTGATGACAGCCAGCGCTCAAAGCGCGGCGCCGGCGCCGGCCAATTCCGCCGCTGCGGCGTTGGCGGCCGCGATTGCTGGTGAGGAAGTCGAGAGCACTGGCGATCCGGAACTGGATTTGGCGCAGGTGCGTGAACGCATTGACGATCTCACGCGGCGCGCCGCCGCAGAAGGAACGCTCGTGGGCGCGCCGGTGGAGGCGCGCATGGCGCTCGCGCGCTTTCTGCTGCTGCATGATTATGCGCCGGAGGCGCTCGGCGCTTTGCGGATCGTCGCCATCAATCAAGGCGAACTGGCTGAGCTCGATCCTGAGTTCAGGCTGCTGCGCGGCGGCGCCAACGCCATGATGAACCGCCAAGCGGAAGCGATGGCGGACCTGCAATCATCGGCGCTGCAGAATGATCCCTCGGCGGCGCTGTGGCGCGGCTATGCGGCGGCGGCGCGCAATGATTGGCCAGAAGCGCGGCGCGAATTGGAGTCGGGCGCTGGCGCGCTGGAGCAATTCTCGCCGCGTTGGCGTTCGCAGTTTCGGCTTGTGCTGGCGCAGGCTGCGCTTGAGTTGAATGATCTTGCCGCTGCAGACGCTGCTGCTAGCGCGGCGCTTGGAGAGGCGCCCACGCAGTCCCTCCGCTTGCAGGCGCGCTTGGTGCAGGCGCGCATCATGGCGGCGCGCGGCAGCGCTGATGCGCTCGCGACCTTCGATGATTTGTCGAACACGCGGGAAGAGCAGGTGGCGGTTCGCGCCAGCCTTGAGGCGATCAGGATCCGCCGCGCGAGCGGGGTGATGCGCGCGGTTGATTGCGTCGAGCCGTTGGAGGCGCTGCGCTATCGCTGGCGCGGAGACGCGCTTGAACTCGCCATTGTCAGCACGCTGGGCGAAACCTATTCCGAGCTTGGGCGCTGGCGCGATGCGTTGGCGACAATGCGCATCGCCGCCGATCGCTTCCCGGCCGATCCGGCCGCCCGTCAGCTGCGCGCGGACATGGGCACATTGTTCGAGCGCTTATTCCTGGATGGCGAGGCCGATCAGCTTGAGCCGATTCAGGCGCTCGGCCTGTTCTATGAGTTCTCCGACCTCACGCCCGTAGGCGCCAATGGCGATCGCATGGTGCGCTTGCTGGCGGGACGTCTGGTTCATGTCGACTTGCTGGAGCAAGCAGCGGCCTTGCTGCAGCATCAGGTGGATGAGCGTTTGCAGGGGGTGGCGAAAGCGCAAGTCGCCACTGATCTGGCGGCGATCTATTTGATGGACAACCAGCCGGAGCGCGCTCTGGTGGCGATCAACAGTTCGCGCCAGCCCAATATTCCAACCTCGCTGCAGGCTGAGCGGCGGATATTGGAGGCACGTGCGTTTCTGGGGTTGGGCCGACTCGATAATGCGGTGGAGTTGGTTGAGCGCGATCGCGGCGAAGAGGCGCAGCGTGTGCGCGCCGAGGCGGCTTGGCGCGCACGCGATTGGGAGCGCGCTTCGGTCGAGTTGCGCGGCGTGCTGGCGATGCGCAACCGGGCGCAGCCGCTTGATCAAGACGGGCGCCAAACGGTTCTGCGCGCCGGTATTGCGCTCACCCTTTCCGGCAACGAGCAGGGCGTGCGCCAATTGTATCGCGACTATGCCGGCGACATGGCGGGCACGGATGAAGCGGACGCGTTTGAGGTGGTGGCTTCAGGCGTGAACGCAGATGGCGCGGCGATCCGCGATGTCGCGCGCGTTGTGGCGCGCACCGATCTGCTTGATCGCTTCCTGAGGCGCTTGCGCACCGAGCTTACGGCGGAAGCCGCAGCGGCGGATACGGCGCAAGGCGGCCCAGCTGAGGCGCCGCAAGCGCCGGCTCAAGCCCCACCGCCTGCTTCGCCTGCCGCGCCGCCGCCGCAACAACCCCAACGCCCGCAGCCGCAGCGCCCGGCGGCGTGATCTCGGTCATTATTCCAACGCTGAATTCGGCGGAGCGCCTGTCGCATGCCTTACGCGCATTGGCGCCGGCGGCGATGGGCGCGTTCGTCAGCGAGGTGGTGGTCGTCGATGCTGGTTCAACCGACCAGACACGCGCGCTGGCCGACGATGCGGGCTGCGAAATTGTTGAGAGCGCGCCAGGGCGTGCGCTGCAAATGATGGCTGGTGCGAAGGCGGCGCGGCGGCAGTGGCTCTTATTCATCCATGCCGAAACGCAATTGGCGCCGAGCTGGGAGGAAGAGAGCCGGCGCTTTATCAGCGCGAATGCTTCGGCTGATCGTGCCGCAGCGTTTCGCTATGCTGACGCGCCTCTCTCAGCTTGGCTGCGCGGCTTGGTCAAGCTGCCCCATGGCGCGCAGGGTTTGCTGATCTCGCGAAGGTTCTACGATGCGCTCGGCGGTTATCGCGACGTTGCGATGGAGGATCTCGATCTGGCGTGGCGCATTGGCGCGCGTCGGCTCAGCATGTTGCGCAGCGAAGCGATTATCCGGCCTTAGCTGCTGGGCGCGCTGCGATTGGCGAAGTTGTTGTCGAGCGGGCGATAGTTGGCGGCGCGGCCGGAGGCGAGACTGTCCATTTCCGGCGTGGGCTGGCCGTAAATCTTGCGGCAGAGCGCCATGTGCGAGAGCGCGCGCTCAGCATAATCGCGGCTTTCCTGACGCGGCATGATTTCGAGCATGAGCAGCGGATCGAGGTCTGCGGGTTGCGTGGCGAGCCAGCGTGAGAGCCAGCCAGGCCCGCCATTATAAGCGGCGAACACGCGGCCGAGATCGCCGTCCGAATGAAATTCCTGCATCAGCCACTGCACGTAGGATTGGCCAAGGCGCATGTTGAGGCCGGGCTCATAAAGCGGCGTCGGATTGCGGCGATAATTGGTGGAGCGATCCATGTCGCCCGCCGTGGAAGCGAGCATTTGCATCAGGCCGCGCGCATTGGATGTGCTCACAGCTTTGGGATTGAAATAGCTCTCTTGCCGAACGATCGCATAAATCAGCGCTCGGTCGAGCTGGAAGCCATTGTCGGGTGCGAAGTCCGTTGCGGGGCAAAAGCCTGAGGCGACCTCCGGACCGCCATATTCAGCGGCGCGCAATTGCGCGGCGGGCGCGCGCAGCGCAACGGCGAGGGCGAGGAAGGTTGCATCTTCACTGCGGTCGAGATCGCCATGCAGGCGGCGCATTTCGCTTTCGACTTCGGAGAGGCGGCCAAGCTGCGCCAGCGCGGCGGCGCGGCGCGCGCCGGGATGACGCTCCATGAAACGGACGAGCGAATCTTGTTCGAGCCGCGGCGGTTCGAATTGCAGGCTGCTATCGCGTCCGAGCTGAATTTCGGCAAGCTGCCCGTAGAATGTCCACGGACGCTGCGCGGCGGCTTCAAGGTGCAGCGTCACGCCTTCGGTTTCGCCTGCGGCGAGACGAGCGCGCGCCGCCCAATAATGCGAAGCGGCGGAGGCCCAGCCGCCATTATAGCCCCAGGCCGCGGAGAGTTCGAACCGACGCACGGCTTCGGCGTAGTCGCGCTGACGGTAGGCGATCAGGCCGAGATACCAATTGGCAGGACCGGAGCGTGCGCCATCCGCCAATTGCAGCGCCGATGCGCGCGCGCGGTCATAATCGCCTTCGCCAATGTATTCAGCGATGCGGGTGATGCCGACGCGGGCGGCGGATGAATCTCCGGGCGGCGAAGCCGGCGTTCCTGGCAGCACGCGGCCGCGTGGGCGTTCGGGCTGCGGCGCTTGCGTGCCAGCGCGGCGGGCCCGGCTGGAGCGTGAAGCCATGGCGCGGTCGTACACATCCTCCGCCAGGCCATAATCGGCATAGTCATTGAGCCAGGCGCTCATCTCGCTCCAACTGGGCGAATAGGAGCGCGAAAGCAGCATGCGCCCGCGCACGACGCCGACCAGCGTGTCGTCCTCCACTTCCCGCAAAGCGACGGAGACGGCGCGCCAATCGCGCGACTCTATGGCGCTGAAGGCTGCGGCGTATGCGCGCTCATCTTGTTCCGAAAGCGCGACGATGCGGGTCTCGGCGGCGGCGGGCTGAGCAGCGGCGACGCAGATGGCGGCGATCGCCCAATTACGCACCTGCATCAGCCAGATCCCCGTCTTCATGGATGCTTCGCGCGGCTGACGTTGAGTTGGTCGAGCCACGCTTCCAGCAGGAGGAGGTCCCCCCAGGCCAGCTTTTTCTCCTGTGGCCGGCGCAGCAGATATGCCGGGTGAAGCATGACCATGGCGTTGACGGGCGCTTGGCCTTCGCGCGCGTAATTCAGCTTTTTGCCGCGCAGGCGCATGACCCCTTCCTCGCGGCGGAGCACGATTTGGGCGGCGGTGCCGCCGGCCAGGATCAGCACTTCGGGCCGCACCAGCTCAATCAACCGGTCGACAAAGGGCAGGCAGGCCGCGATTTCGCCCTGGGTGGGGGGCCGGTTGCCCGGGGGGCGCCAGTAAATCGTATTTGAAATCAGCAAGTTCTGGCGCCGGTCCAGGCCGATAGCGCCCAGCATGCGATCGAGCAATTGGCCGGATCGGCCGACGAAGGGCTTGCCCTGTTCGTCTTCCTCCTTCCCGGGGGCTTCGCCGATCAGCAGGATGCGGGCGTCGTCCGGGCCGTCCGAGAAGACGGTGGAGCGGGCTGTGGCCTTGAGCGCGCAGCCCATGTAGCTCTCAACCGCGGCGCGCAGTTCAGCGACATTTCCCGCCGCTGCGGCCAGGGCCTTGGCGTCGGCGACAGGCGCTTCTGCGGTCGGGGCCCGCTTGCGGGCGGCCGCCGCGGGCTTGGAAGGCGGGGCCTTGGCGGCGGGTGCGGCAGGCGCCGGACCCCGCGTAAAGATGGCCTCGGCTTCGTCCATGTCGACGCCGGCCGCGCGCCAAAAGGCGAGCAGGGCGCGTGCGGCGGATTGTGCTTCGGGCGCGTTCACGGGTTCTTTGTGCCCGGAATCTCAGGAATCATCAAAGCCACGCAGCGCTTGCGCCCCAACGCGAGCGCTTCGATAAAGCCGGCAAAAGCGCGTGAAGGGATAGCAATGGCCGAAGCAGCCCGTGAGGCGATGGAATATGACATTGTGATTGTTGGCGCGGGACCTGCCGGTCTCTCCGCCGCGATCCGGCTGAAACAGCTCGCCGCCGAGGCGGGCTCGGAAGTGTCCGTCGCCGTGATCGAGAAGGGCGCCGAGGTGGGCGCGCACATTCTCTCCGGCGCGGTGATCGATCCCATCAGCCTCAATGAGCTGATCCCGGACTGGAAAGAAAAAGGCGCACCGCTCGACACGCCGGTGACGGACGACGAGTTCAAGATTTTGGGGCCGGCCGGCTCGGCGGCGTTGCCCACATTCTTGATGCCGCCACTATTCTCGAACCATGGCAATTACATCGTCTCGCTGTCCAACTTTACCAAGTGGCTCGGCGCCCACGCCGAAGAGCTGGGCGTAGAAATTTATCCCGGCATGTCGGCCTCAGAGCCGGTGTTCGATGAACAAGGCGCGCTGAAGGGCGTTGTCGTCGGCGTGTTCGGCGTGGCGCGCGATGGCAGTCATAAGGGCGACTATCAGCCGGGCATGGAATTGCACGGCAAGTACGTGTTTATCGCCGAAGGCGCGCGCGGTTCGCTCGCGAAAGTGCTGCAGAACAAGTACGAATTGACCAAAGGGCGCGACCCGCAGAAATACGGCATTGGCATCAAAGAATTGTGGGAAGTGCCGGCAGAGCAGCACAAGCCGGGCCTAGTATTGCACACGGTGGGCTGGCCGCTCGACGACAATACGGGCGGCGGCTCGTTCATGTATCATTGGGGCGATCGGTTCGTGTCGGTGGGCTATGTGGTCCACCTGAATTACAAGAACCCGTACATCTCGCCGTTCGAGGAATTTCAGCGCCACAAGCAGCACGACGAGATCAAGCGCTACATTGAGGGCGGCAAGCGCATTGCCTACGGCGCGCGCGCCATCACCGAGGGCGGATTTCAGTCCGTGCCGAAGTTGGCGTTTCGGGGCGGCGTGCTGATTGGCTGCTCTGCGGGCTTTGTGAATGTGCCGCGCATTAAGGGCAGCCACAATGCGATGAAGACTGGCATGCTCGCGGCGGAGGCCGCGTTCGATGCGATCACGCATGGGCGCCAGCGCGACGTGCTGGAGGAGTATGAGCACGGCTATCGCGAAAGCCGCGTCTGGAAGGATCTTTATGGCGTGCGCAATGCTAAGCCGTTGCTCTCGCGGCTGGGCACGTTCTGGGGCGGCGTGGTCGGCATGGCCGATATGTGGACCACCACGCTGCTGGGCGGCTTTTCGTTCCTGGGCACGTTGAAGCACGGCAAGACCGACGCCGCCTCCACCGAACATTCCGCCAAGCACAAGCCAATCGAGTACCCAAAGCCAGACGGAAAGCTCACCTTCGACCGGCTGTCCTCGGTTTACCTGTCAAACACCAACCATGAGGAAGATCAGCCAATTCATCTCAAATTGCTTGATCCGACTGTGCCGATCCGGGTGAACCTCCCCGAGTTCGCCGAGCCGGCGACACGATATTGCCCAGCTGGCGTGTACGAAGTGCTGTATGACGATAATGGCGGCAATCCGCGCTTCCAGATCAATGCGCAGAACTGTGTTCACTGCAAAACCTGCGACATTAAGGATCCAAGTCAGAATATAAACTGGACCTGTCCTGAAGGCGGCGGCGGCCCGAATTATGCGAACCTCTAGAGCCGGGGTTCGAGCGAGGTAAACAATGCGAGCAGCGATCCTGGCGGCGAGTTTGGCGATCAGCGGCCAAGCGCTTTTTAACGCGGCCTGGGCTGCTGAACCCGCTCAAACCGCGGACGCGGCGACAGCGAATGTCGAGCCCTCGGCGGCGCTGCGCATCACTTCGCCGCCTGATGCGGACCCGGCGCGCACGTATGACGATCCCGCCGCGGCGCTGATGCAGGCGGACCTCGATTATCTTGTGCGTGAAGCGCATCGCGCGGTGGCGCGTGGCGATGAAGATTCGATCTGGGCGGTGCTGCTGTTCGCGGACGCCTTGGAAGCCAATCGCTTGCCGGAAGCGCGGGCCGTGCTCGAGGCTTCGCCCGGCGGCATGGCCAGCAATATTTCGGATTTGCTTGAACCCTTCCTGCTCGCGGCGGAAGGGCGGGTCGATCGTGGCGTGGAGCGCATCGACGCAGGCGCCGACAGCTTGCCCGCGCCGCTGCCGCAAATGGCGCGCGCCATGCTGTTTGAATCAGCTGGCCGCTTGAATGAAGCGGCGGCGGTTTACGCCGACATGCTGGACACGCTCGATGTCACGCCTCCGGGCGATGCAGAGCCGGCGACGGCGGCTGAGTTCGAACGCTCCTTGGCGGCGACTCGCACGGCGCATGCCGTGTATCGCGCCGCCATGGTGCAGCAGCGTCTTGGACACGCCGATGAAGCGCGACGGCTCTATGGGATTGTCGAGCAGTTCGCGCCCAATTCTGTCGACGTTGAGCGCAATCTCGCGCTGCTGGCGCAAGGCCAACCGCCGATCGAGCCGGCGCTGACGCCGAAATCGGCGACCGGACGGTGGCTGATTTCATTGTCCGAATATCTGACCCAGTCGGAGTCGTTGCTTGCGGCGGTGCGTCAGGAAGGTCCGAGCGAGGGGCTGCAATCGGCTTCGGGTGCGCTGTTCCTGCAATTGGGCTTGATCCTCGCGCCAGACGCCAGTGATTGGCGGCTCTATGCGGCGCAGCAACTGATCGCGGCGGACGGGCTAGATGGCGCCCAGCGCATTATTGATCAGACGCCGAATGACAGCGTGTTTGCGCCGGACGCGCAGCTGATCCGCGCATCCATCGCCTTGAAACGCGACGATGACGCAGGCGCCATTGCTGCGGCGGAGCGCGCGGTGGCGCTCAGCCCGGACCGGTGGGCCGTGTTGGCGACGGCGGGCGATGTTTATCGTCAGGCCGGCAGAAGCGCCGAAGCGGTGGGCGCGTTCACGCGTGCGCTGGCCATGACGGATGATCCAAAGGATCAGGCCGACATTCTCGGCTATCGCGCTTTCGCGCAGCGCTTTGCCGGCAATATCGGCGCGGCGAGCGCTGACATGCGCGCCGCACTCGCGCTCGATCAGAGCGTCGACACCAGGCTGCTTTACGTTTCGATCCTGATGGAAGACCCAGAGGGCTGGCGCGACGGCATTCAAGTGGCGCGCAATCTGTTTGCGGAGCAGCCGGATTCGGTGCTCCGCCTCAATGCGCTGGGTTACGCGCTGATCCAGCGGCCGGAAGGATTGGAAGAAGGCTATCGCCTGCTGTGGCGCGGCTTCAATTACGGGCAGAGCGATTACGCCGTGATCGATAGCCTTGGTTGGGCTTACTATCTCTACGGACGCTTCGAAGAAGCGCGGGTTTTGGTGGAGCGCGCGAACGGGCTTTCGCCGGAACCGAACGCGGAAGTGCTCGATCACCTGGGCGATATTTATTGGCGGCTCAATCGCCGCGACGAGGCGCGCGAACAATGGCGTGCCGCTTTAGCCGCTGAGCCTGAAGCTTTGCGGCGGCGCAGCCTGGAAACCAAAGTGTCTCGCGGCATGAGTGAACCGGCGCCGCGCCGGCGTGAGTTGCCGCGTGTCGATCTGCCGGATCGTCCGGGGGAGCGGAGCGACCTGTGAGCCTGAAGCGGGGGGCGGCGTTTCTGTGCGCGGCGGCATGCTTGACGGCATGCGCACAGACAGATGCGTTGGCGCCCTCGCGCAGCCGTGAATATGCTGATTTTTTGATTGCGCGCGTCGCCAATATGAGCGGCGATTTCACAGTCGCTTCTCAGCGATACGACGCTGCGGTCTCGCAATCGGCGGACGATCCAGCTTTGGTCAATGGCGCAATCGCGGCGGCGCTTTCCTCGGGTGATGTCGCGCGCGCCCGCACCCTTGCCCGGATGACGCCGAGCAGTGGCGAAGCGCCGCCCTTGGCTTTGTTGGTGCGTGCGACGGATGATTTGTCGCGGGCGCGCTATGGCGCAGCCATGAATGAACTTGAGCGCATGCAGTCCGGGCCGGCGGATGCACTGGTGGCGCGCTTCCTGCAGAGCTGGGTTGAAGTCGGCGACGGCGACGCGGATTCGGCTGCAGTGGCGCTCGATCAATTGTCGGCCATGCGCCCTTATGGCGGGTTGCTGGCTTATCAACGCGCCCTGACGCTCGATTATGCCGGCCATGACCAAGAAGCGCTTGAGGCTTATGCGCTGGCTGAGCAGGCCAGTTTCTGGCTCGCGCCCGCCGTCGAGCGGCACGCAGATTTGCGTGCGCGCGCAGGCTCGGTCGAAGAGGCGCGCGCCATCCTCAATAGCGCTCCTTCGCGGAATGATAGCGAAGCGCTGGCGCGCGATTTGGAACGTCTGAACGAGGAGGGGCGCGTTGCGGTGACGGAGCTCACGCCAGCGCGCGGCGCCGCGATCGCTTTGTTCGGACTGGGAGCCATTTTCCTGCAGGAGCGCGACGAGGCGCGTGGCCTCGCTACGCTGACATTGGCGCTCATGCTTGATCCCGACTTGGATCCGGCGCGCCTAAGTTTTGCGCAAGCGCAGGCGGAGTTGGGTCATTTCGCGGAGGCGCGCGCTGCTCTGGCGCAAGTGCGCCGCGCCTCGCCTTATTATCTCGGCGCGCAGATCATGACGGCGTGGGTGCTGAAGGATGAAGGGCGCGAAGCGGAAGCCTTGGCTTTGGCGCAGCAAGTCGCCGCCGAAGGCGAGCGCGGCCAGCGCGCGCTGGCGGACATGTATCGCAGCCTGGACCAGTATGGCGAAGCCGAAGCGCTTTATTCGCAGCTGATTGATGGCGGTCTGACGCAGGAATGGCGGCTCTATTATTATCGCGCAGCCACGCGTGAGCGGCTGGGGCGCTGGCCTGAAGCGGAAATGGATTTGCAGCGTGCGCTGGAACTCTCACCCGAGCAGCCGGAGGTGATGAATTTCCTGGCCTATACTTGGGTCGATCGCGGCGAGTATTTGCAGGAAGCTTTGGCGATGTTGCGACGCGCCGTGGAGCAGCGGCCTTCGTCGGCGGCGATCATCGATAGTCTCGGTTGGGCCTATTATCGCTTGGGCGAGTATGACAAAGCGCTCGAACATTTGGAGCGGGCGGTCGAATTGATGCCTGCCGATGCAACGCTCAACGACCATCTGGGCGATCTCTATTGGCGTTTGGAGCGCTACACCGAGGCGCGGTTCCAATGGCGGCGTGCGCTGGCCGGAGAGCCGGAAGATGTGGCGGCGATTGAAGCGAAGATTGAGCGCGGATTGCCGCCGACGCGTTCGGCGACGCGATGAGCATACGCGTCTTCGCGCCAGCCAAGATCAATCTGACGCTGGAAGTCGGCGCGCTAAAGGCTAACGGACGCCACCCATTGCAGAGCGTGGTCGCCTTCGCCGATGTCGGCGATTGGGTTGAAGCGGCCGAAGCGGGTGAGCTTTCGCTGGCGATCGATGGCCCTTTCGCGGCGGGGCTCAGCGTTGAGCAAGACAATCTGGTGTTGCGGGCCGCGCGGGCGCTGGCTGAAGCGGCGGGCATCGGTGCGCCCGGCGCAGCGTTGCGTCTCACCAAGAACCTGCCCGTTGCTTCTGGGATTGGCGGGGGCTCGTCCGACGCAGCCGCGGCGCTGAAGGCGCTCAACCGGCTTTGGTCGCTCGGATTGAGCGAGCAACGTCTGATGCAAATCGGCGCGGGCTTGGGCGGCGATGTGCCGGTCTGCGTGTTTGCACGCAGCGCCTACATGACGGGCGAGGGCGAGACGGTTGCGCCCTTGGCGCTGGCGCCGCTGAACGCCGTTCTGGTGAATCCTGGGGTCGCGGTATCGACCGGCGCAGTGTTCCAGTGTTTTGACGCCCTCAATGGCGGCGAAGCCCTCGCATCCTCGCCGGCGCCTGATTGGCGGAGCTTTCAGGATGTGTGCGCGGGGATCGCCGCGCGCGGCAATCAGCTGGCCGCGCCGGCGCGCGTGATCGCGCCAGCAATCGGGCGGGTTGAAGCGGCGCTCGTCGCCGACGCCGCCTCACGCTCCGTAAGCCTGTCAGGGAGCGGGGCGACGGTGTTTGCGCTTACCGAAACAAAGCCAGCCGCGGAAGCGATGGCCGAGCGCATTCGCGCGGGGTTTCCGGACTGGTGGGTCGCGCCTACAAGCCTTGCGCTTGACGCTCCGTTCGAGCCCCGATAGCCGCGAGCGTCGCAAGGTGGTGTCGCGTGTTTCTTGAGATCGGAATCGGGGCGGCGGTCGCGATCTTGACCAGCGTGATCGCATGCCGCCTGCTGATTACGGCAGGCCTTGAAGACGCGCCCAATATGGCGCGTAAGGCGCACCGCGCTCCAACGCCGACCAGCGGCGGGTTGGGCATTGCGCTCGGCTTTGGCGCCGGCCTCTCCGTCGTGACCTTGATGGCCTCCGAAGAATGGCGCGCGCAGGTCGGGTTCTGGGGGTTCACGCGGCTTTCAATCCTGACGGCGTTTGCTTGTGCGTTCTTGGGGCTCGGCGCGCTTGATGATGCGCGGCCGCTTGGACCGCGCTTGAAGTTTGCGATCTTTGCCGCGCTTTCGGTCGCCTCAGTGCTGTCGACTTGGCCGGTGACGCAATTGCAGGTCGGGCCGTATGTGCTGCACCTCGGCTATGTGATTGGCTTGCTAGGCTCGGGGCTGTTTGTGTTCACGCTGGTGAATTGCGTGAACTTTATGGACGGCCTCAATGGGCTCGCCATGGGGTCCGTGAGCATCGGGCTTGCCGCGCTCGGCCTGATTGCCTTGAGCGAAGGGGGACTCGGATCAGCCTCGGTGGCGTTCTGCGGCGCGGGTGCGCTGCTTGGTTTCCTGGTTTGGAATTTTCCCAATGGCCGCTTGTTTGCGGGCGACAGCGGCGCCTTGTTCGCCGGCGCGCTAGCGGCGCTCGCTTCGCTGCATGCGCTGAGTCGGATCCAACTCTCGCCGTTTATTCCGCCAGTTTTGTTTTTTCCGCTGCTGGCGGACGTGTTGCTCACGCTAGCGTGGCGTGTGAGTCAGAAGCGGCGCGTACTCGAAGGGCACGCCGAGCACATCTATCAGATACTCAATCGCAGCGGCCTCGGCGCGAAGGCGACGACGCTGTGGTATTGGTTCGCGATGGTGGTCTGCGGCGCGCTGGGCTTTGCCGCGGCCTGGTTGGAGCTTTCTGAGGTTTCCTGGGGGTCATATGCACCGGCTGCGGCGCTCGCGCTGTTGGCGGCAGCGTCGCTGATAATTTCCGCAATGGTGCGCAATCATGCGAAGGCGCGCAAACTCGGCGAAGTCTAGTAGCCGCGCTCGACCACGAATTCCGTAAGCTCCGCCAGCGCGTCGCGATACGCATTGGCGGGAAGCGATTGCAGGGCGGCGGCGGCGGCGCTCGCATGATCGCGAGCCGCTTGGAGCGTGAGGGAAATGGCGTCGTGACGACGCAGCAGGCTTACGGCGCGATGGAGATCATCCTCCGTGCGCGCTCCACTCATCACCCTGCGCCAGAAGGCGCGCTCGGCTTCATCGCCGGCTTCGCGCGCGTACACGACTGGCAGTGTGACTTTGCCTTCGCGGAAATCGTCGCCGACATTCTTGCCCATGGCGGCGGCGAGGCCGCCATAATCGAGCGCGTCATCGACAAGCTGGAAAGCGAGGCCCAGTTCGCGGCCATAGGTTTCAAGCGCGCTTGCTTCCGCGCCCGGCCGGCCAGCGGCGACAGCGCCCGCGCGCGCGGCGGCGGCGAACAACGCAGCGGTCTTGGCGGCGATGATCGCCATGTAGCGCTCGCGCGTGGTGTCAGCGTCGTTCGCGGCGGCGAGTTGCATCACTTCGCCTTCGGCGATCACGCTTGCCGCACGGGCGAGAATGTCGAGCACCTGAATGTCGCCAGTCTCGACCATGAGGTTGAAGGAGCGCGCAAACAGGAAATCGCCCACCAGCACGCTGGAGGAGTTTCCCCAAACCCGATGGGCGGAGGTTTTGCCGCGCCGCATGTCGGATTCATCGACGACATCGTCGTGCAGCAAAGTGGCGGAATGGATGAACTCGACCGCAGCGGCGAGCTTGCGCGGGCCGTCGCCGCCTCCGCCGAGCAGGCGCGCGGCCGCGAGCGTAATGAGCGGGCGGATGCGCTTTCCGCCTGCGTCAATCAGGTGCGCGGCGAGGTTGGGAATAACCCCAACGGGGCTGGCCATATGCTGGTGGATCAGTGCGTCGACCGCAGTCAAATCCTCGGCCAAAAGCGCTGACAGCCGCTCAACGGCGTTTGGCGCTTCAGCTTTGGATTTAACTTGTCCGACGGGCGGTCCCACCGGGCCTCCACTTGCATTGGATTTTAGCCGGCACGATGGTGGGATGGGGCCGGATGGTCAAGCTTTGTTCCGGCCCAGCGCCCATGGGTCGCATCTTTTATGACGCCTACGGAAACAACTGAGGACGCGCTCTTGGATGGGCGCATCCGCATCCGCCAGCCGGCGCAGGGCTACCGGGTGAATGTCGATACGCTGCTCTTGGCGGCTGCCGTTGAGGCGCCGAACGGCGCGCGCTTGCTCGAGGCCGGCTGCGGCGTTGGGGTTGGCCTGATTGCTGTCGCGGCGCGAAGCGAGAACACGACGCTGGTTGGAGTCGAACGCGATCAGAACATCGCCGAGATCGCACGCGAAAATGTCGCCATGAACGCGATGATGCAGCGCATCGAAATCGTGTCGGGCGATGTTCTCGAACGAAATGCGAATGTGACAACCTTTGACGGCGTGTTCTGCAACCCGCCGTTTGATCAAGCTGGCGAAGGCCGCGCGCCGGCGCCGCATCGCGCGCGCGCCCATATTGCTGACGAGCCGTTAGATCGTTGGCTCGCAGTGCTGGCTGATCGTTTGCGCGGCGGCGCTGCGCTGACGCTGATTTATCGCGCGCGCAAATTGTCGGAAGTTCTGGCCGGCTTGGAAGGGCGGCTGGGCGGGGTGGAGATTCTCCCGATTCGCCCGCGCGCCGAATCGGAGGCCAGCCGTGTGATCGTTCGGGCGCGCAAAGGTTCGCGCGCGCCGCTGCGGCTTTTGCCAGGGCTGGACCTCCACGATGGCTCAGGCTCAAAGCACACGCCTGAAGTTGAGGCGATTGTGCGCGGCCAAGCGCTGATCAGCTGGGACTGATTGACTCGCTGGCATGGGCGGACCAGTTTCCCGTTAACGGTTTGGGCCGACGTGAGTCGCCCCATCCCGGCGAAACAAATGAACCTCGCGGGAGAGAGCGCCGAACAGGACGCCCCCGAAGGAGCAACCGCCCCGGAAACTCTCAGGGAACCGGACCGCGAGGGGATGAACACGCTGGAAAGTGCGTAAGCACCCCGGACGACGCATAGCGGCGATCCGGGGCCTCTTAGAGGTTACATGCTCACGCCGCCGACGGAGTAAGCGGGCCAGTTGGCTCCCGTGAATCTCTCAGGCGCCAGGACAGCGGGGGCTGCATGCGGGGGAACTCGCGTGCGCCACGCATACCTGGGACAAAAATGGGCGTTGCCGACGAACCCTCGAAGAAGCTGCCGCTGGACGGGCTTTGGCGCGCGCATGCAGGCGCGAAGTGGGGTGGCTTCGCCGGCTATGACATGCCGCTGACGTTCGAGGGGCTGATCGCCGAGCACAATTGGACGCGCACGCATGCGGGCCTGTTCGACGTTTCGCACATGGGGCCGTGCTTCTTTGCTTTGCCGAAGGGCCATGGGCTGGATGGCGAGGCGGCGCATCAGAAAGTGGCTTCGCTGATTGAGCGGCTCGTGCCTGCAGATATTCAGGGGCTGAAGCCGGGGCAGGTCCGCTACACCATGCTGCTCAATGCCGAGGGCGGCGTGCTGGACGATCTGATGATCGCGCGCCCGGCCGAACCGGAAGCGGCGGGCGATCTTTACATCGTCGTCAATGCCGGCTGCAAAATCGGAGATTGGAAGCTGATTAGCGAAACCGTCGGTGCGGAAGCCAATCTGGTGCGCGCCGATGATCGCTGCTTGCTTGCGCTGCAAGGGCCGAGCGCGGCGGCGGTCGCGGCCGCGGTGATCGATCCGGCGCTGGCTGAGATGGGTTTCATGACGGTGAAGCGCTTCGGCGCGTTCGGCCGAATCACCGTGACGCGCTCGGGCTATACGGGCGAGGACGGCTACGAAATTCTTGTGCGCGCCGAGCATGCAAGAGATTTAGCGCAAGCTTTGTTGGCGCATGCCGAAGTGAAGCCGATTGGCCTTGGCGCGCGTGACTCGCTGCGGCTTGAAGCAGGGCTCTGCCTTTATGGGCATGACCTGGACCCAAACACATCGCCGATCGAAGCGGATCTGGCTTGGACGATCCAAAAGCGCCGCCGTGAGGCCAAGGATTTTCCCGGCGCTGCGCGCATTGCGGCTGAACTGGCGAACGGGCCCAAGCGCAAGCGCGTCGGCATTCGCCCGCAAGAGCGGGCCCCGGCGCGTGAGGGCGTTGAGATTCAAGCCAATGGCAAACGCATTGGCGTTGTCACCAGCGGCGGATTTTCGCCCATGCTAAATGCGCCGATTTCGATGGGATATGTCGATGCTGAATTCGCCGAGCCGGGCGCTGGCGTTGATCTTATTGTTCGCGGGCAGGCGAGGCCAGCTGTGATCGCGCCATTGCCTTTCGTGCCGCACCGTTATCACCGCAAGGACGCCAAATCATGAGCACGCGTTACACCAAAGACCATGAATGGGTGCGGATGGAGGGCGATGTCGCCGTCATCGGCATTTCCAAATACGCAGCCGAGCAATTGGGCGATGTGGTTTATGTCGAAGTGCCCGGTAAAGGCGCAACGTTTGCGCAAGGCGCCGACATGGCCGTGGTTGAAAGTGCGAAGGCGGCCTCGGACGTTTATGCACCCATCGCAGGCGAAGTGGTGGCGGCCAATGAGGCGCTCTCGGCGCAGCCCGATCTGGTGAACCAAAGCGCCGAAGGCGATGGCTGGTTCGTGAAAATCAAGCCGTCGAACAAGGCCGACATTGAGGCGCTGATGGATGAAGCCGCCTACGCCGATTTTCTGAAGGGACTCTGATGCGCTATCTCCCTCTCACCGATGTCGACCGCAAGCAGATGCTTGGCGTGATCGGCGCCAAGACCATTGATGAACTTTATGTCGACGTGCCGAAGGCGGCGCGGCGCAAAGGTCTGGTCGATTTGCCCAAGGCGCAGGGCGAGATGCAAGTGCAGCGCCATTTGCAGCGCCTTGCCGAGAAGAACGTTCCGGCCGGACGCACGGCGTTTTTTCTTGGCGCGGGCGCCTATCGCCATCATGTGCCGGCGAGCGTGGATCATTTGATCCAGCGCAGCGAATTTCTGACCGCCTACACGCCGTATCAGCCGGAGATCGCACAGGGCACGCTGCAAGCGCTCTACGAATTTCAAAGCCAGGTGGCGACTCTGCTCGACATGGAGGTGTCGAACGCCTCGATGTATGACGGTTCCACCGCTTGCGCCGAGGCTGCGATGATGGCCGCGCGCGTGACCAAGCGGAGCAAGATCGTTTTTTCTGGCGGCGTGCATCCGCATTATATCGATACCGCCCGCACGGCGTGCGAAGCTTTGGGGTTAGAGCTCGTTGCGCTGCCGGCGGCGGTGGATGATGAAGCGGCGGTGAGGGAGGCGCTGGACGACGCGACCGCGTGCGTGATCGTGCAATCGCCGAATGTGTTTGGGACGGTGACGGACCTGACGGCGATCGCGGATGCGGCGCACGCTAAAGGCGCACTCATGGTGGCGAATTTCACCGAATGCGTCGCGTTCGGGCTGATCGAACCGCCGGGCGCGATGGGAGCGGATATTGTGTGCGGCGAGGGCCAGTCGATCGGCAATGCGCTCAATTTTGGCGGGCCTTATGTGGGTCTCTTCGCGACGAAGGAAAAATACATCCGGCAAATGCCGGGTCGCGTGGCCGGCGAAACGCTGGATGCGGACGGCAAGCGCGGTTTCGTGCTGACGCTTTCGACGCGCGAGCAGCACATTCGCCGCGAGAAGGCGACCAGCAATATCTGCACCAATTCCGGCCTCTGCCAGCTGGCCTGGACCATTCACATGACGCTGCTGGGCGAGAAGGGTTTGCGCCAGCTTGCACAGCTCAATCATGAGAAGGCGTGTGAACTGGCCGATGCGCTGAGCGGCGTGGCTGGCGTGGAGGTGCTTACGAAGCGTTTTTTCAATGAGTTCGCAGTGAAGTTGCCGAAGCCCGCGCAAGGCGTGGTCGACGCGTTGGCGGCTAAGGGCGTGATTGGCGGCGTCGCGATGAGCCGTCTCAATCCCCGCGCGGGCATGGACGATGTGCTGATCGCCTGCGCGACCGAAACCAATACGGACGAAGATATTGCAGCGTTCGTCGATACGCTGAAGGCGGTGTTGTGATGAGCTTTGAAACCACCTCCGGCAATCGCGGTCTGCTGCAAGCGGAGCCGCTGATTTTTGAAACCGGCCATGCGACGGCAACCGGAGTCGATCTGCCTGAACCGAAGGGCGGCAAGGATCGTTTGGGCGGGTTGAGGCGCAAGGCGGCGCTTGATTTGCCGGGCCTGTCCGAGCCGGAGACGATGCGCCATTTCGTGCGGCTCAGCCAAAAGAATTACGCGATTGATCTCGGCCTGTTCCCGCTCGGCTCGTGCACGATGAAGCATAATCCGCGCTTGAATGAGCGCGTGGCGCGGCTTGAGGGGTTTTCCGATCTGCATCCGCTGCAGCCGATGTCGACTGTGCAGGGCGCGCTTGAATTGATGGACGAGCTGGCGCACTGGCTGATTGAGCTCACTGGCATGCCGGCTGTGGCGCTTTCACCGAAAGCCGGCGCACATGGCGAGTTTTGCGGCATGCTCGCCATCAAGGCCGCGCTCGATGCGCGCGGCGAGGGCGCGAGCCGCAAGCGCGTACTGGTGCCCGAAAGCGCGCACGGCACCAATCCTGCGACAGCGGTGGCGGCAGGGTTCGTTGTTGATGAAATCCCGGCGCGCGATGATGGCCGTGTTCATCTTGATGATGTCGTGGCCAAGCTTGGGCCGGACGTAGCGGCCATCATGATGACCAACCCGAATACGTGCGGTTTGTTCGAGCGCGATGTGAAGGCGATTGCCGACGCCGTACACGGGGCGGGCGGCTACTTTTATTGCGATGGCGCGAATTATAACGCCATCGTTGGGCGCGTACGGCCGGGCGATCTGGGCGTCGACGCCATGCACATCAATCTGCACAAGACCTTCTCCACCCCGCACGGCGGCGGCGGGCCGGGTGCTGGTCCGACTGTGCTTTCGGCCGCGCTGGCGCCGTTCGCACCCGTGCCGCATATTGTGAAAACCAATGAGGGCTCTCGCGCGCTGATCGAGCACCGAGAGCATGATGGGCAGGCGTTCGGTAGGATGTGTGCGTTTCATGGCCAAATGGGAATGTTCACGCGCGCGCTGGCTTACATGCTGAGCCATGGTAGTGATGGGCTTCGCCAAGTGGCGGAAGATGCGGTGCTGAACGCGAACTATTTGCTCGCGCGCTTGAAGCCGCATTTCAATGCGCCGTTCGGCAACGGCCCATGCATGCACGAAGCCTTGTTCGACGATTCCACCACCAAGCCAGCGGGCGTCGAAACGGTCGACATGGCCAAGGCGCTGCTGGACGAGGGCTATCACCCGTTCACGACCTACTTCCCGCTGGTCGTGCATGGGGCCATGCTGATCGAGCCGACCGAGACTGAGCCGAAGCGCGAGCTTGATCGGTTCGCCGATGTGATGATCGCGTTGGCGGAGCGGGTGAAGGCTGGTGACGTGGAGTTCTTTAAGCAAGCGCCGCGGTTCGCGCCGATGCGCCGGCTTGATGACACGCGCGCAGCGCGTCAGCCCAAGCTGCGCTGGAGGCCGCCCACCGAAGCAGCCGCGCGCCACGCGGCGGAATGAGCGTCAGCGATCCGACCTCGGCCCATCGCGCTGAGCCGGATTGGTCCGTGATCGAATTGCGGATCGAGAAGATTGCTGATCTGTTCGACCCGTTCGATCCTTTTCCGACGCCCTCGCGCGATCTGTCTCACACGGCCGAGGAGTTTATCGTCGGATGGGCGCGCGAGTCGGCGCTTACGACGGCGCTGCGCATCGTCGTGCATGCTCCGATCGCGGAATGCGGGGACGCCGCTATCGCATCACTGCAGAACGCGGTGCGCAACCATTTCAGAGCACGCGCTCAGCGTGTGCGCGGCGATCTGCACGAACTGTTTCGCGTCGGGCGCCAGTCGCTCTTGATTGGCCTTGGCGTGCTCGCGCTTTGCATTGCCGCGAGCCGCGTGATCGAGGCCATGCTGGGCGACGCCCCGCTGGCGCCGTTTCTCTCGGAGGGGCTCATAATCCTGGGCTGGGTCGCGAACTGGCGGCCACTGGAGATATTTCTCTACGATTGGTGGCCGTTGGCGCAGCGGCGCAGGTTATTTGACCGGTTGAGCGCCGCGTCTCTGAGCGCAGCGCCTATCACGACTGGCTAAAGATTGCCTGCGCGATCACCCAAACACCAATCAAGGCGAAGACCAGCGCGGCGGCGACGCGCACGTATTTGAGCGGCACGACTTTTGTAGCTGCCTCACCGAGAAAAACAGCGGGGACGTTAGCGGCCATCATGCCGAGGGTGGTGCCGATGGTGACGAGCGGGATGTTTTCGAACCGCGCGGCGAGCAGCGAGGTGGCGATCTGGGTCTTGTCGCCGATCTCGACCAGGAAGAAGGCGGCGAGCGTGGTGAGAAACACGCCGCCAGCATTCATCTGCTCGGCGCGGTCATCGTCTTTATCCGGAATCAGCGCCCAGGCTGCCATCAGTATAAAGGCGACGCCGACAATGCTCTGAAACAGCGGGCCCGAGAGCCATTGCGCGACCAGAAAACCAATCGCGGCGGCGGCGGCGTGGTTGAGCAGGGTGGCCACAAGAATGCCGAGAATGATGGGCGCAGGTTTGCGGAAGCGCGCGGCGAGCACGATGGCCAGCAGTTGCGTCTTGTCGCCGATTTCGGCGAGCGCGACGATGCCGGCGGAAATCCAGATCGGGTCCATGCAGAATACATCCGGGGCCTGAGTTGACACGACGACGCAAAACCGAAGCGGCCCTTTGGGCTCCGGTTCGCATCGTCGGTCTCGCCAATTCGGAGCTTTCGCTTCGCCGCCTGCGCCATGCCCAATCGAGGCAAGTATGTTGATGCAAGGCTCCGCTGGGGTCGCGGACGGCTACTCCCCGAGAATGGAGGATGATCTAGCCGGCGCTCGCGCCGGCGGCAAGGCTCAGCCGAACTTGCGCGCCATTTCAGCGACGCCTTCGCGCACTAGTGTGCTCTGCGCCGAGTCGGTCATGCGTTCACGAATCATGCGTTCGGCGGCGGCGATGGCGGCGTCAGTTGCGGCGGCGCGGACTTCGGCGGCCGCCTTCTGTTCGGCCGCCTTGATGCGATCTTCGGCCTGGCGCTCACGGCGCGCCATGGCGGCCATCATTTGTTGACGCGTTTCCTCCGCAACGGCGGCAGCTTGTTCCTTGGCGGCGGCGACAATGCTCTTCGCCTCCGCTTCGGCCGCTGCTTGTTTCGCCTGATAATCTGCGAGCAGTTTTTCCGCTTCTTCGCGCAGGCGCCTCGCGTCGTGCAGCTCCTTGGCGATTTCCTGGCTGCGGCCATCGAGCATGCCAAGCACCATGGCTGGCACTTTCAAATAGATCAGCAAGGCGATGAAGAGGACGAGGCCGATGAAGGCCACTTCGGTCGCAGTGATCTCGATGCCGAACAATTCCATCACGCGGCTCCCGGCGCGACTTTGGCTGCGATGTCGCGCGCCAAGCCATCGGCCAGCGCGCCGACTTCGGACAGCGCCTTCTGGCGCGCCGCATCGATTTGCGCTTCAGCGGCGCTGATGCGGTCGCCGATGCGCTTCTCGGCCGCTTCCTGCTCGGCATTCAGCTTGGCTTGAACGTCGGCCTTGGCGGCGTTGATCATGGCGCGGGCGTCAGCGCGGGCCGTCGCCACAGCACGCTCCATCTTCACCCGCGCCTCCTCGGCGGCGGCGCCTTTTTGGGCCGCCTTGTCGAGGTCGTTCTTCACGGTGAACGCGCGCGTCGCCAGCACGCGGCTGATCTGAGGCACGATCTGGCGCGAGACAATCCAGTAGAGCGCGATGAAGCTGATCGCGAACCAGATGAGCTGGCTCGAGAACAGCGATACGTCGAACGGCGGGAAGGATGCCGCGTGTTCGCCGCCGTGCGCGCCAGCGGCTGCAGCATGGCCAGCGTCCGCCGCGGCGTGTGCGGCGTCTGCGCCATGAGCGGCGTCCGCTCCGTGAGTGTCTGCAGCCGGGTCAGCCATTGGTCAGCTTCTTACTTCGGCACCACGAACAGGAGCAGAATGGCGATCAGCAGCGAGAAGATGCCGAGCGCTTCCGTCACGGCGAAGCCGAAGATCAGGTTGCCGAATTGGCTTGGCGCAGCTGACGGGTTGCGCATGGCGCCCGACAGGAAGTTGCCGAAGATGAGGCCGACGCCGATGGCGGCGCCGAGCATGCCGAGGCAGGCGAGGCCCGCACCGATATAAGCTGCAGCAGTTGCGTCCATAATAAATGCTCCCCTTTGGGTTTGAGTTCAGCCGGGCCTTAGTGTCCGGGGTGAAGCGCGTCGTTGAGATAAATGCAGGTCAGGATCGCGAACACGTACGCCTGTAGGAACGCGACCAGGAATTCGAGGCCATAGAGCGCCACAGTCATGGCGAGCGGCAGAATCGAGAGAATGCTGTACACGCTGCCGGCCGCGATCAGCATCGGCACGAAGCTGGCGAACACTTTAAGCAGGATGTGGCCGGCCAGAATGTTGGCCCAGAGACGAACCGCGTGGCTCAGCGGACGGGAAAAGAATGAAATGATCTCGATTGGCGTCACGATGAAATAGAGCGGCAATGGCACGCCGGACGGCACGAACAGCTTGAAGAATTTTCCGCCATTCTTGGCGAGACCGACAATGATCACCGTCAGGAACACCATGACGGCCATGGCCGCGGTGACGACGATCTGGCTGGTCGGCGTGAAAAAGTACGGGAACATGCCAAGCATGTTCGCCGCGAAGATGAACAGAAACAGCGTGAACACGAACGGGAAGAACTTCTTGACGCCTTCTTCGCCGGCGGAGTCCTTCACCATGCCATGGATGAAGCCGTAAGCAGTTTCAGCCACCACTTGGCCGCGACCGGGCACCAAGGCCGCCGGCTTCATCGCCCAATTGAAAAACAGCGCCGTCGCCGCAACGCTCGCGACCATGAAAAGCGAGGCGTTGGTGAAATCAGCATTTTGCCCAGCGATCGCCGGAAGCTCGACGATGGGGTTGATATGGAACTGGTGGATCGGATCGTTCGCCACTTGCCGCCCTGGTCCTTCTCAGTCCTCTTCGTCGTCCCGAATGGACGCCGCATTGGGGTCGACCGGATTGGCGTTGGAATAGGCTTGCGCAGCGCGAACCACATTCACGACGCCAGCCGCGAAACCCAGCCCCAGTCCGATCATCAATCCCCACGGTTGGCTGTGGAGAAAATAATCTGCCCCGTAGCCGAGCAACGCGCCGACAATTACCCCCGCGCCGAATTCCCCGCCGAACCGAAGCGCCAGCGAAGCCGGGCTCTGGGGCGAAGGGGAGGTCTGAGGACCCTCGCCCCGCGCGGCGTCGACCCGACGGCGCAGATCAGCGAGGGGATCCTCCGGTGGCGGGTTTTTGTCTGCCATTGACCGGTCGATACGCGAGCGTGACGCGTCGCCAAAGCGAGCCCCCCGTCCGCGCGCGCGAACTACTAGAGGGGGTGGTGCATCGGGTCAAGGAAACCGGGGTGCGGCAAGTAGGGACTAGGGGGTAGGGGCGAGGGATTAGGTTCGCGATTATTTCGCACCCGTCCCAACTCCCTTCCTAGCGCTAGCCCCTAAGCGGTGGCGGCCATCGCTTGGGCGCGGGTCAGGTCGACGCTGACGAGCTGGCTGACGCCCTGTTCCTGCATGGTCACGCCATAGAGCCGGTCCATGCGCGACATGGTGACGGGGTTATGGGTGATGACGATGAAGCGGGTGGTGGTGAGCCGTTTCATTTCTTCCAACAGGCGACAGAAGCGGTCGACGTTTGCGTCGTCGAGCGGAGCATCGACTTCGTCCAGCACGCAGAGCGGGGCGGGGTTGGCCAGGAACACGGCGAAGATGAGGGCCGTGGCGGTCAGCGCCTGTTCGCCGCCTGACAGCAGGGAAAGGTGGGTGAGCCGCTTGCCGGGCGGCTGGGCGAAGATTTCTAGCCCCGCTTCCAGCGGATCGTCGCTCTCGGTGAGCTTCAGCGCCGCTTGGCCGCCCTCAAACAAAGCCGCGAACAGCTGTGCGAAATGTGCGTCGACCTGCTCGAACGCGGCCATGAGGCGGGTGCGGCCTTCATTGTTCAGCGTGGTGATGGCGCGGCGCAGCTTGGCCACGGCCTGCACCACGTCTTCCTTTTCCTGGTTCAGCGTGTCAAGGCGCGCTTGCGCCTCTTGCAGCTCTTCTTCGGCGCGGAGATTTACCGGGCCGGCGGCGTCGCGCTCTGATTTGAGCCGGTCGAAGCGGCGCTCGATTTCGGCGATGGCGGCTTGGCCGAGCGCGCTGGCAAGCAGCGCGCCGGCAAGTTCGGCCAGTTCTTCCGGCGCTTTGCCGGTTTGTTCGTGCGCGTGCGCGGCGATGGCTTGAAGGCGCTCCTTGGCGGCGGCGGCGTTGGCTTCGGCGGCGGCGCGGCGTTCGCGTGCGCTGGCATGGGCTTCTTCGCGCGAGCGCGCGGTTTCGGCGGCTTCGCGCGCTTCGGTTTCGGCTAGCGCGACAGCATCGCTCGCTTCGGCGCGGCGGGCTTCGGCGGCGTCGGCTTGCTCCATCAAAGTATCGAGTGAGGCGCGGGCTTGTTTTGGCGCGGCAAGTGCTGCTTCGCGGCGCTGGGTGATGTCGTCAATTTCATGCCCGAGCACGGTGAGGCGCTTAACCGCGCTTTCCATGCGCGCGCGCCACTGGCCCACATCCGCTTCCATTGAGGCGCGGCGTGCGGTGCGCTGATCGCGTTCGCGGATTAGGCTTTGCGCGGCGGCGGCGGCCTGAGCGGCGATGAGACGCGCGGCGTCCGCTTCAGCGCGGGCGACTGTGAGAGCGGCTTCGTCGATGGGCGCTTCGGTGGGCGAAGCGTCCGCATGGCTTGCGCTTTGGCGTGCTTCTTCGATTTCAGGCTTAAGCGCTTCGATCTGCGCCGTCATTTCAGCGCGGCGTTCGTCTTGGCGCTTGGCTTCCGCTTCCAGCCGCGCCAGCTCTTGCGCGGCGGCGGATTCTTCGGTGACGCGCTTGGGCGCCACGGCGCGCAATTCGCGCGCTTTGGTTTCGAGATTTTGCCGCTCGGCTTTCGCCGTCTCCCATTTCTGTTTTGCGTCGGTGAGCTTTTCTTCGGCGGCTTTGAGTTCCGTGCGCGCGGCTGCGAGGCGGTTCTTATGTTCGAGTTTCGCGGCGGCGGGTTGAGGCGCGTTGGCGCGGCGCACGAATCCATCCCAGCGCCACAAATCGCCTTCGCGTGAGACAAGGCGCACCCCGGGCGTCAGCGGCTTGGCAAGCGCCTCGCCATCCTTGGCGTCGACCACACCCGTCAGGGCAATACGCGCGGCGAGCTGCGGCGGCGCTTTCACGAAGCGCGCCAGCGATTGTGCTTCCGCGGGAAGGCTGGGTTTCGGTGTTTCGGCGCCCGCCCAGCGCAATGGCGCTTGCTCCGCGGTGGAGGCGTCAATGTCTTCACCAAGCGCGGCGGCGAGCGCGCGCTCATAGCCGGCATTCACCTCAATGGAAGCGAGCACGGGCGGAAACTTGCTCGTATCAGGTGGAGCAAGTTTTTCCAGGCCGCGCACTTCGGCTTCAAGCTGACGCTGCGCGCTTTCGGCAGCGCGATAGGGCGCCCAGGCGGACTCATCGGCTTTTTCCGCGGCTTTCAGCGCCGTCTCGACTGCATTCAATGCGGCGCGCGCTTCGCCATTGGCGGCCTTTGCGGCTTCCGCTTTGGCCTTGGCGGCTTCGATGCGTGGCGCCAGATCGGCGGCGGCGAGGCTTTTGGCTTGCGCTTCTAGGTCGCGCTGGCGCTGTTCGGCGCGGGCGAGACGCGCGCGCGCGGCCTCGGCGGTTTGTTTCAAGGTTTGGGCGCGCGCGCGATGCGCGGCGGCCTGGGCGGCGAGCGCTTCGAGCTTAGCCTCGGCGTCAGCGCGCGCCCGCGCCATTTCGGCCTCCGCGGCCTGGGCGCGTTCGAGCGCGGCTTGGGCTGCAATGCTATCGCTGGGGACGATATCCGCGAGCTCCGCTTCGAGACGGTTCAATGCAGTCTCGGAGTCGGCGCGCAAGGCTTCCAGCCGCTCAGCTTCTTCGCGCGCGCGCTGCAGGTCAGCGTCGGCGCGGGCGACGGCGGCTTCGGCGTCGGCCAGATCGCGCTCAAGGCCAACGCGCACGCCTTCAAGACGGCGCAGCACGGCCGAGGCAATGGCTTCTTCTTCGCGCAGCGGCGTCAGCTTTTCACGCGCTGCCTCGGCAGCGCGCGCCATGGCGCTTGCATCCGCCGCAGCCTCGGCGACCGCGCGCTCGGCTTCGCGGAGAAAGCCTTGCGCTTCGGCTTCGCGCTCGCGCGCTTCCATCCAGCGGCGATGCAGCAGCAGCGCTTCGGTTTCGCGCAAGGTTTGGGCGAGGCCGCGATAGCGCTCGGCTTGGCGCGCTTGCTTCTTCAGCGCGTTGACCTGGCCTTCAATTTCGGCGGCGACTTCATCGAGGCGCGCTAGATTATTTTCGGCGGCGCGGAGTTTGAGGTCTGCCTCGTGCCGACGAGAATGAAGTCCGGCAATGCCGGCGGCGTCTTCAAGGATGCGGCGGCGGTTCTCGGGTTTGGACGCTATCAGTTCGCTGATCTGGCCCTGCCGCACGAGTGCTGGGGAATTCGCGCCAGTGGCGGCGTCGGCGAATAAGAGTTGCACGTCCTTGGCGCGCACTTCCTTGCCATTGATGCGATAAGTGGAACCGAGCCCGCGGCGAATGCGGCGGGAGACTTCGAGGATATCGTCTTTGTTGAGCGGAGCGGGCGCGCGGCCGAGGGCGTCGTGCAAAACGAGCGTAACGTCCGCGTGCTCGCGCGCAGGCCGCCCGGCGCTGCCGGCGAAGATCACATCGTCCATGTCGGACGCGCGCATGCTCTTGGCGCTGGCCGCGCCCATCACCCAGCGCACTGCTTCCAGCAGATTGGATTTGCCGCAGCCATTGGGGCCGACAACGCCCGTTAGCCCCGGTTCGACCGGGGCTTTGATGGGATCGACAAAGGATTTGAACCCTGCGAGGCGCAGCTCGGTGATATGCAAGGGCGCCTCAGGGATTCATGATCAGCCGGCGATCGCCTGATCGATCATGCGCGACAGACCTTCATAGGTCATGGCGCTGGGGTCGGTCAGTTTCTGCCCGTTGAGGATCAAGGTCGGCGTGCCGGTAATGTCGAACTGGCGCGTGCCTTCCTCGACCGTGTTGCGGATGCGCTCGGCGCCGGCCTGGTCGCTGATGCACTCCATGACTTGCTGCTCGGAGAGACCCGCGCCTTGGCCGATTTCAACCAGTTTCAGGCGCACGCCTTCCATGGTGCCGGATGCGAAGATGGCTTGTTGCTGATCGAACAGCACGCCAACGCGGGCGAGATATTGCTCCGGCGTCGCCCCGCCGCAGCGCGCGATCTGGAACCCTGCCACGGCGACTTGCACGGGCGGGGTGGGGAATTCGCGGAAGATGAAGCGCAGCTTGCCGGTGTCGATATAGTTGGTCTTGAGCTGATCCCAGACGCGCTCATGGAATTCGGCGCAGTGCGGGCAGGTGGAGGAGGCGTATTCGATCAACGTAGCAGGCGCATTCTCCGCGCCTATCGCCATGTCGGCGGCGCTGGCGCCTGCAACGCCATTGGCGCCGTCGCAGCCGACCAAGGCCAGCGCGCCCACACCCAACATCAGTTCCCGACGCCCAATGGCCGCCATACCAAATCCTCCGGTTCAAGCGCCGGATGCATAATGGCTTTCACGCGTGGTGAAAACCTCAGCCCTGCTTAACGGCCCGTCCGAGCCGCAGGAGCGCCGATTTCAGGGCGTTGTCGTCCACGCGGTCAAGCGAATGCGCCAGCGCCGCTTCCTCGGCCTCGGTGAGGTTCCGTTTGAGCGGGCGGACGTTGGGGCGCTTGGCCGGGGCGGTGCGGTGTTCGATCCGGATCGACTTGACGCTGGCCCCGGCCAGGCGGAGGCGCTCGATCAGCAGCGGGCCCTGCTGTTGCAGGAAGGGGGCGAGCGCGCCGGGGGCGCTGACCACCAGCACGCCAGCGGTGAGTTTCACTGGGGTGGCCTTATCCGAGTAATGTGCGCCGACAATTTCCGGCCAGCGGCGCTTCAGCTCGGAGAGTCCCATGCCGCCTTGGGGCAGAAGCGGGCGCATCAGCGCCGCCACGGCCTTGCCGGCGGCGGGGGCTGAGGCAATGGGCGCGCGGCCGCGCTGGGCCGAGAGCGCCTTGGCGGCGCGCCCTTCCACTTCTTCCGGCGCAGGGCTAGGCCCTGCCGGATGCAGGCGTTGACGCAACATGGACATTCACCCCCAGCGAATCGAGTCCGCGTTAAAGGAGCGTAAAGAGGGTGATGCCGACGGGCCCGAAACGAGCTGACCGCGCTGTGGATAAGTTGATTACGACTCGGGACAAGCTGCGGAAAACGTTGCTGAACTGGTATGATCGCCATGCGCGGGAGCTGCCTTGGCGCAATCGCAGCGGACGCGGCGCGCCTTACCGCGTCTGGCTGTCCGAGATCATGCTGCAGCAGACAACAGTAGCGGCGGTCGGGCCGTACTTCCTGAAATTCCTGAGTTTGTGGCCGACAGTGGAGGCGCTGGCCGCCGCCCCGCGCGAGGCGGTGCTCGAGGCATGGGCAGGGCTGGGCTACTATAGCCGCGCGCGCAATCTGCATGCGGCGGCTCAAGTGCTGGCGCGCGACGGCTTTCCAGAGTCAGAAGAGGGCTGGCGCGCTTTGCCGGGCGTTGGGCCCTATACCGCCGCCGCCATCGCCGCGATCGCGTTCGATCAGCCGACCAATGTGGTGGATGGGAACGTCGAGCGTGTGATGGCGCGGCTGCACGCGGTGGAAACGCCCTTGCCGGCGGCCAAGGCTGAGTTGCGCGCTTTGGCGGGAGAATTGGTGGCGGACGATCGCCCCGGCGATTGGGCGCAGGCGCTAATGGACCTAGGCGCGACCATCTGCACGCCGAAATCGCCGCAATGTTTGCTCTGCCCCTGGCGTGGCGACTGCGCGGCCTTCGCCACTGGCGCACCGGAGACTTACCCGCGCCGCGCCGCCAAGGCGGAGCGGCCGCAGCGTTTTGGCGCAGTATTTGTTTTACGCCGGGACTCCTTGGTTTGGCTGGTGCGCCGGCCGGATAAAGGGCTGCTCGGCGGCATGGCCGGTCTGCCGACGACGCAGTGGGGCGAGCAGCTCAGTGAAGTGGCAGCGCTAGAGCAAGCGCCGGCGAAAGCGAGCTGGCGCCGTGTTGGAGAAGTGCGCCATGTCTTCACTCATTTTGCGCTCACGCTGGATGTGTACGCCGCCGAAGCCGAAGCGACGGGCGAGGGTTGGTGGGGCGAAGCAGGCGCGCTACCAACCGTGTTCAAGAAGGCGGCGGCGCTGGGGAGAGAGTCATGAGCCAAACCTATGAAGGCGGATGTTCGTGCGGCGCGGTGCGGTTTCGGCTGAAGAGCGGGCCGATGTTCGTGCATTGCTGCCATTGCTTGGATTGCCAAAAGCAGACGGGGGGCGCGTTCGCCATCAATGCGCTCTACGAAACCGACCGGATCGAAATGCTGCAAGGCGAGCCGGTGCGCGTGGAAATGCCCAGCCCCAGTGGGCGTGGACACGACGCTTATCGCTGCCCCAGGTGCCAAGTTGCGGTATGGAGCGATTATGGACGCCGGCCTTATCTGCGCTTCGTGCGCGTCGCCACCTTGGATGCGCCGCACGCCATCAAGCCGGACGCGCATATTTTCACGCGCAGCAAGGTTCCGTGGGTGGAGTTGCCGGCCGATCAGCGCGCGTTTGATGTGTTCTACGATATGAAAGCCGAATGGCCCGCCGAGAGCCTGGCGCGGCGTGAGGCGGCGTCAGCTTCTACGAAGGCTTAGTCGGCGCGGTCGCGCGCGATGAGGGCGGCGAGCTCTTTGCGGTCGACCAGTTTGATGCCGGAGCGGCCCATGCTGATCCATCCCTCATCGGCCCATTGGTGCAGCTTGCGATTCACCTTCTCGCGGCTGGCGCCGATACGGCGCGCAAGTTCGGTTTGAGTGAGTGTGACGACGGCGGCGTCGCCGGCCTCATCCAGCAGGCGCTGCGCGAGACGCCCGCCAAGGTCGAGCAGGTGCGCGTCCTCAATGCCGGTATTGGCTTTGCGCAAGCGCACGCTCAATTCGCCGATCAGTTTCAACAGCGCTTTCGGTTCGCTCTCTAAAGTTTCGAGTGCAGTGTCGCGGCTGATGCGCAGGAAACGCGAGCGGCGGATCGCGCAAACGTCCGCGGAACGCGCGCCGCCATCCAGCACAGCCATTTCGCCAATGACGGAGTAGGGCTTCAACGACGCCAGCCGCACGTCGCGGCCGGCCTCGTTGGAAACGCGAATTTCCACTTCGCCCTCGATCAGGACATAGAGCGCATCGCCCTTATCGCCCTTGGCGAAGAGCAGCGCGCCGGGATCGAGCGCGCACGGCGAGCCTCCCTTGGCCAGGCGCTTGCGCCCGGCCTCGGAGATGGAAGCAAACAGCTCTGCCTTCGCCAGCGCGCTTTCCACGCCAGCCATGTCCTTGGTCCCCGCCATGGCCTGACATCAGGCCAGCGCGCAGCGTTCGTCAATTGAGAACTGTGCGCTGGCGCGGAGGGGGCCGCCAATTAGGACGCGGGAGCGGGCGCCGGCGCCGCAGCTTGCAGCGTTCCGTTGGAAACAAAGCCGGCGCAGGCTTCGTCGCGGCGCTCGCGCAGGATTTGAATCGCGCCGGCATTGTCGCCGGCGCGGCGGCCCGCGCGGCGAATGTCACTGGCTTCGGAATCGGCGCGCTGCTCGGCCATATAGTTTGGGCGCGCGTCGTCGACAGCTTGGGCGAGCGGGCTGATGTCGAAACCATCACCCTGCAACTGCGCCAATTGCGCGTAGGCGACGCAGCGCGAGGCAGCCATGTAGCGGCCATCGGTCATCGGCTCAGTTTGCGCAAATGCTGGAAAAGACGCCGCCGCCAACAATGACGCGGCAATAATGAACTTGGCTTTCATGACTGTCCTCCACGGTTGCGCGGGGGCGCGCATTGGGTCCGCAAAGGAGAGGATGCAGCCAGCTTGGCTTTTGGATGCGCGTTAAACGCTCATCGCCATTTGTCGCCGAATTTCGCGACGAAAGTGATCGATCGGCTGACCGTTCGACGAATGCCAATAGGTCCATCCATTGCACGCAGGCGCTTTGGCCGCGACCGCGCCGATACGGTGAATCGATCCGGTTTCGGCGCCGAGCGCGAGCGAGCCGTCGGCGCGCACGCGCGCCTTGGATCGGCCATCTGGCGAGATCAGCACGTCGCCCGGACGCAGGAAGCCGGCTTCAATGATTTGGCCGAACGGCACGCGCGGCTCTTCTTTCTTCGAGCGCGTCACCATCAAATCCTCCGCAGCGGCTGGCGTAACTTTTTTCAGCCGCGCGCGGGCGGCTTCGATATAACTCGCATCGCGCTCAATGCCGATGAAATGGCGACCGAGACGTTTGGCGGCGGCGCCGGTCGTGCCCGTGCCGAAGAATGGATCGAGGATCACCTCGCCGGGCTTTGAGGTGGCGAGCACGATGCGATGCAGCAGAGCTTCGGGCTTTTGCGTTGGGTGCGCTTTGCGGCCTTCGCGATCTTTCAAGCGCTCGGAGCCAGTGCAGATCGGCAGCGTCCAATCGGAACGCATTTGCAGATCGTCATTGAGCATTTTCAGCGCGTCATAATGAAAGGTGTAGCGCGCGCCTTTGCTCTTGGCGGCCCAGATCAAAGTTTCATGCGCATTGGTGAAGCGCGTGCCTTTGAAGTTCGGCATCGGATTGGTTTTGCGCCAGACGATGTCGTTCAGCACCCAGAAGCCGAGATCCTGCAGCACCGCGCCGACGCGGAAGATGTTGTGATAGGAGCCGATCACCCATATGGCGCCATCATCCTTCAGCACGCGGCGGGCTTCGCTCATCCAGGCGCGGGTGAAGTCGTCGTATGCGGTGAAGTCCTGGAATTTGTCCCACTCATCGTCGACGCCATCGACGATTGATTGGTCCGGACGGGTGAGACCGCCGCCGAGTTGCAAATTGTAGGGTGGGTCCGCAAAAACGAGGTCCACGCTGCTCGCCGGCAGCTTTTTCATTTCGGCGATGCAATCGCCGGCGATGATCTTGTCTTTAGGCAGCTTCATGACGTCCCCGGAACGGACATCCATGAAGCGTGAGGGTTAAGAGAGAATCAATGGGCGCCGGCTGTTTCTGCCTGAGTCAAGGCGCCGCGCAGCTAGATGTTGTGGATGGCTGGCGGCACGCGCCTAGGACGCCTTGAGCAAATCGCCCTGCCGTTCGATCGCGGCTTGTACGGTCTTGAAGCTGCGGCGGTGGATGGCGCACGGGCCGAGGCGGAAGAGCGCCTCCTGGTGCTCGGGCGTTCCATAGCCCTTGTGCTTGGAGAAGGCGTAGCCTGGGTATTCCAGGCAGAGCGCCGCCATCATCCGGTCGCGCTCGACCTTGGCGATGATGGAGGCGGCGGAGATAAGCGGGGCGATGGCGTCGCCATCGACAATGCACTCGGTTGGGCAGGGCAGGCCGGGATCCATATTGCCGTCCACCAAAGCGGCGATGGGGACAGTAAGCGCAGCAAGCTCCTCATAAGCGCGGCGCATGGCCAAGTGGCTGGCGCGCAGGATGTTGAAGCGGTCAATTTCCTCGACGCTGGCGACGCCCACGCCAACCAGACCCAGATCGCGTATTTTGCGGGCCAGCTCTTCGCGCGCTTCAGCGCCAAGCTGCTTGGAATCGTCAAGCCCCTTGGGCCGACCTCTGCGCGGCAGGATCACCGCCGCCGCCACCACAGGCCCGGCCAGCGGCCCGCGCCCCGCTTCGTCTATCCCGCAAATTCCCACGGCGTTAACCTTCTCCAGATTCGCGATGACAGAAAGTGCAAATAGCACGCTTGACATAAAGACAAGTTTCCTTGATATATTATGTCAAGGAAGCTTGTCCAAGGAGAGCGCGATGGAGATCCGGGAGATTTTGCTGGCTGCTTTGGCAGTCGCGGCGTCGTGGCTAGTGACCCTGTCAGCGATGGGCGAACCTGTAATGTGCGCTCCGATCGTGCTCGGTGGTCTTCACTTCTGAGCCGACCGGTGCTTTTCCCGGGGTCGGCGGTGCGCGGGAGGTGTAGGTGAAGAACCGACTGCGCGTGCTGCGGGCGGAGAACAATTGGAGCCAGGCTGATCTGGCCGAGCGGCTCAATGTCTCGCGTCAAACCGTCAATGCGATCGAGACCGGCAAGTACGATCCCTCGCTGCCCCTGGCGTTCAAAATCGCGCGGCTGTTCGGCATGCCAATTGAGCAGATATTTTCGGACGAACCGCCGAGTTAAGCGATGGGGCCGAGCGCCAGAGTAAAGACGGCCATGGCAAACGAGACCAAACGCTCAAACCCAGCGCGATATGGGCGGCGGAGATGGCGTCAGCGCGCCACGCTGCCGGCTTGCTGGGGTTCTCGACGCTCATGCTATCCGCTCCCTGATTATAGGTGCGAACGCGGCGCGCGCCGCTCCGTTCCGGGATGATCGGCGCGTCGAACGCAAACAGCGGGCCAGAGGTGGGGTTTTGGACCGGGCGGCGCGCTTGATCGACGGGCCGGGCGCCTTTAGGCCACGCCCCATGGCAGACAAACCGCTCCGCTGTTTTCAGGACGTGATCCTGACGCTCCAGACTTACTGGGCTGAGCAGGGGTGCGCGATCCTGCAGCCTTATGACGAGCAGGTGGGCGCCGGCACGCTGCACCCGGCGACGACGCTGCGGGCGCTAGGGCCGAAACCGTGGCGCGCGGCCTACGTGCAGCCCTCGCGCCGGCCGAAAGACGGGCGCTATGGCGAAAACCCGAACCGCCTGCAGCACTATTACCAATTCCAGGTGATCCTGAAGCCGAACCCGCCGAATCTTCAGGATCTGTATCTGCAATCGCTGGTGCGCATTGGCATCGACCCGCTGCTGCACGATATCCGCTTCGTCGAGGACGATTGGGAAAATCCAACCGTCGGCGCCTGGGGGCTCGGCTGGGAGGTGTGGTGCGACGGCATGGAGGTGAGCCAGTATACGTACTTCCAGCAAGTCGGCGGCTTGGATGTGCGCCCGGTGAGCGGGGAGCTGACCTACGGGCTCGAGCGCTTGGCCATGTATGTGTTCGGCATTGATCGCGTGTTCGATCTCCCGTTCAACGATCCTGATAGTGCAACGCCGCTCACCTATGGCGATGTGTTTCTGGAAAATGAGCGCCAGCAATCGCGGTTCAATTTTGAACTGAGTGATGCTGAGCAAAATCTGCGCTGGTTCGCCGATGCGGAGGCGACGGCGAAGCGGCTGCTGAGCGAAGGCGCGGTGTTGCCGGCGTTCGATTACACGCTGAAGGCGTCGCACCTGTTCAATCTGCTCGATGCGCGCGGCGTGGTCTCGCCCACAGAGCGCCAAAGCTTTATCGCCCGCGTGCGCGATTTGGCGAAGGGGTGCGCGAGCGCTTGGGCGGAGAGTCAAGCATGACGCCGAATGAAGCGCCGACACCCCCTCTCCCTTGCGGAGAGGGGGCGGGGGGTGAGGGGCGTTCAAACGCGCCATCTCTAAACCAGCCTGCACAAAAAAAACTCGGTCACGGCTACGCGCCTGCCTTAGGTGAGGAACGCCAAAAGGATCATACGCGCACAAAGCTTCGCGCTGCGCGTCAGCGCAAAGAGCAAACGCCGTCCGAGAAAGTCCTCTGGAAGCTACTTCGTTCAATTGAAGGCCACACCTTCCGCCGGCAAGTTGCGATGGGCGATTACGTGTTTGATTTCGGCCATTACGGTGCTCGCATTTTGATTGAGATTGACGGCTCAATTCATCGCTTGCCCGAAGTGCAGGCGAATGATCGTGACAAAGAATTATTCGCGGTGACTGAAGGATTTCGTGTGCTGCGCTTCGCCAACAATGATGCGTGGGATCGGCCGGCTTGGGTTGTCGAGCGCGTGCGCGAGGCGATTGACAGACGCGTGTCGGATCGCCCCACACCCCCCAACCCCCTCTCCGCAAGGGAGAGGGGGAGTGAGGAGCCGTAATGCCCGAACTCCTGCTCGAATTGTTCAGCGAAGAAATTCCGGCGCGGATGCAGAAGCGCGCGGAGGAGGATTTGGCGCGGGCGCTAAATGAGCGTCTCCAAGCTGCGGGCTTTCCGTCCGCGAGAAATGGCAAGCCGACGTTCTCGATCGCCACCTTTTCAACGCCCCGACGGATTGGGGCGGTTATTGAAAATCTGGACGCAAAGACCGGCGACTATTCTGAAATGAAGCGGGGGCCGCGTGTGGGGGCGCCTGAAGCAGCCATAGCCGGTTTCCTCCGCAGTGCAGGCCTAAAATCCATAAACGAGGCGAAGATCGTCGAAGACAAGAAGGGCTCGTTCTACGAAGCTCACATCGAGCGCGCGGGGCGCGATACGCCTGCGATCCTGCAGGATGTCATTCCTGAAATCATCCGCGCGTTTCCGTGGCCGAAATCGATGCGGTCGCAATCGAGCGATCTGCAATGGGTGCGTCCGCTGCACAATATTTTGTGCTTATTCGACGGCGCGCCGGTGAAGATCAGCGTCGATACGATCGCCAGCAAGCCGGTCACGCAGGGCCATCGCTTCCACGCGCCGGGCGAGATCAAGGTGACGAGCGTCGCGCAATATAAAGAGGCGCTGGCGGGCGCGCATGTCGTGCTGGAGCGGGAAGAGCGTAAGCGCATCATTCTTGAAGGCGCCAAGCAAGCATGCGCGGCGCGCGGGCTTGAACTGGTGGAGGATGCGGGGCTGCTGGAAGAGGTGGCGGGGCTGGCGGAGTGGCCGGTCGTGCTGCTGGGCGATATGGACCCGGCCTTCTTGGATTTGCCGGGTGAAGTGATCCGGCTCTCCATGCGCACGCACCAGAAATATTTCGCGGTGCGCGATCCGAACACGCAAAAGCTGGCGCCGCATTTCGTGACGGTGGCGAATGTCAGCGCCAAGGATGGCGGGAAAGCCATTGCGGCGGGCAATGCGCGCGTGCTTTCGGCGCGGCTCAACGATGCGCGCTTCTTCTGGGATGCGGATAAGAAAACGCCGCTCTTCACCGAAGAACGCAAGGCGAAGCTGGAGAAGATCGTCTTCCACCAGAAGCTTGGCAGCGTGTGGGATAAGGTCGAGCGCGTGAAAGCGCTGGCGGTGGAATTGTGCACGGTCACGGGCGCGGATGCAGAGCTGGTCTCGCGCGCGGCTGAACTCTGCAAATGCGATCTGGTGACGGAGACGGTTGGCGAGTTTCCTGAGCTGCAGGGGCAGATTGGGCGCCAGCTTTATTTGGCTGAGATCAGCCCTCTCCCTCGCGGAGAGGGCGCCGCGCAGAGCGCGGCGGGTGAGGGGCGCGCCGACAATCAGGCGCCTGAGCGTTTGCACGCCCCTCATCCCCCGACCCCTTCTCCGCAAGGGAGAAGGGGAGAGGAGTCGATCGCGATCGCCATCGAAGATCATTATCGCCCGCTGGGGCCGAATGATCGCGTGCCGACGGACAAAGTCGCGGTGACGCTCGCGCTGGCGGATAAGCTGGATACGCTGGTTGGCTTTTGGGCGATTGATGAGAAGCCGACAGGTTCAAGCGATCCTTACGCCCTCCGTCGTGCGGCACTGGGCATTGTGCGGGTGGTGTTGCAGTCGGGCATCCGCGTAAATCTCTCCAAGCTTTTTGCTGCTCGCTATCGACTAATGCTTGTCGAGTCCGCGCTAGGATTGGGATTGTTGCTCGAAGGCTTCGAAGATTTGTCGCGACTTGCGGATGGCTTCAGTGGCGGCGCAGATTTGTTGCGAGAGTTGCGATCATCACCAATTGCATTCGCGTTCGAGTATGATGGCCTGATTGCCGCCTGCGAAAAGCATGTTTTGCTCTTTGCAAACGACAATGATCCGCCAGATCAATATTACGAGGCAGTCCGACGCTTGTCGTCGCGAAGCAATGCCCTCGAAAAATATGCCGAAGCTGTCGAGCGCCTGCCTCGTGACGATGATACCGTCGTCCTTTTCGATGGAACGGTGTTGCGATTGGACAAAGAGGCCGCAGATGAGGCCCGCAACGAGTTCGTTGCGGCGGCCAAGCAGGTCGAGCCAATATTCAACGCTTTCTGTGGTGCGCTAACCGCCTTCCTCGCCGATCGCCTCAAAGTCCAACTCCGCGATCAAGGCAAGCGTCACGATCTCGTCGACGCCGTGTTCGCGTTGGGCGACGACGATCTCGTCCGCATCGTTGCGCGCGTGGAAGCGCTCGATGTGTTCCTGAAATCGCAGGACGGCGCGAACTTGCTCGCGGGCTATAAGCGCGCGGCCAACATTCTCGCGGCGGAGGAGAAGAAGGGGAAGTGGAGCGCCGAGGAGGCCAAAGGTGCGGTTGAGCCGAAGCTGCTCGCCGAGGCTGCGGAGAAGGCGTTGCATGCGGCGCTTGAAACAGCGCTGCCAGCAGCGCGGGCGGCGGTGGAGAAAGAGGATTTCGCCGCGGCGATGAAAGCGCTCTCCGGGCTTCGCGCGCCGGTGGATGCGTTCTTTGAAGGCGTGCTCGTCAACGCCGACGATCCGGCGCTGCGGCGCAATAGACTTTTGCTGCTCTCGCGCTTAGTTGAGGCGCTGTCCGCCGTGGCGGACTTCTCGAAGATCGAGGGCTAGCTCTGTCCCACCTTCTCCCTTGCGGAGAAGGTGGCCGCGAAGCGGCCGGATGAGGGGCGTGCGAACATGGTGATGATGGAGCGTTGACTCGCCCCTCATCCCCTAGCCCCTTCTCCGCAAGGGAGAAGGGGAATGAGGTGGTTATGACGCAATGGGTTTACGGCTTCGGCGGCGGCGAGAGCGCCGGCGATGCGTCGATGAAGACGCTGCTGGGCGGCAAGGGCGCAAACCTTGCGGAGATGGCCAAGCTCGGCTTGCCAGTTCCTCCGGGCTTTACGCTGACCACGGAAGTCTGCACCGAATTCTACAAAAATAACCGCCAGTATCCGGCTGAACTCGCCGGCCAAGTTGATGCGGCTTTGGCGGCGCTGGAAAAGAAGGCCGGCAAGACATTCGGCGATGCCTCCAATCCGCTGCTGGTTTCGGTGCGTTCGGGGGCGCGCGCCTCCATGCCGGGCATGATGGATACGGTGCTGAACCTTGGCCTCAACGATGAAACCGTTGAGGGCCTCGCCAAGCTATCGGGCGATGCGCGCTTTGCTTACGATTCCTATCGCCGCTTCATTCAAATGTATTCGGACGTGGTGCTCGAAGTGGAGCATGGCGTGTTCGAGGAAATTCTAGGCGGCCATAAGGACGCCAATGATTATCGCACCGACACTGAACTCACCGCCGAAGATTGGAAGGTGGTGGTGGCTCAATATAAGCGCGCAGTGGAGCGCGAGCATGGCGAGCCGTTCCCATCAGACCCTAAGCAGCAGCTCTGGGGCGCCATTGGCGCAGTGTTTAATTCGTGGATGAATGATCGCGCGATCTTCTACAGGAAGCACAACAATATCCCGGAAAGCTGGGGCACGGCGGTCAACGTGCAGGCCATGGTGTTCGGCAATATGGGCGAGACCAGCGCCACCGGCGTCGCCTTCACCCGCGATCCTTCGACGGGCGAGAAGAAGTTTTACGGCGAGTATCTGATCAATGCGCAAGGCGAAGATGTCGTCGCCGGCATTCGCACGCCCAAGCCGCTGACGAAGGCCGCGCGCGAAGCGATGGGCGAGGGCGGTCTTTCGCTGGAAGAGGCGATGCCAGAAGTGTTCGCTGAGCTGACGCGTATGTATCAAAAGCTCGAAGCGCATTATCGCGACATGCAGGACTTGGAGTTCACGGTCGAGCGCAACACGCTCTACATGCTGCAAACCCGCAACGGCAAACGCACGGCCAAGGCCGCGCTGAAAATCGCCGTCGATATGGCGAACGAAAAACTGATCACAGAAAATGAAGCGGTGCAGCGCGTGGATGCCGCCGCGCTCGATCAGTTGCTGCATCCTACTATCGCGCCTAACTATCATCGCGACTTGATCTGCAAAGGCTTGCCGGCTTCGCCGGGCGCGGCGGTCGGGATGGTGGTGTTCGATTCCGATGAAGCGGCTAAGCGCGCCACCAATGGCGATGCGGTCATCCTCGTGCGCGATGAAACCAGCCCGGAAGACATTCACGGCATGCACGCGGCGAAAGCCATCGTCACGGCGCGCGGGGGCATGACCTCGCACGCGGCGGTGGTTGCGCGCGGCATGGGGCGGCCTTGCGTGTCCGGCGCGGCCGGTTTGCGCATCGATATGAAGGAGGGCTTCTTCTCCGTCGGCGGGCGCAAAGTGCTGGCGGGCGAAGTGATCACGGTTGATGGCTCGTCGGGCGAAGTGCTGTTTGGCGCGGCGCAAATGGTGCAGCCGGAGCTCACCGGCGATTTCGCGACGCTGATGACCTGGGCCGATAAGGCGCGGCGCATGAAAGTGCGCGCCAATGCTGAAACGCCCGAAGACGCCCAGACCGCGGTGAAGTTCGGCGCCGAGGGCATTGGCCTTTGCCGCACCGAGCACATGTTCTTCGACGCCGAGCGCATCGCCGCTGTGCGCGAGATGATCCTGGCCGATACGGTTGAGGGCCGCGTCGCTGCTTTGGCGAAGCTGGAACCGTATCAGCGGAAGGATTTTGTCGATATCTTCCGCATCATGGGCGATCGGCCCGTCACGGTGCGCTATCTCGATCCGCCGCTGCATGAATTCTTGCCGCACACGGAAGAGGATTGCGCCGAAGTCGCGAAAGCTACGGGCATTGATGCGAAAGCGCTGCTCGCGCGGGCGCGCGAATTACATGAAGTGAATCCGATGCTCGGCTTCCGTGGTTGCCGGCTCGCGATCGTGTTTCCGGAAATCTATGACATGCAGTCGCGCGCTTTGTTTGAAGCGGCCTGTGATGTCGCCGAACAAGGCAAGCCGCCGCAGCCGGAAATCATGATCCCGTTTGTGGTGGCGAAACGCGAGTTGGAAATTTTGAAAGCGCGCGTCGATGCGATCGCCGAGGAAGTGTTCGCGGCGCGCAAGATCAAGGTGCCCTATCTTGTGGGCACCATGATCGAGCTGCCGCGCGCGGCTTTGATGGCGCGCGAGATTGCGGAGTCGGCTGAGTTCTTCTCGTTCGGCACCAATGATCTGACGCAGACCACGATGGGGCTTTCGCGCGACGACTCCGGAAAGTTCCTGGGAAACTTCGTCGAGCGCGGCGTTCTGCCGACTGACCCCTTCGTCTCCGTAGATGAAAGCGGCGTGGGCGAGCTTGTGACCATCGCCGCAGAGCGGGGGCGAGCGTCGCGCAAGGGGCTGAAGCTCGGTGTCTGCGGCGAGCATGGTGGGGACCCGGCCTCGGTCGCGTTTTTTGAGCGCGCCGGGCTGGACTACGTTTCGTGCTCACCCTTCCGCGTTCCGATCGCCCGCTTGGCGGCGGCCCAAGCGGCGCTCTCAGGCGCATCTGGAAGCGGCACTGCCTGAGCGTCAGGCTGAACCCCTTACCTTAACGGAGCGGGAGGCAGCTGCGACTCTTGCGGCTGGTCGCCGCACGGCCATTCGCCTGGAAGGTGAACCGGCACGATCCTCGCAAAGCCTTGTCCAGTAAGGGCGGGAGGCTCCGGGGAAGCTGTTGCAGTCAAGCCGCAGCGGCGTACCCAAAGGCCGTGGATTCATACAGATGAACAAAAAGTCAATCGCCCCTCTGGAGCAGGCTGTGTATGGCCGAGTGCTCCTGCGGCACCGTTATACCCGCGGGATATTGCTTTGGCTCGTCCAGATTAATTGGCCGTCATCTGTGCCATTTCTAGACGAAGTTAAGTGGGGATTAATGATTTTACCTGAGTTCTGGCGTCGACTGACTAACTTTGCGGGAACGGTACGAGCCCAGCTGATGGTCGAGATCGAACGGAACCCTCTGGCGATGCGCCAGGGCGCAGCGACGATCGTGTGCATTGCGGCCGCGGCTGTCGCCATGCCCGTGATCTCGCATCGCGCCGCCGAACAGCGCGAAGGCGCTGAATGGGCGGCGCGTTCGGTTTCCTTCCAAGCCGAACTGCAAAACCAATTGCTGCGCACGGAGCCGACCGCGCGGGTCGAGCTGACCGCCTATCGGACCGCTGACGGCTTGCGCGCGCGCGGCCAGGCTTCCCTGTTCACCAATGGCGCAGACACGCACGCCATGTTGGTCCAAGCCGCCCTCCGCGGGCCGCTGGCCCCGCTCGATACGGTCGCGCCGCGGGCGCCGGCCGCTCAGAGCACGCAGCAGGTCAATGCGCGCGAGCTCGGCTGCCTGTCGCAGGCGATTTACTATGAGAGCCGCGGCGAGAGCTATGAAGGCCAGGTCGCGGTCGCCGAAGTGGTGATGAACCGGGTCCGTTCGCCGGCTTACCCGAATACGATTTGCGGCGTGGTCTATCAGGGCTCGCACCGCGTGACGGGCTGCCAATTCTCCTTCACCTGCGATGGCTCGCTCCGCGCTCGCCCGCGCGGCGCCGCCTGGACGCGAGCTCAGGAAATCGCCAGCCAGGTGATGCAGGGCTATGCGCGGCCGATGACGCAACGCGCGACGCACTATCACACGGTTGCTGTGAATCCGGTTTGGTCGTCGGGCTTGGTCGAGACCACCCGTATCGGCAGCCACATCTTCTATCGCTTCCCGAACCGCTCTGAGCGCGCCACCTATCAGGCGGCGTTGGCGACGCGCTTGGCCAGCGCCAGCCATGGCCGCAGAAGCGATGATCTGATCCCGGCTGCGGTGGACGAGGCGATGGAGGCCGAGGCGGCGCTGGCGGACACGCAGTTGGAAACCAATGATGCGCCGGCCTTAGACGCGAAAGCGGCTTCTGAAGCTGCGGATGCGCCGATCAGCACAGTTCCGGGCGAAGTCGCCACTTAAGATTTTCAGCGAGCAGGGAACAGCAATCCCTCTCCGCCAGGCGGGGAGGTTTTGCTTTATTGGTTCGCGAGATTTTTCAGCATTTGTGCGCGCAACATGCCCGGCGCCCAGCGCGCGAAGAAGCGCGCGCGCTCCGCTGCTTTGCCGACCATGTAGTGCACGTCTTTGCCGTGCGCGGCGTCCCACGCCCGCTCCGCCGCCATGCGCACCGGATAGATGGGCATTTTCTGCGAGATGAGATTCTCGCGCAGCGTGCGGTTTGAATCGCCGGCGCGATTGTCGAGAATGGCGGTCTCCACAAACCAGGGCATCAAACTCGTAACACGTATGCCGTAGCGCGACATTTCAATGTCGAGCGATTCAGTCAGTCCGCGCACGGCGAATTTGCTCGCGCAATAGATCGACAATTGCGACGTGCCGACAATCCCAGCGACGGAAGCTGTGTTTACGATGCGTGCGCCGGGTGTTTCGCGCAAAAGCGGCAACGCTGCGCGGACGCCTTTGATCACGCCTTTCAGATTCACATCGAGCACGAGGTCTATGTCTTGCTCGGACATCTCCTCGATCGGCCCGCCGCGGCCAAGGCCAGCATTGTTGAACAGCACATTCATGCGCCGGCCAGTTGCTTGGCCGAACGCTTCGACGGCGCGCGTCCATCCCGCGGAATCGCGCACATCGAAGCTCATGGAAATGCGTTGCCCTTCGGGAAGGGTGTCGGCGGTTTCTTCCAGCCCTTTCGGGTTGATGTCGAACAGGCCGACAAACCAGCCGCGCTCAGCGAAAAGCTGCGCTGTGGCGCGGCCAATGCCGGAGCCCGCTCCAGTGACGAAAATGGATTTCTGATCGTTGGCCATAGCCCCTTGCGTCCGCTTCTTTGGCGCGAAAATCAAGCGCGGCGGAGCGTGCGCCTGAGCGCGGCGGGCGGGGCGCCGTAAAGGCGGATGAAGGCTCGGCGCATGCGTTCGGGGTCGCCGAAACCAGCGAGTCGCGCGGCCTCCTGAATAGCGGCTCCAGCTTCGAGTTTTCCGCGCGCGCCCTCCACGCGAAGTCTTTCGACCGCCTTGGCCGGCGTCACGCCGGTTTCAGCGGCATAAGCGCGGGCGAAATTGCGCGGACTCATCGCCACGCGCGCCGCAAGCGCCTCCACGCTCAGATCTGCATCTAGGTTTGCACGGATCCAGGCATTCAAGCTGGCGAACTTCTCGCCGCCGCCGAGGTCGAGCAGGGCGGAGTGCTGGGCTTGTCCGCCGGGGCGCTGCGCATAAACCACCATCTCACGCGCGACATTGCTGGCGACCTCGGCGCCGTAATCGTCCGCGATCATAGCGAGCGCCAGATCAATACCAGCTGTGACGCCGGCGGAAGTCCAGATATCGCCTTCTCGCACATAGATGCGGTCCGCTTCGACGCGGACATTGGGAAATAGGCGCTGCATCAGCGCAGCTTGGCGCCAGTGCGTTGTGGCGGTCTTGCCGTCGAGCAGGCCGGCGACAGCGAGCAAGAAGCTACCCGAGCATACGCTGGCGACGCGTCGGCAGCGTTGCGCGCCGCGCTTGAATGCGCCGACCAATACGGGGTCGTTTGCGGCTTCGCGCACCCCCATCCCGCCGACGCCGATCAGCGTATCGAAGCGCGCGAGGTTAAGGCCCTTCACCGTCTGCGCCGGCATGGAGACGCCGGAGGAGGAGCGCACCAAGCCCGTATCGCTGGCGATGACGACCACCTCATAGCAATCGCGCACGAAGCGGGTGGCGATCTCGAAGGCGGCGATTGGTCCGGCGGCGTCCAGGATTTGGAAGCCCGGATAGATCGCCACAGCGACGCGGCGCTTTGGCGGAAAACGAGGGGTATTTGTCATTTCCGCCAAAGCATGAACGGATCAGGATCAGCCGTCAATTGGAGGCGTCGATGGCGCAGGCACTAAAGATCGTGTTCGTCCTCTATCCGCGCGTGACGCAGTTGGATTTCACCGGGCCATATGAAGTGCTCTCGCGCATGCCCGGCGCGGACGTCATTGTCGCTTCCAAGGACGGCGGAAACCTAAGGAGCGAAATGGGGCTTTGCTTCGCTAACCTTGCGCGGCTTGCGGACATTCAAGACTGCGACATGATCATGGTCCCGGGCGGACCAGGGCAGACTGAAGCCATGCTCGATGCGGAGTTTATGGCGCAGGTGAAGCGCCTTGGCGCACGCGCGCAATATGTAACCGCTGTTTGCACGGGTTCGCTGATCCTGGCGGCCGCAGGTTTGCTGCAAGGCAAGCGCGCCGGTTCGCACTGGGCCTATCGCGAACTGCTGGCGGCGTTGGGTGCGATACCAGACGATGCGCGCGTCGTGCGTGATGGCAATGCGATTACAGGCGGGGGCGTTACGGCGGGAATCGATATCGCGCTTTCGATCGTGGCGGACATTGCCGGCGCACAAGCGGCGCAAATGGTTCAGCTCATGATCGAATATGCACCGGCGCCGCCCTTCAATGCCGGGCGGCCTGAAACGGCGCCGCCGGAAATCGTGGAGGAAGTGCGTCGGCGCTTCGCCGCGTTCGCATCCGCGCGCAAGCAAGCCATTGAGCAAATGACCGGAGTTGGGTGATGCTCGAACTCAGGCCCAATTGCGAGTGCTGCGATATGGACTTGCCGCCAGATAGTCCGGATGCGCGGATTTGCAGCTTCGAGTGCACCTTCTGCGCAACTTGCGCTGATGGCGTTCTAAGAGGCGCTTGTCCTAATTGCGGCGGCAATTTCGCGCCACGCCCGATCCGGCCCGCGGAGAAGCTGTTGAAGTTTCCAGCGTCGGCCGAGCGCATAAGCCGCAACGCCAAGTGCGCCTGATTAAAGCTCAGCGCACGCCGCTTTGAAATCGTAGGCGTAACTGGTTTCCTCAACGCAATCTGGCCAGTTTTCGGTTTCGCGCCAATAATGCGTCAACCCAAGTCGTGCGCAGAGCGGCGGGAAACCTTGGTCCATTCGCAGCGCGCGCGTTTGATCAATGAAAAGCAGCGCGGTCTCGTAGCCGATATGCGGGCGCACGGCTTCGAGCGCATCCAGCCGCCAAGCGTCGATGTTGTCGAGTGCTTGGGCGAATAGGGTAAGCGCCGGTCCGGTGAAGCCAAGCACGGCGAGCGCAACGCCCAGATCGAGCGAAGCAGAGGGCTGGCGCTCGGCCATGGCGGCAAAATCGGCGCCGAGCTTCATGAAGGCCTCGGGCGAGGGTGAAGCGAGAACGTCTTGCATCATCTTGCCGGCGAGATAGGTGGGCGAGTGCATCAAGTGCGGCAGCAAGCGCACGCCATCCTCACGCAGCGCCGCCGCCTCCGCGAAATCGCCATCCAGCGCGGCTATGTTGAGCCGCATGTACCAGACGAACACATTGTTGGGATAAAGCGCGTGCGCGTCAGCGAGCACTTTGCGGCCCTCATCCTTGGAAATCTTGGACCACACATTGTAGCCGTGAAACGCCGCCAGCATGGGGTCGAGCGGATCCAGCTCGAATGCGCGCGCCTGCTGCGCATAGCCGGCGGCGACGCGACCGACGGAAACAAGAAATTGCCCATGGCGGAACAGCAGCAACGGATTGTTGGGCTCGGCCTCCAGCGCGCGCTCCAGCAGCGCTTCGCGTTCGCGCCAGCGGCCGAACTCGCTTTGGAGCGAGGCCAGCACGGCCAAGGCCTCTGCTGCGCCAGGGTCGAGGCCGATGGCGCGCTCCGCGGCGTCGCGCGTCACGGTGAGCAAATTGGCGCGATCGGTCGCCGCCAGGCGCAGTGTTTCCAGGCGCGCTGCGGCCAGGCCAGCCCAGGCGCGGGCGAAATCGGGCGCTTCTGCAACGACCCGTTCAAGTTTGGTGGCGGCCATCGCGGTTTGCGCTGGCGCGCCAGCACGCAAATGCTCGCGCGCTTGCAGGTAGGATTCGAACAGCGCGGCCGTGAGTTTTGGCGGGCGGGCGCGTCCGGCTTCACGCATGGCGATGGCGAGCGCTTTAGCCACTTCGCCAGCGATTTCATCTTGCAAGGCCATCGCATCGCCGAGCGCGCGCTCATAGCGCTCGGACCAAAGCACCAGGCCGGTTCCGGCTTCCGTGAGCTGGGTGGTGATGCGGACATTGTCATCCATGCGCCGCACCGAACCGTCGAGTATGTGCGTGGCGTTGAGCGCTTCAGCAGCTTTGGGCTTGTGGCGACCGCGGAAAGTGAAACTGGACGTGGAGCCGATGACGCGCAGGCCCGGCGTGCGCGAGACGGCGTAGAGAATTTCTTCTGAGACGCCATCGGAGAGGGCGCGCGAACGCCTGTCTCGGGCTGAGGGATCGAAGGGGAGCACGGCGAGCGTCGGTTGTGCGGTCGGATTTGGTTTCAAGTCGCCATATACAAACACCGCCATCGTCTGGCGCATCTTGGCGAGTTTGATCTTGCCGCGCGGTGTCAGTTGGTTGGCGGTGTCAGCATCGAGCAAGTCGCGCACCGATTGCGAGACAAGCACGCCAGCGGGCGGCGCTTCGGACTGCAGGCGCGCCGCGACATTGACGTTGTGGCCGAGTAAATCGCCGTTCTTCGTCACCGTGACTTCGCCAAGGTGCACGCCGCAGCGCAGCGGGGGATTTTTTAGGACGCCGGCTAAGCGGATAGCGGCGTTCAGAGCGTCGGTGGCCGTAGCGAATTCGAGCATGGCCCCGTCGCCTGCTGTGCTGAAGATCCGTCCGCCATGTTCAGCGGTGAGGGCTTCAGCGTGGCGGCGCAGCTCCTCGACGCTAGCGATGGCGCGCGCGGGATCGTTCTCCGACAGCGCCGAATAGCCGGCAATGTCGCACGAGACGATGGCCGCGAGCTTGCGGTTCTGCGGGAGCGCGGGCGCCATGGGCGCTCTTTAACACGCCAAAATGTCCCCGCGCATCGGAAGTTTGATCAGCCGAGCGCGTCCAACCCGACATCCAGGCTGCGCGCCGAGTGGGTGAGCGCGCCGATGCTGATGACATCGACGCCGGTTTCGGCGATGGCGAACACGGTTTCGATGGTGACGCCACCCGAGGCCTCCAGCAGCGTCTTGCCTTTGGCGAGCTTTACCGCTGCGCGCATGTCGGCAAGTGAGAAATTGTCGAGCAGCACGGCGCTCGGCGCGTGCGGCAGCACTTCACGAAGCTGATCGAGGGAATCCACTTCGATCTCGATAGCAGTGAGATGCCCTGCGCCTTTGCGCGCCAGTTCGAGCGCCTTCACCACGCCGCCAGCGGCGGCGACGTGATTGTCTTTGATCAGAATGGCGTCATCGAGCCCGTAGCGGTGGGCGCCGCCGCCGCCCAATTTCACGGCCCGCTTTTCCAGCGCGCGCAGGCCAGGCGTGGTTTTGCGTGTTGAGGCGATAATCACGCCCATGCCAGCGACCGCGTCGACATAGGTTTTCGTCAGCGTTGCAATGCCGGAGAGCCGCCCAATGAAATTGAGCATGGTGCGTTCGGCCATCAGCACCGAGCGCACATAGCCCTCGATCTCCATGATTGTTTCGCCGGCTTTCACGGCGCCGCCATCGGGAACAGCGACCGTGAAGAGGATGTCCGGGTCGACCAGCCACGCTGTGAGATTGGCCGCGTCCATGCCGGCGACCACGCCATTCTCCCGCGCGCGCAGCGCCCACTTGCCGCGCATCTCCGGATCGATGATCGCGTCGGTCGTCACATCGCCGGCTGCGCCGAGGTCTTCGGCCAGCGCCAGCTTCACGATCGGCTCAAGCACCAGATCAGGCAGCGGGGGCAGCTGACGCAGCGGTGAGAAAGGTGCGTTCCGGCGCTCCCGCATTTGGGTAGTCACTCCGATAATGGCCGCCTCGGCTTTCCTTGCGGGCTAGGGCGGCAGAGACGATGAGGCGAGCGGCGCGCAAAGGATTGGCGTCGCCATGAAGATTGCAGAGTGCGTCGATGCGGTCGAGCGCTTTGGTTAAGCCGGCGCCGTCGCGCGCGACGCCTGCGTGTTTTTGCATGAGTGCGCGCAGCTCTGCGCGGGCTTCGGGTGGAAGTATAGTAGGGGCGCGCGCTGGCATGCCGCGCGCGGGTGTGGCGGCCTCGCTGTCGCGCAGCCGGTCGGCGATGCGATGGGCGTAAACCACGGCCTCCAGCAGTGAATTGGAGGCGAGGCGATTGGCGCCGTGCGCGCCAGTGGAGGCGCATTCGCCCACCGCAGAAAGGCGCGCAATCGTGGTGCGGCCCCAAATATCGGTGACGACGCCGCCCATATGGTAGTGCGCGGCGGGCGCGACCGGGATGGGCGCAAGACGCGGATCGAGCCCCGCGCTCATGCAAGCTTCGAACACGGTGGGGAAGTGTTCGGGAAAGTGGGGGCCAATGGCGTCGCGTGCATCCAGAAAGGCGCCGCGTCCGGCTTCGCGTTCGGCGTGGATCGCGCGGGCGACCACATCGCGCGGGGCCAGATCATCGACGAAGCGCTCGCCAGCGGCGTTGATCAGGTGCGCGCCCTCGCCGCGCAGCGCTTCGGTGGCGAGCGGGGCGGGGTCACGCCCGATATCGATGGCCGTGGGATGGAATTGCACGAATTCAGGGTCGGCGATCAGAGCGCCCGCGCGCGCGGCGATGGCGAAGCCTTGGCCCATGGCTTCGGGCGGATTGGTGGTGACGGCGTAGAGGCCGCCCGAACCGCCGGTCGCGAACACGACCTCGCACGCTTTCAGCCGAGTCTCGCCTTGCGCATTCACGCAGAGTACGCCGCATGCGGCGCCGCTTTCATCCTGCAACAGTGAGACGGCGCGCGCATTCTCGACAATATCGATATGCGGGGCTACGCGTGCAGCAGCGATCAGCGCATCCATAATGGCTCTGCCGGCGAGATCGCCAGAGACGCGCACCACGCGCGGGCGCGAATGCGCGGCCTCTAAGCTTTGCGCAAGCTTGCCATCCGGCGTGCGATCGAATGGAACGCCGAGCGCGATGAGGTCCATCACTCGCGCGGGGCCCTCTTCAGCGATGAGGCGCGCGACGACAGGATCAACCAAGCCGGCGCCGGCCTTCACCGTGTCTTGTGCGTGCAACGCGGGATCGTCGCCCGGTGCGAGCGCAGCGGCGAGGCCGCCCTGCGCCCAGGCCGAGGAAGACGCTTGGCCCAGCGGCGCTTGGCTCAGCACCATGACGCGCCGCGGAGCGAGCTTCAGCGCCAGGAAAAGCCCGGCGAGCCCGGCGCCGACAATGAGGACGGCGTCGCGGGTCATGTGCGCGCTCCGTTTCGCGCAGTTAGCGCAATCTGGAGAACGTCACTTGCGCTGAAGCGGCGGAGGCGAGCACGCCCATCATTTCGTCGGCTTCGCCCTGCTGCAGCACGAAGGCGTCCGGCTGGTAGCCCTCCAGCGGTTCGGCCAATTCGCAGCTGATGGAGAACTGGCCGCCCTGCACTTCGCCCTCGCAGTTTTGCCGCGCTGTGAGGGTGAGCGAGCGCTCGCCCTGGGTGATGAATTCGTGCGCGAGCAATTTGATCTGGTAATTCTCGCCTGCGCCGTCGCTGATCACCGCAACGCCGCTCATTACGGCAAGCACGCCGCCTTGACCCGCCGAATAGGGCTGAGTTTGAAACGCCCAGGTCCCGACATAGGGATCGGCGCTCTGCGCATGCGCCGCGCCTGTCATCGCCGCTAGAGCTACCGAAAACGCTAGTGCACGCATGGTTCGCCTCAAGGTTCCGCGCCGCTTCTACGCGGCTGAGGCTGACATGGAGCGGGGGAGCCTCAGCCGTCAATGCGGGCCGCGCAGCTTTAGATCAATTCCACCGCAGCTTCAGGGCGGCCCGTCGCAAACGCGCGGGGCTTTTCCTTCGGCAGGGCGAGCATGGCGTCGATGGCGCGCTTGGCGCGGATGCGCACGTCTTCCGGGATCAGCACTTCGTGCTTCATGTCGCGGAGGGCGTCATAGATGGCTTCCAGTGTGATGCGCTTCATGTGCGGGCACAGATTGCAGGGGCGCACGAAATCCACGTTCGGCGCCATGGCGGCGACGTTGTCGCTCATCGAGCACTCGGTGAGCAGCACGACTTTGCCGGGCTGCTTCTCCAGCACATAGTTTTGCAGCGCCGCCGTCGAGCCGGCGAAATCAGCGGCGGCCATCACGTCTGGCGGGCATTCCGGGTGCGCCAGCACGATGATGCCCGGATGCGCTTCGCGCAGCTCGGCGACGTCTTCCGCTGTGAAGCGCTCATGCACTTCGCAGCGGCCGTGCCAGGAAATGATCTTGATCCCGGTCTGCGCCGCGACGTTCTTGGCGAGAAATTCGTCAGGGATGAGAATGACGCGATCGGTGTTCCACTCGCGCGCCGCCCATTCCACCACCGCCGCGGCGTTGGAGGACGTGCAGGTGATGTCGCTCTCGGCTTTCACATCGGCCGAGGTGTTCACGTAGGTGACGACTGGCACGCCGGGGAAACGCTCCTTGATCAGGCGCACGTCAGCGCCCGTGATCGATGCGGCGAGCGAACAGCCCGCGCGCAGGTCCGGGATCAGCACTGTTTTTTCCGGCGCGAGGATTTTCGACGTCTCGGCCATGAAATGGACGCCAGCCTGGACGATCACTTCGGCGTCGGTCTCTGCCGCTTCGCGCGCCAATTGCAGAGAGTCGCCGCGGAAATCGCCGACGCAGTGGAAAATCTCTGGCGTCATGTAATTGTGCGCCAGGATCACGGCGTTCTTCTGCCGCTTCAGCTCATTGATGGCGGCGATAAGAGGGGCGTAGGCGGGCCATTCGATCGCCGGCACGACATGCTTGACCTTCTCGTAAAGAGGATCGGTCACCGCTTTGACTTCCGGCGTGTAAGCGAGGCCGCGGCGGGCCGCTGCGTCCAAGCTCCCCCAGGCGCCGTGAATGGCGCGGGGATCACAACCGGACGCCTCGCCAGTGATGAGGGGAGCGTCAATCAAGCGGGCCATGTGTGCCCTCCCAAAACACCCCTTTAGCGGGGCTTGTGCTCAACTTGAGCATATGTTGGGTGCGGATTTAACCTGTTCAAGGGGTTTGCCCACACCTTATGCTTCAAAGGAGCATAACTAAATTGACCATACTCCCCAGCGAATCGCTGTGCAAGGGGAACCTCAACGCCACCGATCGCGCTTTAACGCCGCCGGCCGGATCGGGTTTTGAGGGGGAGCGTCATGCGTCTCGCAGTTCTGATTGCCGCAATGCTGAGCGTGACGGCCTGCGCCAGCACGGGCGAGCGCCAGGGCCCGGGTCCAGAGCAGCCGCCCGCTGGGGCTGAGTTTTCGCTCACAGCGGCTGATTTTTCCGATCTGCCGAATTGGGCGAGCGCCGATCTGTCGCCCGCCTTCATTGCGTTTCGGCGGACCTGCGAGGCGCGCGCTTTTCGCGGGCCAAATGACTCATGGTCCAATTACGGACGCTATGGCGGCACAATGGCGACTTGGTCAGCTGCGTGCGCTGCGTCCCGCACGGTCGCGCCCGGGGGCGAGCGCGCCTTTTTCGAAAGCCAGTTCTCGCCATTCTTCGTGCGCGGCCCTGGCGAAGCGCGCCTCACCGCCTATTACGAGCCCGCGATCCAGGCGAGCCGCATCCAGGCGCCCGGCTTCACCGAGCCGCTGCTGCGCAAGCCGAACGATATGGTGAGCATCGATCTCGCGGGTTTCGCGGAAGCCCTGGACAATGACACGCTTCGCGGCGCCCCGCGTGCACTGACCGGCCAATTGCGCGGGTCATCTGTGGTTCCGTATCCCAAGCGCGATGCGATCACGCAGCAGCCAGGACAAGTGATTGCGTGGGCCCATCCTGTCGACGTCTACAATCTGCAGATTCAGGGCTCGGGCCGTTTGGTGTTTGGCGATAGCGCGCCCGTGCGCGCGCAATATGCGGCGCAGAATGGCTATGGCTGGAATTCGGCGCTCGGCGCGCTGTCGCGTTCAGGAGAGCTGCAAGGCGGCGCCACCTGGGCCAACTTCCGAGCCTGGAGCGATCAGCGTGGAACGGACGCGACGCGGACGGCGCTCAATGCCGATCCGTCCTATGTGTTCTTCGAAGAGCGGACCATTGCTGATCCCAGCATCGGACCCGAAGGCGCGGCCGGCATTGCGCTGCAGCCGCAAGGCTCATTGGCTGTTGACCCGTCGTTTCACCCTTATGGCGCCGTGATTTATGTCGATGGCCAGTATGACGGCGCCGCCTTCAACAGGCTTCTGGTCGCGCTCGACACGGGCGGGGCAATTCGGCGCGGGCCGTTGCGCGGCGATGTGTTCTGGGGCTCGGGCCTGGAAGCGGGACAGGCGGCTGAGCGCATGAATGCGCCGGCGCGGTGGTGGACCTTGCTGCCGCGTGGCGCGCCGATTTCCTGAACATTACTGCAACGCCCATTTCTCCTGCTCGCCTGACCGGGTTAGGCTCTTCCCCGCGAGGACGCATCGAGTAGCGCTGCGGCGCGAAATCTCTTGTTTGGGCGGTGATGCGAGAAGTTGTTTATGCCTGCGCGGCCGCTGCCGCGCTTGCCGGCTGCGCGACGTCGCCGGCGCCGATCACGCAGCGCGCTTATTCGCCTGCGCCGCCCGCCTATAGCGGGCCGACCATTTATGACAACGCCCCGCGCGCGCCGGTGAGTAGTCAGCTGTTCGCCTGCGGTTTCACGGGATCGAATATCGGCGAGATTGGCGCGCAGCGGGAATCGCTCTGGTACACGCCCTATATCGACACGCCAGCAGGGCAGCTGTTGCGAAATCCGACGGAGCAAGCGTGCATTTCGTCCGGCTTTGGCTGGCGCAACATTTCGGGCGGCGGGCGCGAGCATTCGGGGCTGGATCTCGCCAATCCCAATGGCGGCTGGATTTTCGCGGCGGGCGATGCGCGCGTAGTGTCCAATGGCTGGCAATCGGGCTACGGGCTGTTGATCGAACTCGATCACGGTCGCGGCGTGCGCACGCGCTATGCGCATTTGAGCGAGAGCGATCAGCGTCTTACGCCGGGTGCGCGCGTTTCCTCCGGGCAGGCGATGGCGCGCATGGGCAGTACGGGCAACGCGACTGGCGTGCATTTGCATTACGAAGTTGTGGTCGATGGTTTGCGTGTCGACCCGCTGCGCTACGGCTCGGCGCCGCGTCCGACTTGGGTGTCGTCCGAACCGCCGCCGCCTGAGCCGGTGCAAGTGACGCCGGTGACGCGAACCTTCGCGCCGCCTGCGCCGATTGAAGAGGCGCCTATCGTCGAGGCGGCGCCGCAAGTAACCGAGCCGCCGCCAACGGCGCCGCGCACGGTATATACTTTGCCGGAGACCTATACGCCGCCGAGCGATGGACCGCGTTCGCCCTATGACGTGTATCGCGACGGCGCGCAGCGCTCGCCGTACGAGGTCTACAATCAGTCTAATCGCTGAGCTTTATTGCGGCGCCTCGCCACTCAGCAGGTAGGGATACGGATTCACCGCTTCGCCCTGCCAATATTTGGTTTCGCCATCCAGCCGGTGCAGTTCGAAATGCAGATGCGGGGTGGTGGCGTTTCCTGTGCTGCCGACATAGCCGATCACTTGACCTTCACGCACGGCGTCGCCTTCATCGAGGCCGGGCGCGCGCCGCTGCAAGTGCGCGTAATAGAAAACGTAATTCTGATCTTGGTCGAATTGATAGATGGCGACACCGCCGCGCGTGTTGTTCATGAGGCTGGCGATGCGCCCATCCGTGGCGGCGAGTACGGGCGTGCCTTGAGGCGCTATGATGTCAATGCCTTCATGGGTGCGCCCGCCCGCGCGGGCTGCGCCCCACGTATCGACCAGATCGTCACGTGCAACGCCCTGCACGGGTACGCGAATTTCCTCGATCTGAAGCGCGGTTGGCGCGGCGCGATAGCGCGCAAGTGTTATGTGCTGGATCAGTAACAGCAGGCTCGCCAACGCCAGCAAGAGAAGCACGGCGCCGCCGGAGATTTTTTCTGCGCGGGTCACGGGCGTGGAACTTCCGCCATGAGGTGCGGTTCCACTACTCGCCGCGCGGCGCGGGCACGTGCACGCCGCCAATGGGGCGATCGGCGAGCGCCTCGCGACGGCACTTGAACAATTCCGCCGGACGGCCCCCGGCGCTGGTGTCGAATTGACCGCTGCCTTCCACCAAGCCGGTACGATCGAGCAGGCGGCGAAAATTCTGCTTGTGCAGTTCGAGCCCGGCGATCGCCTCGACCAGACGCTGCAAGTGCAGCAGCGTAAACAGCTCCGGCGCGAGTTCGAACACGACTGGACGGTATTTGATCTTGGCGCGCAGCCGTCCAATCGCGGTGGCCAAAATGCGGCGGTGGTCGGAAACCATGGGCTCGCCAAAGCCAGGGCTGTTGCGCACTGTTTCCGGCGCGGCGTCGCCAGCAAAGCGCGCGCGGTCGCGCGCTGCTTCCGGCGCCAAGCCGGCTTCATACAGCAACTCATAACGGTCGAGCGCGCGTTCCTCATTCCACACCGCGCCGTCGAGTGCGAAGGCGAGGCGCACGCGCCCGCGGCGTTGGTTTTGCGTGTCGGCGTCTTTGGCGTCGAGGGCCCAGGTCCGCAGCGCTGGGGCGATGCGTTCGTCAATCACGGCGGGGCGACCGTCGCGCCAATCTTCCCAGGGAAAAAAGTCATACCATGAACGCCAGCGCGCCTGCGCGCGGTCGAGCGGCGCCCGCGAGGGTGTGAGCGCGAGATAGGAAATCGAGATGACGCGATCCGGGCTCTCGCTGGTGATGTCCGCCAATGGCGCCTCGCGGCCACGATCGCCGAATGTGTAGAGTTGCTCGACATAGCCAATGTCGAAGCCGGTTTGTTCTTTCACCCAGCCGCGTAGCGAAAGCTCAAGCGTGCGGTCTCCGGCGGGGTCGAAGGCGCCGAAGGGCAGGCCAGGATTGCCGGCGCTGCCATCGCGGGTGACGACAACGAACGGCGCTTCCTCCGTCACCGCGACAATCACGGCGGACAAGCCGATGACGACGCGCGGCGCACTCATGCCTTGAACCGCGCCGGCAGCGAGAAGGGCGTCGCCTCGACCACTTCGTACCAAGGCGGGCCGCGTCCGATCCGTTCAATGGCGCGCGACATGCGGCCATTGCGCCCCAGCGTGGCGTCGGCGAGTGCGATGAAGCGCCTATTGGGGCTTGCTGTCGGCGAAGCCGCGCGCAAGGCGGCGGCGATAGCGGCTTCGTCTATGCCGGGATTATGCACGCAGGCAGTGATGAAGGCGGTCGCGGTCGATCGGCTAATGCCGGCCCAGCAGTGAATGAGGATCGGCCCGGTTTGATGATCCCAGCCGGAAACGAAATCCAGAATGGCGCTCATGCGCTTGTCGCAGCACGCATCCATGCCTTCGGCTTCAACTTCAATGTCGTGCACGCCTGTTTGCAGGTGTTGCGAAAGGCCCAGTTCGGGGAATGCCGAGCCTGGATCAAGCAGGCTGACGGCGTGCGAAGGCTTGCGTTCGCGCGCGATTTCGGGCGCGCGTGAAAGCGGACATACGATGATTTCCATCCCGCGACCTTCTACTCCCGATCAACCAGCGACCGGAAGCGCTTGACGAAGCTCATCTGCACAAGCTCGGTGGGCTGTGGCTTCAGCGTAAGCCGCATACGTGGCGGAGGCGCCCCGAAAAAGCCTTTAGCTTCAACGTCGCCGAAGCCAGCCAATTGGGTCGCTTCGAAATAGGCGCAAATCTGGTCTGCGCGTTTGATAACGGTTTTGACGGTCGCTGGGGGGTGCGGGGGCAGGCCGAACCGCAGATGGATCGCCGCCTCCAGCTTCAACTCAAACGCTTTGTAATCCAGCCCTAGCGCCGCTTTGAACGGGCTGATCATGTCGCCAATGACGTATTCCGGCGCGTCATGCAGCAGCGCCATGAGCCGCCATTTGGCCGGCCAGCCCGGCGCCAACTTACCGGCGATCTCCTCCACCACCAGTGAGTGCTGGGCGACGCTGAAGGCGTGCGCGCCGGTGGTTTGGCCGTTCCAACGCGCGACGCGCGCGAGGCCGTGGGCGATGTCCTCGATCTCGATGTCGAGCGGCGAAGGATCCAGCAGATCGAGCCGGCGTCCCGATAGCATGCGCTGCCAGGCGCGCGGCGCAGCTTTGGGTTTGGCGGAGGCGGGGGCTTTGGCGGGCATCAGCGTTCCGGCGGAAGGATAACGTAATTCAGTTCGAGCGGCGGCAGGTCCGCCGCAACCGGATAGCGAAACAGCACCACTTGCGGCTTCTGGTTTCCAATCAGGGCGAGCATGCTCGGATCAAGTTCGCCGCCAGGACGCCACACCACGAGCGCGCCGTCGCGGGCGACATCCGCGGCGCTGACCCAAGGCGAAATGGCGTAGTCGCCATTGATCAGTAGCGAAGGCGGATCGCGATCGCGCAGGCCGACGGCGCCGGCATTGAGAATATCGCCAGCGACGACGCGGAGCGGCGCGTTGGTCTGTTCAGTCCAGGCGCGCTCAAGCGTTGCGCTGATTTCAGCTTGCGGCCAGTTCGTGCGTTGGGGCTTGCCGCGCACGTTTGAGCCAAACTCAATGTAGGCGAAATAGAGCGCGGGCAGCGCGATCAGCAAAGTCGTCGCGCCCCAGACCAGGCGCCCGAGCCGCGCATCGCCGAATTTGGCGCTCATCAGCGCAACCACGATCAGGCCGGATAGATTGAACATTGGCGTCGCCCACGCCGTTTTGAGCCCCGCGCCGGTCGCCAGCGCGCCTAAAATGGCGAGTACGAGCGGGCCGACGCCCATCAGCAACAGGAAAATTTGTGCGCGCCGCTCGGGCGATGCCGGCGCTTCGGCTGATTTTCGCCCAAACCAACCTGCGGCGGCGAGCATGATCAGGAATGGCAAATGCGTGACAGCTTGGCCGAGTAGGAATTCAAGCGCGTGCAGCACGCCGCCATCCTGCGAGGCCCGCTCAGCGGCGAAGCGAACCGGCGCTGCGTCGCTCTGCCATATCCAAAGCGCTTGCGGCGCAGCGGAAGCGGCGAACAAGACAAGCGCGAGATAGGGGCCTGGCGTCAGCAGCGTGCGCCGCGCTTTGCCGTCGAGCAGCATCCAAATGCCCGCCGCAGCCAGGATCATGATGGTCGAATACTTGGCCCAGAGGCCAAAGCCGGCCAGCAAGCCCAGCAGCGCCCAATTGACCAACCCGCCGCGCGTGGTTGCGCGCCAGAGAAACAGAGCGATCCCCGCCCAGAACGGCATTTGCGCGACGTTGTGATTAAATTCCGGCGTCGGCCAGGAGAAGTAAAAGACGCCTGCAAGCAACAGCACGCCGGCGAGCGCGCGTTTGCCGTCCATGGTGGCGCGGCCAAGTTCGAACACCGCCCAAAACGTCGCCGCGATAAACAATTGAGAAATCAGGTAAGCGGGCCAACCCACCATGCCGGTGAGCAGTCGGCTCGCTTCCAGCACCAAGCCCGGCAGGTTCGGGTGTTTGTAAACGGCGATGACGTGCTCGCGGCCGAACACATACATTTCGATCACGTCGAGCGGCGGCGAGCTGTGCGAGAAGGCGGGCGCGGCGGTCCAGGCCATGACTTGCGCCGCGATCAGGGCCCAGAGGCCGCGTTCCGGCCGCGCAGCGAGGCTTTGCATCAAACTCATGGTGAACGCAGATGCCCCAGGCCGCTTCAGGCGCCAAGCCGTTGAGCCGGATGGGGGCGCAAAGGGGGGCGGCCCGGGTATTTGCGGCGAGTGAACAGCCCGCCCCGGTCAAATGACGCCGAGGGGCCTTGCAAAGCCGTCATGCATATCTTTTATCGATAAGGTCTTTGGCCGCCTGGCCGGGTGGGAGCGCGTTCGTGAAGCAATTCCTGATCACTGTCGGCGGCGTCCTGACGGGCCTGATTATCTTCCTGGTGATCGGTCCGATCATTGTCATCTCGATGATAGCATCATCGGTGAGTTCAGCGCCGGCGCAGCCCTCGCACATGGTGCTTGAGATCGATCTGCGCGAGCCGCTGGCCGATCAACGTTCGTCCAACCCGTTCGCTTCGCTTGGCAATGCGCCCCCGCTGATGGAGTTGTTGCAGCGCATCGATGCTGCGCGCACCGATAATGCGGTGAAGGGAATCTACATCCGCGCGGCTACGGCGGGCATGTCGGCGGCGCACGCGGAAGAGTTGCGCACGGCGCTTGCTGCGTTCCGTCAGTCCGGCAAGTTCGTCATCGCGCACATGCAAAATGACGGCGTGCGCACCTCGATGGCGGGCTACCTTGCGGTTGCTGATGCGGACGAGGTCTGGCTGCAGGATACCGGCGATTTCATGCCGATGGGGCTCATGTCCGAGGTGACCTTCTTCGGTGACACGCTGACGCGTTACCACCTTCAGGCGCAATTCGAGGCGCGCGAAGACTACAAAACCTTCGCCAACACCTACACGCAGGATCGCTTCACACCGGCGCACCGGGAAGAGGTGACCGGCTTGATGACGTCGATCTACGACATCATGCTCAATGAAATCGCCGCCGATCGCGGCATCACCCCCGCGCAAGCGCGTGAGGCTGTCGAAGCAACGCCGTTCAGCGCCGAACGCGCGATAGAATTGCGGCTGGTCGACAAGTTGGGCCGTCCGGAGGACGCCCAGCAGGCGGCGCTCGATCGCGCGGAAAATGATGACGCCCAACTGGTCGACATCGCCGCGTACCATCCGACCTCGCGCGGCGATGGCGATGTGATTGCCGTGGTGCAAGGGGAAGGGCCGATCGTGAGCGGTCCTGAAAGCGCGGAATTGTTTGGCGACAACATGCAGATGCGGTCGGACGCGATCGCCGAGGCGCTGCTGGACGCCGCCAATGACGACGACGTCAAGGCGATCGTGTTCCGCGTCTCCAGTCCTGGCGGTTCGGTTGTCGCCTCGGATCAGATATTGCACGCGCTGCGCACGGCGCAGGAGCGCGGCAAGAAGATTGTGGTGTCCATGGGCGAAGTTGCGGCTTCGGGCGGATATTACGTCTCCGCATTCGCCGATGAGATTGTGGCCTCGCCAACAACCATTACCGGCTCGATCGGCGTTGTCGGCGGCAAGCTGGTGATTGGCGGGGCGATGGAGCATTACCTCTCCGCCAACACGGAAAGCGTGGTTGTAGGCTCGCCGCGCCAAGCCATGTTCTCCGCCAATACGCCGTTCAGCGCGCAGGACCGCGCGGCGTTCGCCGGCATGATCGACCGCATGTATGCGGAGTTCCTCGGCCTGGTGGCGGAGGGGCGCGATATGACCCCGGAGCAGGCGCGAGAAGTGGCGCAGGGGCGGGTGTGGACCGGCCAGCAGGCGCTGGAGCGCGGGCTTGTCGATCATCTTGGCGGCTTCAACGTTGCGCTTGAACGCGCCAAGGCGTTGGCCGGCATAGAGGCTGACGATCGGGTGCAATTGCGCTTCTATCCGGCGCCGGAAAATCCGTTTGAATCGCTGTCGCGCTTGTTCGGCGTGTCGGCGGAAGGCGCGCAGGGCCTGGCTCGTCTCAATGCAGCGCTGTCGGATCCGGAACTGGCGCGCGCTCTGGCAGCGTTGCGCGAGGAAGACGTCAATGTCCGCGCCCAGGCGCAGCACATTGAGGTGCGCTAGCCCTTAAACTCGACCTCGTATTTCGGCAGGTCGGCGCGCAAGGTTTCGTAGAGGCGCTCGACGAAACGTTCAGGGTCTTCGTCGACGAAATCGTCGAAGTACGCATCGAGATTTGACTCGAACACGTACTCGCCATCCTCGGCGAAAATGAAACCGAGCTCTTCGTCGGTCTCGACATGGATGATGGCGATTTGGGTTTCGTCATCATCCTCGCCGAGCGCAAACGTCAGGCGGCGCGAGGAGATTTTCTTTTCCAGGATTGGCGCGAGCGCTTGCAGCGCGGCGAGATCGTCGAAGCCGGTCTCTTCATTGAGCGCAGCTTCGAGCCGCGAGCGGGCGGCGTCGACTTCGGCGTCAAAGCCGGTCGAGGGCGTTGCTGGTTTTTTGGCCATTACGCGGCTTCCAGGAGGCTCTGAAACACGGCTTGACCGCCGAGCCGTCCAAGCGCCGCGTCAGCCGCGCGTTCCGGGTGAGGCATCATGCCGAGCACATTGCCGCGCTCATTGATGATGCCGGCAATGTCGCGCGCCGATCCGTTGGGGTTTTGCTTGTAGCGGAAGACGACGCGGCCTTCGCTTTCAAGCTTATCCAGGGTGGCTTCATCCGCCGTGTAGCGGCCATCGCCGTGCGCGATCGGGATCACGGTTTGGCGCGTCTCGCGATACGCGCGGGTGAAGGGCGTATTGACGTTGACGATGTCGAGCTCGACTTCCTTGCACGCGAATTTGAGGCCCTCGTTGCGCAGCAAGGCGCCGGGCAGCAGCCGCGCTTCGGTCAAAATCTGAAAGCCGTTGCAGACGCCGAGCACCAAGCCGCCGCGTTCGGCGTGCGCAATCACGGCCTGCATGATCGGGCTCTTGGCCGACATGGCGCCGGAGCGCAGATAGTCGCCGTAGGAGAAGCCGCCGGGCAGTACAACGAGATCGGTCCCCTCCGGCAACGCCGTGTCCTTGTGCCAGACCATAGCCGCCGGTTTGCCCGAAATGCGCTCCAGGGCCCGAGCTGCGTCGCGGTCGCAATTGGACCCAGGAAAGACGATGACGGCGGATTTCATGGCGCCTACATAAATTGCGTCGCCCGCTAGTCCAAGGGCGGAACGCGCGTCAGTCGCGCCAAGGAGGCTGAAAGTCGATGCCGATCTGGATCATCCCGGCCGCGCTCTTGGTCATTGGCGCGACTGCGGCGCTGGCCTGGTGGCTGCGCGGCTTTGATGAGGGAAATTGAGGCGCGGAGGCGCTGATGGATCGTCTAATCGAGATTTCCGCCCTTCTGGCCGGCGGCGCAGTTTTCGTGACGCTGGCGGTGTTGTCCTGGGCGCTGGACCGCCCCAAGCGTGGTTCGGGGAAGGGCGAGCGCTTCATCCCTGGCAATTATCATCCGCACGCGCATCACGCTGACGATGGCTTCGGCCACCATTCTTAGGCGCCGCTACTGGCGCGCGGCCTCGTTCGGCTGGAGCTGCGGGAAGAAGACCGTCCCATGTCGCGGCACGTTCGCGATCTCCCCAACCAAATACCCCCACTGGCCGTTGGCGAATGCGGCCCCGCAGCTGGCGCTGAATTCGACGAAGACGGGAAGTGACCGTGTATCGGCAGGAAGTGGGCCGCTTACAACGCGGTGCACTGTGGCGGTCATGACGGGAGTGAGCGGTTCCTCCGGACGCCTCTGGAAAGAAGCTTCCACCACAATTATCTCGGGCGCCTGTGTCTCAGGCAAGCTCGTCGCTAAAATTGCCCTCGGAAACGCTGGTGGGGCTCGGCAGGCCTCGGCATTCGAACTTAGGCAAATTAGCGCGAGCAGGGCGAGCAACGCGCGCATGTCGTCAGCGCGCGATCTCGACGCGGTAGCTTTCGATCACTGTGTTGGCGAGCAGCTTCTCGCACATATCCTTGACCTGGGCTTCGGCCGTCGCCGGATCGAGATCGCCGTCGAGCTGAATTTCGATCACCTTGCCGACGCGCGCATCGTGCACGGCGGGAAAGCCCAGATCCTTGAGCTTGCCGGCCACCGCCTTGCCCTGCACGTCGAGAACGCCGGGCTTTAGGCCGACTGTGACGATCGCTTTCATCAAATCTCCCTCACGTCGCCCTCAATGTACGGCATCGCCGCCGGCGGCGGTTTGCTTCACGATGCCAAGACGGCGCGCCACTTCCACATAAGCCTCAGTGACATTGCCGAGGTCTCGGCGGAAGCGGTCTTTGTCCATCTTTTCGTTGGTTTGCATGTCCCAAAGCCGCGCGCTGTCGGGACTGATTTCGTCGGCGACGACGGTGCGAACCATGTCGCCTTCATAAAGCCTGCCAAACTCGATTTTGAAATCGATCAACTTGATGCCGACGGCGCCGAACATGCCGAACAAATAATCGTTGATGCGCAGCGTGAGCGCCATGATGTCGTCGATCTCCTGGGTTGAGGCCCAGTTGAACGCGGTGATGTGCTCTTCGGCCACCATCGGATCGCCGAGTTCATCTTTCTTGTAATAGAACTCGATGATCGAGCGCGGCAGCGGCGTGCCTTCTTCAATGCCCAGGCGGGTCGAGAGCGAGCCGGCGGCCACATTGCGGCACACGACTTCAAGCGGAATGATCTCAACATCGCGCACCAGCTGTTCGCGCATGTTGAGCGTCTTGATGTAGTGGGTGGGCACGCCGATCGCGTTCAGGTTCTGCATGATGAACCCGGAAATCTGGTTGTTGATGACGCCCTTGCCTTCGAGGATGGCTTTCTTCTGCGCGTTGAACGCGGTCGCGTCGTCTTTGAAATATTGGATCAGAGTTCCCGGTTCCGGGCCCTCATACATGATCTTGGCCTTGCCTTCGTAGATCTTCTTGCGACGTGACATGAGGTGCTCTCCCTCCTTGAGGGGGGCGCCGGCCAAAGGGCTGGCGGGATACGCGTTTTAGTTGAGCGGGGGCGGAATCGCTGGCCCTCTCGGATCAAATCTAGGGGGAAAGGGCGCCCGCCACAATGTCGCGCTGCTGCGACGCGAAAAGAGCGGTTGGCCGCGTTGATCCGCCGCCCGGGCGCCTCTAATCAAGGCGTCGAGACCCATTTGGAGCCCGAAATGCCCAATTTTGACGACCGCGAACGCGCCGAGGAGAAGAAGTTCCAGCTCGATCAGGAGCAGGAGTTCAAGGCCAATGCGCGCCGGGCCAAGCTGGTTGGCAAATGGGCGGCCGGCCTAATGGGCCTAACGGACGAGGCGGCGGAGGACTATGCCAAGTCCGTCGTCATCGCCGACCTGGAAGAGGCGGGCGCCGAGGATCTGTTCAAGAAGATCCGCGCCGATCTCGACATGCACTCTGTCCAGCTCTCGGATCACCAAATCCGGGCCAAGATGGATGAATGCCTGGCCGAAGCGCGCGCGCAAATCAAAGCGGGGACTTAAGGGCGCCGGACCGCGGGCCTTCAGGCCCGCATGCGCATCTGAAGACGCGCGGTCCGTTTAAGGCGTCTCTTCGCCGAGCACGAAATTCACGAACCGGTCGGCCAGCGCGAACACGGCGTTGGGATCGACAGCGCCGTCGCGCTTGTGCATATGCGCCATTAGCGCCTGTTCGAGCGCGAAACGGCGCACGTCGATGACGATATCCTCGTCCCAAAGCTCGACATCATCTTCCATGGGCGGTCCCTCCCAATCGAATTAACGCGTGGCGTTACATTCGCTGTCGCCGCGAGTCGCGCAAGCGGGCGCGCAATTCGTTCGGTCGCGGAACTAGGCGAAGACGCGTTTGAAAATGTCGTCCACGCGGGCGAAATGATGCGCGTCGTCGAAGCAGCCTTCCAGTGTCTTCGCGTCCAGCTTCGCGGTGACGTCCGCGTCGGCCTTGAGGCGCGAGATAAGCGCGTCGCTGGCGCGGGGCGGGGGGCTTTGCCAGACCGCCATCGCATTGCGCTGCACAAGTTTGTACGCGTCCTCGCGCGAGACGCCGGCCTGGGTCAGCGCCAAGAGTACGCGCTGGGAATTGTGCAGTCCGCCCAGCATGGCGAGGTTGCGGGCCATGTTTTCAGGATAAACTACCAATTTTTCGATCACGTCCGCCATGCGGTGCAGCGCGAAATCGAGATGAATGGTGGCGTCCGGGCCGATGCCGCGCTCGACGCTGGAATGGGAAATATCGCGCTCATGCCAGAGCGCGACGTTTTCGAGCGCCGGCGTCACGGCGGAACGCACGAGCCGTGCGAGACCGCAGAGATTTTCCGTCAGCACCGGATTGCGCTTGTGCGGCATGGCCGAGGAGCCTTTTTGCCCCGGCGAGAAATATTCCTCCGCTTCCAGCACTTCGGTGCGCTGCAGATGGCGAATCTCGGTCGCGAGGCGCTCAATGCCCGACGCGACCACAGCGAGCGCCGCGAAGAAGGCGGCGTGGCGGTCGCGCGGGATCACCTGGGTTGAAACTGGTTCGGGCGCCAGCCCGAGCTTTTTCGCGACATAGTCTTCAACCCTCGGATCGATCTGCGCGAACGTGCCGACTGCGCCGGAAATGGCGCAGGTGGCGATCTCCTTGCGCGCGGCGGCCAGGCGCTCGGCATTGCGCGCGAATTCCGCATAGTGGCCAGCGAGCTTCAAGCCGAACGTGGTCGGCTCGGCGTGAATGCCGTGGCTGCGGCCAATCGTTGGCGTGAGCTTATATTCCAAGGCGCGCTTTTTCAGCGCCGCCATGACGCGCGCATTGCCGGCGATGAGCAGGTCGCAGGCGCGCGCCATCTGCACGGCGAGGCAAGTGTCCAGCACATCGGAGGAAGTCATCCCCTGGTGCGCGAAGCGCGCTTCGGGACCGACATGCTCAGCGACATTGGTGAGAAAGGCGATCACATCATGCTTGGTCTCGCGCTCGATCTCATCGATGCGCGCGACCTCGAACTTGCCCTTCTCGCGATAGGTTTTGGCCGCTTCCCTGGGGATCACGCCCAATTCGCCCATCGCCTCCATCGCTAGGGTCTCGATCTCGAGCCAGATGGAAAAGCGGGTCTCTGGCGACCAGATCGCCGTCATTTCAGGTCGTGCGTAACGCGGAATCATGGGGCCTTATAGCGGCCCCGAAACGCGGCTCAAACTGGCTTGGCCACCAGGTCCTTTTTCAGCGTCGTGGCGGAGGCCAGAAAGAAGATGGCGGCGATGACGAAGAAGAGGGTCGTGCTGGCCATGGCCCAGCGCAGGCCTTCGCCATAGGCGGTGGCGCAGATGGCGGCTTGGTCTGCGGGGAGCGATGCGGCCCCGGAGCGGCAGAGCTCATTGCTCAGCACGCCGGCCACGCCGTGATCGGCGAGTTGCATGCCCATGAACATATCGCTCAGCCAGCCGACGATTTGCGGGCCCAGGCCGTTGCCGATGAGCGCGATCACCAACAGCAGGATGGCGACCGAAGAGGCGCGGGCTCGCGCGGAAACCACGCCCTGGGCGATAGCGTATTGGCTGCTGAGATAGGAATATTGGAACATCGCGCCGACGCACCAGAGCACGCGCGCCGTACCGAGGTCTTCGGTCGGCAGGAAGAAGGCGGCGAGATAGAGTGGGACGGAGATGAGCAGACCGACGGCGGGCGCCCATGAGACGATGGTGGCCGACCATGGCGTCAGCTGGCCGATCAGATAGCCGCCGAGAAAGGTGCCCAGCGCAGCGCAAAGCGAAAGCGGCACGCCGAATTGCAGCGCGAACTCGCCCGGCGAAATGCCGTGAATGCGCTGCGCCATGGGCGCTTGAAAGCCGGTGAGGCCGTAGCCGGCGAGCGCGGTGAGCGCTGCGGCGATGGTCAGGGTCCAGAAGGTTGGTTTGCGTGAAACTTCGCGCAGCGTCTCATAGAAATTGGCGCGCTCTTTTGTCGGCGCGCCGGGCGGATCGGAATAGCCGCGCGGCGGCTCTTTCACGGTGAACAGCACCAGCAGCGCGACCAATAAGCCCGGCGCGCCGATCAGCACAAACGCGATGCGCCAGCCCTCGACATTGCGCCAGTCCAACGTGTCGACGGCCCAGAGCCAGCGTTGCTCTTGGAAGAAGGCGAGCAGCGTTTCACCATTTAGACCAGTTGCAATTGGTCCGCCGAATGCATTGGAGAGCGCGGCGCCGAGCGTGACGCCCATGGCGTAAATGCCAAGCGCGTTGGCGCGGCTGCGCGGTTTGAAATAATCGCCAATGATGGAGTTGGCGGGCGGGGTGCAGCCGGCTTCGCCGATCGCCACGCCAATGCGCGCGAACAGCAGGAATAGAAAGCTGGTGGCGAAGCCGCAGAGCGCGGCCATGAGCGACCAGATGGCGATGCAAATGGAAATGATGACGACGCGATTATAGCGGTCCGCCAGCGCCGCGATCGGGATGCCCATGAGTGCGTAGAAAATGGCGAAGGGCGGGCCGTTGAGAAAACCGTATTCGCTATCGCTGAGATCGAACGCCTCGATCACAGGCTGGGCGAGCACTGACAACAAATATCGATCAACGAAATTGATCGTGTAAACCAGCGTCAGAACCAGAAGCACATAGGTCCGATAAGCAGAGGCGCCATAGCTGCGCCCGCCGGCGTCCGCTGTCGCCTCTGTCATCGCGTTCCCCCTTATGGTTTTGGGGCAGCATTGACCGAGGCGCCGGGCGCGTCAAATCCTAGCTGAGGCTTTTGCGGAAACACACGATCCGCGCGGTTTCCTCATAGCCAAGCGCGCCGTGGGCGGAGCGGCTGACTTCGTTGTCGATGAGCGCGTCCGACGCGATCTCGGCATAGCCGCGCTCGCGCGCCCAATGCTCGACCGCTTCAACCAGCGCGCGGCCGACGCCGAGCGTGCGTGCGTCCGGCAGCACATACCAGCCCTCGATATAGGGCACGGGCGAGGTGAGGCAACCTTCGGCGGTGGAGCGAATATCGGCCTCGATCATGCCGACCACGCGCCCGCTGGTTTCCTCGCACACGAACACGATCGGCGCGACCGGGCGGCCGGAAAACTGTCCCGCTGCTTCGGTGGCGAGGTCGGCGGCGTCCGCGTCGGCCCAGAGCGCAATGCGCAAAGCGGTCCAGGCCGGCACGTCGCGCGGCTCAAGCGGGCGGATGTTCATATCAGGCCCATGGCCTTGAAGCTGGCCGCGCCATTGCGGCCGATCACCAGATGATCGTGCACCTTGACGCCGACCGCATCAGCCGCTGCTACGATCTCTTTTGTGATGGCCACATCGCTTGGTGAAGGTTTTGGATCGCCGCTTGGGTGATTGTGCAGAAATCCCGAAGAGGTCGCTTGCCGTTGAATTACTTGCGCAAAAGTGTCCACATAGGCCGAAAGGGCGCCGTGATTGGGTATAGTCTGATTTAGCCCACTCGCGATCATCACGCTCAGCACATGCAAAACACGCTCGATCACGTCTTTGCATAATCGCGTACAAAA
>JANRIP010000031.1:0-79391 GCA_033764855.1 Hyphomonadaceae bacterium | reverse complement strand
GAACCATTAAATCACCCCCTCCGTCATTCCGGGCGGAGCGAAGTGGAGACCCGGAACCCAGGGCCAACACGCTGGATGTAGCCCTGGGTTCCGGATCGCGCTTCGCGCGTCCGGAATGACGGAAACAAGGTGCGTCCAAACACACCCGCGTCTGCATCCTCATAACGAAGGGGCGATGCAACGGCCCCGAAGGAGCCGCCCCATGGACGTGGAAATTCTGATCCCGCTCTCTTTTTTCGCCTTTCTAGGCGCAGTCATCATCGTGCCGATCATGATGAAGGAGCGCACCAAACGTTCCGCGCACGATCTGGTCGGCAAGGCCATCGAACGCGGCCAAACGCTCGACGCCGATCTCGTCGCTCAACTCACCAACAGCATGCTTGAGGAAGGCAACCGCGCCCGCAAAAGCCTCGGCAATGGCGTGATCCTCTTGGCGCTGACCGGCGGCTTTGTCGCGGCCTCAGCCTTCGCCGGCGATCTCGGCCGCGGCGGAGAGCACGGCCTCCTCTACCCCGCCATCATTCTCGGCTTCATCGGCCTGGGCTTTATCGGGCTGTCGATCTTCGACTACGCCACAAAGCGGCGGCCGGCTTAGGCGTCAGGCCAACTCAATCATCACCTCGTCCGCCGCGACGGACGCGCCGGACGCGACATTGACTTTGGCGATGACGCCATCGCGTTCGGCGCGGATGATGTTTTGCATCTTCATCGCCTCCACCACCGCGACGCCCTCGCCAGATTTCACCTCCTGGCCAGGCTTTACATCGATCGACACGACGAGACCCGGCATTGGCGAGACGATGAGTTTCGAGGTGTCGGCGGCGACTTTGGGCGGAATCTTCTTGTGCAGTTCGGCCCCACGCGGCGTCGCCACCAGCACTTTGAGAGCAATGCCGCGATATTTGAGCACATAGCCTTCAGGACTCGATTTGATCTTCACCGCGAAGGCTTCGCCGTCGAACGCGCCCTCGATCACTTTGGCGCCGGGCCTCGTGGCGGTGTCGATGCGATGCTTCTTGCCGTCGATCAAAAGGTCGGCGCCGCGCTCATCGAGCTCGACCGCGACCGGATGGTGGGCGCCGCCTGAAATCACCACCCAGTCGCGGCGCGATCCATCCGACGGACCGTTGAGGCGCCCGCTGATCTTCGTGGCGCGATTGGCGGTGAAGGCCCGTGTCAGCGCAGCGCAGGCGATCAGCAGCGTTTCCTGCTTCTTGGTCGGCGCTGCGCCCTGGAAACCTTCCGGGAAATGCTTCTTGATGTAGGCGGTGGTGAAATCGCCGGAGCGGAATTCCTTCTCCTCCATCACCGCGCCGAGGAACGGCACGTTGTCGGCAATGCCTTCGATTAGGAATTGATCCAGCGCCGCCGCCTGCGCATCGATCGCCGCAAGGCGCGTCGGCGCATGCGTGATCAGCTTGGCGATCATCGGATCGTAATACATCGAGATTTCGTCGCCCTCGCGCACGCCCGCATCGTTTCGCACGGTGACTTGGCCGAACTTGCCCTCTTCCGGCGGACGATACGAACGCAGACGCCCAATCGACGGCAGGAAGTTGCGATAGGGATCTTCCGCATAGATGCGGCTTTCGATCGCCCAGCCTTTGATCTTCAGATCCTTCTGCGCAAAAGCCAGCTTCTCGCCCGCCGCCACGCGGATCATCTGCTCAACCAGATCGAGCCCGGTGATCATTTCCGTGACCGGGTGTTCGACCTGCAGGCGCGTATTCATTTCCAGAAAGTAGAAACTCTTATCGGCGCCGCTGGCCACGAACTCGACCGTGCCGGCGCTATCGTAATTCACCGCTTTCGCCAGTGCGACCGCCTGCTCGCCCATCGCCTTGCGCGTCTTCTCATCGAGCAAAGCCGACGGCGCTTCTTCAATCACTTTCTGATTGCGGCGCTGGATCGAGCACTCGCGCTCGAACAGATAAAGCACGTTGCCGTGCTTATCGCCCATCACCTGAATTTCGATGTGGCGCGGGGCGGTGACGAATTTTTCGATGAAGATGCGGTCATCGCCAAAGCTGGCCTTGGCTTCGGCGCGCACGGCGGGGAAACCTTCCTGCACATCCTTGCGATTTTCCGCGATGCGAATGCCTTTGCCGCCGCCGCCCGCGCTCGCCTTGATCATCACCGGATAGCCGATCTCTTCCGAAATCTGGATCGCGTGATCGACGCCGTCGATCTCGCCAATATAACCCGGCACGCACGACACGCCCGCATCCGCCGCCGCCTTCTTGGACTCGATCTTGTCGCCCATGGCGCGGATCGCGTGCGGGTTGGGGCCGATAAAGGTGATCTTCTCGGCCAGCAGCCGGTCGGCGAACTCCGCTTTCTCCGAGAGAAAGCCAAAGCCCGGATGGATCGCCTGCGCGCCGGTCTTGCGCGCCGCATCCACGATCTTGTCGATCACCAGATAGGATTGCGCGGCCGGCGGGGGACCAATGGCGACCGCTTCATCCGCCATCTCCACCGCCATGGAGTCCCGGTCGGCCTCGGAATAAACGATGGCGGTTTTGATCCCGAGCCGGCGGCACGTGCGGATGATGCGGACCGCCACTTCCCCGCGATTGGCGATCAGAATTTTATCGAACATGGGGCGGGTGTTAGCGGGTTTTTTCCGCAGCGCAAACTCCTCTCCCAACGGGTGAGCCCCAGCGCCTGCGGCAGCCCGTCGCGCACCGCCGCGCCGGCCTCGTCGCTTCTCGCTCCCCCCGGCGCGGCATAGCCGCTACATTGGCGGCGTGAATCGTCGCCAGCTTCTTCTCGGCGCAGGCGCATTGTCGGCCTGCAGCCCCGTTGCGAGCGCGCCCCCGCCCGCCTTCCCAATCCTGCGCGGCGTCAACCTCGGCAACGCGCTCGAGGCCCCCAATGAGGGCGAATGGGGCTACCGGATCGAGAGCGCGCATCTGGGCGCCATCGCTGCAGCCGGCTTTGACGGCATTCGCCTGCCTGTGCGCTGGGACGCCCACACCGAACAGCGCCCGCCTTATGTGATCGATCCCGCCTTCATCGACCGGGTCGACGCGATCATCGCCGACGCGCTGGCGCGCGGCCTCAAAGTCCAGCTCGACTGCCATCACTATGACGCGCTGCTCACCGCGCCAGACGCTGAGCGCCCGCGCTTCACCTCCATCTGGCGCCAGGTCGCGGACTATTTCTCCGCCACCTCGCCCGATCTCATTTTCGAACCGCTGAACGAGCCCAATGGCGAACGCTGGAGCGGCGCGCTGCTGACCACAGTGCAAGCCGAAGCCGTCGCCGCCATTCGCGAAACCAACCCCACGCGCCTCATCGTGCTGGGCCCCGGCCAGTGGCAAGCCATTGATGCGCTAGGCCCATGGCGCCCGCCTGAAGACGCCAACCTCGCCATGAGCATCCATTATTACGAGCCGCACGAATTCACCCACGAGAACGCACCCTGGCTCGGCGCCGATGCGCCAGTCTATGGGCGCGAATGGGGCGGCCCGCGTGATCTGGGCCTTGTCACGCGTCACGCCGACATCGCCGGCGATTGGGCTGGCGCGCATCAAATGCCATGGCAGCTCGGCGAATTCGGCGTGAATGTCGCCGTGCCGCTCACGCAGCGCGTGCTGTGGACCCGCGCCGTGCGCCAAGCCTTCGAGCGCGACGGCGCCGGCTGGTGCGTCTGGGATTTCGCCGGCGCCTTCGCGATCTGGGATGTGGCCAGCCAAGCCTTCATTCCAGAAATGCTGGAGGCTTTGTTCGACTAAACCTCACAACCCATTCCCGGATGCGCGAAGCGCAGTCCGGGAATGGATGTGAGGCATGTTCGCCTCAGTAATCGAACAGCTTCTCATCCCGCTCGGCGCGGCGCTTGGCTTGGGCGACCACATGCGCGGCCAGCGCGTCGCGATCCAACGCACCGGTTTCCCCGCTTGGATCGAGGTTATGTTCAGCGATCAGCGCACGCAGCGTCTCTAAATTGGTTTTCGCCAGTGTCGTCGCCAACGCCTCTTCGCCCTCGCGCTTATAGAGCCCCACCGGATTGAGCAGCTCCAACATGCGCCGCGGCGTCTTGACCGGCTTAACTGCCCCCGTGTCGGCGGAGCCGACTGAGGGGGCGGCGGAAACACCCCCATCGTCATGCGCTTCGCGCGCGACACTTCCCCCGCTGGCGGGGGAAGAAGCAACTTCTTCCACCACCTCATCCGGCACATCGCGGCGCGACTCGTGCAGACGCAGCACCGCATCCAAACGATCCGCGAAATCGGGATTGCGCTTCGCCTCGCGGCGAATTTCATCGAACAAGCGGTCGAGCGTCTTATTCAGGCTCATAAGGCCGGCGACAGCTCCACTTTGCGCGCGAACTCGTCACCCAATTTAGCGACGGTCTGCGCCATCGCTCCATACTTTTGTTCGAACGTGCGCAGCGTTTCCGACCATTCCGCCGCCTTGGCGATATCGACATGCTGGGGAATGCGCACGTCAAACATGGCTTCGCCCAGATTATCCTTCAGCAGCTGCGCCTCAGAGCGGTGCAGCGAGAAGGTCTCGTCATACTTGGTGGCCACCACATAAAGCTGTGACGGCCCGCCGCGGCGCTCATTGATCAGCCTGAGCGCCCGCTTGCGGAAGGTGATCAAACCAAGCCGCGATACATAGTCAGGAATGCTTGGCACGAGGATCGCGTCCGCCGCAATCAAAGCCGCTTCCGCAAACAGCGAAATCCCTGGCGGGCAATCGATCAGGATGTAATCGAAATCGTTGACCACGCTTTTGATGCCATTGGCGAAGCGCTCGCAAATCCACTTCTGGATCATGTCGATCTGGAAGCCGCGCTTGACGAAGCTTTCGATCATGTCGCGTTCGACGATGCGAAACTCCGGGGCCGAGGCGCACAGCGAAACATCCGGCTTGTTCTTGAGGTCCGTGACCTTGTGCTCAAGCAGCGACTTAAACGGCTTGGCCTTCTGCTGCACGACATAGGCTTCGAAGTAGAAATCCAGCGTGCGCTCTTTCTCGCGCAGCATGTTCCACTTGTCCGGTCCCGCCACCATGATCGAGGCGTTGGTCTGCGGATCGAGGTCGATCACCAGCACGCGTCGGCGCTGGTGCAGCGCCAGCGTTTCGGCAAGCGAAACCGTCGTCGTCGACTTGCCGACGCCGCCCTTCATATTGATGACCGAAACCAGCCGCGCGGGCATGTCTGCCCCCTTCCAAAAATCGTCCGTGAGAACATCGGACCGTGGAAGCGAGACGGTTAGTTTTTGGTAAATCCGCCCGCAAGCGGAGATGGCAGGCGGTTGGGGACTAGGGACTGGGGATCAGGGACTAGGGATTTGATCCAGCTTGGCTTTCGCAAATCGTATTACTCACAGCTAATCCGCCCCGCCTAATCCCTAACCCCTAGAACCTAGTCCCTAAGCAGGCGCCTCATTGTCATGCGCCACTGGCTCGCCCATCAGCACCAGTTCTTCCGCCGCGGTTGGGTGCACCGCGCAGGTGGCGTCCCACTGCGCCTTGGTGAGCTTGGCCTTCACCGCGATGGCCGCGACCTGGATCAGCTCCGCCGCTTCCGGCCCAGCGAGGTGCACGCCGACAACCACATCGCTCTCTGCATCCACCACCAGCTTCATCAAAGTGCGCTGCGGATTGTTGGCGAGAATGTTCCGCATAGGCCGGAACAAGGTTTTGAAAATACGCACGCGTCCCTGCTCACGCGCCTGCGCTTCGGTGAGCCCCACCACGCCCACAGTCGGCTTACAGAATACGGCTGACGCCACATCCGCATGATCGAACGCCGTTGGCCGGCCCATGAATTCGGTTTCGATAAACGCCACCGCCTCGCGGATCGCCACTGGCGTTAGGTTCAAGCGATCCGTCACATCACCCACCGCGGAAATCGACTCCACGCTGCTGCGGCCATACGGATCCACCATCACCGCGCCGCGCGCATTGAGCTTCACGCCAACGTCTTCAAGCCCCAGGCCCGGCGTATTCGGCTCGCGCCCCACCGCCAGCATCACCTGATCAACCTGCAGCTCTTGGCCATTATCCAGCTTCACAATGCGCTGGCCGTTCGCCGCTTCGCTGATCTCGGTGAGGTTCACATTGTTGAGGATCGAAATGCCGTGCGCGGTCATTTCCATCTGCACATGCGCGCGCACATCATGATCGAACCCGCGTAGCACTTTGTCGCCGCGATACACGACCGTCGTCTCAACGCCGAGCCCGCAAAATACGGTCGCGAATTCTAGCGCGATATAGCCGCCGCCAACGATCAGAATGCTCTTCGGCAGCTTCTCCAGCAGGAACGCATCGGTCGAGGTGATGGCCAATTCCTGGCCCTTCAACTCTTTCGGCCGATAGGTATGCCCGCCCGTCGCCACCAATATGCGCTTGGCGGTGACTTTGCGCCCCGACGCCAATTGCACCACTTGTGGCTCAACAACACGCGCGCGCTCCGCAATTAGCTCCGCGCCCGCCGCACTTAGATTCTTCAGATAGAGCCCAGAGAGCCGATGCACTTCGGCCTGCACATTGTCGCGCAAGGTCGGCCAGCTGAATTTCGCCGGTTCAATGGTCCAGCCAAACCCCGCCGCATCGCGCATATGCCCGGCGAACTCCGCGCCATGCACAAGCAGCTTCTTTGGCACGCACCCGCGCACCACGCAGGTCCCGCCAACCTCGGCATCTTCCGCGATCGCAACCTTCGCCCCCGCCCGCGCCGCCAGCCGCGCCGCCCGCACGCCCCCGCTGCCAGCGCCGATAACGAAAAGATCGTACTCGTATAGGGACATAGGCGCTCCGGCGGCCCTTTAGCTCGCCTTCATATAGGCAGGCAGCCAGGCTTCGTGCAGGCCGCGCAAATCATCCAGGCCGATGCGGTCACGCCCGCCCTTGCCGAGATAGCTCAGCTCACGCCCGCCCGCTTCGCCGACGACCAGAAAGCTCACGCCCGCCGCTTTCGCGCGCGCTTCAAGCTGTTCCAGCTGCGCCGGCGCTAGAGCAATCAGATAGCGCGCCTGATCTTCGCCAAACAAAAACGCCGCGTCCGCCAGGTCGCCCTGATAGCCCAGCGACACGCCGACATTCGAGGCTAGCGCCATCTCCGCCACCGCAACGCCAAGCCCGCCATCCGAACAATCATGGCACGCGCGCACCAACCCATCCGCAATCAGCGCGCGCACGAAATCGCCGTTTCTCTTTTCCAGCGCGAGATCGACTTTCGGCGGCGCGCCCTCCTCACGCCCCAACACTTCGCGCAGCAGCATGCTCTGCCCGAGATGGCCCGCCGTTTCGCCAACCAGCACCAGCGTATCGCCCGCTTTCAGATTGCACGCATCGGCGCGGCGCTCGAAATTGTCGAGAATGCCAACCCCGCCAATCGCCGGCGTCGGCAAAATGGCTTGGCCATTGGTTTCATTGTAAAGGCTCACATTGCCGCTAATCACCGGAAACGCCAATTCGCGGCACGCTTCCGCCATGCCTTCAATCGAAGCCACGATCTGGCCCATGATTTCCGGACGCTGCGGATTGCCGAAATTGAGATTGTCCGTCACCGCCAGCGGCTTGGCGCCAACGGCCGTGAGATTGCGCCACGCTTCCGCGACAGCTTGCTTGCCGCCTTCATACGGATCAGCCTCCACATAGCGCGGCGTCACATCGCACGTCATCGCCAGCGCGCGCTTGGAGCCGTAGAGGCGAATGATGGCCGCATCGGAGCCGCTATCGGCCAGCGTGTCGCCCATAACGTGGCGATCATACTGCTCCCAAATCCAGCGCTTGGACGCCATGTCGGGCGACGCCATCAGCTTGCCCAGCGCGTCGCTGAACTTGATCTCCGGCGCCGACGTCGCGTCCTGGCCATGGGTGCGCTTGGGCAGCACGTAATGCCGCTCATATTTCGGCGCTTCATCGGCCAGCGGGCCGAGCGGCAGATCGCACACCACTTCGCCATGCCATTTCAGCACCAGACGTCCCGTATCGGTGGTGACGCCAATCACAGCCGCATCCAGACCCCATTTATCGAAGATGCGCTGCGCCTCGACCTCACGGCCTGGCTTCAGCGTCATCAGCATGCGCTCCTGGCTTTCGGAGAGCATGAATTCATACGGCGTCATGCCCTCTTCGCGCGCTGGCACTTTATCGAGATCGAGCTCGATGCCCGCTTCGCCCTTCGACGCCATTTCGACAGAAGATGATGTCAGCCCCGCCGCGCCCATATCCTGAATGCCGATGATCGCGTCCGTCGCCATCAATTCCAGACACGCTTCAATCAGCAGCTTTTCCAGGAACGGATCGCCGACCTGCACGGTCGGCCGCTGCGCTTCGCTTTCATCATCGAACTCGGCGCTCGCCATGGTCGCGCCATGAATGCCGTCGCGCCCGGTCTTGGCGCCGACATACACAACCGGATTGCCCGCCCCGCGCGCGGCGCTGGTGAATATCTTGTTCTTGTCGGCAATGCCGAGGCAGAACACGTTGACCAGAATGTTGCCATTATAGCGGGCGTGAAAATTGGTCTCGCCGCCCACAGTCGGCACGCCGACGCAATTGCCGTAGCCCGCAATCCCGCTCACCACGCCATCGACCAGACGCCGCGTCTTGGGATGCGAAGGATCGCCAAAGCGCAGCGCATTCATGATCGCTACCGGACGCGCGCCCATCGTGAACACGTCGCGCAAAATCCCGCCCACGCCCGTCGCCGCGCCTTGATACGGCTCAATGAAGCTCGGATGGTTATGACTCTCCATCTTGAAGATGGCCGCGAGCCCTTCGCCAATATCGATGGCGCCTGCATTTTCGCCAGGCCCGTAAATCACGTGCGGCGCCTTGGTCGGGAATTTGGCCAGATGCACCCGGCTCGATTTGTACGAGCAATGCTCGCTCCACATCACCGAGAAGATGCCCAGTTCCGTGGCGTTGATGGGCCGGCCCATCTTTTCCAGGATGAGCTCATATTCCGCTTTCGAAAGGCCGAATTCTTCGGCGAGCTCCAGGGAAGCCGGAGCGGTCGGGGCGATGGACATGGACCGGGGATTAGCCTGCGTCGCCCGGAGCGGCAACACGAGAACAAATAGGGTTTGCATTTGCCGCCCGCCACATGGGCGGCTAGGCCCTCCCGCATGTCCAACGCCTCGGCTCCCGAACGCTTCTATGCCTGGTGGCGCGCCCATACGACCAAGTGGGGCGCTGGGGCGTTCTTCTTCCTGTTCGCCATTCCCGCGCTCAGCGGACTGATCGGGCGCCTCACCAAGCAATCGGCGTGGCTCAATGACTGGAACGCCGTCGTGTGCGGGGGCCTGCGCGCCGCCGCCAGACAACCCTTCTTTGGCGCGGAATCGCTCTGCACCGATTTCCGCGCCGCGCCTTTCGTCTATCCCGGCTGGGTCGCCCGCGCCGCCGCGCCGCTGGTCGAGGCGCTGGGCGTCACTGGCGCCGACCTCGCCTACGCCGCGCTGCTCGCGCCCGCCATGGCGTTTCTATTCTGGCTTGGCTTTCTGCGCGCTTTGCCGAACGCCGATTGGCGCGACCGCATGCCGGTGCTCGCGCTTATCACTGGCAGCGCCGCCGCTTGCGGCAACATCTCCTACCCGCTGCACGCGCTCATCGCGCTCGCCGCGCTCACGCTGCCGCGCGGACGTCTCTTCTTCATAGCCGCCGTCGCCGCCGCCTGCGCGGTAAAGCCCTTCTTCGCGACATTTCTCGTTCTGCTGCTGCTCGAACAGCGCCCGCTCTGGCGGCGCCTGCTCGATGGCGCATGGAGCGGCGCGCTCTGTATCGGCGTCGCCGCTTTCGCCATCTACGCCGATCCTGAGTACGCCGCCTGGTCCGCCACGGTGAACGCAACCGTGCTCGAGCAATTGGAGCAATCGGTTGGCTTTTTCGGCTGGTGGCGCTTCTTCGGCGCGCCGGCCGCGCCGATTCCGATGTTCGCCGCTTACGCCCTCTACGCCGCAGCGCTCATCCTCGCCGCGCTCGCCATCGCCAAGCACCTAGATTGGCGTGCGCGCCTCGCCTTCGGGCTCGGCCTTGCGGCGCTGCTCAATCCGCGCCTGATGGATTACGATCTCTTCCTGCTCGCGCCCGCGCCCGTGCTCGCCGCCGCCGCCTTGCGCGCGCACTGGCCGGCCGCTAGCGCGCTGCTTTGGGGCGGCGTTTTCTTCACTTGCGTCGGCGCGCTGGTGCTCAACGCCGCCGACCAGGTGCCGCTGGGCCTCCACCTCGGCACGCTGCTCTTGGCGCTGATCGTGCTCTGCGCGGGCATAGGGGCCATGCGCCCCCGCGCCTCGACAAGCAGCCCCGAGGGCCTTACCTCCCGAGATGAAGAGGTGACGCATGCGTGAGATCGTTTTGGCCGATCTGCCCAATCATGCCGGCCAGGAGCTCGGCGTATCGGACTGGCTTGTGGTCGATCAGGACCGGATCAATCGCTTCGCCGACGCCACCGGCGATCATCAATGGATTCATGTCGACGTTGAGCGCGCCACCAAGGAATTGGGCGGGACCATCGCGCACGGCTATCTGGTGCTTTCGTTGGTGCCGCTCTTGGCGCAGAACATCCTTTCCTATCAAGGCGTCGGACGCGGCATCAATTACGGCGTCAACAAAGTCCGCTTTACCAATCCGGTGCCGGCGGGCGCACGCCTGCGCATGCGCATGATCAATAAGAGCGTCACACAGCGCGGCGGCGCGTATCAAATCGTCAATGAGTGCACGATCGAGGTGGAAAACGAAGAGCGCCCGGCTTGCGTGGCGGAGACGGTTGCGCTGCTCTACCCAGCCTGATGCTCACCTTCGTCGAAGCCCTGTCGCTCGCCGGCGACCGCCGCAAACAGAATGACGACGCGCTCGGTTTCGCCCGCGGCTGCGCCTGGGTGATAGACGGCGCCACCGATCTCGACGACGCCCCGCTCTCCGGCGCTCAATCCGACGCCAGCTGGCTCGCCCATTTCACCAGCGCCTATCTGCACGGCGCGGCCAGCAATAAGGATCTGCGCAAGCTGATCGAAGCCGCCAGCGTCTCCGCGCGCGAAGAATTTTTGCGCCTGGCCGGCCCGCCCACCCAGCGTTGGAAATGGCCGATCGCCTCAATCGTCATCTGCGCCGAGCGGGACGATCAACTGATCGGGCTTCATCTTGGCGATTGCCGCCTCTTGGCGCTCGGCGCCGATGGCGCGTTGCATGAAGGCGGGGTCGAAGCCAGCCACGCCAAGGATGAAGAGCAACTCGCCAGGTCGCAGACCGATGCGCAAAAGCCGCTGATCGATCGCGCCGCCACCATCGCCATGCTGCGGCAGCTGCGCGCCGCGCAAAACCAGGAAGGCGCCAGCTGGACTTTCTCGCTCGATCCCAAATGCGCCCAGCACGCCAAAATGTGGGCGCTGAAACTACATCGCCCCGCGCACATTCTGATCGCTTCCGACGGGTTCAGCGCGCTCGCCGATCGCTATGGCGCCTATGATGGCGCGGGCCTAGTGCAAGCGGCGCTGGATAAGGGCCTGCAGGAACTCGGCCGCGAATTGCGCGCCATCGAATCCGCCGACGCCAACGGCGCCAAACATCCGCGCTTCAAAGCCAGCGACGACGCCACCGCGCTTTTAATGCGCCTCACCTGATGACCGAAAAACCCAAGCCGCTGCAAACCCGCCGCGAACCCAAGCGCATCGAACAGCTCGGCCGCGTCCGCACCGACGATTACGCCTGGCTCAAGGATGACAATTGGCAAGCCGTGATGCGCGATCCATCGCTGCTTAAGCCGGAAATCCGCGCCCATCTCGAAGCCGAGAACGCCTACACCAAGCAAATGATGGCCGGCACGGAAGCGTTGCAGGAGAAACTCTATCAAGAGCTGCGCGGGCGCATCAAGGAAGACGATTCCAGCGTGCCCGCGCCGGACGGCCCGTACGCCTATTATCGCCGCTTCGCCGTGGGCGGCCAGCATCCCATCTATGCGCGCACGCCGCGCGATGGGGGCGCAGAAGAAATCCTGCTCGATGTCGACGCACTGGCGCGCGGCAAAGCCTATTACAAGGTCGTCTCCGCCGAGCACTCGCCGGACCACGCGCTGTTCGCCTACGCCGCCGATGAACAGGGCTCGGAAGTTTACACCATCTATGTGAAGGATCTCGCCAGCGGCGCGCTGCTCGAACACGCCATCGCCTCCACCACCGGCGATTTCACCTTCTCGCCCTGCGGCGCCTACATCTTCTGGACCCACCGCAACGCCAATGGCCGCTCCGACAAAATCTACCGCCGCCCCGCGCGCGGCGGCGAAGATGTGCTCATCTATGACGAACCCGACGAAGGCTTCTTCATCGGCGTCGGCGTCAGCGAAAGCCGCGCCTTCATCCTGATCAATGCCGGCAATCACAGCGCTTCGGAGTGGTGCATCATTCCCGCCTCCGATCCCACTGCTGCGCCGCGCCTCTTCGCCGCGCGCGAGGACGACATCCTCTACACGCCCACGCACTGGAACGGCCGCTGGGTGGTGCTCACCAATGCCGATGACGCGGTCGATTTCAAAATCGTCGAATGCAGCGAAGCCGACACCTCACGCGCCAGTTGGCGCGACCTCATTCCCTATGAGCCAGGCCGCTTCATCACCCAGCTGCACGCCTCCAAGGATTATCTCATTCGCCTTGAACGCGCCCAGGCGCTGCCGCGCATCGTGCTGCGCGATGGCGCCGGCGAAGAACACGCCATTGCCTTGAGCGAACAGGCCTACAATCTCGAACTGGTCGGCAGCTACGAATACGACACGCCGATCCAGCGTTACATCTACCAGTCACCCACCACGCCGCGCCAATGGTTCGATTATGACATGGCCGCGCGTACGCAAGTCTTGCGCAAAACCCAGGAAGTCCCTTCCGGCCACGATCCCGCCAAGTACGAAACCCGCCGCCTCTTCGCGACTGCGCCCGATGGCGTCGCCGTGCCCATCACCGTGCTGATGCTGCGCGGCCAGAAGCTCGATGGCTCGGCGCCAATGCTGCTTTATGGCTACGGCTCATACGGCATTTCTATCGACGCCGATTTTTCCATTACTCCGCTCACCTTGGTCGATCGCGGCTGGGTTCACGCCATCGCCCATGTACGCGGCGGCTCAGAGCTTGGCTTTGGCTGGTTTCTCGACGGCAGGCTCGAAAAGAGGCCCAACACCTTCACCGATTTCATCGCCTGCGCCGAACTGCTCATCGCGCAGGGCTATGGCCGCGCCGGAAACATCGTCACCGAAGGCCGCTCCGCCGGCGGCATGCTGATGGGCGCGATCACGAATATGCGTCCCGATCTTTGGGCCGGCGTGATTGGCGGCGTGCCGTTTGTGGACGTGCTCAACACCATGAGCGACGCTTCGCTTCCGCTCACCCCGCCCGAATGGCCCGAATGGGGCAATCCGCTCGAAAGCGCGGAAGACTATGATCGCATCGCCGCCTATTCGCCATACGACAACATCAGCCCAAAGCCCTATCCCGCTGTGCTGTCCACCGGCGGCCTCACCGATCCGCGCGTCACCTATTGGGAGCCGACCAAATGGGCCGCCAAACTGCGCGAGTTCACCACCAGCGATCGCCCAATCCTGCTCAAAATGATCATGACCGCAGGACATGCCGGCTCAGCGGGCCGCTTCGAGCACCTGCGCGAAATCGCGCACGATTACGCGTTCGCGCTGCGCGCTGTGGGCGCTGAGGAGGCAGGCGCCTTCCCCTGACCGCCCTGCCGTTCAGTCCGATTTAAGCCTTGAAGCTTAGCCTTCCCGAGCGGCATTAGGCGGGTAGATCGCAACATGATCGGCGACATTGTTGAGCGGGGCGTGCTGACGGCGCTCGGCCTCGCGGCGTTCGCGGCCTTTTTTGGCTATGCGCTATACCGAGACAGCTGGCGCTGGCGGCTGTTGGCGCAAAGCTATGCGGCTGCGACCGACGCGCGCCCACTTGCGCAGCACTGGACCAATGTCGTGCTCGAAGGGGCTAAATTCGGCTGGAACAATTATGCTGGCGTGGCGCTGCTCGGCTACGACAATCGCGGGCTGTTCCTTCGCCTGTTGCCGCCATTCTCTTACCTTCATCCACCGCTCTTTTTTCCATACGCAGACATCAAGCTCACTCAGGCTCGCTGGTTCCTTCAGGATGCGTGCGCCATCGAGCTTCGCGAAAGCCAAGGCATTCGCATCATCATCAATACGGATGCTCAGAGATGGATCGAGGGCCAATGCCCAGGATCACTGTCACAAGCCGGCTAGGCCTTGATCCCGAACCACCGCGCGCGGTGAATGTCTTCGAGATTGCCTTCCCAGCCAGTCAGATCCGGGTGCACGAGGTTGGTCGAGTTCATGAACACGCTCATGCAGAGCGGCGCTTCATCGAGTGAAAGCTGCTCAGCCTGCAACATAAGCTGCGCCCGCTTCTGCAAATCTGGCTCAACATCCGAACGCGCCACCAGATCGTCATAGACCGGGTTTGAGTAGCCCGGATAATTTTGCGGGCCGGTGCGCGTTTCCAGCAAGTAGAGATAGTTCTTCGCGTCGTTGAAATCGGCCACCCAGCCGCCATCGCCGACAGTGAAATTCTTCGCCCGCAAATTGGCGTAGTGAATCTGCGTCTCGGTGCCGAGCAGTTCCACGCTCACCCATGGCGCAATGCTGTTCCAATCATTCTGCGCCACGACCGCCACGCGTGGATTGTCGCTGGTATTGCGATGAGAAAACTCAAACCGGAGTGGATTGTTCGGCCCAAACCCCGCCGCGCGCAGCAGACGCTCGGCTTCCAACTTGCGCTCGGCGATCGGAATGTCAGACCACGGATAGCGCGCCCCGCCCGGATAATCGGCAATGCCCGGCGGCACGAAGGAATAGGCTGGCGTCTCGCCCGTCTTGTAAATTTCGCGGCAGACGAAATCGCGGTCATAGGCCATCGCAATGGCGCGCCGCACCCGCACGTCATTGAAGGGCGGCTTGGTCATGTTGAAGGAGAAATAGTTGCACAGGAGGTACGGCGTCACCCGCACGAAGCCCGGCAATTCGCGCCGCAACACATCCACCTGATTGGAGGGAAAGCGCGTCGACCAGCCGCCTTCGCCCGCCATGATTTTTCGCGCCGCCGCATTCACGTCGACGGACGGATAAAAATACAAATGCTCCAGCACCACATTGCCGGCGTCGAAGAAACGCGGATTCTTCTCCAGGTGAACAATGTAGTTCGACCACCACCGCCTCAAAATGAACGGCCCGTTGGTGACGATATTTTCCGGTTTCACCCAAGCATCGCCATGCGCCTCGATCACATGCTTCGGCACCGGATAAGCCGTGTAGTGCTTTAAGAGCTGCGGCAGATAGGGCGCGGGGTGCTCGAGCCGGATTTCCAGCGTCAGATCGTCAAGCGCGGTGACGCCAACCTGATCTGGCGGCAGCTCGCCTGAATTGACCGCTTCCGCGTTCTTGATCGGATAGAGAATGGCCGCGTACTCGGCGAGCGTGTTCGGATCGAGAATGCGGCGGAAGGCGAATTCGAAATCGTGCGCATCGCACGCTTCGCCATCGGACCATTGCGCCGGGCGCAGATAAAAAGTCCAGGTCAGCCCGTCTTCGCTGGTCTCCCAGCGCTGCGCCATGCCCGGCACGGGCCGCGACTTTGCGTCCTCCGTGGTGAGGCCGATAATCATATTGCCGATAATATTGTTTTCCCACACGCCCGAGGCTTTGTGCGGGTCAAGCGAGAGCGGCTCGCCCTGATTGGCGATGTCGAGCGAGCGCTTCTCTTTATCGAAGCCGACGATGCGCGCATTGGCGCACCCCCCAAGGCCAGCGGCGGCGCCGATCCAGCCTGCGCTTTTCAGAAAATCTCGGCGGTCGAATTTCATCACCGTTCCTTCGGATCGAGCGCGTCGCGCAGCCCATCGCCCAGAAAGTTCAAAGCCAAGAGCGTAATCAGCATGGTCACGGCCGGCGCGATCAGCATCCACGGCGCCTGCTGCTGCGCCACGCCCCGCGAAATCAGCGCGCCCAGCGAGGTCAACGGCTCCTTCACGCCAAGGCCGATGAAGGAAAGGAAGCTCTCGGCCAGGATGATCACTGGAATGTTGAGCGTGGCGAACACCACCACCGGCCCCAGCACGTTGGGCACGATATGGCGGAACACGATCTGCATCGAGCTCGCACCCGATGCCCGCGCCGCTTCCACAAATTCCTTGCGCCGCAGCGAAATGGTTTGACCACGCACGATGCGCGACATGGTCAGCCACTCCACCGCGCCAATCGCCATAAAGATCAGCAGCAAATTGCTGATCGGGTCTTCGGTATGCACCACCGTCATCAGCACGATGACGAAGAAGATGAACGGAATGGCGTACAGCACATCGACAAAGCGCATCATCACTTCATCGACCGCGCCGCCGATGAAACCGGCGACGGCGCCATAGACCACGCCAATGGTCAGCGCCACCGCCGTCGCGGCCACGCCTACAAGCAGCGAAATGCGCAAACCGAACAGCAAGCGCGCGACCATGTCGCGCCCTTCCGTGTCGGTGCCGAGCCAGTGCCAATTCTGCAGCGTCGGCGCGACGCCCACCTCATCACGGAAGATCGCATCGACCTCATGCACCCACAGCATCGGCCCGAACGCCGCCAGCAGCACCAGCACGCCGACGACGTAAAGACTCGCCACCGCCGCCGGGTTGGCGAGCAAGCGCCGCTTCGCATCATCCCAAAGCGAGCGCCCCTTCACTTCGGCGGGCGCGGGCTCCGGCGCAGGCTGCGGCGCCATCGGTTCGAGGGTTGTGGTGTCGGTCATGCCGCGCGCGACCTTGGATCGAGCCAACGATAAGCAAGGTCGGCCAGCAAATTAAAGAGGATGATGAGGATGGCGTAGACGATCACCACCCCCATAACGAGCGTGTAGTCACGCTGCTGCGCCGCCAGCACGAACTGCTTGCCGATGCCCGGCAGCGCAAACACCGTCTCCACCACGAACGAACCCGCCAGCACGCCCGCCAAAGCCGGCCCGACATAGGACACCACCGGCAGCAGCGCCGCCGGCAAGGCATGGCGCAGCACCACTTCGCGCTCCGGCAAGCCCTTGGCCCGCGCGGTGCGAATCGCATTGGAGCGCAGCGCTTCAATCATGCTCGCCCGCATCAGCCGCGAAATCACCGCGATCAGCGGCAGCGACAAAGTCAGCACCGGTAGAAACAGATAAATCAGGCCGAACTCATCGCGATGAAGCCCTTGTGTCGGCAGCCAGCGCAATTGCACGCCGAACACCATCTGCATCACCGGGCCCATCACCAGCGGCGGCAGGCACACGCCCAGAATGGCGAGCGTCATCACTGCATAGTCTTGTGACCTGTTCTGCCTCAGCGCCGCATAGACGCCGAGCGAGCAGCCGATCATCAGGGCAAGGCCCATCGCCGAGAAGCCGAGAATGGCGCTGGTTGGCGCGCCTTCGGCGATAATATCAAGCACCTCCTTGTCCTTATAGGTCATGGAGGGGCCGAGATCGCCTTGCACAAGTCCGCCGAGATAGCGCAGCAGCTGCTCATGCACCGGCAGATCGAGATTATATTCAGCCAGCAGGCGCCGCTCGATTTCCGGCGGCATCTGCCTTTCCTTCGTGAACGGACCGCCCGGCGCCAAGTGCATCAGCACGAAGGCGGCGACGACAATCGCGAGCAACGTAGGAATGGCGGTGATCAGGCGGCGAACTATTTGCCGTAACATCAATCATCCCTGGCTGCGGGTCCCGTCGCATCCGCGCCGCATGAAGCAAAGGCAACCTTGCTTGCCTGCAAAGCCCCCGTCAACGTGGCGACATCATGGCGCGCCCTTTGGGGACTTTCGCCTTATGCTCGTCGCGCACTCATGCGACCTCGTCGCGCAACGACCACCGATGGTTCGCAACCAGAGCTGTTGCGGCCGCGTATTGAGAGGGTCGAACGGCGATCTGCGCTGGCGCGCAGGCTCCGGCTCGCGCATACCCAGCGCTGACAGCTTGGGCAGGAATTGGAGCCGAAATGTCCGCGTTTCGCAGCGTCACGCCTGACTTTGCAGTCGCGCCGCAACTGGCGCTTGAAGACTTCGCGGCCGCAGCGGCGGCCGGCTTCAAAACCGTGATCAATAACCGGCCCGACGGGGAGGCCCCTGGCCAGCCCAGCAGCGCTGAGGCCGAAGCCGCCGCCAAAGCGGCCGGACTGGCCTATCACCACATTCCGGTGCAAGGCGGCCCCGCGCCGGCGGCCGTGGAGCAGATGGCCGCGGCGCTGGAGGCGACCCGTGGGACCCCGGTTTTAGCCTATTGCCGTAGCGGCATGCGCTCGATCACAACTTGGGGCCTGGCCCAGGCTGTGGCAGGCGCCCGCACCCCCGACGAGATCGTGGCTTTGGCGGCTGAGGCTGGCTACGATTTGAGCGGCGCTCGGGGCGCTCTGCAGCGCCTGACGCAAGCTTAAGCTAGGCGAGGACGGGGACGAGCATGACCCAGGCGGCCTTGAGCAGAATGATCAGCGCCAGCACGAGCACGACATTGCGCACCCGGTCGAGCGTGAACAAAAAAGCGTTGATGGCGACGTCCATGTCCCGCCCCCAAGCAAGCCTCGGGCCGGAGCCGCGTTAAGCATGGACACGCAGCCTTCCTCCCGCGTTTTCCAGACCACGGGCTCGGTCTGGTTCCGCGATTTCGAGTTCGGATTAACCTCGGTGCTGGTGCGCAAGACCGGCGCGCGCGTGCCCTATTCCTCGGGGCTCATCGCCGACCTGTTCGCCTGGTTTCGTTATTTCTTCGCCATTCGCGCCATGCCGGCGCAAGGCGCGCCCTTCACCATCGCTTCCATGCCGGAGCGCGCCCGGCCCTGGTACATGCTCTGGGCCGTCGCCCGCCTCGCCGGCGGACGCTGGATCAAGGATGCGAGCGCCGCCGATATCGTGGTCCATTTCGAGGACGCCACCTATTCGCCGACCCCGCCGCCGCGCCAATTGAAACCCGGCGCGCGTCTCATCAATTTCGGCGCCCGCGACATTTCCAAATCCCGCATCGCCGCCGCGTTCGAGCAGGCGTTCGGCTATAGCCTCGCCATCGATCCGCGCACCTATGTCGGCCCCGCGGTCGAGAAATCCGAACTCAACGCCGCCCATGACGGGCGCATCATTCAGTGCCCCGCTGAACCCCAACCCGGCCGCACTTATCAGCGCCTAGTGGACAATCGCGGCCCAGTGCCGAATTTCGTCGACGATCTGCGCACGCCGACCGTCGGCGGCAAGCCGATCCTCGTCTTCATCAAGCGCCGCCCGATCGACAAGCGCTTCCAGAACACCAACAGCGAATGCCTGCTGCGCCGGGTCGAAGACATTTTCAGCGCCGACGAAATCGCCAAGATCGGCGACTTCTGCGCCCGTCTCGGCCTCGATTGGGGCGGGCTCGATATTTTGCGCGACCGCAATGACGGGCGCATTTATATCGTTGACGCTAACAAGACCGATATGGGCCCGCCCATCGCGTTGCCGCACGCCGACAAGCTGGTGGCGACGCCGCTCGCGGCGCGCGCCTTCCAACAATATCTGAACCCACCGGAGCCAAGAATGGCGGCGAAAATTGAATTCGTGCGCGACATCGAGTTCGAGTATGGCAAGCCGCAGCAGGTGAGCCCGCTCATCCGCCGCGTGATCGCCAAAAACCCCGGCCCGTTCACCTATACGGGCACAGGCGTCTACATTATCGGCCAGGGCGACGTGGCGGTGATTGATCCCGGTCCCGATCAGCCCGGCCATCTCGACGTGCTGCTCGAGGCTTTGAAGGGCGAGCGCGTGACGCACATTTTCGTCACCCATTGTCACATGGATCACAGCCCCGCCGCGCACCCGCTCGCGGCCGCCACCGGCGCCAAAACCTACGCCAGCGGCAAGCCCGTAATCCGCACCGAAGATGATGTGCGCCTGGAAGCAGGCGACGATCTCGGGTTCCGCCCACACGTCACCGTACAGGATGGCGAGCGCTTTACGGGTCCCGGCTGGACCATCGAAGCCGTGGCCACGCCAGGCCACACCTCGAACCACATGGCCTACGCGCTGGTGGAGGAAAACGCGCTCTTTCCCGGCGACCACATTATGGGCTGGTCAACCACCGTGATCTCGCCGCCCGATGGCGACATGGACGACTACCTCGCCAGCCTGGAAAAAGTGCGCGACCGCGACTACGCCACGCTCTGGCCCACGCACGGCCCGCCCGTGCGCAATGTGCGCCCCTTCATTCAAAGCTATATCGATCACCGCATCGCCCGCGAAAACGAGATCGTCGCCCAGCTTGCGCAAGGCCAGACCCGCATCAAGCAAATGGTGCCGATCATTTACGCTGCTGTCGATCCCAAGCTGCACCCCGCCGCCTGCCACTCCGTGCTCGCGCACATGGCGCGCTTGGTGAAGCGCGGCCGCGTCCGCACCGAAGGCGCGCCGGGGCTTGAGAATGACTATAGGCTCGTGCGCTAAGCGCTACTCCGCCGCTTGCGCAGATGGCAGCTTATAGTCCTTGAAGCTCTCGCGCAGGGCCAGCTTGTTGATCTTGCCAGTGGCGCCCAGCGGGATTTTCTCCACGAACACCACATCGTCCGGCATCCACCATTTGGCGATCTTGCCTTCAAGGTAAGTCAGCAACTCCGCGCGGGTGAGGATAGCGCCGGGCTTGGGCTCGATGATCAGCAGCGGCCGCTCATCCCATTTCGGATGATAGACGCCAATCACCGCCGCATTGGCGACGCCCTCTGCGCCCACGGCGATATTCTCGATATCGATCGATGAAATCCATTCCCCGCCGGACTTGATCACGTCCTTGGCGCGATCGGTAATCTGCATCACGCCCAGCTCATCAATGGTAGCGACATCGCCGGTGTCGAAGAAGCCGCACGGCTGCAGGCACTCGCCCTTCTTATTCTTGGCCCCCGCATTCTTGAAATAGGCCCGCGCCACCGCTGGCCCCTTCACCATCAGGCGCCCGAACGTCTTGCCGTCATGCGGCAGCTCGACGCCCTTATCGTCAGTGATTTTCATCTCGACCATGAAGGGCGTGCGGCCCTGCTTCAGCTTGGCCTTCACCTGCCCGTCGCGATCGAGCTTGGCGTGCTCTGGATGCGGCTTGCCCAGCGTGCCGACCGGGCTCATCTCGGTCATGCCCCAGGCGTGTATCACTTCGACGCCAAACTCATCCTCATAAGCGCGCAGCACCGCTTCCGGCACCGCCGAGCCGCCCACGCCCACGCGCTTCAGCGTCGAAAGTTTCAACTTATGTTCGCGCATGAAGTTGAGCAGCGCCAGCTGCACGGTCGGCACCGCCGCCGTGAAGGTCACGCCTTCGCTCTCCAACAGCTCATAAAGGCTTTTGCCGTCCATCTTCACGCCCGGCATCACCAGCTTGGCCCCGCACATCGGCGCCAGAAAAGCGATCGCCCAGGCATTGGCGTGGAACATCGGCACGATCGGCAGCACCACATCAGCTGCGCCGCAACCAAACCCATCGGTCTGGTTCACCATCAAAGTGTGCAGCACGTTGGAGCGATGCGAATAGAGCACGCCCTTTGGATCGCCCGTCGTGCCCGACGTATAACACAGCCCGCACGCCGTATGCTCATCGAAGCCGCCCCACTTGGCTTCGGTCGAATGCCCGGCGATGAAATCTTCATAATTGGTGACGTGCTTCAGCTTGGTTTCCGGCATCGCCGCCGCCGTGCTCATCACCACATAATGCTTCACGCTCTTCAGCTTCGGCGCGATCGCCTCCACGATCGGCAGGAACGGCGCATCGAAGCACAGCACTTTGTCTTCGGCGTGATTGATGATCCAGGCGATCTGCTCGGGAAAGAGCCGCGGATTCACCGTGTGCAGCACTGCGCCCATATTCATCGCGCCATACCAAACGGCGAGGTGCCGGTCGGTGTTCATGGCCAAAGTCGCCACACGGTCGCCTAGGCCAATGCCGGCCTTCTTCAGCGCATTGCTGACGCGCTTGGCGTTCGCGTGCACCTCAGCGTAATTGCTGCGTGTAATCGGGCCTTCAATCGTGCGCGTGACGATTTCCCGATTGGGAAAATTCTTGGCCGCATGGTCGAGGATCCGGTCGACCGTCAACGGCCAATCTTGCATCAGACCCAGCATGCGCACGCTCCCAATGTTTGTTTTGGTGTTTAGTTCAGTGCTTGTTTTGCCGGATGCTAGCTCACCCGCGCGCGCTGGGAAATACGGCTCGCCCGTCGCACCCCATCAAGGGAATAGGCGCAGCTTGGTCCAAGCCGCTTGCGGGCTTTCGCGGCGGAACGCCAGCCGATCGTGCAAACGGAACGGGCGGTCGCGCCAGAATTCCATCGCCAGCGGCGTCAGCACATAGCCGCCCCAGTGCGGCGGACGCGGCACCTCGCCCACGCCAAACTTCAGCGCAAACTCGGCGATGCGCTTTTCCAGCGCCAGCCGGTCCGGCAGCGGACGCGATTGCTGGCTCGCCCACGCCCCAAGCCGCGCACCCCGATCGCGGGTTTTGAAATAGGCGTCCGACTCCGCTTCCGGCGCCGTACTGATCAGCCCGCGCACCCGCACCTGCCGGCGCAAACTCTTCCAATAAAACACCAAAGCCGCGCGCGGATTGGCCGCCAGCTGCAGCCCCTTGGCGCTCTCCGCATTGGTGTGGAAGGTGAACCCGTCCGGCCCGACATCCTTGAGCAGCACCATGCGCACATCCGGCGCCCCGTCCGCATCGGCGGTCGCCAGCGCCATGGCGTTGGGATCGTTCGGCTCCTTCTCCTTGGCCAGTTTCAACCATTCGGCGAACAGGGCCAGCGGCTCATCGTGCGCGAAGAAGGCGGCGTCGTCCGGCGGCGGGGTCGCAGCCGGATCGTATCGGGGCGATGGCGGAATGAGGTCATCTGCTGACATGATGCTCATGTCGCCCCGGACCGGCGCTGGCGCAAGCGTGCGCATTGCGGCGGATGCGCTTCGGCCCTAGCTGAAGCGGCCAATCTGCCGGCCCTGGCCGCGCGCTCTTCTGGGGGTCGAGATGGAATTCAAAACGCTGAAGCTGGAGCATGAGGGCCGCGTGCTCGTGGTGACGCTCAACCGGCCTGAAAGCCTCAACGCCATCTCCGCCACCATGCTGCGCGAGCTGAAGGCGCTGTTCGAACTCGTCGGCCATGACCGCGACACCTCCGTGGTGCTGGTCAAAAGCACAGGCAAGGCGTTCTCGGTCGGCTATGATTTGAAGCCAGAGGATTGGGTCGCCCAACAATACCCCGCCGACCATCCCCACGGCGTCGATATCGGCATCGACCGGCGCGACATTCACGAGCTGCTGAATGTGTGGCTGAGCATTTGGCGCCAGCCCAAACCGGTGATCACCCAAGTGCACGGCGCATGCATTTCAGGCGCCAACGAATTGCTGGCGGTGTCCGATCTCGTCGTCGCCTCCACAGCGGCGAGCTTCGGCCATCCCGCCGGGCGCGATCTCGGCCTGCCGCCGACCATCTTTTTCTGGCCGTTGCTGATGGGCATGAAAAAAACACGCGAAATGCTTTACACGGCCAAGATGATCGACGCGGAGGAAGCCTTGGCGCACGGCCTCATCAATCGCGTCACCACGCCGGAAGATTTGGATCACGTCACCATGGCGCTGGCGCAAGACATGGCGCGCACGCCGATGGAAAATCTCATCATCCTCAAGCAGGCCGCCAATGCCTGGTATGAGAATATGGGCCTGTTCGCCTCGTGCGCTTCAACGGCGGAGTTCGACGCCGTGTTTCACCAAAGCGAGTCGTTCAAGAACTTCTTCCGGCTGGTGCAAGAGCAAGGCATGAAAGCCGCCCTGGCCGACCGCGCCGCCCGCTTCGGCTAGCGCGCCCGTGGGATAGACCCGCGCTCTATCCCACTCCCGGATTGGCGCTGCGCGCCAAGTCCGGGACCCATAAACACTTCTGTTTCCGGCCTATTCTCGCCATCGGCGCAAGGGCATCGCTTCGCGAAATCCGGGGAACGGCGCCCAGTCTATCCGACCGGCCTCGCCGCGCGCTTATGCTCAAGCCGAAACATGACCTCACCCGCCGCCACCCAAACGCAATCGCAATCGGAACCGCAACACTGGGAGCAGATCGCCTTCTTTCTGCGCCAGGCGCTGGTTCTGTTCGGCGATCCGGCTGCGCTGGCGCAGCGGCTTTGGCTCAGCGCGCGCGACCATCAGCTCTTCGTCCAGTTCATAGGCCCGATCGAAGACATGCTGCGCCGGCTCCTCTTCATCACCGCGCTTGAGCTCGCACCCATAAATCTCCCACCTACACCCGAGCGCAAATTTCGCGCAGCGCGCGGCTTCGCGTCCAATAGCGGCGCCCACTTCGATCCAACCCAACCCGATTCCTGGCGCGTCGCTTTCAAGCTCAGCCCCGCCTTGGAGCGCCGTCGCGTCATTCCGGGGCGCGGTGAAGCTGCGAACCCGGAACCCCGCCGGCCAAAGCCGCAGCCAGCCAGCAAAACCGCCAACGCTCAACGCGCCGCCGCCCCGTGCGCGCTGCGCCTGGAAGCGCTGCTGCGCGCCTATGAAAATCGCGACCAGCTCGCCGCAGCTTTGGCGCGCAAAATCGCCCGCAACGCCGGCCTCGCGCTCGGCTACATTTTCAAGAAGCGCAAGCGCAGCAAAGCGCCGGATTACGTCACCCACGATTTCGCTGCACTCGCCAATGAAGCACATCAGCGCTTCCTCATGCGCAAGCTCGATACGCTGAAACCAGACTCCAGCTGAAGCCGGCCAAAACTGAAGCCGCCACACTCCAAGCGCCGCGCGCTCTGGAGTTAAACCCGCAGCGCGTTGCGTTAAACTGGGTATTTCGGCATGCGCGGGCGCCACACCCCCAACGCGATATTGGCGATCGCCACGCCAAGCAGCACCCACAACGTACCCACCTCGCCATGCAGCACGCCGGCTGCATCCCCGCCTTCCGCTGCACGTTTGGCCGCTTGCTGGATTGGCGCCGTCACATGCAAGCCGCCAAGCAGAATCAAAATGCCCGTCCCCGCTTTCACCCACACCCAGAACGCATCCATGAAAGGCGGCGTCACCACCATCGCCAAAAGACCGCTCATAATGGTGAGCACGATCGAAGGCCCCAAGATCCAGGTCACGATCTTGGAGGAGGCGATCCACATGCTGGCATAATCGCCAGAGCTATTCGCAGCCGGCGCGAAGATCAGAATGAGCGCTAAGGCGGCTGCCGCGCCAATAAGACCGGCGGAGCCGAGCGTATGCAGAAATTTCAGAAGCCGTCGCACCAACCACTCCGATCACCCGGACTCTACTTGCCCTCCTTGAGCCGCTCCACATGCAAGGAGAGCCATAATTGGCGACGCCGCTTCAGACGTTCCGCCGCCAATATCTGTTTGATCTGCGCCAGCGTCTCTTCAATCCGCGTATTGACCAGCACGTAATCGTATTCTTCCCAATGCGAAATTTCATCGAGCGAGCGCGCCATCCGCTTCTTGATCACCTCTTCGGAATCTTCCGCGCGCGAATGCAGCCGCCGCTCCAGCTCCATCATCGATGGCGGCAGAATGAAAATACCAACCACATCTTCCGGCGCCGCCGCCCGCAAGGCGCGCGCGCCTTGCCAATCGACATCGAACAGCACATCGCGCCCTTGAATCAGCATGGCCTCCACCGGCGCGCGCGGGGTGCCGTAATGATTGCCGAACACCATGGCGTGCTCAAGAAATTCGCCGCGATCGGCCATCGCTTCGAACTTTTCTTTGCTCAGAAACAAATACTCGCGCCCGTCAATCTCGCTGGGGCGGCGCTCACGCGTCGTCGCCGAAACCGAGAGCGCCATATTGGAATCGTCGGCGATCAGTTTCTTGGCCAGCGTCGATTTCCCCGCGCCGGAGGGGCTCGACAGCGTGAACATGAGGCCGCGGCGCGCGACATGCTCATTCAACATTGGCGGCCTGCTCCTTGATCTGGTCGACCACGATTTTCAGATCGAGCGCGATGCGCGTGAGTTCGAGATCAGACGATTTAGAACTCAGCGTGTTGGCCTCGCGCGTCAGCTCTTGCGAAAGAAAATCCAAACGCCGTCCCGCCGGCTCGGGCTTCTTCAACAGCGAACGCAACTCCGCCGCATGTGCAACCAAACGCTCCAATTCCTCGGACACATCCGCCCGCGTCGCCGCAAGGGTCGCTTCCTGCGCCACACGCAACGGGTCCATGCTTACTTCCGGCGAAAGCGCCGCCAGCTTTTGCTTAATCCGCTCCAGCGCAGCCGCCGGCGCCGCCGCCGCGCAAGCGCGCGCCGCCGCAATGCCCGCATCAAGCCTATCGGCCAATTGTGTGAACACGCCGGCGAGCACGCGCCCCTCGGCCTTGCGCGCTTCATCCAAACCGGCCAGCGCTTGGCCCAGCCCTTCGAGCAGCGCCGCCTCAAGCGCCAGGCGCGCTGCTTCATCGACAGCGCTTTCCTCGCTTAACATCACGCCGCGCACAGTCAGCAAACCATCCCAACGCGGCGGCGCCACGCGCCCGGTATCTACGTAGATCTGCCCAGCCCGCAGCAAGTGCTCGATCAAGGCATGGTCGATTTTTAACGGCGGCGCCGCGGCCGGATCGCGCGTCAGCGACAGCGAAGCCTGCACCGAGCCGCGCTTGAACTTGGCTTGCGCCAGCGCGCGCGCTTGCGGCTCCAGCGCATCGAAGCCCGCGGGCGTGCGCAGTTTCAAATCCAGCCCGCGCCCGTTGACGCTTCTAACCTCCCAAGCCCAGCGCAAGCCGCCATGCTCGCCCTCGACCCGCGCAAAGCCGGTCATTCCGGAAATCGTCATGTTGGATCGTTTGCTCGTCTCTTGGCCAAGGGTCAAACCTCACCGCCAATTTCCACCAAGGCCTCGCCTTGCTCAATCAGCGCGAAAGCCGTCCGCAAACGATCTTGCAGGAAGACTCTCAGGAACGCCGTGCTGGTATTGCCGCAACTCAAGAGAATCACTGATGGCGGCGCGCCAAGCCGGTCCACAAGCTCGGCAAAGTCACGATCCTTGGTTACGAGAATGCCGCTGGCGGCCCGAACCCGATCGAAAATCTCCCGGTCCGTTGCGCGCGCCAGACCAACATCGCGAACGACAACACATTCACAAGAGAACTCGTCGGCAATCCATCTCGCCAAAGCGGGCGATAAATGATTGTCGAGCCAAACGATCACGCGCTGATGACCGGGTGATCCACCCGGCGCGCTGCGAACGCCACCGCCGCCTTGATATCCTCAGCCTCAAGGTCAGGGAGCTCCGCCAATATCTCGGCGTGAGACAACCCCGCAGCCAGCAGGTCAAGCACGTCCGTCACGCGAATGCGCAGGCCGCGAATACAGGGCCGCCCGCTGAATTTGTCGGGCTCGGAGGTGATGCGATCGGTCAGGGCCATGGCGAACTCTAGCACAAATCCGCCCTGGGTGGACAGCCGTGCGCCCCAGCCCAGGGGCTTAACGAGAGGCCCGCTCTTCCGCCAGGCGCTGCGCTTCGATTTGGCGCCAGCGGGCGACGTTGGCGTTGTGCTCGGCCACGGTGGCGGCGAAGGCGTGGCCGCCCGAACCATCCGCCACAAAGAAGATCGCATCGGACTCCGCCGGGTGCGCGACAGCTTCCAGCGCATCGCGGCCGGGATTGGAGATCGGCGTCGGCGGCAGGCCGTCAATGCGATAGGTGTTGTAGCCAGTGTTGAGGTCGATCTCGCTCTGCCGGATCACGCGCGGCTGGCCGGCTGCATTGACCAAGCGCCCATCGCGGCAGCGATCGGGGAATTGCTTGCACACGCCGTAAATAATGGTCGGATCGCTTTCGAGCCGCATCGGGCGGCGCAAGCGATTGATGAAAGCGGCCGCCACCAAAGGACGCTCCGCCGCAACGCCGGTTTCGCGCTCCACGATGGAGGCAAGCGTCACGAAATCTTCCGGCGTGGCGATCGGCAAATTGGGCTGACGGCCCGCCCAGATTTCCGCCACCGCTTTGTCGCGCTCTTCGCGCATCAATTGCAGCAGCGCCGCACGGGTCATGCCGCGATGCACGCTATAAGTTTCCGGCAGGATCGAACCTTCCGGCGGCGTTTCCGGCAGATCGCCGGTCAGCACGTCCGATTCCTCAATGATGCGCATGGCGGCGGCGATGGTGATGCCTTCCGGGAAAGTGATGCGATGCTGCAGCGCCTCGCCATCAGCCATCATCTCAACCACTTGGCGCAAAGAGGCGCCGGCCGGGATCAGATATTCGCCCGCCTGCAAGCTTTGCCCGCGCGCATAAATCCGCGTGGCGATGCGAAACATCAGCGCGCTGCGGATTTGCTGGTTTTCTTCCAGATTGGCGCCAATCGTCGCCGCGCTCTGGCCGCGCTCAACCATGAAGGCGCTGTCTTGCGTCGAAGGCCCAGCGCGGGTGGTTTCAGCGAAAAACGCGAACGCCGCCACCAGCACAATGGCGACGCCAACAATGGCCAGCGATGTAAGCGAAGAGATGAAGCCCCAAACCCCGCCGCCGCGCGATTTCTGGGGCCGCCACTGACGCGCCATTTAGTCGACCGCCGTGAGGATCACTGCGGCGTTGGTGCCGCCAAAGCCGAAAGAGTTGGACATCGCCGCTTTCACGGGACGTTTCTTGGCCTTGAGCGGTGTCAAATCGATGGCGGATTCGACCGATGGGTTGTCGAGATTCAGCGTCGGCGGGATCACGCCGTCGCGAATGGCGAGCGCGCAGAAGATCGCCTCCACCGCGCCAGCCGCGCCGAGCAAATGGCCGGTGGCGGATTTAGTGGAAGAGAGCGAGACATTGGCGGCGGCGTTTCCGAACAAGCGCTCGATGGCCTTCAACTCGATCTCATCGCCCAGCGGCGTCGAGGTGCCGTGGGCGTTGATGTATTGAATATCGCCCGGGCTCATGCCGGCGTCCTTGAGCGCCATGGTCATGGCTCGGAAGCCGCCATCGCCATCTTCGGCGGGCGCGGTGATGTGGTAGGCGTCGCCGGACAGGCCATAGCCTTTCACTTCGGCGTAAATCTTCGCCCCGCGCGCCTTGGCGTGCTCGTACTCTTCCAAGATCAAGCAACCGGCGCCTTCGCCCATGACGAAGCCGTCGCGGTCTTTGTCATACGGACGCGAGCCTTTCTCCGGCGCGTCATTGAAGCCGGTCGACATCGCCCGCAGCGCGCAGAAGCCGGCCATGGCCAAGCGGCACACCGCCGCTTCAGCGCCGCCGGCGACCATCACATCCGCGTCGCCATGCACGATCAGCCGCGCCGCATCGCCGACAGCATGCGCGCCCGTGGCGCAGGCGGTGACGACGGAATGGTTCGGCCCACGGAAGCCGTGGCGAATGGAGACTTGCCCCGAGGCCAGATTGATCAGCGCGCTCGGAATGAAGAAGGGCGAAATCTTACGCGGCCCGTCCTTCTCCAGAATGAGCGCGTTATTGCCAATCGCTTCAAGGCCGCCAATGCCGGAGCCGATCAGTACGCCGGTGCGATTCTTCTCTTCATCATTGCCGGGCTTCCAGCCGCTATCGGCTACCGCTTCATCAGCGGCGGCAATGGCGAACAGGATGAAGTCTTCAATGCGGCGCTGCTCTTTCTGCGAAAGAGTCTTGTCAGCATCAAAAGCGAACGGGTCGCCCGCGCCGCCGCCGCGCCCATCGACACGCGGCACCACGCACGCGATCTGGCACGACAGATCATCGACCTTGAAGTGCTCGATCTTGTTCGCGCCGGACTTGCCCGCGATCAGCCGCTCCCACGTCGCTTCACGCGACGCGGCAAGCGGGGTGACAAGCCCTATGCCGGTGATAACGACGCGCCGCATCGTTCTGGCGTTCCCCAGCAGCGCTTAGCCTTGCTTTTCCTTGATGAAGGAAACGGCGTCGCCAACGGTTTGGATACGCTCGGCGGCGTCGTCAGGAATTTCGATCCCGAATTCTTCCTCGAAGGCCATGACCAGCTCGACATTGTCGAGGCTGTCGGCGCCGAGATCATCGATGAAGCTCGCCTTTTCGGTCACCTTCTCGGCCGGGGCCTCCAGGTGCTTAATGACGATCGCCTTCACCTTTTCAAACACTTCGTCCGACATTCGCTTGGCCTCGCCTTTAAAATACTAACCGGGCTCGTTGAGCCCTTACGGCATGAAACCGGGCTTGTGAACAGGGCCGGTCCGCCCCGCAAGTTTTTTTTACCGCCCGGCGCAGCCCAGGCAAACTTTGCCGGGGCCAAACATATAGGGGCTTGCCCCAATCAAGGGAGTTCAGATCATCGCCATGCCGCCATTCACATGCAGCGTCTGGCCGGTGACATAAGCCGCTTCCTCGCTGGCCAGATAGACCGCGGCGGCGGCGACGTCAGCGCCCTCGCCCAGCCGGCCGGCGGGAATTTTCGCAAGCAGCCCTTCCTTCTGGCTCTCATTGAGCACGTCCGTCATGGGCGAGCTGATGAAGCCGGGCGCGATGGTGTTGGCGGTCACATTGCGGCTGGCGACCTCGGCGGCGAGCGCCTTGGTGAAACCGATCATGCCGGCCTTCGAGGCCGCGTAATTGGCTTGCCCCGGATTGCCGGTAACGCCGACCACGGAGGTGATGCCGATAATGCGTCCCCAGCGCTGCTTCATCATATTGCGCAGCGCTGCGCGCGAGAGCCGGAAATAGCTTTCCAGATTAATCTTCAGCACGTTCTGAAAATCCTCGTCCTTCATGCGCAGCAGCAGGCCATCCTTAGTGATGCCGGCATTGGCGACGAGAATATCGAGCTTGCCGAGCGCGCTTTCCGCTTGGCCGACCAAAGCGTCGACAGCGGCAGTGTCGGAAAGATTGCATGGCAGAATGACGTGATCGCCGCCGAGCTCGGCTTTCACTTTTTCCAGCGCTTCAACGCGCGTGCCCGAAAGCGCAAGGCGCGCGCCTTGGCCGGCCAGCGCTTTCGCAATCGCCCCGCCAATGCCGCCCGAAGCGCCCGTCACCAGCGCGGTTTTGCCTTCAAGACTGAACATGCTCTTGCCTTAAATGGTTTTGGCGAACGCTTCCAAATCCGCGGGTTCATTCAGCGCCGAGGCTTCGGCCTCGGGCGCGTTCCGTTTAATCATGCCGGTGAGTTGTTTGCCGGCGCCGATCTCGACGAAGCGGGTCACCCCGCCCTGTTCCGCCATCCAGATCGTGCTTTCGCGCCAGCGCACGCGGCCCGTGACCTGCTCTACCAACAACTCACGGATGCGCTCGGGATCGTCCACTGGCGACGCGGTGACATTGGCCACCAGCGGCGCATCGAGCGAGGCGAGTTCGATCGCCGCCAGCGCTTCGCGCATGGCCTCGGCGGCCGGCGCCATGAGCGGAGAGTGGAACGGCGCCGAAACCGGCAGCGCCACAGCGCGCACGCCGCGCGTTTTCGCGGCGACCAAGGCGGCCTCCACGCCGGCCTTGGTCCCGCTGATCACGACATTGCCGGCATTATTGTCGTTGGCGACCACGACCACATCGGTCTTGGCCCCCTCGGCGGCGATCTCCTCGGCCAAGGCCACGTCAACCTTGCCGATCAGAGCCGCCATCGCGCCGGCGCCCACCGGCACGGCGGCCTGCATGGCTTGGCCGCGTTTGCGCAAAATCTTCGCGGCGTCGGAAATCGAGAGCGAGCCGGCGGCGGCGAGCGCGGAGTATTCGCCCAGCGAATGGCCGGCCACGAAGGCGACTTTTTCTATGGAGACGCCAAATTCCTTGGCCAGCGCCCGGACCGTCGCCAGGCTGACCGCCATCAGGGCGGGCTGGGCGTTGACGGTCAGGGTCAGCTCATCGGCCGGGCCTTCGAAGATGAGGCGGGAGAGCTTTTCGCCCAGCGCGTCGTCGACCTCCTGGAACACCTCGCGGGCCGCGCCGAAGGCGTCGAACAGGCTCTTGCCCATGCCGGGCGACTGGCTTCCCTGGCCGGGAAATATTAAGGCTGTGGTCACGGGCGGCGCCTTAGAGGAGAAGCGCGGCCAGGACAAGCGCCCCGAAGGTTCAAGGACCGCCCCAGACCGGAACACTCCTCTCCCCACCGAACTCGAGTTTTTCGTGCTTTCGGCGAATAGGAGAATGCGATGGCGAGCGCCGCCGCGCCCGCGTCAAGGTTGCAGCTGGGCGGTCGCGCCTGGTCATATTTGGGGGTTTGCCAGTGCTCTGTTTTTTTCTTCCCTTCCTCTGCGGCGGCGGCAGCGGCGGCGGTAATAATGGCGGCGGCGGCGCTTCGGCCGTTCCGGAAATCGATGTGAGCCAGGGCCTTGCGGCGGTGGCCATCGTTCTGGTTGTCGCGCTGGTTCTGCGCGAAGTTTCGCTGCGTTCGCGCGCCTAAGCGGCACGAGCAGCAGCATGAGCGCGGCGGACGTCTCGACCCGGGCAGCCGCCGCGCCACACAAAGCGCGCGCTTGGCTGCGGCCGGGCGCGCTTGCCTTTTTGGGCCTTGCCGAATTCGCCATCCTAGACTCGCTCTATGACGTGCGGATCGTAGGCGGAGGCGAGGACATTGCCTGGCTGGCCGCGAACTATCTCGCCAAACTGGCCGCCTATGCTGGGTTCTATAGCTTCGTCGCTTTTGCTTTGATGATGTGGCCGCGGCGCGCGCGCTGGGGCGGCGCCTGGAGCGCGGCGCAGACCGAGCGCCATCGCTGGCGCATCTGGGTCGGCGCGAATATCGCGCTGTTTGCAGTGCTGGCTTGGGCGACGCCGCAACTCGGCGCAACCAGCGCGCCCTGGGCCGCTTTCTATCCCTGGCTTGGCGCCGTCGCGCTGATGTTGGCGAGTTTGCTTCCCGCCGCTGCGCCGGTTTCTTTCTGGCGCGGCTTTCTCACTGCTGAAGGCAAGACGCTCGCCATCGCTGCGCTGATTGGCGTGATGGTCGTGATCGCCACGACTTTGGCGCAGAATTCGTGGGTCGCTTTGGCGGGCGTGACGCTGCATGCGGCTTACGGGCTACTGAATTTGATTGGCGCCGATCCATTCGTAGACCCGGGCGCTTTCATTCTTGGCGCTGGCGATTTCCGTGTGCGCGTTGACTCTTATTGCTCCGGCTATGAGGGCGTCGGCCTCGTGCTCGCGGCGCTCGCGGTTTATGTTTTTCTTTTCCGCGCGCGCCTGCGTTTTCCTAACGCCTATTTGCTGTTTCCGATCGGTGCGGCGGCGATCCTGACGCTCAATGTCGTGCGCATCAGCGCGCTGATCTGGCTGGGCGACAATGTCTCGGCGGACTTCGCGCTGAAGGGCTTTCACTCGCAGGCGGGCTGGATCGCTTTCATCATGGTTACTGCGGTGCTGATGGCGGTGGCGCATGGCAGCCCGTTCTTCCGCGCCGACGCGGCCAAGCCCGCAAAGCTGCGCGATCCGGCTGTGATCCTGGCGTTGGCGCTCTTGGCGCCGTTCGCGCTGCTGATGGCGGCCCGCATCATTGGCGCCATGGCCGGCGATGGCGCGCACTGGATCCCAGTGATCGCGACTTTGCTGCCGGCCGCGGCGCTGATTCATTATCGCAAAGCGCTGCGCAGCATGTTTGGCCCGCTGACGCTGGAGCCGGCCCTGATTGGCTTCATTGTCGGCGCGTTCTGGATTGTCACCGAACCGGCCAGCTACGACGTTGGGCATGGCTGGTGGCTGATGGCTCAATCGCCGACGGCCGCTGGGCTATGGATCGCGCTGCGTTTCCTGGGTTTTGCGCTAATCGTGCCGTTGGCCGAGGAGTTGGCCTTCCGGGGCTACCTCCACCGCGCCCTGGTGAACCGCCATTTCGACCAAGCCGCCCCAGCCGCCTTCAGCTGGGCCGCCTTCATCGTCACCAGCCTGCTATTTGGCGCCATGCATGGCCGCTGGCTGGCCGGCGCCCTGGCCGGGGCGGCTTTCGCACTCACCCTCTATCGCTCCAAGAGTTTGACCGGCCCGGTGGTCGCCCACGCCGTGGCGAACGGAACCATCGCAATATACGCGGTCGCCTTGCAGGAATGGGCGCTGCTTTAGAGGCGTTTCGGCCTTGCCTCGGCGGGCAAAATCCGTATGTTCCGCGCCTTCGCGACCTGCGGCCCCGGCGCATCCTGCTCCGGGGTCCATCGTTTTGACCGGTTCTTCCCCCGGTCAGGGCGCCGCGGGTCCAGAGGAAGAGGACAATATGCCTTTCTACGAACACGTGCTGATCGCGCGGCCCGATATCTCGCCGCAACAAGTCGACGGTCTGGTCGAAGACATCTCCAAAACGGTCAAGGATCTCGGCGGTCACGTCGGCAAGACCGAATATTGGGGCCTTCGCAACCTCACCTATCGCATCCGCAAAAACCGCAAGGGTCATTATGCGATGCTCAACCTCGAGTGCGCGGCGCCGGTCGTGCACGAAGTCGAGCGCAAGCTGCGCATCAATGAAGACGTGATGCGGTTCAAAACCGTCCGCGTCGAAGAACTCGACGAAGAGCCCTCGCCGATCCTGGCCCGTCGCGATCGCGACGAGCGCCGCCGTCAGCGCCGTGAAGGCGGCCGCGATGGCGAAGATGGCGGTGATTTTGAAGGCGGGGAGGACTAAGCCATGGCCCAAGCTCAGAAAAAAGGCGCCCCGAAATTCAACATTTCGAACATCCCGGCCCGCCGTCCGTTTGGGCGTCGGCGCAAGGTGTGCCCGTTCTCCGGCGCCAACGCGCCGAAGATCGACTATAAGGATGTGAAGCTGCTCCAGCGCTATATCAGCGAAAAGGGCAAGATCGTCCCGGCCCGCATCACCGCCGTTTCCGCCAAGAAGCAACGCGAACTTGCGCGCGCGATTAAACTCGCCCGCGAACTCGCGCTGCTGCCGTTCGCCGTTCAGTAAGGAGACAAGCCCATGCAAGTCATCCTGCTAGAACGCGTCGAAGCCCTTGGCGGCATTGGCGATGAAGTGAAGGTGCGCGATGGTTTTGCGCGCAACTTCCTGCTGCCGCAGAAGAAGGCGCTGCGCGCCACCGATGCGAACCGCAAAGTGTTCGAGGCGCAGCGCGCGCAAATCGAAGCGCGCAATGCTGAAGCGCGCGCGAACGCTGAAAAGTCCTCCAAGAGCATTGACGGCCAATCGTATGTCCTGATCCGTCAGGCCGGCGAAGCTGGTCAGCTCTATGGCTCGGTCTCGGCGCGCGACATTGCCGACGAGATCGTGAAGTCCGGCGCAAAGATCGAGCGCAGCTCTGTCGTGCTCGACAAGCCGATCAAGACCATTGGCGTCTATGACGTCCGCGTGCGCCTCCACGCCGAAGTTTCGGTGACGGTGAAGGTGAACGTGGCCCGCAGCACCGACGAAGCCGAGCGCCAGGCGCGCGGCGAAAACGTCATTGCTTCGGCCGTCGAAGCCGAACGCGCGGAAGCGGACGCCCAGGCCCAGGAACTGGCCGCCTCGGCGTTCAAGGACGACGGCCCCAGGGCTGAATAAGCGCTCAGAGTAAAGCTGGCGGGGACTCTTGCCTTGGCGAGAGTCCCCACCCATCTTCGCCACGCGGGCCGGGCCCCTCTGGCGATGATTCTCATCGCGATGTCGGACCGCATGGGGGTTTCTCGATGCCAGTGGTCCGGACGCTGCCCAGCCCCCCCTCGCATCGAACCCCAGAGCAACGCCTGGAGAGATTGATGCCGCTTCTTATGTGCCCCAACGACAATAGCGCGATGCAGACCATGAACCGGTCCGGCGTCGAGTTCGACATGTGCCCGACCTGCCGCGGCGTGTGGCTGGACCGGGGCGAATTGGAAAAGCTGATGAGCGCGGCCGGCGCCGAATTCGCCGCCAGCGCCGTACCGCCGCAACCAGCGCAACGCCCCCCGGAACGCCCGCCCCAGCGCGCCTATGATGACGATCGCCGCCGCTACGACGATGACGACTATAAATACCGCCACAAGAAACGGCGCGGCATGGATATCTTTGATATCTTTGATTGAGCGCGGCGAAGCTCGATCTGCACCCATTCCCGGATTGGCCGAAAGCGCATCGACAGCAGCCGCGCTTCACGCACAATGCAATCGTGTTTATGGGTCCCGGACTTGGCGCTGAAGCGCCAATTCGGGAATGGGTGGTGAACGTGCGCATCCTTCTTTTATCAATGGCACTCGGGCTCGCCGCCTGCGCCAGCGCGCCGGCGCCGGTTGCGCCTTTGCGCGCGCCCCTGGCTGGCGCGGAGCGGATTGAGCCGCCCTCCGCCATTGGCTTTGCGGTCTCGCCGGATGGAGACAGCTATCTGTTCTCCGCCGATCCCAACGGCACGATGAATGCGTTCGTGGTGCCCACCGAAGGCGGCGATCCGCGCGCGCTGACGAGCGAAACCACCGCTGACACGCTGGCGCTCAGCTACTTTCCCAATGATGAGCGCATCCTGCTCAGCATAGGAACGCAGCTATTCGTGCGCGCGCGCGATGGCGGACTGAGCGGGCTCGGGCGGCTGCAATTTCTGGGCTGGCGCGCGGATGGCGAAGTGTTTTACGCGGCCGGTCAAGACGCGATCTATTCCTTCGACGCCGCCGATTATACGCGCGAAACTTTATATAGCGGCGCCGGCATTGAAGCGGCCGTGGTCTCGCGCGACGGCAACTGGCTTGCGCTGCGCAGCGGCGGTGCGATTTCGCTGGTGCGCTTGCCTTTGCAGGATGCGAACGTGGTGCTGACGCAGGCGGATGGCGTCACCGGTTTGTTTGAGTTTTCTTCAAGCGGGCGTTCGCTGGTCTATGGCATGCGCGGGGCGGACGGCTTCATTCATGCCTGGCGTTATGATTTGGCGAGCGGGCAAAAATATCCGGTGATGGAAGCGCCCTCTGACGTGCTGAGCGTCGTCTCCTCGCGCAATGGCAGGCACATGGTGCTCGAAACCGGAGCCAATGGCGCGGTGGCCGATGTCGCCGTGGTGGACCAGCAGCAAGATCGCGCGCTGCCCTTGCGCGGCTATGCGCGCGACGTGCGCTTCAATCGTGATGACAGCCGCATCTTCTTCCGCCTCGCCAATGAAAGCTGGCCGCAGGACATTTTCATTTCGGAACTGGATGGAGAGGAAATCACGCGCCTCGTCCATGGTCCGGATGCGCAACGTTGATTCGTTGCGATTGCGCAAGCAGCATTCGGCGCTTGGCGCTTGCGGATAAGCAGATCTCTGCTGTGAGGACGTAAACCGTTCCGCCCTCGAATCGCGGCAGCATGGGGCCATGTCGTCGCCTGCTGTCGCTCACCCCTCCGCCGCGCCCGCGCCCCGGGCTGCGCCGCATAATCTGGAAGCCGAACAGGCGCTCTTGGGCGCCATTCTGTTCGACAACGAGACCTATAACCGCATCACTCCACGGCTTGAGCCCAAGCACTTTTACGATCCGGTGCATGGGCGCATCTTCGCGGCCTGCGCCGAGACGATCTCAGCCGGCAATCTCGCCGACGGCGTCACCATGCGCGAGCGCTTCGCCCGCGATGGCGGACTCAAGGAGATTGGCGGCGCGGCTTATCTGCTGACGCTGCTTGAGGCGGCGGCGAAGCTTTCGGTGCATGCGCAGGAATATGCGCAGCTTGTCTATGAGCTGGCGCTGCGCCGTGAACTGATCCGCGTTGGCGGCGAGATTGCGGAGCTGGCCGAAAACCCGCCCGACGATGCGGACGCGGAAGACATTATCGAAGAGGCCGAGCGTGCGCTGTTCACGCTGGCCGAGAGCGGCACGGCGCAGAGCGGGTTTTCGCCTTTCTCCAAAGCGCTGACCACGTCCATCGAAATGGCGGCCATCGCCTATGAGAGCAAATCGGACGTCTCCGGCATCGCCACCAATTTCGAAGATTTGGACCGCATGCTGGGCGGTTTGCACGGCTCGGACTTGATCATTCTCGCCGGGCGCCCCTCCATGGGCAAAACCGCGCTCGCCACCAATATCGCCTTCAATGTCGCCAAGAACCGGCTCGCTTATCTGCGTGCGCCGGAGGAAGATAAGCCCGCGGAAAAGGGCGGCGTGGTGGCGTTCTTCTCGCTCGAAATGAGCGCCGAACAGCTGGCCACGCGTCTTTTGTCGGATGCGGCCGGCATCGAATCCGACCGCATCCGGCGCGGCAAAATTCACAAGAACGAATATGAGCGCCTGGCCGATGAAGCCGCCAACCTGCAGCAGCTGCCGCTGCACATTGACGAAACCGGCGCCATTTCCATCGCCCAATTGATGGCGCGCTCGCGCCGGCTGCAGCGCACGGTGGGGCTCGACTGCATCGTCGTGGATTACCTGCAGCTGGTCACATCCTCCTCCCGCAAGAGCGACGGGCGGGTGCAGGAGGTGAGCGAGATTACCCAGGGCCTGAAGGCGCTGGCCAAGGATTTGAAGGTTCCGGTCATCGCGCTGTCGCAATTATCGCGTCAGGTCGAAAACCGGGAGGACAAACGGCCGCAGCTTTCAGACCTGCGGGAATCCGGCTCGATCGAGCAGGACGCTGATGCGGTGCTGTTCGTTTATCGAGAAAGCTACTATTTGGAGCGGGCCGAACCGCGTGAGGGCACGGAAGAGCATTTCGCCTGGCAGCGCCAAATGGACGAAGTGCGCAACCAGGCCGAAGTGATCATCGGCAAACAGCGCCACGGACCCATCGGCAAGGTGAAGCTCTTCTTTGACAGCCGCTACACCAGATTTGGCAATCTCTCCGCTCGGACAGCCTAAGGCGCCGCGACGCCTTGCGCGCTTGCGCGTCAGCACGGACGCCATCGTCGCCAATTGGCGCTGGTTTCAGAAGCGCGCGCCAACGGCCGAGACTTCCGCCGTTGTGAAAGCCAATGCCTACGGGCTTGGCGCCGTGGAGGCGGCGACGGCGCTGGCGAAAGGGGGCGTGCGCACATTTTTCACCGCGGCGTGCGGGGAAGCGCTGGAAGTGCGCGCCGCGCTCGGCGCTGGCCCGCGCATTTTCGTTTTGAACGGCGTCACGCCCGAGGATGCGCGCGAGCTTGCGGCGGCTTCGCTGATTCCGGTGCTTAATTCGCTCGATCAGATCGCGCTGTGGAACGCCGGCGCGCCCTACGCGTTGCACGTCGATACGGGCATGAGCCGGCTTGGCTTGGCGCCGGCTGATTTAAGCGCGGCGGCAAGCGCGCTCAAATCAGCGCCGCAGCTGGTGATGAGTCACCTCGCCTGCGCGTCGGATTTAGGTCACGAGATGAATGCGCGCCAATGCGCGAAGTTTGTCGCGGCGGCGGCGCTGTTTCCGAAAGCGCCGCTTAGCCTCGCAGCGACGGCAGGCGCGCTCATTGGCCCGGATTTCCATTTCGACATGATACGCCCCGGCGTCGGCCTTTACGGTTCGGGCGGTCTCGACGCCGACAATCCCGCCTTGTCCGCCGCCGCCACCATCGAAGCGCCGATTCTACAGCTGCGCGACATCAATGCCGGCGAAACCGTGGGCTATGGCGCGACTTACACGGCGCCTAAAAAAGTGCGCTGCGCCACAGTCGCCCTGGGTTACGCCGACGGCTACTTGCGTTCGCTCTCCGGGCGCGGTTATGGCGTGCTCGGCGGCGCGAAGCTGCCGCTCTTGGGGCGGGTGTCGATGGATCTCGTAGTGCTCGACGTCACGGATTGCGCTGCGGCGCGCCCCGGCGCGTGGGTCGAGTTTCTCGGCCCCAATGCGCCCTTGGACGAGCTGGCGCAGCTGGCCGGCACAGCGCCCTACGAAATCTTGACCACCTTCGCCGGCACGGTGCAGCGCGCATGAACCCTTTTGCCGGCATTGGCCGAGCAGTGCTTGCGCTGCTGGCGGAAACGGGACGTTTCTCGGCGTTCGCGGGGCGCGCAGCGGCGTCGTGCTTTGCGCCGCCTTTCTTCGTCGGACAGTTTGCGCGCCAGTGCGCGAGCATTGGCTATTTCTCGCTGCCGGTGATTGGCCTTACGGCCGTGTTTATTGGTGCGGCGCTGGCGCTCAACATTTATGTGGGCGGGGCGCGCTTCAATGCTGAGAACTTCGTGCCCAATATTGTCGTGCTCGGCATTACGCGCGAACTGGGACCGGTGCTTGCGGGCCTAATGCTGGCGGGCCGCGTCAGCGCCGGCATTGCCGCGGAAGTCGGCACCATGCGCGTCACCGAGCAGATCGATGCGATGACCACGCTCTCGACCGATCCGTTCAAATTCCTGATCGCCCCGCGCGTGCTGGCGGCGACTTTGTGCCTGCCCATTCTCGTGCTGGTCGCGGACATTATCGGCGTGATGGGCGGCTATCTGGTGGCGACGGGAAGCCTTGGCTTTAACGGCGTCACCTATCTCACCAATACCTTCAACTTCCTCGAACCGCAGGACGTGATCTTAGGCCTCGTCAAAGCGGCGGTGTTCGGTTTCCTCATCGCCACGGTCGGCGCCTATCAGGGCTTTAACAGCAAGGGCGGGGCGCTCGGCGTTGGCCGCGCGGCCACCAATGCGGTGGTCGGCGCGACGGTGCTGATCCTGGCGGTCAACTATCTCATCACTGCGTTCTTCGTGGAGTGATGGCGATGAGTGCGAAACCTTTGCCGCCGTCATCCCGGACGCGCGCAGCGCGATCCGGGACCCAGCGGCCACATACGCCGCTCTACGTTCCCCTGGGTCCCGGGTTCGACCTCCAGTCGCCCCGGGATGACGCAGGTTTATTGCGTTGGGTGTCGCCATGAGTTCGGCAAAACTGCAGCTGGTCGGCCTCAAGAAGCGCTTGCGCGGACGCCAAGTGCTGGACGGCGTCGATCTCGACGTGGCGCAGGGCAAATCGCTGGTCGTCATTGGCGGCTCGGGCGTCGGCAAATCGGTGACGCTGAAGTGCGCGCTTGGGCTGATGCGGCCGGATGCCGGTCACGTGCTGGTGGACGGCGCGGACGTCACGCGCATGCCGCCTGAAATTCGTGCGCGGGTGATGCGCAAGTTCGGCATGCTGTTTCAGGGCGCGGCTTTGTTCGACTCCTTGACCGTTTGGGAAAACATCGCCTTCCGCCTGCTCTACGCCGATGGCGTCTCCCGCAAGGATGCGCGCGAGCGCGCCATCGAAACCATGCGCAAAGTGCGCCTGGCGCCGGAATTCGCAGATGTTCGACCAGTGGAATTGTCGGGCGGCATGCAGAAGCGCGCTGGATTGGCGCGCGCCATTATTGCGCGGCCGGACATTATCTTCTTCGACGAACCAACCACCGGCCTCGATCCCATCACCGCCGATGCGATCAATGATCTGATTGTCGAGATGGTGAAGGATTTGGGCTGCGCCGCCGTGTCGATCACGCACGACATGGCCAGCGTGCGCAAAATCGCCGACGAAGTCGCCATGCTCTATCAAGGCAAGATCGTGTGGCGCGGACCTGTGGCGCAGCTCGATGCGAGCGGCGACGCCATGGTGGACCAGTTCGTCAATGGCCGCGCCGAGGGGCCGATCCAGGCAGTGGTGTAAAAGCTACTGCGTGCGTTTACGGAAACGCATCACTTTGGTGAGGAAGGCGAGTTCGGTTGCTTCAAGTTCAAGCCCGGCTTCAGCGAACAGCGCCGCCAGGTCCTCCCTCAGATAAGAGCCGTAATACGGCTCGTGAAAGCCGATCGGAAAATATTCCAGCATGCGGTCGAGATCGGGCGCATCGCCGCTTTGCAGCGAGTCAGCGAGCACGAAGACGCCGCCCGGCTTCAACAGGCGGGCAATCTCGCGCACCGCTTCGCGCCGCACGCGCGGGGGCAGTTCGTGGAAGAGATAGACGCATGTAGCCGCATCGAAGCTCGCGTCTTCGAACGGCGCCTGCTCAACTGCGCCGGTCACGATTTCCACCTGACGCCAATCGCTGAGCCGCTCGCGCGCTTCGGCGCAATAAGCGGGTGAAAGATCAAGGCCGGTGGCGGGCAGGCGCGGAAAAGCGCTCATGATCTGGCGCAGGAAGCGGCCATTGCCGCAAGCCATGTCGATCAGCTTCACTTTGCGTTGATCGCGGCCCCTCAGCGCGCGCGCCAGCGAGCCCAGTGCAATGCGCCGCATCGCGTCAGCAGCGCCGCCGAACAGGATTTCCACCTGCGTGTCGTAGAGCTTAGCGCTGTCTTCGGTCAGCCAGCCGCCGCTCTGATAGTGGAAGTTCTGCAAGTAATAGGTTGGGTAGCGCTTATCCTTCGCCTCGGCGCGCACCTCCGCGCCCAAGCGATGCATGCGCCGTTCATCCACCTTGGGCAAATCGTTGAAGAAGCGCGCGGAGTTGCGCAACGCCGAAAGCGCGCGCTCCAGGCGCACATCATTCGGCGCAGGATAAAGGCCAGCTTCGATGTTTTCACGATCCCGGGCGAAGAGATCGAGGAAAGCAGTGCGGATGCGTTGAGGGTCGCCCTCTTGTGCTTTCGGCTTAAATTGCGGCTCGCCCGGCCGGTCAAACGGACCGGAAATGCGCCGCGCCAACAAATATTGGCCCATATACCAAGCCACGCGCGCGCCTTGCGCGGCCGCGTAACGCGTGCGCCCCAGCATGCGGGAAAGCTCAGCCATCAGCGCCTCCAATTTTCACGTCAGTCGCCGCACACGGATACGCGCCAGAGCAGCGCTGCGATGATAGCCAAAAGCAAATCCTAAAAAGGCGCAAGCGGCGCCGGCGCCGCGCCCGGTGTTCAGTCTTTCTTACCTGCGCGGCGAACGAGCTTGGCCGGCGGTTCATTCAACGGCTCAGGCCATTTTGTGATCCGCTTCATCAAGCCGGGAATTTGCAGCCGCCCTTCGCCGCGGGTTTTGCCCCGCACCGAAGCGCGGGCGATATGAACGGTGTTGCGATCCCCGGAAATCAGCGGGTGCCACCAATATAGGTCCTTGCCTTCGGACACGAGCCGGTAGGCGCAGGTGCGCGGCAGCCAATCCAGTTTGGGCACATTCTTAGGCGTCAGCTTCACGCAATCGGGAACGATCTGCTTACGGTTTGCATAGTCGCCGCATTGGCAGGCTTTGCTGTCGAACAATTTGCAGGAGACGTCGGTGAGATGCAGTTCGCCGGTGTCGGCGTCTTCGAGGCTGATGACGCAGCACTTGCCGCAATTGTCACACAGACTTTCCCACTCGGCCTCGCTCATCTCGGCCAAGGTTTTGGATTTCCAGAATGGCTCTCCCGCTGTCGGTTCCGCCGGCTTGCGGGCGCGCTTGGTCTCGCTCATCGCTCGAGCGCTCCTACGATTTCGACATGGGGGCTCCAGCGGAATTGATCCACCGGCGTCACCCGCGTCAAAGCGAAGCCATGTTCGATCAGAACTTTGACATCGCGGGCAAAGGTCGCGGCGTCGCACGAGACATAAGCCATGCGCCGGATGGGCGAACGGGCGATTTGTTCGGCTTGCAGCCGCGCGCCTGAGCGCGGGGGATCCATCACGGCGGCGTCAAACTTCTTCATTTCCAGACTCGATAAGGGCGTGCGCAAAAGATCGCGGCGCAGGATGCTGACCTGCTTTAGTGCGCCGCCGGCGCCATCCGCCGCCGCCTTCAGCGCGCTCAGCATCTCTGCATCGGATTCGGCCGCCGTCACCTCCGCTTGCGCCGCGAGGCGCAGCGCGAAGGTGCCAATGCCTGAAAACAAGTCGATCACGCGCTCAGCGCCCTTCAGCGCTTCAAGCGTCAGCCGCGCCAGCGTCTCTTCTCCGAGTGCAGTGGGTTGCAGAAACGCGCCAGGCGGAGGCGCGACCAGCGCGCGCCCCATGCGCAGCAGCGGCTTGCGTCGCGTGACGATCGGCTCGCCATCAACGGTCAGGCGCGCCAGGTCGAGGTCTTCGGCCAGAGCGGTGAGCGCTTCGCGCCCGGCGCGATCCTCGGCCAGCGCGCGGCCAGCGCCTTTGACCGCAACATCGACGCCCGCTTCGGTCAGCAGGCATTGCAGTGTCACATCGGCGCGCGGCGGCGTGACCGCCGCCGCCAGCGGGCCGAGCTTGAGCGCGACAACAGCGAGCGCGGGCGCCAGGGCCGGGCATTGCTCGATCGCCACCAGCCGCCCGCCGCCGCGCTCGACAAAGCCGACCCGCACCCGCCCGCCTTGGCGGCTTGCGTGAAACGCGGCGCGGCGACGCCCATCGCCCCAGGCGGCGATAATCGGGTCAACCTCGAGGCCCAGATTACGCTTAGCCAGCGCATCCACCACCTGGGCCTGCTTCCAGGCTAGGTAGGCAGGTTCAGCCCAGTGCTGCAGCTGACAGCCACCGCAGCGGCCGAAATGGACGCAGGCGGGGGCCTGACGGTCCGGGCTGGGCGTCGTCACCGCTAGAATTTCGGCGCGGTCCGCAGCCACCCGCGCCCGCACGGTTTCGCCGGGCAGGCCATACGGGGCGTAAACCGGACCAGCCGGGCCAACGGCCACGGCGTCGCCCCGGGCACCGATCCCGTTCAGGACTAAGTCCCGCTCCTCGACCGCGGGAGCGGGCCGAGCCGCCCGCGCCTGGGCCGGCCGGGCCCTCGACAACCTATGCAAACGCTTCATGCACCGTTCAGACCGGTTTTGCTTTCATCCGCCGCGACAGACACTTGGAGGGTCAAATGCGTATTAAAGCTTTCGTCGCCGCCGCCGCTCTTATGGCGGGTATGATGGCGGCGCCGCAACAAGCTGCGGCGCAATCCTATCCCTCATATGGCGACGCCCACGCGGCGCAGCAGTATCAGTGCCAAACCTCGCGCAATAATCGCACCATGGGCGGCGCCGCCATCGGCGCGGTCGCCGGAGCGGTGCTGGGCAGCCAGGTTTCCGGCCGCGGCCACCGTACCGACGGCTCAGTGCTCGGCGCAGTGGTTGGCGCGGTTGCTGGCGGCATGATCGGGCGCCAGACAGCGCAGCCGACCTGCAATCTGCCGCCGCAAGGCTCGTACGAGCCCTATTACGGCCAGCCCTACCAACAGCCTTATGGCGACAATAGCGGCCTCTATGGCGGCCCTTACCAGAACTCGTCCTATGGCTATGGCGACAGCTATCAGGATTGCCGCATGGGCGAACGCATCGTGCGCGACCCCTATGGCCGCGAATATCGCGAGCCGGTGCGCATGTGCCGCTCCCCAGACGGCTCCTGGTATCCGCAAGGCTAAGCTGGATTTTTCCGCAGCACTTGAGAGCCCCGGCGCAAGCCGGGGCTTTTTTGCTAGCGGCCGAAGTGCGCCAGCAATTCGAGATTGCCATCGCCGCCGCGTATGGGGGAGTCGATGGCGGCGATCAGTTGAAAGCCTTCGACGCCATTGAGGGCGCTGATTGCTGTTGCAGCGGCGGCGCGCGCGTCCGTTTCCTGCAGCACACCGCCCTTGCCTGGGCCGGCTTCGAATTGCGGCTTGATCAGCACGATGAGATCAGCGTGCTCTGCGGCGAGCGATAGCGGAACCGCCAGCGCTTTGGCCGCGCCGATGAAACTGACATCGCAGACAATCAGTGAAGGCGGCTCGATGATGTGCGCGCGGGTGAGCGTGCGTGCATCGGTGTGTTCGAGCGAGATGATGCGCGCATCGGCGCGAAGGCTCTGGTGCAGCTGGCCGGCGCCGACATCGACGGCATAAATCAGCCTCGCGCCCCGACTCAGCAGCACGTGCGTGAAGCCGCCCGTCGAAGCGCCAACATCGAGGCAGACGCGGTTCGCCGGATCGACGCCAAATGCGCTCAGCGCCTGCGCCAATTTCACGCCCCCGCGCGACACCCACGGGTGCGGCGGCGTCACTTCCAGCTCCGCATCCGCTTCGATCAGGTCCGACGCTTTACGCACCGTCACGCCATTGGCGGTGACGCCGCCCGCTTCAATAGCGGCTTGCGCCTTGGCGCGGCTCTCGGCGAGGCCGCGCGCCACGATGACAAGATCGGCGCGTTGGCGGGTCATCTGATTTCCCTTGCCGATCATCACGCGGCGCGCAACGCTTCACGCCAAGAACAATGCAGTGGGAGGGGATATGACGGGCACTGTTTCGCGCCGGGCGCTGATGGCGAACGCGGCGGCCCTCAGCGGATTGGCGGCCTGCGCTTCCGTCCCAACGGTGGAAACGCCGAATGACGCGCTGGGCGACTCAGACGCAGTCGGCTTGGCGGCGCGCATTCGCGCAGGTGAAATCACGGCGGCGCAAGCGCTGGACGCGGCGATAGCGCGCACGGAGCGGGTGAATCCAGAACTCAATTTCATTGCCGCGCCGGCTTACGAATTTGGCCGCGAGCGCGCGGCGGGCGCGCTTGACGGGCCGTTCGCGGGCGTGCCGACTTTAATCAAAGATCTGATGCCGCTCGCCGGCTATCCCACGCGCTATGGCAGCCGCGCTTTCGTGAACAACATCCCCTCGCACAATACTGATTATGTGACTCAGCTGCTTGCAGCCGGTCTCGTGCCGTTCGGCAAAACCACCACGCCGGAATTTGGCCTGACCGCAACCACCGAGCCCTTACTGGGCGGGCCGACGCGCAATCCTTGGGACATTGCGCGCTCTCCGGGCGGCTCTTCGGGCGGCGCCGCGGTTGCGGTGGCCGCGCGCTGCGCGCCGATCGCGCATGCGAGCGATGGCGGCGGTTCGATCCGCATCCCGGCTTCATGCAATGGCGTGCTGGGCCTCAAATATACGCGCGGGCGCAGCGTGGCGGAGGAGGACTTTCTCTCGGTCAATGGCTGCGTCAGCCGCAGCGTGCGCGACACCGCCGCATGGCTCTCGGTAACGGAACGGACCGACGCCGACGCGCCATTGCCGCCGGTCGGCTTGGTGACGGGCCCTGGCGCCCGCCGTTTGCGCATCGGCGTCGCCATTCCCGACGCGCGCGGCGTCGAGCCTGATGCAGAAGTGCGCGCCGCCATAGAGAGTGCAGCCGCGCTGTGCCGCGAGCTTCGCCACGAAGTGCGCGAGCAAACCCTGGGCATTGATGGCGACGCCTTCGCGGCTGCGTTCACGACGGTATGGGCCGCGGGCGCCGCTGAAGTTGTGCGCGACGTTTCACGCGCCGCGCCGGGCGCGCCGCTTGATCAATTGCTGGAGCCGCTGACGCTGCAACTGGCGCAGCGCTTTCAAGAGGCGCCCTCCGGGTCACTTGAGCGCGCTATGGGCGTGCTGCGTCAGGCTGAAGCGCAGTTCGCGGCCCTGTTCAGCGAGATTGACGTGCTGCTCACGCCGGTGCTGGCCAAGGTTCCGCCGCGGCTTGGGGAAATCGCGCCGACGCTGGGCCTTGAAGGTTTCGCCAAGGTGGAGGCCTATGTGGCCTACACCCCGTTGCAAAACGCCGCCGGGGCGCCGGCCATGAGCGTGCCGCTGGCCTGGTCAGCGGGTGGATTGCCGATCGGGGCGCACTTCTCGGCCGCCAAGGGCCAGGAACGGACCCTGCTAGAACTGGCCTATGAGCTGGAACAGGCGCGCCCCTGGGCTGGGCGCAAGCCGGCCGTGAACGCCGCGTAAATGCGCACTCCTTACTCCCGCCCCGTTTCGGAGTAAGATTCGGCCCATGCTGCTTCGCCGCGCCGCACTCGCCCTTTGCCTCGCCGCGCTTCTGGCCGCGCCGGCTGTCGCGCAACCACAGCCCGCGCCGCAATCACAGGCGCGCGGTGAGGAATGGTATGGCGAGCAATTACAGGAATTGTCCGAAGTGCTGGGCGGGGCGCACTATCTGCGCATTCTCTGCCAAGGCCGCGGCGATCAGCGCTGGCGCGATTACATGCGCGGCGTGATCGACCGAGAACCGAGCTATCGCGACACGCTGGTTGAAGGCTTCAATCGCGGCTATCGCGACCAGGAAACGCGCTTCCCCGTCTGCGACCGCTCTGCATCGCAGACCGAAGCGGAGCTGCGCGCGCGCGGCCTGCGCGTCGCCAACGGCTTGAGCGCCAGACATGGCGAGTGATTTGGATACTGACGCACAAAAGGCGCTCGCGCTCGATCTCATCCTCGATGCGTGGGACAAGGCGCTGTCACAAGGCGTGGAGCCGGAAGTGCTGGCTTCCGTCGGCATCTATGCCGCTTTCGTCGACATGATCGACCGCTTCGGCGAGGAGGCTGTGGCGGACTTTGCAGAGACGCTGCCGGAGCGCATTCGCGCCGGCGAGTTCACACTCGCCAATGAGGAAGCGGAATCAGACGACGCCTAACGCGTCGCCCACACCGCTTCCAGCCAATCGCGCGCTGGCGCGCCTTTTTCCGGATGGCCGATGCGCGCGAGATAGAGGTGGCGCGCGATCTCGGCTTGGCGCTCGATATTGTAGTGGCCGAACTTGGCCTGCGGTTTAGCGACATAGCGATACGCCTTCGCGCCAAGCGCGCCGAGCTTGGCGAGAGCCAAAGGCACGCCGTGCGCGGCCTGCCAGACATGCATCAATTCATGCACGAACCAGCCCTGTTCGTCCGCCGATGACATCGAAAAATCCCGCGCCGCCGGCCAACGCGAAAACACGATGGTTTTGCCGAGCGGCACCATGGCGCCAAAGCCCAGGCGCGGCGCCTGCATCACGCGGAGGCGCGGCCAATCGAGCTCATCGCCGAACAGCTTCATGGCGAAGGCGATTTCGCCTTGAGTCAGCGCGCGGGTCTCATAGAGCCGCATGTGGCCGGCATCGGCTTTCATGACGTCAAGATTGGCGCCGCCGCCGCAGCACGCAAGTTACTTCGCAGGTGAGGCGCGCTAAGGTTTGGTCATGGCCGCGACGCGCAGGATCATTGTGGGGCGCATAGAGACGCTGAAGCTGGACGCGGTGGTCAATGCCGCCAACCGCGAGCTGCGCCCCGGTTCCGGCGTCGACGGCGCGTTGCGCGCCGCGGCGGGACCCGAGCTGACGCGGCATACGGATAAGCTGGGGCCGCTCGATGAAGGCGGGGCGGTGCTTACGCCGGGCTTTCGCTTGCCGGCCAGGCACATCATTCACACGGCGGCGCCGGTTTACTTTTTGGACGGCGATGAAGCGTCGAAGATCGAGGTGCTGCGCCGATGCTACGCCAGCTGCATCACGCTCGCCGACGCGCATGGGCTTAAGTCGATCGCTTTTCCCTGCTTAGGCACGGGCATTTATGGCTGGCCGCGCAAGCTTGCTTACACAATTGCGCTGAGTTCCACAGCGGAAACGCTGGCGAACGCGCCGACGCTGAGTGAGGTCGTGTTCTGCTGTTTCACTGAAGATGATGCGGAGATTTATCGCGCAGCGCTCAGCTAACTGACACCGTTTCCCGTATTTCGCGCCAGCGAAAGTCCGGGATTCATAAACGCCTCTGTTTCAGGTCAAGGCGCGTCAAGCGGTCTAGCGCACTATTCCATCAAACGTGTTTATGGGTCCCGGACTTGGCCTTTCGGCCAATCCGGGAAGCGGTAGAGGCGTTAAAGCGTTTCCAGAAACTGGATCGGTTCGCCGCGCGCGGGCGCGGTGAGCGCGCCGTCGCGCATCACGGTTTGGCCGCGAATAATGGTGGCCATGGGCCAGCCTTGCGCTTCGAAGCCATCGAACGGGGTCCAGCCGACGCGGCTGGCTTGGTCTTCGTTGCGAATGGTGCGGCGGGCTTTCAGATCGACAATGGTGAAATCCGCGTCGTAGCCGAGCGCGACGCGGCCTTTATTGGCGATGTTGAACACACGCTGCGCCCCGCCGCTGGTGAGATCGATGCAGCGGGCCAGACTCAAACGCCCTTGCGCGACGTGGGTGAGCATGACCGGCACGAGCGTTTGCACGCCGGGCATGCCGGAGGGCGATTTGGGATAGGGCTGCGCTTTTTCCTCGCGCGTGTGCGGGGCGTGATCGGTGCCGATCACATCGACCACGCCCTGAGCGATGCCGAGCGACCAGCACGCGGCGCGATCGGCGGCATAGCGGATCGGTGGGTTCATCTGCGCCATGCCTTTGAGGCGCTGATAGACTTCCGGCGCTTCGAAGCTCAGAAATTGCGGCAGCGTTTCCACTGTCGCCACATCCTTACAGGTGGCGAGAAATTCCATCTCGATTTTCGATGAGATGTGCAGAACGTGAACGCGCTTTCGGTACTTGCGCGCTGCCTTCACCAGGCGCTGCACGGCGAGCAGCCCCGCTTGATCGTCGCGCACTTCAGCATGCGAGGTCCAATCGCCTTCGCGCGCGAGCGCTTTGCGCTCCTTCAGCCGCGCTTCGTCTTCGCAGTGAAAGGCGCCGCGGCGATTAATGTTGGCGACCACGCGGTCCAGCCCCTCATCATCGGGCACGAGCAGCGTTCCGGTGGAGGCGCCCATGAACGTCTTGACGCCGCAGCAGCCGGGCAAGCGCTCAAGTTCGCCGAGCTGCTCGAAATTGTCGGAGGTCGCGCCAACGTAGAAGGCGTGATCGACGTGCGCGCGGTTCTTGGCGCGCGCGAGTTTATCGGCCAAAGCTTCCGGCGTTGAGGTGGTTGGGTTTGTGTTCGGCATTTCGAACACCGCGACGACGCCGCCAAGCGCTGCGGCGCGCGTGCCGGTCTCTAAGTCTTCCTTGTGTTCGTTGCCGGGCTCGCGGAAATGCACCTGCGTGTCGATGACGCCGGGGAGGACGTGAAGGCCCTTGGCGTCGAACACTTCGCCAGCCGATGCCGTTGCAAGATCGCCGATGGCGACGATCCGGCCTTCGCGCACGCCAATATCGGCCAAGCCCTCGCCGGCATGATTGGCCAATGTGCCGCCGCGAATGATGAGATCGTACGTGCTCACAGCAATCCTCCAGCGCGCAGCAGATCCTGAGCCGCCGCTTCCACCGCGTCGACGCTGATATCCTCCATGAGCGAGGCTCCATCCAGCGCCGGCAGACCCATTATGGCCTCATATTCGCGCCCGCGCAGCGTCCGCGCGCGCTTGCCGTAAGGCGCACGGACGCGCTCGTCGGTGGGGCCGAACAGGGTGAGCGTGGGGGCGTTCACGGCGGCGGCCAGGTGCGTCAGCGCATTGTCATTGCCGATGCAGAGCGTGGCCCGCTCCAAGATGGCGGCGCCGGCGAGCAGGTCGAAATCCTCGATCTGCTGCGAGGGGACGCCATCGGCGGCGAGGCTGACGGCGATGGCCTCGATCAGCGCCCTGTCCCGCGCCCCGCCCAGCAGCGCTACGCGCCCGCCCGCCAACGGTCCGCTGGCGAGACGCCGGGCGACGGCGGCGAAACGTTCGGCGGGCCAACGCTTCCCGGCGGTGTTGCCCCCCGGCGCCAGGGCCAGCAAAGGCGCCGCGTCGACCATAGCGGCGGCGGCTTCGCGCGCGCGTTCATCCAGCCAGACCTTGGGCGCAAGCGCGGCCTCCGCGCCGCACCATTCGGTCCATTCCTCGACCCGATGGCGCAGGACGGCTGAAGGAACCGGCGCGATGCGGCGTCCGCCATTGAGAAAGCGGCCGGCCAACGAATTGCGCGCGTCGATTACCGTGTCAAAGCGCTGGCCGGCCAGCTTCAACCAGAGCGACCACCAGCCGCCGAGGCCGGCATCGGCGCTGATGGGGTGGAGCGCGACGAGATTGGGGAAAGCGCGAAACAGAGCGGCCGCTTCCGGGCCGCAGACGATCGTTGCGGCGCCGTCACGGGCGGCGAAGTCGAGCGCACCCGTGGCCAAAACGGCCTCGCCCAAATCGACCGGCGCGATGAATAGGACTGACGCCATGTAGGGCGCTGGGTTAGGCGGCGAAGGGTTAAAAGGAAAGTCAACGCGACGGCGATGACGGCGACTTGATTGAGGACTTGAACAGGCGGGGTTGGCGGTCCCAATTGGGGATCATGCCGCCTGCCCGCCTCGACCGCACGATCCTGCGCCTAACCGGACCGGATGCGCGCTCCCTGCTCAATGGCTTGCTGACGCAGAATCTGGACCTCCTCGATCAAGCGCCGGTGGTCTATGCCGGGCTGCTCACGCCGCAAGGCAAAGTGATAGCGGACATGTTGGTCTGGGCCGCGCCCGATGGCGTGCTGATCGAGGCCGATCCGGCGCGCGGGCCCGACTTGTTGCGGCGGCTGACGCTCTACAAGCTGCGCGCGGCTGTAGCGATCGAGGACACTAGCGCGACGCATATGGTGCTCGTGAGCGATGTGGCGTTTGAGGGCGCGGCGCCCGATCCGCGATTGCCGGCGCTTGGCTTTCGCAGCATCGCACCGCGCGCGGATGCGCCGGCTGTTGATCTTGAAGCTTTGCACGCAAAGCGACTGGCGCTGGGCGTTCCCGATCTCGCCGCGGACGCAGCCGCAGAAGAAGTGTTTGCCCTGGAAGCGCTGTTCGAGGAGTTGAACGGCGTCGATTTTCACAAGGGCTGCTTTGTCGGTCAGGAGAATGTGAGCCGCATGAAGCGGCGCGCAACGACGCGCAAAAAATTCTGCCCGATTGTGTTTGAGGGCGCGGCGCCCAGCATCGGTGAGAGCGTGCGGGCTGGCGAAGCGGAACTCGGCAGCGTGCGCGCTGTCGGCGCTGGCCGCGCCTTGGCGTTGTTGCGGCTGGACCGGGCCCTGGAGGCCTTGAGCCGCGGCGGCGCGCTCATGGCCGGTGAAACCGAGGTGAGGCTTGCGGCTCCCGATTGGTTGATTTTACCTGAGCCCCCAAGCGCGCAAGATGCGGCCGCCAGCTGAGAGCTGCGGGAGGGATGAATGCTTCGGCTAATTGTGACGGCTGCGCTGCTGTGCGTCGCCGGTTGTGTTTCCGATGAAGTGGTGGAAGCCGCGCGCGTGGGGTGCGAGGCGCGCCAGACGCCGCCCGAGCAGATGAATGCCTGCCGCGAACGGATGGAGGCGACTATTCAGTCCGCGCGCAATTATCGCCCGCCGACCACGCCGCCCAATCAGCCGCCCAATTAATGCAGCGGGCGTTGACGCTCGCCTAGGCGGCGTTTAAGCGCGGTTGCGTGCCCGCTGGCGCTCTCGCAGGGAAGCACGCGTGACCGTCGCTATTTCCGCAACCGGCCTATTCACGCCGGAGCATTCGATTTCAAACGCCGAACTGGTGGCGTCCTATAACGCCTATGTCGAGCGCTACAATGCGGCGCGCATCAATGACATTGAAGCGGGCGTGACCCCGGCTCTGCTGCCCTCAAGCGTGGAGTTCATCGAGAAGGCGTCCGGGATCAAGTCGCGCTTCGTGATGGACAAGCGCGGCACGTTGGATGTCGAGCGCATGGTCCCCGACATTCCCGAGCGGCCGAACGAACAAATCTCGATCCAGGCGGAAATCGCTGTGATTGCCGCAAAACAGGCGCTGGAGCGCGCCGGCCGCGCGGCGAGCGACATTGATGCGGTGATTTGCTCCTGCGCGAACTTGCAGCGGCCCTATCCGGCCATTGCCATCGAAGTCCAGAATGCGCTGGGCGCGGGCGGGTTCGGCTATGACATGAATGTCGCCTGCTCATCGGCGACGTTCGCGATCCAGAATGCGTGCGACATGATCCGCGCCGGGCACGCGCGCTCGGTGCTGGTGGTCGATCCGGAAATTTGCACCGGCCATCTCAATCTGCGCGATCGGGAAACCCATTTCATTTTTGGCGATGCCGCCGTCGCACTACTGATCGAAAGCGCCGAGATCGCCCCGCCCGGCGCCTGGGCCATTCTCGGCACCAAGCTGCAGACGCGCTTCTCCAGCAACATCCGCAACAATTTCGGCTTCCTCAATCGCTGCGCGCCGGAATGGAAGGACATGCCCGACAAGCTGATCACGCAGCAAGGCCGGAAGGTGTTCAAGGAAGTCGTGCCGATGGTGTCGGATATGATCCTGCAGCACATGGCCGAGCTTGAGCTGAAGCCGTCAGACCTGCGGCGCATGTGGCTGCACCAAGCGAATTCCAACATGAACCGGCTGATTGGCGAGCGCGTGCTGGGCCGGGAAGCGACCCAGGATGAAGCGCCGACTGTGCTCGACACCTATGGGAACACGGCGGGCGCGGGCTCAATCATCGCCTTTCACCTGCACTCGTCGGACCTGAAACCGGGCGATCGCGGGCTGATCTGCTCCTTCGGGGCTGGCTATTCGGCCGGCACAGTGTTCGTCCGTAAGGCGGCCTGACGCACCAAATAGGCGAATCCGGCTCAATCTTAACAGGCAAGTGGACCGAAGCTCGCCTTGGCGTTACGTTAAGAAACGCTCAGGGAGGCGAGCATGCGCCGTCAGCGCACTATGACCGATACCCTCAATCCAGCCGCCGATGCGCTGGAGGCCGGGCAGCACGCGGCTTTTGGAGCTGCTGCGGTGGTGGGTGTGTTGGCGGTTGGCGCCAGCCTTTATGACCGCCTCGCCGGACCGCACTCCGCCGCCCCGCTGGCTGAGGCGCCCAACTATGCCGATGCAGCCTCAACCGAGGACCTCGAACTCACCGCCACCCCGGAAGCGCCCGCGACGCACGCGCCAGAGCTTACGGCGGAAACCGCCACGCCAGTGGTGTTCAATGTGTCGGCGCACATGCTGGAGCCCTTGCCGCTGATCGCGCCGGCGTTTGACGCTGGGCTGGCGTCCGATGTCGCATTTCAAGAGGAAGCGCTGCGGCTCAATCAGACCAGCCCGTTCTCGCGTTCTGAGGACGAAGCCGTGATTCAGACGGATGCGCGCGTGCATGCGCCGCAAAGCGTCAGCGCGCGGCTGAACGCCATGGCTGGCGAACTGAGCTACCATGAGCCGCTCGAAGGATCGCGCGATGTCGCCTTATTCGTGGCTGGCGATGATGAAGCGGTGAGCTGGGCGCTGAATGGGTCGAGCCCGAATTATGGCGCTGTCGCTTATGAGGAAGGCCGCGTGGACGTTGGCAATCTTTCCGCCGGCGTTGCACTGACGACAGACGATGTGCGCGTCGCCGCCGCCTATGTGGAACGCGATATGGACATGCGCCTCGGTCGCGGCTTCGAAAACCGCGACCAGCACTATGCCGGCGTGATCGTCACCTTCAAGAATTAGAGGCGCGCCACGCTCAGCGCGGCGAAATCATTCCCGGCAGTTTGACGAGGTTTGGCGGCTCGCCTAGTTTGCGTCCGCCAAGGGGTGTGCGCAATGACGGCTCTTTTTTGCGTACGTCCAGCGACGCGCAATATCGGCAACGATGCGATCAATCGCGGCGTCGCGATGCTGCTGCAAGACACGTTCGGAATCGACGTCGGCATCGTCAACATTCCGGCGCTGGTTGGCCCACAATTTGGCGGTTTTTCATCGCGCCAAGTCTATGACATGAACCGTCTCGCGCATGGCGTGGTGCTGGGCGGGGGCAATCTGTTCGAGAACGGGCAGATTTCAATCGACAAACAAGCGCTCGCCGCGCTGCAGCCGCCAATGATGATGATTGGCCTTTCTTATGGCAGAATATTCGACGTTCGCGGCGAATTGTCGGATCGCACCGACGCGCTGCACCCGGACCTGATCCGGCAATTGGCGCAGAAGTCGATGGCGATCTTGATGCGGGATCGCATTTCTTGCGAGCACCTCAACAGCATCGGCGTTTCGAACGTCGAGTTGGCGGGGTGCCCGACCATGTTTCTCCCGGAAACGCCGGCCGGCGCCGAAAAGAACGAGACCATCTTGGTTTCCGTGCGCCATCCCGGACGAATGAGCGTGCCCGCGCCACTACAATGGCGCGTGGCCGATCAGGTTCGCAGCATCATTGCGGCGATCGAGTCGCGTTATGGCAAAGTGGTCAAGCTGGCCTGCCATGACTATGCCGACATCGAGTTCGCCTCCGCGTTCGACCGCACCGAGTTCGTCTATTACGACGATGTGCACACCTATTTCGCCGCCCTGCGCAGCTGCAGGTTTAATGTCACCTACCCGCTGCATGCGTTTCTTCCGTGCCTGGCCTTCGGCACGCCCTCGCTTCACCTCTCATATGACGAGCGCGGCAAAAACATGATCGAAACCGCCGACATGGCCGATTGGAATGTCGACCTCATGGCGCGCCATGACGTCACCGCGGCGGTCATGGATAAAATCGAGGCCGCTGAGAGCTTTCAAACCGCCCGGAAGCAGGCGCGACCCACGATCGAGCGCTTTCGGAAAACCACCATCGAGCATCTGAAAAAATTCAAGCAACACGCCATGGCGCATCGGCTCTCATAAAGACGGACCCAGCTATGAGCACATACGATCAAGGCGCAGCCTCACGAGGCCTGTGGAAGCGGGTAAGTTGCGACGACGTCGCCCCCGGCGCCAACCTCAACCAACGCGTCATCGAGGCCATCTGTGAGGCGGTCGGAGAGGTGAAGGGACAAGAGGCCAAGTCCTTCGTCAGCGAGCACGGGGTTGAGCAATTGCACCGCGCCATAGAGGCGACGGACGTGGGTAAAATTCGCGACATAGCATTGGAGCGATTGCGACCGATCCTATTGCGCTTCGGCGTCAGTATCGGACGAGAGCTGCTGGACTGGCGTTCTGACTTTTACATCGACGACTATTTGATCCTCCGTATCAATTTTCCCTACGAGATTGCCGCGAAAGCCGATCCCTCGGCGGAAAATCCTGGCATTGGGCGCGTTACGCCATCGGTGAAAGAACTGGCTGAAAGCCGCAAAACCCGCGACGGCGTTTATGATCCGCGCTCTTATCATCGCGGCCATCCGCCTGCGGCCTGGGCGCACGGGCCGCACAGAGATAGTTGGGCCGGCCATTCGCGCGACGGCGTCAATGTGTGGTGGGCGGTTTCGGATGTGCCAGCCGAGGCCGGCATGGTGCTCTATGAGGGCTTGATGGAGGTCGATCTGCCTTGCGATCGGCGCAGCCTCTATGTCAGCGCCGGATACGAATTGCCGCCGCCAACGGCGCTGCCGCTGGCGCCCGGACAAATGCTGGTGTTCGACCCGGAAGTTCTGCATGGCACGCATCTCAACGTCACCGACACCACGCGTGTGGCCGTATCGCTGCGGCTGAACGCCAATAGGCCGCAATTCGACCCATCGTGTTTCTATGCTCGCGAGTTTTGGCGGCGTGCGTCCAGCATCGAAGCCGGCAAACTCGATGAAGTCCTGCACCTAAAGCGCGAAGAGAATCTGGCGACCCCGGCGCCAGCTCTGCCGCAACGGCCGCGCGAACGCAGCCCAAGCGTTCAGGCCACAATCGAGGACGGCGCGATTTGCATTGCGCGCAAGGATCTCCCCGCAGAGGGCTCGCGCATTTTTGTCAGCGCAGGGGAGGATCGGTTGATGGTGGTCCGCCGCAACGGCGAGTTCACCGCTTTCTCCGCCCTTTGCCCCCATTATGGCCTCGATCTCGCGGACGGCGCCTTTGTCGATCAGACATCTTATTGCCCGGGCTGCGGGGTAGGCTTCGACACCACATCAGGATGCTCAAGCACGCCAAGCTTACGCCTTGCCCCGCTCGGCCTCGAGGCCGACGACGATGGCTTGCGGGTGAGACGCCCTGCTGAAGCGCCGCTTGCGCGCGCTTCATGACTCAGCCGGTAAATGTGATCATCAAGAGCTGGAATCGGCCGCTCTATTTGTGGCCGAGCCTCGACAGTTTTTTCCGTTACACCCATTATCCGGCCCGCTTTCATTTGATCGACAACGCCTCGTCGGATCCCGATACGCGCCGCGTGATCGACGGCTTCTCGCGGCGCGGCATGTTCGAAACGGTCGAGTTCGCCGCAGAGAACAAGCTCGACAATCAAGACGCCCTCTACGGCAAGATCGCGCGGGACGACGATCGCTATCTCGTTCTGGTCGACGGCGACGTGCTGGTGGAGCCCTCGACGCCCTGCTGGCTTTCTCAATTCATCGCGCTGGCGGAAGCGCATCCGCGCCTGGCCATGATCGGCTCCTATATCGATCAATCCGATTTTTCGTCGCTGGATACGGCTCGTCGCCTTTATCCTGACCTGCCGGCGGAGCAGCACGATTTTCTGGTCAAGGCGCGGAGCCTTGAACGATCGCTGCCAGCGCCAGTGGGTGCGCTCACCCGTCCCAATCACAATCCGCCCGGCCGCTTTACCTTGCTGCGCGTAGACGCCATCCGCCAATGCGGATTGCGTAGCGGCGGCCAGCGCTTCTATCGCGCGGTCAAGGACGCCGGATGGGACACCGCCATCGCCAATGGCGTGCGCCATCGGCACTTAAGCCTGCTCAACATCTACGATTATCCCGACTACGACATCAGCGCTCGGAACACCTATTTCGGCGCCGATCGCTGATGCGAGCCGCGACCGCGCCGCTTAGTCCCAGCCGCAATCCTGGCCGCGATTTTGTGCTTCCATCCACGTCATCAGCGGCTGGAAGTAGTGCACCATGCTGGAGCCATCCATCTGGCGCGTGCCGGTGAAGGCTTCGAGCGCATCCGGCCAGGGGCGTGAGCGGCCCATTTCCATCATGGCGTTGAAGCGCGCGCCGACCTCTTCATTGCCAAACACCGTGCAGCGATGCAGCGGGCCGGTCCAGCCCGCTTGTTGGCAAGCCGCTTCATAGAATTGGAATTGCAGCACGCGCGCGAGGAAGTAGCGCAGATACGGCACATTATTGGCGACGTGATATTTCGCGCCAGGATCGAAGGCGTCAGCCGGGCGCGGGCCGCCAGGGGGCGTGATGCCCTGATATTGCTGGCGCAACTGCCACCAGGCAGTGTTGTAATCAGCCGGCTGGATTTGGCCGCGGAAGACGCGCCAGCGCCATTGATCGAGCGAAAGCGCGAACGGCAGGAACGCAATCTTGTCGAGCGCCTGGCGCATGAGCAGCGCATTGTCAGCCTCCGCCGACGGCGCCTGGTTTTGCCGCAACAGGCCAATCTGCACGAGATAGTCCGGCGTCGCATTCAGGGCGACGAAATCGCCAATGGCTTCGTGGAAGCCGTCATGAGCGCCATCCTGGAACAGGACGGGCAGCTGATTGTAGGCGCGCTGATAATAATTGTGCCCGAGTTCATGGTGGACGACCTGGAAGTCGTCCGCATTGACGGTGATGCACATTTTGATGCGCAGGTCGTCGGCATAATCCAAGTCCCAGGCCGAGGCGTGGCAGACCACGTCGCGATCGCGCGGGCGGGTGAATTGCGAGCGCTCCCAGAACGTGTCTGGCAATTCGGCGAGGCCGAGCGAGGTGTAGAAGCGCTCGCCGGTTTCAACCAGACGGCGTGCGTCGTAGTCTTGTTGTTCAAGCAAGCGGGTCAGGTCATAGCCGCCGCGCACGGGCGGGCCGACAATGTCGGAAATATTGCCCCATTCCTGCGCCCACATATTGCCGAGCAGATCGGCGCGGATCGGCCCGCTGGCGGGCTGGACCGCATCACCATAATGAGCGTTGAGCCGCGTGCGCACATAGCAGTGCAGCTGCTCGTAGAAGGGCTGCATCTGGCCCCAGAGCCGCTCGACTTCCTGCTCCATCTGCTCGGGCGGCATGTCGTAGTTGGAGAGCCAGTAATCGCCGATATTCGGATAGCCAAGTTCGCGCGCACCCTCGTTCGCGATCGTCACCATTTGCTGATAGTCGGCCGCCATCGGGCGCGAAATGTCGTGCCACTTGGTCCACATTTCCTGCAGGCGCGCCGGATTGCGCTCCGTGCCCATCAGATTTTCGAGTTCATCGAGGGAGACTTGCCGCCCCTGATAGTCGATGCGGCTGGTGGAATAGAGCGAGGACATGCGGCTGTTGACGGCCGCCAATTGATCCGCCGCGCCCTCGCGCTGCGGCGCGGGCAGAGTGAGCGCCAGACGCAGCAGATCGATCTTGCGCCGCGTTTCAGGATCGAGCGGCGTGTCAGCGAAACGCGCGGCCTCGCTGGCGTAACGCACGCGCGCCTGGGTGCCCTGGCTGTCGGCCCATTGCGCCAGCCATTCGGTGTCGAAATTTATGTAGGTTGAGTATGTCCAGGCGATGCGGGCTTCGCGCTCGGACATGGCGCGAAGTTCGCGCTCGGCATTAGCAACGAATTCGCGCGCCGCTTCCGGCGTCGCAGCGCCCGCCTGCGCCGACGCGCCGCCGGCGGTTGGCGTGGCGCAACTGGCGACGGTCAACGCCGCGATGGCGACAAGCGAGACCGCCGCCTTCAGCAATGGTTTTGCGAACATGATCTCTCCCTGCTCGTCTTGAATGCGCGCTGGCTCGGGTTCCAGCGTTCCCCCGCCTCAGAACCCTTCGGCCGCGAGCCATTCTATGCCATCAGCGCTCATCATGAACATTGCCGCCTGTCGCGGACGCGCGCCAATCGCCGCAAAAAATTTCTGCGCCACCGCATCGTCGACCCCGGTGGTGATGGCGAGCTCCCTGGCGCCAATCTCGCGGGCGCGCTGGGCGACGGCGGACATGAGTTTACGCGCCAACCCACTGCGCCGGTGGGAGGGGGAGACGAACAGCTCGCAGAGCGTGACGGTCGGGCAGCCGCGACGGAAATCGTAAGTCTTGGTCAGCGCAGCGTGAGCGATCAGCGGCGCATTGGGTCGCTCCTGCACAACCCAGGCTTCGAACAAGGAGTTGGGCCCAAAAGCGTGCGCGCGGATGCGGTCGACATCGAGCGAGGACATGCCGCCTTCTTCCGCAGCGGCTTCCGCGGCCATTTTCGATAGGGCGTCAGCGTCGCGCTGGGTTGCGCGCCGGATATGAACCATTTCGGCCTCCGGCAGCATGTAAGCCGGCTAAAGGCTGGGAGCGCAAGCGCTTAACTTAAACGCGAGTCAATGATCCATGAACGGTCCGATTGGGCGATCCTCGTGGGATTCCCAATCCGTGCCCGGGTTGCGGCGCGAAATGAACGCGCCCACCAGGGTCAGGCCGACAATAATGGCGACGGCGATCAGGAAGCCGACAAACATCGCTCCACTCCACGACTCGTCCCAGCTCAGAGGCGTAATATAACATGGCGCGCGAGACGGGACGACCACGATCCCCAGCGACACGAGCGCGCCCTTAAAGTTCCCGCCGGCGCTAACCTAGATCGAGGGCGCGCAGGTCCTCCATCACCTCGGCCTCAGCCCCGCGCCGCGCCAGCGCCATGGGCGCGCGCACGCCATGCCGCGCAAGCGTCGCGGGGAGCTCCTCGAGCTTGCCGGCGGACTGCTCGGACTCACTGATAATCACCGCCGCGACCTGGCAGTTGCGCAGCGCGACCAGGCCCGTCAGCGCATGGCTGATGCCGCCAAGGTAAGAGCCGGCGATGAAAATGACCGGCGCGCCGATGCGCTCGATCAGGTCCAGCATGGTGTGCTGCTCGGTCAGCGGCGACATGACGCCGCCAGCGGTTTCAATCAAGACGCGGTCGGCTTCGGGATTGTCGCGCGCAGTTTCACAGGCGCGCACGATGGCTTCGAAATCCAAGCTCTGGCCTTCAAGCGCGGCGGCGGCGGGCGGCGCGAGCGGCGCTCTGAAACGCCAAGGCGCCACGCGCGCGACAGCCTCCGGCGTCGGCGTCTCGCCTAGCGCTACAAGCAAACGCGTGGCGTCATTCGGCGTAACGGACCGCGCGTCTTCAGACGCGCTGCGGGCCTGAAGGCCCGCGGTCCAGTCATCTTCAATGCCGCTCAGCACGGGCTTCAGCGCGGCGCAGCGCAGGCCTTGCTCACGCCACAGCCGCAGCAGCGCGCAGGAAATGTGGGTCTTGCCGATGTCGGTGCCGGCGCCAGCGACGATGTAGGCGCGCGTCATAGCAGGCGCCGAACAATGGCGGCGGCGCGGTCGATTTCGTCTGCCGGGTGGTTGCTGGTGAAAGCAAAGCGCAGGCGCGCCGTGCCCTCCGGCACCGTTGGCGGGCGAATGGCGACGACGAGAAAACCCTCCCGTTCCAACACAGCCTGCGCCTCCAAGGCGCGCGCGGCGTCGCCGAACAGCACGGGCACGATGGTGGTTTCGGTCTTGGCGGCGCCGATGGCGGTGGCGAAACGCTGCGCATTGGCGACCGCGCGCGCGCCGCGATCCGGCTCAGCCTCCATAATCTCGAGCGCGGCGAGCGCCGCGGCAGCCGAGGCCGGCGGCAGGCCGGTGGAATAAACTTCGGTGCGGGCGCGATTGACCAGGAGATCGACGACATTGCGCGTAGTGCACACATAACCGCCATAAGAGCCCGCCGCTTTCGAGAGCGTGCCCATTTGCAGATCGACCTGCGGTGCAGGCGTAAAGGCGCGCGCGGACCCACGCCCGCCGCCGACAACGCCAAGGCCATGCGCATCATCCGCCAGCAACCAGCAGGAATAGTCGGCGCACAGGCGCGCTATATCCGGCAGGGGCGCGAGATCGCCATCCATGGAGAACACGCCGTCGGTCAGCACCAGGGCGTGGCGTGCGCCGCCGCGCTTGGTGCGCATGAGTTGTTCCAGCGCGTCCATGTCGTTGTGAGGGAATGGCGCGATCTCCGCCTTGGACAATTGCGCGCCGGCCCACAGACACGCATGGGCTAGCTCGTCGATGAAGACGATGTCGCCGGCGCCTACTAAAGCAGGTGTGATGCCCATATTGGCCAGATAGCCCGAACCAAACAGGCACGCGGCCTCAGCGCCCTTGAACGCGGCGAGCTTAGCTTCGAGCGCATCGAGCAGCGGATGATTGCCGGTGACGAGCCGCGAAGCGCCTGCCCCGGCGCCGTAACGCTCAACCGCCGCTATGGCGGCGGCCTTCACGCGCGGGTCGTGGCTGAGATTGAGATAATCGTTGCAGGAGAAAGAGAGCAGCTTGCGCCCGCCGCGCTCAATCCAAAGCGCGTCCAGCCGATCGCTGACAGCAAGGCGCCGCCGCAGATTGGCGGCTTCAAGCTGCGCCAGCTTGGCGGCGGCGAAGGCGTCTAGGCTGGATGAGGTCACGCGCCGGGATAGCGCCGGGGCCCCGGCGCTGCAACAATGGGCCATGCGGCAAGAGCATCAGATTCCCCAATGGCTTGCGGACGGCGCGCCCCATGTGTGGCGGCCCTACACGCAAATGAAGACGGCTTTGCCCGCCCTGCCTGTGATCCGCACGGAGGGCGTGCGGATTGAGTTGGCGGATGGACGCGTGCTGATTGACGGCATCGCCTCGTGGTGGACGGCCGCGCACGGCTATAATCATCCGCACATCCTGGGCGCGATGCGCGCGCAAATGGAGCGCGCGCCGCATGTGATGTTTGGCGGCTTGGCGCATGAGCCCGCTTACAAACTGGCGACGCGTCTGGCCTCGCTGCTGCCAGGTGATTTGAACCACGTCTTCTTCGCCGAGAGCGGCTCGGTCTCGGTCGAGATCGCCATGAAAATGGCGGTGCAATATTGGATCAATCAGGGCGTTACTGGGCGCACGAAGTTCCTCTCCTTTCGCGGCGGCTATCATGGCGACACCTTCGCCACCATGATGGTGTGCGATCCCGATGAAGGCATGCACGCCCTGTTCACCGGCGTGTTGCCGTCGCAAGTGATCGCGGATTTGCCGCGCGATGATGCGAGTGCGGCGGCGCTCGATGCGCTGCTGCAAGCGCGCGGCGGGGAGATTGCAGCGATCCTAGTGGAGCCGCTGGTGCAAGGCGCGGGCGGCATGGTGTTTCACGATGCAGCCACACTGCAGCGCCTGCGCGCCCTGGCGGACAAGCATAGCGTGCTGCTGATCTTCGATGAGATCTTCACCGGCTTTGGCCGCACTGGGGCGATGTTCGCGATGGAAACGGCGGGCGTGACGCCGGATATCGTCACGCTATCTAAAGCTCTGACGAGCGGGGTTCTCCCACTCTCGGCTGCGATCGCCTCGACAAAAATTTTCGAGGCTTTTTGGCGCGACGAGGCCTCCGCTGCGCTCATGCATGGCCCTACTTACATGGCCAATCCGATGGGCTGCGCGGCGGCGAATGCCTCGCTTGATCTGTTCGAGACGACGGGATGGCGGGCAGACGTCGCGCGGATTGAGCGGCAGCTGGCTGCGGGTTTGGCGGCCTGCGCTGCTTTGCCGGGTGTGAAAGCCGTGCGCACCAAGGGCGCCATTGGCGTGGTGGAGCTGGAGCGCGAACCCAACCGGGCGGCGCTGACGCGCGCCTTCATCGAGCGCGGCTGCTGGATCCGTCCATTCGGGCGCACGCTCTATCTGACCCCGGCTTTCGTCATCTCCGAGGCGGAACTGGCCCAACTCACCGGAGCCATCACCGAAGTGGTGACAGCCGGAATTGGGCTGGGCTGACGGGAAAGTATGGTCGGAGCAGCAAGATTCGAACTTACGACCCCCACGTCCCGAACGTGGTGCTCTACCAGGCTGAGCTATGCTCCGAAGGCCCGGGCTTATAGCGGGGGCTTTTCCCGGACGCAACGCGTCCTCGCGCCTTGAAGGGTGCAGGCCTTACCTACGGTAGCTGCAATCGTCAGTGCGGTATTCATGACCCCGGCTTTGGAGCGCGACCTTCAGCGCCTCGACGTCCGGCCCGCCATGGCATGGCAAGATCGGCATGGGTTCGACACCTTGGGCTTGGGAAAAGGCGAGCATGAACGCGGTCACATTGGCGACCACGGTTCGGTAGTTCGCATCGGCTGCCCGGTCGCTGCCAATTCGGGATTGGCGAGGGCCATTGCGCCGCTCGGCCGCCGCGCCATCATCGGCCCAAGGCAGGAAATTCCAGGGATTGATGAACTCAGCGCCGACCGTGACTGGGCCGATCAACGCGCCCGCTGCAAGCGATTGCGAATAGACTTGCCAGAAATCATTCCAGTCGGCCTGGGTCCACTCTTCGTATTCGGGATCGAGTTCGCCTGCCGCAATATCTGATGCAGCCGGGATTGCGCCGGCGGCTGCGAGCGGGCGAACGAACCGCCAGCTGCGCTGCGAGGCCGTGCGCAAATCACCTTCGTTAAGGCCAAGGAAAATCGTTTCCGCGCTACTCGACGCTTCGTGGCGGAACAGCTCAACGCCAGTATGGCGATCAACCAGGACATAGGTGGCGCGAAGATTGGCGTGGAAATCAGCGCCGGCCATGGGGCCGTTGGTTTCGCTGACATGGACGCGCAAGCCGTACCGCGCACGCGTGGGCGTGCCGGCCTTTAAGCCGGAATCGGCCAGAGCAGTGTTGATCGCAGCCGCCATGATCGAGCCGTTGGGCTCAGCGAACACGTAGGAATAGCGCGAGACGCCATCGACGAATTCCAGCACCACGGAGTCCCGGAATTGCTGGTTTTCGGGGAAAATCAGCAGAGCCCTCGCCGCCGGCGCCGGGCGCTGCAAATCGAGAACGGATTCATGGGTGGCGCAGGCGCTGAGAGCAGCGGCCGCAGCCAGGGCCGACCAGGTTTTCATGCCGACATATTGAAACGCGATCCTTAACCTTAGGTTGCATTTCTAATCGGCGCCCAGATTTCTTCGCTGCCTCAGATCTGCGGGTTGAATTGTCCGCTGCGGGTCACGGAGGGTGGCTGGGGTGCTAGGATTCGAACCTAGGAATGGCGGTACCAAAAACCGCTGCCTTACCGCTTGGCGACACCCCACCAGGCCCTGGACCGGACGGCCCCTGGCGCGGGAAGCGGCTACTTAAGGGCGCCCGCCGCCCGATGCAACATCAGGTCTGGGACATTCCGCCTCGTCCGGCCGCTCTGTTCACAATCACGCTTGCGCGAGGGGGCGGCTTTGGGCTTCTGAGGGCGCTCGCGCGTCAACCGGATTCGGATTCTCGATGACCAGACTGAGTTATGTCCCGGGCGACTACGCCCTCGTTGTGAAGCGTTCACGGACCGGGTTGGGTCTATTCACCGAACAGGACATCCCAAAGGGCGCCTGCATCATCGAATATATCGGCGTGCCTCTGACCAAGGAGGAAGAGGAGAAATCAAACAGCCGCTACATGTTCGAGATCAGCGCCCGCAAAACCATTGACGGCGCCCCGCGCTGGAATACGGCGCGCTACATCAATCATTCCTGCCGGCCGAATAGCGAGCCCAACATCTATAAAGGCCGCATCTACATTCACGCCCGCCGCAAGATCAAAGCCGGGGAAGAGCTGAATTACGATTATGGCTCGGCCTATTTTAAGCAGTTCCTCAAGGGTCACTGCCTGTGCCCGAAGTGCTCGCCGGCCGCAGCGCCGAAAGCGACGGCGGTGAGCAAGCGCGCGGCGGCCTCGCGCGTCAGCAGCAAGCGTCTCACCAAGTCGACCAAGGTGACGAAGGCGGCGGCGACGAAAGCGAAGAAGAAAAGGCGGGCCTAGGGCTAGAGCTCTTACGCCTCCCTCAGTCATTCCGGGCGAACTAGCGCGCAGTTGAGGATGTCGCCCCTGGGTTCCGGATCGCGCTTCGCGCGTCCGGAATGACGGAGGGTCTGGTGCGACTCAGCTTTAGAGCGTCCGCACTTCGGCGCCCTTGGCTTTGCCAATTATGACGGTGCGCGCCAGGCCCAGGAACAAGCCGTGCTCAACCACGCCGGCAATGTTCTTGAGCGCGGCGCCTAGGGCTTCGGGCTGGGCGATGCGTTGGGCGTGCGCGTCCAGGATATAATTGCCGCCATCGGTGATGACGGGTTCGTTGGATTTGCCGCTGACGCGCAGCGTGACTTCATCGCCGGCGCAACCGGTGGCGCGCAGCGCCTCAGAGATGCGCTTTTGCGTCAGCGCGAAGCCGAAGCGGACCACTTCCACTGGCAGCGGGAACGCGCCGAGCACCGCCACATCCTTGGCCTCATCGGCGATGACGATCATGTGCGCGCTGGCGGCGGCGACGATCTTTTCGCGCAGCAGCGCGCCGCCGCCGCCTTTGATCAGCCGGAATTGCGGATCGAGTTCATCGGCGCCGTCAATATCGAGGTCGAGCCGCTCAATCTGCGAGATTTCCAACAGCGGCACGCCGACTTGTTCGGCCAGATTGCGCGTCGCCTCCGATGTCGGCACGCCTTTGACCCGGAGACCCTGGCGCACGCGCTCACCAAGCAAACGCACGAAATGCGCAGAGGTCGAGCCAGTGCCGAGGCCGAGGAACATGCCGTCTTTAACGAACTCAAGCGCCTTAGCGGCGGCGTTGATCTTGGCGAGATCGGCGGTCATTTCTTGTCTTTCTCGGCCTGCTTTTTGGCGCGGAAACGATCCGACCAGCCTTCGAGGTTTTTCTGCTGGCCGCGGGCGACCGCGAGCGTGCCGTCCGGCACGTCCTTGGTGATGACGCTGCCGGCGCCGGTGGTGGCGCGCGCGCCGACTTTTACCGGTGCGACGAGCGCGGTGTCGGAGCCGATGAAAGCGTCTTCGCCGATTTCAGTAAGATATTTGCCGAAGCCGTCATAATTGCAGGTGATCGTGCCGGCGCCGAGATTGGCGCGCGCGCCCACTGTGGCGTCACCAATGTAAGCGAGATGGCTGGCTTGGGCTTTGGGGCCGAGCGTCGCGTTTTTCACTTCGACGAAATTGCCGATCTTCACGCCGGTTTCGAGCTTCGCGCCTGGGCGCAGGCGCGCGAACGGGCCGACCTGCACGCCCTCGCCAATCTCGGCGCCTTCAACGTGACTGAAGGCTTTGATGCGGGAGTTCTTGGCGATGGAGACGCCGGGTCCGAAAAAGACGTTCGGCTCAATGATCACGTCCGGCGCGATTTGCGTGTCGTAGCAAAAGAAGGTGCTGGCGGGATCGATGAGCGTGACGCCGCGCTCCATGGCTTCGGTGCGCGCGCGCTTTTGGAAGGCGGCTTCGGCGTCCGCGAGTTGGGCGCGCGAATTGACGCCGAGCAATTCCGCTTCGCTGGCTTCGACGATAGCGACCTTCATGCCGGCAGCGCGAGCAAGGCCCGGCACGTCGGTCAGGTAGAATTCGCGCTGGGCGTTGTTGTCGGTGAGTTTGCCGAGGAGATCGAACAACACCTTCGCGTCGGCCACGAGCGGGCCGGCATTGCAGAGCGTGACTTTGCGCTCTTCCTCGCTGGCGTCCTTGTGCTCGACATTCTTGATGAAGCCGCCGGCCGCGTCGGTGACGATGCGGCCATAGCCGGTGGGGTCGGCGGGGCGAAAGCCGAGCATGATGATGTCGGCGCGGGCGCGGGCTTCGAACATGGAAGCGAGCGTGGCGGGGCGCACGAGCGGGGTGTCGCCGAAATAGACGATCACATCACCCTCAAAGCCGGCCATGGCCTTGGCGGCGGCGCGCGCGGCGTCGCCGGTTCCGCGCGGCGGGTTTTGAATGGCGATCGAGCCTTCCCCAAGGGCGGCGCGCACGCGCACCGCCACGGGCTCGGAATTGGCGGCCAAAACGGCCACTGTTCGGGCGCTTTGCAGCTCCGCAGCGATGGCGAGGCTCCAATCGATCAGCGGGCGCCCGCCCACGACATGAAGCACTTTGGGCAGTTCCGATTTCATCCGCGTGCCCTGCCCGGCCGCCAGGATGATCGCCGCCCGTGCTCGGCTCATATGCATTCCGTCCGCTTGTCCGAATCCTGCTTGGGTTCTAGCCCAATCTCAGGCGGCGCGCGACGCGGCCGCCCTGCTTCGTTTCGGATGCCGCACTTATGACCTCGGGCGACTTCGCCGACGCCACGATTGTCTTCGATTTGGACGGGACGCTGGTTGATACCGCGCCCGACCTCTGCCGCGCGCTCAATGAGACGCTGGATTTGGAGGGGTTGCCGCGCGTGCAGCTCGCCTCTGTCCGGCGCATGGTGGGACGCGGGGCTCGGGTGCTGATCAGTTCGGCGGCGGGGCTTTCGGGCGTGCAATTCTCCGCTGAGCGGCTGGATCAGCTGGTCAACGCCTTCATCGATATTTATCGCCAGGACATCGCCCGCGAGAGCACGCCATTCCCTGGCTGCGTCGAGGCGCTCGATGCGCTGGCGCGTGAAGGCGCAAAGCTGGCTGTGTGCACCAATAAGCGCACAGACCTTTCAGTGGCGCTGCTGGATGCCCTGAAGCTGACTGAACGGTTTTCCTCGATCGTCGGCGCGGATGCGGTGGCGCAGAAAAAGCCCCATCCGGAACATCTCCAGGCGGCGGTGACGCGCGCTGGCGGCTTGGTGCGCCGCGCGGTGATGGTGGGGGATACGTCTTCCGACGTTGGCGCCGCGAAAGGCGCCGGCGTGCCCGTAGCGATTGTGCGGTTCGGCTACCTCGATGATGACGCCGAGCGGCTCGGCGCGGACGCCATCATCGATCGGTACTCGGATTTACTCGGCGCCGCACGGCGCCTGCTGGCGGCGCGGCCGTAAAGTCCCCTTTAGGCGACTTCGAGCAGGCCGCGCGACCTAGGGTTTTTGCGATCGTCTTCGACCTCGGCGCGCTTGGAAGGGAAACCATTGACCATATCGCTGCGCACATCCGTGCGCGCCGAGCGCATCGCCGCCACGAAGCCGGCTTCAACCAACTTCACGTCAACATTGTAGCCGCGCTCACGCCAGTATTCCTCGATCCGCTGCTTCAATCGCCGCGCGCCATCGACGTTGCAGAAATCGTGATCCATTGCTCATCCTTGTTCGGCCCAAAGGAACCGGAACCACGCGCGAATTGCGCCTCGCGCTTCTCGTCAGCCCGCCTCTTGACGCTTTATCCGCGCCCAGCGAGGCGCCGATATGGCGAGCGCGCGATTAATACGCAACAGGCCGCGAAAAATGCCATGTTTGCGCCATCAATTGGTAATGTTGGCGCGGGCGCACTAGCGCTTCCAGCGCTGCAAAAGTTCTGCGCCATCAGCGCCTTGCTGGATGCTGGAGGGCGTGCGTGAGAAGCGCGGCGCGGGTGCGGCTTGGGTCACGCCGTTCACATTTACGTATGCATTCCTCGCCTGCATATGCGGATGCGCCAAGGATTCCTCGTAAGTGAGCACGGGCGCGGCGCAGGCGTCCGTGCCTTCCAGCAGCGCGCACCACTCATCGCGGGTCTTCTGCTTGAACAGCGTTGCCAGCGCCTGGCGTTTCTCGGGCCATTCATCGGCGTAGTGCTGACCGGAGCGGAGCGCTTCGGGGGCCTCGATGCGAGTCAGCAACTCCGCGTAGAATTGCGGCTCGATGGCGCCGACCGAAATGTATTTGCCATCAGCGCATTCATAGCAGCGATAAAAGTGCGCCGCGCCGCCCAGCATGTTGCGCTCGGGGTTGAGCGTCATATAGCCGCCGGCCATGAGCCCGGTGAACATGGTCAGCATTGATGCGACGCCATCAATGATGGCGGCGTCCACCACTTGGCCCTTGCCGGAGCGTTCGCGCTCATAGAGCGCGGCGAGAATGCCGAGGACCAGGAACATGGAGCCGCCGCCAAAATCGCCGACCAGATTGAGCGGCGGGATCGGGTGGCGCTCGCCTCCGGTCATGGCGGCGAGCGCGCCGGTGAGCGCGATATAATTGATGTCGTGCCCGGCGGCCTGAGCAAGCGGGCCCTCCTGGCCCCAGCCGGTCATGCGCCCATAAACGAGGCGCGGATTGCGGGCGAGCATGTCGTCCGGGCCCAAGCCCAAGCGCTCCATGACGCCGGGACGCAAGCCTTCGATCAACACGTCTGCGCGGGTGACCGCTTCAATCGCCTGGGCGCGGCCGTCTTCGCTGCGAATGTCGATCACGAGGCTATGGCGTCCCCGATCCATGATCGGGTTGGGAAAGTTGCTGCGCGTGGGCCGATCGATACGCAGCACCTCGGCGCCGAGATCGGACAGCAACATGGCTGCGTGCGGACCAGGGCCTATGCTTGCAAACTCGACCACGCGCAGGCCGGCGAGCGGGCCAGTGGCGGCGCTCATGCGATCACCATTTTGGCGAGACGGCTGGAAATGATCTCGTGCGCTTCGCGCATAATGCGCGAGATGAGTTCGTCGCAGGTCGGCACGTCATGAATAAGGCCCTGCACTTGGCCGCCCCAGACGAGGCCAGCTGAGATATCGCCAGTTTCGAGCGCGCTGCGCCCGTTCGCGCCTTTGACAAGGTGGGCGACGTCTTTGAACTCGGCGTCGGGTCGGGCGAGGATTTCCACGACCTGATCCGAGACGACAGTTTTGGCGCAGCGCGCGGTGTTGTGCAGTTTGCGGAAAATCAGATTGGTGGCGCGTTCGTCATTGTCCACCAGCACCTGTTTGACGTTGTCATGGATGGGCGCTTCTTTCGTGGCGCAGAAGCGCGTGCCCATATTGATGCCTTCGGCGCCCAGAGCGAGCGCAGCGACAAGGCCGCGTCCATCGCCAATGCCGCCGCTGGCGATGATGGGAATTTTCAGCTTCTCGGCGGCGGCGGGGATTAGCACCAGGCCGCCAATATCGTCCTCGCCCGGATGGCCGGCGCACTCGAAGCCGTCGATCGACACGACATCCACGCCTTTGCGCTCAGCAGAGAGCGCGTGACGGACGGACGTGCACTTGTGCAGGATTTTCACGCCGGCGGGCTTCAGCACGTTCCACACATCGGCGATGGCGGCAGTGCCGGCGGTTTCGGCGATCTTGATGCCGCTATCGACGATGACCTTGGCGTACTCGATATAGTTCGGCGCATTGAGCGCGGGCAGAACGGTGAGATTCACACCGAACGGCTTGCTGGTCATTGCGCGGCAGCGTTCGATCTCCTTGGCCAGATCTTGCGGCGTCGGCTGGGTGAGCGCGGTGAGCAGGCCGAGGCCGCCTGCGTTGGAAACGGCGGCCACCAATTCGGCGCGGCCAACCCATTGCATGCCGCCCTGCACGATCGGATGCTCGATGCCGACGAGTTCCGTGAATCTGGTCTTCAGCTTCATATTCCGCCCTTACAGAAATTCTGGTTTGCGTTTGTTCAAGAAGGCGTCGACCCCGGCTTTGCCGTGCGGCGAACGCGCGCAATCGGCCATGAGGCGGGCTTCGGTTTCCATTTGTTGCTCGAGCGTCGCGCCATAAGATTGCAGCAGCAATTGACGCATGCGCCCCAAAGCGCCTGTCGCGGAAGCGGCGAGCCTTTCAGCCACGGCCATGGCTTCATCTTGCAGCGCTGCATCCTCAACCACGCGCGTGATGAGACCGGCGGAGGCCGCCTCTTCCGCGCTGAGGCGCGGATTGAGCAGCATCATTTCCTGCGCTTTGCGCATGCCGACCAGGCGCGGCAGCATGTAGCTGGCGCCGCCATCACTAGTGAGGCCAATCGCGGAATAAGCCACGGTAAGCTGGGCCGAGCGCGCGGCGAGCGCGATGTCGCCGAGGATGGCGAGGCTTAAGCCGCCGCCCGCCGCCGTGCCGTTGATCGCAGTGACAAGCGGCTTGGGCATGCGCATCAGGCGATTGATGCCGACATGGAAATAGGAGGTCATCAACTTGATATGCGCGGCAAGCCCATCGCCCGCCTCGCGAAAGCCGACAATGTCGCCGCCCACGGAGAACATGCGGCCGGCGCCGGTAAGGATCACGCAGCGTATGGATTCATCTTCATCACAGGCGATGCCGGCGTCCATCAGCGCCTTGACCACATCCAGATTGATGGCGTTGCCGGTTTCCGGTCGGTTCAGCGTCAGCTTGGCCACCGCGCCCAAGCGCTCAAATTTCAGTACCGGTTCGCTCAAACTATGCCTCCTCAAGGCGGAGGCCTTTCTACCGAGCTTGCCGCGCCTGTCCATCCGGGGCGCTCGGTCGGCCCCGCCAATGCGCTGATGGGCCCTTAGGTAAAGCTGCCGCGCGAAGTGGGCCTAGGGGCGATCATGCGATCATTGCCCCTGCGCGGTTCAGCCCGCATAAATGGAGCAAAGGCGGTCCTAGAGCTGCTCAGGGAGAGAGATTTGGAACGCGCTTCGCTGGAGCAGCGGCTCGACCGCATCGAGTCCTTGGACGCCATTCGTCAATTAGCGGCCAAATATGCGTTGGCGCTGGATATGCGGGACTCGGACGCCTGGGTGAATCTGTTTCCCGCCGATGTCCGCGTGGGCGGCGGCAAAAGCGGGCGCGCGGCGCTGCGCGATTGGTTTGACGAAACCCACTCGCGCCAATTTCACGGCACCTCACACCATATTGGCGGCCACATTATCGAATTCGACGATCCCGATCACGCTCAAGGCGTCGTCTATTCCAAGAACGAACATGAAGCCGCTGGCGAATGGGTCATCATGCAAATGATGTACTTTGATCGTTATGAGCGCATCGATGGCCGATGGTACTTTCGCCGCCGCTTGCCGCTCTATTGGTATGCGAGCGATTTGAACAAGCCGCCCATAGGCCAGCGCAAGATGCGCTGGCCCGGCGAGACGCCTTATGAAGGCAGTTTCCATGACCTGTTTCCATCATGGACAGAATTTTGGGCGCGCAATGGCGAACCCTCCATGGCGCCCGTCGCGGAGCCGGCGCCGCTGGAAAAATTCATCGAGACCATGCGCAGGGATCACCCGCTGCCGCGCCCGCGCGTGCGCACCTGAAGCGTGAGCGTGCTATTCTCTCCTGTGCGTCTGGGTGAGATTGATCTCGCCAACCGCATCGTGATGGCGCCGATGACGCGCGACCGCGCCGGACCGGATGATGCGCCGACCGCGGTGATGGCTGAATATTACAGCCAACGCGCCAGCGCCGGACTTATCGTCACAGAAGGGACCCAACCCTCCCCGGCGGCCAAAGGCTATTGGCGCACACCCGGCGTTTACAACGCCGCGCAAATTGAAGGCTGGCGCAAGCTGGCGGACGCCGTGCATGCCGCCGGCGGGAAAATCGTCATCCAGCTGATGCATTGCGGGCGGGTTGGCGTCGCCGCCAACAAGGCCGGCGCAGAGACCGTGGCGCCCTCCGCAATTCCTTGCCCAGACAAAATCCCCGGACCAGATCGCGCGCCACAAGCAACGGACGCGCCGCGTGCGCTCCGCACCGAAGAGATTGCCGGCGTGATCGGAGAGTTCGCGCAAGCGGCGATCAATGCGCGCCGCGCCGGCGCCGATGGCGTCGAGCTGCACTGCGCCAGCGGCTATTTGCCGATGCAGTTTCTCTCTTCGAATAGCAATCAGCGCACCGATCGATATGGAGGCTCCCTCGCCAATCGCATCCGCTTCGTAGTTGAAACGCTGGAAGCCATGGCGGCGGCGATTGGCGCCAAACGCGTGGGGTTTCGCATTTGCCCAGGCAACACGCTCAACGGCATGGCCGATCGCGACCCAGTGGAGACCTATTCCGCGCTGCTGCAGGCCGCCAATCCCATCGGCCTCGCCTATCTTCACCTCATTCGCATACCAATCGAAGGCGGTGATGCGCTCGAACTGGCGCAGGATCATTGGAGCGGCGCGCTGATCCTCAACAACAATCTGGATTTTGAATCCGCGACACAGCTGGTGGAGGCTGGTCAAGCCGACGCCGTTTCGTTTGGGCGTCCTTTCATCGCCAATCCTGATCTGGTCGAGCGCTGGCGACGCGGCGCGCCGCTCGCACGCGCGGACCGCGCCACTTACTATACCGGCCTCGGCGACGATCGCCGCGGCTATAGCGACTATCCCAAACTTGATGGAGACCTCCGTGACCAAAGCTCTTGAGGCGCGCGTAGCGCTCGTCACAGGCGGCGGACAAGGCGTCGGCCACGGCATAGCCCGGGCATTGGCGGGCGCCGGCGCGGATGTGGTGATCGCCCAACGCACCACTGCGCAAGGGGAACAGGCGTGCGCCGAGATTGCGCGGGATTTCGGCGTTGAGTCGATGTTCGTCGCTGCCGACGTGACCAAGCGCGATCAGGTCGAGGCGATGGTTCAGGCCGTCGTCTCCCGGTTTGGACGCCTTGATATTCTCGTCAACAATGCGGGCGGGAGTTTCTCGAAGCGGCTGGAAAATCACAGCGATGAAGACATGGCCGCCGCTTTCGATCTCAATTATTGGTCCGCTTTCTATGCGATGCGCGCGGCCTTTCCGATCATGCGGACGCAAACATTCGGCCGCATCATCAATGTGGGTTCGTTGAATGGCGTGAACGCGCATATGTTCACCGCCGCCTATAATGCCAGCAAGGAAGCTGTGCGCGCGCTCACCCGCACAGCGGCGGTGGAATGGGGCCGCCACGGCATCACCGCCAATGTGATCTGCCCGTCAGCGGCAAGCCCGCAAGCCAAGGCCTATTTCGACGCGAACCCGGACATGCTGCAAACCATTGTCGATCAGGTGCCGGTGGGCCGCATTGGCGAAGCGGAAAGCGATATCGGCCCGGCCGCGGTTTTTCTCGCCAGCCCGCAGAGCGCCTACTTCACCGGCAACACGCTCTTCATCGATGGCGGCGCGCATTTGAACGGCGTCGCTTGGCGGCCGGCGGTCGAGGATTGAGGCGATGGCGCTTGAGAAATGGTGGGCCGCGACGATAATTGTTTGAACCCCGAACTGGCCGAATTCCGGGCCTGGGACCAGGTGTTTGGCGTCCTTCAGGACTGGAATCGAAGCTTGGTCGCCCAGGAGCCACCTAAGGACGGGCCTTGAAGGCTCAAACGCTTTCCGGACATTTCCGGCGTGTGGCTCTCCCGTTAGAACCGATTGTGGCGACTGATCGAGATAGCGGGGAGCCCGATTCCTCGGAGCTTCCGAAGACCTCAGACCTCGCGGCACACGCGCCGGAGGCTTACGAGAAACTGAAGGAACTCGCCCGGCTGATCGGCAGGCAGCTGGCGCGCGAGGAGTTTCAGCGCCGCACCGACAAGCAACGGTGAACGGAGTTCAAGTCGGCCTCTTCATGCTCTTACCAGTCGTCGCGCTCCGCAGCCTGCATCCAACGCAGTGTGACGAATGCCTCGAAGTCCACGTCCAAGATGCGGTCCACGGCGCATGGCTCCCACCACCATGTCGTTGCGGTCGCGTCACCGGAGCGATGATTTCCCGCCGTGTCCCGACGTTTCCTGTGCGGAAACTGCAACGGCTCGTCAGGCCTTCGGCTTGCCGTCTCCCTTCCACGGATCGCCTGGCAAGATTTCGATCGGTCGCGTGCGCACATTGTCGGCGGCCGCATCTATGTCCCACTCGTAGCCCGGCGCCAGGAGCGGGGCGATATCGGCGCGAAACACCGGATCGTCGAGCTTGCCGGCGAAGGTCTTCTCGAACATCGCGCGCGTCGTCGGATGGCCTTCCTCGTCCATGTAACGACGAAACACCTCGACAATGCGCGCAGGATCGGCGGCGCCGCTTTTCAGGGCGAGATGAAGGTCCAGAAGATCGCGTCCCTTCCGGCGCAGTGCGCGCATCTTGGTGCCGAGCAGTTCGTCCAACTCGTACGTGAGAACTGCGCACTCGCCCTTGAACCAGGGCGAGTCTACGGCGAAGGGCTGCGTCGCCAGACCATAGACAGTGAAGTGCTCTCGTGTGTTGATCTCGACCTTGAGCCGGAGCTTGATCGGCGGCTGACCTTCTGACTCAAAGCGATAGAAGAAGGTGACGCGGCCTTCGCTTTGCTTGAAGGTCGGCTTGCCTAGCCATGGATCAAGCACTTCGTGCAGCGCGTCCATTATAGGCCCGGCGGGTGCTGCCTCGACCTGCACAAGGTCGATGTCCTCGGAATAGCGAGCGGCCGGATTCAGGAAGAGTTTGTAGAGCGCCGTGCCACCGCGGAACGCGAGCGCCTTCGACAAGAGCGTATGGGAGAAGATCGCGACGAGCGCGCGACAGATGACTAGATCCTGCTCGACCTGAATGTCTTGCACCCAAGGCGCGTTTTTACGCCAAGCGGTGATGTAATCGCGCGGGATCAAACCTCAGCCTCCACGCGCTCATTGACGATGAGCTTCCAGTTCGTGTCGCGTTCAGCTTCTACCGAGTCCGCCGACGACAGAAGCGGCGCATAATCGTGTGCGAGTGCTTTCACATAGTCGCGCAACGGCCCTGCCCGATCGCCCACGCCGATGTGATCCAGCAAATAGCCCAGACGCTGCGCCCAAGGCAGCGGCGCCGTCCGCGCGGCGTCCACCAGCTTGGCTGCATCGATCTGTTCTGCAAGTTCGGCGAGGACCGTGGCGACGTTGTCGAAGCCGCCGACATGATGATGATAGCCGACGAGATCAATCGCCGTCGCCTCAGGCGTTGAGACGGCGATCGTACCGCGGGGCGTATTGAACAAGCGCGTCGCGACAGCGGAGAGGTTGCGGCGAGAGTAGAAGGCCACACGCACGGCGCCGCACGTGATATTTAAACGCCGCCGCGGCAGCAGCACCTGAAACACCTGCGGCGCGTGGTGCGCCGCGCCATAATACTGAGCCGCCGACAGGAGGCCGGCATAGTAAGAGAGCCCCTGCCATTGCATGAGCGCCGGGATGAATTGGTCGCCGGGGAGGCACCCGAGCGCGCGATACTCTGGGGGCACGATCACGTAGAAGCCGCGTGCCGGAGAGGCCACAAGCTTCTGCTTGGCCAGGCGGCCCAGGGCGAGTTTTGCTGCCGCTGGCGACACGCCAAGCGCCTTTTGAGCGTCCGCCGACGTGAAATGGTGACGGCCAGAGGCAGCCAGGTCGTCCACGTAGGCGCGGGCGTGCGGTGGGTGATGGTCCGGTTTCACACCGGCAATGTATCACGAAACGATACTTTATGTACTTTTTTTCGTATTGATATCGAATTAGTGTACCTAAGGTATCGCCATTCGTTACCTTGGCGCCACTAATTCCAATCTCGCATCCATTTGAAGTTATTGCCTTTTCACAGGCGTTGAGCCAAGCCAAGCAGCTCCCAAACTTCAAGCCCTTCCTAAGCAGAGCCCGAAATCAGGCGGCGTTGCCGGAGATTACTCGCGACCATCGGCGTTCCCGCGTTTTTGACAGACTTCAGCCGCCCGCAGGTCCGCCGCCCGCAACAAGTGCAGGCTCCGCATAAGTCGAAAAGACCTCGAAACTATAGAGCCGCAGGAATTTCAGATAGCCGTGAAACATCACAAGAGAAATCAGCAGCGCCGCAAGCGCAGGTACCGGACTGTTGGCGGGAAGGCCGAACGACGCCGACGGATAGAGCAAAAATATCAGCGCAACCACGAACGCGACGAAGCTAATATTGCGACAAAAGCCGTACAGGCGAAGGAAGGATTCCATTCTGCCGTACGGTACTGGATCCCGTTTGATGATGGGCCACGCACGCGCGAAGACCCGCCCCCCCCAATTATCGTTCGGAGCCTCGTCAAACTCCTCCTCCGTGAAACCTGCGCGAGATAGCACCCGCTTTCGCACTTCCGTAGGAAGGGGATCGAAGAAGCCGCTGAAAAACCACTTCCGCCAAGCGAACCCACCCTTCACGCGCTTACGCATGAGGATTTCGGTGGGCATTCCCATCAGGCCGCGAACCAGAATTCGGTCCCAGAAGAACGCTGCTCCAGCGGCCGTGGCATGCCCAATCACATAGGACGCTATGACAACAAGCGCGCCTGTCGTGACGGTCATCCCGTTCGCGAACACTGTTGTGCCGAACGTCAGGTCACACACGACTAGCAAGACGAGGCCAGGCGCCAAATATCCGAAGATGTCGTAGTCGGAGAGCTTCGACAGACCGTCCATGACTTAACTCGCGCCTTGTGAAGACATTAGCGTCTCGTCCGGCGTGCAATCGTGGTCGCGGGCGCCGTGGCCTTCTTAGCGCCAGGTTTGGCGCGCGGACGTGACGCTCCTCGCGCCGTTGTGTTCGGACGCTTGTCCTGCTCGTCTACCACCCGTTCCAGACTGATGAGCTTGTTCAAGAGCTCCGCCGTTCCGCGAGCGTCGCCCAAAGCTGTGTGTCGCAATGGCTCTGGGATGACGATTTGGAAGTGCTGCAGCGCCTCTTCAAGGCCAGCGCCCTGTAGGGGCGCACGCCCAGCCAATCCCATGAAACGGAGGATGCTCGACGTGTCCAAGCTTCGATGGGAGAACAGCTCGTTAAACGAGACGCCGCCCAAGCGACACAGCCGCTTCAGAAAGCCAATATCGAAGCCGACATTGTGCCCGGCCAAGGCGACTTTGCTGCCCGCCTTCAACTCGGCTCCAAAATGTTTGCGCAAGAACGTCGCCAATTTCTTGGCCCCTTCTTGCGGTGTCACCGCGCCGACAGCGTGATCAACCAGACTGATGCGGTTTATCTGCATTGCCTGCACGGTCACCGCGAGCAGAGGCTCTACGACCTTTAGGTCGAGCTCAGCCTCAATCTCCCCGTCATTCCAAACGACGCCCGCAAAAGACAGAATGGAGTGCGTCTCCGGATCGATGCCACCGGTCTCCTATTCCTTCGGCAGCTCTTCGCGCCGGTTGAAGGCGCGTTCGCCGCCCTCCAATCGGCGCGAGTCATTTCGCTTGCGTTCCATGTTTGTTCTGGTAGCGTCAATGCCAACGCGCGCATGTGCTTGAGAGCAATCAAGCAAGCCGGCGGGTAACGGCTATGAAAGCGCGCGAGGTGTCTGACACTCGTTTGGAACGCGTGCGTTAGTTCTAGCGGCTGACGGCGCGACTCTCCTGTCGCCGTCATGCCGGGCCCTTTCGTTTTCTCGAACGAAGGACCACGCGTGTGCGCTTCTCTTTATTTTTATGCCGTCTCTGCCGAAGCTTGTGGCGTGTCGTGAGACGCGAGCGCTGGCCGACGCGCGAAGAGCGTGAAGGCGTTCGCGAACCCATCGCCGAAGGCGACGGCGTGTGATCCTGGCTGCGCGCCGACCAAACTGAGCCCGATAGCCTATGATGAACGACGCCCTTTCTCTTCTTCAGCACGCGCTGCTGCTGATCGGCATGTGGGCGATGCTTCGCATGTGGTTTGCGATCGATCGAGTCGTCCTACGCATCGGCACACTCATTCTCCTCCTGGTGGGTTTGTATGCCTGGGCGCTGCTGGCCTTTGTCCTGCTGTGCGTCGCAGAAAGCGCCCATCGCGGGCTGATGGCGCAGCGGCGCGACGCCGGTTTCTACAATGGTCTCTGGATTGATTGAGCGG
>JANRIP010000030.1:0-1925 GCA_033764855.1 Hyphomonadaceae bacterium | reverse complement strand
GGAAGCGCTGATCAATGCGGATGGGCGCCTATGGCTGGACCGGATTGGCGTGGGTCTCATCGCAACGCCGCACACGCTTTCGCCGAAAGACCGTGAAGCTGCGATCCGTCTGCTCGCGCATGAGGCCGGTGAGATTGTCGGCGAGGCGCATCCGTCCTTGCAGACGATCCTGCCTGACAGCGCCGCGCGCGTGCAGGCGCTGTTGCCGCCGCTGGTGGACGCGCCCGTGCTTGCGATCCGAAAGCGCCCGCGCGCCGTCTATACGCTCGCCGATTATGTTGAGGGCGGCATCGCAACGCCTGCTCAAGCGGCAATGCTCGCGGAGGCGGTTGCTGCCAAGCGCAACATCATCGTCGCCGGCGGCACCGGCTCGGGCAAGACGACGCTTCTAAATGCGCTTTTGGCGGAAGCACCGTTTCTGGATGCGCGGGTTGTCATTCTCGAAGACACCGCTGAACTGCAATGTGGAAGCCCTAACGCGGTGCAGTTGCTCACCAAGCGCACCGATCCGCCGATCAGCATGCGCGATCTGGTGCAGATGACGCTCCGGCTCCGCCCGGATCGCATCGTCGTCGGCGAAGTGCGCGACGGCGCAGCGCTTGAAGTCCTCAAAGCGTGGAACACGGGGCATCCGGGCGGGCTGCTGACGCTGCATGCCAATTCCGCGGCCGATGCGCTGATGCGTCTGGAAGATTTGTGCATGGAAGCGCGCGCAACGCCGCCGAAGCGCCTCATCGCCAGCGCCGTCGACATCATCGTCTTTATCGCCCGCCGTGAAGGCGGGCGCGTCATCACTGAAATTCTGGAGGCGGACGAGGTCCGGGGAGAGGAAGCATGAAGTCGGTACGTCTTAAACGCATCGCGGTAATCGCTGTGGCAATGCTCGCGCTGGCCGCGCCGGCCTATGCCGCCGGCTCAGGCATGCCCTGGGAAGGGCCGCTCGAACAGATCGTCGATTCCATCACCGGTCCTGTCGCGCGCGCCGCCGCTGTCATCGCCATCGTTATTGCTGGCGTCACCATCATCTTTTCCGAAGGCGGGGGTGGGGTCCGGAAGCTTGCATTCGTGGGGCTTGGCATCGCCATCATGTTCGCGGCGGTGTCGTTCTTCCTCGATTTCTTCGGCTTCGCCGGCGGCGCGGTGATTTGAACACCATGTCGCTGCTCGCCGATTCAGAGCCCGAGGGCTATCGCATCCCGCTTCGGACATCGCTCACGCGCCCGATCCTGATGGGCGGCGTGCCGCGCAATTTCGCCATTCTCAACGCAACGGTGGGCGCCGCGATCGGCTTTGGTCTGCAGCAGCCGTTCATCGCATTTCCGCTATGGGCTGTGCTTCAGGGCGCCGCCGCCTGGGCTGCCGCGCGCGATCCCTGGTTTCTCGACACCTGGCCGCGCCACATGGCCAAGCCTCACTATTTCGGATCGTGAGGGCGCGTTACGATGATGGACCTTCGCCCTTACAAGAAGTCCGGAACGCAACTCAGCGATTTCCTGCCTTGGGCCGCGTTGATTGCGCCGGGCATTGTCCTCAACAAGGACGGCGCCTTCCAGCGCACGATGGCGTTTCGCGGTCCCGATCTCGATTCTTCGACGCCATCCGAATTGGTCGGCGCATCGGCGCGGCTCAACAATGCGTTCCGCAGATTGGGTTCTGGCTGGTGTCTTCATGTCGAAGCGCGCCGCTCGCCCGCGCCTGGCTATCCGGACGCGGCATGGCCCGACGCCTTGTCGTGGCTCATTGATGAAGAGCGCCGCGCCGTGTTCGAGGCCGCGGGCGCGCGCTTCGAGAGCGCCTATTTCTTCACGCTGACCTGGCTTCCGCCGGCTGAGCGTCAGACCCGACTGGAGAGCTTTCTGTTCGAGGGCGCTCAGGATGGGCAGGGCGCACCTGCATCCTCTATCGACTATCGTCAACATCTCGTC
>JANRIP010000040.1:0-4738 GCA_033764855.1 Hyphomonadaceae bacterium | reverse complement strand
CTGGCCCTTTCAAGCCACTCGATACATTTAACGACCGATGATGGGGTTCGGCGGCAGGGGGCTTTATGGCTGAAGTGTTGTCGCTGCAAGGTCTAGAAGTGAAATCCGAAGCCAAAGAATACCGGCTGGAGCCCGACTATGCTTGTAGCGCCTAAGCAGATGCCTGCAATCATCAGCACGAACGGGGCCCATGTCAGCTGCCGCATGACGCGATGCTTCCAGCCCAAGCGGTGCATCAACGGGAGCATCATGAAGCCGAGCGCAACACCTGCGAAGCTCACCTGAAAAGTCACTATCGCAGCAGCCAGGAAGGCGGCGCCGACAAAGAATTCAAAGACCTGCACCGCTTCGTCGTCGGGGTGCGTCCGGCTCCAGAAACCACGTGACGCGATCGCCGCAGAATCGCCTGTTGGCGTGATCGCTCCTGTTACGAGGAACTGCGCCTTTCGCGTGATGGCATAGCCAATCACCGCGAGAAAAGAGAGCGGGCTCAGGGCCGCATAAAGTGCTGTAGAGTGAGCCAGAAACCGCGCGAGTGTAAGGGGCTTCAGCGCCAGCTCGATCATGAAGCAAAGGATCGGCGCGACAATTGTCATCAAGGTAATGGCATAGAAGTCCGCACCAAAGATGCGCTCCACACCCGGCGCGAACCCCAACGTGGGTATCACAAACTCGCGACCTAGAAGGACGAGCGTCAGGTCCTGTGGGCGCCCCAGGATTGCTGGCAAAAACACTGCCGAATTGACCATGAACAGGAAGAAGAAGAAGGTCATGGGCAGGTTCAGCGTCGGGAAGAGAATATCCAGCTTTTCCGCGGTCGTGATGTTTTTGGCGCGCAATAGAGGCGCTATCCAGCGTTGAAGGAACTCGCATGTGCCACGAGTCCATTTCACATGGCGAACGCGAAACGCGCGGACTGTCTCGGGAAACTCTTCGAAGCAAACCACTTCCTTGGCAAACCGCCCATGATATCCGCGCTCACGGAGCGCGATCGCATAGGCAAGATCCTCGCTAACGATCTCGGGAAAGCCCCCGACTTCCTCCCAACAGCGCCGGCGCAGCACTGCGCCATGTCCGAGGAACATCACAAATCCAAAGCGATCTCGCAGCGGCTGATACCATTTCCAATGAATGTCGATCCCAATGCCAAGATCGCGAGCGAGCGCGCTTTCGGCATCGGGGCGGCTGCGGTGGTTGGCTTGCACAAAGCCGCAGCGTGGGTCTTGGAGGTAGGGAACGAGATCGGTCAGGAAACTCGGCGGCAGTATCTCGTCCGCATCGACGATCGCGAACAGCGGCTGCGAGACAACGTTTGAGAGCGCGTGATTAAGGTTTCCCGCCTTGAATCCGCGTCGGTCGGCGCGCCGCACGACTGTGACGCGGCCCGGATATCGGGCGGCAAAGGCATCGACACGCGCGCGCATCGTCGCGGTCCGACTGTCGTCCAAGATGTAGACGTGAAATTCCGCATAGTTCAACGCGATGCATGACTCGGCGGAGCGCTCCACAAAATCGTCGCATGTCGTGTACAGAATTGCGACGGCCGGTGTTTCATTGGTAGGCGCAAACGCGGCTCGCGACGGTCGGCGCCGATCGATCCACGCGAACAACACGACGCCAACATTGTAGAAGCCGTAAAGCCAGGCGATTTGCGCAAACACAACAAAGTAGGCAAGCGAGGCCAGGGCGCCCGGGGAGGCTGCAAGGTCGAGAAGCGACCACATTCGCGGCCCAAACCAGCACAGCGAAAGCGCCCAGGCGGTGAACACGAACAGAAACAGGTCCGGCCGCTTCTGGATGCGCTCGGTCTCGCGACGCTCAACACCAGCGGTCAGCTCACCATCGGCCATACCCTGGAGCTGGGTCGTCGGCCCGGCCGACGGCCCAGTTACCGTGATCAGCTCGCTCACGGGCGCGGCAAGCGCAGGGAAACGCCAATCAAGCCGACTGTGTATTCCTGAAGCGGCGCATCTTCATAGCGGACCTGAAGACTCAATGTGTGATGATCGAGAACCCTGAATGATACTCGGGCGTGGGCGTTTTTCAGATCGCCAGATGCGCCTGGAATATCGCTATCGAGCTGTCCTGCACCGGCGCCAAGACCGAGCTCCCAGGCGGAAGATGGCTTGTACTCTGCATAGGCTGCAAGGCGCCATTCGTTGTCCTCGGTGAGGCCCGTCTCGGCGAGATAGAGCGCAGGCTCAAGGCGCCAGTTTCTACCGACCGCGAAATTGTACGCGCCCCAGACGACCCTGTCCGTGTAGTCGCCTGCAGGTGTGTCCGTAGGGCTGCCTTGGGCGCCAACCTTGATGGCGGCGCCATCGTTGAACACCACAGCTTCGACTTTGTAGATGTCCTGCTCTGCATCGCTCGGCAGATCACGCCGGCCAACCTCGCCGGACAGCAGGAACTTGCCGTCGAAATCATGCAGGTAGGACACGAAGTAGGCCTCCGCGTCGATGCCCTGGCGCGCGAGGGCTGGATTGTCGAAACTTAGGCTGTTGTCATAGCGCAGACCGATGCGGTCCTGCCGCGTCGGCCAGAACCCGAGTTCCACTGAGCGCAAGCCAAAAGAGCTTGACTCTCCAGCTTCGTTGCCTGCCCAGACGTGCATCTCCGCGCGTGGTGGTCCTTCGGCAAACGCTGGTGTTGCGGCAACAAGACCAAGCAGTGACGCGGCCAAAGCAAACCCTCGCGCCCCTTGTCGAACACTCTTCACAGTAAACTCCCCGCGCTAACGGAGAAATGAGTAAGTGAACTTGCCGGTGTTATTAAAATCGATTCACGCCATGATCTAAATCGGCTTCCAAATGCATGTTTGGCGAGAGTCGTATTTTCGTAGAAGGTGGCGTGTTGCTTGGTTTGTGCGCAGATGTTGCACATAATTGGAGCAGGTTTTGAGCGCCGGGCGCGAGAAGCCATTGTGCGGGCGCACCACTTAATCCACCGCGGGGATTGGGGCCGAGCGGGCAGTGTGATGCGCGATGCGCAACCGTCGTTTCCATGATGAAGCCCTCCGATCTCGCGTCGCCTGAGTTCTTCAAGAGTCAGGCAGTCGGCCGGTCGAACGTTTCCTTGCAGCTCATACGCCGGTGTGAGGGGCAAAGACTCGGACCGGCGAGAGCGAGCCGGATAAGCCAGACAGCCAAGATCGAACGCTCTCGGGCGCCCATGCAGAATTGGCATAGGTGACGTGACTGCGCGCCTCGCATGAACGGAGCTGAACCGCGCGTTCAAACCGAGTTCAGCGCGACTTCTGCATCTCTTTGCGTGTTCGAGCGCCGCTTACACAGGGGCGCGCGACGCAAACCAGGAGCTCGAATGATGAACCGTCTTCTTTCCACCGCCGCTGCCGTACTTATGATCGTCAGCCTTAGCGCCGCCAGCGCGGAAGCGCGCAACAGGGTGCGCGTCGATCAGTCTGGCTATGCAAATGGCGCAGCCGCTGCACAGCAGGGTGATCGCAACGGCACTGTCGTCGTGCAGGGTGGAAACGGCCATTACGCGCGAGGCGTTCAATCCGGCTACAATAACTTCCTGCGCATGGACCAGTACGGCACGCGCAATCACGTAGCCTCGGCCCAGCGCGGCGAAAGCAACTTCGCGGTCACGGGCCAGGAAGGGCGCAACCTCCGCGCAGATACCCTTCAAACCGGCGTCGGCAACGTCTCCGGCATCGCGCAGATCGGCACAAACCATACGGCTGTCGCCGATCAGGACGGCGACAACAACACGTCCGGCATCATACAGGTCGGTAATGGGCAGGATGTGACGGTGCGCCAGCGCGGCGAGGGCAACATCTCTGTCGTCGTGCAGAGCGGCTACAACTGAGGACGCGTGCGGGGAGGCCATAGAGCCTCCCCGCGACGCGTAACCTTGAAGGAGCAACGTCCATGATGAGGCTGGTGACAGTTGCAGTTCTTGCGCTCGCGGCCTGCGCCGCCCAGGCGCGCAACGAAACGCTCGAGAGTGTGCCGCCATCCGAGGCGTCGGTCGTCGTCGCAGAAGCGACGCGCGTCGCACAGACGGCTTCCGTGTCCGCCGCCGTCACCTGCGACATTCGTGCGACGCGCACCGCAAATGGCGTTCGCCTCGAAGCGATCGCGCATGCAGATCGCCCCGTGCGAGGCGCATATGCATTCGACATCACTGCGCGAGGCGCGGGTGGATCGTCCGATGTGACGCAGGGCGGCTCCTTCGCGGTGGAGGCGGGCGGGAACGGCGCCATAGTCGGTTCCGTCGAAATCCCATCGGGAAGCTACCGCGTCGTGCTCACGCTCAGCGACGCGGCTGGTGAACTTTGCCGCTTTGAACGCAGATCCTAGGGGAGCCGCCTCATGCGACACGCCAAAATTCTCGGCGCCGTTCTGCTCGCCAGTTTGACGCTATCCGGCGTCGCACGCGCCGATGAGGTGCGCGGTCGAAATAGTCACCGCTCGCACGATTGGGAACTAGCGATCGCACGGTCGCCGGGCCCGGCCAACTCATCCTCCACCATTCAGGAAGGTTTCAACAACGCTGCGAGCGTCGTACAGACCGGCAGCGGCAACGCTGCCGGTATTCTCCAGTTCGGACGTGACAACACGGGCGCGATTACTCAGACTGGTTCCAGCAACACCGCGTGCCTCATTCAGGCTGGTCGAAATCTCACAGGTGTTATTCAACAGATCGGCGACAACCAGACCAACGGCCTTCTGCAGACGAACCGGGGCTCAACCGACATTCCGGTGGAGCTTTG
>JANRIP010000038.1:0-57583 GCA_033764855.1 Hyphomonadaceae bacterium | reverse complement strand
CCCAAGGGGTCGTGGGTTTGGCCAGCACCGAGTCGCGTTAATAACGAGTTTCACGAGGGGCTGGATGATGCAGGCAAGAGCGGAACGAGCGGGGGTCCACCGGATGGGCGAAGTCCACCGGGGCAAGCCCAAGCCCCTGCGCCCGCTGAAGGTTGTCGAGAAGGTCGTTACGGATCCGAATCGCGACGCGCTGCTCACTGATTTCGGCAAGACAACTTTGATCGATCGCTACTTGCTCGCGGGCGAGAGCTTTCAGGACATGTTCGCGCGCGTCGCCACCGCGTACGCCGACGACATCGATCACGCGCAGCGTCTCTACGATTACATTTCCAAGCTCTGGTTCATGCCGGCGACGCCTGTGCTTTCCAATGGCGGCGCCGAGCGCGGCCTGCCGATCTCGTGCTTCCTGAATGCAGTGGGCGACAGCCTCGACGGCATCATGGACACTTGGAACGAGAATGTGTGGCTCGCCTCCAATGGCGGCGGCATCGGCACCTATTGGGGCGGCGTTCGTTCCATCGGCGAAAAGGTCGGTCAGAACGGGCAGACCAGCGGCATCATCCCGTTCATCCGCGTGATGGACTCACTGACTCTCGCCATCAGCCAAGGCTCGCTGCGCCGCGGCTCGGCGGCGGTTTACCTCGACATCCACCATCCCGAGATCGAGGAATTCCTCGAAATCCGCAAACCGGCCGGCGACTTCAACCGCAAGAGCCTCAACCTGCATCACGGCCTCAATCTCACCGATGAGTTCATGATTGCGGTGCGCGACGATCTCCCCTTCGCGCTGCGCAGCCCAAAAAATGGCGAAGCGCTGAAGCACGTCAGCGCCCGAAAGCTGTGGCAGAAGATTCTCGAGCTGCGCCTGCAAACCGGCGAGCCCTACATCATCTTCTCCGACACCGTGAACAAGCAGATGCCGAAGCATCAGCGCGATCTCGGCCTCAAGGTTCGTCAGTCGAATCTGTGCTCGGAAATCATGCTGCACACGGGCATGGATCATAATGGCCGCGAGCGCACCGCCGTGTGCTGCCTCTCTTCCTTGAATGCGGAAACTTTCCTGGAATGGGAAAAAGAGCCGCAATTCCTGGAGGACGTATTCCGCTTCCTCGACAACGTGCTGCAAGATTTCATCGAGCGCGCGCCGCCGGAAATGGAGCGCGCGGTTTACGCCGCTATGCGCGAACGCTCGGTGGGCCTCGGCCTCATGGGCTTCCACTCCTTCCTGCAAAGCCAGAGCGTTTCGATGGAATCGGCGATGGCGAAGGTGTGGAACAATAAGATCTTCCGCCACATTCGCCGCGGCGCCGACGCGGCTTCGGTGAAGCTGGCGCAAGAGCGCGGGCCGTGCCCGGACGCGGCTGAGTCGAATGTGATGGCGCGCTTTTCCCACAAGCTCGCGATCGCGCCGACTGCGTCGATCTCGATCATTTGCGGCGGCACCTCCGCCGGCATCGAGCCGATCCCGGCCAATATTTACACGCACAAGACTCTGAGCGGTTCGTTCGCGGTGAAGAACCCCTATCTCGAGCGTCTGCTTGAGGAAAAGGGCAAGAACACCGAGACCGTGTGGTCATCGATCCTGAAGAATGAAGGCTCGGTGCAGCACCTCGACTTCCTCGACGAGCACGAAAAGAACATCTTCAAAACCGCGTTCGAGATCGATCAACGCTGGATCATCGAACTCGCCGCCGACCGCACCCCGCTCATCTGCCAGGCGCAGTCGCTCAACATCTTCATCCCGGGCGATGTCGATAAATGGGATTTGCACATGCTGCACTGGATGGCCTGGGAGCGCGGCGTGAAGAGCTTGTACTATTGCCGCTCCAAGTCCGTGCAACGCGCCGGCTTCGCCGGCGAGGAAAATCGCGACACGCCGAACGAAGCCGTGACGATGCCCGCCGAAAAGACGGACTATGAGGAATGCTTGGCCTGCCAGTGAGAGCTGAATGCCAATAATCACTGCCGATTGCCCGCGATGCGGCGTACAGAAGATGACCTTTGATGCAAAGAGCATCAGTCGTCTTCCGGACGTGAATTATGGCTGGCAGCAGCATGCTGAGCTATTCTGCGTTTGCAGGGATTGCGGAAAGTCCACGATCTTCGTGACTCAGCAAACAGAGACGGACTTCAAAGCAATCTTCGCGGCGGAGGATGTTTTCCACAACATGCGCGGCTCGCTAAACGCCGGTATGAAAGTCCTGGGGCACATAAGCGCGAAAGATCGCGCAAGCACACAGCCACCGGACCATTTGCCGGCTGACGTGGCGAAGGCGTTCCGTGAGGGCGCTGTATGTATGACGGTCCAGTGTTGGAATGCGGCTGGCGCTATGTTTAGGAAGGCTTTGGACGGAGCCACACGGCCCTTGCTTCCGACTGAAGAAACCGCCGGACTAAATTCAAAAACACGACGAGATCTCGGGCTCAGGATACCTTGGCTAATAGCTAAGGGCCTCTTGCCGGCAGGCTTGGCTGAGTTAGCCCAGTGCGTTCGTGAAGATGGGAACGATGGAGTCCACGCTCACGAACTAACAGAAGAAGACGCGCTAGACCTTCAAGACTTCACGGCGGCATTGCTAGAGCGACTTTTCACGGAGCCCGAGAAACTAAAGTTGGCGGAGCAACGTCGTGTGGCTCGGCGAAACGCCGCAAGCGGTTAGGTGGCGGCCCCGTTGCGACATCGTTTGGGTTGAAACTGGTTGTTTGACTAAGCGCGGAGGGACACCTCCGCGCTTTTTGTTTGCCATCGCGGTACAGCGCATTGCTCGGTAACGCGTTACTCGAATAAAGCTATCAACGCGGCTCTAGCCTCAGCCTTCTTCCTCAGCAATTCGGTCGCCATTTGCGCCTTGCTCTACCGGCGTCTCGACGAAAGGCGTGGTGGCCCGCTCAAGTTCGGCGGCCGTGCCAGGGGGCGTATATGGCCCGTAGGCTGGCGCCATCGATAACGGTCCAAGCATCATCACGGCGATCAACACTACGGCAACTATCTCGAGAACACGCATCGCTTCCTCCTATTTGACGGAGTTAACGCTGCGCCGGTCGAGAAGTTTCACACTTCCTTTCATCGAAGGTGCGTTAAGCGTGATCGCCTGAGGGGCCGCTGGTTCCGCCCACGTGCAAGGACTGGCTTGCGAGTCACGAACTTCGGCGCCACATGCATGCCATGCACGGACACGCGCATGGCGCGCACGATCATCACCACGACCATTCGCACCACCACCACGCTCCGCCGCCAACCGACAAACGTTATAGCATAGCCATCGCGCTGAACCTCGGCTTCGTGATCCTCGAAGCAGCGGCCGGCTTTTTCGCCAACTCCACCGCGCTCCTTTCCGACGCCGCGCACAATCTTTCCGACGTGCTGGGCCTTGCGCTCGCAGGCGGCGCGGTGTGGCTCTCCAAACAGAAGAGCGGAACCCAGCGCACCTATGGCTACGCCAAAGCCACCGTGCTCGCCGCGCTCGCCAATGCGCTGGTGCTTATTGCCGCGTGCGGCGGCATTCTGTTCGAAGCTCTGCGCCGCTTCGCCGAACCCGAACCAACACAGGGGCTACTGGTGATGGCCGTGGCGGGCGCGGGCGTGCTGGTGAACGGCTTCACCGCCTTCATGTTCATGGCCGGGCGCGAGCGCGATGTGAATGTGCGCGGCGCCTATCTGCACATGCTGTCGGACGCTGCAGTGTCCGCCGCCGTGATCGTGGCCGGGGCATTGATCTATTTCACCAACATTATCTGGATCGATCCGCTCGTCAGCGTCGCCGTGGTGGCGCTCATCGCCTGGGGCACATGGGGGCTCTTGCGCGAGTCGCTTGATCTCACGCTGGACACCGCACCGCCGCACATTGATGTGGCCGCCGTGCGCGCCGAGCTGCAAAGCCAGCCGGGCGTCATCGCCGTGCACGATTTGCATGTGTGGGCGATGGGCGCGACCGAGATCGCTCTCACCGCGCATGTGGTGCGCCCGCAGAGCGGCGACGACGCCTTTCTGGCGCAAGCGGCGCACGCGATTGAGCATCGCTTCGGCATTGAACATGTCACGCTGCAAGTGGAGACCGCGCAGCGCGACGATTGCGCGGAGTGCGATTAGCCCTCTTCGGCCCAGCTCTTGAGAAGGTGGTGGGCGATCGCGAACGGCGGCGGGGCAAAGCAATCGGGGTGCTTGCCCTCGATCAGGAGCCTCGCCTCATCGCGCGTGAACCAGCGCGCGGTTTCGAGCTCATGCTCATCGACTTTAAGCGTGTCCGCCTCCACCTCGCAGATCGCGCCAATCATCAAGGAGTGCGGGAACGGCCAGGGCTGGGTCGAATGCGCGTGAACGCGGGTGACCACTAGCCCAGCCTCCTCCAGCGTTTCACGCGCGGCGGCTTCCTCAATGGTCTCTCCCGGCTCCACGAAGCCGGCCAAAGCCGAATACATGCCGCGCGGAAACATGCGCTGGCGCCCCAGCAACACACGCTCGCCAAGTACGGGGAGCATGATCACCACCGGATCGACGCGCGGAAAATGCTCGCGCCTGCAGTTGGGGCAAACCCGCTTCCAGCCGGCTTCGGCCACATCGCTAGGCGTGCCGCACTTGGCGCAGAAGCGGTTGTTCTCGTGCCATTCGAGCACCGCCTTGGCGCAGCCAACTATCGGAAGCTCTCGCGCGTCCATGCGCATCCCGGCCATGCGCAGATCCATGAATTGGCCAAGCGTTTCGAGCGTCGCGGGGTCGGCGATCTCACAGGCGAAATAGGCGTCGCCATTGCCGTCAATGCCGAGAAAAATAAGCGGCGAGTCTGGGCGCCCAAGTTCGTGATAAATATGCGTGGCCAGTGCGCGTGCGTGGTAGAGCGGGCCGTTTTCCGTGATGAGCGGCTTGCCCTGGTAGAAGGGAATGACGACGTTTTGCGTGTCATCCCCCATCGCTGCGTCCAGCCAGGCTTGATCGCTGCGGCGATGGCCGGCGCGGTCGAGCGGGTAGCGCGCAAACGCGTTTGGATTGTGCGGCGAGAGCGCCGGACCTTTGTGCAAAACGACCAGCATCAGGCGGGCTTCCGGAAACGCAGTACGAATTGATCAGTGTGCCCGCGAATATCGCTCTCAAACACGCGTTCGGTGCGATTATCGGCTGGATTGCGCAGCACTTGGCTTTCCGCTTCGAGCACAAAGCCCGCCGCCTGCAACTCGCGCACGACCGTCGCCTGATCGATGCGGTGCAGCGTTTCCGTAACCGAAAGATCGCTGCCATCGACAGCAGCGTGATCGATGATGATCAGCGTCCCGCCCGGCTTGAGCGCCGCGAACATGTCGCGATTGACCTGCTGCCAATCCAAGTTGAGCTGCGGCAGGTGAAAGTCGTGATAGATTTGCGAGATAAAAATCGCGTCGAGCGGCTCGTCCACGCGCCAGCCCTGATAGCCCTGCTGCACCACCGTGACGTTCGCATAATCGGGCGCGACCGCGAGGATCGCGCGCGGCGGCCGATCCGGCGCATTGGGGCGGTCAATGGCGTAAACGCGTCCTGCGTCGCCCACGGCGACGGCGAAGAGGCGCGTATAGTAGCCCGCGCCCGGCCCGATATCGGCAATGCGCTGGCCCGGCGCGACGCCGGCGAAGGCGAGGATGTCGCCAGGATGACGCGCTGCGTCGCGGTCTCGATCCGCTTGCGGGCGGCGCGCATCGCTCAGCGCCGCATCGTAGGATGCGGCCGGCGCGCTCGCTTGCGCTGCGGCGCGTGCCGCCGGCGCGTCAACGCCGCTGGCGCACGCCGCCAAAACCAAAAACGCCAGCCCGCCCACAAATACGCGCATTATCGGTCCCCTGTTTCGGCCGGTTTAGCCCGTCGCCCGCGGCCTTGTCTGCCGCAAAGCGCCAGGTGACCAATTGGCAAACAGTTCGCCCTAAATATGCCCCATGATCCCGGTGACGCCCGATATCTCGCTCGATGAGCGCGACCTTGAGGAAAGGTTCGTGCGCGCCAGCGGTCCGGGCGGGCAGAACGTCAACAAGGTGTCGACCGCGGTCGAACTCCGCTTTCGCATAGACGGCCATACCGCCCTGCCCGAGGACGTGCGCGAGCGGCTGGCGCGGCTGGCGGGGCGGCGGCTCACCAATGAGGGCGAAATCATCATCCAGGCGGTGGCGCACAGAACCCAGGAGCGTAACCGCGCCGATGCGCTGGCGCGGCTGATCGCACTGGTGGAGCGCGCGGCGGAACGGCCGAAAGTGCGGCGGCCGACGCGCGTGACGCGTGCGCAGAAGGCCAAGCGGCTGGACGAAAAGACGCGGCGCGGCGCAGTTAAGTCCGCTCGGGCGCGGCCCAGCCTGGACGATTAGCGCGCAAAAGCACATGCGTGCTCCCGGCAACCGACGAAACGCGCAGCAAAAGCTGGACCAAATCTCGGCAAGCGGCGCGTCACCCATGCGATCAGCCGACGCGCGGGTGAGCGCTTGCGGCGGACGGTGCGATGTTGTCATGATCGCCAATGAATGGCGCGCACGAGAACAGCGCGAACTGGGAGGCGAATTATGGCTCGTGTGGCCCTGGTCACTGGCGGAACGCGCGGCATCGGTAAGGCGATCGCGATCAAATTGAAGGCGGACGGATTTCAGGTCGCCGCCAATTATGCAGGCAATGACGCCGCCGCGGAGGAATTGTCCAAGTCCCACGGCATCAAGTGCTATAAATGGGATGTCGGCGATGAAGCGCAGTGCCAAGACGGCATCGCCAAGGTGGTCGCCGAACTGGGTCCGGTGGATGTGCTGGTCAACAATGCCGGCATTACCCGTGACGGCCAATTCCACAAAATGAGTTCGGAAAAGTGGCGCGAGGTGATCCGTGTCGATCTCGACTCGCTCTTCTACATGACGCGTCCCGTGATTGAAGGCATGCGCGATCGCGGCTGGGGCCGCGTGATCAATATCAGTTCGATCAACGGCCAAAAGGGCCAATTCGGACAGGTGAATTATTCCGCCGCCAAGGCCGGCATGATCGGCTTCACCAAAGCGCTGGCGCAAGAGTGCGCGGCCAAGGGCGTCACGGTGAATGTCGTAGCGCCCGGCTATATCGATACGGACATGGTCGCCGCCGTGCCGGAAGAAGCGCTGAAGAAGATCGTCGCGACGATTCCAGTCGGCCGCCTCGGCAAGGCGGAAGAGATCGCCTCGATGGTTGCGTTTCTTGCGTCCGATCAGGCCAGCTTCATTACCGGCGCAACCATGACGGTGAACGGCGCGCAATACATTGCGGGGTAAGCGGTTCTCGCTGCAGCACAGCCAGGAACCCCTCGCCTGACCAGACGTTCTTTCCACACTTCACAAAAGGAGAGTGGAACATGGACAAGGAACACATCAAAGGCGGCTTGGACAAAGCGGCCGGCGCGGCGAAGGAAGCCATTGGCCGCGCGACCGACAACAAGAAGCTCGAAGCCGAAGGCAAGTTCGATCAAGCCAAAGGCGAAGTGCGTCAAACGGTCGGCGACGTGAAAGATGCAGTTAAGAAGGCCGACAAGACGCCGAACTAACCGCAGCAAATCCAAGCGAAAGCCCGCGGCTCAAACCGCGGGCTTTCGTGCGTTCTGGCGCCAAGCGCCAGCCTGCGCGTCACCGATTGGCGCCGGGCTTCCACATAATATCGAGCCGACCCTCATCATTGGCGGCGCGGGCGGCGACGAACAGCAGATCTGAAAGCCGGTTGGCGAATTTCACCGCTTCGGGCGACACCTGCTCCACCTCGGACAGCGCAACAATGGCGCGTTCGGCGCGGCGCATGATGGCGCGGGCCAGATGCAGGTACGCCGCTGCGGGTGTGCCGCCGGGCAGAACGAAAGAAGTCAGCGGCGCCAGCTTTTCATTGAGCCGATCCACTTCACGCTCCAGCCGCTCCACTTGCGCGGCCTGGATGCGCAACGGCTCATAGCCCAGCTTCTCGCCCGTATCGGGCGTCGCCAGATCCGCGCCCAGATCGAACAAATCGTTCTGCGCGCGGTCGAGGATCGGATCGAGCACGGCATTGGCGGTGGTGTGGAGCCGCGCCACGCCAATGGCGGAATTGGCCTCATCCACCGCGCCATAGGCTTCCACGCGCGCGCTCGCCTTGGACACAGGCTCGCCCGTCGCCAGCCGCGTCTTGCCGCCATCGCCGGCCTTGGTGACGATCTTGTCGAGCCTAACCATTGTCGTTGCTAACCATGCTGCTGCTTCCACAACATCGCCGCCACCAGCACAAGTATGGCGACGAATTGCGCCACCACGCGCATGCGCATGGCCTTGTTGGACCACGAGCGTCCAAAGTCTCCACCGCGGAACATGGCGTAAATGCCAAAGCACAAAACCGCGAACACGACGAACAGCGCGATCGGGATCAAATAGGTGAAAACGTCCATTGGTCCGAGCATACGCCTCCCCTCCCCGCGAGGGGAGGGGCTAGGGGTGGGGTGAAGCGACGCGATTTAAGGCTGTGCCAGCCGCCCCGCATTGACCTCGATCAGCACGGTTCGCCCCATGCGCCCGCCCCTCACCCGGCGCGAGTTCTCAGGCTAGACTCCGCTCATGACCGAATCGCTTCTCCTGCTCACCGCGCTCGCCGCCATCGGCGCGGCCGCCTGGTTCGCTTACCGCTCGGCGCAGGCCCAGACGCTTGCCGGCTCCGCCGCCATCATCAAGGAAGAGCGCGACCGTCTGGCCGCCGAAACCACCGAATTGCGCGCGGAAAACGCCCGCCTCGGCGCCGAACTTTCCGCCGCCAAGGCCGGCGCGGCGGCGCGGGCGGAAGCGGCGGAAGAACAGCAGCGCGCGCTGAAAGAGCATTTCGCGGCCTTGGCCAGCCAGGCGCTCAGCGCCAACCAGCAGCAATTCCTCGCCCTCGCCAATGAGACATTCCAGAAGCACAGCCAAGCTGCGCAAGGCGGCGTCAAGGAAGTGCTGACCCCCGCGCAGGAGCAGCTGCAAAAGCTCGCCGCTTCGGTGGAGGCGCTGGAGAAATCGCGCACGCAGGATAAAGCCGCTTTGGGCGAGCAGATGCGGGCGATTGGCGAGACCTTGCGCGAGACCCAGGGCGTTACCGGACGTCTGGTCAACGCACTGCGCGCTTCGCCCAAAGCACGCGGCCGCTGGGGCGAGCAGACCTTGCGCAACGTGCTGGAAATCGCCGGCCTCTCACCACACGCCGATTTCACCGAACAATTCACCACCACGGACGGCGAAGGCGCGCGGCTGCGACCCGACGTCATCATCCGCCTGCCGGGCGAGCGCTGCATTGTGGTGGACTCCAAGGTCGCGCTTTCGGCTTATCTCGATGCGCAGGACGCCACCGATGAGGTCGTGCGCGAAACGCTGCTGAAGAAGCACGTGCAGGAATTGCGCTCGCACGTGAAGAATTTGGCCTCGAAAGACTATTGGAAGCACGTGCCGGAAACCGCCGATTTCGTCGTGCTGTTCGTGCCGGGCGAGAGCTTCCTCGTCGCCGCCGCCGAACGCGATCCCAACCTGTTCGAAGACGCCTTCCAGGCCAAGGTCATCATCACCACGCCAGCCACCATGGTCGCGCTGGCGAAATCGGTCGCTTATGGCTGGCGCCAAGAGCAAAGCGCCAAGAACGCCAAGGACATCGCCGAACTTGGCCGCGAACTTTATCGCCGCATGGCGATCATGGCTGACCATATGGGCAAGGTCGGCGATGCGATCGGCAAGAGCGTGAAGAGTTATAATGATCTGGTCGGCTCCGTGGAGAGCCGCGTGCTGCCGCAAGCGCGCAAGTTCAAAGAACTCGGCGCCGGCGACGCCGGCATCGAAGTGGCGCAACCGGCGCAGATCGAAGCAGCGCCCCGCCAGCTTGCGCCGCCCGAGCAATTGGAGCTAATGCCGCCGCCGCCAAGCCGCGGCGGGCGCGCGCGCTAAATCACCTGGAAGTCCGAGGCGGTGAGATTGAGGCCCGTATCGAGCTTGGCGATCAGCACGCTGCCGCCCGCGACGGCGCCGTTGGAGTCGTAATAGAGATTGCCGGTCTGGCTGTGATAGATGATGCGGTCATTGGCGTCGTGCGCGGCTGACCCCTTCCAGAATTTCGCTTCGGCCAGCGCCCCGGTCGCCGTTCCGAGCGCAGTGAACACCGAATTTTCCAGCTGAATCTTATCGCTATTGTGGATGAAATCCTTGATCACGTCGGCCGTCGCATTTGACGGCGCGGCGTTTAGCACGAATTTGTCCGCGCCCGCGCCTCCCGTCAGCGTGTCCTTGCCTGCGCCGCCATTCAGCGTGTCGACGCCATTGCCGCCGCTGAGGCGGTCCGCGCCATCGCCGCCCAACATTGTGTCATTGCCGATGCCGCCATTTATGACATCGGCGCCGCCGCGGCCTTCCAGGCGATTGGCGACGTCATTACCGGTGATTTTGTCCGCCCCCTCGCCGCCAATGGCGTTTTCAATGACGCTGTTGGGACCAATCGCGACCGTGGTGCGCGAGGTGTAGGAATAGCCGCTGCCATTCCAGCCGAAGCTGATGGATTCGCTCAAGGCCGAGAAACTGCCAATGGTGAGGTAGATCTCGCATGCTTGCGAGCCGACGAAGCGAATCGTGTCGGTCCCGCTAACGTCATCGATGGTTTGGAAATAGGTTTGACCATCGTTGAAGGTGTAGGTGGTGTTGCCCGAATTGTGGTTGCCGCGTCGTCCGTAAAGTACCTGCATTGCGTAGATGTCGTAGTACATCGGCGTCGTTGGGTAGAAGGTCGCAGAGTTGTCTTGAAAGGACGACCACGGGCTCGCCGTGTAACTCATGATCGTGTAGAAAAAATTGTCCTCAGCCGGGCCGAGCGCGGCGCCCTCGAAGGAATGCTTTAGGCCAAGCGCGTGGCCGATTTCGTGCATGATGGTCAGGTAATCAAAATCGCCCGGCGTGATGCCGCCGCCGTCCCAATTCCAATCAGACGCAGAGAACCACACATCGCCAGAGGATGGGTGGTCCGACGGCAAGTAGGCGTGCGCTGCGCTACCCGCGCCAGTATTGTCGGTGGCGGCGAAACGCAGTTCGCCTACGACGCTTTCGTTGTCCTGGGTCTCGGTGAACGAGACATTGATGAAGGCGGACCACGCATCCAGCGCCCCACGTATGGCTGTCTTTTCGGCGTTGGTTAGAACGTAATACGAGTCCGGCTCGTCGCCGTAATCGACCGAATGCCAGGCCGTGTTCCCCAAGAAGCTGAAGCTGAGGGTGACGCCCGTGCCAAGCGCGCCCCCCCATTTGGTGCCGTAGATCAGTTCGGGAAAAGCTGACGCGGAAACGCTGATGACATCCACGGAATTGCTTGTTGGCGTCGCCATTTGCCGCCCTCCACCATCAGAGCGGCGCAGATCGGCGTCGCTTCCCCGGGGGCATTGAGCGCGCGGAAGGGGGCGCCGTCAACTCAAAGGCGAGCTGACGGCATAAAATTCCCCCCAAGACTGGTAGCGAAGCGCCGCGCTCAGCGCTCGACGCAGAGCGCGATGCCCATGCCGCCGCCAATGCACAGCGTGGCGAGGCCGCGCTTTTTGTTTTGGCGTTGGAGTTCGTAAAGCAAGGTGGTCAGCACGCGCGCGCCCGAGGCGCCGATGGGGTGGCCGATGGCGATGGCGCCGCCATTGACGTTCACGATCGCCGGATCCCAGCCCATGTCCTTGTTCACGGCGCAGGCTTGCGCGGCGAAGGCTTCATTGGCTTCGACCAGATCAAGATCGGACACCTTCCAGCCCGCCAGTTCGAGCGCCGCCTTCGAAGACGGGATCGGCCCAACGCCCATAATCGAGGGATCGACCCCGCGCGAAGCCCACGAGGCGATGCGCGCCAGCGGCGTCAGCCCGCGCTTGGCGGCTTCGTCCGCGCTCATCAGCACCAGCGCCGCCGCGCCATCATTGATGCCCGAAGCATTCGCGGCAGTAACGGTGCCGTCCTTCTTGAACGCCGGCTTCAGACCCGCCGCGCCTTCGATAGTGGCGTCGTGTTTGATGTACTCGTCATTTTCAACGATCGTATCGCCCTTGCGGCCCTTCACCGTGACCGGCGCAATCTCATCCTTGAACTTGCCGGCCTTCTGCGCTGCGCTCGCCTTCTTCTGCGAGTTGGTGGCGAATTCGTCCTGCTGCTGGCGCGTGATCTGCCATTGCTCCGCAACGTTCTCGGCGGTGACGCCCATATGATACTGATTGAACACGTCGGTCAGGCCGTCGCTGATCATCGTGTCTTTCATCTCGAGATTGCCCATCTTCTGGCCCGAACGCAGATAAGCGACGTGCGGGGCAAGGCTCATATTCTCCTGCCCACCCGCCACGACGATCTTCGCATCGCCCGCCTTGATCTGCTGATAGCCGACCACGACCGCGCGCAGGCCCGAGCCGCACACTTGGTTGAGTCCCCAAGCCGGCGCCGCGTCCGGCACGCCGGCGGCGCGCGCGGCCTGCCGCGCAGGGTTCATGCCTTGATTGGCGGTGAGCACCTGGCCGAGCACCACTTCCGACACTTCGGCAGCCTCAACCTTGGCCCGGCTCAAAGCCGCGCTGATGGCGGTGCGGCCCAATTCAGCCGCGGGCACGGCGGCGAAAGCGCCATTGAACGAGCCAACCGGCGTCCGGGCGGCGGAAACGATGACGATGTCGGACATGCGCGACCTCTCCTAACTGGCGCTTAAGCGGCCTGTTCAGCCCTATCGCACATGCAAAAAGGGAAATCCAATCGCGAGCCCCTCGCACTACAGGGAATATTCGGGCCCTGATCTTGCATTGCGGCGCCGGACGCGAGACTCTCCACCGCAGACGCGGTATTGCAGACGCGAACAATAAGGACGGGAAACGTGGCCGATAGTGAAGGCGTACAAAGCGGAGAAGCGGCTGCCGAAGCCGGCCCGGTGACGATCAAGAAGTACGCCAACCGGCGGCTCTACAATACGCGGACATCCTCCTACGTCACCCTCGAGCATCTGAGCGACATGGTGCGCCAGGGCGTCGACTTTCTGGTGCTGGACGCCAAGACCGGCGACGACATCACCCGCTCCGTGCTCACCCAGATCATCTTCGAGCAGGAAAGCCGCGGCCAAAATCTGCTGCCGGTTCAGTTCCTGCGCCGGCTGATCCGCTTCTATGGCGACCAGATGCAGGGCTTCCTGCCGCCCTATCTGGAAATGAGCATGGAAAGCTTCACCAAGAGCCAGGAGCAGATGCGCGAAAATTTCTCGCGCACCTTTGGCGGTCGCACGCCGGTGACGGCGTTCGAGGATCTTGCGCGCCAGAACATGGCGCTGTTCCAGCAGGCCATGTCGATGTGGGCGCCGTTTACGCCGGGCGCCGCCCCCGCCGCCGAAACGCCAGCCCCCGCCGTGGACGCGGCGGCGGAAGAACAGCTCGAAGCACTGCGCCGCCAAGTCGAAGCCATGCAAAAGCAGCTAAACGCCCTGGCGCCGAAAAAGCCGGAGTGACTCTGCGCACCCGTATCTGGTCGCGAGAACCTTGACGTCCCAAACTCCGTACAACAGCTTAGCCTCGCCATGAGTTCGGCTCTGGCGCAGCGACCGGGGATGTTGGGACAATGAAATCGGCATTTGCTTGGCTGGCTTTCGCCGCGCTCGCGGTATTTGGCGCGCCCGCCGCCGCTCAGACCGGCCGTACGCCTATCCCGCTCGACGCCATGGTGCGCGAGCCGGCCATGTCGCAAATGCAGCTTTCGCCCGATGGCGCGCACCTCGCCGCCCTGACCAGCCTGGATGGAGAGAACGTCTCGATCTCGGTTTGGGAGACGGCCAACCTCAGCCGCAATCCCACACGTATCGGCATGGGCGGGACCTCTGCGCGCTCTGCGGTCCGCATTGAGTCGATCACTTGGGTTTCGAACGATCGGCTGCTCGTAATCATGTCGCAGCCGATCATTATCGGCTCCGGCCCGGACAGTCGCACCTACACCGCGCTGGCGCGCTTCGTAAAAATCGATGGGTCGGAATTCGTTGAGCCGCTGGCGCAGGGTGGCGCGCGCACAGAGCTGGAGCGCTTCGTCGACAAGTTCCTCACCATCTCGCTCGTCGATCAATTGCCGGACGATGAGCGGCACATCCTGATGGCGCATGAAACGCTGGACGGCAGTTCGGTCTATCGCGTCGATGTTGTGACCGGCGCGGGCGAGCGCGTCATGGAGTTAAGCGAGACGCAAGGCATCGTGCCCGTCACCGACAGCAGCGGCGAATTGCGGGTGCTACAGTTCGCCGACACGCGCAACGGCGAATACTCGATCGGCTTTCAAATCCGCGACAGCGGCAGCGCTCAATGGCGCGAACCGCCGGCGCTCACGTACCCTGCGCGCGCGCGGCGTAATTTGGCGGCGCTGGGATTTGACCCGCAAAATCAAGACACGCTGATTGTGCTCGATAGTGAAGGACAAAACTTTTCCTACCTGCGCGGCTTCAGCGTTTCGCGCGGCACGTTCACTGAAACCATGTTCCAGCACCCGCGCTACGATATTGCGAATGTATTGATGGATCGGCCAGGCAATGGCGAGCCCACAAGCATCATCGGCTTCACATATCTCGGCGCTACTGAGACGCCCTTCTATGATGATCCAACTTATCGCGCGATCTATGATGGGCTGCGCGCGCAATTGCCCGGCCGGGATATTCGCATTGGTTCGCGTAAAGGCCGCTATCGGATTATCATGGCGGAGAGCTCGCGCCACCCGCCCGAATATTTCCTGATGACGGATGATCGCGCCATCCAACGTCTTGGCGTCAGCTATCCTAATATTCCCAGCGATCAGCTCGCGGACACCGAACTCGTTTATTACAATGCCCGCGATGGCCTGCGCATTCCGGCGTTCCTGACCCTGCCCTATGGCTGGCGGCGCGGCGATGCGCCCTTGCCCGTTATCATTCAGCCGCACGGCGGCCCTTGGGGACGCAATGACGCCAGCTGGGGCGGGAGCGATATTCCCGTAACGCAATACTTCGCCTCGCGCGGCTATGCGGTGTTGCAGCCCCAGTTCCGCGGCTCGACCGGCTGGGGCGACCAGCTCTGGCGCGCTGGCGACGGCCAATGGGGCATGGCGATGCAAGACGACAAGGATGACGGGCTGGCCTGGCTCGTCTCCGAAGGCATCGCCGATCCGGAGCGCGCTGTGATCTATGGCTTCTCTTATGGCGGTTTCGCCGCCATGGCGGCGACCGTTCGTCCTAACTCACCCTATCGCTGCGCCATTTCCGGGGCGGGCGTGTCCAGCTTGCAGCGTCTCGGCATGCTTTGGCGCGAGAACCGCATCCAACGGCTGCTGCAAGGCGTGACCGTCGCCGGCATGGACCCGCTTGAACATGCGGGCGACGCCAACATTCCGATCCTCGTTTATGGCGGCGATCGCGATCAAACCGCGCCGCTCTGGCACTCCACGCGCTTCGCCGACGCGCTGCGCAGCCGCGGCAAGACAGTGAAGTACGAGGTCATTCGGGACATGCCGCACGGCGCGATGACGCCAGACATGCGCCGGCAGGAGTTCACCTTGGTGGAAAACTACCTGCGCAATGATTGCGGCATCACGAATTAGGAGCGTTAGACCGCAACCCAGAAAGTGAACGTAGCGCCGCCGCCTGGAGTTTCGCTGCAGGTCACGTCGCCGCCCATGAGGCGCGCCACGCGCCGTGCGAAGGTCAGGCCAAGCCCCGCGCCTTCAAAGCGCCGACCGGCTTCGGTTTCGACCTGCGTGAACGGTTCGAAGATCCGCTCGCGCTGATTTTCCGGCACGCCGACGCCAGTGTCAGCGACGACAAATTGCAGCGCGCGCCGTCCTTCGCCGCTGCGTTCGGAGATGGCGACGCGAATGACGCCATCGCGCGTAAATTTGGCTGCGTTGGCGATCAGCTGCATCACGCATTGATGCACGCGCGCATGGTCGAGCCTGGCTTCGCCAAGCTCATCATCGACTTGGAAGATCAGTTTGTTGTTATTCGTCGCAGCCAATGGCGCTGCCGCCTCGCGCATTTGATCGACGATCTCAGCCACGCGCACAGTCTCATGCTCGATTTCAACGGCGCCTGCCTCCAGCTTGGAAACATCGAGCAGCGAATTGATGACGCCGAGCAATTGCCGCGCGGATACGGTGATCTTGCCGGCGTCCTGTTTGACGACGCCATCCGCTTCCTCTTCAATCATCTCGGCATAGCCGATAATCGCGTTGAGCGGGGTGCGCAGCTCGTGGCTCATCGTCGCCAGAAATTGCGACTTGGCGCGGTCGGCCTCCTCTGCTTGCGAACGCGCGGCGATTTGACCGGCCAGGATATTCAGCAAATCCACGCGGTCCTGACCGACGATCCCAGCTGAAAGCACGAGGCAGCTAAGCGTAGCGGCCCCTATAGCGGCGAGAGGGGTGAGGCCATTCGGGGCGAACGGCGCAACCACCGCCATAGCGATAATCGGCACAAGCACGGCGACGAGGATCAGCCTATGGCTGGCGAAATAGACAAAAGCGTGCGTGGCCGCCGCGCACACCCAGCCGGTGGCCAGCACCATGCCAATCGGCGTCTGCGAACTCCACGCCATGAACGGAAACAGGCCGTAGGCGCAGCCGCCGAAGAAATGAATGATGGCGAGCGCCAGCACGCCGCGGTTCTGAGACTCGCGTGAAAGCTTAATCGCCAAGCCGTCGAGCCAGCGCCGCCCAATCAACTCCCATAAGGACATGAAGACGGCCCAGCCGAGCAGCAGGCGCCAGGGCAACACCGCGGTGGCGATAACGGCGATGAACAGAGCAAAGCCCAGCCGCCCCCATGTGCCGCGGACGACAATGCCGACCACCTCTTCCACCGAGAGCAGGCCCGCAGCGTCCTGCAGCTGCAAGGCGCCCAGGGCGCCGCGCACGCGGCGCTCGTCGTCATGAGCGACAACACTTCTATTCCTGATCGAGACGCCCATTGCGTCCTTCCCTGGTTTGCGCCGGCGCTGCGCGCGCGATTGACCTAAATCTTGAGGCAGATGGGCGCTGATTGGTTAACAGGAAATTTGGCAAGCGAATTGCAGCGCAGCGTCCATGGCTGGATTTCGCGCCTTTCAGCAAGGTCCGTCGACGGATGACCGCACCGGGCAAGATCGCCGCGCCGGCGATCGCCGCGCCCCGCGCCGACCGTTCGATCCCGGCTTCGCCGCAACTTTGGTGAATCAGATCGCGCCGCCCGAGACGGACTACGTCACAGGCTATCGCGCGGAGCCGTTTACTGTTCGCCGCGGGCTGATCGTGAATTTTCGCGCTTAAGCGCGCTTGCGCCCCAAGCCTGGCGAGGAATAGTCCGTTTCGGGACGCTCGCGGCGCGACAGCTGTTCGATCCAATGATCGATCCGATCCAGCCGCGCATTAAGGTCATCGAGCCGCGCGTCCGAATTGGCCTCGCCCTCGGAGGCGCGCGTAGCGACGCCGCTGCGCAAGGTTACTTCCACCAAATCGGCGCGCAGCACTTCGGCGAAGCAGGCGAGTTCAGCCGCGCTGGGCTCGCGCTGATTGACGATAATAAGGTGAAGCTCTTCGCGTGTGAGACCGGCGGCGACGGCGAGCGCGCCGCGATCGAGCCCCAGTTCGCCCAGGCGGAAGTCAAACCAAGCTTCGTCGAAGAAGAGCGACATGGTTAGCTCCGCCAAGATTCCGTCCGGCGCCGAACCTGCAAGGCCGGCTCCATGAACACCGCACTCTACCCCCGATTCGACCGTTGGTTCGACTTCGTCGTAGCGCTGGCGCTCGGCCTTTGGTGCATGTGAGTCTGTGACCGCAGCGTGACGCGCGCGTTTGCTCACAGCACATGCGAAATGAGCGCCCCTCGCGGGGCGCTCATCGCGAAACCGTTATACGGTAAACTTAGTTCTGGCCGGCGAATTCCACGTCGCGGCGGGCCGAGACAATGGTGACGACGACACCCGCCAGCACATCCAATAGCGACATGATCATGATCATGAAGAAGGCGCTGGTGGCGAAGGCCGGGTGCAGCAAGAACTCCACCAGACAGATAATGAAGACCAGCATGGAGAGCGCGTGATTGAAAATCGCGGTCGTTCCGGTCGAGGTTGATTTCAGCAGCTCGATGAAGAGCAGCACCAGCGAGATCAACACCATCAGGTCGCCGAACGAAACCACCCACTCCACGCTCTGCATCGCGCCGGCCAGCGAGGCTTCCTGCGACGCCATCGGAATAGCGAACATGCGGTCTTCGAGGTGGGCGCGGACGTCCGCGCCGCTGGTCCCGGCCGCTGTCGAGCCGAACGCCCAGATGTTGTAAATCAACACCGGGATCAAGATCAGCGGAAAGACGTTGAAAATGGCCCCCATCGGATTCTCCTGAAAAGTTGGGGCGCGCGATCGCTGCCCAAATCGCTCCACCTGGCGCAGGGCCAGATAGTCGCTCGTCCCTAGCGGCGCTCTGCTCATAGCTCGTCCGCTCCACCCGGAAGCCGCGCCCGGCTCCTCAACCACATCACGCCGAACAAGTCGGTCATGTTGGCTGCGAGTCGGCCGAGGTTGGTATACTTCGACTGACCCGCGCCTCTGGGTCGATGGTTAACATCCAAAAATTCGACCGCATAGCCTTCTCGCAACATCAGGGCGGGCATGTAGCGGTGCATGTGGTCAAAATAGGGGAGACGCAAAAAAGCCTCCCGCGTGAACACCTTGACCCCCGAACCGCTATCGTCCGCCCCGTCTTTCAGCAGGTTCTTGCGGACAATGTTGGCGATGCGGGAGGAGATGCGCTTGCCCCAATTGTCCTGCCTTTTGGCCCGGCGACCGCCCACCATGCCCAGATTGGCGGGGGCGTCGGCGCGGACAATGCGAGCCAGCAGGCGCGGCAGGTCGGCGGGATCGTTCTGGCCGTCCCCATCCAGCGTGCCGATCAGAGGCGCGCGCGCCGCTAACACGCCGGTGCGCACCGCCCGGCTCTGGCCGCTATTTTGGCGGTGGCCCAGTAGGCGCAGCGCCGGCAGCTCGGCCTTGAGCGCAGCCAGCTCCGCCCGGGTGTCGTCCCGGCTGGCGTCATCGACGAAGATCATTTCATAGGAGCGCCCATCGAGGGCGGCGGCGATCTCGCGCGCCAGATTGGCGGCGTTGCCGGCCTCATTCATCACCGGGACGACGACGCTAAATTCTATGTTCTCGGCCAAGGATCGGCTTCTTTCAGACTCTGAGGCGGGCTCTCTTACCTGCTCCGCCCGACGGAAGCGAGGGCGCCGCCGCGCCGCTGCCGGGTCAAGATAGCGTCATGGCGCCCGCTTTCAGCTGAGCTTCCTTGACCTTGGCCCCCGGCGCTGCCCATGACGGCGCATGGCTGACGACGCCGAGCCCTCCTTGTTTGAACAGATCAGCCGGGGCTGGCGCGGCTATGTGCTGATCGGGTTGATCGCGCTGGTCTCGAGCCTATTCGGCGCAGCGCGCCTGCCAGTCATGGACCGCGACGAGGCCCGCTTCGCTCAGGCCACCCGGCAAATGGTCGAGACCGGCGATTATGTGCGCATCCGCGTCCAGGAGGATGAACGCAACAAAAAGCCGATCGGCATTCACTGGCTGCAGGCGGCGGCGGTCAATCTCACCGAACCGCTGACCAATCGCGATAATGCGATCTGGGCCTACCGCCTGCCTTCGGCGCTCGGCGCGATGCTGGCGGCGATGGCCGCGCTCTGGGCCGGCACGGCGCTGCTCGGGCGGCGCACAGCGCTCTATGGCTCAGCCTTGTTCGCGGCCGGGGCGCTGCTTGGCTTTGAGGGCATGACCGCGAAGACCGACGCCGTCTTGGTCGGGTTCACAACACTTGCCATGGCCGCGCTGGCCAATCTCTATACCGGCGCCAAACGGCCCAAGCTGATCTCGCTCGTTTTCTGGATCGCACTGGGCTGCGGCGTGATGATCAAGGGCCCGATCACGCCCATGATCGCCGCGCTCACGTTGGCCGCGCTCGCAGCCTGGGAGCGGCGTTGGGACTGGATGAAGCCGCTCGCCTTTTGGCCGGGACCTTTGCTCGCCATCGCCATCGTCGCGCCCTGGCTGATTGCAATTCAATCGGCGACCGACGGACGCTTCTTCGCCGAAGCGCTCGGCGAAGACCTCGCGCCGAAACTCTCCGGCGGATCGGAAGGCCATTTCGCCCCGCCAGGCGCGCATTTGCTGCTGCTCTCCTTCCTGGTCTTCCCGGCCACTTACGCTCTGCCGTTCGCGGCGCGGCTCGGTTGGCGTGCGGCGCGCGCGCCGCGCAATGACGCAGTGTACGAGTCCATCCGCTTCCTACTGGCCTGGATCGTCCCGTCTTTCCTGGTGTTCGAGCTGATGCCGACCAAGCTCGTCCACTACACATTGCCGCTATATCCTGCCATCGCTCTGCTCGCCGGCGCCGGCTTGGTCGCGGCGTTCAAAGAGCGCTGGGGGCTATGGCACGCAGCTGGCGTTGCACTGTTCGCGATCGCAGGCGCGGCGCTGGTGGGCCTGTGGGCCTATGGCGGCACCTTCATTCCCGGCGACGCCGACTCCAACTTGCGCCGCGCCATTGCATCAGCGTTGATCGGCGGCGGCGTGCTGATCGTTTCCATCGCGGCGCTAATTTTCCTGAAGCGCACCTCCATTCGCGTCGCCATTTTGTGCGCCTGCGCGCTGGCGCTCTCTTACGGCCTGCGCGCGCGCGTGCTGCCCGAAGCGCGCACGCTGCTCGTCTCCTCCGAAGCGGTGGCGGCGATGCAGCGCGCGCGCCTCACCCCGCGCGCTAACCGCGAACTCTGGGTGGTCGGCTATGGCGAGACTAGTCTCGTCTTCATGACCAATACCGGCATTCACATCGCCTCACCGGAGGAACTGGCCGCCGGCGTGCATGTTGGCGACGTGCTGCTGATCGAGGGCCGCGCGGTTGCTGACGTCAACGCCGCGCTCGACCGGCGCGGTTTCGCCTTCGCCGCGCGCGGCGCACCAGTGGTGGGGCAAAATATCGGCAATGGCGATGATGTGACTTTGTATCTAGGCCAGGCCGTCGTGCGCCCAGCGCAACTGCAGTTCAGCGACGAATTGGCGGGCGACCAGCCACCAGATCCCGAGCCGCCACCAACACCGCGAAGGCGGGGCCGGCAATAAGCGCGAACACTTTCTGAAACGGCGTCTTGGCGCTCTTGGACATAAATAGCGCCAGCCCCTGCGCTTCACGTGGGCGCGCGCTGGCGGCGGCGAACTGCACGCCGGCGGCTTCCGGCTGAAACAGCACGCTCCCGCCCGCATCGGCCGCGCGGCGGCAAAGATCGAGATCAGCGCCATGGGTGGCGAACTTTTCGTCGAAGCCCTCCAGGCCCTGAAAATCGCTGCGCGGGATCAGCATGAAGGAGGACGACACCGCCGCCACCTTGGCCGGATCGCGCGGCGCGCTGCGATCCTTGCGCCGGTGCGGGCGAAACGGTTTCGGCGCCGGCCAGTCCACAGCCATGGCGAGCGCCGACCATGCCGTGAGCCGCCCTGCCCGCACCGCGGGGCGCTCGCGCCCGTTCAGATCGGTGAGCCGCCCGCCCACAATCCAGGGGGCGCGCACCCCGGCGGCGGCGGCGGCCATCCGCGCCACCGCGCCGCGCTGGAGCACAACATTCGGATCGAGAAACAAAATCCAGCGCCCGCGCGCATTCTCCGCGCCGCGATTGGCTGCGGCGGCGACGCTCAAATTCGGTTCGGCATGCACGATGCGCAGATCGCGCCGATCCGCCTGCAGCGCGCGCAGGGTCGATGAAATGGCTGGGTCGTCGCCCTGATCGACGACCAGAATGTCGTCAATCCAAGGTTCGGCCATGGCGCTGCGCAAGCAGAGATCGAGCGCCGCGGGCGCGGCGCTGCGCGCGGCGACAACAGCCGTGACGCGCCGCTCTAACGTAGCCGGCGCTGAGCGCTGTCGTGAAGGGAACCGATCCACCCGAAATGCCACCGCGTCTGGGCGTTGAACCCGCCCTATCGAGTCTCATCCTGTCGCGGGGATTTCCGAACGTCTAGCCGTCTTGGACGCGCCCGACTGTGCAAAGCGGCAAAAACTATTCTGTTAGCATTACAGCGGCGAAAGTTTACTCACACCCGCACCCATTCCCGGATTTCGCGCAGCGAAAGTCCGGGAATGGGTGGAGCCTACCCCGCCTTCCGCTTCAAATCCGGCGCCAGCGCCTCAAACGTGAGCGCGGCCAGCGCTTCGTCGAGCCCCTGCACATTCTGCTCCTGCGAGCCGAAACGCTAGCTAGCCCTCTTGACCCTCTTTTTCGGCGGAGCTTGTGCGGCCTTTTCTTTGATTTTTCTGTTCTTGATAAAGTTGTTGAACGTCGTTTTTGGAGCTTGACGTTCGTGCACTTCGTTGAACCTGGCGCGAGCTTGCTCAAGTGACAGATTTGGGTTCTTCCGAAATTGTTCGATGAGCTCCGGTTCGTAATGATCCAGATAGGAACCACTCTTTGGCGGGCTACCTCTCATTCGCAAGGGGGGTGATTGAACGCCGATGTCAGCCTCCTTCTCGCTAGCAACAGGCTCACTCACCCTTATTGAAAGCGGCTGCCCCTTATCCCTTCTAATGTCCGGGGGAGCGGCTTCGTTGCAGAGTTGTGTCACCGCTTCCTCGAGCCCCTGCACATTCTGCTCCTGCGAGCCGAGCCGGCGCAGCGCCACTTTGCGCTCCTCCGCCTCCTTGCGGCCGACCACGGCGATCACCGGCACTTTCGCCAGCGAGTGCTCGCGCACTTTATAGCCCACCTTCTCATTGCGCAGATCGAGTTCAACGCGCAGCCCTTGCGCCTTCATGGCGCTCGCGACCTCGCGCGCATACGCATCCGCATCCTGCGTGATGGTGGCGACCACCACTTGCACCGGCGCCAGCCAGAGCGGGAACGCGCCAGCATAGTTTTCGATCAGCACGCCGATGAAGCGCTCGAGCGAACCACATATCGCACGGTGCAGCATCACCGGCTTATGCTTGGCGCCGTCTTCGCCAACATATTCAGCGTTCAGCCGATCCGGCAGCACGTAATCGTTCTGGATCGTGCCGCAGGTCCAGGTGCGCCCAATCGCGTCCTTCAACTGGAAATCCAGCTTCGGCGCATAGAAAGCGCCATCGCCCTTTGCGATCACCGGTTCAACGCCGGCTTTGCGCGCCGCATTGAGCAATTGCGCTTCGGTTTTGTCCCAGAATTCATCCGAACCCGCGCGCTTTTCGGGGCGCGTGCCGAGCGTGATGTGATCGCGCGTCAGGCCGAAATCCTCATGGATCGAGGAGGCGAGCGTGATGAAGGACGCCACTTCATCCTCGATCTGATCCTCGCGGCAGAAAATATGCGCATCGTCCTGCGTGAACGCGCGCACGCGCATCAAGCCATGCAGCGCACCAGACGGCTCATAGCGATGGCAAGCGCCAAACTCCGCCATGCGCAGCGGCAGATCGCGATAGCTCTTCTGGCCGAAGCGGAAAATCTGCACGTGGCCAGGGCAGTTCATCGGCTTCAGCGACAGCGTTTCGCCCTCCACCGTCTCACAGACGAACATGTTCTCGTGATAATTTTCCCAGTGGCCGCTCTTTTCCCAGAACACCCGGTCCAGCACTTGCGGCGTGCGCACTTCGACATAACCCGCCGCTTCCAAGCGCCGGCGCATATAAGCTTCAATCGTGCGCCATAGCGTCAGGCCCTTTTCGTGCCAGAACACCATGCCGCGCCCTTCTTCCTGCATGTGGAAGAGGTCCATTTGCCGGCCGAGCTTGCGGTGATCGCGCTTCTCGGCTTCTTCGAGCCGCAGCAAATACTCCGCCAGCTGTTTCTCATCGGCCCAAGCCGTGCCGTAAATGCGCTGCAGCTGCGCATTGTTCTGATCGCCGCGCCAATAGGCGCCCGCAAGCTTCATCAACTTGAAGGCTTTGCCTAAGCGCCCCGTCGATGGCAGGTGCGGCCCGCGACACAAATCGCCCCATTTGTCGCCGTGCGAATAGATGGTGATCGGCTCGCCCTGCTTGATCACTTCGTCAATGGTCTCGGCTTTGTAGATTTCGCCGATCGATTTGAAATGCGCGATCGCCGCTTCTTTATCCCAAACCTTGCGGATGATGGGCAGATCGGCGTCGACGATCTCGCGCATGCGCTTTTCGATCTTCTCGAAGTCGTCGGTCGAGAACGGCTCATCGCGCGCGAAATCGTAATAGAAGCCATCTTCCGTCACTGGGCCGAACGTCACTTGCGTGCCGGGAAAAAGCTCCTGCACTGCTTGTGCGAGCACATGCGCCGCATCGTGGCGCAGCACTTCCAAGCCATCGGCGCTATCGCGCGTCACCAGTTCAAACTTGCCGCCGCCCTCCAGCGGCCGGGTCAAATCCCACCACGCGCCGTCGATCTTGGCGGCGACCACCTTCTTCGCCAGCGATTTGGAAATGCCCTCCGCCACTGCGAGCGGCGTCACGCCATCATCGTAGGACCGCTCAGCGCCATCGGGAAATGTGAGAGAAATGCTCATGATTTGCTCTTATCGGATTCGTTCGGCGGCGGTCTGTAACCGCCGCGCCAATCGCCATACCGCCACGGCCGCCACCAGGAATTGCGCCTGAACCCCTGCGGCGCCGGGTCGTAGCCCCAGCCGCCCCAGGGGGCGCAGCGGCAGATCCGGGCGGTCGCCATCCAGCCGCCCGCCCAGGCGCCGTGACAGCGGATCGCGTCGGCGGCGTAGGAAGAACAGGTCGGCAAATAGCGGCAGTCGCGCCCGATCAGGGGCGACAGCGTCCATTTGTAGAGCTGAATGAGGGCCAAAAGACCCCGCGCTGGAAGGCTCGGCGACATGACGATGTGCTTGTTTGAGTGTGTCGTGACCGGGCCGCGCTTCGCCGCTGCGGCGCGCCCGATCTCGCGCCGCCGGCTTTAGCTGGTGGTCGTGGTCGTGCGCGAGGTGACGATGAAACTCATGAAGCGCCTCATATCAGAAGCCGGCCGCGTCAAACAAGGCTCAGGAAGCGCTCGCTTGGGCCGAGCGGCTGCAACGAACCTGGGTGAAAGCGCCCCAGCATTCGATGTAGGGCTCCCCGGCCGCCTCGACCGTGTATTTCGAGCCGACATAAAAGGTTTCGTAGGTTCCCTGTTGCGTCAGCGCCGCCGCGCCACTCTGGATCAGACCGCCCAGGTCGAAATTATTGGCCGCCTCGTCCGCCTGCGCGCGCAGCACTTCATTGGCGGCGGTGCGATGTGCGTCAGCAGTCGGGTTGGTGAAATAAGCGGCGGCGGCGACCACCACCAGCAGTCCAATCAGTCTCAACATAGCGTCCTCCCCTGGAGGCGGAAGCTAGTGCAGATGGGCTTGCGTTGAAAGCGCCCTCACCCGTTGGCGCGGGCCTGTTGCAGCGCCTCAACCGCTGCATCGAAGGCGAGCATCGTGCTGGCGTGCCGGGGCGGATAAGCGCGCACGCCTTCGAGGTGGCGCAGCTCCCAGAACCGACCCGCCGGCGGGGCCGCGCCTTCCTTCAGCATGGCGCGCAGGCCGTCGCGCGCTTCGATGATTTCTTGAGGCGTGGCGCCGATGGCGTGCATGGCCAGGATCGCCGTGGCGGCTTGGCCGAGCGCGCACGCCTTGGGATGCACGGCGATCTCGCTCACCACGCCGTCCTTCAGCGCAAGCTCAACCGTCACCACCGAACCGCACACGCGGCTGACCTTGGTGGAAGCCCCATCCGGATGCTCGAGCCGGCCGACATGCGGGGTGTCGGCGGCGAGTTCGAGGATGCGCGGGTGGTAGAGGTCTTCCATCCGCCTTTATGTGGCCTTCCTCCCCGGCCAAGCAAAGCCCATAACTCCCAGACGGAGGCGGGAATGCGAGCGCTTTTGTTGGCAGCGGCGGTAATGGCGGCAGGTCCGGCGGTGGCGCAAGACCCACCCGCGGCGGCGACAGAACAGCCCGCCTCAGCGCCGGCTTATATCGAGCCGACCAATGCGCTGGAGCAAACCTTCGTCGCCGCGGTGGACAATCCCGATTTGCGCGCCGCCTTCCGGCGCCAATTCCTGGAATCGCAGGTCGCGCTAGCGCTCTCCTCACGCGATCCCGCCGCGCCGCCGCGCGCGATCGATCTGCCGAACGGGACCAAGGCCTGTCTCATTTTCACCAGCCCGGCGCGCGCGGCCGCGGTGATGGGCGATGACTCGCCCTATGTGGTGCTCACGGGCCGCGAGGCGCTGATGCTGGTGCGCGGAACCAACGTCATCATCAATGTGAATTTGCGGCCGTTTCTCACGCTGGATAGCGAAGCGATCGACTCGTTTCTCTCGATCCCGCACCCACCGGCCGAACCTGCGCCGCCTACGCCCGCGCCGGAAAACGCCTCAGCCGGGCCCACCCAGTAAGCCGTCATTGCCGCAACGGCGATCGTACAAGGCGCGCGTGCGTGCGAGGCGCGCATTATTGTCGGCATCGAACAGATGCACTTGCCAAGTGTGGGTGCAGCCGCTTTGCGCAATGGTGCGCCGGCACACTTGGGCCGGCGGATCGCCACGATCGGTGGCCGTGGTGGCGGCGCAGCTGAACTCATTGCGGCGCAGATCGGCCGTGACAGCGCTCAGCGTCATGCCTTCGCCATAGCGCGAGGCCACGGTGCGCTCGAAACCGCCCAACACCGCGCCGGCTGACTCGGCGCGATAATCGCCGAGCGCAAGCGGCGTCGATGGGATGGATGCAGCGCCGCTCGGCGTGCTCACGCCCCCGCCTGGCGTCGGCGCAATGCTGGCGCATGACGCTGCAAATGCGAGAAGACCAAGAGCCGCAAAACGAAGCTGTTTCATAGCCCTATCCCTACCGCGCTTTTTCGCGGGGGAAAACGGCTTTTGCGATTGGCGTCAGTCAGCGCGCGCCCAAATCAGCGCGTCAGGCACATGCGGTCAAACCCGGCGATCGGCTCGGAGGCGGCGCGCTCATAGACGACATACCAATCCACCGCGCACTGCGCGTCCATGATCTCGATGCGGCAGTGCAGCTGCTCGCCATCCTGGCAAGCAAAGCCGTTGCGCTCGAGATCGGCGCGAATAGCGCCGCGATCCTGGCCGGCGAAACGGTCGCGCAGCTGGATGCGGAAACCCTGCCCGTAGGCGACCGGCTCTGCGCCGCGCCACTGGCCGAAATCAATGCCGCCGGGACCTGCGCCTTGGGGCGGAGCTGCGCCGCCCGCGCCATCATCGCCGCCGGGCGGCGGCAAAGCCGAGCCCCGCTCGACCGGAAACGGATTCGGGCCGAATGAATCGCGGCCTTCGGCGTAGGCGTGGCCGGCCAAGGCCGCAGTCGCCAAAGCTGCAAACAGCAAAGTGCGCATCAAAGCTCCTGTCCCCTGGGCTTCTGACCTGGGGCGCCGGCTTAAGCGCAAGCGCCGGCCCCGGCAAGGCGGCGCCTCACATGAGCGCAGCGACCGCGCCGAAGCCCCAGCCAGCGTAAAGCGCCAACACCACGAACGCCCATAAATCTGTCGTCATCGAGAGATTGCGGTCGAAATTGCGCTGCTTGCTGAGCCCCTGCTTCAGCCCAGCCAGGCCGTAAAACAATCCACCCATCAAAGCTGCAGCGAAGGTCAGCAATGGATGCAGCAGGGCCAGCAGCCCCATCGCGCCCATCGCCAAATTGGCGAACCCCAATTCCTGCACAATCGGCGCCGGCGCTGCATCTTCAATGTCGAAACTTTGCCTCAGCGTGGCGTTCGGCTGCAGCGCTTGACGCAAACCAGCGATAAACAAGCGTACGCCGACTGCGAAGAACGCCGTCCACTTGCCGAACGACAAAACCACGTTCGCGCCCGGCGCAACGATCAGCTCCCAGATCGTGAAGCCGACCGGGAGCAGGAATGTGAGCGCAACGACGGTGATGAAATACATGCTTCCCCCCCGGACCGCGGGCCTTCAGGCCCGCATACGCGCCACGTTCCACAATGCGCGTCTGAAGACGCGCGGTCCCAGCGGACGCGGAACTCTTAGCTGCTGAAGCTGCGATCTGAAAGCTCCGTTCAAACACCGCTCAGGTAGCGCCCGCTACATGTGATCGTGTTCTAGCGCGAATGAGGGCCGCGCCAGAGTGAGACTTAAGGGAGCTAGTACTATGAAGCGTTTTCTCACCGCCGTCGCGGCCGTCGCCATGTTCGCCAGCATTGGCGTTGCCGAAGCCCGCGACAATACCACCACGCTGCAACAATACGGTTACAATAACGGCGCAGCCTCGATCCAAACGGGCGACCGCAACGGAACCGTGATCGAGCAGCGCGGCGCCAACCAATATTCGCGCGCTTGGCAAACCGGTTACAATAATCGCATCCGCATGGAGCAAGCCGGCACGCGCAACGCCATCGAAACCCAGCAAAACGGGTCGAACAATTATTCCGTGACGGCGCAAGATGGCCGCCGCCTTGACTCGGCCACCTATCAAACCGGCCGCGGCAACATTGCAGGCGTCGCGCAAATGGGTCGCGGCAGCATCGCCACCACGGCGCAGACTGGCGTGAACAACACAGTCGGCGTCATCCAGGTCGGCGACAATCAAGACGCACTCGTCACGCAACGCGGCGCCGGCAACATCTCGGTCGTGATCCAAGGCGACTAATGCAACTGCACTAAGCGGCGCGGGGGAGCATCGCGCTCCCCCGCTTCGCATTTCCAACGGAGAATTGCTCATGTCCCGCACTTTGATGGCCGTTCTCGCCGTGACTGCGGCGGCAGCCTGCGCTGCGGCGGCGACAACACCGGCGGCGCAAAGCCCAACTGAATCGCAGATTGTCGGCCAGGTTACCGATCGGCTCGCCGATGCGAGCGCGACGATGGCGATTTCGCCATCCGCGAACGCCGCAACCGCGCAGTATGACGCGCCAGCAGAGCGCTCAGCGCCGACACCGATTGCGTCTTCCGCTGCAATGACCTGCGAAATCCGCGCCACGCCCACAGCTGACGGCGTGCGCTTGGAAAGCTTCGCGCACGCTTCTGGCCCGCTTACCGGAACCTACGATCTCATCGTCACCAAGAGCGGCTCGGCTGGCTCGTCCGACATCAACCAAGGCGGCGACTTCGACACGTTGAGCGAACCCTCCGCTTCGCTCGGCATGTCGGAAATCAGCCTTGAACCCGGCGCCCGCCTGCATGCCCGCCTCATCGTCCACGGCGACAATGGCGTGGAATGCCGAGACGAGATCAGGTCGTAGCTGCGCTGAACCGGCGCTGAACCAAAGCGCCACGCCTGGTTCAGCGCGCCGCAGCTAGCCTTGAGACTGAGGAGCAATGTCCATGAAACATTTCCGCACTTTCGCCGCCGCCTTGGCCTTCACCGCAGCGCTCGGCGCGACCGCCGGCGCAGCTGAAGCCAAGACGCGCGCGGAAATCATGGCCGAACAACAAGCCAGCCGCGAACGCGCCTCGCTGGATCAAGTCGAGCGCGACAACTCAATCTCCGGCAGCACCATCAGCACATTCGCCGGCGCCAATACGGCTCGCCTTTACGCCGCTCAGCGCGGTCAAGGCGCGAACAATGTCGGAAGCGTGCAGCAGAACGGCAATAATAACGGCGCTTACGTGGCTCAACGCGGCCAAAATCTCGGCGTGAACATCACGCAGAACAACAACAATAACCGCACCTATGTCGCGCAGATCGGCCGCGATATGGGCCTTGGCCTCACGCAAAATGGCGGCGACCGCACTTTGGTGATTCAAACCAATAATCGCCTCATAGTGCGCGATATGAATTAGGTCTTGCGTCGCCAGGTCGAGCCGGCGGGGCCATCCATGACCTCCACACCGCGCTCGGCCAACACGCCGCGCAAGCGATCCGCTTCAGCAAAATTCTTGACCCGACGCGCCGCGAAACGCTCAGCGACCAAGGCATCGATCTCCGCCGCCTGCTCACCAAAAGATTGGCGGAACCAGGCTGCGGGATCGCTTTGCAGCACGCCAAGCAATTTGCCGGCGGCGAGAAGCGCGGATTTGGTTTTGATCTGATCGGCGGCTTTCGTCGCGACATTCGCGGCTGTCGCCAGCGCGGACATTTCAGCAAAAGCAGCCGGCGTATTGAGATCGTCCGCCAGCGCGGCGAGCAAGGCCTCCGGCGGGTCCGCCTCCGGCGCTTCTACATGCGCCAGCCGCAACAGCGCGCCATAGAACCTATCGAGATTGGCCTGCGACTGCGTCAGCAGATCGGTGGTAAAATCCAGCGGCGCTTTATAGTGCGCGCTGAGCAGCGCCCAGCGCAGCACTTCGCCGTGCCAGCCTTCGGCAAGCAATTCGCGCGGCGTGACGACATTACCGAGCGACTTTGACATCTTCTCGGTGTTCATCGTCAGAAAGCCATTGTGCATCCACACCCGCGCCAGCGCATGGCCATGCGCGGTTTCGCTCTGCGCGATTTCGTTTTCGTGATGCGGAAAGATCAGGTCCAGCCCGCCGCCATGAATGTCGATCGGCGAGCCGAGCTCTTCCTCGATCATGGCCGAGCATTCGATATGCCAGCCAGGCCGGCCGCGTCCGAATGATGCATCCCAAGCGGGTTCTCCTGGCTTTGCCGCTTTCCAGAGCGCGAAATCGGAGGGATGCCGTTTGTCGTCCTCGCCCTCAATGCGGGCGCCGGCCTGCAACTCGTCCTGCGCACGTCCGGAGAGCTTGCCGTAATCATCGTCCTTGGCGACGGCGAAATAGACGCCGCTCTGAACCACATAGGCCGCACCGGTTTGAATTAACTTTTCAATCAAAGCGACCATGCCGGGCACGTGCTGGGTCGCGCGCGGGCTGAGCGTCGTCGCCAGCACGCCAAGCGCTGCGGTGTCTTCGTCGTAAATGGCCTTGAACTTGTCGGTGATCGCCTCGATCGGGACCTTTTGCGCGATCGCCTGGGCGATGATCCGATCGTCAATATCGGTGTAATTGCGCGCGTAAACCACGTGCTCCGGGCCGTAGACGTGGCGCAACAGCCGGAACAGCGTGTCGAACACGACGGGTGGGCGCATATTGCCGATATGCGCGTAATTATAGACCGTGGGGCCGCACACATACATCGTCACCCGCGACGGATCAGCCGGTTCGAACGGCTCTTTTCGCCGGGTAAGGGTGTTGGTGAGCGCAATCTTCATCTAAACAATGACCTAAGGAGACCGGTCTCGCGTTCTAGCGGCCCGGTGTGCTAATCTCCATATTCAATCCGGAGCCAAAGGGGGCTCCGTCGCCTGAGGGTGATTTTCGGGCGGGCGTTAAGTCCGGCAGGCAAGTTCAAGCGTAATACCAGCCAACTGGCCCCGGCTCGACCTCCGTTCCTCAGACTAAGGATAGCCTTCCCAGATGAGTGAAATACTGAAGTGGCGCTCGCCGGATGAGGCCGAGCAAGTGCGGCCCTCGCGCGAACAGGCGCTGGAAGCGGTGCGCACGCTGATCGCCTGGGCCGGCGACGACCCCAATCGCGAAGGCCTGCTCGACACCCCCAAGCGCGTGGTCGACGCTTATCGCGAATGGTTCCGCGGCTATGATGAGCGCCCTGAGGACGAACTCTCGCGCACCTTCGAAGATGTCGGCGGCTATGACGACATGGTCATGCTGAAGAAGATCGATGTGGAGAGCCATTGCGAGCACCACATGGCTCCGTTCCTCGGCAAAGCCTGGATCGCCTACCTGCCGAGCGACAAAGTAGTCGGCATTTCCAAGATTGCCCGCGTGGTCGAAATTTTCGCCAAGCGCCTGCAGACCCAAGAAACCATGACCGCCCAGATCGCCGAGGCGATCACCCAAGCGCTTAATCCGCGCGGCGTCGCCGTACTAATCGACGCTGAGCACCAGTGCATGTCCACGCGCGGCGTCCACCACAAGGACGTCACCACCGTGACCACTCAATTCACCGGCGCGTTCAAGGAAAGCGAAGAGCTGCGCAGCCGCTTCATCAAGCTGGCGGGTTATTGAGCTCTCCCTTCTCCCGCATGGGCGGGAGAAGGTGGCTGAGCACGACGTGCGAAGCCGGATGAGGGTGGGTCCCTCAAGATAAAGCGCTGCATCAGGTTTCGCGCTCTAGCTGGCGCCTCGCCCCCTCATCCGGGTTCGACCTCCGGCCTCACCCACCTTCTCTCCCTCGCGGGGTAGAAGGAATTCGCCGCCACGATTTCACCGCAACGCTTGGTCATGCATCTCTCATGCGGGTGCTGCTGCTTCTCGGCTTCCTGTTCGCCTTCGCCCCGCGCCCAGCGGCGGCGCAGCAATTTGACCTCCCCATCGCCTGCAGCCTTGGCGCCGATTGCATCGTCCAGAACTACGTCGACGCCGATCCGCGCCCGAATCTCGCCGAAGACCCAATGTGCGGCCCGCTCAGTTATGACGGGCATGACGGGCTCGATATTCGCGTCCCCACCCCGTTAATGCAGCGCGGCGTCGCCGTGCTGGCGCCGGCCGCGGGCGTGGTGGCCGGCGCGCGCGACGGCGAGCCCGACGGCGCCTTCCTCCAACGCGGCGAAGCCGCGCTCAACGCGCGCGATTGCGGCAATGGCGTGCGTATCGATCATGGCGGCGGCTGGTCGAGCCAGCTCTGCCACATGCGCAATGGCTCGCTGCGCGTGCGGGTTGGAGATCGCGTGACGGCCGGACAAACGCTCGGCCTCGTCGGCCTGTCAGGGCGCACCGAGTTTCCCCACCTCCATCTCTCGCTGACACGCGGCGGCGTCGAGCTCGATCCGCTGACGGGACGCGCGCTGACGGAAATCGGCGCCTGCGGCCCCAGCGTCGCAACGCCCGGCGCGCATTGGAGCGCCGCCGCGCGCAGCGCGCTTTCCTATCGCAGCGCGCTTTGGTTTCAGACTGGCTTCACCGGCGCCGCGCCCGCGGCGGACGCCAATGTTGAAGCGCTGCCCGCCAATGCATCGCGACAAACCCCGCTGGTTTATTGGGGCCTAGCGGCAGGTCCCCGCGAAGGCGATACACTGCGCGTGCGGCTCTATGGGCCCGACGGCGCGCTCATGAGCGAGAGCACGCGCGTACAGCCGCGCGATCAGGCGCAAGCTTCGGTATTCGCTGGAAGGCGCGCCCCGCCTGGCGGGTGGCCCGCCGGCGCCTATCGCGGCGAAGCGACCCTCACGCGCGACGGCGCTATCGTGAGCACACGAAACGACACCTTAGCGCTGCGCTGACGCAGCTTCATATCCCCATATTGCTGAGCGCCAGCATGACATCGTTCAGAATGGCGGTGGCGCGCGGGTGCTTGACCTCGAACTGCTCGACCGACTCCTTGATGTTGTCGATCAGGCCGTCATCATCCGCGCCTTCAAGCCGGCGCTCCACGTCAGCGACGAGCAAGTTGAGCCGCGCCTGCACGGCCGCGTCCTCCGGCCCCAGCTGTTCGATCTCCGCCCGAAGGCGCTGCAGCGTCTCCCGCAATTGAGCATCTTCCACGCGCGATCTCCTTCGAGCCTTTATATGTTCGCAACATAGCGCCACGCGCAGCAAAACGCTAAGACACCTGCATGAAAATCGCCGTCATCGGTCTGGGCGTGGTCGGCCTCAGCGTGTGCGCGCGTTTGGCGCGCGCCGGCCATGCCGTCTCCGGCTTTGAGCAATTCGAGCTGATGCACGCCAACGGCTCCTCCCATGGCGATACGCGCATTATCCGCCTGACCCCCGGCGAAGGGCCGATCTATCTCGACATGGCGCGCCGCGCCCATGAAATTTGGCAATTCTGGGAAAGCCTCGCCGGCGTTCAGCTCAATCAATGGACGGGCGGGCTGATGGCCGGCCCGCCCGGCTCGGCCTTCGTCGCCTCCTGCGCGGCCTTGAGCGATGAGAAAAACAAAGCGCTGCTGCGCGGCGATGCGATCTACTATTTAACGCGCGGCGCGCTCGCCTTTCCGCGCGAATGGGATGTGTGCCGCCAGGACGATGCCGGCGTCACCTATGCCGATCCCGCCCGCGAATTTCTGATCGGTTACGCCCAAGCCAATGGCGCGAAGCTGCGCGCGAATGTGAAAATCGATGCGCCGATCAGCTCCAACACGCTGACCATTGATGGCGAGGCGCACGGCTTCGACGCCATCATCGTTTGCGCCGGCGCCTGGGCCGGCAAATTGCTGCCGGAATTCGCCAAGCGCTTTGTGGTGCGCCGCCGCGTGCTGGGCTGGATGAAGCCGCTCAAGGCCATCGCGCCCCCGCCTGTGTTGTGCGTCGACAATGAAACTGGCCTGTTCGGCATGCCGACGCCAGACGGGCTTTACAAAATCGGCCTCCACGTGGTCGGCGACCGCGTCGATCCGGATCATGTGACCGAACCGGATGACGATGACGCCGCGCTGCTGCGCCTGCAGGCGGTGCGCTACATGCCGCTGTTCGATCCCGAACCCGTGCGCATGGCGCGCTGCCTCTATACGCTGACAGCGGATGAAAACTTTCTCGTCACGCCCTCGCAAGAAAATCCGCGCGCGCTGCTCATGTCCTGCTGCTCCGGACACGGCTTCAAATATGCGCCCATCTATGGCGACATCGCGCTCGATTGGATCGAGCAGCGTCCCTCCAAGGAATTGGAGGCGTTCAGCCTGACGCCAAAGCGCGCCGGCGCCGCGACGGGGCTGGGCGCGGCCTAGGCTGGCGTCAAAGGGCCGATGCCTGCGCCCGCATCGGCGGCCACGTTGAATGCCGCCGTGCGCCTGGTCTGATAATTTTTGTCCGCAACGGTGGAGACAGACACAAACTCCGCGTTCGCCTGCGTGCGCGTCAGCGTCAGCACCAGAAAGCCGCGGTCGACGCCATCCGTATATTTCACATGCGGATTGCGCGCGCGCACGCCGGCGCTGAACGGAATGCCGATCGGCTCGAAATATTGCGCGTCGCTGGGTGAGGTGACCGAGGTTGCGCCAAACTCCACCGCCACGCGCCCTTGCGCATCATTCAGCTCATTGGCCCAGGCCGTGTGACTATCGCCGCTCACCACAATCGTATTGCCGCCCGCTTGACGCATCGCCGCCAGCACGCGCGCGCGCACAGCCGGATATCCATCCCACGCATCCACATTCATTGGGATCGGTTCGCGCGTCAGATCGAACAAGCGCGAAACGCCCGGCCGCAGCGCATCCAATTGCTGCGCCAAAGCCGCCGGCGTTTGCGATAAATCCGGCGCCGCCACCGGCGCCATCACGATCTGATTGCCGACAATCTGCCACACATCGCCGCGCGCTTTAGATTGCGCCAGCTCCTGCGCGAACCATTGCTCCTGCGCCTGCCCCAGCAGCGCGCGCTCCGGCGCATTGAGCAGCGCGTTCAGCGCCTCAAGATCAGCGGAGAAATGGAAGCCGCGCGGCAGTTGCGCGGGATCGGCGAGCGCCGGGCCGGTGCGGCGCCAGTCATACAGCGGGACCAGCTGGCCGCCGATTTCCTCAAACACAGTCGGCAGCAAACGCTGACCGGGGACGTCCGGCTCCGTTGGCCGCAGCGCCACCGGCGCGCTTGGATTAGCGAAATTCCAGCGCGTCATTTTCAGCGGCAGCTGGGTTTCGTAATCGAAGGGTTGCGTGCGTGCGAGCAGCCGCGTTTCCAGCATCACCAAAGTGGCGAGATCGCCGAAGCGGAAGCTGCGATTGATCGCCTCGAACGCACGCCCCTGCTCGGGCTCGCGAATAGGCATCCACTCATAATAGGCTTGCAGCGCCGCGCGCTTGCGATTGGCCCATTCGCCCTCGTCAGCATTATGATTTTCCGCGCCCGCCACCCAGGAATCATTGGCGACTTCATGATCGTCCCACACCACGATCCAAGGCGCTGCCGCATGTGCGGCTTGCAGATCGGCGTCGGTTTTGTACTGCGCGTGGCGGCGGCGATAATCCTGCAGCGAATTGAGCTCGATTTCGGGCTCTGGCACGCGGCCCAACTGAAGCGCGGTATCGCCGCCATAGCCGGCAAGGCCATACTCATAAATGTAATCGCCCAGATGCACCACCGCATCGATGTCCTCGCGTGCGGCCAAAGCTTCGTAAGCGTTGAAAAAGCCATGCGTGTACGAGGCGCAGGAAACGACGCCAAGCGTCAGTTTATTCAGATCGCCGCGCGGCAGCGTGCGCGCCTTGCCCACTGTGCTGTGCTGATCGCCCGCGCGGAAGCCATAAAAGTAAGGCGCGCCAGGGCGCAGGCCGCGCACATCAATCTTCAAAGTATAATCGCGCGCCTCGGTCGCCTGCACCACGCCGGACTTCACCACATCGGACAGCTCCCGATTGCGCGCCACGATCCAGCGCACCGGCACGGCGCCCGCACGATCCGGCGTCACGCGCGTCCAGATGATCATGCCATCGTCGCGCGGATCGCCCGAAGCGACGCCGTGATTGAACGCGACAACGCCCTCATAAGGCGGCGTCTCCAAGGGCCGCGCACAGGCTGCGGCTGTGGTGGTCGCGCCAATCAGGCCAAGCGCGCTGCGGCGCGTGAATTTCTCGCCCATGAACGGGATTCTCCCTCGCGGGGCTCTCTAGCGCCTCAGCGCACCGCCCGGAAGCGGCCACGCACGGGCTGATGGTCGCTGTGTTGAAAATCAAGATCGAAACCACGCACGCTTTCCGCCACGACATTCGGCGAAACGATGAAACCATCGATCACAGTGGTGTAATTTTCGCCGCGCCGATAAGCGCGCTCATTGGTGCGCACGGAAGCAATGCTCGCATCCGCAACGATCTGCCAGCCTTGCGGCAAATCCTGGCGTGGGAACGGATAGAGCCAGAACAAGAATCGCTCTTCCGTCGTGTGCGGGAAATTGGTCTCCACGAGCTGCAAATTCCAATCCCCGCCCAGCACCACATGGCGCCCAGCGCGATATTCGCCATCGGCCCAAGCCAGCAATTGGCGCATCTGCTCGGTGCGCACCAGCGCATCCTCATCAAACGCCGCGAGGTGCACGCTAGCGACCACCCATTCGCCCCCGCCCGACATCGGCATGCGCGCGACCGTAGCCGCATAGCGCCGGCGCACGCCGAAGATGCCGTCATCTTCCGCCGGCAGCGGCACCACCTCGACGCCTGCAACGGCGCGCCGCGCATAAATGCCCTGCCCATGGCTCATGCGCAGCGGAAACGGCATCAGCCGCGTTTTGAAATCAGCAAAGAAGATGCGGTCGCGGTCCGGGAAAACCCGGTCCACCGCTTTGCGCAGATTGACCCAATAATTCACCGGCGAGCGGCTCGCCAATTCCTCCAGCAAGATCACATCCGCATCGCGCTGACCGCGCAGCACATCGACAATGCCGTGCACATTAGTCTTCGCGGCCTCACGCGACGGCGGAAAAAAACTCGTCCCGCCATCGGCGACGAAATCACTGCCCGCCCCCAGCCCCGCATAGCCGAGATTCCAGGTGAGCACGTCGATCACCTCGCCGGCTTGCTGCAAGTCCGTCGCCGGCGCGCGTTCTATGTCAGCGGTTTTGGCTTCGACGCCGTGATTGATCATCAGGAACGCCGCCACATAGATCGCGATCGCCACAGCGGCGAGCCCAAGCCCGATGACCCAACGGCGCATCTCACCCCTCCGCCTTGCGCTCGGCCCGGCCCGGTATGCGGTCGAGCGTGAATTGAATGCCGGCCGCGAAGATGGCGAGGCCCGACCCTTCCCCGCCAATCGCCTGCACGAAGCCGAGCAAATTCTTGCTGCGATTGAGGCTGACGATCATTTCATTATAACGCTGCGACAATTCCCAAGCACCCAAAGATGCTGGCGGGCGCACCGCCTGCATGCCGGCGAGCGTATCCTGGATGACGGGGCCGTAGCTCAGGAAGTAGCTGACGAAGCCTGCGATGACGATGCCACCGACAGCGACGCCGGTGAGAATGTGGGTGAGATCGATGGCGCCTTGCATGAAGGCGGAGCGGATCGGCGAGAGCACGATCAAAATGTTCACTCCGAAAATCACCGCCGCAAAAATGAAGACGGGATTCATCTGGTCTTGCAGCAGGCTTTGCGACACCGCGATCTCACCCAGCGCGTCCTCCAGATAAGTCAGCGCCCCACGCGCCGCCTCTAGCGCATCGCCCCCGCCCTGCGCCACTTGCCGCGCCGCTTCGACAGAGGCATGCACCTCATCGGCCTGGCGGTTGAACGCAGCCTGATCGTGCGCGAACTCCATCCCGAGCAGCGCAATCACCATGACCCCGCCAGCGAACAAGATGGCGGCGTAAAAGGCGTACGGCAGATAGGCCGCGCGCAAGCGCGCGCAATAGAGCCTATCTTTGCCATCGCGCTTGGCGCCGGCGACGACGCTCTGCGAATAGAGCAGCACCAAACCAAGCACGAGCCCAAACACGCCGAGCGCCACAATCGCGTTGGGCGCCAGCACGTCGCGCAGGATGGCGAGATCGGTGAAGGCGCGCACCGTGCTCGCCACCGCCGCGCACGCGGTAAACAGCAACAGCTCGCCCCAAAAGCCCGAGACGCGGCGCGGCCGGCCAGGGCCGGTCAACTGGATCGAGTGCCGCTCCACCCAAACCGGGCCGGCCAACACATAGCCCAGCAACAGCGCGCCAACGCCTATGACGTACGCCGTCGTCAGCGCTGTGAAATCGGTTTGCACGGCGGAAAACTCCCCGCGCGCACTATGCGGTCTGGCGGGCCGTGCGCAAGCCGCTATGAGAACGCATGGCCGATGAGGACGAAACCGAAGAAGACGGCGAAACCCGCGCCGAGATTGCGCCCGCAGACGCCGCGGGCGAACGCGTCGATGTATGGCTGACCAAGCTCTGGCCTGATCTGTCGCGCTCGCGCGTGCAGGGTCTCATTGGCGCGGGCAAACTCAGCGCCGATGGCGGGTTGGTCAGCGCGGCGAAAGATAAAGTCCGCGCCGGCGCGCGCTATGCGCTCATTCTGCCTCCGCCCGAGCCTGCCGCGCCGCTGCCGGAAAAACTGCCGCTCACGATCGTCTATGAAGACGCCCACCTCATCGTCATCGACAAAGCCTCCGGCATGGCCATGCATCCCGCGCCCGGTTCCATGCGCGGCACGCTGGTCAACGCTGTACTGGCCCATTGCGGTGACAGCCTGTCCGGCATTGGCGGCGTGGCGCGTCCCGGCATCGTGCACCGGATCGATAAAGACACGACCGGCCTTGTCGTCGTCGCCAAAAACGACGCCGCCCATGCCGGGCTCGCCAAGCTGTTCGCCAAGCATGACATTGAGCGTGTGTATTATGCCGTGACGCGCGGCGCGCCCCGCGAGAAGAGCGCGCGCGTCGAAAACCGCCTGGTGCGTTCCAATGAGGATCGCCGCAAATTCGTGGTGGCGCGCGATCCGAATACGGAAGCCGGCAAGACCGCCATCACCGATTATTGGGTGGTGGAAACCTACGGCCAGGCCGCCGGCGCCTCCGCCGGCCATCCCGCCGCCGCGCTGGTGGAATGTCGATTAAAGACCGGCCGCACGCACCAGATCCGCGCACACCTCGCCCACATTGGCGCCCCGCTGATTGGCGATCCGCTCTACGGCAAACAGCGCGGCCTCAAAGCCGAAGGCCCGCGCGCCGAAGCAGCCGACGCCGCCGCCCGCGCGTTTCCGCGCCAAGCGCTGCACGCCGCCGTGCTCGGCTTCAAGCATCCGATCACCGGCGAAGACTTGCGCTTTGAAAGCAAGTTGCCGGACGACATCGAAGCTTTGCTGCGCACGCTGCGCGCGCTTTAGGCTTTGTTCCAAGGGAACTCAGAGATTTTGCATTTCGACCTAAAGTTCCATATCGCGCCGCTCCGGAGGACGCTCTAGAGCCGGCGTTGCTGCGACTCATAGAAGGGCGAGGCTTCATGCTGGGCGACGCATTCTCCAAAGTCGAACGCGTGCTGGCGGCGGTGACGGCGATGCTGCTGTTCACTTTGAACGAACTGCGCATGCTTCACACCCTGCCCCGTGAGGCCGATCTGGGGCGGGGCCAGACCAACGCCGCCGCCATCAATGTGCTTGGCGGCTCGGAGACCGTTTACCTGAGCAGCCTCGACCTCGCCGCCCGCTGGGGGCTGATCGGGCTCATTTTGGCGCTCTCCATCTGGGCGCTGAGCGAGACCTTCAAGCGCGCCCCCGCCTGATCCCTGCAGGAGATCGTTTCACGCTACCAACAACCCCGGTTGCCTGAACGTTCCGGCGCACCATCTATGGGTCGGGGCCAGGGGCGAATCAGACCGCAATCTCTAGAATCAGCCGCGCGGCGCCCTGGACAACGGCAAAAAACCGTGTTCTTTATATGTTCCAACACGCTCTCGCCCTGTTTTCGCCAAGCGGCGGGGCTAGGAGCGGGTTGGAGGGGGCGCTCTCGAAATTCGAGAAACTCTCCCTACATTAACGATCCGCACGCAACCGCGCCGCCCTGTCGGACGTATATCCGATAGCCACGACGCGCCTCACGGCGAGGCGGAAGGAGGGGCATCCATCATGGCGTCAACCGCCCTCACACTCGCACTTTCGCCCGAGCAGGGCCTGCAACGGTATCTCTCCGAGATCCGCAAGTTTCCCATGCTCGCGAAGGAAGAAGAATTCATGCTGGCCAAGCGCTGGACCGAGCACGGCGACACCAGCGCGGCCCATAAGCTCGTCACCTCGCACCTGCGGCTCGTGGCCAAGATCGCCATGGGCTATCGCGGCTATGGCCTGCCGATCGGGGAAGTCATCTCCGAAGGCAATGTCGGCCTGATGCAGGCGGTCAAAAAGTTCGATCCGGACAAGGGTTTCCGCCTCGCAACCTATGCCATGTGGTGGATCCGCGCCGCGATCCAAGAATACATCCTGCGTTCCTGGTCGCTGGTGAAAATGGGCACCACGGCGGCGCAGAAGAAGCTGTTCTTCAATCTGCGCCGGCTGAAGGGCGAGATGGCTGCGCTCGAGGAAGGCGACCTGAAGCCAGACCAAGTGGCCTCGATCGCCCACAAGCTCGCCGTCACCGAGGAAGAAGTCATCTCCATGAATGGCCGCCTCTCCGGCGGCGGCGACGCCAGCCTCAACGCGCCGATCGCCTCCGAAGGCGAAAGCGAGTGGATGGACTGGCTGGCCGACGACACGCAGGAAAGCCAGGAAACCACGCTCGCCAACTCGGAAGAGTTCTCCGCGCGCATGGACTTGCTGAGCGCGGCCATGGCCGAACTCAGCGAACGCGAGCGCCACATCATCCAAGAGCGGCGCTTGAAGGATGAGCCGGCCACCTTGGAGGATTTGTCCAAGGAATACGGCGTCAGCCGCGAGCGGGTGCGCCAGATCGAGGTGCGCGCGTTCGAGAAGCTGCAGCGCGCGATGAAAAAGCAGGCCGCAGAACGCGGCTTGCTGGCGGAAGCCGGCGCCTAAGCACAGGACTTGCGACGCCGTCTAATCAATGACGGCGTCGCGCTCCACCGGCTCGGGCGTCAGCATGTCCGCCACGGCGAGCGTTTCGCTGGCATAATCCTCACGCATGCGCTCGAAGAAGCGCGTCTGCGCGTTCACAAACTCCGCCGGCTCGCGGCAAGCGACGAGCGCTTGCGCTTGCTCGGCATAAGCTTGCGTCCGCCGCGCCCAGAAGCGCGTGGCCTCCAGCGCCAGCTTCTGGCTGAGCAGGAACCCGTTCGCGGCCGGCGATTGCAGAAAGGAAAGCGTTTCAGCAACGCCTTCCGAAGACCCATTCACTTTTTTGGCTGCCATGGCGGATACTCCGGCGGCAGAATAAGGATGTGGCTGGTGGCGCGCTTGAGCGTGATCAAGCCGCCATGCTGCTTATAGCACGCCTTGGCGCGGCGCGCGCCTCATTGCGGCGTTTTTAGCCCGGCTGCGCCGTCGCCGCCTCAACGCGCTGCACGCCAATCGCCTCCACAGCGGCGCGCGCCTCTTCCACGGTAATGCCGCTGCCTTCGGCGGTCAGCGCGACGCCGCGCCCGACCACGCCATAGCTGGCATGATTGGCGCTGCGGCTCAGCTCTTCGGTGATGACGCGGCCATCGACCGTATTGGTGCGCGAAAAGCCATCCGCATCCTGGCGGCTCTGCTGCACGCCCATGGCGCCGGCCATCGAAGCCAGCCCGCCCATCGCGCCCATATGCACGATGGTGACGGTCATGCGCGCATCGCCGCGCGTATAGACCGCCTCCGCTTGGCTCGCATTCATGCCCATGGCGCCGCCCGTGCCGCTCGAGAGCGAGGTTTGCGTGAACCCGCCCGGCAGCGCTTGCGGCAGAAAGCCCTGCAGCTGCGTCGGATCGATGGCGGCGACATTCACTTCCCCGCTGGAATAAGCTTCGCCCATCTTTTCCAGTTCAGACAAATCCACCGATCCCCCGCCCGGCAGAGTGATGGTTCCATCAACGCCGGAGGACGATGAGTTGTCGGGCGCAGACTGGCCGAACGTGACGCCAGGGCTTGCGAAATTGGCCGCCCCGCGCACTGCGGTCGAGACAATGCCGATCACAAAGCCCACCACGATCGCGACCACGATAATCGTGACGAAATAGCCGACCCGCTTATCCTCCGGCGTCTTCATCAGCCGCGGCAAGCCGAGATAGAGCAACACGAAAGAATAAAGCCCGAGAATGCCCAACGGCCCCAGCGGCGGATAGATCATAAACACGCCGGACAGCAGCGAGGCGGTGTAGGAATAAACCGAAACCTTGTGCGCCTGCAGTTGATCAGGCGTGGAGCCGAAGTTTGGGGCCAGCGCGTTGATAATGATGCCGACCACGAACACGCCAACCACCGCCATGATCAATTGGACGACGCCAGCGACCACCGCATCCACCGGCGAGAAGCGCAGCGTCACGCCAAACCCGCCCACCCCGAATACAGTGAAGCCAATGATCATGCAGATCGCCGCCAATGCGGCGAGCGGCAGCGCATAGCCCATATAGAGCTTGCCAATGTCGGTCGGTTCGACGGCGATGCGGTCCCACTCGGCGCGGGGTTGCAGCAGGATATTCTTGGCGCGATCTACGAGGCCGGGCGAACCGGCATTGACACTGGGCTCGGTTGTCATGTTGAGGCCTCCGCTGGCGATTCCACGCGGGAAGTTAGGCCCTTACCGGCAGCGGGCCAAGCTTAAAGCCCGCCCGCCCCGGTCACGCAGCTCGACAAAGAAAACAACAGCACGAACGCCACCATGCCCGCTATCGCGACGGTTGCAGTATAGCCGAGCGCCTGATCTTCCGGCGCTTTCATCAAGATCGGCAGCCCGCGATAAAGCAGAAACACCGAGGCTGCGATGGCGAACAGCGACAGCCACCAGAGCGGCGGCCACAGCGAAAACACGCCAGACAAAAACGCCGGCGTCATCGAATACGCAGCGACCTTCTGCGCCGCGAGATCGTTTCGGTCCCCGGCGAAATTCTCCGCCAGCACATTCACCAGAATGCCCAGCGCAAACACCATGGCGGCGCTGGCGACAAAACTCACCAGCGCGCCCACCAGCGCGTCGTCGATCGAGGGGCGCAAATCCACGCCGCCATAATTCAAACCGAACACGAACGCGCCAATCAGCCCGCAAATCGGCGGCACCGCCGCCAGCGGCGCCACGTAGCCAAGCATGATGTTCGGGATGGTGGTTTCTTCGCCCTTGATCTGCAGCCATTCGGCCTTCGGCTCGCGCAGCAGCCCATAGGCGCGCGAGAGAATGAACTCCGCCTTGTGGCGCGCCTCGTCCATGCGCGCGCGCGCCTGGGCCGCGTCGAAGCGCGGGCGCGGGTTTTCGTTATCGGCTGACATAGGTGCGCTCCTCGCCCGTGGCTGGCCCTTGGTTTAGCGCGATTTTTCCCGAACGCGAAGGGCGCCAGCCTTGGAGGTGAGCAACGCAGCTATCGTTTCAACTCCGAAGCGACGCCAGCGGCACGACCTTGGTGACGAGCGCCCGGGGCGCTTCTTCCGGCAACGCGAAACGCACATAGATCATGCCGAACGGCGCGCCGACCGTATTGATCCAGTTGGGAACGCCGGGGTCTTCATGCGCGATCACCATGCGGAAGCCGCCGTCCGGCTCGAGCTTGGTCTGCGCGCGGTTGAGCGAGACCTGATAGTTGCGGAAATCGTAGGTCTGCATGAACCGGTTCCACAGCGCCACGCTGCCGAAACTGCACTTCGGGTAGCGGCCCTCAATCACCAGAGCCTGATCGGGCGTGATGAAGTACGGCGCCATCATCGCGACGATGTCGCTCGCGCCATAGGTTTGCGGCTTGTCCCAATCTTCCGCGGGCGGATTGAACTGGTTCGGAGTCATGGACACGAAAGGCGGCGGCGGCGTTTTGCGGTCCATGGTGTCCAGCGTCATGGCGCGCACGAAAGTCTGTACGCGCTTGATATCGCGCGCGATGTCAGCCTCCGCTGGGCGGCGCGGCGGCGCCGGGCTTCCGAGCGGCTCGATCGAGAGCGGGATCACCAGCGAGGGATCGTGCGCCACCGGCGTCGCGCGTTCGAAATAATGCCGGGTCACGATGCCGCCCGCGCCAGGTTCGAGTTTGAGCCAATTCTTCGGCTGCGGTTCGGTGCTGGCGATGATCTCGAAACTGCCGTCGGGCGCGATCTCCATCGCCTTGTTGTGCAGCGAATGGATCATGCGCGGCGGCGGATAGCATTCATCAATGCTGGTGGCTTCGGAGGCGAACGACACGTAGCTCGCATCCAGCATGTTGCCGCGGATGCGATAGCTGCGCGCGCCGCTGATGACAGCGTTGAAATAGATGCAATCGGCGTTGTCGCCATAGAATTTCCGCCCCGCCCAATGCGCACGGCGAAACTCGGGATGATCGGCGTCAGCATCGAAATACATGTCGAGGCCAGCGCCGATCAGATGCATCAGCGCGCGATGCCCTTGCGCGACATCATCCGGCGTCGCCATGCGGTTTTCGGGGCTGAGATACCGCGCATCGACCTCCTGCAGCGTCTCGATCAGGGCGGCGAGCGCGGTGCGGGTTTGGGTTTGCATCGGCCCGCTCATGCGCCGGGCCCATCGGCCGGGACATCGAACGTGCGCAAATAGCGCGCGAACTTCTGCCGATATTCGTCCGCGTCGAGCCCCATCTCGCTCAGATTATAGACGTGTTTGCCGTGCTGCTCGGCCGAATGAGCGGCCACGTAATCGCGCATTTTGCGCTCGGCGCCGGCTGTCAGCTCCATGCCAAAATGCGCGTAGATGCGCCCAACCATCGAAACATGATCCTTCACGAACTCGCGGAAGTGCACGTGATAGACGTTTTCCGGTTTCAACAGGCCCTGCTCATGGATGTCGACGGTCTTGTCATGATGCACGACCGACCATTGCGCCACGTCGCGCGCGATCGCTTTCGGATCGAGCCCCTCGGCGTTGGGCATGGTCATGGTCGTCGCCAAATGCGCGCCTGAGCCCAGCGCGCTGAGCGGGTCGCGATGCAGCCAGATCACGCGCACGTCTGGAAACGCGGCCAGGAACTTCTGCATGTAATGCACATTGTGCAATGACTTCAGCACCCACGGCGCGCCGGGCGCTTTCCATTGCAGCAATTGCATGTAGCGCCGCTGGCTCTCGAACACCGGCGCATAATCGGACTCGGCGTAGAGCCAGCGCGCATAGCTCGGTATGAAGCAATCGACGATGAACACCACGCTCGCGAACTCAAGCGTGGTCATTTCCACATCTTCGGACGGCAAGGTCGCGCCCATGCGATGCATGGAGCGAAGCTCGGGAAACATGGCGTAGATCGCATCGAACTGGGCCTGCCGCTCGGCGATGCGCGGATCGGTGTGATAGGTCGCGGTTTCCGGCGGCGGCAGCGGATTCCACACCTCCCATGCCAGCGGCGTGCGATTGGCCGGATCCATCGACCAGATTTCGTGCATGATCGAGGAGCCCGAACGCGGGCTGCCAATGATGCAGATCGGCGCTTCGATCCTCTCCTCTAGAATTTCAGGGTGCGCGTTGAAGACGGCCTGCATTTGCAGGCGCTTCACCAATTGCTCGACGATGCGGTACTGGACGATCGGCTCGTAGTGCGGGCGAAGCTTGGCTTCGGTGTTGAGCGCCTTGATGAGAACGCTCAAACCCTCGCGAAAATGGTCCGGGCCAAAATCGGAAAGCCCGGTCTGCGCCTTGGCCGCGGCCAGCAGCCCGCTTTCGTCGAAAGCCATGCAATCCTCCCAATGGTCGTCATTGTTTTTATGATCTAACGCTATGTAAGATCATTCGAGACGTCCACCGGGAATTTCGCGTCATTCCTTGAACGGGTCGCGCATCAAGATCACGTCCTCGCGCTCGGGACTGGTCGACACGATCGCGGCCGGCGCGCCAATCAGTTCCTCGATGCGGCGAATGTATTTGATCGCATTGGCCGGTAGATCGCGCGAGGAGCGCACCCCGCGCGTGGATTGGCTCCAGCCCTCCAGCGTTTCATAAACCGGCTCCACCGCCGCCTGATCCTTCACCCCAGCGGGCAGATAATCGATCACTTTACCGCCCAGCTTGTAGCCGGTGCAGATTTTGAGTTCATCAAAACCATCGAGCACGTCGAGCTTGGTGAGCGCGATGCCGTCAACGCCGGAGATGGAAACGCTCTGCTTCACCAGCACCGCGTCAAACCAGCCGCAGCGGCGCGCGCGGCCGGTATTGGTGCCAACCTCACGGCCGACTTCGCCCAGGCGCTTGCCGATCTCATCATTGAGCTCCGTCGGGAACGGGCCTGAGCCGACGCGCGTGGTGTACGCCTTCACCAAGCCCAGCACGTAGGAAATCGCGCGCGGCCCAACGCCCGAACCCGCCGCCGCCTGCCCCGCTGCAACATTCGAAGATGTCACGAACGGATAGGTGCCGTGATCCACATCCAGGAGCGCGCCCTGCGCGCCCTCGAACAGAATGCGTTTGCTGTCTTGCCGCGCCGCTTCCAGCACGCGCCAAGCCGGCTGCGCGAACGGCAAAATCTTAGGCGCAATGGCGGCCAGATCAACCTTCAGTTGCGCAACATCAATCTCCGGCAGATCGAGCCCGCGCCGCAGCGCGTTGTGATGCGCCGTCAGCCGCTCAATCTTCCAGGCGACGCTCTCCGCATCGGCCAAATCAGCCACGCGAATAGCGCGCCGGCCAACTTTATCCTCATAAGCGGGGCCAATGCCGCGCTTGGTCGTGCCGATTTGCGCCGCGCCCGCCTGCGCTTCACGCGCCGCGTCCAGGTCGCGATGAAACGGAAGAATGAGGCAAGCTTGATCGGACAGCACCAGCATGTCCGGCGTGATCTTCACGCCCTGCTTGGTGATCTTCTCAATCTCTTCCACCAGCGCCCAGGGATCGACCACCACGCCATTGCCGATGATGGAAAGCTTGCCCTGCACTACGCCCGAGGGCAGCAGCGCCAGCTTATAGGTGGTGTTGCCGACAACCAGCGTATGACCGGCATTGTGGCCGCCCTGAAACCGCACCACCACGTCGGCGCGATGGCACAGCCAATCGACGATCTTGCCTTTGCCTTCGTCGCCCCACTGGGCGCCCACAACCACCACTGCCGACATTCCAGCTCCTTGCGGGCTGGGTGATCGCCCAATCCGCCCGCGCGGGCAAGCTTGGGGGCCAGGCTTAGGAGCCCGGATCGTCGAAAGCGTACACCTGTCCGGTGAGATCCGCGGCGAAGACGCGCGCACCCGAAACGACCGGCTGAGCCGCGAAGCCCGAAATCTGCGCTGGGTCGGCGGCTGCCGCGGAGGGCAGCATCCAGCGCAGCACGCCATCGCTGCGGCGCAAGGCGGCGAGCCCGCCGGCGCGCGGGGTCGAGTAGGACGCGCCGGCAATGCCCGTAAAGAGCGCGTGCTCGCTTAGCGCAACGCCGCCCCAGGTCCAGCCTGGCACGGGCGTCTTCCACACCGGCGCGCCGCTGGCGGCGTCATAAGCGAACACCGCGGCGGCGTCTGATGTGCCCGTATAGATGCGGCCATCGGCGACCACAGCGGGCGAGTCGATCCACGAATACCAGACATGCCGCGTCCAGGCCGGTTCGCCCGTGCGCGCGTTGAGCGCCAACAGCGAATAGGAGCGGCTGCCGAACAGGACATTGTCGCCAGCGATCGCGACATCGCGCGGGATCGCATCGTGCGTGTCACGGCGCCAAAGCTGGCGGCCATCGGCGCGCGACAGCGCGTACGCGAAATGATCGTAGCCGCCGAAAAAGACCGCCTCCTGCGTCAGCGCCGGCGTGCTTGTCACGAGGTCTTCCGTGCAGGTGCGCCAAAGCTGCGCGCCGGTGCGCGTGGCGAACGCATAGACGCAGCCATCGCGCGAGCCGACCACCGCCATGTCGTCATCGACAGCCGCGCCGGATGAATAGTGATCCCATTTCGAGTTTTCGTGCGTGATCGGCAGACGCGGCGCACGTTCTGGGCCAAATGGCGACGACCAGATTTGCCTGCCGTTACGCGCATCGAGCGCGACAAGCGCCGCGTCGCTCGCAACATAGAGCCGGCCCTCAAATAAAGCCGGCGTCGCCCGAATAGGCGCGCCGAGATCGACTTGCCAGCGTTGCGCCCCATCACGCTGCGCCAGAGCGGTGACGCGGCCAGCATCGTCCGCAACGAACACAGTGCGCGCCCCATCCCGCACGAGCCCCGCCCACACCTCAGCGCCAAGCGAGACGCTCCAAGCTGGGCTCGGCGCGGGGCCAAGCGCGGTGGGCAAATCCGGAAGCTCAGGCGGCGCTTCGCTGCGCACGAACTGCACCGGCACTTCAAGGCCGGAAACAAAGGTCGGCGGGAATACGCCGCTCATGGATTGGCGGCTGGCGTCGAGCGTGAAATCCAAGCCAAAGGCCAGTAAGCGCACATGATCACCCTCGACTGCGTAGGCGCCGCCCCGCACCTCGCTCATCCGCGCCACAGGGATCGAAAAGCGCATGCGCGGCCCGCCCTTCTCATCAGGGATGAAGTGAAAATAGAAGCGCTCGGTCTCGTCGCCCTGCGTGATGTCGGCGCGCCACCAACCACTGATGTCCGCCTCCTCCGCACGCGCAGCGGGCGCGAGGAAGAGCATGCAAAGCAGGGAGAAGAGAGCAAAGATGCGCATCGCCGCATGCTCGACCGGCTTATGCGTTGGCGTCATGCCCCGGTCGATCAAGCCATAGCGGCGCACGACTGAGCGCGGCTCCGGCCGCCCGCCTGCGACGAACGCACAAGCGGAAGCGACGCGCGCTCAGAACCAGCGCCGAACCTGCGCTTTGTAGCGCCGATATTCGTCGCCGAACTTGGCCTCCAAATAACGCTCTTCGCGCCGGATCACGCCAAATTCGATCACAAGCAGCGCCGGCGCCAAAAACATCAGGGCGATCAAGCTGTCCAGCGCCAGCGCGACGCCTGCAAAGAGCATGGCCATGGAAAGATACATGGGGTTGCGCGTCAGCCCGTAAATTCCGGTCGTAACGATAGCGGTGCTTTCCTTCCATGGCCGCGCGGACGTGCCGGCGGCATGGAACAGTCCGATCGCGGCGCCCACGATCCAAAGCGCGAGCGCGCCGAGAATAGCGGCCCCGCCCGCGCGAAACGCCAAGGGCAGACCAAAGCTCGGCCCAGAGACGAAATGGTCGACCGCCAAGCCAAGCGCGAGAAAACCCACAAACACCAGCGGTGGCGGCGCTATCACGCCGGGGTGATCTTTCCTTTCGCTCATCGCCGCCACTCCGGCGGGTCAAAGCTTTGCGGCGGCCAGTCCGGCGCGATGGCGGGGCCGAGCACTTCGTTTTGATCGGTGGAGTCGCGATGGATCAGCTGCGCCACGCCGAGCGCTTCGCCGGCATTGTAGAGCGCTTCCAACAGGCCGGGCTCTTTAATGTCGAGCTGGCGCAGCGGGTCGGCTTCCTTCGGCTTCATCTCAAGCCCCAGCAATTCCTCCAAATGTTCAGGCCGGCGGAATTCCGGCTCATCCACTTCGAGCCGCACATCATAGCGCTGATAGGTGAGCACAGGCGTTGCGCTGAGCAGCGGCGTCAGCGTCTGCATCCGCACTTCGGAATTTACGTACCAGGGAAAGCGCGGCCGCGAGAGCGTTTGCAGAATGGTGATCTGCTGCTGGCTGATGTCGTGATTATAACCCTCGATCGCGGCCTGCACTTTGCTGGCATAAGCCAGCTTGGCGAAGTTGCCGATCGGCTTGGCGCTGGAGCGCCGCTTCTTGTTGCGCTTCTCAAACCGCTTACGCACATAGCCGGTGCCGATCGACCAGATCAGCAAATTCTCTTCCCCCAGCGGCCAGTTAAAGCCAAACGCAGGTTCGGGAACGGTGAGCAAGAGCTGCAGCGCCGGATTATTGTTGGGGCTGACGCCGCCATCGAAGAAATGCCCGTACGAGCTGACGCCGCCGCGTTTGTTGCGCGCCATCGGAATGCGCACATCGGCAAAGTAGGTCGGCGCCGCCGCCGAAGCCTGCACCAGATCGCGCAAATAGAAATCGCGATTGGCGATGCTCTCGCCGCGCGCTTCGGCGTTGAAATAGATCCAGTCCGGATTGTTCACCAGAATCCAGGCTGAGCCGGAATCGATGCGCTTGGCGTGAATGGCGAGCCCGGTTTTCAGATCGCTTGAGCAGAGCGTGCGATCATCCAAATGCTCCTTCAGCGCTTGGGTGAGCGCAGTGTTTTTGAAGCCCGGCGTCAGCAAGCGCAGCGGCCCCGGCGCCTGCGACTTGGCGAAAATAGCCGGCAGCAGCTTGAAATAAAGATCGACCACGTCCGCCACGCGCCATTCCAGCGCCAGCGTCGTGGCGATGATGGCGCCAGTTGAAGTGCCGCCAATCAGATCGAAATAATGCGCCAGGCGAAAACCCGGATCGCCGGAGCGTTCCGCCAAATGGTGCTCCAGCTGCGCCAGCACGCCGAGGCTCAAGAGCCCCCGCGCACCCCCGCCATCCAAAGCCAAAATGCGCTTCGGCCCTGGGCGCTTGAAGCGTTCTCGCAAATGCTCGGCCATGCGCTCTCCCTGCTTCTCAGGTGGCGCGAGTTTAGCGCCTACTCGCCGAAGCGATAGCCAAGACGCAGGCCGAATTCGTCCAGACCCTGATTGCGGCCCTCGCCCAGAATTTGGCCGTGGCTCAGATGCTCAAAATAGCCTTGCAGCATCCAGGCGTTGTCAAAGTGGTAAGTCAGGCCAAGGCCGGTGCGGAACAAATCGTCCGAGCCGAGCAGAACATGATTGTCCGCGAACTCGGCGGCTTCCGGCGTATTGTTCGGGTACGGATTGGAATTTTCGCCATTATGGATCACGTAGCCGAATGAAGGATCGATCGACCAATTGTCGGTAATGTTGAAACGCCAATCGAGGCCAAAGCCGGCATAGGACGTGTCGCCCTGCGTATTGATCGAAGCCATGATCATCGGCTTCGGCGAAAACGCCCACTCAAGAAAACCCGGTGAGTCGAAATTCACCTGAAACGTGATGTTCGGCCCCTCTTCCTTGTCGGCATTTTTGCAGTCGAGCACGCAAATATTGTGCTGCATCACCCCAACATAGGCTTCGTTGACGCCCGCCTCCGCCTGGCCGGCTGTCATCATCGCCGCGCCCAGAATGGCGAGCCCCGCCGCGTGTCGCTTCATCTGCGCTTCCCCTCCGCTAATGGGCTGACAATAGGGGAATAATGCCGGCTACGAAAAGAGGGCCGCTGCGATTTAAGCCCGCGCCGGTTCCCCTCTATGGACCCCTGGCGGTGAAAGCCGCCGCCAGGGTTGGTTGCCCTTAGAAACGCAGCAATTTCACGTAGCGCACTTGCGGCAACGCCTTAATCCGCGCCAGCAGGTCGTCCGACACGGCCTGATCGACGCCCACCAGCGCGATCGCGTCCTCGCCCGCGCCTTCGCGCCCGAGGTGGAAGGTGGCGATATTGACGCCCGCTTCCGCCAGCATGGTGCCCAGCGCGCCGATAAAGCCTGGCTTGTCCGAGTTGTTGACGAACAGCATGGTTGGATGGAAGGCCGCTTCCAGCTGCATCATCTTCACTTCGACAATCTTCGGCGTGCCGGCGACGACAGCGCCCGCCAAAGTGCGCCACTTGCCGCCGGTTTTAACCTTGATGCGAATGAGGCTGTCATAGATCGGCGAAGCGTCGCGCGTAGCTTCTTTCAGCGTGACGCCGCGCTCTTTCAGCAGCGCCGGCGCCGAAACCACGTTTACGTCCTGCAACAGTGGCCGCAACAAGCCAGCGAGCACGGACGCGGTCAGCGGCTTCATGTTGAGCTTGGTGACATCGCCCTCATATTCGATCTCGACCTCTTCCAAGCCCTCATCGACAATCTGCCCCGCAAACGCGCCCAGTTTTTCCGCCAATGCCGCGAACGGCTTCAGGCGCGGCGCCTCTTCGGCGCTGATCGAGGGCATGTTGAGCGCATTGGTGACGGCGCCCGTCATCAAATAATCGCTCATCTGTTCGGCCACTTGCAGCGCGACATTTTCCTGCGCCTCATTGGTCGCGGCGCCCAAGTGCGGCGTGGCGATGAAGTTTGGCGCCCCGAACAGCACGTTCTCCTTGGCCGGCTCGACCGTGAACACGTCGAACGCGGCGGCGGCCACATGTTCGCTTTCGAGCAATTCGCGCAACGCTTGCTCGTCCACCAGCCCGCCGCGCGCGGCGTTGACGATAATGACGCCCTTCTTAGTCTTGGCCAGATTTTCGCGGCTGAGAATATTCTTCGTCTTCTCCGTCATCGGCACGTGCAGCGAGATGAAATCGGCGCGCGCCAGCAAGTCATCCAGCTCCACCTTTTCGACGCCAATCTGCACGGCGCGTTCTGGGGAGAGGAACGGATCGTAGGCGATCACCTTCATTTTCAGGCCCAGCGCGCGGTCGGCGACGATCGAGCCGATATTGCCGCAGCCAATGAGCCCCACCGTCTTGGCGTAGAGCTCCACGCCCATGAAGCGGTTCTTTTCCCACTTGCCCGCTTGCGTCGACACATCCGCCGCCGCCAGCTGACGCGCCGCCGCAAACATCAGCGCGATGGCGTGCTCAGCTGTGGTGATGGAATTGCCGAACGGCGTATTCATCACCACGATGCCCTTGGCCGTGGCGGCGGGAATATCAACGTTGTCGACGCCAATGCCGGCCCGGCCAATCACTTTGAGATTGGTCGCGGCGGCGATGATGTCGGCTTTCACTTTCGTGGCCGAGCGAATGGCGAGGCCATCATAGTTTCCGATGATTTCCTTCAGCTTCGCCGCGTCCGGCCCGAGCTTGGGTTGAAAATCAACCTCAACCCCGCGCGAACGAAAAATTTCGACTGCGGCGGGAGAGAGTTCGTCCGAGATAAGAACTTTCGGCATGGGAGTGTTTCCTGATGTTTACACTCCGTCATCCCGGAAACGCTGGAGGCGTTATCCGGGACCCAGGGGCAAAATCCTCTGCCCTACGATCTCTGGGTCCCGGCTCTCGCTTCGCTCGGCCGGAATGACGGAATTAATTAAGCGGCTTGTTTCAGTTCAGCGGCGAGCGTTTCGAACGCCCAATCCAGCCACGGCGTCAGCGCTTCCAGATCGGACGCCTCAACCGTCGCGCCGCACCAGATGCGCAGACCCGGGGGCGCGGCGCGATAGGATGCAGCGTCAAGCGCCACGCCCTCTTTCTCCAAGACGCTCGCGAGCTTCTTGGCGAATTCGGCCTGGCCTTCTTCACTGAGCGAGGTCACCCGCGGATCGACGACCTTTAGGCACACGCTTGTATTCGAGCGCGAGGCGGCATTCTCAGCGAGGAAATCCACCCAAGCCGTTTTCACCACCCAATCCGCCAGCACTTTCGCATTGCGATCAGCGCGCGCGATCAAGCCTTCAAGCCCGCCAATCGACTCCGCCCATTTCAGCGCGTCGAGATAATCTTCCGTGGCCAAGAGCGAGGGCGTGTTGATGGTCGCGCCTTCGAACAACTCCTGATCGAGCTTGCCCTTCTTGGTCATGCGGAAAATTTTCGGAAGCGGCCAAGCCGGCGTGTAACTTTCAAGCCGCGCCACGGCGCGTGGGCTGAGCACCAGCACGCCATGCGCGCCCTCTCCGCCCAGCGCCTTCTGCCAGGAGAACGTCACCACATCGCACTTGGCCCAATCGACCTTCTGCGCAAAGCACGCGCTGGTCGCATCATTGATGGAAAGGCCCTCGCGATCGGCGGGAATCCAATCGAAATTGGGGATTTTCACGCCTGACGTCGTGCCGTTTTGCGTGAAGATGAAATCCGCGTCTTTGCGCAGCGCGCCAAAGTCCGGCAGCTGGCCGTAGCCGGCCAGATGCGTCTTGGCATCGAGCTTCAGCTGCTTCACCGCATCAGTGACCCACTCTTCGCCGAAGCTCTCCCAGGCGAACAGATCGACCGGACGCGGGCCAAGCATCGACCACATCGTCATTTCCATCGCGCCCGTGTCCGAGGCCGGCACGATGGCGATCTTATAATCGGCAGGAATTTCCAGCACCGACCGGGTGCGGTCGATCGCTTCCTTGAGCTTGGCTTTGCCCAGCTTGGAGCGATGCGAACGGCCCAAGGCTGCGTCTTTCAACGCATCGGGAGTCCAGCCAGGGCGTTTTTTGGTGGGGCCCGAAGAAAAACGGGCGTCTGCCGGGCGCACGGCCGGCTTCGTCACAACTGTCATAATGTCTCCCATCCTCACAGATGAGCGTCCGCCGTTGGGAGCGGATGGCCCGGACCGCATGTGCGCGCGTTTGAGCCGGATTGCAATGCTTCAAAAGCGGAAATCAGCCGCCTTTGGCGATGAAAATGCGGCTGAACACGCCGTCGCGGTCAAAGATAAGGTGCTTCAAAGCCGCCAGCACGTGCAGCGGGACCAGCACCCAGATCGCATAGCGGCCGATCGCGTGCATCACCTCGCCGAGCTCATGCAGGCCGCGATTGCGCTCCGCGAACGGGCTCGGCAGCGCGAACCAATCCCACACCTGGATCGCCCGCGCATTGGACCAGATCATGAGCGGGCCAGAGACAATGAGCAGCAAGATCGCCAGCAGCAGCGCATTGTGCGTGACCCAGGCCACGCGGTTCAGCAATGCCGATTGCGAAACCGGCGCAGGCTGCTTCTGCACATAGTGCTGAACGATGCGCGCCAGGAAAAACACGAACAGCGTGATGCCGAGCGATATGTGCGCCGCCATGAAAGCGCGGTGGCCGGCTTCATCGCCCGCCTCATCCAGCCACTCGGCCTGCAAGCCGAACGCGAACATAAACACCACGCCGATCGCTGCAATCCAGTGCAGCGCGATTGTCAGCCAGCCATAGCCGCGCTCAGAATTGGTCCATTGCATCAGCGCCATCCTTTCATCCGCACGCTGTCATGCGCATGAAACAGCTTGTCGACAATGTGTGTCGAGAGATTGCAGACTAATTGTCGCCGGTCACGGTGATGCGCGGCGCCGGCGGCTCTTCCGCCTCGGGCGGGACCGGATGCGAAACCGGCGGCGGGGGCGCAGCCTCAAGCCCTGGCAGCATCGGCTCATCGAAAATGGCCGGCAGGGCCTGTTCCTTGCGCGAGCGGCGGCGCTTGCGCTTGGGCGCCTCAGGCGCTTCGGAGACGCGATTGTGCAGGCGAGCGATCGAGCCATCCAACTCACCGCGTAGATAAACCGCCACCTGCCCGAACAGGCGCACGCTCGACAGCGTTTGAATTGCGCGGGTAAAGCCGCCGCGTTTGGACGCCTGGAAGCCAACCACGCTTTCCAGATCGAACCGATCGCACCAATACGGCGCGAGATCAGCGAAGGACGACCCCGTCACCGGATCCTCATTGATGCCCACGCCCGGCGCGAAGAAACGCGAGACGAAATCGTACGGCTTGCCCTCATCGGCGGGCGCGGTGACCGTGATGCAGCCTTGGCGCGGCCCACGCACCAGCCGGTTAAGCGCGGCGAAATCCGGTTTCAGCGAACGCACCGCCTCTTCCGTTTCCAGCACCACATTGGCGTATTCGCCGACAAAACCTTCCACAATCTCCGGATCGCCCAGCGCAGCCGCGATGTCAGCGGGAACCTCCCAAGCCGTGCGCACGCGGCGCGGCAGATCGAGCGTGTAGCCTTCGGGCGTGCCGCGCACGATCAGTGCGCCAGCATGGGTGTCGAACACCACCACTTCGAGATCGGGCGCCACCTCCGACAAAAGCACTGCGCCGGCCGCCAAAGTCGCATGCCCGCACAGCGGCACTTCCGTGGCCGGCGTAAACCAGCGCAGCTGATAGTTGCCCTTGAGGCCGGTAGGCACGACGAAGGCTGTTTCGGACAGCTTGTTCTCAGCGGCGACGGCTTGCAGCGTCGCGTCCGGCAGCCAGCGCTCCAACGGCACGACGGCCGCCGGATTGCCGGTGAAGACGCGGTCGGTAAAGGCGTCGACAATCCAGATCTTCATAGCGCGCGGCCGTTTGTCCCAAGCTTGGCCCGACATATGGCTGCAAGCATCAAGCCACGCCAGCACAGTCCCCGCTCACGCGCTCGCGCGGCAGGCGAACTGACCCTGTCACGCTCCCCGGCCAAGCTCGCACCAGCAAGCGCAGCGCCGGGGCCCATGGTTGAGGCTGACGAACTATTGTGCAGCCCCGCGTCCACCATGGACCCCGGATCAGCGCAGGCTCACGCCTGCTTGTGTCCGGGGAGCGTTAGAACTTGGCTTTGACCGTCCAGCCGTGCCCGAGCGGCTGATGACCCTGGCCAAAGCCGGGCGCAGCGCGGATGGCTTGCATGAGATAGTCCCGCCCCCGCTCCACCGCCGGCTCAATCTCGAGCCCTTGCGCCACATAAGCGGCGATGGCCGAAGCCAGCGTGCAGCCTGTGCCATGCGTGGCTTTGGTGTCGATGCGGGGGCTTTCGAACACGCGCATGCCATCGCCCGTCAGCAGCACGTCGCGCACGCGATCGCCTTCAATGTGCCCGCCTTTAACCAAGGCGCACCAGGCGCCCAGCCTGTTCACCAGCATGTCCGCAGCGCGCTTCTGGCCATCGAGATCGCGCACCTCGAGCCCGGTCAGGCGCTCGGCCTCCGGCGCGTTCGGCGTGATCAAAGCCGCGCACGGCGTCAGCTCATCGCGGATCACCGCCACCGCATCATCGCTCAGAAGCGCCGCCCCCCCTTTGGCGATCATCACCGGATCCAGGATCATGGGCGGCGCCGAACCGAACGTCTCCACCGTCCAGCGATAGCTCGCTTCCACCACGCGCACATGCGCCGCCGAGCCCAGCATGCCAATCTTCCATGCATCGGCGCCCAGATCGGACTGCACCGCCTCGATCTGCGCCCGCACCACATCCGGTGGAATCGCGTGCACGCCGGTAACCCCCAGCGTGTTCTGCACCGTGACGGCGGTGATCGCCGTCATCGCATACCCGCCCAGCGCGGTGACGGTTTTGATATCGGCCTGGATGCCCGCCCCACCGCCGGAGTCGGACCCGGCAATGATCAGAACGCGGCCTTTAGCTTCGGTCATGCGCGCCTTCTAAACCCTGATGTCTCGGCGAAACAGTGGATGTCGATTGTGCGCTCGGATCGACGCCGACGCCCGGTCAAAACCGCCATGGTGCGGCTGCAATGCGCCCTTATCCGGTCGCCCCCCCCCCCCCCCGGGGGCATGGCGACCGGCTATTTCTCGCCGAAAATGGTCACTCTTCGGCGCGGAGAGACACTCCAAGGGCATGGACACTATTCGCTGTCACTTCCCTGGCAGCATCTGACGCGATCCCATCCAGAAAAGTGCTCATTGCCAAAAAGAGCTCCGTGTAGGCAGGTT
>JANRIP010000028.1:0-144683 GCA_033764855.1 Hyphomonadaceae bacterium | reverse complement strand
CTATTGCGGCATCATCCGCCACAAGGGCGTCCAGCATGCTGGCCAGCATGAACGGATCATTGATAAGGACTTGTGGGATGCGGTTCAGGAATTGAGAAGCAAGACGCGCGGCAAGGGTCGCGGATCACGATTGCGTTCGGGCGCGCGCCTGATCGGCAAGGTCTTCGACTCGGTTGGCAATCCAATGAGCCCGACAATCACGCGAAAGAAGTCAGTACGCTATCGTTATTACAAGACGCGCGAACGCGCGCTGGAAGGACCCAAAGGCGCGATCAGTCGCGTTCCTATGACCGCGTTGGAAGAAGCAGTCATTGCAGAGGTGACCTCGCATCTCGCGGTGACTTGGAAGTCGGAGGTCGCCGATCCGGTCCCACGCGCGATTGCTGCTGTGTTGCGCGTGCAAGTGTTTCCGACCGAACTGCACATCACAATCGTCCCAGGAGCCGTTGGCGCGGATGGCAATGCCGATCCTGTCGTCATGAAGTGTGCGGTTGCATTTGAGCGACCGCGCAATTCGACAATGCTGATCAGGAGCGGTTCGGCGGTCCCCGCGAAGGTCGATCGCTCGCTGGTCCGTGCTGTGGTGTTGACCCGATATTGGGCCAAGCGCCTCGATGATGGCGAGCACGACTCAATCAAGGCGCTCGCCCGCGCTTCGGGGCTTTGCCATCTTTACACTGCGAAGCTCATACCCCTCGCCTATTTGGCGCCGGACCTCGTCACCCAGATCCTGGAGGGCCGGCAGCCGCGGACGTTGACGCTCACGGCCCTGATCTCCGAGCCCCTGCCCCTCGATTGGGCTGGTCAGCGCGCGCGGTTTGCCGCGTTCGCCTGATGCAGGCGGCGGCGAAGAGCTAACTTTTTCGATACGGCGAGAGAGACACCCGCTCAGAGGCACCGTGTGGAGCGCTTTCACGCCACCACTACGCCGTCTCTGACCACCTGTTGCTGAGAATAGTGCCTTGAAGTCCGCCGCTTGCGGCGGGCACACCTGTCACCGCGTGCGCACGAAAAATGGGTGGTGGTTCGATGAGGGATCGAACCGTACGCCTTCCGCTTTGCACTGTACGCATTCGAATGTGTTCACCCAACTTCGAGCGTGTTCGCGGCGAGGTCGCGACCCCTTTTCGAGTCCGTTGCCAGGACTCGCGATGCGCCTCCGCGCGAAGAGCTAACTTTTTCCAGACGGCGAGAGAAAGCCCGCGCAAATGCGCGCTTTGATGCGCGGTTTGCACCACCTTTTCTGCCTCTCTCACTAGCTTGCGTGCGAAGAAAGCGCCAAGTGTCCGGCGGTTAGGTGGCCGGAAAAATCACTGTAAAAACAAGCGCTTATGGGTGGTGGAGCCTAGCGGGATCGAACCGCTGACCTCCTGCATGCCATGCAGGCGCTCTCCCAGCTGAGCTAAGGCCCCGACGCGCGCGGCGATCGAGAAGGCTCGGTCGCGGCGCCCGGATTTGGGAAGGGCGGAAACTACGCTCCGCCGCACGCTGTTACAAGCCGGCTCGGGCAGCCGGATTAGCGATTATTATCCTCGTCGTCTTCGGCGGGGATGTCGCCGATTTCGTCCTCCGGAAACTCTTCATCATCCTCGAGCAAGGGCACGGAATCGTCGTCCGCCGCATCCTCAAGGTCGGCCTCCTCCTCCGAGAAGCCCTCCGGCAATTCGTCTCCTGGTGGGCCGCCATCATCGTCATCATCATCGACCACGATGGGATCGGCTTCCGCCTCGGCGTCGATCTCGGCGGTTTCCTCCTCCGCCTCATCGTCCTCATCGCCATCGGCCTTCTTGGCCACAGCGTCCGTATCTTCCTCGTCGTCCTCGTACGCATTGTCAGCGGCCACGCGCGAACGGCCACGCCTCACCCGGACAGTCTCCTCGGACGGATCAAAGGCCGTTCCGCACTTGGGGCACGTCGCCGGACGCCGGCGGAGGTCGTAGAATTTCGCCCCGCAATTCGGGCAGACCTGCTTGTCCCCCAGATCTGTCTTGGCCAAGCCGTTCTCTCCAGGTCAGCGGGACCTCGTCATCCCGCGCGGGCCGCGCCATGCCATCAACCGCCGCCCCTGTCAAAACCTTTGTCCCAGAGCGGTCCGACCGCCGCCTTTACCCGGCATTGACCATCAATTCGCATAAGGAATGACCCGCGCCACACCGTTCTTTAAAGCCTGCCGAGGCATAATCCCCCGAAAATAGGTGGGTAATGCGTGTCTCTGGGGTTCGGCTCTTAGCCGCGACGGCGTGCGTCTTGATCGCTTTGGCGCATCCGGCGGCGGCGCAGCCTGGCGAGGCCTCCTGGGTCGGGCGCGCCGAGGCGCTGGCGCACCGCATCGAGGCAGATGACCTCGTCATTACCGACCGCGTGCGCGCCGATCAGTTGCAGCGCGCGGCGCGCCTCAGCGGTCCAGCCAAGCTGCAAGCCCTCTACGATCTCGCCGCCGACGATTACATCGCCTCCAACGCCGAACGCGGCGTCGCCTCGCTCGCCGCCCTGGAACTGGAGAGCCGCAATCAGCACAGCGAACGCTACCAAGCCATGGCCGGCATGCTGCGCGCCTACGCACCCGCGCTTGAAGGCGACTATGTCGCCGCCCGGCGCAACTTGTCTGTCGCCCTGGCGCGGGTCGACGATCCCTATGTGCGCGCCGCCGGCGAGCGCCTGCTCTCCTACGCACTGAGCGACATGGGCCTGGTTGGCAATTCGCTGGAAGCCGCCCGGGCGGGCCTGGTTCACCTGCCCGATGAACCCACGGCGACATCGCTGCGCTCGGGCTTGCATGACGCCATGTCCTATAATGCGATCGCCATCGGCGATTACGAAACCGCCGTCACGCATCTGGAGCGGAGCGTCGAGCTCGACACGGAGATTGGCCGGCCGGTCGATGGCCTGGTCGTGATCAACAATATCGTCACCATGCTGAGCGAAGCCGGCGCTACTGACGCGGCCTTGCGTCTGCTGCCGCTGCACGCCCATCTCTCGGCGCGTTCGCACAGCCAATACGACGCCTTTTTCGCCAATCTGCTTTGCGCGCGCGTCAACTTCATCGCCGGCCGTTACGCTCAAGCGCTCACTTGCGCCGACGCCGGACGCAATAATGCCGAGGCGCCCCCCGAATACATGACGCGGCTGCTGATCTATCGCGTGCATGCGCTGGCCCGGCTCGGCCGCGGCCGCGACGCGCGCCAAGCCATCGACGATCTGCGCCAAGTCGCCGCGACGCGCGGCGATCCCAACCTCGACGAGCGCCTGGACGCTATCGAACCTGAAGTGCTGCGCGCGGAAGGCCGTCTGGCTGAAGCGTTCGCGGCTATGCAGAGCGTCTATGAGTCATCGCAACGCGCGGTGATGACCCGCTTCAATGATGGCGTGAAAGAAATGCGCGCCACCATGGAGAGCGAGGTCGCCGAGGCGGAGGCGCGCGCCGAAGCGCAATCAGTGCGCGCTGAACTCCAGCGCCGCAACGCCGAAAAAATGACGCTCGCCTTCCTGCTCGCCGGCGCCTGCCTTATGGGCCTTGGGGTCGTGGCCGTGCTGATCTATTGCAGCCGCCGCGACATGCTGATGGCGGTCGCCCGCGCCAAAGAAGTGCTGGTGCGCCGCGGCGCCGACGCCAATCTCTACGACCAGGAGACGCTGCGCAGCGGCAAGCAGCGGCTGAGCTTCATTCTCGACGAAATCGAACGCCGTGACGATGCGCTCAAGCAAGCCTTCGCCGAACTGGAAAAGGCGCGCGAAGAGGCAGAATCGGCCAATGTCGCCAAGTCGCAATTCCTGGCCACGATGAGCCATGAGTTGCGCACCCCACTCAACGCCATCATCGGCTATAGCGAACTGCTGATGGAGGTGAACGAGGAAAAGGGAGGCGATGCTGCAACGCGCGACGATCTCGAGCGTATCCGCGCCGCCGGCTCTCGCTTGCTCACTTTGATCAATGACGTGCTCGATCTCTCTAAGATCGAGGCGGGCGGCATGAGCGCCAGCATTGGCGCGGTGGACCTCGCCGCCTTGATTGATGACGCCGCATCCACCGTGAAACCCGCCATCGCCGCCAATGGCAATGAGCTGCGCATTGACGTCGCGGCCAATATTGGCATGGCGGAAACCGATAGCTTCAAGCTGAGCCAATGCCTGCTCAATTTGCTCTCCAACGCCGCCAAATTCACCGAGCGCGGCACGATTGGGCTGCGCGCGCGGCGCACGATCGAGGACGGCGTGGATTGGCTGGTGTTTGACGTCACCGACACCGGCATAGGCATCGCGCCGGAAACACAAGCGCGGCTGTTCCGCGCCTTCGTCCAGGCCGATGCAAGCACCACCCGCGCCTATGGCGGAACCGGCTTGGGCTTGGCCATTACCCGCAAGCTGGCGCAATTGCTCGGCGGTGATGTCAGCGTTGAAAGCGCGCTCGGCAAGGGTTCGACCTTCACGCTGCGCATTCCAGCGGTGTTGCCGGAAGAGCTCGACCTCGAAACCCGCGTCGCCGCTTAGCCTGAGCTGCGCTCGCCGCGCGACAAGATCGAGGTGATGGCCAGATCGCCAGCGCAATTGCCAAGCGTGCGGAAAATGTCTGGAAACACCTCAACCGCGATCAGAATACCGAGCAGCTCAATCGGCACGCCCAGCGCCAAACCAATCGGCGCGATTGAGGTGATGAAAGACACCTGCCCTGGCAACCCCACCGCACCAATACTGACGCCGTAAGACACGAACACCGCGCTCGCCAGCTGCAGGAAGCTCGGCTCAAATCCGAAGAGGTGCGCGATGAACAGCACCACAGCGAGATTACCCACCGGGCTGGTGAAACGAAACACCGCCACCGCCAGCGGCAGAAAAATGTCAGCGATGCGCTCCGGGATGCGCAAGCCCCCGCGCGCTGCTTCAAGCATGGCCGGCAAGGAGGCGATGGAAGACTGCGTCGACATCGCAATCGCCCAAACCGGCGCTGTCGCCGCAAAATAGCGGCCGACAGGCTGGCGCCCCCAACTCAGCGCCAGCAGCACGCCGACAATGGTAATCCCAAAAATCGCGCCAGCCACAACCAGCACGTAATGCGCCAACACGCCGGCCGCCTCAAAGCCGGCAGTGCGCCCAAGCCCAAGCGCCAGTGCGAACACGCCAAACGGGCCTGCCAGCAAAACCCAATGCACCACCACAACCATGGTCTCCGCCACGGCGCGGAAGAAATCGATCACCAGCGTGCGCAGCGCTGGCGCAATGCGCGTTGCAGCGAAGCCAAAAAATAGCGCGAACACCACAAGCGGCAGCACTTGATCTTCAGCCGCTGCACGCACCGGATTGGATGGCGCCAAAGATTGCAGCCATTGCGAAAAGCTGGGCGCCTGCGCCGGCGCCGCTTCCCCGCTCACACTTTGCAGGAAAGCGTCAGCCGCCGCACGATCAACCGGAAACGCCGATAGAATGCTCTGGGTGAACAACACGGAATAGATCGCCGCGCCAAACAGCAGCACGGAAAAAAGCAACACGAAGCGCGCCACCAGCCCGCCGGTCTTGGCCGCGTCCGCAACCGAAGCGACGCCGGTGATCAGCAGCGCGACAATGAGCGGGATCACGGTCATGCGCAGCGCATTGAGCCACAAGCCGCCAAACGCCTCGACATAAGGCGAGGCCTGCTCCAGCGTCGCATCGCCGGATGCGTGGATGGCCGCGCCCGCACCCAAGCCCGCGACCAACCCGGCCAATACAAACAGACTGTGCAGCTTAGTCATGCGCCCTCTTCTGGGGGCGTGTTAGCTCGCGGCGCGCGCCAATGCTAGCTTCGGCGCGGCTGGCGCCGGGGCGCGCTTGAATTCCAGCACGCCATCCTCAACCGGCGCAAAGCGCAAATCCTTGAGGTCGCGCGCATAGGATTGGTTCTGCCGCCACGGTGCGTCCGCCGTTTGCTTCGGCAGCAAGTGCGCCACGCGCTGGAAATAACCGGACGAGAAATCCACGAACGGAATTTCCTCATGCACGCCGCTATAATGCGGCGTCGCCGAGCCGAGGCCGTACTCGCTCAGATAATTGACCAAGCGGCAGACATAAGCGTTCACCAGATCGGCGCGCAATGTCCACGACGCATTGGTGTAGCCAAACACGAAAGCGAGGTTCGGCACATCCGAGAGCATGCAGCCCTTATAGGTGTAGTGCTCGTTGGTTTCGACCTTCGCGCCGTCGACGGCGACCTCCACCCCGCCCAGCATTTGCAGATTGAGCCCCGTCGCGGTGACAACGATATCCGCTTTCACCACCTCGCCCGATGAAACCTGCACGCCATCTTCGGTGAAGGTATCGATCGTGTCGGTCACGATGGAGGCTTTGCCCTCGCGAATAGCGCTGAACATGTCGTTGTCCGGCACCAGACAGAGGCGCTGTTCCCACGGATTGTAGCGCGGGGTCAGATGCTTCTCGACATCGAAGCCCGGCAGTTGCGCCCGCACGAGACTGAGCAAACGCTTCTTGGTCGGCTCTGGTCGGCTGCGCGCCAGATTGTAGAAAAATTGCGACCAGGCGATCTGCACCGCGCGCGTGACGTCATAAGCCAAACGCGCCGGCAAGGTGCGGCGCAGCCAATTGCCCAGTTTATGCTGGCGCGGCAGCGACACCATATAAGTCGGCGAACGCTGCAGCATGACTACATGCGCGGCTTTCTCCGCCATCGCGGGCACCAAAGTCACCGCCGTCGCGCCTGAACCGATTACGACAACGCGCTTGCCCGCATAGTCCAAATCTTCCGGCCAATGCTGCGGATGAACGATGCGTCCCTTAAACCGCTCCACACCCTTAAACTCGGGCAGATACCCTTTGGCATAATCGTAATAGCCTGAAGCGAAGTGCAGGAACTTGCACTTGAAGCGCTTCGCCCTGCCTTCGTGCTCTACATCGACGATCCAGCGCGCCTCCTGGCTCGACCAGTCAGCGCGCACGACACGATGTTTGAAGCGGATGTGCCCATCAATACCGAACTCGCGCGCGGCCTCGCGCACATAGGCCACAATGTCCGGCGCATCGGCGATGGAGTCCCGCCCAAGCCATGGCTTAAAGGCGAAGCCCAAAGTGAACATGTCGCTGTCCGAGCGCACGCCTGGATAACGGAACAAGTCCCAAGTGCCCCCGATGGCCGCGCGGCCTTCGAGGATCGCATAAGTCTTGTCTGGGCAGTCGCGCTGCAAATGATAGCCCGCGCTAATGCCCGCAATGCCCGCGCCAACAACGATGACGTCAAACTCTTCCATGTTGTGCAGTCCCGCGCTCATGGGTCGTCGCTGTCAAGCCGGACGCAAGGGAAGTTCGCCTCTCACCCATTCCCGGATTTCGCGAAGCGAAAGTCCGGGACCCATAAATGCGATTATTTTGCAGAGAGCACCCCCGCCTCGTCGGCGCATCGCCGTCATCCAGCAGAGTTTATGGATCCCGGACTTGGCCTTTGGCCAATCCGGGAATGGGTGGAGGATGGCTCGCGCCTCCAATTTGATCCTGCTAAATCGCCCCCATGATTATCGCCATTGACGGCCCCACGGCATCGGGGAAGGGCACGGTCGCGGCCGGTGTGGCCAAAAGGTTCGGGCTGAAGCGGCTGGACACGGGCGCGCTCTATCGCGCCGTCGGGCTGGCCGTGCTCGACGCGGGCGGTGACCCGGGCGAGGTCGGCGCCGCCCTCGCCGCCGCCAAAGCGCTCGACCTCGCCGCCATCGACGAAACCCGCATCCGCTCCAGCGCGGTGGGCCTCGCCGCCTCCAAAGTCGCCGCCATGCCAGCGGTGCGGGAGGTGCTGCGCGCGGCGCAAATCGCCTTCGCCAACGACCCCGCCGGAGCGGTGTTGGATGGGCGCGACATTGGAACCGTGATCTGCCCTGACGCCGAAGTGAAGCTGTTCGTGACCGCCGATCTGGCCGTCCGCACCGAGCGCCGGCTGAAGGAATTGCGCGCCAAGGGCGAAGATATCACCTTCGAGCAATTACAGTCCCAGATCGCCGAACGTGATGAACGCGACAAAAACCGCGCCGATTCACCCCTGCGCCAAGCCCCCGATGCGCACTTGCTGGACACTACCCATCTATCTATAGAGGCCTCGGTGGAGGCCGCCTCTCGCTTTATCGAAGCGGCGCTTCAGCGCCCCAGCGCGTAAAACGCGCATCGGGGCGTTTGTCGTTTCAGCCTTCGCCAAGTTCGATCGGACGGCCCCATGGTGGGGCCGAGACCGCCGGAGCCAACCGGTCGGCCCGTATTTTTTTTGGAGTTGAAATTCGTATGGCTTCTCAAGCCCAAAATTCCCTGACCCCCACGCGCGACGATTTCGCCGCACTGCTCGATGAAAGCCTCGCTTCGCGCGGCATGATTGAAGGCCGGGTGATCCCCGCCACGGTCGTTGGCATCGAAAATGATTTTGTCGTCGTCGATGTCGGCCTGAAGACGGAGGGGCGCATCCCGCTCCGCGAGTTCTTCGGCGACACGGACGAAAACCCCAAGCCCGGCGCCATCGTCGAAGTCTATCTCGACCGAATCGAAAACGCGCTCGGCGACGCTGTCGTCTCCCGTGAGAAAGCCAAGCGCGAAGAAGCCTGGACCCGCCTTGAAAAGAGCTTCGCCGCCGGCGACGCCGTCAATGGCGCCTTGGTCGGACGCGTGAAGGGTGGCTTCACCGTCGATCTCGGCGGCGCCAATGCGTTCTTGCCGGGCTCGCAAGTTGACATCCGCCCGGTGCGCGATGTCGGCCCGCTGATGAATATCGTGCAGCCGTTCGCGATCCTGAAAATGGACCGTCAGCGCGGCAATATCGTCGTCTCCCGCCGCGCCGTGCTCGAAGAGAGCCGCGCGTCCGAGCGCGCCGAAATCGTCGGCCAACTGAAGGAAGGCGAAGTGCGCGAAGGCGTGGTCAAGAACATCACCGATTACGGCGCGTTCGTTGATCTCGGCGGCATTGATGGCCTGCTGCACGTCACTGACATGAGCTGGAAGCGCGTGTCGCATCCGAGCCAAGTGCTGAATGTCGGCGAAACCGTCAAAGTCCAGATCATCAAGATCAATCCGGACACGCAGCGTATTTCGCTCGGCATGAAACAGCTCATGACCGATCCGTGGGATGGCGTTGACGCGAAATACCCGGTCAACGGCAAGTTCTCCGGCCGCGTCACCAACATCACCGACTACGGCGCGTTCGTTGAGCTTGAGCCGGGCGTGGAAGGCCTGGTTCACGTCAGCGAAATGAGCTGGACCAAGAAGAACCTGCACCCCTCGAAGATCCTGAGCACGTCTCAGGAAGTCGACGTACTGGTGCTCGACGTGGACGGCGAAAAGCGCCGCATCTCGCTCGGCATCAAGCAAGTGCAAGCTAATCCGTGGGACGCCTTCCTGGCCGAACACCCGGTCGGCTCAACGGTCGAAGGCGAGGTCAAGAACATCACCGAATTCGGTCTGTTCATCGGCCTCACGCCGGAAATCGACGGCATGGTGCACCTCTCCGACATTTCCTGGGACGCCCAGGGCGAAGAAGCGCTCGCCAAGTACAATAAAGGCGATGTGGTTCAAGCCAAGGTGCTCGATGTTGACATCGAGAAGGAACGCATCTCGCTTGGCATCAAGCAAGCTTCGTCCGACCCGATCGCCGGCGCGGAATTCCGCAAGGGCCAGATCATCACGGTTGAAGTGCTCGAGATCGCTTCGGGCGGCATCGAAGTGGCGTTCGGCGAAGGCAATGCGCTGCGCTCCTTCATCCGCAAGAGCGACCTCTCGCGCGATCGTCAGGAGCAACGTCCCGACCGCTTCGCCGTGGGCGACCGGATCGACGCCATGGTCACCTCGTTCGAAAAAGCCAGCCGCCGCGTTTCGCTTTCGGTGAAGGCGATGGAACTGGCGGACGAAAAGGAAGCCATCGCCCAGTTCGGTTCCTCCGACTCCGGCGCTTCGCTCGGCGACATTCTGGGCGCCGCGCTCAAGGAAAAGAACAAGCCGTAAGGCCCGAGCCTGCGCGCAAGTTCAGGGCCCGGCGGCGACGCCGGGCCCTTTTCTTTCCAATTTTCAAGCAAATAGCTTATTGACGCCGCGCGGTTCCACGCCTCTCATGGCGTTGCGGCAATCGAAGGGATGGGCAGATGCTGCGCTCTGAGCTGGTGGCGCGCCTCCAGGAAGAATTTGCGTCGATGAAGGCGCAAGAAGTCGAGCACGCGGTTGACATCGTGCTTGATGAGATTCAGCAGGCGCTGGCCGAAGGCGGACGCGTCGAGCTGCGCGGTTTCGGCGCGTTTTCCGTGCGCAGCCGCGAGGCGCGCACGGGCCGCAACCCACGCACCGGCGCAGCCGTGAAAGTGGCCGCCAAGCGCGTGCCCTTCTTCAAGCCCGGCAAAGAACTGCGCCTCAAAGTGAATGGCGGCGAAGAGCCGTAGAACTCAGCGAAATACGCCGATCGACTGCAGCACCCGCTTAAACGCTGGCGTCAGCCCGCGCGCGACCAAGGCCAAGCCCCAAGCCGCCGCGATCCAGAGATAAAGATGCGTCAGCTCAGCGGCGACGACATAAGCGTTGTCATCATAGCTCTGATCGCGACCGCGCAGCGCCACCAGATAGAGCGCACACAGCACCCCAGGCGGCAGCGCCAGCGGCGCAAAGCTGACGGGCCTACCCCGTGTTTCACACCAGGCTGCAGCGCGATCGAATAGCCAAGCCGCGCCGGTGAGAAGCGGCGTCATCACAAACAGGTTCTGCGGATAGCCGAGCATGAACATGGTGGTGTAATCGCCGTCAAAGAACATCTGATTGCCCGTCATCAGATTGGCGAGCGGCCACAGCGCCAACCCAGCGACCGCGAGACAAAGCGCGATGAATCCCAGCTCCCAGCGCGTCAGCGGCGGTCGCAGTCCTGCTACCGGCGAAGGCGCGCCTTGCGCGAACGCCGCGCGCGGACGCAAGGCCGCCAGCCGCTCCTGGGCCAAGCCGGAAAACAAGCCGTCGCGCCCATAACGCGCCAAGTAAGTCTCGAAGTCGCTGGCTTTGGCGCTGTCTTGGATGCCGCGCCAGAATGCAATCTGCGCCTCCGCCTCGCCGGCGCTGGTCTGGCCAGTCGCCTGCTTGCCTTGCGCGCCGGCGAGCCGCTCCACCGCCGCCAGCACGGGCTGAAATTTCGGATCGTCCGGCGCACCTTCCCAGCCGACCAGATTGTGCGCGTGCACCTGGCCAAAGCCGAGCGGGTACGAACTGATTGGCTCCAAATGCACCGGCACCAACACGCCACGATCGAGCGCGCGCTGCGCTTCGTCCAGCACCCAATTTGATTTCGCAGAAAGCGGCGACCAGATCACGATCGCTGCACGGCAGCTCTCCAAGATCTGAAGCGTAACCGCGCGATACTGTTCGCCCGGCAGGATTTCCGCGTCCCACCACACCGAGAAGCCACGCGCGCCAAGCGCCTCCGCAAGCTGGCGCGCCTTGTCCCGCTCGTCGCGCTTATAGCTGATGAAAACATCAGTCATGGGCCGCCCCCCAAGGGCGCAATATCTGGTTCATGAACTACCACAGCTTGCATTGACGCGCCACGCCGCCCTTGGGCGCGGGAGCAGACCAGCGCCTTGACCGCATCGGCGAAACAGCGCTTGGCTCAGCGAAAAATTGGAGCCGCCGATGTCGATGCTGAAAGAGTTCCGCGAATTTGCGCTCAAGGGGAGCGTGGTCGATCTCGCTGTCGGCGTGATTATCGGCGCCGCGTTCGGGTCCATCGTATCCTCGCTGGTCGACGACATCATCATGCCCCCGATCGGCCTCTTGCTCGCAGGCATCGATTTCGGGGCGCTGAAGCTGGTGTTGCGCGAAGCGGTGGCGGCGGTTGGAACCGAAGGCGCGCCAGGCTTTGTCGCCGCCAGCCCTGAGGTGTCCATCAATTATGGGAAATTCATCAATGCGGCGATCAAGTTCGTTATCGTCGCCTGGGTGCTATTCCTGGTGATCAAGATGATGAATTCGATGAAGCGGAAGCAAGAAGCCGCGCCGGCCCCGCCCGCCGAAGTGCCTGCCGACGTCAAATTGCTGACTGAAATCCGCGATTTGCTGAAGAAATAGCAGTCGCCCGCTCAATAAATGGTCCAAATTAAGTAAAATGAAGCAGCACAGGTTGCTTGAGAAACCACGCCTGTTTACTTTGAATACGTCCATCTCAACTATGGACATTGACCTGCGCCCGCGCCCGGCGCATGAGGCGGCTGGAGCCCACAAGGATCACATAAGCAATGAATTGGCTGTCGAACTTCGCGCGGCCCGGCCTGCAGAAGAAAAAGGCCGAGGAAGAAAAGCGCGAAACGCCGGACAATCTTTGGATCAAATGCCCGCTCACGGGCGACTTGATCTTCCGCGCCGACCTGGAAGCCGCTGACTGGGTCACGCCCGCCGGCTTCCATATGCGCATCGGCCCCGACGCGCGGTTCAAGCAATTATTCGACGACGCCAGCTGGCAGAAAGTGCCAGTGCCGAAAGTCTCCACCGACCCGCTCAAATTCAAGGATGACAAAAGGTACGTCGATCGCCTCAAAGCCGCGCGCGCCAAAGTCGGCCGCGACGATTGCATGGCCGCCGCCTACGGACGCATTGGCGGCTCGCTGGCCGTCGTTCTGGTGCAGGACTTCGAATTCATGGGCGGCTCGCTCGGCATGGCGGCGGGCGAAGCTTTCGTCGCCGCCGCCGAAGCTGCTGTTAGGCGCAAAGCGGCGCTGGTCATGGTGACCGCTTCCGGCGGGGCGCGCATGCAGGAAGGTATTCTCTCGCTGATGCAATTGCCGCGCACCACCATAGGCGTGCAGCTGCTGCGCGAAGCGGGTCTGCCTTACATCGTCGTGCTGGCAGATCCAACCACAGGCGGCGTCACCGCCTCCTACGCCATGCTCGGCGACGTGCACATCGCTGAACCCGGCGCGCTGATCGGCTTCGCCGGCCCGCGCGTGATCGAGCAAACCATTCGTCAGAAATTGCCCGAAGGCTTCCAGCGCTCGGAATATTTGCTCGATAAAGGCATGGTCGACATGGTGGTCGACCGCCGCCAACTGAAAGCCACGCTCTCGACACTGCTCTCCGTGCTGATGCACAAGCGCGTCGCCGCCAAAGCGCCCAGCGGCGAAACGCTGGAGCTCAGCGAACTCGCTACGGACGAAGCTGAAGGCCCACGCAAGCGCAAGCCAACACCCAAACCCACACGCGCCAAGGCGGCTGAGTAGCGCCACCATCACCCCTACAGTCATTCCGGACGCGCGGAGCGCGATCCGGAGCCCAGGGGTGACATCCTCGGTATCCAAAGCGCATCAAACATCGCCCCCAGTCTTCCTGGGTTCCGGGTTCGCCCTGCGGGCGCCCCGGAATGACGGAGGGGGTGGTTGGCGCTAAGCAGACATTGTGAGCGACGCAGCCCTCCAACGCTTCGAACAGCTGTTCGGCCCAGAGTTTGGCCACGGCAAAGCGTTCGACCTCGCCCTGCTGCATCAAGCCCTCACCGCACTCGGCGCGCCGCACACAAAACTCCCCCCCGTCTTCCACATTGCCGGCACCAACGGCAAAGGCTCCACCATCGCCTTCCTGCGCGCCATCGCCGAAGCAGCGGGGCTCAGCGTGCACGCCTTCACCAAGCCGCATCTCCACCAACTCAACGAACGCTTCCTTATCGCCGGCCGCACCGCCAGCGATGACGCACTCATCGCCGCCGCCGAGCGCGTGCGGGCACACGGCCCGCAGCTCACCCAATTCGACGCGCAAGTCGCCGCCGCATTATTGCTGTTCAGCGAAGCGCCCGCCGATCTTGTTCTGCTCGAAACCGGCATGGGCGGGCGCGACGACTCCACCAATGTCGTAAACCCCGCGCTCTCCATCCTCACGCCCATTGGGCTCGACCATCAGGACGCGCTCGGTCCAAGCATCGCCGACATCGCCGCGCACAAGGCCGGCATCCTCAAACCAAAGACCTGGGCCATCACCGCGCAGCAGTCAGCCGACGTCATGGACGTGATCGAAGCGCAAGCGCAAAGCATCGGCGCCCCGCTCTGGCGCCAGGGCGTTGAATGGGACGCTTACGCCAATAGCGGGCGGCTCGTGGTGCAAACCGAACAGCGCACGCTCGATCTGCCGCTGCCTTCACTGCAAGGCGCGCATCAAATCCAAAACGCCGGCCTCGCCGCCGCGTCGTTCCTCTCGCCAACGCCATTCGACATTCCCGACGAAGCGTTCGCGCAAGGCATTCGCGCCGCGCGCTGGCCTGGGCGCTTGCAGCCCCTCTCCGCCGGCGCACTCGCCGCGCCCGTGCGCGCTCTTGGCGGCGAAGTTTGGGTCGATGGCGGCCACAACGCGCACGCCGCCCAAGCGCTCGCGCATGCATTGGCTGAGCTTCAACGAAAACGCGCAGCGCCCGTCGCACTCATTATCGGCATGCGCGCGCGCAAGGACGCCGCCGCTTTCATCGCCGCGCTCGCGCCAAGCGCACAACGCATCATCGCCGTACCACTTAGCGAAGCTCACATCGCGCCAGAACAGCTTGCGCAACTCGCGCGCGAAGCCGGCGTTGAAGCCAGCACCGCGCCCTCACTCGCCGCCGCAATGCAAAACGCGGCGCAGTTGCCTGCGCCGCGTGTGCTTATCTGTGGATCGCTATTACTCGCCGCCGAAGCGCTGCGCGATTAAGGACCGCGGACCTTCAGGTCCGCATCGTGCCGCGTCTGAAGACGCGCGGTCCAAAAGCTTAAACGCTCTCGTTCAACCACTCGACAATCTTCGACTTCGGCATGGCGCCAACTTTGGTGGCCGCGACCTTGCCGTCCTTGAACACCATCAAGGTAGGAATGCCGCGCACGCCATAGCGGCTCGGCACGCCGGGATTTTCGTCAATGTTGATTTTGGCGATGGCGACACGGTCGCCCATCTCGCCCGCAATTTCCTCGAGCGCCGGGCCAATCATTTTGCACGGACCGCACCATTCGGCCCAAAAATCCACGAGCACCGGACGGCCAGACTTCAGCACGTCAGCTTCAAATGAATCGTCCGTGATCTTGATCGTGGCCACGAGGCATCTCCCAAAAAGCCTAACCTTGAAGCAAAGATGTAGGACGCAAAGGGGGCCGATTCAACTGCGCGCGAAGCGGGCGAAGGCATCGTCCAATTGTGCATCGGAAAGCGGCGTCAGCAGCGGCTTTTCCGTCCATAACAGGGCGCAGCGCACGGCCTTCTGGGGGAAAATCTTGCGCAGGACCTCACGATAAAGCGCCATTTGCAGCACATAGGAGTCAGGCGCCGATTCGGGATCGGGCGGCGCTGGCCGGTCGGTCTTGTAATCCAGCACCGTCACCGTGGTTTCATCGACGGCGAGCCGATCCACCACGCCGCGCACCGGGCGCCCCGCCGCCTCTCCGACAATCGGCGCCTCGGCGCGGCTCGCACTGGTGAACGCCCCAGCGAAACGCGAATCTTCCAGCACCGACAAGGCTTCGCGCGTCAGCGCTTCCGCCTCTTTCTGCTTCACGCCCTGGCGCGTTAGCCAAATTTGCGCCGCTTCCGCGCGACGCGCGGCCGAGACATCCGGCAGACGCTCCAGCAAACCGTGAATGAGACGCCCGCGCCGAAAGCGTTTGCTTCCATCGCCGCGCGGCGACAGCAAAGTTGGATCGATCAATTTCATACGCGAGGGCGTCGCCGCCGCGCGTTGCGTGACGCCCGGCGCCTGCGTGCGCAGCCAATTTGGCATCTCCGGCAACGCCGCCGCCGTGCGCGGCGCGGCCCTGCCTTCAAGCTTAAGCGGCGCGCCCAAACGCAAACCTTCCCCAAACGGCGTCTCGCAACTCTGCGCGCCGAGGTCCGACAGCGCGTCCTCTACCGCCGTGCGCCACGCATTCTGCGCAACCCCGCTTCTCGCACTACCGTACTGCGCGCCGCACACAATCAGCCGGTCGCGCGCGCGTGTGAGCGCCACATATAAAAGCCGCCAGTGCTCGCCCAGCATACGCGACGCATACGCTGCCCGCGCCGTACTCACCGCCGCATCATCTTCCTTGGTGCGGAACGAAACAAACGGCTCGCCCGCCTCGAACATCAGGCCATCCTCCGGCCGATCGCTCACCGGCCCGGTGCAATCCGGCAGAATGACAATCGGCGCTTCCAAGCCCTTCGCGCCGTGCACCGTCATCACCCGCACCGCGCCGCCCGCAGCTTCAAGCTCACGCTTCACCTGCCCGGCATCGACCTCAATATCGTGCAGGAAACGCTGCAAACTTGGCGCAGACGCGGCGCTGCCTTTCACCGCGCGCTGCAGCAATTCCTCCAGCGGATCGCGCGTTTCCGCGCCGAGGCGCGCGAACACGCGCGTCCACCCAGCCGGCCCGCCGCCGTGTGGCGTTTCCAGCGCCCAGCTCAGGAACGAAAACGGATCAACCCCGCCGCGCTGTGTCAGCTCATTCACGAAGGTACGCGCATGCGCGTACTTCTCTTCCGCATTCGCCATCAGCCGCGCATGCAAAGTCTCATATTTGCCGCGTCCATAAGCGAGCGGAAACAGATCCGCATTATCATCATCGAGATCGCACCACGGCCCCTTGAGCACGCAGGCAAGCGCCAAATCGTCCGCCGGATCGAGCGCCACGCGAATCAGCGCGAGGCAATCCTCCACCGCCAACTCGTCGCGCAAAATCATGCGGTCCGCGCCGGCGACCGGAAACTGCTCGCGCTTGAACGCCTTGATCAGTTCGCGAAACAAGCCGCCGCGCGTACGCACCAGCGCCAGAATGTCGCCCGGCTCGATCGCCCGCAGCGCCTTGCCGCTCTTGTCCCAAACGCCTTCGCCATCCTCGATCCATTTGCGCGCGCGCTTGGCGATAGCGCGCGCCAACACGGCCTGCGGCGTTTGCTCGGTTTCAATGTCCAGCGGCGCATCCCAAGGCTTGGACTGGCCCGCCTGCGGACGCGGCGTGATCGGCCAAAGCTCGACCAAGCCCGGTTGCGCCGCCCGCGCCGCAATGTGACGCACTTCGTTGAACTTTTCCGGCGCGCCTGGCGCCAAATCCTTGTCCGCGAACACCGCATCAACAACGGACAAAATTTCCGGCGAAGAGCGGAACGATGTCTCCAGGACTGGCGCGGTGAATTTGCGCTTGGCTCGCCGCGCGCGTTTATCCAAATGCTGGTCCTCGCGCAGAAACCGATCCGGATCGGCGCCCTGAAACGCATAAATGCTCTGCTTGGGATCGCCGACTGCAAACACAGTGCGCGTCACATCGCGGGCGCCGCCGCCGGCGAAGAATTCATCCATAAGCGGCGCGATTAAATCCCATTGGCTGGGGCTCGTATCCTGACCTTCATCGATCAGAATGTGATCCAGCCCGCCATCGAGCTTATAGAGCACCCAAGGCGCCGCCTCCGCACGCGACAGCAAAGCCTGCGCATGCGCGATCAAATCGTCAAAATCCAGCACGCCCGCGCGCGTCTTCGCGGCATCATAAGCGCCATCCAGTTTCAGCGCGAGCGCCAGCGCCGCCGCCGTATCTTCGGCGCGGTCAATCGCATTGAGCGCCGTGCGCGCGGCGATGCATTGTTCAGCCAGCGCATCCAGCAGCATTTCCAACCAGGGCTGCTGCTTGGCCAAAGTCTTGGTGATGAGCCTCTTGTACGCCTCGCCATCCTCCTTCAGCGCGATTGAAAGAACCGCCTCCGTCACCGCGCGCGCCGGCCAGCTGGCATCTTGCAGCGCAAGCGCTTCGGCGATGCGCTCGGCCACCTTCGCATCGGATGGACCCGACGCGCGCAACACGCCAATCGCATCGCGCAGCCGGGTCCAGTTCACGCGTCCCACAAATTCCGCCGCGAACGCCTCACTCGATTGCCGCGCGCCGTGCCGGTTCTTGAGCTCCGCTTCGGCGAACACCTCGTCCTTATGCTTTTCGGCAAAGCTGCGAAAATCGGCTCGCCGCAGCGCCAGCCTATTGAGGAAGCCCTCCAGCGCCTCACCATGAAGCTTTTCGGCGAAACGGCTAAACGCCGCCGCGAGTTTATCGTCCGCGTTCAAAATGCACGCCGCCCGCGCCCGCGCCAGCAAAGCCGCCGCGCGCGGTTCATCGGCAATATCAAACCCAGGCGGCACGCCCGCTTCCAACGGAAATCGCGCCAGCAAGCGCTCGCAAAAGGCGTGAATGGTTTGAATTTTTAGCCCGCCCGGGGTCTCCAGCGCGCGCGCGAACAAAGCCCGCGCTTTCGCCAATTGCTCACGCGTCGGCGCCGGCGCATCCGGCCCCTCCAGCGCCGCCAACTCTTTCGTCAGCTTCTCATCATCGGTAACGCACCACTCGCCCAAGCGCTCGAACAAGCGCCGCTGCATCTCCGCCGCCGCGGCTTTCGTGTACGTCACGCACAAAAACGAAGACGGGCGCGAACCTTCCAGCAGCAAGCGCGCAATGCGGTCCACCAGAACTTTGGTTTTCCCCGAGCCCGCATTGGCGGTGACGAACACCGACGCCGCCGGATCGGCCGCCGCGCGCTGCGCCGCTTCCCAACGCGCGCTCATTCGTCCATCTCCGCATCGGCCCATTCCTTGCGGCGCGCCAGCTGATCGTAATCGGCATAGTGCTTGATGAATTGCACGCGCGGCTTGGAGAGGAACGCCTGGTCCGGCTCGGCATATTTGCGCAGCAGCGTCTCCAACTCCGCCAGCGCTTTCTCGCCCGCCGCATGCGCGCCGCCATCCACGGCAACAATGCGCGGCGCAGGATTAGCGCCGCCAAAGCGCCAATAGATCAGCTCATGCACTTGTGCCGCCGGCACGCCCTCGAACGCGCCGCGCGCCAGCATTGCCGCTTCCAGCAAAAGCTGCGGCGACAATCCGCTCTCGACTTGCTTATCCGTCGGCGGCGAACCGGTTTTGAAATCGAGGATCGCCCCGCCCGCTGCGTTGATCTCAATGCGGTCCGCCGTGCCCGACAGCACAACGCCGCACTCCAATTGCAGCACGCCCTTCTTCTCGCGGTACACCGCGCCATCTTCACGCGCTTTCAGCCACGCAATCAGCATGCGCACCGATTGCTCCAGCCGCGAGCGCTCCGCCGCGCGCCGATCCGGCGCCACGCCCGCGCGCCGCAACTCTTCATCCAACAGCGCGCGCAAATGGCTCGGATCGCCATCATCCTCGAACCGCTCCATCGCTTTGTGGATAGCCGTGCCGCGCTCAGCCGGGCCAACCGGCGCGCCAATCGGCTTCAGCACGGCGAGCCCCAGAATGCGATTGGCGTACACCGCATACGGATCGCGGATCAGCGTTTCCACTTGGGTGACGGAAATGCGCGTCAGCCGCTGATCCGCCGGCGGCTTCGGCTTCGGCACGATCGGCCGGCGATCGCCCGTCGGCATGTCCAGCGCCCGCGCAAGCGCCAGCGCCTCATCCGCAGGCGCAAGCTTCGCGCCCGCGCCTTTCACCAAAGTCTGCAGACGCCACAGCCAGCGCGAGGCCAAAGTCGGGCTGCCTTCGCGCCGCAGCGCGCGCGTCAGCACCACGTTCGGCGCGTTCGCCAGCTGGGCAAAATCATGCGCCTGCAAGCCGATGCGTTGATCCAGCGCCGGCAAGCCGAGCTTCACGCGCATGCTGCGCGAGAGAAACGGATCCTCACCCGGCGGCGCAGGCCACACGCCTTCATTCAAACCACCAAGAATCATCAGATCGCAGCGCTGCAAGCGCGCTTCCAGCGGACCCCATAGAGCAATGCGCGGATCGCCGCCGGATGCAGGCGGCGCCTCCAGCCCATCCATCAGCCGCATTAGCACACGCGGCGCCGCATAAGGCGCAAGCGGCTGCAAATCGGCGCCATGCTCAATGATCTCGCGCAGCAAATTGGCGAGGCGCTCACCTTCACCGCCGCGCCACACTTCGCCTTCCGAACAATTCTCCGCCGCATGCGCGAGCGCTTCGGCGAATTCCGAAAGAAGAATCGAGGTTTGCCCCATCAGCGCCGTAAGCGGCGCCAGCGCCGATTCAATTGCCTGCACCAATGCACGCGCACGATCGGCTTTCTCCAGCACATCGAGCGCAGCGAGATCAGCCAGCGTTTCATGCCGACGCGGCCCGCGCAGCGCTTCGTGCTCCAGCTTGGTCCGCGCTAAGCCATCGCGAGCCAGCATCACGCGCGGATGCTTCATCAGCGCCGCCAGCGCGACCGGCTCACCCGGATCGTCCGCCAACTCGCATAGCAGCGCCGCCAGCAGGCCCGGCTCGCTCTGACGCAATGGCCGCCCGTGCGAGGCAACGGGCGCCACGCCCCAGCGCGCGAGTTTGGACTCCACGCGCCGCGCCAAATCCGCATCCGGCGTTGCGAGCGCCGCTGTACGCCCCCGCTCCAAAGCTTCGCGCAACAGTACAGCAATGGCGGCGGCTTCTTCATTCTCCGTCGCCGCTTCGATCAGGCGCACGCCTTCGGCGCCCTCCGCCACGAACGCCGCGCCGCCAGCGGCTTCCAAGCGCGCCAGCCAGTCGGCGGTTTGCTCCGCCGGCGCCAGGGCTTCACGCATCAACACCCGCCGCGCGCGCGCTGCTGGCGCTTCTTCGCCAAGCGGCGCAATCGCACGGCGGTCGACCTCGAGCGCGAGCAAAGTTTGCTTCAGCGCGAATTGCGGATGCTGCTCATGGATCAGATCCCAGCTCTTATCGTCGAGCTCCACATCCACGCCTGGCAACACCACAACCCCACGCGGCAAGCGCGACACGGCGCGCATCAAGGTGCGCGTCGCCGCGATGGAGCCCGTGGAGCCGGCAATGATGATGGGCCGCTCGGGCTGCGTCTCTTCCCAATGCACCGCCAGTTTGCGGATCAGATCCGCGCGGCGCGCGCCTGGATCGCACAAGCCGTCAGCAGCAAGGCGCTGCGGCCAATAAGAGGCGACAATATCGAGAAACTTCGCGGACGATTGCCAGTGCTGCGCAAGATCGGCTTCATCCGCGAGCGTCGGCAGCTTGTCCCAGGCGACATGGTCCACCGTCGCCGCGCTCTCCAGCAATTTACGCAACTCATCCGCTAGCGCGATCGCGCGCACTGGATCTTCGACACCACCCGCCGCACGATCGCGCGCACGGATCAACGCTGCAAGCTCCATGCGCTGACGCGTTGCCTCAATAGCCGGCGAGAGCTCCAAATCAATCGCCGCGTCCGCGCCCCACACATCGGGATTATCTTCGTCCGCCACATCGCCGAGCGGACGGATGGTTGGCAGCAAAGCCGCGCCGCCCAGCCGTCGCGCGAATGCATCGGACAAACCCCGCGCCGCGCGCCGGTTCGGTAGCAACACCAGCGCATCCGCCAGCGCGAACGGATCGGACTCGCGCCAAAGCGCCTCCACCATCGCTTCGGCGATCAAATCGAGAAACGGCGCCGAAGCCGGCGCCGCGCGCACACGCGGCGCATCGCCGCCAAAGAGGTCAAGGCTCATCGCGCCGGAGCGGCGCCCGCGAGCCGCGCTTCCGCCGCCAAGCGCGCTTCGGGATCACCCACATGCATCCAGAAACCGCCCAGCGGGGCGCCATAAAGGCGCCCTTCGCTGGCGAGCCGGCGCCACACGCGCGTAAACGAGAACGGCTCCAGCGGCTCCGCATCGACAATGCGCGGATCTATGATTTGCGCGCCCATATAGGCCCAGGGTGTGTGCGGCAGCGCATCGCGGAACGAAAGCATGCCAGCTTCATCCATGAAGAAATCGCCGGCGCCGTCATAACCCAGCTGCTGATCCATCGCGGCCAGCATCAGGCACGCGCTCATGCGCGAGGCGTCAAAGCCCTGCGCCAAACGTTTTACCGCCGAACCAGCCGGTTCATCCCAAACGCTATCAATGTTGCAGACGATAATGGGATCATCGCCCAAGAGCGCGCGCGCTTGACGCACGCCGCCGCCTGTCTCCATCAGCCGCGCGCGTTCGTCCGAGATCACGATCTCCAGATCGCGGCGCGCCTTCACATGCGCTTCCAGCAGATCGGCAAATGCATGCACATTCACCACCGCGCGGCGCACGCCAGCTTCCACCAGCCGATCCAGCACATGATCGATCAAAGTGCGCCCCGCCACCTGCACCAAAGCCTTTGGCCGATCATTGGTGAGCGGGCGCATGCGCGTGCCGAGACCGGCCGCAAGCACCATGGCGGTTGAGGGCGTCACGCCGCTTCCTTCAAATAAGCGCCGGCAATCTCGGACACGAAGGCGCGCGCGTCTTCGAGCGCGGGGTGCTGCAGATTGCGCGCCAGATGCGCCCACATGCGTGGCATGAATGCAAGATAGCGCGGCTTGCCGTCATGCGCGAGCTGCGCGAAACGCCCCAGAATGCGCATCGTGTTCAGGGCGCCCAGCACAGCCAGCTCACGCTGGAACGGCGCATCATCCACGCCGGACGCGTCCAGATAAGCGCGGATGGCCGCCTGGCGCGCAGCCGGTGAAACATCGCGGCGCGCATCATCAAGCAACATCGTGAAATCCCAAGCGCGCCAGCCGCGCACCGCGTCCTGAAAATCCAGCAGACCAACACGCGCAAGCCCGTCGCGCTGCGGCATCCAGAGCAGGTTTTCAGCGTGATAATCGCGAATGGTGAAGGCGCGCGGGAAACCAAGCGCCTTCACGATCAGCGCATCGCGGATCGGCTCCCAGCGCGCACGCGCTGCATCGGAAATAGAAACATCCGCCGCGCGCGAAATCCATTCCACGAACAGGTCCGCGTTCACCTCAAGCGCCAGCGCATCATATTCAAGCAGCGGCCAACTCGCCCCGCCCGGCCCAGTGAGCCGCGAAGGCAAAGGCGCCGCGTGCACATGCGCCAGCACGCGCGCGGCTTCCTCATAGAGCGGAATTTCCGGCGCTTTACCGCTGGCGATGATGTTGGCGTAGAGATCGTCGCCCAAATCTTCGATCACGGCGTAACCGGCTTCGAGATCGGCGCCATAAATTTCCGGCGCGGCGAGGCCGAGCGATTTGAGATACGCCGCCACCGCCACGAACGCTTCCACGCGCGAAGCCGCCAGCCGCGCGGTCGCGTTCCAGCCCAGCCCGCGCCGCTCCAGCGGCGTCGCGCCCGGCGGACAAGGCGCACTCTCCGCGCTCGGCGGCGCATCCATCAGCACGGCTTTGCGATCGCCAAACGCCAGGCGTTCATAGCGGCGCGTGGACGCATCGCCCGCGAGCGGGCGGCGTTCGGCCGCGGCGAAGCCAGTCTCTTTGAGCAAGCGCGCGAGCGCCTCAGATCGCATCAACGCGTTCCTTCCAGGCGCCGTGTCCGGTGAGGGCGGCGCGCCGCCCTTCGCCTTCCGGCGTCAGATCCACATCCAGACGGTTCGCCGGCAGCGCCCCGCCCAGCCGCTCCGGCCACTCAATCAGACAAGCCGCCTCGGCATAGGCGTCCTCCAACCCCAGCTCCCAGGCTTCTTCCGGGCTCTTCAGGCGGTAGAGGTCGGCATGCCACAGCTCGCCTTTCTCGCCCTCATAGATTTGCAGCAACGTGTATGTGGGGCTGGGGGCCTCCACCTGCTCCCCCAGCCAAGCTGAAATGGCGCCCCGCGCGAACGTGGTTTTGCCCGCCCCGAGCGGCCCGGAAAGGCACACCACGTCCCCCGCCCGGAGCTGCGCGCCGATGCGCGCGCCTAGCGCCTCCGTGGCGGCGGCGTCGGCCAGCGCGCGCGTTTGCGGCGAATCAAAGACATGGGCGGAGCTCACAGGGCGAAATGCTGGCCCAGCGACGTAATGGCTTCAAGGCCCGGCTTGCGCAGCCGCTCACAACCCTTCAAACACGGCCCCGCTCATGAGTGCACAAGACATCAAACGGGTGGTCATTATCGGCGCCGGCCAGGGCGGCGGCGAGGTGGCCCAGCGCCTGCGCCAAGGCGGGTTCGAGGGCGACATCACGCTGATCGGCGAAGAGCCGGTCGCGCCCTATCAGCGCCCGCCCCTCTCCAAGGCGTACATGGCCGGAACCATGAGCATGGACCGGCTGCTGCTGCGCCCGGTCAGTGTCTATGCCGACGAAAACATCGCCCTGCTGACCAGCGTGCGCGCGGTTTGGATCGACCGCGCCAATAAGCGCGTGCGGGTCGAGGGCGGCCGCGAACTGCCCTATGACGCGCTGGTGCTCGCCACCGGGGCCAAGCCGCGCAAGCTGCCGCTCTCGGGCGCCGACCTTGCCGGCGTCAATGTTTTCCGCACCGCCGCCGACGCCGACGCCGTGCGCCCCTATTTGAAGCCTGGCGCGAAAATGGTCGTCATCGGCGCGGGCTATATCGGGCTCGAAGCCGCCGCTGTCGCGCGTAAGCTTGAGCTTGAAGTGACCGTGATCGAGGCCGCCGCCCGCCCACTGGCGCGCGTCACCAGCCCGGAGATCGCCGGCTTCTTCCTTGACGAGCACACCGCCAAAGGCGTGCGCTTCTGCCTCGGCGCGCAAGTGGCTCTGATCAAAGGCACCGATCACGTCACTGGCGTGCGTCTCGCCGATGGCTCGGACATTGAAGCCGACGTCGTCATCGCCGGCATTGGCGTGACGCCGGAAATTACTTTGGCGCAGCACTGCAATCTTGAGATTGGCGATGGCATCGTCACCGACCGCCAGTGCCGAACCTCCGATCCGTCCATCTTCGCCATTGGCGACTGCGCCAGCCGACCCATGGTGCATTACGGCAATCGCATGGGCCGACTCGAAAGCGTGCACAACGCCGTCGAAGGCGGCCGCATCGTCGCCGCGACAATTCTGGGCCAAGAGAAGCCCTATGTGGAGGAGACGCCCTGGTTCTGGTCCGATCAGTACGATCTCAAGCTGCAGATCGCCGGCCTGTTCCAAGGCTATGATCAAGTGGTGGTGCGCGGCGATCCCAAAGCCCGCGCCTTCGCCGCTTGCTACTATAAGGAAGGCCGCCTGATCGCCGTTGACGCCGTGAACCGCCCTGGCGAGTTTCTCGGCGTCAAGACGCTGATCCATGGCGGCCGCTCAATCCCCGCAGACGCGATCGCTGACGCCTCGCGTCCGATCAAGGAGCTTGTCGCCGCGGCGACTTGAACGTGTAGAGAGACCATGCCGAAAATCACCTACATCGAACATTCGGGCAAAGAGCACGTCATCGATGCGCCCGCTGGTCAAACCGTGATGGAAGCGGCGGTCAAACACGCCGTGCCGGGTATTGACGCCGATTGCGGCGGCGCCTGCGCCTGCGCCACCTGCCACGTCTATGTGGATGACGCGTGGAAGGACAAAACCGGCGAAGCCTCCAGCATGGAGATGAGCATGCTCGACTTCGCCAATGACGTTGAGCCCAATTCGCGCCTCTCCTGCCAGATCAAAATCACCGACGCGCTGGACGGCCTCATCGTCCGCATGCCGTCGAGCCAGCACTAACGCGTCAGCGCGCGGCCCCCACGCACCCAGCCCGCGCATAGCGCGAGCGCCGGGGTCCATGCTTGAGCTTGATATCGACCAGAGCGCCTGTTCGCTCTAGTCTGACGCCTTCAACCCTGAAGGTGTCCGTTTGGCGTTATCCTCGGCAGTTGCTCTGGCGGTGTTTTTTGCTTTGAGCTTTGCAGCTGCCTCCACCGGCGCAGTGTTTCGTCCGGGCGTGTGGTACGCGAACCTGCGCAAACCGACCTGGACGCCGCCCAACTGGGCCTTCCCGGTGGTTTGGTCAGTCTTGTTCTGCGCCATCGCGGTCTCGGGCTGGCTGGTTTGGGAAGCGGCCGGATGGTCGGCGCGGCCTGCTTTGGCGCTCTTCATGTTGCACCTGATCGTGAACGCCGCCTGGTCATTCCTGTTCTTCGGCATGAAGCGCCTGGATTGGGCGATGGCGGAGGTGGTTTGCCTTTGGCTCATGATCGCCGCGCTCATCGCCGTATTTGCGCCACTGAGCCTTACGGCGGCGCTCTTGCTCGTCCCTTATCTCGTTTGGGTGAGCATCGCCGCCGCGCTGAATCTCCGCCTACTGCAGCTCAATGGCCCGCGCGGCGCGCAATGAGCTGAGTGACCGGTTTCAGCCGATGCTGGCGGCGGGTTCGGCTAAGCCGCCTTCGCCGCAGCGACCACCGCTTCCTTCACGCCGCCGACGATTTCGCGCACGAGGGCTTCGTCGTCGCCTTCCGCCATGATGCGCACGAGCGGTTCGGTGCCAGATTTACGCACTAAAATCCGCCCTTTGCCGCCGCTCAGCTTGGCTTCCGCGGCTTGGATGGTTTCTTTGACCTTGGCGTTTTCGAGCGGGTCGGGCGCGTTGCGCTGGTAGCGGACGTTTTCCAGCACTTGCGGGGCGGGCTCGAATTGCTTGCACACTTCGCTGGCGGGCTTGCCGCTCTGCACGATCACGGCCAGCACTTGCAGCGCGGCGAGCAAACCATCGCCTGTGGTGCTGAAATCGCTGAGCACGATATGGCCGGATTGCTCGCCGCCGACATTGTAGCCCTTGGCGCGCATTTGCTCCACCACGTAGCGATCGCCGACATTGGTGCGTTCGAGCTTGAGCGCCATGCTTTTTAAGAAACGCTCCAGCCCGAGATTGCTCATCACCGTGGCGACGACGCCGGGCTTTGAGAGCAGCCCCTGCTCTTTCCAATTCTTGGCGATCAGCGCCATCAGCTGATCGCCATCGATGAGCTGACCTTTTTCATCGATGATGGCGACGCGGTCGGCGTCGCCATCAAGCGCAATGCCGAGATCGGCGCGGAATTTCAGCACCTGGTCTTTGAGCGCGCGCGTATCGGTGGAGCCGACTTCCTGATTGATGTTGAAGCCATCCGGATCCACACCGAGTGAGATCACTTCAGCGCCAAGTTCGTAGAGCGCCAGCGGCGCCACTTTGTAAGCCGCGCCGTTGGCCGCATCGATGACGATACGCAGCCCCTTCAGCGTCAACTTCTTCGGGAAGGTGGCTTTGACGATTTCGACATAACGCGCTTGCGCGTCGTCGATCCGGCGGGCGCGGCCGAGCTTTTGTGGCGGGGCCAAGTGTTCGTCGAGTTCGCCGTCCATAAGACGCTCGATTTCGAGTTCAACATCATCGGACAGTTTATAGCCGTCGGGGCCGAACAGCTTGATGCCGTTGTCGGCGAACTTGTTGTGGCTGGCCGAGAGCATGACGCCGAGATCGGCGCGCAGGCTGCGCGTCATCATCGCCACGGCCGGCGTGGGCAGCGGGCCAAACAGCACTACGTCCATGCCGGCGGCGGTGAAGCCGGCCGTGAGCGCAGGTTCCAGCATGTAGCCGGATAGGCGCGTATCCTTGCCGATGACGACGAGATGGCGGCGATCGTCATGAGACATGAACCGCTTGCCGGCGGCGAGGCCGACGCGCATCGCCACTTCGGGCGTCATGGGAAAGGTGTTGGCTTGGCCGCGAATGCCGTCAGTGCCGAAATAGGCGCGAGTCATGAGCCACCTTTAGCGCGGAACCAGATCGAAGGCGATGGTGAGGCGCACGCCGGCGCCGGTGAAGGGGCGCACGCCGTGCCACATATAAGACGGGAAGAACAGCACCTCGCCAGGCTTGGGCTGGTGCGTACGTTCCGCCGAAAGCGGCGTGGCGAGGCGAAGCCCTGGCTGGCCGAAGGCGATGGCGCCCTCGCCGGCCCGCGCGGGCGGGATATCCACATAGGTCACGGCTGAGATCCAGCCTTGCGGATGGACGTGGTTGATGTGCCTGCCGCCAGCTTGGAGGCGGACGGACCACATGCCTTGAAAGCAATAACCGCCTTTTTTCCGCGCGCGCAGGGGATCGCCGCCGGCCCCGAGCTGATCGAGATAGCGCTGGATCGGCGCGGCGAGCGCTTCGGGCAAGGCGCGCGCGGCGGGATGCGCGATCTGCATGACGTCCGGCGCTTGGCTGCCTCGGCGCACGGATTGGGCGAAGGGATGAGTCGCATAGAGATGGGCGGGCGCGAGCGCTTGGCGGAGCGCTTCGAGATAGGCTTCGCGCGTCGACCATTGCGGCGGAGGATCGATATAGTCGGCCCGGAAGAAAGCGTCGTAATCATAGAGTGCGCGATAGCGTGGATCGTTCTGCGCGCGCCAGACCGTGGCTTGCAGCGCGATAGCGTGCTGGTCAAGCGGCGCGCGCTGACGATAGAGCGCAGCGGCGGCGTCAGCTGCGCCAAGGTCGCCGGCGGCGAGCAGCGCTTCGATATAGGTGGAGTTGGCGGCGGCGGCGCTGGGGATGCGGGCGATAGCGCTTTGCGCGTTTGCCCGCGCGGCGTCGATATCATCGGCGGCGAGCTGGAATTGCGCTAGCGTGATCAGCAGATGCGGATCGGCGCCTAGCCCGCACAACGGCGTCAGCGTTGCAATGGCGGCGGCGGTCTCACCAGCTTCGTGCAGCGCTTGCGCTTTCACCAATGTAAGCTCTGGCGATGGCGGCGCGGCATCGAGATCGGCGAGCGCGGCGAAAATGTCTGCGCCGCGCATCCAGCGCAACTGCGCTAATTCTCGATGCGCGGCCGCGAGCGGCTTGCGCTGAATTGCTTCGCGAAACGCGTGCTCGGACTCGTCCAGCCGACCGAGCGCTTGCGCGGCGCGCGCGGCGAGCAGCCAAGTCTCCGCCGGCTTGGCGCTGAGCGCCAGCGCGGCGCGAATGTGGCGATCAGCTTCGGCCCAGCGGCCGGCGTCGCCTAACGCGGAAGCGAGGTTGTGGAGCGCGATATTGTTGTTGGGGAAAGCGGCGGCGATGCGGGCGTTGAGCGCGATGCTCTCCTCAAGCCGCCCGGCGGCCTTGAGCGCCTGGGCTTCGCGGGTCGCGGCGGTGAAATCGCTGATCACGCGGCAAAGCCTAAGGTAGCCCCGCCATGTGGTAAATCCTCGCTCGGCAGCGCGTAATCCGTTAGAAACTGAAAGATGTTGTGAGATGCACTCGAAGCGCGTTTCCGGCATGACCCGGAAAACGGGTGGGACGTGAAGCGAGCAGCGATCATATGTGCGGAATTATTGGCATTCTAGGTAAAGAGCCGGCGGCGCCGCGGCTGATCGAGGCGCTGAAGCGGCTCGAATATCGCGGCTATGACTCCGCCGGCGTCGCCACCCTGGAGGCCGGCAATGTGATCGCGCGCCGGCGCGCGCCGGGGAAAATCCGCAATTTGGAGGCGGAACTCTTGGCTGCTCCGCTGGCCGGCTCTTCCGGCATTGGCCATACGCGCTGGGCCACGCATGGCGCGCCGACCACCAGCAATGCGCACCCGCACGCAACCGACAAAGTCGCCATCGTGCACAATGGCATTATCGAAAACTTCCGCCCGCTGCGCGAAGAGCTGATGCGCGCGAGTTATAAGTTCGAATCCGAAACGGACAGCGAGGTGATCGCGCATCTGATCTCCTCCTATCTCGATAAGGGCCAGACGCCAGAGCAAGCGGCGACCAATGCTGTGGCGCGGCTTGAAGGCGCATTCGGCATCGCCTGCTTGTTCGCGGGCGACGACAATGTGCTGGTGGGCGCGCGCAAGGGCTCGCCTTTGGCCGTCGGGCTAGGCGATGGCGAGATGTATCTGGGCTCTGACGCGCTGGCTTTGGCGCCGTTCACGACGCGCGTGATCTATCTGGATGAAGGCGATCTCGCCGTGCTCTCGCGCACGGGCGCGAAAATCATCGACCGCGACGGGCGCCAGGTTGAGCGCCAGGTGCATCATTTCACCGGCGGCGTGGCGGCGGTGGAAAAAGGCAATCACCGCCACTTCATGCAGAAGGAAATTTACGAACAGCCGGAAACGACTGGGCGCACCATTGGGCGCTATGTTGATGCGTTTAAGGAAGCGATCACGCTGCCGGATCTCGATGGCGTGGATCTCGCTTCCGATAGCGCGGTGCTGATCGGCTGCGGCACCGCACATTATGCCGGACGCGTGGCGGAGTATTGGCTGGAACAAGTCGGCGGCATTGCGGTGGAGACCGACATTGCCTCCGAGTTTCGCTATCGCAAGCCGGTGTTCGGCAAGAAGAGCTTTGGCGTGTTCGTCTCACAATCGGGCGAAACCGCCGACACGCTGGCGGCGCTGCGCTATTGCAAAGAGCAAGGCATGAAGACCCTGGCGATCGTCAACGTGCCGGAGAGCACGATCTGGCGCGAAGCCGATGCGCGCATGCCGACTTTGGCCGGCCCAGAAATTGGCGTGGCCTCCACCAAAGCATTTACAGCGCAGCTTTCGGCATTGGCGGCGTTAGCGGTTGGCGTCGGTCGCGCGCGCGGCGCGCTCTCCTCTCAGGAAGAAGCGCGGCTGACGCATGCTTTGATGGAGACGCCGCGCCTGATCGCCGAAGCTATGGCGGCGGAATCTACCATCGAGCCGATCGCGCAGGAACTCTCACATGCGCGCGACGTGCTCTTCCTTGGCCGTGGCATTCATTATCCGATTGCGCTTGAAGGTGCGCTCAAACTTAAGGAGATCTCCTACATTCATGCCGAGGGCTATGCGGCGGGCGAGTTGAAGCACGGGCCGATTGCGCTGATCGACGAAGCGACGCCAGTGGTGGTGATCGCCCCGCACGATGCCCTGTTCGACAAAACCCTCTCCAACATGCAGGAAGTCGCCGCGCGTGGGGGCAAGCTGATCATGATCACCGATGCGGCAGGCGCCGCCGCCAGCGGCGGCATCGCCGCCCACACCATCCTCGCCCCAGCCTGCGATCCGTTTGTGGCGCCTTTGGTTTACTCCGTTCCGGTGCAGTTGCTTGCCTATCTGACCGCAGTGCAGAAAGGCACTGACGTGGATCAGCCGCGCAATCTGGCGAAATCGGTGACGGTGGAGTGATGCTCAAGGCAGGCGTTATTGGCGCGGGCGCGTTCGGCCGCCACCATGCGCGCAAATATGTCGAGGATGCGCGCGTCGAACTGGTTGGCGTGTTCGATCTGGATGGCGAGCGCGCGCAAATGCTGGCGGAAACGCATCATGTGCGCGCCTTCCCCAGCATTGAAGCGCTGCTGGCGGCGGTAGATGTCGTCACCATCGCCACACCCCCTTCCACGCATGGGCCGACAGCGCGCATGGCGGTGGATGCGGGCAAACATGCTTTGGTGGAGAAGCCGATCTCCACCAATCCGGCCGATGCGGCTTATCTGGTTAAGGTCGCGGCCGAGAAGAAATTGGTGCTGGCGTGCGGACACCAGGAACGCCTGGTGTTCGAAGCCATGGGGCTTTACGCGGCTAGCGAGAAGCCGACCTTGATCGAAAGCGTGCGCGAAGGGCCGTGGACCGGACGCAGCGCTGATGTGTCCGTGACGCTCGACCTTATGGTGCACGATCTGGATTTGGCGCTCTCCCTGCTGGGCGCGGCGCCGATCGGCGTGAAAGCGAGCGGACGCGCTGAACATGGCGCCAGCGCCGATCAGATCGAGGCGACAATTTCCTTCGCCAGTGCAGAAGCGCGTTTTGTGTCGAGCCGCATCGAGGCGGACCGCAAGCGCACCATGCGGGCTGTGTTTGCGAGCGGGGAGCTGAAAGTCGATTTCCTCGCCCGCACGTTTGAGAACACGACGGCCCTGCCGCTGCGCGCGGACTTCACCGAAACGCCGGAGGGCCGCGATCCGCTGGGCGCGAACGTCACGCGCTTTATCGACGCCATCGTCGGCGCCGCGCCACGCCCCGTCGTCACCGGCGCGGAAGCGGCGCGCGTGCTAGAATTGGCGCTCGCTGTGGATGCGGCGAGTGGGCTGCCGAGTTTGAGCTGAAGCATGAGCGCCGGCGCCTTCGATCTTGATGCGGTGGTGATTGGCGCGGGAGCGGTTGGGCTTGCATGTGCGGCGGCTTTGGCGCGGCGCGGCCGCAGCGTCGCGGTGCTGGAAGCGGCGGACGCAATTGGCACCGGCACGTCTTCGCGCAATAGCGAGGTGATCCATGCGGGGCTCTACTACCCGACCAATAGCTTGAAGCACCGCATGTGCGTGATCGGGCGGCGGCGGCTTTATCCGTATGCAGCGCTGCGCGGGGTGACGCACCACAAGGTCGGCAAGATGATTGTCGCCACCAGCGCAGCTGAAGAGGCGCAATTGCAAGCGCTGCACCAGCGGGCTTTGGAGAATGACGTTGAGAATATCAGCGTCATGAGCGGCGAAGCGGCGCGCGCGCTGGAGCCGAACTTGAACTGCATCGCCGCTTTAATGTCGGTGGAGACGGGTATTATCGACAGTCACGGCCTGATGCTGGCCTATCAGGGCGAGATTGAAGATGGCGGCGGCTGGGTGGCGCTCAGCACGCCGTTCGAAGGCGCGACGCCGCTGGCGGGCGGCGGCTTCGACGTGCGCGCAGGCGGCGCTGAGCCGTTTCGATTGACCTGCCGCGCCTTGGTCAATTCTGCCGGCCTGCACGCGCAAGCCATGGCGGGGCGCATTGAAGGGCTGGCGGCGGCGCATGTTCCGGCGCAAGTTTTGGCGAAGGGCTCCTACTTCGCCTGCGCCGGCAAACCGGCCTTCAAGCATCTGATTTATCCCGCGCCTGTCGATGGCGGGCTTGGCGTACATTTGACGCTCGATCTGGGCGGACGCATGCGCTTTGGGCCGGACGTCGAGTGGCTCGAGACGGACGATCCGGCGCGCGTGGATTACGCGGTGGACGTGGCGCGCGCGGACTCATTCTACGCCGCAATCCGCAAATATTGGCCGGCCCTGCCCGATGGCGCGCTGCGCGCGGATTATTCGGGTTGCCGGCCAAAGCTCTCCGGGCGCGGCCAACCAGCGGCGGATTTCCGCATTGATGGCGCGGACGTACACGGGCTTGAGGGCCTGGTGAATCTGTTCGGCATTGAATCGCCGGGCCTCACCTCTTCGCTGGCGATTGCGGAGGAAGTTTTGCTTCGGCTCGAGGGGCGCGGCGCGACGGCGGTTTCGGAATTGCGCCCAGTCGTGTTTTTCGATCGCGACGCGACGCTGACCGAAGACAAAGGCTACACTCACAAACCGGAAGATTTGCGCTGGCTGCCGGGCGCGATTGAAGCCATCGCCCACGTCAATGCGCGCGGCTGGCTTGCGGTCGTGGTCACCAATCAAGCGGGCATTGGCCGCGGCTATTATGATGAAGCGGCGATGCACGCCTTTCATGCGCGCATGCAGGAAGAACTCGCCGCGCACAGCGCACGCATCGACGCCTTCTTTCATGCCCCGCACCATCCGGAGGCGAGCTTGGAGGCGCTGCGCCACCCCAATCATCCCGACCGCAAGCCCAATGGCGGCATGCTGCTGCGCGCCTTCACCGATCTGCCAGCCGACCCGATGCGCGCCCTGCTGCTGGGCGATCAGGCGCATGATGTGGAGGCGGCGCGCCGCGCTGGCGTCACCGGCGTGCAAACCAGCGGCGGCGATTTGTATGGTGACCTCTTACGAGGCATTGCAGCGACGCGTTGGGGCTGACGTTTCAATTGGCGCGCTGAATCATGTGCGTGAAACTAGCCTGCTGTCGTTGAACGCGCGCCGGGGGGCCAAACCATGAATCTCGACCATTTCGTCCGCGCCATTCCGGACTATCCCAAGCCCGGCATTTTGTTTCGCGATATCACGCCGCTGCTAGGCGATCCGCACGCCTTTACCGCGGTGATCGCCCGGCTGGCTGCGCCATTCGCCGGCCAGGGCGTGACCAAGATTGTCGGCATCGAGGCGCGCGGCTTCATTCTGGGCGGCGCGGTGGCGCATCAGCTGGGGGCTGGCTTCGCGCCGGCGCGCAAGCCGGGCAAATTGCCTTGGCGCAAACACGCCGAAAGCTATGCGCTGGAATACGGCATGGACGCGCTGGAAATGCATGAGGATGCGGTCGGAGCTGGCGATCGCGTGCTGCTGGTCGATGATCTGATCGCCACTGGCGGCACCGCTGGCGCGGCGATTGCGCTGGTCGAGCGCCTGGGCGCCTCGCTGGCGGGACTGACCGTGGTGATCGACTTGCCGTCCCTGGGCGGCGCACAAGCGCTGCGAACCCAGGGCGTGCGGGTCGAACGGATTTTGAGCTATTAAGCGCGGTTAGCCGACGGCTGGCTCTTCGCGGCCCAGGCGCGCGTCGAGGAAACTGAACACGCGTTGGCGCACCACCGCGCTCTCCATGGTCCGCGCCATATTCTCAAGATAGGCCACGTCGGCGGAGCTGACATAAGCGTCCGCTTCCATCGGGGTCACGCGGAACACGCCAGGCAAAGCGGTTTCGTTCACCGTCTCATACTGGTCGAACAGCTCTTCTTTGAGCTTTTCACCGGGTCGCAAACCGGTGAACTCGATCTCAATCTTGCGGCCGGAGCGCTCAATCATCTCGCGGCCAAGCTCAAGGATCGAAACCGGCTCGCCCATTTCCATGTAATAGGCGCCCATATTCTGCGCGCCGCGATCTTCCAGCGCGGTGACGCTGAGAATGAGACCGACTGCTTCTTCGGACGACATGAAGAAGCGTTGCATGTCCGGGTGCGTGACTTGAAGCGGGCCGCCGGCGGCGATCTGCGCCATGAAGCGCGGCGCCACTGAGCCCTGCGAGCCCATCACATTGCCAAAGCGCACCGAGCGCACGCGGATCGAAGAGCGGCACTCCATCTGGAAGCCGATCAGATGCATTTCGGCCAGACGCTTGGTCGCCCCCATCACGCAGACCGGCGAAGCGGCTTTGTCTGAGGAGACCAACATGAAATCCGTGGCGCCAGCCGCAGCGGCGGCTGCAAGCGTGTTGCGCACGCCAACCAGATTGGTGAGCACGCATTCCGTTGGGTGGCGCTCACCCAAATGAACGTGCTTCAGCGCCGCGGCGTGGATCACAACCTCTGGTTCGATCCGGTTCATCCAATATTGCAGTCGCTCACGGTCCCGGATGTCGCAGAGCGCGTCGACGACTTCGACGCGGGGGTTCACACGGTTCACCTGCTCGACAATATCCAGCAAGCCGTGGTCGAAATGATCCAGCAGTGCGAGGTGGGTGCAGCCAAGTTCGGCGAGTTGCAGCGCCAAGGCGGACCCGACGCTGCCCGCCGCCCCGGTGATTAGGACGCGCTTGCCTTGGTAGAAGCCTTTGAGAGCGCCCGTATCGAACCGAGCCTCCTGTCGCTTCAAAGCGCGCATCCCGAACCCCCATTTGTCAGCGCGATCCAGCCCGAAGGCCTGCATATCGAAGACGAATAGCAAGGCTAATGGGTCAGCGCTACCCGCAGGAGTCTTTTTCGCGTGAAAGATGGCGCGCTTGCCACAGGAAAAGGCGCCGTTCCGACCCCGCAATCTCGTGACCTCAAACGACAAGCCATTGAAATCACCCCCAATTGCGAAGGCGTGACAAGACGTTCATGCCCATTTGTGCAATGCGCAAAAACAACGCCGAACTGTCGAAGGGAGGCGCGCTTCCTTGAGCGAAAGACTCGGAGCCGCAAGACGTCGCAAGTATTGCGGAACTCGCCGTGGCCAATTCTACCTACATTTTGCTTTTTTATGTCACAAAAGCAACGAATGGTAGCTGGCTTTCGCTGATCCGCCCGGCAAAAGCTCATGCCGTTATTTCGCTATTGATTGGGACAAAAAGTGACGCCGCCGAGACCATTCGGTCTCAGCGGCGCACTGTGCTCGCAGAATTAGGCTGAGACTTACGGCGTGGTCGCCGCTGGGGCTGGCGCCGGGGCCGTCGTCGCGCCAGCCTCATCACCCTCCTCACCGCCCTCGCTCGAGGCCGGGAATTGCGGCGGTTGGCAAGCGCCCTCCGGCGCTGTGCCGCAATCGACGACGCTGGTGACGTTGACCTTCAGCGTGTCGCCAGTGCTGGAGAACACAGAAACCGAGGTGGCGCCGCCAGGGCCGATCATCACCGCATTATCCGCCGCCGCGCGTGTCTGCATGGACTGATTGCCACGCGTGATGCGGATGCGCGGATTTTGCCCCTCAACCGTGAAATGAACCAGCACGGCGGACCGGCGCAGGGTCACGCCTTGATTGCCTTCGCCGCTGCGCGTGGCGGTGATCGTGGAGCCCTCCGTGGTCACAGTGGCGTCTCGGAACGCACCGATGCTCACCGCGCTCAGGGCATCGGTCGCGCCCTCAGGAGCGGCTTGATTGCAGCTGGCGAGCGCAAGCGCGGCTGACACCAGCACAGCGCCAAAAAGAAAGCTTTGCTTCTTCATCGAATGCAATCCTTTGCTGAAAACGGCGCGGACCCTAACAGCCCCGCCTACCCCCATCAATCGTGTCCCACCTCGCCGCGACGAGGCCGTCGCGACGTGTCGGCGCGCAAAGGCTCAGCGCTCACCGACGGCGCGCGATCTAAGGCGGATGGCCGGGGCGTTCGTCAAGCCATGCTGTGCGTATGGCTGCTTCGCTTTGGTCACAAAACAGGCAGTCGCTCGCTCCGAAGGCGGATTGCTGGGCCCCCATCCCCTTGTTAGGACTGGCCGCTTCGACGCAGGGGTCCGCGGAGAGACGATGCAGTTCGTCCGATATGACATTTCTGGACCGGTGCTGATCACGCCAAAAGAATTCGCCGATGATCGCGGCGCCTTCACGGAATCCTATTCCCGCCGCGCCTTGGCCGAGGCGATTGGCGCAGTGGATTTCGTGCAGGACAATCAATCGCTTTCGCACAAACGCGGAACCGTTCGAGGGCTGCATTTGCAGACGCCGCCCGCCGCGCAGGCTAAGCTCGTGCGCGTGGTGCAAGGTTCAATTTTCGACGTCGCGGTGGATCTTCGGCCCAACTCGCCAACCTATAAAAGATATGTGACAGCGGAACTCACAGCTGGGAACCGCGCGCAGTTATTTGTGCCGGCCGGTTTCGCACACGGCTTCTGCACGCTCGAGCCTGAGACCATCGTGCAGTACAAGGTCGACGCTTATTACAGCCCTACGAATGATCGCAGCATTTTCTGGCTCGACCCGGAACTCGCCGTTCCTTGGCCGATCAAACCGGAACAGGGCGTACTCTCTGATAAAGACGCGAAGGCGCCGTTGCTCAAAGACATAGAACCGCCCTTTGCGGGATGGGGCGCCTGATGCGCATTCTGGTAACAGGCGGCGCTGGCTTCATCGGCTCGGCTTTGTGCCGGATGCTGGTGGCGCAAGGCGTCGATGTGCTCAACATCGACAAGCTCACTTATGCCGGCAATCTGGAGTCGCTGCGCGAAGTCGCGAACGCGCCCAACTATCAGTTCCTGCGCGCCGACATTTGCGATCGCGCGGCGATGCAATTGGCGTTCGATGATTTTCAGCCGGACGCCGTGGCGCATTTGGCGGCGGAAAGTCATGTCGATCGTTCGATCGAGTCGGGACGCGATTTCATCGATACGAATGTGGTGGGCACGTTCGTCATGCTGGAAGCGGCGCGGAGCTACTACGCCAAGGCGAACAAACCGGGCTTCCGCTTTCTGCATGTTTCGACCGATGAAGTGTATGGCTCGCTGGGCGCTGAAGGCTTGTTCAAAGAAACGACGGCTTACGACCCAAGTTCGCCCTATTCCGCCAGCAAAGCGGCGGCGGATCATTTGGCCAGCGCGTGGCAACGCACGTACGGCTTGCCGGTGGTGATCTCCAATTGCTCCAACAATTATGGACCGTATCACTTTCCGGAAAAGCTGATCCCGCTGATCATTCTGAACGCGCTCGATGGCAAGCCTTTGCCCGTGTACGGCAAGGGCGAGAATGTACGCGATTGGCTCTATGTCGAAGATCACGCGCGGGCGCTGTTCACAATCATTCAGAAGGGAGCGGTCGGCGAGAAGTACAATGTTGGCGGGCACAATGAACGCAAGAATATCGACGTGGTGCGCACCATTTGCGGCATTCTCGATCAGCTGCGGCCAAGCGCAAGTCCGTATGCAGAGCAGATTGCATTCGTTACCGATCGGCCGGGGCACGATGCGCGCTACGCGATCGATGCGAGCAAGCTTGAGCGCGAATTGGGTTGGCGCGCCCAAGAAAACTTCGAAACCGGCATTGAGAAAACCGTGCGCTGGTATCTCGACAATGAGTGGTGGTGGCGGCCCTTGCGCGCAGGCTATGATGGGCGCCGCCTCGGCGTGCTGAAGAAAGCCTGACGCATGCGCCTCGTCGTCACCGGCACGCAAGGCCAAGTCGCGCGCGCGCTCGCTGAGACGCAGGCGCCCGGCATGGAAATCGTCGCGATCGGCCGGCCGGCAATGGATCTGCTCGATCCAGCCAGCGTGACGCGCGCGATCCGCAAAGCGGCCCCGGATGTGGTGGTGAATGCGGCGGCGTACACGGCTGTCGACGATGCGGAGAAGGAGCGCGAGGCGGCCTTCGCGATCAATGAAGCTGGCGCGCGCGCGGTGGCGCAAGCAGCGGCGGCGCTCGGCGCGCCCGTGATCCAGCTCTCGACCGATTATGTGTTCGATGGCGCAAAGGCTGGGCTTTATGTGGAGAGCGATCCAACCGGCCCGGTGAGCGTGTACGGCGCCAGCAAACTGGCGGGCGAGCATGCGACAGCGGGCGCCAACGCTAATCATGTGATCCTGCGCTGCGCCTGGGTCTATTCGCCGTTCGGAAAAAACTTCGTGCGCACCATGCTGCGCTTGGCGGAAACACGTGAAGAGCTTGGCGTCGTCGCCGACCAGCGCGGCGGGCCGACTTCGGCGCATGACATTGCCGGCGCCTGCGTGAGGATCGCGCTCAATCTGCTGATGCGGCCGGACGAGAGCGAGTTACGCGGCGTGTTTCATCTGGCGCCACAAGGCGAAGCGGTGTGGGCCGATTTTGCGGAGGCGATCTTCGCGGGCGCGGAGGCGCGCGGCGCCAAGGGCGCGCGTGTGAAGCGCATCAGTACGGCGGACTACCCTACTCCGGCGAAGCGGCCGGCCAATTCGCGGCTCGATGCGTCCAAACTGGCGGGCGGCCATGGCGTGCGTTTGCCCGATTGGCGCCAATCGCTCGATATCTGCCTTGACCGGCTGATCGCGCCGAAACAGGCTTGAACTCATGAAGGGCATTATTCTCGCTGGCGGCGCGGGCACGCGGCTGCATCCGATGACGCTGGTGGCGTCGAAGCAGCTGATGCCGGTCTATGACAAGCCGATGATCTATTATCCGCTGTCGACGCTGATGCTCGCCGGCATCAAGGACGTGCTGATCATCTCGACGCCAGAGGACTTGCCGAACTTCCGCAGGCTGCTCGGCGATGGGCGCCAGATCGGCATGAGGTTCGCCTACGCCGAACAGCCAAAGCCGAACGGCCTGGCGGAAGCTTTCATCATTGGGCGCGAATTTCTCGCGGGCGGCCCGGCGGCGCTGATCCTGGGCGATAATGTGTTTTACGGGCGGGGCTTAAGCGAGATCGTGCGCCGCGCGTCGCATGTAGAAGATCATGCGGCTGTGTTCGCGGTGCAGGTGAAAGACCCGCATCGCTATGGCGTCGCCGAATTCGATGCGAGCGGCAGAGCCATTTCGCTGGAGGAAAAGCCGGCCGAGCCGAAATCGCATTGGGCGGTGACAGGGCTTTATTTTTATGGGCCGGACATTGTCGATGTCGCGGCCAAGCTGAAGCCCTCGCCGCGCGGCGAATTGGAAATCACCGACGTCAACAAAATCTATCTGGAACGCGGCAAACTGCGGGTTGAACGCCTGGGCCGCGGCTTTGCCTGGCTCGATATGGGCACGCCGGATTCGCTGGTGGAAGCGGCGGAGTTTGTGCGCACGCTGGAGAACCGGCAGGGATTGCGCATCGCCTGTCCGGAGGAGATCGCCTACCGCATGGGCTTCATCGATGCGACGCAGTTGAAGCAGCTCGGCGCGGCGCTCGGCAAGAGCGGATACGGCCAATACTTGCTGAAAGTGGCTGAGGAAGCGCCGCTGCCGCCGACTGAGCAATGAGCAAAAAATAGGAGGATAGATTTCAATCTATCCGACTGAGTCAGCGGCGGGCGCATGCTCCCGCCTATGAGCAATAGCACCAATCTCGCCCTTCCCTTTCTGACGCTTGGCCAGGCGCAGAAGCATGTCACCGTCAATGAATCGCTGCTGCGCCTTGATGCGCTGGTGCAGCTCTCTGTCGTTAGCGCGCTGGTCAGCGCGGAACCAGGCTCGCCAACTGATGGCCAAGTTTACATCCTGCCCGCCGGCAAGACCGGGACGCATTGGGGCGCGATGACGAACAATGCGCTGGCGTACTATCGCGATGGCGTGTGGGAGGAGATCCAGCCGAGTGACGGCTGGATGGCGCACGTCAAGGATTTCAACCTGCTCCTCTACTATAACGGTTCAGCCTGGGTGCAATATACGGGTCCGCAGGCGATCAGCTTCTCGGCCACCGACAAGATCCTTGGCCGCATTTCCTCGGGCGCCGGCGCCGCCGAAGAGGTCGCCTTCACCGATCAAGCGCAGGATTTGTGCGACGACACCAGCTTCAGCGCCATGCGCACGACTTTGAGCGCGGCCGGCACGGGAGACGCCAATGTGTTCACCAGCCAGCAAACCGCGCGAGCGGGCGTACGCATCGACGCCAACGCGACCACGGTCGCAGCGCTTTCGCGCACCATGGTCGGGCTCGAGCTGTCGGCGGCGGGAACTACCGTCGATCAATACTTCCCGCCGATCAAATTCATGTCGCGCGACGGGCAGCTCACCACCGAGAATCCCAAGCTTGTCGCCACCATCGCCGGGCGCGCGACGCAAACTTATAATGATGATGGCGATGGCGGCGCGGCCATCGACTTTTTCACCACGCCTAACGATCCAGGCGCAACCAGCTTGCCGACCTTGCGCATGAGCTTGGCGACGGGGCTTGTGCTCGGCGCGCCGACGGGCGGCGATAAAGGCGCGGGCACGCTGAACGCGACAGCGGTGTATGACGACAACACGCTGCTCACCTGCTTCGTGCTCGAATATGCGCGCACCGGCGCGCTCGATCTGGAGTTCTGGGATAGCGCCGCGCCGCGCGGCTACCACGCCGCCGCGCATCGCTTCTGGGGCCAGCGCGAGTTGCTCGATGTCGATGCATACACGGCCTATTGGAAAGAATTCGGCCATCTGCCCGGCCTGCCGGCGCGCGAGGAATGGGCCGAACATGCGCGCGATAAAAAGCCCGTCGGCGAGATGATTTCGCGGTTGTGGCAGACGGTGGAAATGCAAGCCGTACACATCGCCCAGCTGAGCGATGAGATCAAAAGGCTGCGCAGCTAGCGCGCTGGCGCGCGGGCGGGCAACACGATCTTCAGCACGCCGCCGACAATGCCGGCCATGAAACGCTCGAATGGCGAGCGCGCGGATTTGCGGAAGAAGCGCTCGAAGCCGGAGGCTTTATGCGCCTCCACTTCGCGCGAGGCGGCGGCGCTGGAAGAGCGCGCGTGTACGCCGATGGCGCCGGGCTGAAACAGCACCCGCCCGCCCGCTTGGGTGACGCGCCAACACAGGTCGATATCCTCGACATGCAGAAAGTAGGCTTCGTCGAACCCGCCGAGCCGCTCGAAATCTGTGCGGCGCATTAGCATTAGCGCTCCGCTCACATGCGCACACTCCGCAGCGCAGCTCGGCAGCGGATCGCGATGACGGTGCAAATCGCGGAAGGCGGGGATGACGCGCTCGAGCCGCGATAAACCGGAAAAACTCACGAAGGCGGACCAAAGCGTCACGCGCTCGCGGCGCGTGCCGCGATCAGGCTGGCCGTCTGCGTCGCGCACATCGCCGCCAATCAGCGCAAGGCCATCGACGCCCGCAAGCGCTTCTTGCATCGAAGCGGCGGCCCCGGGGGCGAGCACGACATCAGGATTCACAAACAGCAGCACGTCGCCTGCCGCGCGCTTCGCGCCGGCATTGCAGGCGCGGCCGAAGCCGACATTGCCCTGCCCGCGCACCAATTTCAGGCGCGGCTCGGCGGCGGCGCGCTGATCCAGCCACGCCTCCACATCGGGCGGGTTGCCATTATCGACCAGCACAATTTCGCTGATCTCGGGCGCGGCGATGAGCGCGTCGAGGCAATCGCGCAGCACTGGGCCGGTCTGATAGGAGACCGTCACGGCGCTGATCGTCATTGCCGCCTCCCGCGCCAAAGCTTGTGAAGGCCGGCAAAATACCGTTGGAGACCAAGCCGGGAAAGGGCAAAAGCCAGCAGCCGCCTGCGATCGGCGGCAAGGTGGGTCATGCGCAATCTCGGACGCCGCGGCTTTGCCGGCGCTCTACTGTTCTGGATCATGCCGGCGGCGTCGGCAGCGGGCGCGCTGGCGCTCGCGCCATTGCTGGCGCTTTGCGGCGCGATTGGCGCGCCATGGCGGTTTGGCGGGCGCATCCCGCTCGCTTATGCGCTGTTGTTGGCCGCTGCGGCATGGGCTGCGCTGAGCGTGCTGTGGTCGCCGCTGGATCGGCCGGAGCAAGCGCTGAAGATCGTGCTGGCGACCATGGCGGGACTGGGCCTTGTCGCCGGCATGAGCGGGCTGGACGAGAAGGCTCGCGGCTGGGTGCGCGCCAGCTTGCTGGCGGGGCTGCTCATGCTGGCGCTGCTGCTGGCGATCGAGGCCGGGTTCGACATGCCGTTCAACCGCGCGGCTCAACCTGAGACGCCGACTGGACTGCTGCAGCGCAATCCCGGGCGCGGCGTGTTCGTGCTGGAGGCTTTGGGCTTCGCTGGACTTGCGGCGGCGCTGATGCTGCGCGGACCGCCCCGGTGGGTGTTCGGCGCGATATTGCTGGCGGCGATGGCGGCGCTTTCGACGCAATTCAGCTTCGACGCCAACCTGGTCGCGTTCGCGATTGGGCTGGCGGCGTTCGCCCTTGGCTATGCGGCGCCGCGCTGGGCGCCAGCTCTGGCGGCAGGCGTTTGGGCCTTCTGGCTGATGGCGGCGCCATGGGTCATCCATGCGGCGTCCGGACCGCTCCGCGAGGCGGCGCTGCAACTGCCGCCATCCTGGGGCATGCGGCTGCAAATCTGGGATTATGCGGCTGCCCGCGCGATCGAGAAGCCGCTGCTGGGCTGGGGGCTAGATGCTTCGCGCAGCTTTCGCGACCCGCAGGATCTGAACGGCTTCACCTACGCCGCTATTCCGTTGCACCCGCATTCTTTCAGCGTCCAAGTCTGGCTGGAGACTGGCGGCGTGGGCGCGCTTTTGCTCGCGGCGAGCTTGGCGGCGACGGGTCTCGCCTGCGTGCGCTGGTGCGATGGCGCGCGCTTGCCCGCGGCGGCGGCGACAGCGTGCATCGCAACGATCGGCCTGGTCTGGAATGTGAGCTATGGCGCTTGGCAGGAATGGTACATGGCGCTGCCCTTCATGGCGGCGGCGGCGGTGCTGGCGCTGAAACGCGCCTAAGCGCGCTCAAGAAGCGCGTTCTGACCCATTTTAATTTTCGGAAGCTCGAGACTCAGTAAGCCAGCAGCAGCGAGGCCAGTTCCATGTTCGGATCCGGCGTGGAATTGTACTCGTCGCCGCCAATGTAAGTGACCACGGCGCCGGAGCTGGCGAGAGGCGCATTGTAGGAAACGGTGAGCGGCGCAGGCGCAGCAGCTACGATTTGCTGCGCGGGCTGGCGTTCGGCTTGCGCGGCGATTGTGGGCGCCACCAGCGGCGCGGGGGCGACCAGCGCGTCCGTCACATCCATGCCGGAGCCAATGACCCCGCGCAGCCCCATGGGCGCAGCGATGCCGTCGCGCTTGGCGACAGCGCGGATCTGAGCGATGGCCTGATCGGTCGACTCGCGCATGAGGCGCAGCGAGCGACCGCTCTGATGCAGCTTGGTTTGAATGTATTCCAGCTCGACTTCGGTGATCGGCGCCGGGAAGGGCGCCATGCGGCCAACCGCGTCCGCCGCGGGGCTGCTGGAATCAGTGCCCGAGGCCATACTCGTGCCGACCATGCCGCCGAGACCCGCGGGCGACCAGATCGTCACCGCCAAAACCGTGGCGGCAACGCCGGAAAGCCCTGATTTGATAATGGTGTCGCGCACGTCTTGGGCGTGGTTCACCGGGGTCTCTGCATCGACAGGCTTGAACGCCATGACCCTAAATCTCCCGCCCGCGCGCGATTGGGCCCAGCCTAGGTACGGACCCTTTTGTAACAAAGCCTAAATCCGGGGCGGCGCCAAGGCGAAATTGCTCCCTTTAGGTGACCTCTCATTCAGTTTTCGCTTGAGCGCGGCCAAGAGGCGCCCCCTGTTTGCTTTTGCGGCGCCAGGCGCTAGCGATACCCCCGCTTTGCACCCGCTCTGGTCCCTCCGCCCATGACCGCCCCGATTCTCGTGACCGGGGCCGCTGGCTTCATCGGCTACCACCTGTCCGCCCGGTTCCAGGCTCTGGGCCGGTCCGTGGTGGGGCTGGACAGCTTGTCCGATTATTACAGCGTGGAGCTGAAGCGGGATCGGGTGCGGCAATTGGAGCAGCGCCCGGGCTTTGAGTTCCATCACCTGGACCTCGCCGATGCGTCCGGGGTGTCGGCCCTGTTCGAGAAGCACCGGTTCGAGCTGGTGTTCAATCTCGGGGCCCAGGCTGGCGTGCGCTACTCGCTGCAAAACCCGCAAGCTTATGTGCGGTCCAATCTTGATGGCTTCGTCAGCCTGCTGGAGGCCTGCCGGCATCATCCGGTCAAGCATTTGGTGTTTGCGTCCTCATCATCCGTCTATGGCGCGGTCACGGCGATGCCGTTCTCGGTGCATCAGAATGTGGACCACCCCGTCTCGCTTTATGCCGCAACGAAAAAGGCGAACGAGTTGCTCGCGCATTCCTATGCGCATTTGTACCGAATCCCTTCGACAGGTGTGCGCTTCTTCACGGTCTACGGACCGTGGGGACGGCCGGACATGGCGCTGTTCCTTTTCACCAAGGCGATCTTGGAAGGCAAACCGATCGACGTGTTCAATCACGGCGAGATGCAGCGCGACTTCACTTACATTGATGATGTGGTCGAAGCCTTGGTGCGACTGGGCGATAAGCCGGCGCAACCGAATACGAATTGGAGCGGCGAGAATCCCGACCCGAGCAGCAGCAACGCGCCCTATCGGCTCTACAATATTGGCAACCACACGCCGGTGAAGCTGACGCGGCTGATTGAAATCATCGAGGACGCCATCGGCAAAAAGGCGGTGAAGAATCTGCTGCCCATGCAGCCGGGCGACGTGCCGGCGACCTATGCGGACGTTTCCGATCTGATGGCCGAGGTGGGTTTTGCGCCTTCCACGCCGATCGAAGCCGGCGTTTCGCGGTTCGTGCGCTGGTACCGAGACTATTACAGAGTGTGAGCCGAAAGCCACTGCCCTTGCGGCATGCTAGGGCTGAGCCAGAGTTTCTTTTGAGTCTCGAATAGCCCTGTCATGGAATTGTAGCACTCGTTGAATAGGTGATGCTGCATCGCACAAAGGCGGGGTTTGAACATGCTGCATCGGATGTGGGTTAGCGCGTTCGCGCTGACGACGGGGTTTGCGGGCGCGGCCGCGGCGCAAGAAGCCGACTTCACAGCTGCCGACGAAATCGTTGTCACAGCGCAGCTCCGCGAGCAGCGCCTAATTGAAGTGCCGATGGCGGTGACCGCCTATAGCGGCGAAACGCTGCAAGAGCTGGGCATCACCAAGTATGACGAACTGGCGCTGTTCGTGCCGGGCTTCGAAGTGCAGGAGCAAAGCGCCAACAATACTGGCTTCGTAATCCGCGGCATCACTTCAGACTCGGGCGACGCCACCACCGAGCCGCGCATCGCCGTGTATCAGGACGGCGTCTCCACTTCGCGTAATCGCGGCACGTACCAAGAGCTGTTCGACGTTGAGCGCATCGAAGTGTCGCGCGGCCCGCAGGCCACGCTTTATGGACGCGGCGCGCTGATCGGCGCGGTGAACGTGATCCAAAACAAGGCCGATTTGTCCGATCCATACTTCGAAGCGCAACTTGGCGGCGGCGAGGACGGCTATCGCCGTGGTCTGGTCGTGCTCAATGCGCCGCTTGGCGATGCGTTCGCCATTCGCGTCGGCGGCACGCTGCGCGCGCGCGATGGCTATGTTGAAAACCTTGCCGGCGGCGAGGACCTGGGCGGCGTCGATGTGGCGGCCGGACGTATCGCGCTGGCGTTTGAGCCCAACAATGCTTTGCGCTTCGACCTCATTGGCAACATTCATAATGACGCCAATAGCGGGACGGCATTCCGCTCAGGTTCATTCGCGCCGGTTGGATCCGACCTCAGCCCGTACTCGCCGGCGGCGCTCAACACGTTTGGCGGCTTTGAAGGCGGCGCCCCGCTCGGCCTCGAGCGGGAGGTGCGCAGCCTCACCCTGATCGGCAATTGGGAAATTTCGCCTACCCTGTCGCTGACGTCGATCACCGGCACGCGCGAATTTGAAAGTACGGAAGTCTTCGATCCAGACGGCTCCGCCTATACGCTCATCGTAGCGGCGGAAGACGCGGAAGGCACGCAGGAAAGCCAGGAATTCCGCCTTTCATGGGATAATGGCGGCCCAGTCAGCGCGTTTGCCGGCGTGTCCTACTTCCACGAAGAAGCCTCAACCCGTACGCCGACAATGTATGACGAGCGCTATGCTCTGGCCTTCGCGGTTGGAGAGCTGCCGCGCGGCGCCCAGGTCTATACGCCCGCTGAGTTCGACGCGCTCGTCGCGCCAAACCTCGTGGCTTTCCTGCTCAACAGCCAGAATATCTATGACGCGCTAAACACCGCGCATACCGAGTACGCGGTCACCAGCGGCGAAACCACGTCGTACGAAGCGTTCGCCGACGCCACTTGGCGCGTGACGGACAGGTTCGAACTCACCGCGGGCGTGCGCTACACCCAGGACGAAAAACGCTCGGGCCTTTTTGCCGCGACTAGTTCGCCGAGCTTGCTTGGCAACCTGCTGGCCTACCAGTTCATCCTGCCTGCCCAGATCGATGCTGCGAATGATGCCGGTGACGCCGCGCTCGCCGCCGAACTCACCGCCCAACGCAATGCGGTGCTGGGCGGGTTGGTCCCGGTGCTATTCTCAGGCGACACCAGCGCGCTCCAACCCTATGGGTTGTTCACGCAACCCACTGCGGCGATCGAAAGCGAGGGCGATTTCGACGCTTGGACCTGGCGCTTGCTGGGCCGATACGAGTTCTCGGACGATGTTGCGGGCTGGGTTTCCTATGCACGCGGCCGTCGTCCGGAAGTGCTCTCGCTGGCGCCGGCCAACCTCCCGGGCGGCGGCGCGCCCTCCAACAACGCGCTGCCGGCCGAGCAAGTGGACTCCTACGAAGTGGGTCTGCGCGCCCAAAATCTCGGCGGCGGGCGTCTCGATGCTGAAGGCTCGCTCTACTATTACGATTACACCGACTTCCAAACGACGCAATTTGTCGGAGTTTCGCTGGTGACGGTGAATGCGGGCGAAGCGACGGCCTATGGTTTTGAAGGCGCGCTGAACTGGACTCCGATCGATCACCTCAACGTTTTCACCACTTATGCCTACAATCATGCGCGCTTCGAATCGGGCGCGCGGTCGGGCAATTCATTCCGTCTCTCGCCGGATCATTCGCTGTCGTTCGGCGTGCGAGCCACCTTCCCGATCTCGGCGGGCGAGTTCTTTGTGATGCCCACCTATACGTGGCAGTCGAAAATCTTCTTCGATGACGACAATGACCGCGCTGATCTGCAGGGCGAGCCGTTGCCGGGCTTGCTCGATGCGGGTGTGGACGAATTCCAGGACAGCTATGGCCTGCTAAACCTGCGCGCCGGCTTCGAGCATGAGAGCGGCCACTGGGCGCTCGAAGGCTTCATCAACAACGCGCTGGATGAAGAGTACCTGATCGACGCCGGCAATACGGGCGACTCCTTCACCATCCCGACCTTCATTCGCGGCGCGCCGCGTCTGGTGGGTCTGCAGGTGACGGCGCGGTTCTGACGGCGGGGCATTCGGCCCTCTTGCGTAATGCGCCGGCGCAGCGCCATCTGAGGCGTTATGTCAGATGGAACCGCAACGGCGCACTTGCTGCAGCCGAAGCTCTTCGCCGTTCTGCGCGAGGGCTACGACGCTGACACGCTTCGACGCGACGCGATCGCCGGGATCACGGTGGCGATCGTGGCGCTGCCCTTGTCCATGGCGATCGCCGTAGCCTCGGGCGTCTCGCCGGAGCGCGGCTTATTCACGGCCATTGTCGGCGGGTTTCTTGTTTCGGCGCTGAGCGGCAGCCGGTTTCAGATTGGCGGGCCAGCCGGCGCCTTCATCACCTTGGTGGCGGCGGCGGTCGCCCAATTCGGCGTAGGCGGATTGCTGACGGCGGTATTGATGTCAGGGGTCATGCTGGTGCTGCTCGGGCTGTTTCGGCTGGGCTCGCTGGTGCGGCACATCCCCCATCCGGTGACAGTGGGCTTCACCGCCGGCATCGCCGTGACCATCGCCGCGAGCCAAATCAAGGATTTGACTGGCCTTACCCTGGCCGGACACGAGCCGGCGGAGTTCTTTCCAAAATTGGTCGCGCTGGCGCAGAGCCTGCCCAGCTTCAACGCCTGGGCCGCAGGGTTGGGCGTGGGCGTGGCGGCGCTCATCTTCTGGCTGCGGTGCACGCAGCCGAAATGGCCGGGCATGTTGATCGCAGTTGGCGGCGCGGCGATCTTGGCGGCGCTGCTGCACCTGCCGGTCGAAACCATCGCCTCGCGTTTTGGCGGCATTCCGCACGGCTTGCCCAGTCCGGCGCTGCCTGCTCTCGCGCCGGCCACGATCGCGGCTGTGTTGCCGACGGCGCTTTCGTTCACGCTGCTTGGGGCGGTGGAGAGCCTGCTTTCGGCAAAGGTCGCCGACAGCATGACCGGGCGCCAGCATCGGTCCAACATGGAATTGATCGGTCAGGGGCTAGCCAATGTCGGCGCGTCTCTGTTCGGCGGGATTTGCGTGACAGGCACGATTGCGCGCACGGCGACGAATATCCGCGCGGGCGCGCGCACGCCCGTGGCCGGCATCATCCATGCGGGCGCCCTGCTTCTCTTCATGCTGATCGCCGCGCCGCTTGCAGGCTATATCCCGCTATCGGCGCTGGCGGGCGTGCTGATGGTGGTGTGCTGGACCATGGCGGAGAAAGCCGAGTTTGCGCACTTGTTGCGCGCCTGGCCCACCGCGCTGGTGCTGCTCATCACCTTCGGCGGCACGCTGGCGAAAGACCTGACCATTGGCATCACGCTCGGCTGCGCCGCCGCTGCTCTGCTCTACTATTTCAGGCAGCGCGTGCCGGAAGAAGGCGCTTAAGCTGCTTTGATCGCCTCGCGCGCCGCATCCACGATGGTGGTGAAAGTCACGTCGTCCATGTAGGGGTGCATGGGCAGCGAGAGTACTTCGTGCGCGATCATGTCAGAGTTCGGCAGGCCATTCCCAGCGGCGGGAAACGCTTTGTAGGCGGTCTGCTGGTGCAGCGGCTTGGGATAATAAATGGCGGTCGGCACGCCCTTTTCGCGCAATGCAGCGGCGATGGCGTCGCGCTTTCCGGCCTTCACGCGGATCGTGTACTGCGCCCAGGTTGAGACGCAGCCTTCAAGCACGCGCGGGACGATGGCTACATCTTTCAGCGCTTCGTTGAAGCCGCTAGCGATCTCGTTGCGCTTGACGATTTCCTCGCTGAAAATTTTCAGCTTCTCGATCAGCACGGCGGCCTGCACCGTATCGAGGCGGCCATTAATGCCGATGCGGATATTGTCGTACTTATCCGTGCCTTGGCCGTGAATGCGCAACGACTTGAGCGTATCCAGCAGAGCCGGATCATCGGTGAACACCGCGCCGCCATCGCCATAGCAGCCGAGCGGCTTGGCTGGGAAAAAGCTGGTGGCGGTGGCGAAACCGATGGTGCCGACCTTGCGGCCCTTATAAGTCGCGCCGAAGCTTTGCGCGGCGTCGGACAAGAGCCAGAGATTATTGGCTTTGCAGATCGGCTCGAGCGCATCGTAATCGGCCGGCTGGCCGAACAGATCGACAGCGATGAAACCCACCGGCTTCAAACCGCGCTGCTTCGCCGTTTCGATGCCGGCTTTCAAACTTTCAGGATCGACGTTGAACGTCTCCGGATTCACATCGACAAAGATCGGCGTGGCGCGTTCGAGCGCGACCACCTCCGCCGTCGCGGCGAAGGTGAAGCTGGGACAGATCACGGCGTCTCCGGGCCCTACACCCTTGGCCATTAGAATGAGCGAAAGTGCGTCCGTGCCATTGGCGCAGGAGAGCGTGTGCTTGGCGCCGCAAAAAGCGGAGAGATCGCTTTCGAGCTGAGCGATCTCCGGGCCCATAATGTACTGGCCCGAATTGATCACCTTCATCACCGCTTCGTCGATGCGGCTGCCGAGGAAACGGCGCTGCGCGTTCAGATCGATGAAAGCGATAGCCATGCGTATTGTCCCTTCGCCCCTCGCCTTGGAGGGGAAGCTTGCCCGATGTGCGGCGCGGGTTTTCCGCGCTCGCTCGCGCGGCGTCAAAATACAATTGGTTTCCGATTGTTACGCGAGCGCTTCCAGCTTGGGCTGCAGGCGCAGGATTTCCGCGAAGGCCAGGAAGACATGATAGAAGGTCGAGGTCGGCATATTGGCCGATAAGGGCTTTCCGTCCGCATCGAACTGATCGATCCAGCCGCCGCGCGGGGTGACGGCGAGATAGCGGTCGAGCAGCAGCCGCGCTGAGCCTGCGACCGCGGGTCGCGGATCGGCGCCGGTGAGCTCGAACAGCGCCAGATGACCCTTAATGCGCTCGGTGTTGGGCCAGGTGCGCGAGGATTTGCGCAGCGGCGCGCCATCGTCGCGTACCTCGTCAAAGGTGACATGGCTGGCCTGATCGACGCCGTGCGCTTCAGCGAACGCCACCAGAGCCTCCGCTTCCTTCACCATATTGGTTCCGCTGATGCGTTGGAATTGCGCCAGGATCCACGCCCATTCGAGCTGATGGCCGGGTTCGACAATGCGGCCCTGCTCGCCGTCGAGGCGCTTTAGGTCCGGCGTGAAGTATTCGGCCAGGGTTTTGCCATCGAAGAATTTGCGCTTGAACAGATCGGCGATTTCTTCGGCGAAGCCGAGGAAACGTTGGTCCTTGCTCGCGTCATAAGCGGCGATGGACGCTTCAAGCAAATGCATGTGCGGGTTTTGCAGACGCGGGCCTTGCGGCGGATTTTCGTGCACGAAACCCATACCACCCGGCGCGCGCATGTAGAAATCCACGAAGTCGAAGGTGGAGTGCAGCAGATTGAGCGCTTCGCCATCGTGCGACTGGCGATAGCGCCAGGCCAGGGCGAACGCGGCGAAGGCGATATCGTAAAGATCGGGCGTCGGGTCCAGCAGAGCGCCTTCGCGCGTCAGCCGCCGGGCCCAACCTTGATCAAAGCCGAGGAACGCCTTCTCCGACAAATAATCAAAACCGCGCTTGGCCAGCGCGTCGCCCTCGGCCCAGCCCAGCAAAGCGGCGTGCGAGAAGGCGTAAACCTGCCTACAGATGACGCGTGTGCGTTTGAACGACGATTCAGCGGGGGAACCGTCTAAATTCAGCGCTTCATGGAAACCGCCATGAACATGGTCAACACCGGCGCTTCCCCAAAACGGCAAGGCGGCGTCAAACATCCAGGCGCGAATGTCGGCGAAAGGAATTTGGCTCATATGGGGAGCGTACTGGCCTCCTCCGCGGCGCCAAGTCAATGAACCGAAACGGCGGCACGGAGTTTCCATGCGCCATAGGCAAATGGGTTAAAGAGCCAGAATGAAACATCGCATCATCCCCGTCATTCTCTCGGGCGGCTCCGGCACAAGGCTCTGGCCGGCCTCGACCGATGACAAGCCCAAGCAGTTCCACGCATTGGGCGGTTCGCAGCCACTGATCGCTGAGACGGTGGAGCGCGTGCGCGGCGAGACGGACGGCATTTCGTTTGGCGCGCCGATCATTATTTGCAGCGCCCGCCATGCTGAACTGACAGCCAAGCAAATGGCCGAGATTGGGGTTACGCCCGCAGCCATCGTGCTCGAGCCGTTCGGGCGCAACACCGCCGCCGCCGGCGCCATCGCCGCGGCGTTGACGGCGGAGATCGAGCCGGGCGCGCTGGCGCTGCTCTTGCCGGCCGATCACGTTATCCAGGATCGCGCCGGCTTTCTGGCCGTGATCGAACGCGCGGCGGCGTTCGCGAAAGAGCGCATCCTCACCTTCGGCATCGCACCGAACCGGCCCGAGACCGGCTACGGCTACATCAAACGCGGGGAGCCTCTGGATGCGGGTGTGTTCAAGATTGAGTCGTTCCGGGAAAAGCCCAATGCGGAGACGGCGCAGCAATATCTCGATGATGGCGGCTATTCCTGGAATGCCGGCATGTTCATGTTCGATCCGAGCGTGATGCTGCGCGAATTCGAGCCGAGCGCCGCGATCCGAGACGGTGCGCTGGCGGCGCTAAAGCAAGGCAAGCGCGACGGCGCGTTCATCACGCTCGATGCGGAGGCGTTCGAAAAAACCCCTTCGCAGCCGCTCGACATTGCCGTGATGGAAAAGACCCGCCTCGGCGCAGTAGCGCCCTGCGACATTGGCTGGGCCGATGTGGGCTCATGGGATGAAATCTGGCGTCTCGCGCCGCATGACGACCATGGCAACGCCAAGCACGGCCCCGCCGTTGCGCTGGACGCCTCCGGCAATTTATTGCGCACCGATGGGCCAAAGATTTGCGTAGCCGGCGTCGACAATCTGATCGTGGTGGCGAGCGGCGACGCGGTGGTGATCCTCCCCCGCGCGCGAGCGCAGGATGTGAAGCTGCTGCGCGAATTGGCGCTCAAGCTGAACTGAGTTTTCCTTGCTTCAGGGGAGGGAAAACCTCAGAGCAGCGCTTTCGCGGTTTCGACCAGAGCTTCGGCAGTGATGCCGAAATGGTTGTAGACGTCCTTGGCTGGAGCTGAGGCGCCGAAGCCGCTCATGCCGACAAACGCATCGAGCCCAAAGGCTTCGAACCAGCCCTGCCCGATGCCGGCTTCGATACCGATTTTGATTTCGTCTTCGTCGCCGCAGATTTCGTCCTGATAGTCGTCAGTCTGCGCATCGAACAATTCGAAGCACGGCGCGGAGATGACGCGCGTGGGGATGCCTTCGGCCTGCAACATCTCGCGCGCCTTCACGGCGAGCGCGACCTCTGTACCGGTCGCGAACAACGCCACTTGCGAGGGTCCGCCTTCGGCTGGCAGCAATTCATAGGCGCCCCGCGCCGAGAGGTTTTCGCTCGCGTCAAAGCGCAAAGCCGGCGTCGCTTGGCGCGAGAGCGCAAGCGCGCTGGGTCCGTCATGGCGCAGCAGTGCGAGCTGCCAACATTCGGCAGCTTCCACGGCGTCGGCCGGGCGGAACACAGCGAGGTTGGGAATTGCGCGCAAACTGGCGAGGTGTTCGACCGGCTGGTGCGTGGGGCCATCTTCGCCGAGACCGATACTGTCGTGTGTCAGCACGTGGATGGCGCGCACGCCCATTAGAGCGGCGAGCCGGATTGCGGGGCGCGAATAATCAGCGAAGCACATGAAAGTGCCGCCATAAGGAATGACGCCGCCATGCACGGCCATGCCGTTCATCGCCGCCGCCATGCCGTGTTCGCGAATGCCGTAGCGAATGTACCGGCCGGAGCGATCCTCGGGCGTGAAGTCGGCGACGCCCTTGGGCAGAGTGAGGTTGGAGCCGGTGAGATCGGCAGAGCCGCCCCACAATTCCGGGCATGCGGCGAACATGGCTTCGATCGCCGCGCCCGATGAAGCGCGCGTGGCCAGCGCCGGCTTTTCGGCGGCCATTTTCGCTGCATGCAAGCCAAGCGCGGTGAGGCCGGCATCGACATCGCCGCCATTCATGGCGATGGCGAACGCATCGCGATGCTCTGAGCGCTTGAGGCGCGCTTCCCATTGCTCGCGCGCTGCTGCGCCTCTGGCGCCGACCTTTTTCCATGCGGCGCGAATAGTTTCCGGCACTTCGAACGGTCCGTAATCCCAGCTGAGCGCTTTTTTGGCGGCGACGAGTTCTTCGGCCCCGAGCGGTTCGCCGTGGGCTTTAGCGGTGCCGGCTTTTTTCGGCGCCCCGTAGCCGATCGTGGTTTTGCAGGCGATCAGCACGGGGAGCAGGCTTTGCGTTGCGGCCTGCATCGCCTCGGCGACGTCCGCCATATTGTGACCGTCGCACTCGATCGTAGTCCAACCACAGGCTTCGAAACGCGCGCGCTGATCGGTGGAGTCGGAAAGCGAAATCGCGCCATCGATGGAAATGTTGTTGTCGTCCCAGATCACGATCAGCTTGTTGAGCTTCTGACGCCCAGCGAGCGCGATCGCTTCTTGGCTGACGCCCTCCATCAGGCAGCCATCGCCAGCAATGACCCAGGTGCGGTGATTGACCAGATCCTCGCCGAAGCGCGCAGCGAGGTGCGCTTCCGCCATCGCCATGCCAACAGCATTGGCGATGCCCTGCCCAAGCGGGCCGGTCGTGGTTTCGATTCCGGCAGCGTGACCGTATTCAGGATGGCCCGCGGTTTTCGAACCGAGCTTGCGGAAGTTTTTGATCTCGTCGAGCGTCATGTCGGCATAGCCGGTGAGATGCAGCAACGAATAGAGCAGCATCGAGCCATGGCCGGCGGAGAGCACGAACCGGTCGCGATCAGGCCAGTTCGGATCGGACGCATCGAATTTGAGGAATTGGGAGAACAGCACCGTTGCCGCATCGGCCATGCCCATCGGCATGCCCGGATGGCCCGACTTAGCCGCTTCCACCGCGTCCATGCTGAGCGCGCGAATGGCGTTCGCCATCTGTTGCGCCGGGACGCCCTCAATTTCTTTGATCTGCGCCATACTCTACCCCTCAGCGTTCAAATGCGCCGATTCGGCCGCTTTGCGCTTTTTGCGCGGGTTCGGTAACAGCGGCGGCGAGGAAATGACATGAAGATTTTCATCGATAGCGCCGAAGTCGCAGAGCTGAAGGCGCTGGCCGCCACCGGGCTGGTGGATGGCGTGACCACCAACCCCTCCCTGATCGCCAAGTCAGGGCGGAACTTCTTTGAAACGCTGGAAGAGATTTGCGCCGCCGTGCCGGGTCCGATCAGCGCCGAAGTGGTGGCTCAGGATGCCGAGACCATGCTGGCCGAAGGCCGTAAGTTGCGGAAAGTGGCTGACAATATCGTCGTGAAGCTGCCGCTGACGCCTGAGGGTCTGCTGGCCTGCAAAACACTGACGGATGAGGGCCACCCCACTAATGTCACGCTCTGCTTCTCCGCGGTGCAGGCGCTGCTGGCGGCCAAGGCCGGCGCCACCTTCATCTCGCCTTTCATTGGCCGGCTCGACGATGGCGGCCAGGACGGCATGGAGCTGATCCGCGAGATCCGCACCATTTACGACATTTACGGCTATGAGACGCAGGTGCTGGCGGCTTCCATCCGCACCACTTTGCATGTGCGCGACGCCGCTTTGGCTGGCGCGGACTGCGCCACCATTCCCCCGGCCACGTTCAAGGCGCTTTACAAGCATCCGCTGACGGAGGCCGGGCTGGCGGCATTCTTGAAAGACTGGAAGTCTACCGGCCAGTCGATCCTCTGAGCATCGCCATGACGCTCGCGCTCTATGGCCACCACTTCTCCTCCTACACGCAGAAGGTGCTGATCGCGCTTTATGAGAATGGGACGGCGTTCGCGTTTCGCGGGCTCGGACCAGATCAACCCGAGCACACGGCGGATTGGCTGAAACGCTGGCCGCTGGCTCAGTTTCCGCTGCTGCTGGATGGCGACCGCCAGATCGTCGAAACCAGCATCATCATTGAATATTTGCAGCTAAACCATCCGGGGCCAGTGCAGTTCATTCCGTCCGATCCGGCGGCGGCGCTCAAAGTGCGCTTCCTCGACCGCTTCTTCGATCTGCATGTGATGAACCAACAGCAAATAGCCGTGAATGCGGCGCTGGGCCGTTCGGGCTCGATGACTAAGGACGAAGGCTTGGCGCTCGCCGGCAAAAGCTTGGAGCGCGCCTATGCGTGGCTCGAAGGTGAGTTGGCTGGCCGCACCTGGGCGGCGGGCGAAGATTTCACGCTGGCTGATTGCGCAGCCGCGCCATCGCTCTTCTACGCGGACTGGACTTATCAAATTTCAGAAGCCTACCCAACGCTTCGGGCGTATCGGACCCGGCTCTTGGCGCGACCATCCTTCGCGCGCGCCGTAGATGAGGCGCGTAGCTTCAGGTCGCTTTTTCCCTTGGGCGCCCCGGAACGCGATTAGTGCGAGAGGCGGGCTAAACGCGAAATATCGTCGTCCGTCAGAGCGCGGCTGACGGCCATGCTGCGCTCAGCCTCGGCCAGGGTCGCCTCGATGGCGGCGACGTCCAGCGGCTGGATGGCCGGCGCCCGTTGCTCGAGGGCATGGGCCTCGGCCGCGCCCAACGACAGGCTGTTGGAAATGGGTACAAACAGGCCCATTGCGAACATCACGCCCACGCCCGCGGCAAAGCTGGCCACGATGGCGCGGCGCTTTGCGAGCGTCTCGGAATTAACAGGCGCGATGCGCATTGTCAGGGAACTCCAACCAAGCGGCGTGGTTATCAAATGGTTACGAACTAGGCAATTCCAATAATGCTGCGCCGCAAAATTTTTGCGGTAACCTTGGTCACGCCTGCGCTTATAGTGGGACGCACCTGAATCGCAGCCTAGCCAAAATTGCTGAAAATGCGGCAAATTCCGTGATAACCGCGCATAAGCCATGTTGCGTCTTCGGCCGAGGCCGGGTTTGTTGCCGGTCCGGATTTGTTTATTGCGCTGCAGTAAGGTGAGCCATCAATGGATAGAGGGTCGACGCGGGGCAGACCGCTAAGGAAAGCGGTTTTGCCGGTCGCTGGGCTGGGTACGCGGGTGCTGCCGGCCACCAAGGCGATCCCAAAAGAGATGCTGCCTGTGTTCGACCGGCCGGCCATTCAATACGTGGTCGATGAGGCCGCGGCCGCTGGGATCGAGCACTTCGTTTTCGTCACCGGGCGAAACAAGAGCGCCATCGAGGACTATTTTGATCGGGCCTATGAGCTGGAGGACACCCTCCGGATGAAGGGCAAAACCGACCTGCTCAAGGAGCTGGAGGCGGATTTGAGGGCCCCCGGCGCTATGAGTTTCGTGCGCCAGCAGGCCCCTTTGGGACTGGGGCACGCCGTTTGGTGCGCCCGCGACGTCATCGGAAATGAGCCCTTCGCAGTGCTGTTGCCGGACATGCTGGTGAAGGCCGCCCCCTCCTGCCTGGCGCAGATGGCGGCGGTGTATGAGCAGGTCGGCGGCAATGTGATCGCGGTCGAGCCGACCGACACGCCAGAGCAATATGGAGTCATCGATCCCGAAAGCCGGGACGGGCGGGTGATCAAGATGAAAGGCATGGTGGAAAAGCCCAAGCGCGAGCTTGCGCCCTCCAACCTCTTCATCACTGGCCGGTACATTCTGCAGCCGGAAATTTTCGACCTGCTCAGCAGTCAGCAGGCCGGCGCGGGCGGTGAGATCCAGCTCACCGATTCCATGGTGCGCTTGATGCAGACGCAAGCCTTCCACGCACTCGAATATGAAGGCAGTTCGTACGATTGCGGCGACAAGCTCGGCTATTTGCGCGCGACAGCTGCGTTTGCGCTTGGCCATGCAGAGCTGGGCGGCAAAGCGCGCGAGACGCTCAACGCCGTGCTGAAGGGCTGATGCTCCCGCTGCAGACGTTCCCGACGCGCGACGCACTCTATGCGGCGGCGGCGGAGCGAATTGCGGAAGCGTTGCGCGCTGGCGTGATGGCAACTGGCGAAGGCTGCGCCGCGCTTTCGGGTGGCACAACCCCGGAACCCGCCTATGCGCTGCTGGCGGCCAAAAATCTGGATTGGCCCAAGCTGTGCTTTGCACTGGCCGATGAGCGTTTCGTCGCGCCCGACAACCCGGCCTCCAATGAAGCGATGCTGCGCCGCGCCTTGCGCAAGCCGCTCGAACACGGCGCGCGGATCACGCCTATGTACTCCGCCACGTCGTTTGAAAATGCAGCCGCCGCGGCAAACACCGCCTATGCTGGGCTCACCTTCAACATTGCGGTCATGGGCATGGGCGCGGACGGACACACTGCGTCCTGGTTTCCCGGCTCGCCGCAACTGAGCCAAGCGCTCGAGCCATCGAACGAAAAGACAGTGATCGCTGTTGAAGCGCCGCAAGCGGGGGGCAGCGCGCAAAGGCTGACATTGACTCTGAGCGCGCTGGCTCGCGCCGAGCGCGTGCTCTTGCTGATCACCGGCGTCGACAAGCATATGAAATTGCTGGAGGCGGTCGGAGGCTCGGCAGCATCGACGCCTGTGAGCGCGCTGCTGGAATCCTGCGCAGGCAAGCTCGACGTGATGTGGGCGGTTTAAGTCAGCACCACGGTCGCGGCGTGGATGGCGACGCCAAGATAGGCCAGCGCGAAAATGATCGGCAGATAGCTCTCAAGCCGTGAAGCGCTGAACGACCAACCACTGTAATCAGCCAGCACCTTCTGTTCTTCGAGCCGAAAGGGCTGCAGATCGAAATGCTTCTCGACCTCGAAAATCACCTGAAATTTCGCGGTGGCGACGCGCCCATAATACTGAACCAGCGAACTCCACAGAAAGCACACCATCGCCATGCCGAAGGCGGCGACGAAGAGCATGAACATGGGGAAGTCGACGCGGTCTGAGTAAACCAGGCCAAACCCGCCAAACACGGCGGTGTTGAAGGTGAGAAAGAAGCGCGTGGTCTCGCGCCGGGCCACGGCGATAAAGTTGGCTTGCTCTACCAACAGCCGGTAGAGCGCCAGCCGATCGGCGGTCGTCATCTCCCCCATCAGAGGCTCCCGAACCGCGCCGGAATCTCGCGCCGCGCCTGGTCGAGCGTATCCGGAAGTCCGATGTCGATGAAATAGCCCTCGCTTTCCAGGCCCGCGAGCTGGCCATGGACCGCTAAGCGCGGAAACACATCCGTCTCAATTGAGCACGGGCCTTCGCCGATTAACCCAAGCACCCGCCGGCGCAGAGCATAGACGCCGGCGGAGATGAGCGCCTCCCCGGTAAATCCTGGATCTTTCTCCCGGAACGCCGAGACGCGTCCGTTCTCTAATTCGACCCGGCCATAGCGCGCGCCATCCGGCACGCGGCGCAGCGCCAGAGCGCCAACATCGTTTTGACCGAGAGCCGCTTCGAGCCGGCGGTGGTCAACCTCGAACAGGGAGTCTCCGTTCATCATGAGGAAGGCTGGATCCAGCCGGTCAGCGGCGTAGCGCAGCGCGCCGCCCGTCCCGGCCGGCTCTGGCTCGCACACAACCGACACCCGTGCGCCAGCAATGACGGCGCCGTCATAACGCGCCACGACCTGATCGGCGAAGTGCCCCGAAAGCAGGATGAACTCAGCCACGCCCTGCTTTGCAAAGAGAGTTAGCAAGTAATCCAGGAAGACGCCGTTTCCGAGCGGCAGCAATGGTTTCGGCGTGGCGGCGGTGATCGCGCCAAGGCGCGTTCCTTTACCCCCGACGAGAACCAAAGCCTGGCGCATGACTTGCTTATGCGACGTGATGTAAGCATCGCCAAGCGGGTCGAGGCCGCATTAACCGCGAAATTCTAGCTTTCTCCAGACGCGCGCCATGCATTGACAGAGAGCGCCGAAAACCAGACCAATTTCGCCGGGGACAAGAAGATTTTGGTGGGCTTGTGATCATTGTTCGCACACCGCTGCGGGTGTCCTTCTTTGGAGGCGGCACGGACCATCCGAGCTGGTTCGGACGGCCCGCGCCCGGCGCTGTGCTCGCCACCTCAATCGACAAGTTCATCTATGTGCAGCTGCGCAAGCTGCCTGCCGTGTTCGATTTCAATTATCGCGTCGCGTGGGGGATGCTCGAAGAGGTCAAATCAATCTCCGAAATTCAACACCCGGTCGTGCGCGCCGTGCTGCAGCACTATGGCCCTGATGAGCAAAGCGGCTTTGAGGTCATCTACAACGCGGACCTGCCTTCGCGGTCGGGTCTTGGCTCGTCCTCAGCGTTTACGGTTTCCATGCTGCACGCCTTTCTCGGCGATCACGGCAAGCTGTGCTCCAAGCGCTTCCTCGCCGCTGAAGCTATCCGAGTTGAGCAGGAGCTGTTGAAGGAGACAGTCGGCTCGCAGGACCAGATCACGGCTGCTTATGGCGGGCTTAACCGTATTGATTTCGACCCGGATGGCTCCTTCCGCGTCTCGCCCGTGCGCATCACGCATGTGCGCCGCGCTCAGCTCGAAGCCCGGCTGGTGATGTTCTTCACTGGCTTCACGCGCTCGGCCAGCAGCGTTGAAGTGAAGAAGGTCGAAAATTTCAGCAAGCGCGAGGCGCAGCTGCGGCGCATGTATGAATTGGTGGGCGAAGGTCAGGCCATCCTTGAAGATGATAGCCGCCCGCTCGACGATTTCGGCCGTCTGCTGCATGACTCCTGGATGCAGAAGAAATCACTCGCGGCCGAAGTCTCAAACGAAGTGGTTGATCAGGCCTATGATGCAGCGCTGAAGGCCGGCGCACTGGGCGGCAAGCTGCTCGGCGCGGGCGGCGGCGGCTTCCTTATGGTTTATGCGCCGCCCGAAAAGCGCCAGGCCGTGATCACGGCGCTGTCCTCCATGGTGCATGTGCCGATCAAGATGGAGCGCGACGGCACGTCTGTGGTGCTTTACGCACCGGAACTGGACGACAATTACGAAACCTCAGCGGCACGTTTCGTGTAAGGACCAGCCTCGCATGGCCGACGCTTCCCACTCCCCCGCCGCCGCGACGGCTCTGGAGCGCTTTTCAGTGCGCGCCGAGGATGGCCTTTGGGTCGGCGTCGAGCGTGCGCTGGATAATGGCTTCGGCGTGGTGTTCGTCACCGAGACCGGCGGCAAGCTGCTCGGGCAAGCCGATCTGAGCGATCTGCGCGCGGCGATCCGCGAGGGACGCCATCTCGGCGAGCCGCGCATGTCCGCCTTCGCCAAGCCATTCGCCGACAATCCCGGCGCTGTGATCGCACCCGTGTGCAATAGCGGCGGCAAGCTGGTGGATGTCGCCATCCGCGCCGAGCGCGCCTTTACGCCCGTGGCCGAACCGGATCTGACGCACCGCGAATTCCGGTTGCTCATGGATGCGTTCCTCTCCACCTGGATCTCATCGCAAGGCTCGGAGCTGCGCGAATTCGAGCGCCGCTTCGCGGCGCGCATGGGCCATAGTGAAGGCGTGGCCACGTCCAACGGCACGGTCTCGCTGCATCTGGCGATGACGGCGCTGGGCATCGGCCCGGGCGATGAAGTGATCGTGCCGGATTTCACCTTCGCGGCTTCAGCCAACACAGTCGTCCATTGCGGCGCGACGCCGGTGCTGGTGGATGTCGATCCCGAGACGTGGTGCCTGGCGCCAGAGACGTTCGAGGCCGCCATAACGCCGCGCACCAAGGCGGTGATGCCGGTGCATGTGTTTGGCCGCGTGGCGCCCATGGCGGAGATCGCAAAGATCGCCAAAGCGCGCGGCATCTATGTGATTGAAGATTGCGCCGAAGCGCACGGCGCTGCTTACGATGGCAAGCCAGTGGGCGCGTGGTCGGATGTTGCGTCCTTCTCTTTCTTCGCCAACAAGATCATCACCACTGGCGAAGGCGGCATGTGCATCACCAGCGATCCAGCGCTGGCCGCGCGCATGCGCATGCTGCGTGATCACGGCATGCGGCCCGAGCGCCGCTACTGGCACGAAGAAATCGGCTTCAATTATCGCATGACCAATCTGCAGGCCGCGATCGGCCTCGCCCAATTGGACAGGCTTGGCGATTTTCTGGACAATCGCGCTGCGCTCGAAGGCGCCTATCGCACCGCATTCGCCGGCATTCCCGGCGTGAAATTTCCCCCGCCGATGCAAGCGCCGGCCTCGCCGGTGACCTGGTTTGTCTGCGCGACTGTGCCGGCGGATAAGCGTGACGCGCTGATCGCTGCGTGCAAGGCCGACAATATCGATCTGCGGCCGTTCTTTAATTCGCTCTCCGCAATGCCGGCCTACGAACCTTGGGCGCAGGCCTGCCCCGTAAGCCGTTCAATCGCCGCTTCGGGCATCAACCTGCCGACCTCACACAAAATCGACCAAGCGCTGATCGGGCGCATGGCCGACATTTTCCGCAAGATTCTGAACTGAGAGATTTTCGATGCGTGTTCTCGTCACCGGCGCCGCCGGCTATATTGGCTCCATCCTGATCCCGGAATTGCTGCGCCGCGGCTACCAGGTCGACGCGCTCGACACTTATGTGCGCGGCGACACGGTGCTCGCGCATCTGTGCGCCGATGAGAACTTCAATCCGGTCAAGGGCGACACGCGCGATGAAGCGGTGGTGACGCCGCTGCTGGCCAAGGCAGACATCGTGATCCCGCTGGCGGCGCTGGTCGGCGCGCCGTTGTGCAAGCGCGATCCGATCAATGCCCAGACCATCAATTCGGACGCCGTGCGCATGATCGCCGGTAAGCTCTCCCGCAATCAGCGCATCCTCTATCCGACCACGAATTCCGGGTATGGCATTGGCGAAAAAGGTCAGTTCTGCACCGAAGAAACACCGCTGCGTCCGATATCGCTCTATGGCACCTCGAAGATGGAAGCCGAGGATGCGGTGAAAGATGCGGGCGGCGTCGCTTTCCGGCTCGCCACCGTGTTCGGCATGGCGCCGCGCATGCGCATCGATCTGCTGGTCAACGATTTCACCTATCGCGCCGTCACCGACCGCGCCGTGGTGATTTTCGAAGGCCACTTCATGCGCAACTACATCCACATTCGCGATGTGGCGAAGGGCTTCCTGCACGGCATCGACAATTACGAAACCATGGGCGGCCAATCCTTCAATATGGGCCTTTCCAGCGCGAACCTTTCCAAGCTGGAACTCTGCGCCAAGATCAAGGAACAGGTCCCGAACTTCGTCTATATCGAGGCGCCCATCGGCGAAGATCCGGACAAGCGCGATTACATTGTGTCCAACGAAAAGCTGGAAAAGACTGGCTGGAGTCCGGACTGGGACCTGGATCGCGGCATCGCCGAACTGATCCGCGGCTATCGCATGGTCAGCAATACGCGCTACTCAAACGTTTAACCTGTTCGGTTCGATAAGCGCGCCATGCCGCAGCATCCCCGTTACACTGCAGATTTTTCGCTGGCGCTGATCAATCGCACCGGCGCCTTCCACATCTGTAACGACTTGCTGCGCGAGCTGCCGCAATATTTCGCCGATGTGCGCTATTGGCGGCTGCCGTTTCAGCCGCAGCCGACGCTGCTGCGCAAAGTCGCCGGCCGCGCCATGTTGATGGAGTTGCGCACGCTCGGCGACTCACAGGTGCTTGCGCGCAGCGCGCCGGAGAATCCGGTGCTGTTCATGGACCCGCTCTATGTGCTGCGCACCGAGCTACGCAAGGAAGACATCGTGATTTGTCACGATGTCGGTCCGATCACGCATCCGGACCTGTTCGAACCGGAAACCGTGCGCACCTATCACATCGCCTATGACAAGATCGCCAAGGTGAATCCCGGCATTGTCACGGTGAGCGATTTCAGCCTCAACGAATACCAGAAGCTCTACGGCGCCGGCTCGCGCTTCATCGTGGTTGCGCGCCAATATGTGCGCCTCGGAATCGCCAAAGAAACCACGGCGCCAGTCGAGGGCGTGAACAAGCCTTTCCTGCTCACCATTGGCGCGCTGGAGAAGCGCAAGAACCATTTACGTGTCATCGAGGCCTATCGCCGCTCTGGCCTGTTCGAGCAGGGCGTGAACTACGTCTATGGCGGCGCGCGCACGCCGCATGCGGCCGAAGTGATGGAAGCGGCGCGCGCCACGCCCGGCGTCATCCCGCTCGACTATGTCAGCGAAGATCAGCTGCGCTGGCTGTTCAGAAACGCCGCGGGCTTTGTGCTCCCCTCCTTGCTGGAAGGCTTTGGCCTGCCGCCCTTGGAAGCCGCGCAGGAGGGCCTCGTTTCGGTGGTTTCGGCCAATACGGTTCAACCCGAGAGCACGGGTGGCAACGCCATTATCGTCGACCCCTATGATCCGGACGCTATCGCCGAAGGCATGAAGCGGCTGGTCGCCATGAGCCCGGAAGAGAAGGCCGATATCGTCGCCAAGGCGCGCGCCCACGCCTCCAGCCTCTCCTATGAGCGCTACATTCGCGGCTTCGAGAAAATCCTCGCCGCCAACGATAAGCCGGCTGAGCCGATTTAAACGCCCTGCGCCGCCCCTAGCGGCGCCAGTGGTTTCGTGTAAGTTGCGGAGAAACGGGGGGACTGCCGCGACCTTCGAAGTTGCGGACGACACATGATCGCCACGCACAGCGAGAAGAACAAAGATATTGAGGTGCTGCGCGCGTTCGCCGTCGGGGGCGTCCTTGCGCATCATGCGACAGGCGTTCTGCTGCCCCCGCTGCGTGGTGAGCTGGCCTGGATTCCGGAGACTTTCAACTTCGGGGCGGGCGTTGACCTGTTCTTCGTAATCTCAGGGTTTGTGATCGCACGCTCTTTGCTGCCGCGTTTGCGGAACGCTGGCTCGGCGGCGCAAAGCGTAAAGGAAACCCTGGCTTTCTGGACGCGTCGCGCATTTCGGTTGCTGCCAACGGCGTGGCTGTGGCTTGCGCTCATTCTGGCGGTCACGTCGAGCTTTGCATTCAACAACCCGAAGCTCGCGTTCGAGACCAATGTGGACGCCACGGTGGCGGGTGTCTTCTATTTCGCCAATGTGCGGTTCGCCGAAACGTTCGGCGCATCGCCTTATGGCGCAAGCTTCCATTACTGGACGCTCTCGCTCGAAGAGCAATTCTACTTCCTGTTGCCGCTCATCGCGCTGCTGAGCGGGCGGCGCTTGGGATGGGCGCTTTTAGCGCTGATCGCTATCGACCTGCTGCGTCCACCGTCCCTGCTCGCCGTTTCGACGCGCGCTTCCGCGTTGCTGATTGGCGTGCTCATCGCCATGTGGAGCGAGCAAAAATCCTATGCGCGCCTCGCAGCCATGACGCCGCGCTGGCTCGCACTCCCCGTGAGCGTCGCAGCGCTGTTAGCCATCCCTTACCTTTCAGCCGCCATTGGACCGTTTTATCAGGCGCAATATGGCTTGGTTTCGCTGGTTGCGGGCGTTTCCGTGCTGGCGGCCTCCTTCAATAAAGACGCGCTTTGCGGCTGGGGACCATGGCGCGGCTTCGCGCTTTGGGCGGGCGCGCGCTCTTATGCGCTTTACGTGATCCATGTCCCGCTCTTTCTGGTGATCCAAGACGTGTTGCGGCGAACTTGGCATCCACCCTGGAGCCCTGAGCTCTGCGCGATTGTATTGATCAGCGCAGGATTGCTGCTGGCCCTGATCGCTGAGCTGAATTATCGCATCGTCGAAAGCCCGCTTCGCCGGCTTGGAGCGCGTATTGCCGATGGGATTGCAGGCCGCAGCGAACCGGGCCAGCGTGAAGCGGCGGCTTGAGCGAGCGCCCGTGTCAGTCCTTCCCCTTTCTTTTGGCTCTCGTCCGCCGCGCACCGCACAGCAAGCCAGCGCTCGGATAGACGGGCTCGCGCCTTATCCGTTTTGGGTGCACGGGCCTGGACGCGATCAATTCATCTCACAGGAAATCTTAAGCACCGGCGTCTGGGAATCCTTCGAGACTGAAGTGGTCAAGCGCCTGCTGGGCCAGACGAAGCTTTTCATTGATCTCGGCGCCAATATTGGCTGGTACACCGCGCTTGCGCAGCGCGTCATGAGCCCGGATTCGGAAATTCACGCCTTCGAGCCGGACCGCGAAAATTTCCGATTGCTCAAGACGAACACGGCTAAGACGCGGGGAGCAAAACTCCATTTGCGCAATATGGCGGTTGGAGATCATCAAGGCGAGGTCGAGCTGTTCAAATCTGCGACCAATCTCGGAGACCATCGCCTCAGCAAACTCGCCTCCGGACAATCCTCCGTCCGCGTTCCGATGACGACACTCGACGCTTACTTCGCTGGACGAACGCTTGGTCCGCTGCTCGCCAAGATCGACACCCAAGGGTCGGAAGGAAAAATCCTTCGTGGCGCCGCGAATATCCTTTCGCCGGCGCGTCCAGACGATGCGTTCGTAATTGAGTTCTGGCCCAAGGGACTTTCAGATTCCGGCGAACGGATCGGCGAGTTCGCGCGCACGCTGTCAAAATTCGGACAGCGCCCGTTCATACTACAGAGTCAGGAACGTCGGCTCATCCCGACCAGTTGGCCCGACTTGGCGCGGCGCGCCAAAACCGATCTTCACCCACGGCGCGAATACTTTCTCGACATTCTCATGGCGGCGCCGAACTCCCAAGCCTTTGCCGCCATCGCAGACCTTATTCAAGGCTAGCCGCACGCCTCCCGAGGGCGCGAAAACCGCCATTGGCCCTCACGCCCGGGGAAACGCGCCGCTTTAGCTGGCGCCCGCTCTAGACGCATTTGGGGCTATGCCGTAACCATGGCTTTGTTTTCAAAAACAGGGCGTTGAACCGGGAATGGCGGGCCGAGTCTTCTTCCACGTGGGTATGCCGAAGACCGGAACCACCGCGATCCAGGACTACTTCGCGGCGAACCGCGCAGCTTTGCGCCAGAATGGTTTGCTCTATCCAGGGTCGGCAGTCGATCACGCCGACCTCCTTCCGCTGTTTCACCAGCGCGGACCGCAACACTTCTACTATCGGCAACGGGGCGTCTCAGAATCCGATGCGCTCGCCACGGCGCACAGCTTGCGCACCGAGATTCAACGCGAACTGAGCGCGTTCAGCGGCGATGCGCTGCTCTCGAGCGAATACTTCTACAGCGTGGGTCCAAAGCGGCTCAAACAACTGGCCGCGTTTTTCGGTGAACTCGGTTTTGCGTTCCGCGTGGTCGTTTACGTGCGACATCCGGTTTCGGCCGCGATCAGCCACGCCAATCAAGACATCAAGATGGGCAAGCGCACATTGGCCGAATGCAGCGGAGATCCGCGCTGGCATTCGAACCGAAAGACGCTTGAAACGCTCTCAAGTGTGATCAGCAGAGACGACCTCATTGTTCGTGACTACGAAGCGGTGGCGGGACGCAATTGCGTGCGTGATATTCTCGAAGTCTGCGGATATCGAGGTGACGTCGGCGCAAGCGATCCGCGCCACTCCAATGTGAGTTTAAGCATGGCCGGCGCAGTCCTTGCCGACGCTTGCCATAAGCTCAAGGCGGCTAATCCCTCGCTGCAGATAGACCAATCATTCGTCTATCAGATTGGCGGCCCAAAATTCACGCTTCCGGACACGGCGATCGCTCAGATTCGCGAGCGGGGCGTTGAAGAGATTGCCTGGATCGAAGAGCATTTCGGGATCAAGCTTGTCGAACCCAGCTTGTCCGGCGTGTTCTCAAATACACTGGACCCTGAGGCGGTGCTCCAACTCACTGAGTATATTGCCGCGCTCCAGAGCACGCCGCTAACAAAACTTCGTCGCCTGCTGGGCGACCGGCGCAACTCTCGGACGCTCACGTGACCGCAATGCGTGAAGACAGATCGAAGACGCGCACCGCGTATTTTCACGTTGGGATGCCGAAGACAGGGACCACGTCGATCCAGCAATCGTTTGCGGCGGCGCGGGAAGAACTGAGCACAAATGGCCTGCTCTATCCCGGTAAGTCGGTGGATCATGCGGACCTCACGCCCGCCTTTCATCAGCGCGGCGCTGGCCATTATTACTACACCAATCGCGACATCGCCGAAGCGGAAGCGCAGGCGATAGGCGACGCCGCACTCGCCGATGTGCAAGCGGACATAAGCGGTTTCGACGGCGACATTATCTTCTCTACCGAGTATTTCTTCGATCTGACGCCCGAGAGCGTGCAGCGGATGCGGGCTTTTTTTGAAGAACTGGGCTTTCGCTTCCGCGTCATCCTCTACATTCGCCATCCGGTGGATGCGGCGATCAGCCATTCCAATCAAGACATCAAAATGGGGTTTCGCACGCTGAAGGAGTGCGTCGACAACCCAAACTATCACTCGAACAAGGCCAGCCTTGAGGCCTTCAGCAAGGTGCTGACGCGCGAGCAATTGATCGTTCGCGATTATGAGGCGGTAAAAGACCATGACTGCGTGCAAGATATTCTTGAAGTGTGTGGCTATCGCGGCGACCGAAGCGCGGTGCCCACGCTGCGCTCGAATGTCAGCCTAACCATGGGCGGGGCCATCCTGGCCGACGCGCATGCCCGATGGAAAAATCTGATCCCCGATTTCCCCAATCGGCGAACTTACATTTTCAAGGTCACGGGACCGAAATTCTCCCTTCCGGATGAAACACTCGACAGGGTGCGCATCGCATCGGCCCCAGAGGTCGAGTGGGTCGAGAAAAACTTCGACATCGCCCTCAAAGAAGGCAAACGAAGCGGAACTTACAGTTCGACGCTCAGCGACAGAGCCGTGCTCGACATCGTCGCTTACATCTCCACGCTGAAGCAGCCGCCCAAGTAGGACTCGAGAACGCGTTGCCTGGATTTGCCTAGAATGGCCGAGAAACGTCTCATTCTTCATGTCGGCGCTCCGAAATGCGGCAGTACTGCGCTGCAAACGGCGCTGGCCCAAAATCCGGACTTCGGCCGGACCTTGGGCGAGAAGTTTCGTTATGCCGTTATCGACCGGCAGGGCGAACTCTGCACCGGCGTTGAGGTAAGGCGGCGCGCGACACGCTCACTTTCCGGCGGCGCCCCCTCGGCCAACGCCAGGACGCTCAGCGCCCTCTCCGCGCCAACGCGCCGGGCGCTTGCGCAAAAACTCAACGCCGCGCTGTCTGAGACCAGCATCGTCCTATCGCAAGAAGGTTGGCTGGAACGACCAGCGCTGTTCCTGGAACTTGACCTTCTTTCGCAGATCCGCGCGCCAATCGACGTCATTGCCTATGTGCGGCCGCAGCCTGATTTTTTGAACGCCTCCTGGTGGCAATGGGGCGCCTGGACGCAACCTAGCTTCGAGCGGTGGATGGAGGCTGAGAAGCTGCCGCTCTGCAGCTGGGGCGATCTGCTCAAGGCCTGGCAAGCATTTCCGAACGTGCGCAGGGTCTCCCCCCGGCTCATGGCCGATGACGTGGTCGGCGACTTCTTCGCTCTCCTTGGTTGCCCCTCCCCGAAGGCGAAGTCCGTCAATCGCTCGCTTCCAGGCATTGCGCTCCGCTTTTTGCAACGCAATCGGGAGCTGCGACCTGGGCGCGGCGATGTCGACATCCACTTCGTGCTCGGGCGGGCGCTAGAAGAAACAGGCGGCGGCACGCCGTGGGTGCTTCCGCCCGCCTATATCCGGCATGTGCTCGAAACCTGCGCGGCCAGCAATCGACTGTTGCGCAACATGCTCGACGCGGAATCACAGGCGCGCATGGACGGCGATCAGCGCTGGTGGGATCCGACCGCCTACGAGGGAAAAAAACTCGAATCCGCGAATATCACGGCAGCAGACGCCGAGACGGCCGAGAAACTTGCAGTCTCCCTGGCTAAGCGCCTACTGGTTGTGGAGCACGAACTAGCGGCCCTGAAGGCACGGGCGTTCCGCCGACCGTATTCGCAGCTTGCCGCGCGTGGCGCAGCCCGCCTAAAGTTGCTGTGGAAAAAGTAGGCTGCGGGCCCACTCAAGCGAGCGCTCAATGATCCGAGATACTCTGTCGCGCCTGCTTGGCGGAAGAATTGAGCCGACGGCTGAAGCCGAGCCTGGGCGCCTCGTTTCTCGCCGAGCCGAGTCAGAACAGGAAACCAATGAGGCGCCAAGCGGCGACCGTGCGAGGGAGGCAAAAGAGCTTCGCTCGCTATTTGGCGTCGGCCTTGCCGATGCGGTTGCGGACGGCCTGTACAACTCAGAAACCGGAGAACTGGCGCCGGGCTTTCCCATCACCAAGGACGACGTTGTTGTCGACGCAGGGTGCGGCGAAGGCGGCATGGCTGGCTTCTGCGCGCGCCAAGGCGCGCACGTGATCATGGTCGATACCGACAGCACGGTGCTTGAGAAGGCGGTCAAGCGCGCGCTGCGCGACGCGCCCGGCGGGGCCGAAGGACATATTGGCGACGCCAGCGCGCTGCCATTGCCCGACGCGATCGCCACACGTGTCATCTGCACAGAAGTTTTGGAGCACGTGGACGATCCAGCCGGCGTGATGAAGGAATTGCTGCGCGTCGGTAAACCTGGGGCGCTCTATCTCTTGTCAGTGCCGGGCGCCGCCTCCGAGCGACTCCAACACCACGTTGCGCATCCCAGCTATTTCGCGAAGCCCAATCACATCCGCATTTTTCAGACGGAAGATTTCGTGCGCCTAGTTGAGGACTCGGGCCTCATCATCGAAAAGCGCATTCCGTATGGGTTTTTCTGGACCATGCACTGGTTGTTCTTCTGGCAAGCGGGAAATGAGTTCGGCAAAGGCGAAAACCCGTTGCTCGACTCGTGGACCAATACCTGGCGCGAAGTGATGCAATCGAGAGACGCCGCGTCTATTCGCAACGCGCTGAATGAACTGGCGCCAAAGGCGATTGCGATCGTCGCCCGCAAGCCAGGCTGAGCTCAGGAGGCGAGGGAACGCGGCCCCTGCTCGGATTTGCTTTTGGCTGGCGGTTCAATCCGATCAAGATGAGCCACGACATCTCTCAGCCGTAACCGCGCGACGTCCTCTGAACAAAACGCTCGCAAGCTCTTGACCGCCGCCGCGGACATGCGCGCATAGAGCGCTGGGTCGCCCTTCGCGACGGCATAACTGCGCTGAAACTGGCGGACCAAATCGTCGAAGCGAACCTTGTAGTGATTGCAGCGGCGGACCTGTTGCCGGTCATGCGGCCAGTGGGTGGGCCGCGCGTCGCTGGCTATAATGAACGCATTGTCAGGCGTGACGTAATCCAGCATCGCAGTATGCGCCGGCGCCACTGCCGGCCGACCGGCGGACATGTATTCCATCAATGGCAAACATTGCCCTTCGCCATAAGAAGCGTTCACCGCATAGCTGCTTGAATTGATCAGCTGCAGATAAGCGGCGTTCGAGAGCATGCCGTGAACAATAACGACCTTGCACTCGAACGAACCGAGAGCGCTCAAATGCTGAAGCAAGGGCATTACGCCGTCCTGCACGTCATGCCGCGTGACTTTCACGATCAAAGTGGCTGTCGGCACATCGCGAAACGCCCAAACGAACGCGCCGATCAAGTCACGCCAATTCTTGCGTCCGTCATAGGGGTTCAAGACCGTCGAGTAGATGACGCCCTCTAGCTGCAGCGTTTGCGGCCGCCGCGCTGGATCGCCCGCCACATGGTCCAGCACGCGGAGAGCATGCACCTTGGCGTCATTGGGCAATTCATGGCTGAAGCGGGAGAGATCGATATCGCTCGCGTTAATCGCTAGTCCGCCCTCGACGACAAACTCGAATGGTGGTCGCCATCCTCGTGCTTCGTTCTCCGGGCGTTTAAATTTATCGAAGATCGGCGCTGGTATGTCCCAGACCGGATAATCCGCGCCCATGGTTCTTCGAACAACTTCAGCAGCAAATCTGGAGTGCGTTATGGCCATGCCAGCGCGCCTCAGCGCCGCTGTCCAATCCTCGGCAGGACTATCATTGCAGCTTTCGTCCGGAAGCGTGTCATACTCCCATGCAAACACCGGGACGATGGGACATTTTTGGTGAACCGGCATCGTATTGGGCGGACAAAAAGCGAAGAGCGCACATTGCTCCCCACGCGCGCGCGCCGCTCGGTAGATCTCCTCCACTTCACGCTCAGGCTCGGTCACTGAGATATGCGCGCCCAGCTGCTCAAACACTGGCTGGAACGCATTGCGGACGAAGAAATAGCTGTATTCGGGCGCGCCTAGATTTTCGCGAATGGTGGTCGCGTCATAATTTGTGTAGTCAAGGAAGAGCATGGGTGGTCGCCTTCCTTGCCTCATGCTGGCGCGATGTCACATAGCGAAAAACCTCGCTGAGGCGCGCTGCAACATGGTCCTGCGAGCAGAAACCCCGCATCGCATCCACCGAAGCAATGGACATGGCGGCGAAACGCGCCGGATCGTTCTTGGCGACGTTATAGCTAGCGCGAAACTGATTCACCAAGTCCGCAAAACTGACGAGATAGCGGCGGCATGTGGCCATGGCGCGCTCGTCCTGCGGCCACGACGCCAACCGCTCCTCGCTTTTTACGATGAAGGAATTGTCTGGATTGACGTAGTCAAGCATGGCTGTGTGCGCCGGCGTAACAGCGGGCCTTCCAGCAGACATGTATTCGGTCAGAGGCAAGCAATTGCCTTCAGCGAGCGAAGTGCAAACCGCATACGCCGTGGCCTCAATCAGATCGGCATAAGCCTTGTCCGCCAAGAGTCCGTTCACGAGCACAATCTTGCATTGAAACGGGCCAAGCATGCTGATGTGAGCCAGCAAGGATAAAACGCCGTCTTCCAGATTGGCGTGTGTGAGCTTGAAAATGAGCGTGGCCGTTGGGCAGTCGCGAAAAGCGAACACAAAGGCGCTGACCATGTCGCGCCAATTCTTCCTGCCGTCAGCAGGGTTGGCGACGGTGGTGTAAACCACACCCTCCAGCCGCACTTTGTTTGCCGCCCCACCCTCCTTGGCCGTGCGCTCAATCACGCGGAGCGCGCGCACCGCCTCAGCAACTGGCCGGTCCGGCCGGAACCTCGATAAATCCATGTCGCTGGCGCTGATCACCAGAGCGCCGTCGAGTTTCAGGTTGAACGGCTGGCGCCAGCCGCGCACTTCAGTCAAGCGACGTGCATAAACATCAAACAAAGGAGAAGGTATCGCCCAGATGGGAAAGTCTTCGCCGAGGCTCAAGCGAGCGGCGGCGGCAGATGAGCGGCAGAGCGTAATCGCGGCGCCAACACGGCTCAGTACATAAACCCAGTTTTCGCGCGGATTGTCATTCCACGTGACGTTCGGGATGGTGTCGTATTCCCACGCGAACACGGGCAATGTCGGGCATTCCAGATCAAGCACGGTGCGCTGCGGCGGATTAAAGGACAGAAATAGACACGGTTCTCCGCGCGCTTTGGCTTCCCGATAAATGGCATCAACTTCACGCGCTGGATCGGTGACTTCTACACGCTCGCCAAGTCGATCTAGTACGGGTCGAAACGCATTTCGCACGAACCAATAGGAATATTGCGGCGCGCCAAAGTTATCCTGGATGGTGCCCTGGTTGAAATCGCTATGCTCAATCAGGATCATGGCGGGTTTACTTCGCAACCGAGGCGCTGAGGAGCGCGGACGGCGCTGGCGCCGCTCGTTTGGCCGGATCATCGAGCCCCAAGAAAGCGGCGAGACGCCCCTTCACCACGGCGTCGCTGCATAATGCGCGCATGGTCTTTACTGCTCCGTCGGAAAGCTGTTCGTAACGCGCGCGATCGGAGGTGGAAATCTGGTGGGCGGCTTCCAAAGCGGTAATCAGACTTTTCCACGACGGGCGCTGGCGCGTTGTCATGCCGACATCAGCGGGGTGCTGGGTCCAGCTCCAGTTTTCGCCATACTCATTGTCGGGCCAAGTCCAAGGCTCTTCATCCGAGTCGACGATAAGGGCAGAGTTGGGATTGATGCTATCGGCGAGCGCCGAATGCCGCGGCGCTATGGCTGGCCGGCCCGCAGATAGAAATGTTTGCAGCGGCGAACAAAGCCCTTCCGCCTTCGAAGCTGCGACATACCAATCCGACGCGGCCACGAACTGGCGCCATTGCTCGCCGTTCCAATCGCCGCGCAAGCAAAGGATGCGGCAATCAAATTTTGGCATGACGGCGAGCCATTTATACATCTCGATCCACCAGTCCGCATTCGGCTGCGACAGCTTGAGGATCAAAGTGGCGTCGCGTCTTTGGGCGTGACCAATCGCAAACGCGCTCACCAAATCCTGCCAATTCTTGCGGCCGTCATCGAGATCGAGCACGGAGGCGAACACAACGCCGTCAACCGTGACGCGCCGGACTGGTTCATCACCGCGCCAGAGCGGCATAGCGACAATGAGTTGGTTCGGGTCGAAGTTCATTTCACGGCTATCGAAGACCACGCCATCAATGCTGATTTCGCGCGCGTCCTGCGCCGCCAAGGGCGCCGGCGGTCCACGCTCGAAGGTTGGGGCCGCAATGGCGGCGACCGGAAAATCCACACCCATGGCGGCGCGCACGGCCGCCGCGGCAAATTCCGAAAACACGATGGCGCGCCCGGTGCGGCGCAGGACGTAGCGCCAATCGCTTCGCGGGTCGCCATCCCACGTTCCAGTCGGAATAGTTGGAAACGCCCAGGCAAACGCCGGCACGACTGGACACTGAAGATCGAGCGGCGCAAGGCGGGGAGGCGCAAACGAAAGCAGGATGCAAGCTTCATTGCGCTGGACACATTGCGCATAGATCGCGTCGGCCCGCTCAAGCGTGTCGATCTCGATGACCGCGCCGAGCGTGCGGAGCAAAGCAGCGAACGCTTTGGCCGCGCCGGGATAATCGTCGAACTCCCGAGCCCAGTAGGCGCCGCGCTCTCGCTGCTTAGGGCAATAGAGGATGAAAGTCGTTGCGCCCCGAGGTGGAGCCACGCTGCGCGCGGATGGATCACGTTCGAGACGCAGCGCGGAGGTGACGAACGAGGCCAAGTCCGCATTGGCGTTCAGGGAGAAATTATCAGAGATCTCAAGCACGCCATCGGTCAGCGGCAGGCCGGTCTTTTTGGCGCGGACCTCAACCTTCAAAGGCTCTTGCCGGTTTGCATCCAGCGCGAGCGGCAGACGCCAGCCATATCGTCCGTGACCGATCCCGCCTGCGCGCAGATCGGCGCGAAAACTGTTGGCGACAGTGTCGGCCTTATGTTCGCCATCGACCCAAAGCTCAACTTCAACCTGCTCTTCCGGCGCCTGCGGATTCCAGGCCCAGCCATGCAGGTTCGCGCCCTTGAGGCCATCAACGCGACCGCGGACGATTGGCTCTGCGACTGCGGATTGAGGTTCATCCTGAACCGTTGGTTCGAACAGTGACGGATCATAGGTCAATTCCAGGCGCGCCACCGCGGACGCAGCGCCGGCGCCCTTGACCTTGACCTCCACAATTTGCGGCCCTGCCTTGTTCGGATCGAGCCGCAACGGCATGCGCCATCCGTATCGGCCGTGGCCGAGCTTGGCTAAATCCGCCCGTGCAAGGTTCGCGACGGTCTCTCCCGCCAGAACACCATCGATCCGTTGCTCAACGGCGACCTGTTGTTCCGGAAAATTGGGGCGCCAAGCCCAGCCAATGAGTTCGCCGCCTTCAATGCGATCGCAGAAGCAGTCGGCGCGCTCGTCGCTTTTCGCCGCGTTAGAAGACATTGAGGCGGGCTTGAACACGAGCTCGCGTTCGCCATCAGCGAGCAGATTTCGTTCGCGGACGATAATCTGCAGAGTCTGCGGTCGCGTTTCATCAGCCTCAAGCACCAGCGGCATGCGCCAACCGTGCGCGCCGTCGCCAATGCCCGCATCGCGTAGATCCGTGCGCGCCAGGTCGGCGCGAGTCTTCGCCCGCAGCACGCCATCGACCCACTGTTCTACTTCAACCCGCTGCTCAGGCCGGTTGGGACGCCATGCCCAACCACGGACGCTCGCTGCGTCAACGCCGTCGCAGTGGCCGACTATCTTATCGAATGGCTCGGGCGGAGGAGGAGGCGGTGGAGGAGGAGGTACTGGCAGCACCTGCACGACGCCCCCTACCAGCGTCGGACCCGCACGCAAGCGGACATGCACAGTCTGACGTTTGTAGGACTGAAGTTCGACCTGCATCGGCATGCGCCAGCCGAATGCGCCGTCACCCATTCCGATCGCTTCCAGATCGGGGCGGGCGAGGTTCGCCAACGTCACGGATTTCAGAATGCCATCGACCCACTGCTCGACTTCGAGGTGTTGCACCGGAGCGCCCATCCGCCACGCCCACCCCCAAAGGTGCGCGCCATCTGCGCCCTCGCATCGGCCAAACAGGCCCTCCCCCAGGCGCGATTGGGCCAGCGCGGTCGCTAATGCGGGGGAGCGCAGTCTGATCGCCGCGGTGTCGACAGCGTTGCGACCGGCGACGACGACGCGAGACAAAGTCTGCCGCGCGTTCGTCCAATAGTGTCCCGCATCCTTGTTCGACATGAAGTCCGTTCACTTGCCTGGGCGCCGTCGAGATTGCTCACCGGTCCGGCGCGCCAATGTGTCTATGCCGTGCGCGCCGGCCAAAAGCCAACCCCGCCCGCATCTCGATTATGCAGCAGCCGCCACCATGCGCGCGAGTGTTTCGCTTAGAGCGGGACGTGAAATCCCCCCAATGGCGCGTTCCAAACGCGCCGCCGAGCCGACAATAACCGGGGGCTCGGACGCGCGAACCAGTGCTGGGTCGACGGTGAGGTTGATCCTGTTTCGCGTGAGCTCGGCCAGCGTGTTAACGATCTCGATTAATGGCGTCGCCACGCCAGAGCAGATGTTGAACGTCCCCCCAGGGCGAGGCGACGCGACAAGGCGCTTATAGACCTCAATTACGGTGTCCAGATCGGTGAAATCGCGCGCGAGCTCCAGATTACCGACCGTGATATCCCTCTTCGCCACGAACGCCTCGACCAGCTTCGGTACGAAGAAGCGCTTGTCCTGTCCTGGGCCAGTATAATTGAACGGGCGCACAATGGTGATGGGAAGCTGGCCGCCAAACATGCGTGCAAGATGCTCCATGGCGAGCTTGCTGATCCCATAGTGATCGATAGGGCCAAGCGGAGAGTCTTCAGTAATTGGATCGTCGGAAGCGGGTGGAGCGTAGACCTTGCCGCTGCTCGCCAGGATGACGGTCTTCAGCCTGTCCTTGCACGCAACAGCGCCCTTCAGTAGCGCGGCCGTGCCGGAGACATTGGTGGTGTAGAGCCGATGCAGATTGTCATCCACCGCGAAGGCAATCGCAGCAAGATGGATAATCGCGGTCGCCTCCGCCTGCTGCACGGCCTGGACCACGCTTTCGCCGTCTGTGAGATCCGCGGCGATGTCGCAGCCGGCGCCCGGACGCCCAAGGGTCACGACTTCATGGCCGTCACGGCGCAAGGCCACAGCGAGCGGCGCCCCCGTGAACCCGGCGCCGCCCGTTATGAGAACGCGCTCACATTGGGTTGCCACGTTCACTTCTCCGCAGGTCGGCCTTCACCATCATTTCCGCGAGTTCGGCGACGGTCGTCTTGGCCTTCCAGCCGAGAATGCGCTCCACCTTTGAAGCATCTCCCTTCAATCGATCGACTTCCGCCGGCCGAAAGAACTCAGGGTTGATTGCAACCAGAGTTTTCCCAGTCTGTGCATCGACACCGACTTCGTTAACGCCCTCGCCTTTCCAGACGATCGGCATGTCAGCAGCCGCGAACGACGCTTCCACGAAATGACGGACCGATGAGGTCACCCCGGTGGCCAAGACGAAGCAATCGGGCGTATCGGTTTCCTCCATCATGAGGCGGACGCCTTCGACATACTCGTCGGCATAACCCCAATCACGCTCTGCGTTCAGATTGCCCAAATGGAGCGTCTGTTCCTTGCCGAGTTTGATGGCGGCGACGCCGCACGTGATTTTGCGCGTAACGAATTCGCGTCCGCGCAGCGGCGACTCATGATTGAACAAGATGCCGACCGACGTGAACATGTCGTACGATTCACGGTAATTGATCGTGATCCAATGTCCGAACAGCTTCGCGACGGCGTAGGGGCTGCGCGGATGGAATGGGGTTTCCTCGCCCTGAAGATCGGTTGTCACGCGGCCATAGAGTTCTGAGCTTGAGGCCTGGTAGAAGCGGATCTTCCGATTGACGCACCGGATCGCCTCCAGGCAATGCAGCACCCCCACGCCCGTTATCTGCGCCGTCGCTACCGGCTGGCCGAACGACACGCCGACAAAGCTCTGCGCAGCAAAATTATAGAAGTGGTCGGGCTGATATCTTTCGATCAAGCGAATGCACGAGCCGATATCCATGAGGTCCAGTTCGGCCAGCGTCAGATTGGGATGCTTGTCGACTCCAAGCTCCTCGATGCGCCAAAAGTTCAATGAACCCGTGCGCCGATAAGTCCCAATGACTCTGTGCCCACGCTGCAACAGATTGCGCGCAAGATAAGCTCCATCTTGACCCGTAATTCCCGTGATCACCGCTATTGTCATTCTGCATCTCTACTTGAAACGGCCTGGGTCGTCACGTCACTGAATCGGCGCCCCCACTGAGCGTGTGCTGAGGCCGGCGAACGCCCGCGCGGCGAAAACCACCCTCCGCCAAACTGAAAGAGCAGCCCGATACGGTTTCCACGTGCGCGTGCGAAGACGCCGATCGGTCGAGGAAACGGTTCTCGCAAGGAGAGGCGGCGCGTTGTTCAAACCAAGGAACGCCGAGTCCCCTGATAGAGCCCCTTGTTTGAAATTGCTTTAGAAATTACCCTTTCCACCAATGAGGCGCCCTCCAATTCTTGGCAAGGTGTCCGCGGGAAGCGCAGGGCTATGGCCGTAACAGACTTGCCTCAGCCAGTGGCGAAGCTTGAACCGTGGGCCTCGCAAACCACGCGCCTCTTGATCGCTGTGCCATTTTACAAGAACGAGCAGCTTGTCCGCCCAATCTTGGACAGCCTGCTGCAGTGCGAGGACGAACTGACGGCGCTGCAAGCGCGCATTGTGCTGTACAATGACTCCCCAGATTACCCCGCGCTCGCGGCAGAGCTTGATGCGGCCGTTCGAGAAGCAAACAGTGCGTTGCCTATCAGCATCCGACACAACCAAGTGAATCTAGGCTGGGTCAAAACCGCTTCCAACGCCATGCAGGAAGCGCTCGAAGCCAACGCCGATATCCTATTGATGAATTCAGACACGGTGGTTTTTCCGGGCGCAATCACGGAAATGGCCCGCGTCTCGCAACTCGATCCGATGATTGGCTTTGTCAATCCGCGCTCGAACAACGCGACTTTGGCGAGCTTTCCGATCGGCGAGCGATTTCGCGACCTTGGCCCAGAACAAGCCATGGCCGCGCATAGAGAGCTCGCCCAACTGCTTCCGCGCATTTCCTATGTACCGACTGCGGTCGGGTTCGCACTCTTGGTGCGACGCAGCATTCTGAGCGAATTTGGCTTCTTCGACGAAGCCTATGGCAAGGGCTATCACGAAGAGAACGACCTGGTTATGCGCGCCTCGCGGTGCGGTTATCGGGCAGTGCTCGCCAACCACGCTTTCGTTTGGCACCAGGGTGAGCAATCGTTCGAGGCAGGCGCTCGAAAGATTGATGTTGAGCATGCCAATGGCGCCCTCTTGCTCCGTCGCTATCCGGAATATGAGGGCTTGGTCCGGTCATGGTTCGACGGGCCCGACTATCGCGCCGAATTCCTGATCTCCCAGCTGAGCCCGGACGCCAATGGCAAGGTTCGCGTCGCCTTCGATTTTTCGACTTTCGGCCTCTACCATTCCGGCACGCAAAAGGCCGGAATTCAGCTACTGGCGACAGCGGCTAGGCAGTGGGCAGATCGTTTCGATGTTGGCGTGCTCTGCCCCGAAGACGTATTTGCGTTTCACAAAATGGGCGAGTGCGGCGTCGAGCGCTTCGACCCCCATGGACCCGAACTGTTCGCTGCGATCTTTCGAGTCGGCCAACCGTTCGATTGGGACACTGTGCGAAGGATGGTGCTCAAGGGCGCGACGGTCGGCGTGTTCATGCTGGATACCATCTCAATCGATTGCAGCCACCTTCGCGACACGCGCATCGTCACGCTTTGGGACCAAGTCTTAAGAAGCTCGGACTTTGTTGTTTATAACTCGGATTTTACGGCGCAGCAGTTTGCGCTGCGCTTTCCCGATGCGATTCCGCATTTGCAGCGCGCATCCTTGCACTCGCTTGATCTGGACGACTATAGGCTCAGCCCCGAGGAGCTAGGCGCGGCGTCGGCGGAGATCGACGCGTTCGAGCCCGGCTTCATCCTTGTGTTCGGCAACCAGTATCCGCATAAGGCCGTCGGTGAGATCGCCAATCGCTTGGCGTCCACGTTTCCGCTTGAACGCGTGATCGCGCTTGGCGTCACCGCGGACGGCATGGCGACGGCTGGCTCGCCGAGCGGCGTGCGCCATCCCGGGGGGCCGCGCGATGACAAGCTGGACGCGCGCGACAATCTGACGGGCTTTCGCGTCGGCCATTTGAGTGACGCTGACATCGACGCACTGGTGCGAAAATCCAAGTTTGTGGTTATGCCATCGCACTATGAAGGGTTCGGGATTCCGATCGTTCACACGCTGGCGCTGGAAAAACCCATTGTCGCGCGGCGCTTGCCGCCCCTGCTTGAAATCGCGGAGCGCATGGGCTGGCCCGCGAACCTGCATTTTTTCGAAAGCACTGAAGAGCTTATGCAAATGGTCCCGCAGCTGCCGGGCTGGCAGGAGGGACCGAGCGGCTCTGTGAAGAATGACGCCGAACGCGCTGCGCGCGATGTGCAAGAAATCATGTCAGTCGCGCTGCGGCAGGTGAGCTATGATCGCATCCGCGCGCGTGTTCGCCATATCCAACACGTCTTCTCGATTGCGCGCTTCGTTCCCGGTACGCCCGCGGAATTCGCGGCACAGCGGATCGCGCAACAGAGCGAGCACCTGTTCCGAAGGCTGTTCAAAATTCCGGGCGTGTTCCGGTTCACGCGCTTGCTCTACCGGATCGCCGACACAGTCCGCCGGCGCTAGCGTCCCTTCCACTCAGGCTTGCGCTTTTCGGCGAAGGCCGTGGGGCCTTCTTGAGCGTCTTCGCTGTTATACATGCGCTCTGATGCAGCTCGCGCCGCTTGCAGCGCGGCGGAGCGGCCCATTTCGGTTGAGAGCATCACCGTGTCGCGCGCAGCCTTCACAGAGAGTGGCGCGCCTTCAAGAATTTCGCCTGCGAGCGCCAGCGCGGTCGGCATCAACTGATCCGGCTCGGCGAGGCGATTGACCAAACCGATTTCGTATGCGCGCTGGGCGGTGATGGGTTTGCCGGTCAGCACGATTTCCATGAAGATGCGCTGCGGGATCATGTGAATCAGCGGCGCCGCCCAGGGCGAGCCGCGGCCGACTTTCACTTCCGTGATCGCAAATTGCGCGCGCGTGCTCGCGACACAAAGATCGCACGCCTGCGCGATCAGCCAACCGCCAGCGTAAGCCACGCCGTTGACGGCGGCGATGGTCGGCTTGGTGATTTCGATGTTGTCGCCCGGCACTGGAAACATATCGCGCGGCGGCACGCGCAACTTGGTTTCCGTCATTTCTTTAAGATTGCCGCCAGCGCAGAAGGCCTTCTCGCCAGCGCCGGTGAGGATCGCGACGCGCAGCGCCGGATCGCGCTCAAAGCGATCCCAGGCGCTGAAGAGCCCGGCGCGAATATCCTTGCCGAGTGCATTGCGTTCATCAGGGCGATTGAGCGTGATGATGGCGATCCCGTCAGGACGGGCTTCGAACAGAACAGCGTCGCTCATCAGAAACCTCTTTGCGCGATATTGCGCGCGGTGTTGTCCAGCTCTTCGCGGAAATCTGGATGGGCGATGGCGACCAAACGGCGCGCGCGCTCCGCCAGCGATTGCCCGCGCAATTCAGCTGCGCCGAATTCGGTGACGATCACATCGACCTCCGAACGCGCCGTGGTCACCGGGCCAGCAAGCGCTGTGGTGATGCGGCTGATCTTGCCGCCCTTGGCGGTGGCCGGGAGCGCGATGATGGACCAACCGCCAGGCGAGCGCATGCCGGCGCGCACATAATCCACCTGCCCGCCCGTGCCGCCGAGATATTGGTCCCCGCTCTGCTCGGCGTTCACTTGGCCAGTGAGATCGACTTCGATCGCGGAGTTTATGGTGACGTACTTTTCCAGCTTCGCCAGCGTCGTGTCGCTATGCGTGTACGAGGATTGACGCAGCGCGATGTTCGGATTCTTGTGCGCAAAATCGTAAAGCCGCTTGGAGCCGATCAGCGCACCGGTGATGGAGACGCCCGGATCGATCGATTTGCGCGCATTGGTGACGACGCCCGCTTCCACCAGATCGACCAAACCATCCCCAACCATGCCGGAATGGACGCCGAGATCGCGGCGATCGCGCAGCAATTGCAGGATTGCATCCGGCACAGCGCCGACACCGACTTGAATCACAGCGCCGTCCTCAATGTAGTCCGCCGCGAGCTTGGCAATGGCTTGATCGCCTGCGCCAATCTTCGCCGGCGGCACCTGCACGGGCGGGCGCGAGACGTGAATGGCGACGTCGATTTTCGAAGCCGGCAACGTGGCGTCGCAGAGCGTGTACGGTACTTGATCGTTCACTTCGGCGATGACAATGCGGGCTTTGGCGATGGCCGATTGAATGAAATCATTGACCAGGCCGAAGCTGTGATTGCCCTCCGCATCGGCCGGGCTCACCTGCACGAAAACGACATCGCAGCCGATCAAGCCGCGTTCAATCATCGGCGCGATTTGGCTGACATGGCACGGAATGATGTCGAGCTTGCCGGCGGCGGTCAGCGTACGCAGCGCGCCAATGGCGCCCATGCTGGCGACGCGGAAATGCTGCACCGATTCCGGGGTCAGCAAGCCCGAGAAGCTCGTCGCGGCGAAGACTGAGAGATCGCCAATGCCCTGCGCCTGGGCGATCAGCGTTTCGATCAGGGTCGAGGGCTCGCCGCAGGCTTGGCTCCAAACGATGCGGTCGCCGCGGCGCAGATAAGCGCTGAGATCGAGTTTATCGGGAGAAACAGTCACGCTCATTTGCGCACCAAAGCGAGTACGGCTTGCGCGCGCACGAGGTGAGGACGATCCAGCATCTGGCCCTTATGGCCGATGGCGCCGAGTCCAGGATTGGCGGCGAACACGTCGACGATTTCCTGCGCCGCGGCGATTTCCGCCGCCGTGGGCGTGAAGGCTTCGTTGATCGGCTCAATCTGCGCCGGATGAATCGCCATCATGCCGCGATAGCCTTGGCGGCGTGCATTGGCGGCGCGCTTGCGCAAGCCCGGCTCGTCCTTGAAGTCGCCATGAATAGTCTCGATCGCGGCCACCCCGGCGGCGGCGGCGCCGACAAGGCACAAGCTGCGCGCCAGTTCGTAGGTGAAATCGTAGCCGCTAAAATCACCTTTATTGTCGCTGGCGCCGAGCGCTGTCGCGAGATCTTCCGCGCCCCAAGACATGGCAACCGTGCGCGGCACGCCGGCATAGGAGCCGATTTCCAGCATGCTGGACGGCTCTTCCGTCACCAGCAGCAGCACTTTGGTGGAGCCAAGCTCAGCGCCGGCTGCGGCTTCGAAGGCGGTGAGATAGTGATCGAACACTTCCGCATCGGCGCGGCTGCGCGGCTTGGGGAACATGATCCCTGCCGGCTTGGCCGGCATGATCGCGACGAGGTCAGGCAGCAAATGCGGGCCTTGGATTGGATTGACGCGCACCCATAACCGGTGGCGATTTTGCGTATTGGCTTTGAGGAACGCGACCACCATGTCCCGCGCCTTCGGCTTTTCAGCTTCGCTCACCGCATCTTCGAGATCGAGGATGACAATATCGGCCGCGCTGGCTGTCGCCTTCTCCATTTTGCGTTCGCTGTCGCCCGGCGCGAACAGCCAGGAGCGGGCGCTGAAACTCTGCATGTGCTGCCCTCAGTAAGACTTCGGAAGGTCTAACACCTTCTCGGCCAGGAAATTCAAGATCAGATGGGGGCTGATCGGTGCGGTGCGCGGGATCAGCACTTCGCGCAGCAGCCGCTCGACATGATATTCCTGGGCATAACCCATGCCGCCCAGCGTCAGCATGGCGGTGTGGCACGCCTCGAACCCGAACTCGCCAGCGAGATACTTGCCGGCATTGGCTTCAACGCCGCATTCCTCACCCTTATCGAACAAGGTGGCCGCTTTCATCACCATGAGATTGGCGGCTTCAAGCTGCGCCCAGCATTTGGCTAGCGGGTGCTGAATGCCTTGGTTCTGGCCGATGGGACGGTTGAACACGATCCGCTCCTTGGCGTAGGTCGCGGCGCGCTTGATGGCGGCGCGGCCAATGCCGATGGCTTCGGCGCCGATCAGCACGCGCTCGGGATTGAGGCCATGCAGAATGTATTTGAAGCCCTCGCCTTCATTGCCGATGCGGTCGGCTTCGGGCACGAACAAATTCTCGATGAACAGCATGTTCGAGTCGACGGCGTGGCGGCCCATCTTGTGTATAAGGCGCACGTCGATCTTGGAGCGGTCGAGATCGGTATAAAAGAGCGAGAGCCCTTCCGTCTTGCGCTTGATTTGATCCAGCGGCGTGGTGCGCGCCAAGATCAGCATCTTGTTGGCGACTTGCGCGGTGGAAATCCAAATCTTCTCGCCATTGAGCATATAGCCGCCTTCGGTGCGTTCGGCGCGGGTTTTCAGCTCAGTGGTGTTGAGGCCGACATTGGGCTCGGTGACGGCGAAGCAGGCTTTGTCATCGCCGGAAATAATCGGCGGCAACATGCGGCGCTTCTGTTCGTCCGTGCCAAATAGAAGGACGGGCTGCAAGCCGAACACCGGCAAGTGAATAGCTGACGCGCCGCTCATGCCGGCGCCGGATTCGGCGACCGCCTGCATCATGATCGCCGCTTCGGTGATGCCGAGCCCGGAGCCGCCATATTCCGTCGGCGTGGCGATGCCGATCCAGCCCGCGTCGATCATCGATTTGAAGAAGTCGTGCGGGAACACGCCTTCGCGGTCGCGCTCAAGCCAATATTCCGGGGCGAACTGAGCGCAGTGCTTCAGCACCGCATCGCGGATGTTCTGCTGATCCTGAGTAAACGCAAAATCCATTGCTTGGCCGCGTCGTCCTTCCCTTTGTCGCCATGGCGTAACAGGGTGTCATAGCGCCAGCAACGGCAAAAACCCGCCTGCCCGCGGCATGGCGCGCCCCGTGAAAATCAGCTAGCTGCCGCGCTCGATCAGGAGGATGCCATGGAGAGAACCGCTGAACGCACCGGCCCGCTTGCTGGCGTGCGCGTGGTCGATCTGACCGCCATGGTGTTCGGGCCCTATTGCACGCAGATCATGGCCGACATGGGCGCCGATGTGATCAAGATCGAGCCGCCCGAGGGCGATACGGTGCGCAATATTTCGGTCGCGCCCGCACCGGGTTTAGCTGGGGTGTTTGTCAACATTAATCGCGGTAAGCGCAGCGTCGTGCTCGACCTGCGCAGCGAAGATGGCAAGGCCGCGCTGCGGCGGCTGATCGAGGACGCCGACGTTTTCATCCATTCCATGCGCGGCAAGGCCATCGCCAAGCTGGGCTTCGCTTATGCCGATGTGGCGGCGATCAATCCCGGCATCGTTTACACCAATTGCTACGGCTATAGTCGGCGTGGACCCGACGCCGATCTCACCGCTTATGATGATACGATCCAAGCCGAATGCGGCTTGGTCTCGGTGCAGCAAAAGCTGACTGGGCAGCCCAGCTTTGTCGGCAGCATCATCGCTGACAAGGTGGCGGGCCTGACTGCGCTTTACGCCACCACCATGGCGCTGTTTCACCGCGCGCGCACTGGCGAGGGTCAGGAAGTCGAAGTCGGCATGTTCGAGACCATGGCGTCCTTCATGTTGGTGGAGCACGCCAATGGCGCCATGTTCACCCCGCCCCTTGGTCCGGCTTTTTACCCGCGCGCCGTGGCGCCGAACCGGCGCCCCTATCGCACCAAGGATGGCTATGTCGCGGCGCTGGTATACAGCGACAAACAATGGTCGGCATTTGTGGATGCAGTGAAACCGGGTTGGGCCGGCCAGCATTTCGCCACCATCACGCAGCGCGCGGCGCAGATCGATAAAGTCTATGCGCTGCTGGGCGAAACGTTCCTTGAGCGCACCACGCAGGAATGGCTGGATCTCTGCCGTTCGCTTGACATTCCGGCAGCCCCGATCCGCACGCCGGATGAACTGTTCGACAATCCGCATCTGAATGCTGTGGGCATGTTTGAGCCGGTGGAGACGGCGCAAGGTCCAGTGCGTTTTCCGGGCATTCCGACTTGGTTTTCACGCACGCCAGGCCGCATCGCCTCCGGCGCGCCGCGCCTGGGGGCGCATACGGAAGAAGTGCTTGCCGAGCTTGAAGATTAAGCCCGTTTCTCAATGCCGCCAATGAAGAGGTCGCACACGCGCTCAGCATGGGCGCGGCGCTCGGCTGGCGACATTGGTTTTGGGGCTGTTCCCATTGCTGTCTGAGCGACGATATCTCCGGTGAGCAAATGCACGAACGCTTGCGCGGCGAAGACGCAGTCGATCCGCTGGAGCAAACCGCGCGCAGCGCACGCCAGCAGAAACTCCTCCACCGGCTTGAAGAATTGCTCGCGCGCTGCCCGCTCGAAAATCTGCCTCAGCTCTGGAAAGGCGCGCGCTTCGCGAAACAGGATGATGTCGAACTTCAGCGTGGTTTCATCGTAAGACGCGTCGAGAATGATCTCCGCCTGATGCAACAGACCCTCGCGCAAGCTGGATTGCTGCACGGGAGCAAGCGCGACGCTGAGGCTCCGCGCGAGCCGATCGACCACCGCGGCGAGCAAGCCGGCTTTATTTTCGAACTGCGAGTAGATCGTCTTCTTCGAAATCCCCGCCGCGCGGGCGATCGCATCGACGCTGACCGCTTGATAGCCGTCGCGCACGATCAGCGCCTCGGCGACGCTGATGATGTGGTTGACCCGCTCCGTCACCTCTTCAGCGCGCGGGCGACCGCGGCCATTTCGCGTCGCCGCCCTTGGTGCGCCTAATGCTTCCGCCATGGTTCGAATCTTACCGCTTGCCAGCGCCAACATCCTGCCCTAACAATAAGGAACCATATAGTTCCTTTTTAAGAGGACGGGAGGAAAAATGCGCTTCGCGCCAGAGGCCTTGGCCTCGGCCGCCCAAGAAGCGGCCGGCCTCCAGGATTTTGGCGGCGAAACCTTCCGCGAGGGGCTGGCGCACTATTGTCACGCGCTCGAACACGAGGCGAAGCTCAATGCGATCGGCCAAATGGCCATCCCAATGGGGATTACCGGCGCACTGGCGAACCGACTGCGGGTGACGAACTGGATTAAGCGCCACCCCGAGGTTTTGGACGAACGCATCGAGGCGCCGTTCGTGATTGTCGGCCTCTTTCGCGCTGGCACGACTTTGCTCTCCTCTTTGCTGGCGAAGGATGCGCGCCACCGCCCGCTCTATCGCTGGGAAGCGAGCGATAGCACCCCGCCGCCAACGCTCGATGGCATCGCGAGCGATCCACGCATTGAAGCCACGCGCACGCAAATGGCGATGATCGATCAGATCAATCCGCGCTTCCGCGTGGTGCAAGGCGAAGAGCCGGATGGGCCGACCGAGTGCATTGTGCTCACCGGTCAGGATTTTCGCAGCAATGTTTGGGAGGCGATGGCCAACGCGCCCTCTTACGGCGCCTGGCTTGCGAACGCCGATCACGCTTCAGCCTACGCCTACCACAAGCGCGTGCTTCAAGTGCTGCAAAGTGGCGGCGTGCGCGGGCGCTGGACGCTGAAGGCGCCGAGTCATGCACTCCAGCTGAAGGCGCTTACCGACACGTATCCCGATGCGCGCCTCATCCTGCTGCACCGCGATCCGGTGACGCTCGCCGCCTCCGTGTGCAGCCTAATCACCACGCTCACTGGCACATTTTCCGACGCCGATCACAGCCGGTATATTGCCACACACTGGATCGATATTCTGGAACGCTGCACCAACGCCGTAGAGGCGTTTCGGCGCGAACATCCGCGTATCCAGATCGTCGATGTCCTCTATTCCGATCTCGCGCGTGACCCAATCGCGGAAATCCGCCGGATTTATTCGGCATTTGGCGACAGCGCGGAGGGACAGCCGTTGGAGGCGATGCGCGCGCACCTTGCGGCGCGGCCGAAGCACAAGTTCGGCGCCCACGCCTACACGCCAGAGGATTTTGGCCTCAATCCCGGCGAGTTGCGCGAGCGCTTCAAGGCTTACACGGACCGCTACAGCGTGCCGCAAGAATATATGGGAGGATGAACGTGACGACTGCGGACGCAGAGGATTTCAGTCTTGGCTTCAATGTCGACTGGCTGCTGGAGGAAGCGCATCGCCGCAGTGGCGGGCTCGACGATCTGGGCGAAGGCCCGTTCATGGAGCCGCTCAAGCTGTTTGTGTACTCGCTCGAAAACGACGCGATGCTCAATCCGCTCGGGAAGCTGATCGCGCGCGAGCGCTGCCTAGGGCACATAGTCAACCGCTTGCATTATGTGAATGATCGCAAGCGCTTTCCAAACATCGCCCAGCAGAAGATCGAAAAGCCGATTTTCATTATCGGCTTTCCGCGTACAGGCACGACCATCCTGCACGACATTTTGGCGCAAGACCCAAACAACCGCGCGCCCATGACATGGGAGATCATGTTCCCCTCCCCGCCGCCGCAAACGGCGACGTTCGAGACCGATCCGCGCATCGAGCTGTGTGACTCGATGATGCCGAAAATGGATGCGCTGCAGACTCTGTTCAAAGCCATGCATCCGATGGGCGCGCGGCTGTCGCAGGAATGCGTGGTGATGATGGGCGACGCCATGTCCACGCCGCTGTTTCATAACCAATTCCGCGTGCCGACCTATCAGCGCTGGATGGATTACGAAATGGACTGGGCCCCAGTCTATGACTTCCACAAAAAGCAGCTGCAGCACCTGCAATCGCAGCACATGCTCGACCGCTGGGTTCTGAAAACTGGCGCCCATTTGTGGGGCCTGGAGCAAATGCTGAACCAATACCCGGACGCACGCATCGTGTTCACGCACCGTGATCCGGTGAAATCACTGACCTCCTTCTCAAGTCTCGCAGCTTTGGTGCGGCAAATGGGCAGCAATCATGTCGACCGGAAGGAAATCTCCGATGATTGGATCGAACGCCTCAGCCGCGTGCTGGATCGCGTCTTGAAGCTGCGCGCGGAGAAGACGTTTCCAGACGCCATTCTGCATGACGTGATGTTTCCTGACTTCGTGCACAATCAATTCGCCGTTGTGGGAAGTATCTACGACGCCTTCGACATTCCCATGACCGATGAAGGCGCGCGGCGGATGAAGGCGTTCATCGATGACAACCCGCAAGGCAAGCACGGCATTCACCGCTACTCGCCAGAGGAATTCTTCATCTCGCCTGACTATGTGCGCGAACGGCTGAAACCGTACATTGATCGCTTCGATCTGCGGCCGGAATAGGAGCACGCCATGAGCAAGACCATGAAAGCGTGGCGCGTGCGTGCCTTCGGCCCGCCGCTGGAATCGCTCCAACTGGATGAAGTCCCAATTCCAGAGCCGGGTCCAGGCGAAGTGCGCGTGCGCAATCTCGCCATTCCGCTCAATCTCAACGACCTTGAGCGCATTCAGGGCGGCAACATGATGGCGCCGCCGCAATTGCCGGCGACGCCCGGCATGGAAGTGATGGGTATTGTCGATGCGTGCGGCGCTGGCGCGGAAGCGTTGTTGGGCAAACGCGTCGTCGCCATTGCAAGACAAGCCAATGGCGGTTTTGCTGAATATGCGCTGGCGCCCGCCGGCGCGACCTTCGAAATGCCGGAGGCAATCCCGCTGCCCGATGCGGCGGCGCTGTTTTTTCCCTTTCACCTCGCCTGGCTTGGCCTGTTTGATCGCGCGGGGTTAACGCCCGGGCAAAGCGTGCTGATCCACGCCGCCGCCGGCGGCTCTGGATCGGCGGCGATTCAACTGGCGCGAAACGCCGGCGCGCGCGTGTTCGCGACTGCGGGATCGGACGAGAAGTTGCAGCTCTGCCGCGATCTCGGCGCCGATATCGCCATCAATTACAAGACCGCTGAGTTCGACGACATCATTCTTGATGAAACTGGCGGCAAAGGCGTCGATGTCGTGTTCGACAATGTCGGCGAGGCGGTGATGGATAAATCCATCCGCAGCATCGCCTATAATGGCCATTACCTCATGATGGGCTTCGCTTCGAACAAGCAAATCGCCGACGAGAAATCGATCGTCCCGCGCCGCGCTGCGCTGGGCAATTGCCACTTTAGCGGTGTGATGCTGGCTTACGCCAACGAGCAGATGGCGGCGGGACTTAAGCGCGCCATGGGCTGGAACTTCCCCTCCACCGCGTTGGGCGCGGCGATCCAGCAATCCATCCTGGCGCTGGCGCTGGCTGGCAAAATCCGCGCCGTGATCGGCTCGACCGTCCCGTTCGAGCAAACGCCAGCCGCCTTCGCAGCTCTGGCGGCGAAAACGACCACGGGGCGCAGCATCGTCTTGCTCTAACGGCTGCTGGGCTTTCACGCTGTCATTCCGCGCCGCCCAGTCTAATGTTGTCGCCAACGGTGAGGGCGCAGCATGTGGCGGATGATCTTGTGGGTTCTAGGCGCGCTGTTCGCGCTGGCGGCGATCACCGTGGGCATTGTCGCCTATCAAGGCGCACAGCGGCCAACCAACACGCCGCAATACGTGGCGCTGGGCAGCTCTTACTCGGCGGGCATCGGTTTGGGCGAACCGATTCCGGGCGCACCCTTGATGTGCGCGACGGGCTTGGACGGCTACCCGCAACAACTCGCGCGCAGGACCGGCATGTCGATCGTGGATCGCAGCTGCTCCGGCGCCACGACAGCGCATGTGCTGACCGGCCGTCAGTATTTTCAGCCGGCGCAACTGGATTTTATTGATCAGCGCACTGAGCTGGTGACGCTGACCATAGGCGGCAATGATCTGTTCTATGTTGGCGATCTGATGTTGCTTGCGGCGGCGAAGGATCAAAGCTTTGGCGGCTGGCTGGCGCGACGCGCCGCTCGTACCCCGCCTCCCGCGAGCGCGCGTGACATTGATGGCGTGCGCACGCACATAAAGGACATCATTCTCGAAGCCCGTCGCCGCGCGCCCCGCGCGCGCATTATTGTGGTGACCTATCCCGTGATCTTGCCGCCGCAAGGGACTTGCGAGAAGGCGGGCCTGACGGCGGAAGAAGTAGCCATCATGCGCGAAGTCGGCGCGCGCCTTGCGCAGGCCACGCGTGAGGCTGTCGCTGAAACAGATGCAACCTTGATCGATTTCGAAGCGCCTTCAGCCGGCCATGACGTCTGCGCGCCCGAGCCCTGGGTCAATGGCTGGCGCGACGCTGTGGGCGCGCAATTTCATCCCACGCTCGCCGGCGCCACAGCTGCGGCGCAAGCGCTTGAGGCGCAATTGGAGTCAGTACAATGACCGCCATGCACGCCGTGCACCATGTTGGGCTAACCGTGGCGAACCTGGAGCGCTCGATCGCCTTCTATCAGGAGGTGTTTAGCGGGCTTGAACTGGTTGGGCCGTGGTCGCATAGCGGCGCCGGGGTCGGTTACGTCACTGGCTATCCAGGCTGTTCAGTGCGCCAGTGCTTCCTGCGCAGCTCGGAGTCGGCGGTCGTACTTGAACTGGTGGAATACACCAATGCTGGCGCTCCGATCGACCCGGCGAACGGCAATGCCGGCGCGGTGCACTTCTGCGTCGTGATCGATGACATGGACGCGACCTATCAGCGCCTGCTCGCCGCTGGCCATCGGTTCGTCTCGCCTCCAGTGCAGATACCAAAGAACAACGTGATGAGCGGCCATGTGGTCTACCTGATCGATCCTGACGGCATTCGCGTCGAGCTGCTGCAACTCGCTTAAGGAAGAGCCATGCCCGCCTATCGCTTCAAAGGGATGACGCCGGTTGTCGACCCAAGCAGCTTCGTGCATCCACTGGCTTCGCTGATTGGCGACGTGATCGTCGGCCCCCGCTGCTACATCGCCGCCGGCGCTTCGCTGCGCGGCGATTTCGGGCGCATTCAAGTCGATGGCGAGAGCAGCATTCAAGACAACGTCACGCTGCACTCTTCCGCCGAAACCGATTGTCATGTCGAGCGCGGCGCCACGATTGGGCACGGTGCGATCCTGCATGGCTGTCATATCGGCGAGGATGCGCTGATCGGTATGGGCGCGATCGTGCTCGACGGCGCCCGCATTGGCGCGGAGTGTCTGGTGGCGGCGCAGGCTTTCGTGCGTGCGGGCGCGCAGTTTCCGAACCGCCAGCTGATCGCCGGCAATCCGGCGCGCGCGATCAAGGAGTTCAGCGCCGAACAAGTCGGCTGGCGCAGTGGTCCGGACGCGGAATATGTACGCCTCGCCGCCGCCTGCCTGGCCGACTTCGAAGAGTGCGCCCCGCTTGCCGCGCCGGAAGCGGATCGGGCCCGCATCCGCTCCTCGGCGACGCCAGTGCGCCTGTTGCGGCCTGCGCCCTTGACTCAACCGGCCGCAGGCGAGAGCAACGCACCACAAACGCCATCTGGCCGAGTTTCTGGAGAATAGGGAAAATGCGCGAGGCTGTTATCGTTTCTGTTGCACGCACGCCGATCGGCAAGGCGTTTCGCGGCGCCTTCAACGACACCGACGCCCCAGCGCTCGCCGGTCATGCCGTGGCCGAAGCGGTGCGCCGCGCCGGCATCGATCCGGCCATGGTGGAAGATGTCGTCATTGGCTGCGCCTCGCAGCAAGGCAATCAGAGCTACAATATCGGCCGCCTGACCGCCGCAGCCGCCGGCCTGCCCATGACCGTGGCGGGCATGTCGATCGATCGCCAATGCGCATCGGGCCTGATGGCGCTCGCCACTGCGGCCAAGCAAGTGATAATTGACGGGCAGGACGCAGTCGTCGCTGGCGGCGTGGAATCGATCAGCCTCACGCAGACCAAGCATAAGAGCAATTATCGCGCGATCTCGGACTCGGTGCTGAAGCATGCGCCGCATATGTGGATGCAAATGATCGAGACGGCGGAAATCGTCGCCGAGCGTTATGGCGTCACGCGCGAGCAGCAGGATGAGTTCGCGCTGCAAAGCCAAAAGCGCACTGCCGCTGCGTACAAGGCTGGCTTCTATGAAGCGGAGCTTGCGCCAATGAAGTCGCGCAAGGCCGTGACCAATAAGGATACGGGCGAGGTTACGTTCGAAGAGGTGCTGCTCACGCGCGATGAAGGCTTCCGCGAAGACACCACGATTGAAAGCCTCGCCAAACTGGCGCCGGTGTTTAAGGACGGTCAGGTCGTCAAGGAAGGCAAGCACGTCACTGCCGGTAATGCCTCGCAGCTTTCCGATGGCGGCGCAGCGCTTCTGGTGATGGAAGCCAAGCGCGCCGCGCAACTTGGTCTCACGCCGCTGGGCGCGATCCGCAGCATGGCTGTGGCTGGTTGCGCGCCGGAAGAAATGGGCATTGGTCCCATCTTCGCCGTGCCCAAGCTGCTGGCGCATAATGGGCTCAAGATCGACGATATCGGCATGTGGGAGCTCAACGAAGCGTTCGCGAACCAAGCGCTCTATTGCCGCGACAAACTCGGCATTGATACAGCCAAGATGAACATGGATGGCGGCGCCATCGCCATCGGCCACCCGTTCGGCATGACCGGCGCGCGCGCGGCGGGCCACATCTTCGCGACGGGCAAGAGCCGCGGCGTGAAGTATGGCGTGGTGACGATGTGCGTTGGCGGCGGCCAAGGCGCAGCCGGGCTATTGGAAATCTTCTAACCGCCGCGCTGGCGTCGAAAGAGCGGCAACCGCGTATAGACAGGATCTTGGTCGGAGGGTTGGCCCATGGCCGCCCCTTCACCAATGCCAGCCGTCTGCGGCGCGTCGCGCTCCTCTGACCAATCCAGCGCGAGCGAGCGGCGGTAGAAACGCCATACGCCCTCGCGCTTGTGGCACTGATCGATATAGCGGCCATAAGCGATGATCTCGCGCTTATTGTCGCGCGTGCGATGATAAGCGGTGAGCGTGGATTCGCCTTCGGCGTTATCGCCATCGATCAGAAACAGCGAACTATGGATGATATGCGCAGTGGCGGACCAATTGGCCAGCATGCCTGGCAGCCACGCCACATATTCATCGGCCGAACCAACGAACATCGGACTGTGATCGTCGATCGCGTCGTCATGATAGAGGCTGCGCACCAGCGCCAGATCGCCGCGATCAATGCCGTGGCAGTAGGTCACCACCAGACGCTGCAGCGCAAAGTGGTCGAGCATCTCCTGCGTCGTCATCACATGCGGGCGCAGTGTCGGCTGGCGTAGGCTCACAATTTGGTCCTCCCCGGCTTCACTTAAGCCAAGGAGCGGCGCCGTAAGCAAGCACAGGTCGCTCGCTCTCTGATTTTCGATCAGGCGCGCAGTTTGCGCACAGTTTTTGCAAAATCGCGGGCGATGGCCTCGGCTTTCACGTGACGCCCTCCCTCTACGCGTTTTTCGCCCATCGCCCATACGGCGTCGATGGCCCCGGCCCCGGCGCTGAACACCCAGGCGTCAAGCAGCTCATCGCGCGTGCGGCCCGCCAGCGAAGGGTGCTCGGCATTGAACGAAAAAAAGTCCGCCGGCGCGCCAGGCGCCAGGCCGGTTTCAACGCCGAGCGAACGCGCTCCGCCAGCGCAGGCTGCGCGAAAAAGCGCCGCGCCCGTCGATGCGCCCTCGCTTGGCGCGAGCACGTTGCGCGCGCGGCGCGTGAGGCGTTGCGCGTATTCCAGCATGCGCAGCTCAGCAGCCGCGTCTATGGCGATATTGCTGTCCGTGCCGACCCCGAACGCGCCGGCCTGGGCGAGATAGTCCGGCGTTGGGAAAATACCATCGCCGAGATTGGCTTCGGTGACGGGGCATAAGCCGGCCTGCGCGCCAGAGCGCGCAAGCGCCGCCGTTTCGGATGCGTTGACATGGGTGGCGTGGATCAAGGTCCAGCGTTGATCCACCTCAGCATTGGCCAGCAACCACTCCACTGGCCGCATGCCAGACCAAGCCTGACACGCCTCCACTTCGCGCACTTGCTCGGCGGCGTGAATATGGATTGGTCCGTTTGGCGCCAACGAAGCGGCGAAAGCCAATTCCTGCGGCGTCACCGCGCGCAGGCTGTGCGGCGCGACGCCGAGATTTGCGCCAGCGGGCAATGCGGCGCCGCTTGCGTCAACCAAACGCCCAAACGAATCCAGATCGCAAATGAAACGCCGCTGCCCCGGCAGTGGCGGCGCGCCGCCAAAATCCGCGTGCGCATAGAGCACAGGCAATAGCGTGAGCCCTATGCCCGCCTCCTCCGCCGCGTGCGCCACAGCCTTAGCCATGATGCCGAGGTCGGCATAGGGCGCGCCACTCGGATCGTGATGCAGATAGTGAAATTCGCCAACGCGCGTAAAGCCGCCCTGCAGCATGTCGCAATAAGCTTGCGCGGTGATAGCCGCCACATCCTCCGGCGTCAGCCGATCGAGGAAGCGATACATTTCAACACGCCAAGTCCAGAAATTGTCACCGGCTGGACCGCGTGTTTCCGCCAACAGCGCGCGCTGAAAGCCATGGCTGTGCACATTGGCGAGACCCGGCGCGCCAATGGCGCGGCGATCATCCTGCGGCTGCGGCGCGACGCCAAGCTCAACCGCTTCAATGCGCGCCGAGAACGAAATGCGGACATCCTCCGCCCAACCTGCCGGCAGCAAGGCCTGTTTGAACCAGATCGTCGCCATGTTTTGCAGTATAGACAGGGTTGTCTAACCTGCCTAGACATAATCCAAGCGCGCGTTTTCGAGGGGTGCGATGCAAGACATTGTTCTGACGCCCGGCGCCGTGAAGCTGAGCCAATGGCGCGCCATCTGGCGCGGCGCCAATGCACAGCTGGACCCGTCCGCCGCCGCCAAAATGCAGGCGAGCGCGGAGGCGACCGCCGCCATTCTCGCGCGCGGCGAGCCTGTTTACGGGTTGAATACCGGCTTCGGAAAGCTCGCCAATGTGCGCATCGATGACGCTGACCTCGCGCGGCTGCAGCGGAACATTGTGTTGTCGCACGCCGCGGGCGTGGGCGAACCGGCGCCGGTGCAGGTCGTGCGGCTCATGATGGCGCTGAAGGCCGCGAGCCTGGGGCGCGGCGCCTCCGGCGTGCGCCCGCTCATTGCGACTTTTCTTGAAAACATGCTGGCGCGCGGGGTCACGCCCATCGTTCCAGCGCAAGGCTCAGTCGGCGCCTCCGGTGACTTGGCGCCGCTGGCGCATATGGCGGCGGTGATGATTGGCGTGGGCGAAGCAGAAATCGCCGGCGTGCGCTTGAGCGCGCCAGAAGCGCTGGCGAAAGCGGGGTTGGAGGCGATCGCGCTCGCGCCCAAGGAAGGGCTCGCCCTGCTCAATGGCACGCAATACTCAACCGCGCTTGCGCTCAGCGCCTTGTTTGAAGCGGAGATCGCTTTCGGCTCAGCGCTCGTGACTGGCGCGCTCTCTACAGAGGCAGCCAAAGGCTCTGATGCGCCATTCGATCCGCGCATTCACGCCTTACGCGGCCATGTTGGGCAAACCGACAGCGCCGACGCCTTACGCGCGCTGATGAAGGGTTCCGCGATCCGCGCCTCACACCTGGTTGGTGATGAGCGCGTGCAAGATCCTTACTGCCTGCGCTGCCAGCCCCAAGTCATGGGGGCAGCGCTCGACATTCTGCGCCAAACCGCGCGGACGCTTGAGATCGAAGCCAATGGCGTCACTGACAATCCGCTTATCTTCGCGGAAGATTTTGTCGCGCTATCTGGCGGCAATTTTCATGCGCAGCATGTTGCGTTCGCAGCGGACATTATGGCGTTGGCGTTGTGCGAGATCGGTTCACTCGCAGAGCGGCGCGTCGCCATGCTGGTCGATCCCGCACTTTCTGGCCTGCCGGCCTTTTTGACGCCGAAGCCTGGTTTAAACTCCGGCTATATGATGGCGCAAGTCACCGCCGCTGCTCTCGTTTCGGAGAATAAGCAACGCGCGCACCCGGCAAGCATCGATTCCATTCCAACCTCCGCGAACCAGGAAGATCACGTCTCCATGGCGCCGCATGGCGCGCGACGGCTGCACGATATGGCCGCGAACGTATTCGCTATCCTGGCGATTGAATGGCTGGTGAGTGCGCAGGGTTGCGATTTCCACGCGCCGCTCAGCTCCAGCGCCGACCTTGAACGTGTACGCGCGCTGCTGCGCTCCTTTGCACCAACACTCAGCGATGATCGGATGCTTTATCCTGAAATCGCGCAGGCGACCGCGATGATCCGCAATGAATCCCTGATCGACGCCATCAAAACGGCGACGCTGCCAAGCGTGATCGCGGGATGACGGTGTGGCTGCATATTCACAGCAGGGCAGCGCCGCTGATTGTCGCCTTCCCCCACACGGGAACGGAATTGCCGCCCGCATTTTCGGATGACTTCGTCTCGCCCTGGCTCGCGCGCAGGGATGCAGACTGGCATATTGAGAAACTCTATGATTTTGCCGCCGCACTCGGCGCAACGACCATCCGCTCAGCCATTTCGCGATCCATCATTGACGTGAATCGCGACCCGTCCGGCGCTTCGCTCTATCCCGGCATGGCGACGACGGAGCTTTGCCCGACGACGACTTTTGACGGCGAACCGCTTTATGAAAGCGGACAGCCCGACGACGACGCGATCGAAGTGCGCAAACGCGCTTTTCATGAACCTTACCACCATGCGCTAACCGCAGAGATTACGCGCCTGCGGGCGCTGCACGGGAGAGTCGTGCTCTACGACGCGCACGCCATACGTTCCCGTATCCCGCGCCTGTTTGAGGGCGAGCTGCCGCACTTCAATATTGGGTCCAATAGCGGCGCAGCCTGCGCGCCGGCGCTGGCCGACGCCGTCGAGCGCGTCTGCTCTGACGCGGAAGGTTTCAACACCATACGCGATGGCCGCTTCAAGGGCGGTTTTACGACGCGTTTTCATGGCCGCCCCAGCGAAGGCGTGCACGCCATCCAGATGGAATTGGCGTTTCGCGGATTTGTTGACGAGCCCAGCGCCATCAACGAGCAGAACTGGCCGCCTGCTTATGACGTCGCCCGGGCCGCTTCGATGCGCGCGGTGCTCGCCAACGTGCTGCACGCCTGCCTTGCCTTCGCTTCGGAAAGCTAAGCCATGAATCGTAACGATCCCTCTCGCATCATTCATGCGCCGCATGGCGCCGCGCGCTCCTGCAAAAGCTGGCAGAGCGAAGCGGCGTTGCGCATGCTGATGAACAATCTCGATCCGGCGGTGGCGGAATATCCGGCGCAGCTGGTTGTGTATGGCGGCATTGGCCGCGCCGCGCGCGATTGGGAGAGCTATGATCGCATCGTCGCAACACTGCGCCAATTGGGTGATGACGAGACGCTGCTGATCCAATCCGGCAAACCCGTTGGCGTGTTCAAAACCCATGCGGATGCGCCGCGCGTACTGCTTGCGAACTCCAACCTCGTGCCGCGTTGGGCGACATGGGAGCATTTTGACGAGCTCGATCGCCGTGGCCTGATGATGTACGGGCAGATGACGGCGGGCTCTTGGATTTATATTGGCACGCAAGGCATCGTGCAGGGCACGTATGAAACCTTCGCCGAAATGGGCCAGCGCCATTTCAACGGCGATTGGTCCGGCAAGTGGATTCTGACGGCGGGTCTTGGCGGCATGGGTGGGGCGCAACCGCTTGCCGCTGTGATGGCGGGCGCGTGCTGTCTCGCCATTGAATGCCAAAGCGACCGCATCGAGAAGCGATTGCAGACGCGCTATCTCGATAAACGCGCTGACACGCTGGATGAAGCCTTAGCGATGATCGCCGATGCGTGCGCAAAGAAAGAGGCGATCTCGGTTGGTCTGCTTGGCAATGCTGCAGAGATTCTGCCGGAAATGCTCAAGCGCGGCGTGAAACCCGACGCCGTCACCGATCAGACCAGCGCACACGATCCCGTCAATGGCTACCTGCCCGCCGGCTGGACGGTGGAACGCTGGCAGAAAACACGCGTGCAGAACCCCGCCGAAGTCGCCGAAGCGGCGCGCGCCTCGATGGCGACACATGTGAAAGCCATGCTGGCGTTTCACCAACAAGGCATACCGGTTGTCGACTATGGCAATAACCTGCGCCAAGTCGCCAAAGATGCGGGCGTTGAAGATGCTTTCGCTTATCCGGGCTTCGTGCCCGCCTATGTGCGCCCGCTTTTTTGCCGTGGCGTCGGCCCGTTCCGCTGGGTCGCGCTCTCCGGCGATCCCGACGACATCGCCAAGACCGACGCGAAAGTGAAAGAGCTGATCCCAAATGACCCGCACCTGCATCGCTGGCTCGACATGGCGAAGGAGCGCATCGCGTTTCAGGGTTTGCCTGCACGCATTTGCTGGGTCGGACTTGGCCAACGGCATCGTTTGGGGCTCGCCTTCAATGAAATGGTGGCGAAGGGAGAGGTGAAAGCGCCGATTGTGATTGGGCGCGATCATTTGGATTCAGGGTCCGTCGCCTCGCCCAATCGCGAGACTGAAAAGATGCGCGATGGCAGCGATGCGGTGTCCGATTGGCCGCTGCTCAATGCGCTGCTGAACACCGCCTCCGGCGCCACTTGGGTGTCGCTGCATCATGGCGGGGGCGTTGGCATGGGCTATTCGCAGCATGCCGGCGTCGTCATCGTCTGCGATGGCAGCGAGGCGGCGGCGCAGCGCGTGGAGCGTGTGCTGTGGAATGATCCGGCCACTGGCGTCATGCGCCACGCCGACGCCGGCTATGAAGACGCCATCGCCTGTGCGCGCGAACATCAGCTGCAACTTCCCTTCCTGGCCTGAGGCGCATGGCCCGAACGCGAGCACAAACCAAACGGCCAACCGCGCAAACCGGCGCGCTGCCGCTCTATAAGCAGATTACGGGCGACATTGAGCGCCGCATCGCGCGCGGCGAATGGGCGGATGGGGCGCCGCTGCCATCGGAGAATGAACTGGTGCGCCGGCTCGGCGTGTCGCGCATGACCGTGCACCGCGCCTTGCGCGAATTGAGCGAGCGCGGCGTGCTTTCGCGGATCAAGGGTGTGGGCACTTTCGTCGCCACCGCGCCGCCGGCAAGGTCCGAACTTATCGCCATACGCGACCTTGCCGAGGACATTGCCCGGCGCGGACACAAACACGCCAGCAAGGTTATCGCGCTCGGCGAAGTCCGCGCCGACATTGATCTGGCGACGGCGTTCGAAACCAAAGTCGGCGCCAAGCTGTTTCGCTCGCTGATCGTGCACTATGAGGATGACGCGCCAATTCAAATCGAAGAGCGGTTCGTCAACCCCAAGTTCGCGCCAGACTATCTGAAGCAGAATTTCAGTAAGACGACGCCCACCGCCTATTTACAGCGCGTCGGTTCCGCTACTGAGGTAGAGCAAATCATTTACGCGGCCGCAGCCGGCGCGCAGGAGCAGCGTCTGCTGAAAATGACCGCCAACGCGCCGTGCCTGCTCTTGGCGCGGCGCACTTGGCGCGATGGCGCGCCCGCCACCAAATCGCTCTTCACTTTTCCCGGCGACCGCTACAGCCTCGGCAGCCGCTACGCGGAATCAGATTTCAAGCGTCTGCCAGCGCGCACATAGCAAGGCGGCGCGTGGAACGAGCCACGGCGCACGCCTATATTCAATTCATACATGCTTCCGAAGCTCGACACTTACCTTGGCTGGAAGGTGGATTTCGCCAATCCGCCCGGCGCGGCGGCGTTTTGCGAGCCTAGCTCGGTATCCTGGCGCGTACTCAAGAATCCCATCGCGCTCAGCATTGGCGGTGTGGCGGCGGTGTTGATGGAGTTCGCCGATGCGCGCATCCGCACCGGCGTTTGGGAGCACTCCAGCTTCAAGCAAGATCCAATCGGCCGTTCGCATCGCACCGGCATGGCGGCCATGATCGGCGTTTATGCGCCGCAAGCTGCGGCGCGGCGCGTCATCCAGGGCGTCACCCATATGCATGCGCGCGTGCAAGGGCAGACGCCAGACGGCGAGAGCTATAGCGCGCTCGACGCCGAATTGCTGGATTGGGTGAGCGCAACGGCCGCCTGGAGCTTTCTGACCGCCTATGACCGCTTCGTTGCGCCTTTGAGCGACGAACACAGGCGCCGATATTACGCGGAAGGCGCGCCCGTCGCGCGGCTCTACGGCGTGGAGACGCCGCTTGCTTCCGACGCCGACTTCGAGCGCATGAAACAGCATTTGCTACCGCGCTTTGAACCCCACCCGATCATCACCGAATTTCTGAGCATCCTACAATCAGCGCCCGGCGCACTGCATCTGCCGCGCTCGCTGGGGCGCGTGCTGGGGCAAGCGTCCGTGTCGATCTTGCCGGGCGAAGTGCGTGAACGCCTCCAACTCGGAGCGGCCTGCAACCTTTCGAAGCCCGCCGCATTTGCGCTGCGGCGTCTGGGGGCGCTGACCGAGCGTGTCCCGATCCCTCAAGCGCCGCCCGCTCAAGCGTGCCGGCGCCTCGGCCTTCCAGCGGATTTTCTTTACCGGAGTCCCAGCGGCCAGGCGCGCGCACTGGCGCGCTGGGCCTCACCCATGATCGCGCCAGCGTCCTAGCGCGGGGCCATGCGGATCGCGCCATCCAGCCGAACATCTTCGCCATTGAAGTAGGAGTTGCGGCACATTTCGAGCGCGAGGCTGGCATATTCTTCAGGCATGCCAAGCCGCTTGGGAAACGGCACCTGCGCACCGAGCGCCTCTTTGACGTTTTCCGGCGCACCCTGCAGCAGCGGCGTGTTGAATATCCCCGGCAAGATGGTGTTGACGCGAATGCCTTCGCTGGAGAGATCGCGCGCAATTGGCAGGGTCATGCCAACCACCCCGCCTTTTGAAGCGGAATAAGCGGCTTGGCCGATTTGGCCATCTTCGGCGGCGACGCTCGCCGTATTGATGATCACGCCACGTTCGCCAAACTCCATTGGCTCCAGCGTGAGCATGCCGGCCGCCGATTTGGCGATGCAGCGAAACGTGCCCACAAGGTTGATCTGGATGATCTTGTCGAAGCTATCGAGCGGGAAATGCTTGATGGCGCCGCTCTGCTTGTCCCGGCTCGCCGTCTTAATGGCGTTGCCGGTTCCGGCGCAGTTAATCAAGATTCGCTCTTGACCGTGCTTAGCGCGCGCTGTGGCGAAGCCTTCATCGACGCTTTCATCGCTGGTGACATTGACGTGGCAGAACACGCCGCCAATTTCCTCAGCGACTTTGGCGCCGCGCGCTTCGTTCAAGTCGAACAAGGCCACCTTGACGCCTTCGCTGGCCAAAGCCCGCGCCGTCGCTTCGCCGAGCCCGCTCGCGCCGCCCGTCACCACGGCCGACAAACCTGATAACTTCATTGCTCTTCTCCCTAGACCCTAAAGCGCGCGGCCAATTCAAACTGCACCTCAAACAACCCGGCGCACCCAGCCATAAGGATCGGCGGTGCGGCCAAACTGAATGTCGGAAAGCGCCGCGCGCAGGCGTGTGGTCACTTCGCCCGGCCGACCATCGGCGACCTGCACGTCAAACGCCTTGCCGCGTATGCGTGCAATCGGCGCGACAACCGCGGCGGTGCCGCAGGCGAAAGCTTCCCGCAGCGCCCCGCTCTTGGCGTCAGCGATGCATTGGCTGATGGCGTACTTTTCCTCCCGCACGCGTAGGCCAGCATCGCGCGCTAACCTGATGAGGGAATCTCGCGTCACGCCGGGCAGGATCGTGCCTTCAAGCGGCGGCGTCAGAAGCGAGCCATCGGCGAAGACGAAGAATACGTTCATCCCGCCGAGCTCTTCAATCCACGAGCGCTCGGCGGCGTCGAGAAACATGACTTGGTCACAGCCATGGCGCATGCCTTCAGCCTGCGCGACGAGGCTAGCGGCATAATTGCCGCCGCACTTAGCCGCGCCTGTGCCGCCAACGCCGGCGCGGCTGAAGGTCTCCGACACCCAAATCGTGACTGTGTCGGCGCCAGCCTTGAAATAACCTCCGGCTGGGCAGCCAATCACAACGAACGAGTAACGGCCGGCCGGACGAACGCCCAAGAAGGCTTCATCCGCAAACATGAAAGGGCGCAGATAAAGCGAGCCAATATCAGGCGTCGGCGTCCACGCCTGCTCGGCTTTCACGAAAGCGCGCACAGCGTCGATGAAAGTCTGTTCGGGCAGGACCGGCATCGCCATGCGTTCAGCAGACTGCGCGAAGCGCCGGGCATTCGCCTCTGGCCGAAACAGCGAGAGCCCGCCATCGGGCAGGCGATAGGCCTTCATGCCTTCGAAAATTTCCTGCGCGTAGTGCAGCACGGCTGAACCCGGTTGCACCTGGAAGGGCGCGCGGGCGCGTATTTCGCCCTTATCCCAGCCCTCCTCCGCGCTGTAATTCATGACCAGCATATGGTCGGTGAAGATTTTACCGAAGCCTGGGTTGAGCAAGGCGGCGGCGCGGGCCTCCTCCGCCATCGGCTGGGCGGACGGCGTGAAAGCAAAATTGGCGCTCATATTTATCTCGACACAGCCGCTAGCATGATGATCTCAGCCGGTATTTGCAGGAGGCGAGCCGGGCTTGGCAAGCCACCAGCCATGCACATCGACGCGCATTATTGCTCGCCAGCGACGGGCACTGTGTAGTTCAGGCCGAGACGTCCGCCGTCGGGATAAATGGTTTGGCCGGTTATGTAGGACGATTCATCGCACGCCAGGAACACGGCGATGGTCGCGACCTCCGATGGCTCGCCCATGCGGCCCAAGGGTGTGCGGCTCATGATCATGTTCACAGCTGCTTTATCCGATGCGATCGAGCGCGCCAGGTCGGTCGCGATCGTGCCCGGACCGATGGCGTTCACCCGAATGCCCCGCGGCGCGAGGCTGAGCGCGCTCACATTGGTCAGTTGCCGCAACGCGCCTTTGGAGATTGCGTATGGGATTTGCGTGGGAATGCCCAGGATGGCGTTGACCGAAGACATATTGATGATCGCCCCGCCCTTCTTCATCAGGCGCGCAGCGTGTTGCGTGCCGAACAGCGCAGACTTCAGATTGATCGCAAACACGCGGTCGAAATCGGTTTCGGTAAGATCAAGCAGCTCCGCCTTGTGGGTGACGCCGGCATTGTTGACCAAAATGTCCAAGCCACCCCAACGGTGCTCGACTTCGGCGAACAGCGCATCGATCTCCGACTTCTTGGAGACATCCGTATGGACTGCTGTTTGCCCCAGCTTCTCCGCGAGCGCTTGATTGGCGGCGTCGTTGATGTCGGCGAGGATCACGGCGGCGCCTTCCTCGACAAACTTCTCGGCGATGGCCGCCCCGATTCCATTGGCCGCGCCGGTTACGACGGCGCGCTTCCCTTCAAGCCGCTTCATGGTGCACCTGACAGTCCGGTGACGCGAGGATCTCGGGCGCCCCGCCCGTCGCGATCATGACGTGTTTGGTACGGGAAAAATCGTCAAGCGCAAGCGGCCGCCGCCGGCGCTAGGAGCTCGGCGACGCTCCCTCCGCTTTGCCGAAGCCGCCGCCGCCGGGCGTTTCGATGACGAACACGTCGCCAGCGGCCATCTCCGTCGACTGGGTTGGTCCCAGCACGTCGACACGACCGTTCGCACGCTCCACGATATTGCGCCCGGGCGCGCCAGCGCCGCCACCCTCCAACCCAAACGGCGGTACGCGCCGACGGTTAGACAGAATGGTCGCCGTCATCGGCTCCAGGAATCGCACGCGCCGCACCACGCCATCGCCGCCGTGATGGCGCCCCGCGCCACCCGATCCGCGACGCACGCTGAATGATTCCAGCAAGACCGGGAACCGCCATTCCAGCACTTCAGGATCGGTGAGACGGCTATTGGTCATGTGCGTGTGCACGGCCGGGGCGCCGTCGAAATCGGGTCCAGCGCCAGCGCCACCACAAATGGTTTCATAATATTGGTGGGCAGCGTTGCCGAAAGTGAAGTTGTTCATCGTGCCTTGTGCAGCGGCTAGCGTGCCGGTGGCGCCATAGAGCGCATCGGTGATCACTTGGCTGGTCTCGACGTTTCCAGCCACGACGGCGGCGGGATAGCTTGGCCGCAGCATGCATTGTTCGGGCAAAACGATGTCAATAGGCTCAAGACAACCATCATTCATCGGAATGTCTTCATCGATCAACGTACGCATCACATAGAGAACGGCGGCGCGTGCAATTGATGGCGGCGCGTTGAAGTTGGTTCTCTGCTGAATGCTGGTGCCGCTGAAATCGATCCGCGCGCGGCGCGCTTTTCGATCCACGGACACAGTCACATGGATGGATGATCCATCGTCCAGCTCATAGGTGAACGCGCCATCTTGCAGGCGATCAAGCACGCGCCGTACGGCCTCTGCGGCATTGTCCTGCACGTGGCGCATATAGGCCAGCACAACGTCGCGGCCAAAATGCTGGACCATCTTGCCGATCTCCGCGGCGCCGCGCGCGCACGCCGCGATCTGTGCGCGAATATCGCCGACATTTCGATCGGGGTCTCGCGCGGGGTAATGTCCACTGGCGAGCATGGCGCGGAACGCGCGCTCGCGCAGCTGCCCGCCTTCCACCAGCAAGAAAGAATCGAACAGTACGCCCTCCTCGTCGAGCGACACAGAATCCGGAGGCATCGAACCTGGCGTGCGCCCGCCAATATCGGCATGGTGGCCGCGCGCCGCGACGAAAAAGCTGCACGCGCCGGCGTCATCAAACACGGGCATAACCACTGTGAGGTCTGGAAGGTGGGTGCCGCCATTATAGGGGTTGTTCACAACATAGGCGTCACCCGGCTTCAGGCCACGGCCAGACGCCTCAGCGGCGTCGCGCACAGCGCGCACGCTGTCGCCCATTGAGCCCAGATGCACCGGCATATGCGGCGCATTGGCGACCAGCGCGCCGCCCCCATCAAACAGCGCGCAGGAGAAGTCGAGCCGTTCCTTGATGTTGACCGAGAGCGCGGTGTTTTGCAGCGCTTGCCCCATCTGCTCGGCAATCGCCATGAACAGGTTATTGAAAATCTCCAACCGGACAGGATCGAGCGCCGTGCGCGCATCGCGCTCTTGTGCTGCTCTCTTCTCGCTCCGCGTCATGATGATATCGCCAGCTCCCGAACGCATGACGCGCCAGCCTGGCTCAACCACAATCGTTGCGGTGTCATCGTAAAGGATAAGCGGCCCGTTCCGCTCGCAATCAGGTTGGAGAGAAGCCCGTGGCAGAAGCGGCGCATCATGCTTCTCGCCAGCCATGAACACATCGGCGCGCTGCTCGCAGGCCCCACTCGAACCAACCTCAATCAAGGTCGACGCCGGCCGCGTCGCCGGCACGATCAGTTCAACAACGACTGCCTCGATGACCAACGGCACGTCCGGCGTGGTGAACATGAAGCGCTGCTTGTACAGTCGCTCGAAGTCGCGGCGAATTTCAGAGAGACCTGCTTCGGCAACTTCGATCGGCGTGTCGGTCCCCTGATAGCGGACGTGCAGCCGGCGCTGAAACCGCGCCGCAGCAACATCGAAGCCATCGGCTTCGACATCGCCCATGCATTCGGTCTGCAGAGCATCCATGTGTTCGGCGCATCGCTTCAGGCATGCTTCATCCAGCGCCGCCTCGACCGAAGCCTGACGCAAGATGCGCTGATCCGCCAAACCAATGCCATACGCGGAAAGCACGCCAGCCAGCGGATGCACCAGGACGCGGCTCATGCCCAGCGCGTCCGCCACGAGACAAGCATGCTGGCCTGCAGCGCCGCCAAAGCATACCAGTGCGTACTCGCTGACATCGTGCCCTTGTGCGACAGAGATTTTCTTGATGGCGTTCGCCATGTGATCGACGGCGATGGCCAAAAAGCCCTCGGCCAGCTGCTGGGGGGTGCGTTGCGGAAATCCAGCCGCGGCAAGCTCGCGCGAAAGCGCCTCGAAGCGCGCGTGCACAATCTCTCGATCGATTGGCTGATCTCCATTCGGTCCAAACAGAGCCGGGAAGCAATCCGGCTGCAGTTTGCCCAGCATGACGTTGCAGTCGGTTATCGTGAGGGGCCCGCCGCGGCGATAGCAGGCCGGCCCTGGATCTGCGCCCGCCGATTCCGGGCCGACACGCAGGCGCGTTCCATCGAAACTGCAAATTGAGCCCCCGCCCGCAGCGATGGTGTGAATCGCCATCATGGGCGCGCGCAAACGCACGCCCGCGACGAGGGTTTCGGTCGAGCGCTCCAACTCGCCGGCATAGTGGGACACATCGGTGGACGTGCCGCCCATGTCGAATCCGATCACCTTGGCAAAACCGACCGCCTTCGCGGTTTCCACCATCCCAACAATGCCGCCAGCCGGCCCGGAAAGGATCGCGTCGCGGCCGCGAAACGTATTGGCGCCGATGAGTCCGCCATTGGACTGCATAAATGAAAGCGGCACGCTTTCGCCCAATGTATCCGCCACCTGCCGCACATAGCGGCTCAGCACTGGCGACAGATAGGCATCCACCAAGGCGGTATCGCCGCGGCTCACAATCTTCATCAGCGGACTGACGCGGTGACTTGCCGATATCTGAGTGAAGCCGATTTCCGCCGCCATTGCGGCAATGGCTTCTTCATGCTGCACAAAGCGATAGCCGTGCATGAGCACAATGGCGATAGCGCGGAAGCCGGCTTCGTAAGCCGCGCGCAATTCAGTGCGTGCGTGTTCTCCATCAAGCGGCGTCAGCACATTGCCGCGCGCATCGATGCGTTCCTTGACCTCTATTGTTCGTCGCTCAAGCCGCTCCGGCAGCACAATATTGCGATCAAAAAGGCGCGGCCGATTCTGGTAGCCAATGCGCAAAACGTCGCGGAAGCCGGCGGTGGTGACCAGAATAACATCTTCGCCGCGCCGCTCGAGCAGCGCGTTCGTCGCAACTGTCGTCCCCATTTTAACACTGGCGATGCGCGCCGCCGGAATAGCATCGCCGGGAGCGAGCTCGAGGAAATCATGAATGGCTTGAAGAGCGGCGTCCTTATATCGCTCCGGGTGCGAGGACAGCAGTTTGCGGGTGACGACACGCCGTTCCGGCGTCAGCGCGACAACATCTGTGAACGTGCCGCCGCGATCGATCCAAAAATGCCAGCCCGTATCGCGCGATGTCATGACCCCACTCCAAGCGCGGCGCTGACGCGCGCGCCTCCTGGTCACGCGCACCCGGGTGTGAAAGCCGCCCGCCGGAGACGCCGCCGCGCGCCCCGAGCTCGGCACACACTGCCCCTTCTGAGCCAACCTTATATAAGTCCAATGACGCGGCGTCCTCCGTCCGGCATCGCACAGACATGTGCAGGCGGTTCGATTAAAGGCACATGGGGACGGTCTCCCTGCGGGGCGGCGATGCGCACTGCTATGTCGCGTCCACGGAGCCGGCAGCAGCCCAGGAAGCCGCCACAGCGCGTAAGTAATTGAAGTGGTTGGTGGTGGCGGGTGGACTTGAACCACCTACCTTGGGGTTATGAATCCCACGCTCTAACCAGATGAGCTACGCCACCGAAGGGCGCGACTGATACTCGCGCGTCGGCGGCGAAGCAAGCGAGGCTTAGTTTGCAAAGCTGGTGGTGATGAAGAACGTGGTCAGACCCAGCGCAGCCAGGAATGTGGATACGGCGAGGACCGCCAGGACATCGCGGCCCTGAGAGCCCCGACGGGCCTCGGTCGGGGTCAATTCAATGTGCTCTTCGGGGGTGTCGAGGGGTTCTGCCATTTGATTTCTCCTGGATGAACCAACCCTGGACGGCGCGGATAGTTTCCATGCCGGACCTGGCTTTACCCGCAAAAACGTACGGCATAGGGTCGTTAACGGGGTATTCTCTTGCGAATGTTGGCCCGTGAGTGCATGTTCGCGCACAAAATAACCCGCCTTGGCGGCGCGGGAGGAAACCTTTTGATCGAAACCGACACCCTCGACGCCGTGGATGCCCGCATCCTGGAATTGCTGCAGCAAGACGCCAGCCTGTCGATCGCAGAGATCGCCGACCGGGTGGGTCTATCCTCCTCGCCGTGCTGGCGGCGGATCGAGCGGCTCAAAAAGGCCGGCATCATCACCAAACAGGTCACGCTGCTGGACCGTGAAAAGCTGGGCCTCGGGTTCGAGGTGTTCGCCAGCGTGAAGTTGACCGTGCCCTCCCGGGAAAATCTGGAAAAGTTTGAACGCGCCGTCGCCGATTGGCCGGAGGTGGTGGATTGCGCCACCGTGACCGGCGCGGTCGACTACATGCTGCGCATCATCACCATCGACATGCACGCCTATGACGACTTCCTACGCGACAAGATGCTGGCTCTGGGCCTCGTGTCGGATGTGCAGTCGCGCATTCTGATGCGGGTCGCCAAGCGAACCACGGCCACGCCGCTCAGCTTGGTCGCTAAGACTGAAGAACTTCAGCGCGCGCCTTGACGCTCGGCGGCGGTCAGATGCGCGCTGGCGCGCGCGCCCACATATTTCTGCGGATTGGATGGCGGCGTTAAATTGCGCTCGCTCTCCCATTGCGACACCAGCGCCTTGGCGCGATCGAATGCGGGCAACAAGCCCCCGCCATTGCGCAGATTCTGATTGAACAGCGCATCGCCGAAATAGGTCCACTCATTTTCAGGCTGACAGCCGAACGAGGTGCGATTGTGCTGCGCCGCGGTCAGCACAATCGTATCGTCATCCATGAGCGGTGCGATGAAAGCCCCGGAGAAGCAGGCGGATACAATCACCACACGCTTGCGTATGCCGGCTTGCGCCAGCAAATCGCGCAAATTGTTCGGACGCAGCATGCCGCCCAAACGGTTATTCTCCCGAAACACCGCCGCGCCATCTGGCGCGCCATGCGAGGTGATGAACACCACCACCAGATCTTCGTTCGGGTCGATCAGCGCGCCGACTTGGCCCAAAGCGGCGGCCAGCGCATTAGGCGTGGCCGGCGGCAGCGTGCGGGAATTAGCGCCCGCGCCCGCGCTCAGGACAATGGTGCGCCCATCAGCGCCAAAATGCTGCGAGAGGATCGAGGCAGCTTGCGTCGCCTCGCGCTCGAACACCGGATCGCCCCAGAGCGAGGCGGCGACCACATAAGTGTCCACCTGCCCCGGGCGTTGCGGTTGGAGCGCGGTCAGCGCCTGGCCGAGGGCGAGCGCCTGGCGCGCCGCTTCGCCCGGCGCTGGCGCCAATTCCAACACGCCGAGCCGCCCGCCAAACGGGTCGGCTTGTTGGCCGCCGGCCAGCTGCTGGGCCATGGCCGACCCGGCGAGACCGAGCGCGGCGCCCACGGCGAGCGCACAAATTCGAACATATTGGACCCAGGAAGCGGCCATCGAGCCCCTCTTTTCCCACATCGCGCGCCGGCCATAGCCTCCTTGCGGCGGCTGCGCTAGCTACACATCAACATGGCAGACAGTGCGACAAACGCCAGTACCGCTGACGGCTACATTGCGGCGCGTAAATCCGAATTGGCCGCGGCGCTGACGCGCGCGTGCGGGGACGGGTCCAGCGCGCTCGGCGACGTGTTCCGATTGCTCGACGCTTTGCTGCATCATCAAGCGCATACGCGGCTTGAACAGTTGAAGGCGCTCTACGATCCGCTCGACCCCGACGCGCCGGCGCCGCGCCGCGATGTTTCGCCGGCCGCCTTCGAGGCGTTTGAAGGCGCGCTGGTGGAAGCGCTGCAGCGCGCCAACTTCACCGAGATCGAAGCCGACAATGTGCAGACCTTGGCGGCGACCAAGCAGCTCACCGGTCTTGCCATCAAACCATCGCATGACGGCATTCGCCGCGTGCGTTTCTTCGCGCGCGGCATCCGGCCCGAGCGCGTGGTGGTGCGCGAACTGTTCGGCCTGCGCCAGAGGGGCGTCGACACGGAAATGATGTCGGACGTGGTGGTGTTGGTCGGCTTCAAGGGCGATGAAGAACTCAGCCGCGACGATCGCAAGGCGTTCGCCCGCATGCGGCGCGGCGTGCGGCCGGGGGCGGCGCTGGTGAAGCATTTCCGCAATGTGGCCAGCCCGGAATTGGTGACGCTGCATCCGGGTGCGCGCCCCAGCATGCTGCGGCGCGACCAGGTGTTCATCGCAGCGCCCGCTGTCGCGGCTGGCGTGCCAGTGGCGCTCAATCTATGGCCGGCGCTCACCGTGCTGTTCGCCGTGCTCGCTGCGTATTTCGGCGCGCGCGGCGCGATTGAAGAGAGCGATCTGAAACGCGCGCTTGCGGCGGTGTCGGGTCTTGTGGCGGTGGGCGCGTTCGTGATGCGGCAGCGGCTCAAATATGAAGCGCAGACTTTGCGCTATCAGAAGCAGCTGGCCGACACCGTCTATTTCCGCAACATCGCCAACAATACCGGCGTGATCGATCTCTTGATCGGCGCCGGCGAAGACCAGGACGCCAAGGAAGCGATGGTGGCGTACGCCCTCCTCGCCAAATCCGATCACCCCATGGGCAAAGGCGAACTCGACATGGCGGCGGAGGACTTCATCCGCACGCAGCTGGGGCTGGATCTGAATTTCGAGATAGGTGACGCGCTGGCGAAGCTGGAGCGCCTCAACTTGGTGCGAAGTGTTGATGGCAATTATAGCGCCGTCCCCCCGCGCGAAGCGCTGACGCTGCTCGATGCAGCGTGGGACAACGTGTTCAACTTTTCCGCGCGGCGCTAGGACGACGCGTTGAGCGCGCCTCTCGGTAGTGCTAGTTGGCAACGCCATGACCACAGAACACCAAGGCGTGCACGACTATCTCGACGATCCGCGTAATCGCGACATCCTCATTTCCGTCAACGGCGCGCTGAAGCGCCGTGAGGAGGCTGTGGTTTCGGTATTTGATTCTGGATACCTGCTCGGCGACGGCGTTTGGGAAGGCCTGCGTGTGAAAGACGGCGGCGTTGCTTTCCTCGATGAGCATTTGAAACGACTCTATGCCGGCGCCAAGACGCTGGACATGGAGATTGGCCTGACCCCGGCGGAGCTTGCGCAGCGCCTGTTCGATTGTCTTAAAGCTAACAACATGCGCGATGGCGTGCACATCCGCCTGATGGTGACGCGCGGCATCAAGAAGACGCCTTACCAAGCGCCGCGCTTTACAGTAACTGCGCCGACCATCGTGATCATTCCGGAATACAAGGCGCCGGTGCCCGCAGTGATCGCGCGCGGACAGAAACTGTTCACCGTGCACGTGCGCCGCACCGGGCCTGCGGAACAGGATCAGAAGCTCAATTCGCACTCCAAACTCAATTGCATTCTCGCTTGCATCCAGGCCGACAAGGCCGGCGCCGACGAAGCCTTGATGCTCGACCCGGCGGGTTTCGTCGCGACCTGCAATTCAACCCATTTCTTCATTGTGCGCGATGGCGAGGTTTGGACCTCGCCGCCGGACTATTGCCTGGGCGGGATCACGCGCGGGAACATCTTGCGCGTCTGCGCTGAGGCCGGCATTCCAGCGCGCGAAAAGCGGTTTTCGCTGGTCGATGTCTATTCCGCCGATGAAAGCTTTATCACGGGAACGTTCGCCGGCGTCAGCCCAGTCGTGAGTGTCGACGGACGCACCATCGCGCGGCTCAACGGACCGATGACGCAGCGCGTCGCAGCACTCTATGCCGATCTTGTCTCGCGCAACCTGACGCCAATCGCATGATCGCACCAGTGCGGATCGCGATGTGGTCAGGGCCGCGCAACCTCTCAACCGCGATGATGCGCAGCTTCGGCGCGCGCAGCGATGTCAGCTGCTGGGACGAGCCATTCTACGCTGCTTACCTCGCGCTCACAGGCCTCGATCATCCGCTGCGCGCGGAAATCCTCGCTCGCCATGAGCGCGATCCGCACCGCGTCGCGCACGCACTCGCACATGAGCAATCCGCGCGCGCGATCCTCTACCAAAAGCACATGACGCATCACATGATTGAAGGCGTTCCGCGCGACTGGATGGCGCACGTGCGCAATGCGTTCCTGATCCGCCACCCCGCGCGCGTCCTTGCCTCCTACGCTAACAAAATGGAAGACGTGAGCCTTGATGCGATCGGATTTCCCCAGCAGGCCGAACTGTTTGATCGCGTCGCCAACGAGCTTGGGCAGGCGCCGATCGTCATTGACGGCGACGACATCCTGTCTGATCCGCTCCGCGCGTTGACGGCGCTTTGCCGCGGCCTCGAGATTCCATTCGATCAGGCCATGCTCACCTGGGCGCCGGGACCACGTCCTGAAGACGGCGCCTGGGCGCCGCATTGGTATGACACGGTCTGGCGCTCGACCGGCTTTGCCGAACCGGCCGGCGCCTTGCCCGCAATTCCTTCTGAGTTCCGTCCGATCCTCGAATGCGCGCTGCCGCTCTATGAGAGCCTCGCCATTCACAAACTCTAACCGCCATCGCGCTTGGGATTTGCGCGCGAAACGTCGTCATGAAATTCGAGCGAGGCTAGCGCCGCCCCCCCGCGCGAAGCGCTGACGCTGCTCGATGCGGCACAACGTTTTCAACTTTTCAGCGCGGCGTTAAGACTGCTTCTGGCCCGAAGCAGACTTCCCAGAAATGCTCGCCGTCGTTAGCCTTACTCGCAAATGCAGCGCTTTGTTTGTGAGATCACATGGAGTGGCGGCGGTTCGCCAGCCATTACCAAGCGCTTTCAACTACGGTCGTCAACCGAAGGCGATGCGTTGGAAGAGCTGATGGATATGGGCGAATCCATAAGCGAGCCGAATGCCCCTCAGCACGATCGCATTCGCTCCGTTTTGATGATGCCTGCCACCGAGGAAGAGTGGGCCGAGGCACTGGACCGGAGCGGCGAACGGGGCGGCGCGTAAACGACTGCTGTCGGCGAAAAACGGACTCACTAAACCCCATAAAACGCGCGCACATGCCCATCCGTGTGCCCAAGCACACGTCGCTCGCCGCCCGGCCAGGTTATCATATCCGCCACCATGCGCGGGCTGCCCTTCACGCCGTCGATCAATTCTTCCGGTTCGAGCCGCACCCAGGCGAGCGGGCCGGCGTCCGTAGCCACAGCGCCAGCCGCTTCGATGGCGCTCTGAATGACCTGCTGCGTCTCACGTGGCGGATATTGCAGAAACACCGAGTGATACACGATCAGCGGCGCGCTCCTATCGCGCTCGGCCAATTTGCGCGCGATCCATTCGCCCGCATCGGCGCGCTCGACACGATCAGGTGATTTCAGCGCCAGCTCCACCGCGCCATCGAAACGCGCGAGACGATCGGGCTGATCGGGCCAAACATAAGAGCGCAATTGCAGGCGCTGTTGCGGATCGGAGATGTTGAGCGGGTTCACATCGCATGCCGCGCGGCGGCGCACGACGAGCGGCGCTTCAATGTGCGGGACCGGCGCATTCCAATCATTGGTGATGAGCACGGAGCTCTCCGGGCCCCAGACCCATGTTGGCGTTTCATAGCGGAAACGATCCCAATTAAGATTGAGCCCGGCGCTCGCGCCGAGTTCAAGCATGTCCACCGGTCGCCCATGCTTGGCGGCGAAAGCGAGAAAGCCCGCGAGCAAAGCGATGGAGCGGCGCGTCTCATTGGTTTGTGGCGGCGAGGTGATGAAGGCCGCCACCCATTCATGCTCACGCGCGAGAAAAGCGCGCGCCAGCGGCCACACCTCTGCCATGCGCCAATCGGGCTTCGCCGCGGGATAAGCGGCGGCGAGCGCCGCGTCCTTGCCCATCAGCACCGCCGCGTGTAGCGCGCCAGCGAGCCGCAACGCCACAGCGTCGCCGCGCGGATTGCCGGCCCAACCGCCAATCAAATCCGCGGTGGGACCGCCAGCTTCCAGATCTTCGGCAAAACGCTCGCAAAGCTCCGCCGTGAAGGGCGAGCCGAACAACTGGCAATAGGCCATCTGCTCGCGCAAATGCGCAAGCAGAGCTTCCGTGCTCACGCGCGCTCCACGCAAAGCGCAATGCCTTCGCCGCCGCCAATGCAGAGCGAAGCCACGCCCTTCTTGGCGCCGCGCGCTTCCATCGCCGCCAGCAATGTCACCAGCACGCGCGCGCCCGATGCGCCGATCGGATGGCCGAGCGCACAGGCGCCGCCATTCACATTGATCTTGTCATGGCTGATGCCGAGTTCACGCATGGCGATCATCGGCACGATGGCGAAGGCTTCGTTGATCTCCCACAGATCGACGTCCGACGCTTTCCAGCCAGCACGGTCGAGCGCCTTCTTGATCGCCGGCACCGGCGCGGAGGTGAACTTTGCCGGCTCCTGCGCATGCGAACTCTGCGCCACGATACGGGCGATCGGCTTCAAGCCCTTCGCCTTCGCGTCGGACGCGCGCATCAGCACCAAAGCCGCCGCGCCATCGGAAATGGCTGACGCATTGGCTGCCGTAACCGTGCCATCCGGCGTGAAGGCGGGCTTCAGCGTCGGAATTTTTTCCGGCTTCGCCTTGCGCGGCAGCTCATCTGTATCAACCACGCCTGCTTTGGTTTCCACTGGCGCGATCTCGCGCTTGAAACGGCCTTCCTTGGTGGCGGCCTGCGCGCGGCTCAACGTTTCCAGCGCATACTGATCCTGCGCTTCGCGCGTGAACTGATATTCCTTCGCCGCCTGATCGGCATAAACGCCCATGGCGAGATGCTCATACGCATCTTCCAGGCCATCGAGCGCCATGTGGTCATAAAGCTTATCGTGCCCGTACTTTTGGCCGGTGCGGTGCTTGGCCATCAGGAACGGCGCCGCCGACATATTCTCCATGCCGCCCGCGACGATCACATCCGCTTCGTTGGCCAGCAGCGCTTGCCGGCCCATCGCCACCGCTTGCAGGCCCGAGCCGCACATCTTGTTGATGGTGACCGCTTCCGTGCCCTTATCGAGCCCGCCCTTCAAAGCGGCTTGGCGCGCCGGCGCCTGGCCTTGCCCTGCGCCCAGCACATTGCCCATGATGATCTGATCGGCGCTCTCAAGCTTGGCGTCCTTCATAGCGGCCTTCACTGCAATGGCGCCGAGCTCATTGGCGGAAAGGTTCGACACTTCGCCCAGCAGCCCGCCCATGGGCGTGCGCGCCATGCCGACGATCACGATATCTTCCATCTTCTCAGCCTTTCTTACGTTTGCGGCTTCAGCACCATCAGCGTGGATGTGCCGTGCGCCAGCAACTTGCCTTGGGAATCGGTGATGGTTGCATCTGATGTGATGATGGTGCGCCCGCCCGCGAGCACGCGGCCTTCGGCGCGCACGACGCCAGTATCCACTTTGATCGGACGCACGAAGTTCACTTTGGTTTCGATGCTGGTATAGGCGACGCCCGCTGGCAAAGTGGTGTGCGCCGCGCAACCGCACGCGCTATCGATCAAGGTCAGCGCCCAGCCGCCATGCACCATGCCGAACGGATTGCGCAGGCCGTCAAACGGCTCGCCCTCAAAAACAGCGCGCCCCACATCAACCTCGACGAGGCGAAAATTCATCGTACTGCCAATGTTGGGCGCGCGCCCCTCACGACCGATAACTGATCGCATCGCTTCCAGGCCGGTCATGGCCAGCAATGCTTCCGGACCCCGTTTCGATGGCTCGCTCATGGTCCTTAGATAGCGATTGCCGAAGCAAACGCCACTGAATAGGGTTGACGCTATGGGAGGGCCGTTCATGTTGCGATTTGTCTCCGCCGCGTTTCTGGGTTTAGCGCTGCTCACCTCACCCGCGAGCGCTCAGAAAGAGGGCATCGCACCGGCGACAAACGCCTCGACCCTCAGTATCGAAATCTGCAATTCGAGCGGACGCAACGTCTTCGCCGCGCTGGTCTATCGCGACAGCGCCGGATGGCACAGCGCGGGCTGGTATCGGATCGATAACGGCCAGTGCGACACGCCAGTGGTCTCCGACAACCTGATCTTCTACGCCTTCGCTGAAGAAGTCGGGAATACGGACTATACGTGGGGCGGTGACTTCCCCCACTGCATCACCCGCCCTGGCCCCTACGACTTTATGATCGACCCCGTGAACACGGTCTGCGGCAAGGATCAGGAGCTGGTCGACTTCGCGCAATGGGAAGCGGAGTCGTTCGGGACCTTCACCTGGACGCTTGATCCATAATCAGAACGTCGCCGCGATCCAGCCGCCACCAAGCACGTGCGTGCTGTTGGGCTCATAAAACACCGCAGCTTGGCCAGGCGCGACGCCTTCTTCCGGCGTTTGCAGCTCCACCGCCCAGCCCGCGCCGATAGACAACCGCGCCGGCACAGGCGGACGCGTTGAGCGCACGCGCACGAGAATATCACGCCCATCAAGCGCATCTTCGCTCGCGACCGGCTCGCCGATCCAGTTCACGTCCTTCAGCGCAATGCGCGACACGCCCAAAGCCTCGCGCGGGCCGACAATGACTCGCTTGTTCGCCGCATCGAGCTTCACCACGAAAAGCGGCTCGCCCGTGGCGACGCCAAGCCCGCGGCGCTGCCCGACCGTGAAATTGATCACGCCATCATGGCGGCCCATGACGCGGCCATCCAAATGTACGATTTCCCCTGGCTCCACCGAACCCGGGCGCAGCTTTTCGACTACAGCTTGATATTTGCCGCTCGGCACAAAGCAAATGTCCTGGCTGTCCGGCTTTTCCGCCACGCGCAAACCAAGCTCAGCCGCCAGCTCGCGCACGCGCGGCTTTGGCAAGCCGCCGAGCGGAAAGCGCAAGAAAGAAAGCTGTTCGCGCGTGGTGGCGAACAGGAAATAGGATTGGTCACGGTCAGCATCGGCGGCGCGATGCAGCTCGGCGCCATGCGCGCCTTCAATACGCTGCACATAATGGCCAGTGACGAGGCAATCGGCGCCCAGATCTGCCGCCACTTGCTTCAGATCGCGAAACTTGACCGATTGATTGCACCGCACGCACGGAATTGGGGTCGCGCCCGCCAGATACGTGTCGGCGAAATCTTCCATCACAGCGCTGCGGAAGCGGCTTTCATAGTCGAGCACATAGTGGGGAAAGCCAATCGCATCGGCGACGCGCCGCGCATCGTGAATGTCCTGCCCCGCGCAACAGGCGCCGGCCTTGTTAATCGCCGCCCCATGATCATAGAGCTGCAGCGTGACGCCGACGACGTCATAGCCCTCGCGCGCCAGCATGGCGGCGACGACCGAGGAATCCACCCCGCCCGACATCGCCGCCACCACGCGCGTGTCGCGCGGCGCCTTGGCGAAGCCCAATGAATTGAGAGTGCGCGGCGCGCCCGAGGCGCCCCGATCCAGAACCGTATCCATAATCTCCTCCCCCCGGGGTCAAGGCCCGGGGCGAGCCCTATAGATAGTCCAGCAGGGAGAGTTGCGAAAGCTCGGCGAAGGTTTTGGCCGTGGCTTGATACTGAGTCAGCAGCGAATTGAGCTGGACTGTGACCTCACCCACATCCGCATCCGCCATCTCGCCAACCTCCTTGGTCAGCAGATTGGATTGGCTCTGCAGGCGCGCCTGCTCGTCGGTGAAGCGTTTTTGCAGCTGCCCCGCACGGGCTTCCGCCACAGTGAACGTGCGCGCCTCGCGCTCAAGGTCCACGGCGAAATCCTGCAGCATGGTCATCTGCGTCTCCGACAATGGCGCGCCAATTTCGCCGCCGGCGGCGTCAACCATGTTCTTGAGCTCAAGCAGCGTGTTGAACAGATCCGTCGCCAATTCAGACGCCTTGCTCGCAAGCTGGATCGGCGCGCCGACGCCCATATCGATGATCTGGTGCCGTTCGGCCTCGTTGAAAATGTCTTCGGGCCCGGTGGCCGCCTGCAACTCTTCCAACGTGGTGATCTTGATGGGAACGCCATTGGTGCGCTCACCGGCGAACATAGGCTGACCGTTCCAGGTTTCGTTGAGGGCGCCGACGATCGAGGAAAAAGCCAAGCTTAGTTCTGTAGCGATGCCGCGCCCATCGCTAGCGCTGATCGCGTCGCGCAGCGTTTGCGAGAGCGAGTCCGCACTGTTGGACACAGCATTGAGCGCCGCCGCTTGCACGCCAAACCGGGCGTCGAGCTGATTGGCGACCGAAATGCGCGCTTCCGCCGAGGCGCGCAAACCTTGCGCACTAACGAGGCGGCTCGCCGCGCCGCCAAAGCCGCTCAGATCCTCATGCTTATAACCCGACGCAATTTGCCGCTGCATGTCCGTCAGGCTCTGCGTGATGCGCCGAACATCCAGCATGGCCTGACTAGAAAAGCGCATTGAGAGGGGGGAAGTCATGCCCTATCGCCTTTAATATCTGCCGGTGGACAGCAGCACATCGAACATCTCCGTAACCGCCTGGATGACGCGCGCCGACGCCGAGTACGCATTCTGATACGCGGTCATTTTAAGCAATTCGTCGTCAAGGCTCACACTCTCCACTTCACTACGGCGATCGGCGGCCGCGCTCGCGACAGCGGCTGCGCCACTGGCGACACGTTTAGCGTCACTGGCCATTCGCCCCGCTTCGCCCGCAAGGCGCGAGGCATAAACCGCAAGCGATGTGGTCTGGGAAGCCTGCCCGCCAGCGGCGGGAAAGGTGCGCGTGGCGTCCCGCGCGGCAAGCAAAGCAGCGGAGCCGCGTCCATCGCCCTCTTCGATAATCTGCGTATTGAGAGCGGCCGTAAGATCGGGGCGTCCAACTGCGAGCCTAACCGGCGCGGCCACGATTTCCGCATCGACATTGAGCTCGAGCGCACGCCCCGCGGTCGCTTGTGCGGAAAGCCCGTGCAGAGCTGTGAGCGAAACGCCCGTGCCGCCGCGATCGGTAGAGTCGCTGACCAACGCCACTTTATACCCGGACGCTGGCTGGAACGTGATTTGCCCGGTGGCGCCAAGCGAAAAGCTGCCATAGGCGCCGGCTTGCGCATTGAGCGCGGCGACGATGTCGTCCCAATCCGAACCTGGCGCATCTAGGCCAGCGGCCTGAATATCCAGTGTCGGCTGCGCCACGATGCGGCCGTGTGAATCCCTGACCTGATAAACGATCTCGCCTTCGGTGAAGCCGTGCGCCTCACCGCCGGTGACGCCGGTGTCGAAGAAAAGCGGCGTTGGCCGAGACACCAAATCGTTGAGGCCGAAGAAATGCGAGAAGCCCCTGCCCGCGCGGTCGCTCGCCACACTCGGATCGTCAGGGTCTTGAATCACCAGGCCATTGCCCGAGCCTACCTCAAGCGAGAGCACGCCTTGCGTGAAATCAGCGGAACCGCCGCCAGCATCGTTCAACGCCGTGTCGAGCGCCGTGGCGAAATCATCGATGGTCTGGTTAAAATTATAGACAGTGGCCGGGTTTTCGCCGGTGATCGTGCCATTGTCGAAGTCAATGGTCAGACGCTGCGTGAGCACGCCGCCCGCATTGACCACGCCGATGACCGATGTGCCAGTGAAATTGAGCGCGTCCGTACCCAGCAATCCGGTTTGTCGACCGGTAAAGCTGCCTACTGCAGGCGAAGACGAGTTCTGATTATGCACTTCATTGAGCGAGTCTGCGAGCACGGCCGCGAAACCACCCAGAGATTCCGCGAGATTAGGCAGATCAACGTCGCGCGCCTGGATCAGGCCGGCAATTTCGCCGCCAGAAATGTACGGCTCAAGGTTCGAATTCGAGCCCAAATCCGGATTGATCTGGATAACGCCGTGCGTGCCGAATGGCGCGCTGCTCGGCGTGTAGCTTAGCGCAGCCGGGCTCACGCCCACCAGAAGCGCGCCGCCCGATGTACGGATATGCACGCCGCCTTCTGCCCGCGTCTCGACGCGAATGTCCATCAACGCCGATAACTCATTGATCAGCGCAGCCTGGGCGTTTTGCGCGCCGGTTGGATCGCCGGTGGTGTTTTGTGAGAGCTGAATTTCTTTGTTGAGATCGTGAATGCGGTTGATCAGATCTTGCGCCGTCGTGACCGCTTCGCCGATGCGCTGATCGGCTTCCGTGATCAAGGACTGCAATGACCCGCCGACGCGCTGAATCTCCGAATACATGGTCTGCAGCGCGCTGACGGTTTCGTCGCGGCGCAAAGTCGAGGATGGATCGACGCCCAGATCCGAAATGGTCGACCAGAAGCCGTCAATCGTGGCGAACAGTGAGGCGCCGTTGGAGGGATCGCCAAAGTTCGCCTGCGCGCGCGTGAGAATGTCAGAGCGCGCGGCCGCGGCGCTGTGCGACGCCTCGGCGGCATAGCTGGCGGCCGCGAGAAACCGATCTGCCGCGCGCTGAATGCTCGAAATCTCCACGCCACTGCCGGGGCGGGCGTTGGACAACACTTCGGTGCGCACGTAACCGGCCGTGCTGGCATTGGCGATGTTCTGCGAGACCACACCCATGGAGGTCTGGCTGACCCGCATGCCGCTGAGGCTGGTGAGCAGGATGCTGTTGAGGCTGGTCACGGCGCCTCACCCGGCAAGACCTGCCCGGCGCCCGGCGCGATTTGCCGAGTCGCAGCGCCCCGCTCGACGCCTGCCCATTTGCGTGCATCTTCCTGAAAAGACACGCGTTTCTCCTCAATCCCGATCGAGCGGCGAAGGCGCGCGAAATCGGGCTCGTACTGAGCCTCGCAAGGTTGGGGCCAGCCATTAACCACTCGGCAGATCCTGCCTAAGGCGCGGCGGGTTTTGCCTATCCGCCGCCCCTCTCCTCATTTTGTCTCGAATTAAGTGGTTGTTTTTGCTGTGTTTTTCTTGGTGAACGCCGTGGCCCGCCATTTGCTCCGGCGTGAGGCTGCGCGCTGAAAGGTCGGCGCCAAGCTGGGGACGACATGCAGGCTGGCATTGAAGCCGTGATGGACGCAGTCGCGCCGCCAGTGCGCGCGGCTCAAGACACGTCCGTCCCCGCGGACGCGCCGAGCTTCGACGACCATTTGGAGGCTGCGGAGGCAGAGGCGGCTCCGCCAAAAGCAGAAACGGACGAACCGGACGCTGAAGCGCAAAGCGCAGATGACAGCGGCCAGGAGGCTGCTGCGCAAACCCAGCCACAACTTGCGCCGCCGCAACAAAACTTCGCCGCCGCCGCGGTCGCCTTGCAGGTCGTTGAGGCCGTCGACGACGCCGCCACCTCGTCTAACGAAGCGCCTGTTGGGGATGTTGAAGCCGCCGCGCCACAACAAAGCGCGCCGCCTCCGCCCGCTGCTCAAAGCGCAACGCCCGCGCCGATAGCGCCGAAGCAAACTGCGAAGCGCAGCGCTGAAGCTGCCACAAACCAGGCGCCGGCGACCGAGGCAGATCCTGCAGCCACAGTGGGTAATGCTTCGAGTGAAGGGTCGATCGACGCCGCACCGCCCCTAAATGAAGATAGCGCCGCGGCGGACGCTCCGGCGCAACGCGCGCCGCAATCGCAGAGCGCGCCAGCAACGCCTTCCGCGACAGCGCAGCAAACCCAAAGCGCGCAAACCGACGCGCCGCAACCGCTCGCACCGAGCGCTGTCCCCATCACGGCGAAGCCCTCGGCGCCAGTGAAGGCCGAGACGAAAGTCGAGGCCAAGGCCGCAACCGCGCTAGCCGCCGATGCACCGACCGCCAATGCGCCAGCCGCCAAAGCGCCTGCGCTTGAACAATCCGCCGCTGAACCGATCGATCATCAGAGCGTGAAGCCCGCGACTGAGCGAGACATGCAGAAGGCGGCGGCGCCAAACGCTGCGCCAACGGCGCCTCCGCGCGACAGCTTCACCGCCCCGCCCCCGATCCAGCAACAAGCGGGAGCAAATCAGCAACAACCGCCGTCAGCGCTCACCCTCACGCTGAGCACGGCGCCGCCTTCGGTCTCATCAGCGATGCAGACTCTGGCGCCGCACGCCGGCGCGCCGGCAGCGGCGCAAGTTACACGCGAGATTATTCGCAAGTTCGATGGCGCCAATACGCGTTTTGAACTTCGGCTCGATCCGCCAGAACTCGGTCGCGTTGAGGTGAAGCTTGAAGTCTCACGTGATCATCGCGTGACGGCGATCGTCGCCGCTGACAGCCCGCAAGCGCTGGCTGAACTCACGCGCCATGCGCGCGACATTGAACAAGCCCTGCAATCGTCTGGGCTTGAGCTTTCCGATGAAGGCTTAAGCTTTGACCTCTCTCAGCACCGCCAAAACTTGGATGACGACAGCGAGCATAAAGGCGGCGGGCGCGCACAACAGACTTCACCGCAAGACCCGACGCCCGTTTCTTCACGCGCCCTGACCTTGGATGCGTGGCGCGGCGCGCGCGTGGATTTGGTGGCGTGAGGAAGGAACAGCCATGACAACGATCCCGGGCGTCACCAACACCCCTTCCGCCACAACAGACTCGCGCACTAGTCTGGCCGAAAACTACGACACCTTCCTGGTCTTGCTAACTGCGCAATTGCAGAACCAAGACCCGCTGGCGCCGATGGATTCGACGCAATTTACGCAGCAGCTGGTGCAGTTCAGCCAAGTTGAGCAGCAGATCCGCACCAACGAACAGCTCGAAGGCTTGGTCGCACAGTATCAAGCTGCAAGTGCGGGCGCGGCGCTCTCTTACCTCGGCAAAGACGCGATCATCGCCGCCAGCGACACCACATACGTTCACGACGAGACCAAGGAAAACAAGACCAACTGGGCCTACGATCTCCCCTCTGCAGCCGACTCCGTAACCATCAAGATCAAGGACGCCAGTGGACGGGTGGTCTACACAACCACTGGCGAGCGCGGCGAAGGCCAACATCTCTTCACCTGGGACGGCACGACAGACGCAGGCGGAATAGCGCCAACGGGCGTCTACACCCTCTCGGTCGAAGCAAAAAATACAGAAGGCGCAGCGATAACGCCGAGCATCAGCGTTCGTGAAACCATTCTGGGCGTAGATTTCTCTGGAACGACGCCGCTCATCATGACCGGCACCGGCACGCGAGGACTCGACACAGTGAGATCTGTGCTCGAGGCCAGCTAGACCAACAAAGCGCCCGCTGAAAGCGGACGTGAACACGCGCAGAAGCGCTCCATCGTCAACAATGAGCGCCGCGGCGGGGGACGCACGCGGCGATGGAGCAAAGTAATGTCGATTTATACGGCGCTGCTATCTGGCGTGTCGGGCCTCAGTGCAAACTCAAGCGCACTCGCTGTGATCTCCGACAACATCGCCAATGTGAACACCATTGGCTTTAAGCGCGGCGATGTGAGCTTCAGCGCTCTCGTCAATGCGCAGAACTCCAACACCACCTACAATGCCGGCGGGGTAATGCCCTTAACGAGCCGCCAAATTTCCTTGCAAGGCTCGCTTGAGCAGTCGCGCTCAACCACCGACCTTGCAATCTCGGGCGACGGCTTCTTCATCGTTTCGGGGAACAACCAACAACTTCAAAACGGCGGCAGCGTGCTGTTCACCCGATCGGGCTCGTTCACGGTCGACGCGCAAGGTTATCTGGTGAACTCGCAAGGCCTCTACCTTCAGGGTTGGCCGGTTGATTCCTCAGGCTCAGTGACATCGAGCCCAACCTCGCTCTCGGCGATTCAGCCCGTGAACATTGCTGGCGTCGGCGGCCTCGCCGAGGCGACGACGAGTGTCGGCATCAACGCCAACCTCAATTCCGGACAAACCGACTATGCCGGCGCCTATGATCCCGACAATCCGGGCGACATGGCGCGCGGCGACATCACACCGCAATTCGAAAGCTCGCTGGAAATCTATGACAGCTTGGGCCAGGCGCGTTCGATCGCACTTGGCTTCATCAAACTTGGCCCGAATTCGTGGGCGGTTGAAGCCTATGCGCGCCCCGCCTCCTCCATCACCGACGGCACGACCGTTGGCGATGACAATGAAGGCGGCTTGATCGCCGCGGGCGTGATCACTTTCAACACCGATGGCACCGTCCAAAGCATTACCGGCCCAGGCGGCGGCTCAACCGTGCCGGACATTTCGGGTCAATTCTCGATTGGGTGGGACGCCACCACCGGCGCCGCAGCGCAAGACATCACCATCGATCTCAACAGCGGCATGACTCAGTTCGCCAACAGCTTCGGCGTCACCAGCGTGACGACGGATGGCGTTCCGCCCGGCGATCTGGTGGGCCTCGTGCTGCAGGATGGCGGCATGCTGACGGCGCAGTTTTCAAACGGTCGCTCACGTGCGCTCTATCAAATTCCGCTAGCGACCTTCCTCAATCCGAACGGCCTGCGCGCCGAAAGCGGCGGGACGTATCGCACCACGCTGGATTCCGGCCTTTACAATATTAACGCCGCTGATGCGGGCGGCGCCGGCAAAATCGTTTCGGGTGCGCTTGAAGCGTCCAACGTGGACTTGGCGATGGAATTCACGAACCTCATCACCACGCAGCGCGCCTATTCGGCTGCGTCGCGCATCATCACCACCGCCGACCAGATGCTTGAAGAGCTGCTGATGATCAAACGCTAATTCTTCTCCACCTGACCAAAGCAAATAATCTGAGCGCGCCGCCCAAAGCAGCGCGCTCATTTTTTTGGTGACGTCAAGAAACGAGTAAGTTCTATCGTGTTCTAATTCGACACAAGCGCCACGATTTTTTAACGTCTGATCTTAGTCGTTTCTTTAGCCGCTTCGCGTAGTATCGGCTCAAGAACGAGGAGAAAGGCGCTATGCAGAAGCAACGCCGATATGATGGGGTGGTGATGGGTCCCGACGGGAATCCCCTCACTTTGGACGATCTGCCGCCGGCGGGCACGACCCGCTGGGTCATCCGCCGCAAGGCGGAAGTGGTGGCTGCGGTTCGCGGCGGTCTTCTGACCATGGAAGATGCGTGCGCGCGCTATGGCCTCACGGAAGAAGAATTCGATTCCTGGCGCAAGGCGATCGAGAAGCACGGCCTCCCTGGCCTGCGCACGACCCGCTTGCAGCACTATCGCATGGCCGACGTCTAAGCAGACGTCGGGTGTCAGGTATCAGGTGTCAGACGTCGCGCTGACGCCCGCCCCGAGTTTAGCGGCCCTCGCCTCACGGCGGGGGCCTCTGCTTTTCTGATACCTGACTCCTGAAACCCGATACCAAGTTTAACCATCCCTTCACCACGAACCGGGCAATTCTTGCCGACCGGCGAGATTTGCCCAGCGCGTCATGCGCGGGCCCTCGCCTGTTCGCGTGGGGCACGACTTGAACGGTTTCGCCAATATGCTGCTGAAGGCCGGGCCGACCCGCCTCTTCGCCGCCCTGGGCGTTACGGCGGTCGTGGCCGCGCTGCTATTCTCGCTCATCTTCCGCATGGGTGCGGAAGAAAAGTCACTCCTGTTCGCCGATGTCGATATGCGCGAGGCGGGCGAGATCACCCAGCGCCTGCAAGCCGCCGACATCCCGTATGAATTGCGCGGCGACGGCACCACGATCTTTGTCGCTCGCTCGCGCGTGCTGGAAGCGCGCATGATGCTGTCAGCCGACGGCCTGCCCTCACGCGGCTCCGTCGGCTACGAGATTTTCGACCAGCCAGACGCTCTTGGCCAAACCCAGTTTCAGCAGAACATTAATCGACTGCGCGCTCTCGAGGGCGAACTCGCGCGCACCATCGCCTCGATCGACGGCATTGCCAGCGCCCGTGTGCACTTGGTGCTGCCGGAGCGGCAATTGTTTCAGCGCGACGCCGAAGAACCTTCGGCCTCGATCGTGTTGCAGCTGCGCCGCGATCAGCTGACGCCACAGCAAGTGCGCGCTATCCGCAACCTCGTCGCCAGCGCCACGCCGGGCCTCACCTCCAATCGCGTCACAATTTTGGACGAGACCGGCCGCCTCCTCGCCGCCGCGTCCGCCGATGGCGTTAGCGTCGACGCGGATGGCGTCGACGCGCGGCAAGCCTCCACTGAGGAGCGCATCCGCCAAACCGTGACTGACATTGTCGAGAGCGTCGTGGGACCGGGCAATGCGCGCGTCCAGGTCAGCGCGGAAATGGATCTGAGCCGCATCAGCGAAACCTCGGAACGCTTCGATCCGGAAGGCCGCGTGGTGCGATCCACCTCCAGCTCCGAAGACGCCGGCTCAAGCACGGACGGGCGCGGCGCACAGGGCTCGTCAGCGGGCGCCAACGTGCCGGACGGCGCCGGCGCCAATGGCGGTCAAAGCGGTTCATCCGACTCGAACCAATCGAGCCAGGAAACCGTCAATTACGAAATCTCCCGCACGACCACGACGCGGATCACCGAGGGCGGCACCTTGAAACGCCTTTCCGTCGCCGTCGCTGTGGACGGCGTGACAACGCCAGGGGCGGATGGCGCCGAGCCAACCTACGCGCCGCGCTCGGAAGAAGAGATGCAGCGTATCACCGCGCTGGTGCGTTCAGCGGTCGGCTTCAATCAGGAGCGCGGCGACACAATCGAAGTGGTGAACATTCGCTTTGCGCGCCAAGCGCCAGCCGGCGGCGTCGAAGAGCAAGCGCCCGGCATGTTCAATCTCTCGAGCATCGATCCCATGCGCATCATCGAGATCGTCGCCGCGCTCGTGGCCGCGCTCGCTTTCGTATTCTTTGTGCTGCGTCCACTGGTTGGCGGGCTTGTACGCGGTGGGCAGCCGGCGGCCCCTGCTCTTGCGAACGCTGGCGCGCCCGCATTGCCTGGTCCTGATGGCGCAGCGGCTGCTGCGCTTCCGGCGCCGGAAATTGAAGCGGGAATCGACATCGCGCAGATTCAGGGCCGCGTGCGCGCATCTTCAGTCAAGAAAGTCGCGGAGGTCGTCGACCGGCATCCCGATGAATCAGTGCAGATCATCCGCGGCTGGCTCAACAATGCGCTGTAACCGCTCATGAACGCCTTGGTGAAACCGAAGGCCGGCGAAGAGCCGAAGCCGCCTGAAAAGCCGGATTCGAAGGCTGATACTTCGAAGTACACGGGGCCGGAGAAGGCCGCGATCATTCTGATGTGCCTAGGCGAAGAAGCCAAAAAGCTCTGGGCTATGCTCGACGAAGAGGAGATCAAGGAAATCTCCCAGGCCATGTCGTCGCTCGGTTTGGTGCCTGCGTCGACGGTCGAAGCGCTGGTAATGGAGTTCGTGCAGAAGCTCTCGGGCTCAGGCGCGATCATGGGTTCGTACGAACAGACCCAGCGCATGCTGAACGCCTTCCTGCCCAAGGACAAAGTCGACGCTTTGATGGAGGAAATTCGCGGTCCCGCGGGCCGCAACATCTGGGACAAGCTCGCCAATGTGAATGAAGCGGTGCTGGCCAGCTACCTCAAGAACGAATACCCGCAAACCGTCGCCGTCATTCTCGCCAAGGTTCGCCCCGAGCACGCAGCCAAGGTGCTGAGCGAGTTGCCGGAGGAGTTCGCCGCCGAATGCGTGCTGCGTATGCTGGCGATGGAGCCAGTGCAGCGCGAAATCCTGGAAAAAATCGAAACCACGCTGCGCACGGAATTCATGTCGAACCTGGCGCGCACATCCAAGCGCGACAGCCACGAAATGATGGCGGAGATTTTCAACAATTTCGACCGCCAAGTCGAAGCGCGTTTCTTGACCTTGATGGAAGAAAAGGCGCGCGACAGCGCCGACCGCATCCGCGCCCTGATGTTTGTGTTCGAGGACCTCGCCAAACTCGATTCGGGCGGCGTGCAAACCCTGCTGCGCGTGGTCGACAAAGGCGACCTCGCGCTTGCGCTCAAGGGTGCGTCCGACACGCTGCGCCAGCTCTTCTTCTCCAACATGTCCGAGCGCGGCTCCAAACTTCTGCGCGAGGATATGGCGTCAATGGGTCCGGTCCGCCTCAAGGATGTTGACGCAGCGCAGGCCCGCATGGTCGCCGTCGCCAAGGATCTCTCCGCGCGCGGCGAGATTATCTTGTCCGACGGCAAAGCCGAAGATGAGCTGATCTATTGATGTCGAGCGCACGCAAATACGGGTTCGACACCGAATTCGCCCCGGACGGCAAGATCTTGAGCGATCCTGTCGCTGCGCGGCGCATCACGCCTGAGGATGTTGAGAAACAATGCGCCCAAGCCTATGAGCGCGGCAAGAAGGACGCCTTGGCCCAGGCCGAGCGTGACGCGGCCAAAGCCCTTCAGACTCTTGCAGACGCCGCCCAGACGATCGTCGCGCGCTTGAACGACGAAAGCACAACCATGCGCACTGAAGCCACGCGCATTGCGAGCGCCGCCGCGCGCAAAATCGCCGGCGCCGCGCTCGATCAATTCGGCGCCGATCACGCCCAGGCTGCGATCGAAGCGGCGATGGATGCGCTGCGGCATCAGCCCAGACTGCTGATCAAAGTGCCCTCTTCCAGCGCGGAGGTCTTACGCCCACGCCTGGAGGCCATGCGCGAGGCCCACGCCTATGGCGGCGCAATCCTCATCCGCGATGATTCGGCGCTGAAGTCCGGTACTGTCATCATCGATTGGACGGACGGCGTCATTTCCCTTGATCCGGCGGATATCGCCGCGCGCGTCGATGCGTTGATCGACGCAACGCTCGCAGGAGCTGAAGCATGAGCGATCTTAAGCTCGACGAACTCGCACCCTCGCCGCAACAGGATTTTGCGGAGGATAATGTCGAGCGCAGCGCCGCCGACCTCGCCGCCGTCTATGACGTGCCGGTCCATATTCAGGCTGTGCTCGGCCGTTCGAATATCGAGGTCGCCTCGCTCCTGCGCCTCACGCGTGGCTCGGTGATCGAGCTTGACCGCAAAGTCGGCGAAGCAATCGATATTTACGTGAACAACCGTCTCGTAGCGCGCGGCGAAGTCGTCGTTGTCGACGAACGCCTTGGCGTGACCATGACGGAAATCATCAAGGACGGCGAGTCGTGAGCCGACACGCTGAAACCATGCGCCGGATTCTGGGGAAAAAAACATGCGGCTTCTGATCGTCGGCCAGCTTGGCGGCCAAATCTCCGCAGCGACGCGGATCGCTATGAATCTTGGCGCCAAGGTGCAGCACGTCGACACGATCGAACAAGCGACCGCCGCCCTGCGCGCCGGCCGCGGCGCCGATCTGCTGATGGTGGATGCGCGGCTCGATATCGCCGCGCTGATCAGCGCGAATGAGTCCGAGCGCATCGTCGTGCCGGTCGTCGCAGCCGGCGTGGGGATCGACCCCTCGCTCGCGGCCAAGGCCATTCGCGCCGGCGCCAAGGAATACATTTCTCTGCCGCCCGATCCTGAGCTGATCGCCGCCGTTATCGCTGCGGTTTGTGACGATGAGCGCCCAATGATCGCCGCCGATCCGGCGATGAAAGAGGTTGTCGCGCTCGCCGATCAAATCGCCGCCTCCGATGCTTCGATTCTCATCACTGGCGAAAGCGGCGTCGGCAAGGAAGTCATCGCTCGCTATGTTCACAAGAAGAGCAAGCGCAAGGACGCGCCTTTCATCGCCGTAAACTGCGCCGCGATCCCAGAGCATTTGCTCGAGAGCGAGTTGTTCGGCCATGAGAAAGGCGCCTTCACTGGCGCGGTGGCGCGGCGCATCGGCAAATTCGAAGAAGCCGATGGCGGCACGCTGCTGCTGGACGAAATCTCGGAGATGGATTTCCGCCTGCAATCCAAATTGCTGCGCGCGCTGCAAGAGCGGGTGATAGATCGCGTCGGCGGCAATAAGCCGGTGCCGGTCAATATCCGCATCCTCGCCACTTCGAACCGCGACCTCGCGCAATCAGTGCGCGACGGCGAATTCCGCGAAGACCTGCTCTATCGCCTGAACGTCGTGAACCTGCGCATCCCGGCGCTGCGCGACCGTAAGGAAGACCTCTCCGTGCTGGCGCAATTCTTTATCGACAAGTACGCCAAGGCTAATGACCGGCCTGCTCGCCGGCTTTCCAGCGAAGCGCTTGCCCAGGTTATGGCGCACGCTTGGCCCGGCAATGTGCGCGAATTGGAAAACGCCATGCACCGCGCGGTGCTGCTCTCCAATGGCGAGGAAATCGGACCGCAAGCCATTCGCGCGCCGGACGGCGCTCCTGTGGGCGGGCGGCGCGATGCGGCCGGCGCCGCCATCGAAGCTGCGCAAGCGGCGGCGCGCGAACTGGTCGGGCGCACTGTAGCGGAAGTGGAGCAGGATCTCATTCTTGAAACCCTCACCCACTGCCTCGGCAATCGCACCCATGCAGCGAACATTCTCGGCATTTCGATCCGCACGCTGCGCAACAAGCTGAAGCAATATTCGGACGATGGCGTGCGCATCCCGCCGCCGCCGACCGGCCAAGCGGCGTGATCGCCTAGAAGATGGTCGACGCCGCCCAGCCGCAACGCTCAGCCGCCGCTTTTGGCTTCGGCGACCTCCGCAACATGGTCATGCGGAGCGAGATCGCGCTCGCCGCCTGCGTGCTGGGCATTCTCTGCATCATGCTCATCCCGCTGCCGCCATTCCTGTTGGACATGCTGCTGGCGCTTTCTTTGACATCCTCGATTCTGGTGCTGATGACAGCGCTGCTGATCAAGAAGCCGCTGGAATTCACCGCATTTCCCTCGATCCTGCTGCTGACGACGCTGCTGCGGCTTTCGCTCAACATCGCCTCGACGCGCCTTATTCTGTCAAACGGGCAATCTGGCGAGCATGCGGCTGGCGAAGTCATCGCCGCCTTTGCGCAGTTTGTGATGGGCGGCGATTTCGTCATCGGCGTGATCGTGTTCGCGATCCTCGTGATCGTGAACTTCGTCGTCATCACACGCGGTTCGACGCGTATCGCTGAAGTCGCGGCGCGCTTCACCTTGGACGCCATGCCCGGCAAGCAGATGGCGATCGACGCCGATCTCTCCTCCGGCCTCATCAACGAACAGCAGGCGCGTGAGCGCCGCAAAGCTCTTGAAGAAGAAAGCTCTTTCTTCGGCGCCATGGACGGCGCCAGCAAGTTCGTGCGCGGCGACGCCATTGCCGGCCTGCTCATCGTGTTCATCAACATTATCGGCGGCATTATTATCGGCGTCGTGTCGCACGGCATGGAATTCGCTGACGCAGGCCGCACCTACACCCTGCTCACGGTCGGCGATGGCCTCGTCACACAAATTCCTGCGCTGATCATCTCGGTCGCTGCGGGTCTCTTGGTGACCAAAGCCGGCGTTGACGGGGCCGCCGATAAAGCGCTGTCGCGCCAGCTCTCCAACTATCCGCAAGCGCTTGGCATCGTCGCGGTCTGCGCAGCTGCGGTCGGCGTGCTGCCGGGTATGCCGCTTATCCCGTTCTGGGTGCTGGCCGCCGCTTCAGGTCTGCTGGCGTGGCGATTGGGTGAAGCCACCAAAGCCGCCAAAATCGCGGCCGCCGCTGAGCCGGCGCCCACAGCGCCCGCGGAGGAAACGCCCGCCGCTTCGCTCGCCATGGATGATGTGCGCATCGAGCTCGGCTTCTCGCTGCTGCCGTTGATCAATGACGTGCAAGGCCGCCGCCTCACCGACCAGATCAAGGCGCTGCGCAAGACCCTCGCGCAAGAACTCGGCTTCGTCATGCCGAGCGTGCGTATTCTGGATAATGTGCAGCTTGCACCGGAAGCCTACGCCATCCGCGTGCGCGAAATGGACGCTGGCGAAGGCAAGCTGAAGATCGGCCAATTGCTGGCGATGGACCCCAGCGGCGCGGGCGTCGCGCTGCCGGGCGAGGACGTGAAGGAACCCGCTTTCGGTCTCGACGCCAAATGGATCGACGAGCGCATGCGCGAAGAAGCCAGCTTCCGCGGCTATACTGTGGTCGATCCCGCTACCGTGCTCTCAACTCACCTCACCGAGGTGATGAAAGAGCATATGGCCGAACTGCTCACCTTCGCCGAAGCGAAGAAGCTGATCAAAGATCTGCCTAAGGAAACCCAATCGCTGCTCGACGACGTCGCTCCGCAGCACATTTCCTGGTCCGGCGTGCAGCGCGTGCTGCAAAATCTTCTGCGCGAGCGCATCTCGATCCGCGACCTCACCACGATTGTGGAAGCCATCGCCGAAGCAGCGCCGGCGATCCACGATCTGGTGCAAGTGACCGAGCATGTGCGCGGACGCCTGGCGCGCCAGATTTGCTACCAGCACCGCAACGCCGCCGGCGCACTGCCCATCATCACCCTCTCCACGGCTTGGGAGCAAAGCTTCGCCGAAGCGCTGATTGGCGACGGACAAAGCCGCCAACTCGCCTTGGCGCCCTCACGCCTGCATGATTTCGTGGCCGACGTGCGCGCCGCTTTCGAGCGCGCCGCGCAGGCCGGCGAGACGCCGGTGCTGCTCACCTCGCAAATGATCCGACCCTATGTGCGCTCCCTGATCGAACGCTTCCGCCCCGCCACCGCCGTGCTCAGTCAGGCCGAGGTGCACGCCAAGGTGCGGCTGAAGGCGATGGGTCAGGTCTAACGGCCTAAGGCGCCTACAAAACAAGCGCGCTTCACATTTTATTCACCAAACAATCATTCCCCGCTAACCCCTCCGCAACGACTCTCGGCGCTATATCAGCGCATGAGTGGCTCAAGCGCCGCCCCCATCGATACCCCCGTCCCGCGCACGCGCGCGGCGCCGATCTTCGCCGTTGCTTCAGGCAAAGGCGGCGTCGGCAAAACGTGGCTGTCGACCATGCTCTCGACCGCGTTCGGCCGCGCCGGGCAGCGCGTGCTGTTGGTCGACTGCGATTTGGGCCTCGCCAATGTCGACGTGCAGCTCGGCGTGCGCCCGCAGGCCGACGTGCATTCGGTGGTGCGCGGCTTTCTCGAACTGGAAGCAGCGGTGACGCCCGTGCTCGGCGGCCCCGGCCGTAATGGCGGCTTTGATCTGATCGCCGGCCATTCCGGCTCTGGCGCGCTTGGCGCGGTGAAGCTGGAGGAAGTGGCGCGCATCGCCAACGGCCTCACCAAGCTTGCCCCGCACTACGACAAGATCATCCTCGATCTCGCCGCCGGCATCGATCCCAACGTGCTGCGCTTCGCCCGCGCCGCTGACCGGCTGGTTCTGGTCACCACCGAAGAGCCGACCGCCCTCACCGATGCTTACGCCATGGTGAAGCTGCTGCGCCTGCAAGGCGCGCAAGTGGTGCCGTGGGTGATCGTGAACATGGCCGAGAACCGGGTGAAGGGCCGGCGCGTGTTCGATCAGTTCTCGCTGGCTTGTAACGAATATCTCGGCTTCAAACCGCGCTTCGCCGGCGTCGTCTGCCGCGACCCGCGCGTGCCGGACTCGATCCGCGCGCAAACACCCCTGCCGGTGCGCCACCCGCAAAGCCAAGCGTTCGAAGACGTGATCCGGATCGTTGAGACCCTGAACGCGGGCTAGCGCATCCGCCCCGCACGCTGTGTCGTCATTTCATCGAGCTCGTCGGCTTCGCGTTTATCGCGCTTGGCTTGCTCACGCCCCTCGCGCAGCTCGATCAGACGCTCGAACTTGCGCATTTCCACATGCGCATCGGCAATCAAAGTGCGCAGCTGATCGCACTCTGTGCTAATGGCCTGCACTTCCGCCGCCATCGCCTTGCGCCGCTCGCCGGCAAGGATCGCATAACCGGCATAAGCGCGCGAAGATTCATAATCCTGCGCCGCGCGCTGCTGCTCCACCGCGATCTGCTGCTGCAGCGCCAGGATGCTTTCTTCCACCGCGCTTTGCTTCGCGGCTTTCTGCGCCAGGGCGCGCCGCAGCGTTTCCAGGTCGCGTTCGGCGACTTTCAGCAGCGTGCCAAGCGATTTCATGCGAGCGCCTCAGCCAACATCGCGAACCCTTCCTTGAAGCTTGAGCGTTCCGCACGGCCTTGCGTCAGCAAAGCTTCCAGCTTTGGGCGCAAGCGAACCGCTTCATCCACCGAGGCATCCGCGCCTGGCTTATAGGCGCCGATTCGGATCAGCTCTTCCATCTCGCCATAAAGCGAAAGCACCTGCCGCGCCTTCATCACCAACGCGTTCTCTTCCGCCGAATGGCACATTGGCATGAGCCGCGAGACGGATTTCAGCACGTTGATGGCCGGGAAGCGCCCGCGCTCAGCGATGGCGCGCTCCATAACGATATGGCCGTCCAAAATCCCGCGCACCGCGTCGGCGATCGGCTCGTTATGATCATCGCCATCCACCAGCACTGTGAACAGCCCGGTGATCGAACCGCCCGCGCCCGCGCGCCCCGGCCCCGCGCGCTCCAACAGCTTCGGCAATTCCGCGAAAACGGACGGCGTATAGCCCTTGGTGGTCGGCGGCTCGCCCACGGAGAGCCCGATCTCGCGCTGCGCCATGGCGAAGCGCGTCACGCTATCGACCAGCAGCAGCACGTCCTGGCCCTGGTCGCGGAAATATTCCGCCACCGCGCAGGCCATGTGCGGGGCCAGGCGCCGGCGCGAAGCGGCTTCATCTGAGGTGGCGACCACCACCACGGAGCGGCGACGCCCCTCTTCCCCCAGCGTGTCCTCGATAAACTCCTTCACCTCGCGCCCGCGCTCGCCAACGAGCCCGATCACGATCACATCCGCACCCGCCCCGCGCGCCAGCATCGACATCAACACCGATTTGCCGACCCCCGAGCCCGCGAACACCCCCATACGCTGGCCACGGCAGAGCGCCGCGAACATGTTGAGCGCGCGCACGCCGGTATCGAGCCGCTCCCCCACGCGCGCGCGGCCATGCGCCGAAGGCGGCGCGGCGCGCACCAGCATCGGCGTCTTCCCCAGAGTCAGCGGCCCTTGGCCATCGACCGGATTGCCGAAGCAATCGATCACACGGCCTAGCCAAGCCGCGCTTGGCCGCGCCATCGGCGCTGCGGCCTCCAAGCGTACGCGATGACCGGGGCGGATGGCTTCGATCGAGTCATAGGGCGCCATCAAAGCGCGATCGCCGCGAAAGCCGACAATCTCGGCGGCGACATGCGCATGCGAGGCGAAGATGGTGGCGCGCGCGCCAAGCGCCAACGCTTCTTGCGGTCCGCTCGCTTCGATCAGCGCACCTGACAAACCTGTCACGCGGCCTTCGTAACGATGCGGATCGAGCGCTGCGATATCGCGTGCGAGTTGGGAGAGATGCGCTGGCATATAAGCCGAAAAATTTCTCCCCAACTTCATCAGCGGGTTTGGTTAGCGAAATCTGAATCACATCAAGGCTTGTTGGCGAGCCGATTCAAAATCACCTGCTTGCGTCGCTAATTTTCGCGCACACAACCGGTGGACACGTGAGTCCAAATCAGATTCTAGAGAGTCTTAATGGGAAGCTGATGGGCGGCGGCGCAGCGTTAATCACACGAGCTCGGTAAGAATTGTTACTCGCGTTAACTTGTTAGCAATTCTTAACGTCGATTCTGTGAGTTAACTGCACGGAGCGCTTGCGCTTACGGGGAGATTTCAATGCGAGTCCTTTTGATCGAGGATGACAGCGCCACCGCTCAGGGCATCGAGCTGATGCTTAAGTCGGAAGGCTTCAACATCTACTCGACCGACCTTGGCGAGGAAGGCATCGACCTCGGCAAGCTCTATGATTACGACATCATCGTTCTCGACCTCACCCTGCCCGACATGCACGGCTATGACGTGCTTAAGCAGCTGCGGGTGGCGCGGGTGAACACCCCGATCCTGATCCTCTCGGGCACCGCCGACATCGACACCAAGGTCCGTGGCCTCGGCTACGGCGCCGATGACTACATGACCAAGCCCTTCAACAAGGATGAGCTGATCGCCCGCATCAATGCGATCGTCCGCCGCTCCAAGGGCCACGCTCATTCCGTCATCAAAACGGGCGACATTACGGTCAATCTCGACGCCAAGACGGTGGAAGTCACCGGCCAGCGCGTGCATCTGACCGGCAAGGAATACCAAATGCTGGAGCTGCTCTCGCTCCGCAAAGGCACCACGCTCACCAAAGAGATGTTCCTCAACCATCTCTATGGCGGCATGGACGAGCCGGAACTCAAGATCATCGACGTGTTCATCTGCAAGCTGCGCAAGAAGCTCGCGGCAGCTACTGGCGGCGAACACTATATCGAAACCGTTTGGGGCCGCGGCTATGTGCTGCGCGACCCGCACGAGGCTGGCGCTACCGCGGCGATCGTCGCCGCCTAAGCTTTCCCGACCCGAAATTTCCCCGAAGGGCGGAACCGCCAGGTTCCGCCCTTTTTCGTTTGGGTTTAGCCCATCGGGTACATGAATTCCCGCGTCACCCGATGCAGCGCCTTCATCACATCGTCCGGCAATGTGAGGTCCGCAGCGGCGAAGATTGGCGCCAGGTGCTCCACCTTGGTCACGCCCACAATGGTCGAGGCGACAAAATCGTGCTGCTTCGACCAGGCCACGGCGAGCGTCACCACATCGATCCCGGCTTCGGCGGCGATGGCCATGAAGCGCTCCGTCGAGGCAAGGCTCTTCTCATTGACGTAACGCTGCGCCATCGCGCCCTGACGCCCGCCCAGCTTCGCATAAGCCGAGAAGCGCGCGCCCTCGGGCAACGCGCCATTTTGATATTTTCCGCTGAGCACGCCCCCGCCAATCGGCGAGTATGGCAACAGGCTCACCTGCTCGCGCCGGCACGCTTCCGCCAGCTCATCTTCAAAGCGCCGATTGTTGAGGCTGAAATTGTTCTGGATGGTCTGATAGCGCGCGACGCCGAGACGTGAAGACGCCTCCAGGCTCTTCATCAGCCCCCACGTATTTTCATTCGAGCAACCGATGACGCGGATTTTGCCCTGACGAATGAGCTCGTCTAGCGTTTCCATGGTTTCGTCATAGGGGGTGTCATGATCGGGCCAGTGGGTCTGGTAGAGGTCGACATAATCGGTTTGCAACCGCTTCAAGCTCGCGTCGAGCGCGCGGACAATGTTGTGACGATCCAGCGCCGTCATGCCGGCGCGCTGGCTTGCCTTCAGCCAGCCATGGCTTGGCCCACACACTTTGGTGGCGACGATCAGCTCATCGCGCCGCTTGGTTTTCATCCAGCGGCCAAAGATTTCCTCGGTGCGGCCAGCATATTCCTCGCTCGGCGGGACCGGGTAATTCTCCGCCGTGTCGTAGAAATTGATCCCCGCCTCCAGGCTCATATCGAGGATGCGATGGGAGGTCGCTTCGTCGGCCTGGTAGCCGAACGTCATCGTGCCCATGCAGATTTCGGAGACCGCGATCGCACTCGCGCCTAGACGACGGCTTTTCATGGCTGATCCCTTTGCTGTGGTCCCAGCCCTAGCGGGCCATGGCCGGATGCTCAAGGCCAGCCGCGCGTGCTAAACCAGCGCCATGAACTCCGTCTACGCCGCACTGAAGCCCACCATCTTCACTTTGATGTCCGGCCTCGCCAATGAGCTCGACGCGGTCAATCTCGGACAGGGCTTTCCGGAGGAGGATGGCCCCCGCGATATCCGCGAAGCGGCCGCGCGCGCCTGCCTCGATGGGCCGAACCAATATCCGCCGATGCAGGGACTGCCGACGCTGCGCGAAGCCGTCGCGGCGCATTATCGGGCGCACCAGGACGTTGCGCTCGACTGGAAATCGGAGATCACCATCACCTCCGGCGCAACCGAGGCCATCGCCGCCGCTATCCTCTGCGCCATCGAGCCAGGCGATGAAGTGGTGCTGATCGAGCCGATGTACGATTCCTATTTGCCGATGGTGCTGCGCGGCGGCGGCGTGCCGCGCTTCATCCGGCTTGAGCCGCCGCATTGGCGCATCAGCGAAGCCCAGCTTGAAGCGGCCTTCACGCCAAAGACGCGCGCCATCGTGCTCAACACGCCGATCAATCCCGCCGCCGCCGTGATGAGCCACGAAGATCTCGCCCTCATCGCCCGCTATTGTAAGCGCTATAACGCCATCGCCATCGCCGACGAGGTTTGGGAGCACGTGCTGTTCGACGGCCGCACGCACGCCTCCATGCTGCAATATCTGCGCGAGCGCACCATCAAGATTGGCTCGGCCGGCAAGATGTTTTCCATGACCGGCTGGAAGGTTGGCTTCGCCTGCGCCGCGCCGGAACTCACCACCCTCTTCGCCAAGGCGCACCAATTCCTGACCTTCACCACCCCGCCCAATCTGCAAAGCGCGGTGGCGTACGGCCTCGGCAAGGAGCGCGCTTATTTCGAAGACATGCGCGCTGGCTTTCAGCGCTCGCGCGATCGGCTGGCGCAAGCGCTCCGCCAAGAAGGCTTCGCGCTGCTGCCCAGCGAAGGCGCGTACTTTCTCAGCATTGACCTACCGCGCTCCGGCATCGGCTTGAGCGATGAAGAGTTCGCACTGCGCGCCGTGAAGGAATTCGGCGTCGCCGTCATTCCTTACGCGCCCTTCTATGCCGAACCGGGTTCACCGCCCTTGGTGCGGCTCTGCTTCGCCAAGAAGGACGAGACGCTCGATCGCGGCGTTGAGCGGCTCGCGAAGGCGCGCCGGGCCATGCTATGAGAACATGCTCAGTTCGTGCGACGATAGTGCATCGCGACTGCGCCGTTACGAAACGGCTTGGCCGAGATCAACTCAAGCCGGCGCGTGCTTGCTAGCCCATCCTGATAAAGCGTTGGGCCGTGACCAGCGATCCTGGGATGAACCAGGAACACGTACGCGTCGATCAAATCCAGCCGGTCAAGCGCGTTCGCAAGTTTGCCGCTGCCGAGCAGCACCCCGGCTGAGGTCGCGTCCTTGAGCTTCTGGACGCCCTTGTGCAGATCGCCGCCGATGTGATGAGAGTTGGTCCACGGAAAGTCTTTTCGTGTCGATGACACGACGTATTTCGGCTTGGCCTCCAGCTTGACTGCCCAATCGCGGAGCGCGCGCGGCGCGTCTTGATCGCCACGCGCGACCGCCGGCCAGTAGCTCTCCATCATCTCATAAGTGACGCGCCCCCAGAGCATGGCGCCACTCTCTTCTAGGAGACGGGTGAAGAAGCCGTGCGTCTCGTCATCAACTATGCCCTCCTGGTGATCGACGCAGCCGTCCAGGGTGACATTGATGCTGAAGGTCAAAAGTCCCATGCCACAGCCGCGCCTACGCCTCGTAATGTTTCCGCTCGCGCGCGACGCGTGACTCCAGTGCGCGGGTCTGGCGATCAACCTCTGACTCCAGCGCGCTGATTTCATCTTCCAGTCGTCGCCGCTTGCGGTCCATCTCGGCCAGACGCTTCTTCGCCTCCTTGCGATAGGCCACCAGCGCCTCCTCCGCCGCATCGAGCTTGGAGCGGTCGCGCTTGCGCACTGGCGCGGTCTGCGGCGCGGGCTTGGGCCGGCGTCCTTCCAGCTGCACCACGTTCGCCGGCGGCGGGACCACCACTTTCGGCCCGGGCACGCGCACCGGCTCGCCCGGATTTCTCATCGCCACTTCAATCGCCGCCGCGTCGTGCGTTTCCTTGGCCGCGCCCGAGGCGAACAGGTTTTCGCGCACGTCCCACGCTTTGAGCGCCGCCTTCTGGCTGCTGACTGCCACGGCCCATTCGTGCAACCCGATGCGGGTCACGAACACTTTCAGCCTCTTGGCCAGCCGTCTGGATGCTTTTTGAGCCATGGCGGTCGTTTACCATGTAAGTTGAAACCGAAACGATTTCGGCCTTTATACGTTAGATCGGGAAGGCGAAGGCGCAAAAGTCGCCAGCGCCAGGGGCGTTTTTAGGGCGGCCGGTGTCGGATCGGCGGCCTGCGAAGCGTCCTATAGCAACACGCGGACGCGCGAGGTGCGCTAACCGGCGTGTGGGGTGACACCAATGGCCGCGCGTCCGTCCTGGCAAGGGCATTTGAAGCTATCGCTCGTGACCTGCCCGGTCGCGCTTTACAACGCCGTCTCGCCCCGCGGCGAGGTCCGGTTCAACATGATCAATCCGGACACCGGCAATCGCATCAAAATGCTGACTGTGGACGCCGGCACTGAAGAGCCGGTCGAGCGCAAGAACCTGGTCAAAGGCTTCGAGATCGAAAAAGGCACGTACGTCACCGTCACTCAGGAAGAAATTGACAGCGTCCGCCTGGAAAGCACCAAGACCATCGATATTGAGGAATTTGTTCCTGCCGACGAGATCGACCGGCTTTACTGGGACAACCCCTATTATCTGGTGCCGGACGGCAAGATGGCCGCCGAACCTTATGCGGTGATCCGCTCCGCCATGGAGCGCTCCGGCCAGGTCGCGATTGGACGCCTGGTGATGAGCCAGCGCGAGCGGCTGGTAGCGCTCGAGCCGCGCGAGAATGGCATTGTCTGCACCATGCTGCGCAGCCATGATGAAGTGCGCGAAGCCAGCCAGTTCTTTGATGACATTCCGAGCGTGAAGGCCGACCCAGAAATGGTCGCCATCGCCGAAAAGATCATCGACCAGAAAGCCGCCGACTTCGATCCCGCTCAATTCAACGACCGTTACGAAGACGCGTTGCGCGAACTGATTGAGAGCAAGCGTCACGGCAAGAAGATCGTGAAGGCGGAGGCGCCGAAAGCCACAAATGTCGTCGACCTGATGGATGTGCTGAAGGCGAGCCTGAAGGAAAAGGGCGGCAAGGCAGCGCCGAAAATCGCTGCGAAGAAGCCGCGCGCGGCAGCGTCGGCGGCCAAGCGCCCGGCGCGGAAACGCGCGAAGAATTGATCTTCCGGATGAACGCTCCTTCTCTCAGTCATTCCGGGCGAAGCGAAGCGGAGACCCGGAACCCAGGGATCGTAGAGCGCAGGATGAAGCCCTGGGTTCCGGATCGCGCTCCGCGCGTCCGGAATGACTGAGGTGTTAGCGTCCTATGGCTAAGGTCAGCAAGAAGGCCGCACCAAAGCGCCCCAGCGCCAAAGATAAGCTCGCTGACTATCGCGCCATGCGCGATTTCAAGAAGACGTCCGAACCCAGCGGCGCAAAGAAAGTCGCGCCTTCAAAGCACCTGCGCTTCGTGATCCAGAAGCACGCCGCCACGCGCCTGCATTATGATTTCCGGCTTGAACTCGACGGCGTGTTCAAATCCTGGGCGGTGACGCGCGGCCCCTCCCTGGATCCGCGCGAAAAGCGTCTTGCGGTACAAACCGAGGACCACCCGCTCGATTACGGCGATTTCGAAGGCACGATCCCGAAGGACGAGTATGGCGGCGGCACGGTGATGCTGTGGGATCGTGGCTTCTGGGCGCCTGAGCCTGGAACCGATCCCGAAGCCGGCATCAAAAAAGGCGATTTCAAGTTCGTCGTCGCCGGCGAGAAGATCAATGGCTCGTTCGTCCTTGTGCGCATGAAGCGGCGCGAAAAGGAAAAGCGTGATAACTGGCTGCTGATCAAACACCGCGACGACTACGCCAAAGAAGGCGACGGCGAGAATGTGCTGAAGAACGATAAGAGCGTCGCCAGCGGCCGCACGCTCGACGACATCAAGGCCGGCAAAGGCAAACAGCCGACGCCCTTCATGGCCAAGCGCCAGTTCGCGGCCGACGATGTGTGGCACTCGAACAAGCCGCGCGGCAATGCCAAGGTGTTTCCATCGCGGACTGCCGGCTTCCAGCCGGCAGCTTCATCCAAAACGCAAACAGCAAAGGATGAAGCACGAACGCCGGCTGGAAACCGGCGGTCCGAAGGCGCTAAACTCCGCGACTACCCGCAATTCATTCCACCGCAATTCTGCCGGAGCCTCGACAAGCCGCCTTCCGGCGGCAATTGGGTGCATGAGATAAAGTTCGACGGCTACCGCATGCAGCTGCGCGTGCGTGACGGCCGCGCAAAGCTGCTGACCCGCACCGGCCTTGATTGGACTGAAAAGTTCGAGCCCATCGCGCGTGCTGGTCTGAGGCTCGGCGATTGCATTCTCGACGGTGAAGTCTGCGCCATTGATGAGAGCAACGCTCCGGATTTCTCCGCCCTGCAAGCCGCCATTTCCGATGGCGATACGTCCAGGCTTATCTTCTTCGCCTTCGATCTGCTTTGTGCGGGCGAAGAAGATGTGCGCGGCTTACGGCTCGAGGACCGAAAGGCGCGCCTGAGGACTCTGCTTGCAGGCTCGCCGCCCAATCTTCGCTATGTGGAGCACTTCGAGGCCGACGGCGCGGCGGTGCTGGAAGCCGTGCGCAAAATGGGGCTTGAGGGCATTGTCTCCAAAAATCTCAACGGCGCCTACAAGCCCGGCAAGCGCGAAGATTGGGCCAAGATCAAAGCGCGGCTCGGCCATGAGGTGGTGATTGGCGGCTGGAGCGCAGAAGGCGAGCGCTTCCGCTCGCTGCTCGTTGGCGTCAATCATGGCGGGCATTTGGTGTATACGGGCCGCGTCGGCACGGGCTTCACGCAAACCACGGCGCAGCAGGTGGCGGCGAAGCTGAAGAAGCTCGAACAGAAAGAGTCGCCCTTTGGCGGCGCCGATGCGCCCAAGCGCGAGCGCGGCGTGCATTGGGTGAAGCCGGAGCTGGTCGCGGAGATCGAGTTCGCCGGCTGGAGCGATCAAGGCGCCGTGCGCCAAGGCGCGTTCAAAGGCTTGCGCGAAGATAAGCGGGCCAAGGACGTCGTCGCGGAGGAAGCGATGAAAGCCAAAGCTGCGAAACTGAAGCCGCTGACAACGACAGAAAGAGCATCGCCAGCGCGCGTGATGAAAAGCTCAGACCGCGCCGATGTCATGGGCGTCTCGCTCTCACATCCGGACAAGCCGCTTTGGCCTCAGCCTGAGATCACCAAGCTGGACCTCGCGCATTATTTCGAGGCGGTCGGCGAGCACATGCTCGCCCACATTAAACGGCGCCCTTGCTCCATTATCCGGGCGCCAGATGGAATCGACAAAGAACTGTTCTTCCAGCGCCATCCGATGAAAGGCGCTTCCGATCTCATCACGCAAATCAAGACCCGCGGCGAGAAAGAGGCTTATATCCAATTCGACAGCGTCGAGGCGATCGTCGCCGGCGCGCAGATTTCAGCGATCGAGTTTCACCCGTGGAATTGCCAGCCCGGCCATCCAGAAATTCCGGGCCGCTTCATTTTCGATCTCGATCCCGACCCGGGCGTGAATTTCGACGATGTGATCGCCGCCGCGCGCGAGATGAAGCAGCGGCTTGAAGCGCTTGGTCTCGTCGCGTTCTGCAAAACCACCGGCGGCAAGGGCCTGCACGTGGTCACGCCGCTGAAGATGAACAAAGACCTGCGTTGGCCCGAGGCGAAAGCGTTTTGCCAGGAAGTGTGCCGGCAAATGGCGGCGGACTCGCCGGACAAATATCTAATCAACATGTCGAAAAAACAGCGCGCCGGGAAAATCTTCCTCGACTATTTGCGCAATGACGCGACCGCGACGGCGGTGGCGCCCTATTCGCCGCGCGCGCGGCAGGGCGCGCATGTCTCTATGCCGATCGCCTGGAGCCAGGTGCGCGCTGGGCTCGATCCCGCGAAATACAATTTGCGCAGCGCGCCGGCTTTGATCCGCAAATCCAGAGCCTGGGACGGCTATGGCGACGGGGAAAGAGCGTTTTTCCCCGCCGCCAAAAAGCTCGTCGCCCAAAGCGGCCGCTAGAAATCCTGGCTGAAGCGCACGCCAAATTGCTGCGGCTGGGTTGGATAGGAGCGCGCGAACGCGCCGCAGATCGAAGTCGCGCACGCCGCGTTGCGACTCAAAATCCCGCGCTCGTCCGTGACGTTATTGACGAAGAACTCCACCGCGCTGTTGTCGAAATCGAAGCCCGTTGACAGATCGAAGGTCGTGAAAGCCTCAGTGCGGCCCACGGCGGCGTAATCGCTGTCGAGCAGGAAGGTGCGCGTGCCGGATTGATTGAGCACTGTGCCCTGCACATAAGAGTCCAAGCCGCCAAGCATGAAATCATAGCGCGCGGTCAGCGTGCCTTTGAACGGCGGTTGCACCGGCAATTGCGTGCCGTCCGGCGCACAATCGGTTGCGTTTCCTAGGTCGTCGAAATTGCAGAAATCCTCCGTTAGCTCCGCGTTGATGTAAGCCGCCGAGCCCGACAGCGTCAGATTGCCGAGCACCCAGGAGAAATCGGTTTCGATGCCCGCCACATCGGCGCCCCCGGCATTGAAGATGAAGGTCACGCCATTGAAGTCTGGCGGCGAGAGCCCGAACTGCAGGTCCTCCCATCGCTGGTAAAACACCGAGGCGTTGAAGCGCAGCGCGTTATCGAACAGGATCGACTTCCAGCCGATTTCGTAATTGTCGATCGTGTCCGAGGTGTAGCCTGGCACATCAGCGCGGCGATTGGCGCCGCCGGGGCGATAGCCCGTTGAATACGTGCCGTACACCATGATGTCGTCATTGATGTCGTAGGCCAGGCTGAGCTTGTATGTCTCGCCCTCCTCCTCGGTTTGCCTAATGACGTTATCGCACGGGCGGTCCGCTTCAACGCTGGGAACGCAGGTCTCGTCAATATCGCTGGCAAAGCCGGAGAAGCCGGTCAGCCTGTTTTCCGCCTCGAAGAGCCTAATGCCACCCGTCAGTGTTAGCGCGGGCGTAATGTCATACGACGCTTCTCCGAACACGGCCCTGTCGATATCAACCCGCCGCAAACGTCTTGCAAACACGGCGTCCCCGAGACCAGGAATGGCTGTGTAACCTAACTGAATAGATTGATCGGCCGAACCGAGCCCCGCAACACTATAATTCGCCTGATCATAATCCGTTTGGCGTTGATAAAATAGGCCAGCAGTGAAGCGAAACCTGTCCTCGGCCGGCGAAGTTACGCGCAATTCGTGCGTTTGCTTGCTG
>JANRIP010000019.1:0-17557 GCA_033764855.1 Hyphomonadaceae bacterium | reverse complement strand
CAGCACCGCCGTCGCTGCTAGCGCTGCTCAAAACACTCAAACCCATCGACGACGACTTCGCACCCATCCCCGACCCCGCGCCTGAGCCCGTTGAACTGTGAGCGCGCGGTTTCTGCTCGACACCAACATCGTCTCGGACCTGGTGCGCAATCCGCAAGGCCGAACGGCAGCGAAAATCACCGAGCTTGGCGAGGACACTGTCGCCACCAGCATCATCGTCGCCGCCGAACTCCGTTACGGCGCGGCGAAGAAGGGTTCGGCGCGCCTCGCAGCGCAATTGGAGTCCATTCTTACGGCGATGGAGATCATCCCGCTGGAAGCGCCGGCTGACGCCGCCTATGGCGCTGTCCGCGTCGCATTGGAAGCAGCGGGAACGCCGATCGGGGCCAATGACCTTCTCATCGCCGCGCAGACGCTTGCCTTAGACATGGTGCTCGTTACCAACAATGAAAAGGAATTCGGCCGCGTGGATGGCCTCACGATAGAGAACTGGTTGCGGTGATGGGTAGCTCGGTTTGATCAAACTCGAACACATCCGCGATGGCGCCCGGCTCTTCGGTATTGATACCGAAGGCGTCGCCGACGTGTTGGCTGCGCGTTGGATTGGCGCGGACGCCCTCGACATCGCCTACCGCGTCAATGGCGTGACGCGATCACGTATGCTCCTGCGCGCCGACGAAGAACAACTTCGTTCCGTCGATGCCGCAGCGCGACCCTTTGCGCTCGATGGCGATGGCGACACATTTCGCCTCGCCGCAGAGGCCACCCGCATCCGGCTGGCGCACCTCTTCGATCCCTACCTCGCCGTCCACGCGTCGCGCATTGAAGCGCTGCCGCATCAGATCACCGCGGTCTATGGCGACATGCTGTCCCGCCAACCACTGCGCTTCCTTCTGGCGGACGACCCCGGCGCCGGCAAAACCATCATGGCCGGTTTGCTTATTAAAGAGCTGGTTTTGCGGGGCGACCTTGAGCGCTGCCTCATCGTTGCGCCCGGCAGCCTCGTCGAACAATGGCAGGACGAACTCTCCGAGAAGTTCGAACTCGAATTTGATATTCTGAGCCGCGATCAGATCGAAGCGTCGCGAACCGGCAATCCGTTCGAGGAACGCGACAGGCTCATCGTTCGCTTGGATATGGCGGCGCGTTCTGACGAATTGGTGGCAAAGCTCGAAGCGGCGCGCAGCTACGATCTGGTGATCTGCGATGAAGCGCATCGCATGTCCGCGACCGTTTTTGGCGGCGAGACGAAATACACCAAACGCTACCAATTCGGGCAACGGCTTGGCGCACGCACGCGCAACCTCTTGCTGATGTCCGCAACGCCCCATAACGGCAAAGACGCCGACTTCCAGCTTTTCATGGGCCTGCTGGACTCCGATCGCTTTGAAGGCCGCTATCGCGAAGGCGTCCACAAAGTCGATGTCACTGACCTCATGCGGCGCCTCACCAAGGAAGAGCTTCGCCGCTTCGACGGCACGCCGCTCTTCCCAGAGCGCCGCGCCTACACTGTGCGTTACGCCTTGTCGTCGCTCGAACAAGACCTCTACGACGCCGTCACCCGCTATGTGCGCGAGGAGATGAACCGCGCCGAGCAATCGCTCACCGACGATAAGCGCCGCAACAATGTCGGCTTCGCCTTACAGATTTTGCAACGGCGCTTGGCGTCATCGCCAGCGGCGATCCATGAATCCCTAAAACGGCGCCTCGCGCGGCTTGAAGCCTGGCTCGCCGAAGAGCGAATGGCCGGCGCGGCCGCCGCGGCCAGATTGAAGCCAGTTGCGGTAGAGGCGCGCCTTCTGTCCGACCCCGACGATCTTGAGGAAGCGCCGGAGACAGAAATCGAAGCGGCTGAAGACACCGTCGTTGATCAGGCGACCGCCGCGCAAACGCTTGCCGAACTTGAGGCCGAAATCGCCATCCTGCGCGATCTGGAAGAACGCGCCCGCAAGCTTCGTGCGTCCAACCAGGACGCTAAATGGAGTCAATTGGACGCGATCCTGGACGATCCGTTGGTGGTGGATGCGTCAACCGGTGGACGGCGCAAGCTGATCATTTTCACCGAGCCGCGCGACACGCTCGAATATCTCGCGCTCAAAATCCGCAAGCGCATCGGCCGCGAGGAAAGTGTTGCCGTCATTCACGGCGGCGTCCCGCGCGACCGCAGACGCGCGGCCATCGCCGCATTTAATGACGACCCCACGGTGCGCGTCCTCATCGCCAATGATGCTGCTGGAGAAGGCGTAAACCTTCAGCGCGGCGCGCATTTGATGGTCAATTATGACCTCCCCTGGAATCCCAATCGCTTGGAGCAGCGATTTGGGCGCATCCATCGCATCGGCCAAACGGAAGTCTGCCATCTATGGAACCTCGTCGCCGCCGATACGCGTGAAGGCGAAGTCTACGCGCGCCTGCTGGATAAGCTGGAAGCAGCGCGTGCCGCGTTGGGCGGCCAAGTGTTCGACGTATTGGGCGAGTTGTTCGAGGGCAACGCCTTGCGCGACCTGCTCATGCAGGCCGTTCGCTACGGCGAGCGAGCGGACGTGCGCGCGCGGCTGTTTGAGTCGGTCGATGGATCTGTCGATCGGGTGCGCATTGAAGCGCTGGTGCGCGATCGCAAACTGACGCGCGAAGGCATGGACCCGGCGCAGGTGGCGCTGATCCGCTCGGAAATGGAGCGTGCAGAAGCGCGTCGGCTCCAACCTCGCTATGTGAAAGCATTCTTTGAAGAGGGCTTCTCGCGTCTTGGCGGAGACCTCCGCGGCCGTGAAGTCGGCCGCTTTGAAGTGACGCGCACGCCGGCTGTCCTCAGAGAGCATGATCGTCTTGTCGGGCGCCGCGATCCCGTGCTCGAACGCTATGCGCGCATCTGCTTCGACAAGACTTATATCCCTGGCGACATCAAAGCCGCTCTGGTCGCGCCCGGCCACCCGCTTCTCGATGGCGTGGTCAATCTGACTCTAGAACGTCATCGCGGCGAGCTTAAGCGCGGCGCCATCCTGGTGGACGAGAGTGATGAGACGGACCGCCCGCGCTTGCTCGTCATGCTAGATCACACGATCCGTGACGGCCGGCGCGGGAAGGATGGCCAGCTCCTCACCGTCTCGCGTCGCCTCCAATTCGTGCTTTTAGACGCCGACGGGAAGGATGTGGGCGGCGGCGCCGCGCCCTATCTCGATTGTCGCCCGGCGACGGATGCCGAACGCGCGGCGGTTGCGCCGGTTCTCGGTGACCCCTGGCTCAAATCTGAAATCGAGCAGCGCGCGCTTGCGTTCGCCGTTCAACATCTGGCGCCGCGCCATTTGGAAGAGGTGCGCGCACGGCGCCTGCCCGAAATCGAGAAAGTTCGGTCAGAGGTGGAAGCGCGCCTCATTCAAGAGATCAATTATTGGGATGCGCGCGCAGATGAATTGGCGCTGCAGGAGGCGGCCGGCAAATCCCAGCGGCTGAATGCCGACAACGCACGTCGCTTGGCCGAACGCCTCGCTGAACGCCTCAATGTGAGACGTGCCGAGCTTGAGCGGGAAAAGCAAATCATTGCCGAGACGCCGCATGTCGTCGGCGCCGCCTTGGTCGTCCCAATAGGATATTTCCAGCGCACTACGCCCGCCGAGCCGGAGCGCGGCGCCATGCAGCAGAATACCGACAGCGAACGCGTCGCCATGAAAGCGGTGATGGACGCTGAACGTGCCGCTGGACGCCAGCCCACGGACGTTTCTGCGCAGAAGGTCGGTTACGACATCGAGAGCCTTGATCCGAACACGGGCGCGCTTCTTTTCATTGAGGTGAAGGGCCGCACGCCCGACGGCGACGTGATCGCCTTTACCCGCAACGAAATGCTAACCGCCTGGAATAAGCCTGACGCTTATCTGGTCGCGCTGGTTTTGGTCGAAGGTGAGATTGCGCGCGCACCGCTCATCATCACACGGCCGCATGAGGTTTTCGGACCAGAGCCAGGGTTTGCTGAGACGGCGCGTTTCATCAAGACCGCGGAGCTGATCGCCCGAGCGGGAGGAGCATGAGATGAGTGAGCCGATACTCATTCAACTGCGCGAAGAAGACGGCGAAGTCACCGAGGAGTGCCTCGGCACACTCTTTGTTGAGTATGCGGGGAAACCCAAAGTCATGGTCCAGATGGCGATTGAGCCGCTTGAGGGTGAGGATGATCTTTGGGTCTATTTCGAGGATGACGATCCCGAACACCCCGCCATCCCACGCATGTTCCGCGTCAGCGATGGCTGCTACTCGTTCGCTGCGATTGGATGCGACGAGATCGTAGAGCGTTGCTTCGATGAAGACAGCGGCCCCGCGGCCTTAGCGCGTTTCGCGCAGATTTATGCGGCGGCGGCGCGACTGGTAGATCGCGCCAAACAAGAGCAGCCCGTCTTCTATGGCTATCGCGATTTGGAGCGGCATCAGCACCACATGCGAACCGGCGGCGATCGTTTCAACGCGACTGAGCCGCCGCCTGAGCCAAACCGTAGCCCGGGCAAGCGCCGAAAGAAATCATGACAAGTCCGCCCCGCAAAAAGCTTATCGAAGTCGCGTTGCCGCTTGAGGAAATCAACAAGGCGTCAGCGCGCGAGAAGTCGATTCGCCACGGCCACCCATCCACCGTACATCTGTGGTGGGCGCGCCGGCCGCTTGCTGCGTGCCGCGCGGTGATCTTCGCACAATTGGTCGATGACCCATGTGCTTGGCCTGACAGATTTCCAACCCCAGAAGCGCAAGCGGACGAACGCAAGCGCCTTCACAACCTCATTGCGCGCATGGTGCCATGGGAAGCGTCCAACGACGAAGCCATCCTGGATGAGGCACGGTTTGAGATCGCTCGTTCGGTCGCATGGGCTAACGGCGAAGAGCCTCCGACGAAGGCCATAGATGTACGCGCCTATCTACAAGCGAAGGCTCCGCCGGTTTATGATCCATTTTGCGGCGGGGGCTCGATCCCCCTAGAAGCACAACGTCTTGGATTGCGAGCCTACGGCTCCGACCTCAATCCGGTCGCCGTCTTGCTTTCCAAAGCATTGGTGGAAATTCCTCCAAAATTTTCCAGCGTGTCCCCCATCAACGCCGACGCGCGTGGAAAGAAGGAGTTGATCGGCCGTACATGGCATGGAGCGCAGGGCCTTGCCGAAGACGTGCGCTATTATGGCCGTTGGATGCGCGCCGAGGCTGAGAGGCGAATTGGCCAACTATATCCCTCAGCCCCCCTCCCAGACGGTAACAGCGCATCTGTGATTGCGTGGATTTGGGTTCGGACGGTTAGGAGTCCTGACCCGTCGGTTGGCGGTGCGCATGTTCCCCTGGCATCGACGTTCTTACTGTCGATGAAAGATGGCCAAAAAACGTGGATTGAACCGGTCGTGGATAGAGGTTCGAATTCATTTTCGTTTGCTGTGAAAACTGGACTACTCGGCCGAGCCGAGGAGGAGAAACTCAAACTCGGGACGAAGTCTGGAAAGGGCCAGGCGTTCACCTGCGTGCTCACCGGGTCGCCAATTCCCCGCGACTATATTCAGGAGGAAGGCAAGGCTGAGCGTCTCGGCGCGAGACTGATGGCGATCGTTGCCGAAGGTCACAGAGGCCGAACTTATCTTCCGGCAAATGCCGTTCATGAGACCATAGCGAAAAGCGCGGAAGCGCTAGACATTGTCGAGGAAGCGCGGACCACATTCTTGTCCGGCGCAACACCGACGCGAGCCATGATAACGGGCGGCGTATGTTCCGCCTATGGACTCGCGACTTGGGGACACCTCTTCACGCCGCGCCAACTTGTTGGACTCTCGTGCCTCTCAGATTTGGTCGCAGAGGTTCGCTCTAGAATTATCGAGGACGCGCGACAGATAGGCATGCCAGATGGCAAATCACTTGCTGAAGGCGGCACAGACGCGGCTGCGTATGCCGACGCAATCGCAACGTATCTGGCATTTGCCGTCGATAGAGTCGTGGATCGCAATTCCAGCCTTTGCACATGGGATACCGGTGCTGCCGGAAAAGCAACGACCGGAGCCCCAGGCAACAGCGCGTCGATCCGCAATACTTTTGCCCGACAAGCTATGCCGATGACCTGGGATTTCGCCGAGGGCAATCTGCTCGGCAACTCGTCTGGAAATTTTCTGGACGCCATCGAGTGGGTTCTAAAGCCCATCGACTATGGGCGCATTCCAGCTATTGGACTTGGTTCTATCACCCATATTGATGCGCCGAAAAATAGTTACCCGGCGAGGCCTGTCGCCATCAGCACAGATCCTCCTTACTACGATAACATTGGGTACTCCGACCTCTCAGACTTTTTCTATGTATGGCTGCGACGCTCACTCGGGGAACGCGAGGACGGTCATAGCGTTTGGCCCGGTCTCTTTAGACGCCTGCTCGCGCCAAAGGCGGAAGAGTTGGTGGCCACACCTTACCGATTTATCCGTGATGAGGCACCGCCGTGGGCGGCCGAAGTGCCAGACTTGACCCAGCGATGGGCTCAACTTTCCAGCAAAGATCGTGCTGAGGAGTTTTTCATGCATGGCATGAGCAAAGCCCTCCGAGCTATGCACAACGCGTCCGACGACAACACACCACTCGCTATCTACTACGCATTCAAACAATCCGAGACATCGAAGGACGGAGTAACGTCTGCTGGTTGGTCAACTTTCTTACAGGCGATTGTGGACGCAGGTCTTGCGATCGATGGTACGTGGCCATTGCGGACTGAGCTATCCAACCGAATGATCGGCTCCGGCGCAAATGCGCTAGCATCGTCCATCGTACTGGTTTGTCGAAAACGCGGTGAGAAAGCAAAAGCAGTAGAGCGCGATGAGTTTAAGCGGGCACTCCGCCGAGAATTACCTGAGTCATTTGCGAACATCCGCGCGGCCGGCGTGGGCCCCGTTGATATGGCGCAGGCAGCAATCGGTCCCGGCATGGGCATATTCACTCGATATGGTTCCGTCCTTGAATCGAGCGGCGAGCCAATGTTGGTGAAGGACGCACTGAAGCTCATCAACGAAGTGCGCGATGAAATTGATGATGAAGGTGATTACGATCTGGAGACTCGCTTTGCCGTGGAGTGGTTCTCCGAGGCGCAATGGGAGGCCAAGGAAAGCGGCCGCGCCATTTTGCTCGCCAACGCCAAGAATCTTGCGGAGTCTCAGCTTGAACGCGCGGGCGTGATCGAGGCCAAGAGCGGCAAGACGCGGCTGCGCACGCGTGCCGAAATTGGTGCAAACTACGATCCCGAAGACGACAAGACGCCGACCGTATGGGAGCATGCGCAGGCGCTGGCGTATGCGTTAGAGCAAGGTGGGCAAGAACGTGCGGCCGCTCTGCTGGGGAAACTTCGTGATACCGAAAGCGTGCGCGCGCTCGCCTATCGGCTCTATGGCATTTGCGAGCGGAAAGGCTGGTCGGCCGAGGCGCTCGTTTGGAACCGCCTCGCCGAAGAATGGCGGCGCATCGAAGATTTGGCTGCGTCTGCGCCGAAGGCGAGCACGGCGGCGCCTGATCTGTTTGGAGAGCGGCCATGAGCCAATCCACCAATGCCCGCCTGGCTAAGGCGTTCGAGGCGTTCACCAGTGGCGCGCAGACTTTCGTCGCGTCAAAAATGGAAAAGCAGCACGGGCGCAATTGGCGCCAATACGCTAGCGCTGCACGCGGTGGGCCAAGCAGCGGACCGCTCGACGCCTACGGCTTGTTGAAGACCATGCTTGATAATTGGCGCGATCTCTTTGGCGCCGAACTTCCGCGCGCGGCGCGCAACCACGTCTCCAATGCGCTTGATGGCCGCAACAGCCTTGCACATGCCACCGGCGACATCTCCGTCGCTGAAGCCTTGCGTACCCTAGACGCTCTGGCCGAGACGCTGACCGCGATCGGCGCCAAGGCCCCGGCTGCGCAAGTGCGCACCTTGCACGATGAAGAGATCAAGGCGGCAGGCCCGGCGCCCGCGCCGGTCAAAGCACAACCCGACCTGCTCGATCACGGCGTCTCAAGCAAGCTCAAGCCCTGGCGCGATGTCGCTATCCCGCACCCCGACGTGCTGGAAAGCCGGTTTAAGCAAAGCGAGTTTGCGGCTGACCTCACCGCCGTCGATCTCGGCCTTGCTGCCGAAGAATACCAAGATCCGACTGCCTTCTATCGCATCACCTTCGTCACCGAGGGGATGAAGAAGGTACTGTCGCTTGCGGCCGAGCGGCTCTCCAATGAAGGTGGCGAACCGGTCGTGCTGCTGCAAACCGCCTTTGGCGGCGGCAAGACACACACCATGCTGTCCATCCTGCACATGGCGGGCAGCCCCGATCCACGCCTTCTCCCTGGTCTCGAAGGCATCATCAGCGACAACATTGCGGCAAAGTGGAAAGCGGCGAAACGCTATGTGCTGGTCGGCACCGGGCTTGGCGCCAAGCAGCGCCAATCGCGTGAGACCGAACCTACGCTTTACACCCCCTGGGGGGTGATGGCGTGGCGCCTCGCGGGCCAAACCGGCCTCGACATCATGGCCGAGGCGGAGAAAGAGCGTGCAGCGCCGGGTTCTGAAAAGCTGGTGCAGCTTCTGCAGAGCGCCGCGCCGTGTTTGATTCTCTTCGATGAGCTCGTGGCTTATGCGCGCGTGCTGGACGACCACGATTTCAGCCACTTCCTGAACTTCATGCAGTCGCTTACCGAAGCGGCGAAGATGGTGCCCGGCGTCTTAGTCGTCGGATCGCTGATCGAATCTGAAATGGAAGCCGGCAACCAGCGCGGCATCGACGCGCTTGGGCGTTTGTCGAAGATTTTCGGGCGCGTTCAATCGGGCTGGATTCCGGCCAGCATGAACGAAAGTTACGAGATCATTCGCCGTCGCCTGTTTCAGGAACTCGACGCCGAAGGCATGCGCGCACGCGATGCGACTGTTTCCGCGTTCCACAAACTCTATCGCGATTCAAAGACAGACTTTCCGTCCGAGGTCTCCGAGAACGCCTATAAGGATACGCTGGCGCTCGCATTCCCGATCCATCCGGAGCTCTTCCTCCAGCTTTCCGCTACATGGGGACCGCTTGAGCGTTTCCAGAAAACGCGCGGCGTCCTTCGGCTCATGGCCAACGTCGTCTATGCGCTTTGGCGCCGTGACGACCAGGCGCCGCTCATCCTTCCCTCTTCCTTGCCGCTGACGGACGAACGCGTCCGCGCCAGCGTGCTCGATCCTTTGCAAGGGCAATACGCCTCCATCCTTGACGCCGAGGTCGAAGGCGATCAGGCGCGGCCCCAGCAGATCGAAGCGCGCCGCACTGGCTATGGCCGCACCCAAGCGCTCACGCGCGCGGCGCGCGCCGTGTTTGTCGCGACCGCGCCTCAGGGCGGGGCCGGCAATGTCGGCATCACCGGACCACGCCTGCGCCTGTCCTGCGCCACGCCCGCCGACCAGATTAACGTGTTCGGCGATGCGCTCCGGGAGCTGTCCGAAACATCCGCTTATCTCTATCGCGACGGCGATCGCTATTGGTTCGCGACCACGCCGACGCTGAACAGGCTGGCGGCTGAGAAGGCGCAAGCCTTTGAGGACCGCGATGTTGAACTCGCCATCGCCAAGTTGCTGCAGGACGAAGTGAAGCCCGCGGGCGGCTTCTCACGGGTTCATGCGGCGGCCGACGATCCAACCAGTATCGAAGATGAACGTGGGCTCGGGCTGGTGATCTTTGACGCGCGCGCGCCGCATGCGCGCGGCGGCGACAGTAAGGCGCTCGCCTTGGCCGGTGACGTGCTTGAACGTCGGGGATCGGGGCAACGGCTCTACCGCAATGTCCTCCTGTTTGCGGCCGCAGATGAAGGCCGCCTGCCCGAGGCCAAGAACGCAGTCCGCAAATGGATGGCCTGGCGCGACATCGTGAAGGAGGCCGATGGCTCTTTGCAGCTTCCGCCTGCGCAAAAGTCCGAAGCTGCGCGCAAGGATGCCGAAAGCCGAGAAGCGGCGCGGCGCGCTGTTCGCAACGCCTGGACGCAATTGATCGCACCCGCCAAGGCCGATGGCGCGGGCGCCGGCGCGGCGCGGGGCTTCGAATTGCATTCCTCGCCGATCCAGAATGCGGGAGATCGCAGCATTGCCGACGCGGCTTACGATAAGGCTCGCCGCGACGACGCGGTCGCCGAGAAGCTGGGCGCGAAAATCCTTGAAAACCGGATCAACGACCTGATCGGCGACGCCGATCACATCGCCATCACCGATTTGGTCGATTGGTCGGCGCGCTACATTCACATGAAGCGGGTCCGCGACGAGACAGTGCTGGCGCGCGCCATTGAGGACGCCGTCGCCGCCATCGATGGGACATACGCCATTGCTGCGCGTTATGACGCCGCCGCTGACCGCTATATCGATGTGAAATTGAATACGGGCGTGTTTGTCGATCTGCGCACTGGCGCCTTACTGGTTAAACGTGCCCGTGCCGAAAAGGATGTAACAACACCGTTGCCTTCGGCAGGCGGAGCCGGCGCCGTGCCGCGCGCGACTGGCGATGGCGCCCTCCCAGGCGACAAAACTTCAACGGGCGAACGCGCGCGCCCAACGAAGTTTTACGGCACGATCACCCTTGATCCCACCCGCCCCGGCCCATTGGTGGCGCAGATCGCGCAGTCCGTGCTGGCGGAATTGGCGCGCGCCAGCGGCGCCACCATCAAGCTCAGCATCGACATTCAAGCGGAAAACCCCTCCGGCTTCCCAGAGGATGTAGTTGAGGTCATTCGCGCCAATGCCGAAACCTTGAAATTTCGCGAGAGCGGTTTCGACTAGCTAGCGGTGCCGTTTAAGGATGCGCCGCATGCGCGGCGATCGATGCGGCATGCGCCAGCAAGTTCAGCCGGCGCAGATCGTCAATGCGCCGCCACGACCCTTCAAGCAATTCGCCGCTATGCACTACGATCGCCAAGCATTGCGCGCGGCTGATCGCGACATTGAAGCGATTGCGATTGAACAAAAACGCCGTGCCGCGTGGGGCGTCTTCGCCGCGCGACGTGGTCATCGACAAAATCACCACCGGCGCCTCTTGGCCCTGAAACTTGTCGATTGTGCCGACCTTCACGTCATCAGGGAGGCGTTGGCGAAGCAGGTTTACCTGCATGTTATACGGCGCCACGACCAAAATGTCGGCCAACGCCAAGGGTGTGACCTTGCCGTTCTTGCGGCGGACGCTTTGGGCGCCAAGCGCGGCGACCAGATGCGCGATCGCATCGGCCTCGGTAGCACTGCTTTGCGTGTTGCCCTGGTGAGGCGCTTGCAGAAACACAATGCCGGCCGCGCGGATGGCGGGATGCACGCCCGGCGCCGCCACGATTTCGCGAAGCTCCGCATCGGGGTGTGACGACAAGCGGCCATCGTACATAGCCTCGGAGATGAACCCGCAAATTTCCGGGCGCATGCGCCGACTTTGGTTCAGCAAGATACCTCGCTCCGGCGGCACCGTCGCCAAACCCTGCAACAGATAATCCAGCGCGGACATGCCCGTCTCACCGGGATGTACGCCCTGGATAGGCTGGGCGAGCTGCATCTGGTCGCCGACCAACACCAGATTGCGCGCGGCGCCCGCCATCGCCACCAGATTGCCCAGCGACACCTGCCCGGCTTCATCGACAATCAAATAGTCGAACTGGCCCTGTTGATCGTCGCGGCAAAAATGGAACGCCGTGCCGCCGACCAAGCGATGCTGCGCCGCCACGTCCTCGGACTTGAACACTGTCGTGATGTGTGCGCTGTCGAAATGCGTGTCGGGATCATCCTTCGATCCCTTCTTGGCGCCGATGAAATGGAGTGAGGCACGCTTGGCGTGCTCTTCGACTTCTTCGAGCACCTTGTTGATCGCCTTGTGCGAATTCGACGATACGCCCACCCGCAAGCCGCGCTTCAGCAATTCCACGATCACGGCGCCGATCGTATAGGTCTTGCCAGTGCCGGGCGGGCCCTGCACGAAAAGCGCGCTGGCATCTAGATCGAGCACGGCACGGGTCGTACCCGTGACCACGTCCTCGCCGGGCGCCAAGATCGGAGCGCCAAACGTGCGCGCCCTGAGCCGCGGCGGGCGCCGCATCAGAAAATCCATCAGCGCCATGTCCGCGCCGAGCGTGCTGGCGGCAAATCGTTCGGCAAAAGCGGCCACAGCGACGGGCAGGTTTTGCTGGCTGATCGGCGCTGACAACATACCAAACCGCGGCGGAAAATCGCCCGCGCGCGCACCGCGCCGCAGTACGATGCGCCCTTGGTCGGGGATGAGCGCCGTGATCGTGCCGGCATTCGCCAGCGTCTCGGCAATGCGCGGCGTGTCGCCCAGTTTCAGCTTGGTGTCTTGCGGGGGAAAGCGAAATGTTCGCAGCAAGGATTGTTTGTCGGCTTGCGCCGGTACGCTTGTGTCCAGTTCGAGCGCGCCGAGACTTTCGGCGTCGTCAATCAGCTCCTCGTCTGACCACAATTGCCGCTCAAACAGCGCCCACCAGCCAGGCTTCTGAGCCCGCTGGTGAAACCAGATCAGCTCTGCGACCACCTCACGAACGGCCTCATTGCCTGCCGGCGAGGCGCGCACCGCAGCGGCGATCTGTTGTCGGCGCAATTCTAAAGCGGTGCGTTCGGCGGCTTTGTCGCGCTCATCGCCGCCGAGTTCATCGGCGATTCTGTAACCCGCACCCGCCGGGCGCAGGCCGACGAGCCAGCGGTGCATCTGCGCGGTCGAGACGCAATCGTCTCTATTATAATGTGCAATCGAGTCCAAGATTGCCTGGTCTTGCGACACCCGCCAGCGTTCGTATTCGACGATGCTCGCCGCCGCGTTAGTCACCTCGCCGCTGCGCTCACCCCAATAAATCTGTTCCAAGCTCTTGAGCGAATAGGCCTCCGTCGAGGCGCGCACGCCCTGGCGAACAATCCGATAGAGATCAACGAAGCGCCGATCGCGCAGAAGCTGGTCAAGCTCCACTTCCATTGTGGCGTAGCGCATGGCGAGCCGCTTCAGCGCGTTGGGCTCGTATTGCGCATAATGGTAGATGTGCGCGTTGGGAAAGCGCGCGAGATGCGCGACAAACAACCGGATCAATTGCTCGAACGCGGCCTTTTCGGCGCTCGGGTCATGCGCCCAGATCGGCACAAATTCGTCAGCGCCGTCTTTGCCGAGCGGCCCCCAAAGCCCGAACAGATATTCAAGCCCGCCCTCATAAAGCGGATCGCCCTCCATATCGAAATAGAGGTCGCCGGAATCTGCCTCGGGCAATTGGAAGAAGCCGCGCCCGCTCTCCAGCGGCAAAAGCTCCACACTGTGTTTGCCTGTTTCGCGCGCGGCGAGTTGGAGCCGGGCTTGCTGGCGCAGTTTGTCGAAGGTCGGAGCACCGATGCCAGCAATCGTCGTCGTGGCGAGCGCTTGCGCCAATTCGGCCAATGTGGTGATGCCGCCTTCGCGCAATTTCACCACCTGCGCGCCGGACACGCCCGCCACAAAGTATGGGCTGTCGGCGGCGCGCCACTCGGCTTCGCAGCGCGCTTGATAATCACATTGTGCGCACGCCGCGCACGGCACAGGGACTGTCTCGCGTTCAGCGCTGGCGACAAAATCCTCAAACGTCTTCATCTGACGGCGCAGGATGTGCCGGGTTTGACGCAGATCGAAGCTCTCCGGCTCGTCGCCTGAGCCGTGGATGACGCCGTTGGCGACGGGATGGCCGACCGATGCTTCCAACAGATCAGCGTAGATGCCGAGTTGTAGCACGTAATCGGGCTTGGCCTTACGCGCGAGCTTGGCGTCCTCTGGCTCGTAAGTGACCCCCTTCTCCGGCGTCTCTTTGCGGATCAAGAAGTCGGGGAACCCGATCCACGGCGTTTGCACCAATGCGCCCTGATAAATCAACGGCGCGCCGCTTGCGATCGCCGCCTGCGTGGCGGCGACGCGCGCCTCCATCCCGCCTTCGGTCGGAATGTGGACGGCCGGGCCATGAATGGCCTCCAGCCGCGCCAACACGGCGGCTTCGTGTTCAAACCCTTTGGCGCGGATGAGTTGAAGCGTCTCGTCCACCTCTTCATCGGGCGCGACGCCAGCCAGCCACAGCGCCGATTGATGCGCGCAGCCGAGAAAGTCATTGAGCCGGGAAGCAGAGAGAGATCGCGTCATGAAAGCATCATGGCGCCGCGCCACGTCAAAAACGGTCGTAGGCCCCGCTTCACCTAGTGGACGCTCGCCGGTTGGTTCGGCGGCGGCGGCGCAGCCTGGTGGTGCGTCGCCGCCGTGGCGAGTTCATGTTGCATCAGCGCGCGCAACGACGCGGGCGCGATAATCTGGATTTTGTTCTGCCAGCTGAAAAGATGCCACGACAATTCGAGCATGCCGCTGGCGCGAAAACGGACGATGGCGCTGCCGTCAGCCTGGTATTCCACGGTTTGGTCGGGGTGAAACCGCCACTTATCGAAATCGTCGGCGCCCTCTTTCAGCACACGCAGCACCACGTCTTCAGGATCGGCGTGGAAAAAACCAAACGACGCATTGGCGAATTTGGGCAGGCTGAAATCCGCCGGGCGCGGCGCCGGAAGTGTGAGCAATTCCAATTGCGTCATGCGGTCCAAGCGCCAGCTTTTGATCTTGTCGAAGCCAATCTCCGGCCCGATCAGATAATTCATCCGGCCAAAGAGGATGCCATAGGGCGCGACCTTGCGTGTCGCCGCCGGCTTGCCGGCGCTTTGATAATGAAATTGCACCGCCGTCATCGCGCAGATCGCTTCGCGCAATTTCACCATCACCTGTTCGTCTTCGATCGGGCGCGGCCCTGCCTGAACGGCGATAAGTTCAGCTTGCAGCAATGCTTCGAGATCAGGCGCCACCTTGCGCAACACCGGCGGCTTCATCGCTGCGCGCACTTTCTTATCAAGGCTGCGCAGGGCTCGGGCGTGGCCGGTCATTCCTGCTTCTTCGAGATTGGCGGCGGTCTGACCGAGCGCGTTCAATTCGTCGGTCGTGGGACTCTGGAAGAAGCTGTCTAGCCCGCCAGGAATCCGAAAACGCTTGCTGGCGCCGTCGCTGATCTCATCCATCTGCGGAAAGAGGCGCGCCAAGCCATCGCGCATGCGCTCTATGGTGCGCCGGCCGACGCCCATTTCGGCCGCCATCTCATCCAGCGTCAGCCCCTCCGCGCTGCTCGCCAGCAGGCGGCCGAGAACCAGCATCTGTTCAGCTTTTTCGTGCCGCATGAGGCCTACGTCCGTTTCTGACGTAGCAACCTATCATAGTGCTCCCTGACGGTCACCGCCCTTCCGGGGAGCTGGCCCTTGAACAGGAGGGCAGCATGCCTGAGGAAAATATTGTTTCTGACCAATCGGATAATCGCGGCCGTCCGGACAAGGAGCCGCCGTGGCGGCTGAACGTCCAGGGTGTGAAGGTCGACTCGGATGAACCCCGGATCGTCGTCCGGCGCGCCATCAAGCTGGCGGGGTTCAATCCCGACACCGGCTGGATCATCGTGCTCAAGACCACGGACGGCCCGAAGAAAGAGGTCGGCCTCGATGACGTGATCGACCTCCGTCATCCCGGGATCGAGAAGCTCCGGCTCACCCCGCGCCAGATCGACAACGGCGAGGCCATCGCGCCTCGCCGTTGCGATTTTGCCCTCTTGCCTCAAGACGAAGTGCTGCTGAGCGCCATGGGTGCGCGCTGGGAAACCGCGCTCGACGGCGGACGGCGCTGGCTTTTGATCTATGGCTACGTGTTGCCGGCCGGCTTCTCGGCGCACGCTATCGACATCGCGATCGAGATTCCGATCAGCTATCCCGGCGCTCAGCTCGACATGTTTTACTGCAATCCGCGCGTCACCTTGGCGTCGGGCGCCAATATCGCGCAGACCGAGCACACCGAGACCATCTTCGGCGTCGCTTATCAACGCTGGTCCCGCCATCGCCCCTGGGACAGCACGCGCGACACGCTGGCGACACACCTCGCTCTCGTGGACACATCGCTCTCTCGGGAAGTCGGGCAATGATCCGCCGCGACGCCACGTTGGTTGTCACCAAAGACCTTCACCAGCGCTTGCAAGACCATCTCTTTCCTGGCGATGGCCTTGAAGCGGCGGCGCTGCTGCTCTGCACGATCGTACAAGGCCGGCGCGTCAAGCTGCTTGTCCGCGACGTCGTCATCGTGCCGCACAAGGCCTGCGCCCGCGAGCGGGACGCGCTCACCTGGCCCGGCGCCTATGTCGAGCGCGCCATTGACCGCGCAGAACAGGACCAGCTCGCCATCATCGCGGTCCATTCCCATCCCGGTGGGCTACTGGGGTTTTCCGCGCTCGACGACGCCAGCGACCAAGGCCTCATGCCGGCACTTTTTCACGGGACCGATCGCCTCTGCGGCTCAGCGATCATGACCCCTGACGGCGCGATGCGCGCGCGGCTCTATGCGGATGGCGTGCGCATGTCGCCGATCGATCTCATTCTGGTTGCGGGCCATGACATTGTTTGCATGTTCGACGATGACGCGCGCCTTAACCGTACCAAGGCCGCGATCGCTTTCACCAGCGCCATGACCGTGACGCTTGCGCGGCTCAGCGTCTGCATTGTCGGCGTATCGGGGACGGGCTCCATCGTCGCCGAACAATTGGCCCGGCTTGGATTTGGCGAAATCATTCTGATCGATCACGACCGCCTGGAAGCGCGCAATCTCAACCGCATCCTCAATTCCACATGCGCCGAGATTGGCGCGTTGAAAGTGGACATGTTCGCCGACGCCATCCGCCGCTTTAGGCCGGATTGTGAGGTCCGCACCGTCCCAACCACGCTTGCCGCGCGCGAGGCGGTGCTGGCGGCAAGCGAGGCCGATTTCATATTCTCTTGCGTCGATACGGGCGAAGGACGGCACATCGCCGACCGCATCGCCGCGAGCTTTCTCATGCCGCTCTTTGACCTTGGCGTCTCCATTCCGACGCGCACGTCAAGCGCGGGCGCGCCCGCCATCGCCGAAGTCTGCGGACGCATCGATTATGTTCGTCCAGGCGGCGCGACACTGAGCGATCGCGGCGTCTATACGCCAGCGACGCTGGAGGCCGAATACCTCGCACGCACAGCGCCAGACGCCCTAGATCAGCGCATCAAGGACGGCTATCTGCGCGGGCTCGCTGAAGAGGCGCCTGCGGTCATCACGCTCAATATGCGCGCTGCGTCCGCCTGCGTGATGGAGTTCATCGCCCGCACTTTCCCGTTCCGCCATGCACCGAACGAGCGCTACGCGCGCACGATCTTTCTGTTGGCCGACGGCGATGAAGAGCGCTTTGCGGAATCATCTTGGCAAGCGGTCGATCGCGCTCTGCTGGGCCGAGGCGCGCAAGAGCCGCTTCTAGGCCTTCCCGCGCTGGCGCCGCCGCGAGCACTGGCATGATCCGCATGCCTTTGTGGTGGCGCAAGTTCACCGCCGCGATCCTTCCGGCGCGGCGGCTGGTCGTTGTGGCCGGCGACACCTTGCCGGACGCGCTGCCCGCACGCGATCTCGTCCTCGCACGAGACGATGATGACGATTGGAGCGTCGGCATGCGATGCCCGTGCGGATGCGGCCAGCGCCTCGAACTCATGCTGCTCAAGGAAGTG
>JANRIP010000058.1:0-1945 GCA_033764855.1 Hyphomonadaceae bacterium | reverse complement strand
AGACGGTGGAAGGCTAGATAAAGGGAGAGTCGTGTCGCACGCCAAGCGGTTGAATGCGTTGGCGCAAACGCACCGTGCGGAGCACAATCGCACAGTGCGCCGCACGGTGCGCGCACAGCGCTGGCGAACATCGCATCGATGCCTTCCACGACGATCACCGCACCGGCCCTTCGATTCAGTAAATTGCTGCGCGACGCCATGCGCGGTGAGACGTTCTCGCCAGGCTCGCGCTTACGCATTGCACGACCCATCGATGCGGAAAGCCTTACCGGCCGCCACGAAGGACGCGGCCGCGGAAGCGCAACGCCGGCGCTGTCTTCTCAATTGCAGCAGCGCATCGGTTCATCGCGCAAAGCCGCGAAGGGCTTTGGCAAAGCTGGCAAGTTCAAATTCGACCCGCGGCAACGCGCGATCGTGAAGGTTCATTATTTCGGTCACGGTGGAGGCGGCGGCGCAGCGCTCGGCGCCCACGCTCGCTATGTGGCGCGCGACGCAGCAGCCAAAGCGCCGTCAGCGCCGTCGCCGGGCGAGGACACGCCGGCGAACCGCGAGCGCGAGGCCGAGGCGCCGGCGAATGCGCATGCGCGCCACCTTCAGCGCGGCGCTGAACGATCCGTCTTCTACGATGCGTTGGATAACAGCGTGGACGGCGGCGCCCGTGCTGGCGCCTGGGCGCGCGAGGACCGGCGCCACTTCCGGATCATCCTCTCGGCGGAGAACGGCGGCAGGCTCGGCGACCTCAAGAGCTACACCCGCGAAGTGATGCGGCGGGCGGAAATCGCACTCGGAACCCGGCTGACCTGGATCGCGGTCGATCATTGGGACACGGACAATCCGCACACGCACATCATTCTGCGCGGCCGGCACGAGGATGGACGCGATCTTGTCATCCCGCGTGAATATGTGAGCCATGGCTTCCGCTCGGCGGCGCAGGACATCGCCACCGAACGCCTCGGTCCGCGCGGCAGAGACGACGCCCGTCTCGCGCTGGAGCGGGAAGCGCGCGCGCATCGGCCAAGCCGGCTCGACCGCATGATCGAAGGTCAGCTTGATGAGCATGGCCGCATCCGCCTTGCTCATCTCCAGGCGCCGGACCGGTCGCCGGAAATGACCGATGCGCTGAAAGCGCGAGCGCAGGAACTCAAACGCCTTGGCCTAGCCACGGAAGTTGAACGCAACATCTTTCAGTTCGACCCGGAATGGCGCGATCGCCTCAAGGCGATGGAGCTCCATCTCGACATCCGCAAGGCGCTGGTGCGCTCGCGCACGCAGGATCTAAGCCGAAGCGTCGCCGACCCGGCGCGGCAAATGTCGAAAGCGTTGAAACTGCCGCCCGGATTGGATCGCTAAGGCGGACGTCATGCTTGCCCCGTGGGCGCGTTTGTGTTCGCATAGGCTACCGAGGATCGGCGTCCGACCAGCGCGCACTGACATGCAGTGCGCAGGCAGGACGACTAGAGAATGAATCCGGGAGCCCACCCGGTCGAACGGCAGCGCCTCATTCCCTTTTCAGGAAACGGCGCCATGCATTCTGACCTCTTTGATCCGTCCCAGCTCCCGCTTTTTGCAATTGTCCCGCAGCACGTCCTCGTCGTGGCCGCGGCGCTTGTTGCTCTTTGGGTTCTGCTCCGCTGGGGCGGCCCACTCCTCCTGCTCTACGCCGTGGCGCGCCTATGGGTCGGCGAATGGGGCGAAGCCATGCTTGCGTGCGCGTTTGCAGTCCTGATTGAGCTTGGCAACGGCTTTGCGTCTTGGTTCGAGTGGAATGCCCACGGACGCGATGCATGGCTGCGCCAGCACCGACGCGACCACGCGCGTCATTGAACGGCGCTTCCAGACCGTTTCCCACCATTTCCCGGCGTTTCCCGCCATCTCCGGGCGAATCACGACGCGAAAGATGGCGGCCAAGGCCGATATTGGCCGAGCCATGGAGAACACCATGTCA
>JANRIP010000010.1:0-3255 GCA_033764855.1 Hyphomonadaceae bacterium | reverse complement strand
GCCACGCAACACGCGCTCTCGCCACAGGACCGCGAAGCGGCGATCCGTCTCCTCGCGCATGAAGCGGGCGAGATCGTCGGCGAAGCGCATCCCTCTTTACAGACAATCCTCCCGGACAGCGCCGCGCGCGTGCAAGCGCTGCTGCCGCCGCTCGTGGAGGCGCCCGTGCTGGCGATCCGCAAGCGGCCAAGCGCCGTCTATACGCTCGCCGATTATGTCGAAGGCGGCATCGCGACGGCCGCCCAGGCCGAGATGCTGGCCGCTGCTGTCACCGCCAAGCGCAACATCATCGTCGCCGGCGGTACGGGTTCGGGCAAGACGACTTTGTTGAATGCGCTTCTGGCGGAAGCAGCGTTTCTGGATGCGCGGGTCGTCATTCTTGAAGACACCGCCGAGCTGCAATGCGGCAGTCCGAACGCGGTGCAGCTTCTGACCAAGCGCACCGATCCGCCGATAGTCATGCGCGATCTGGTGCAGATGACGTTGCGGCTTCGGCCTGATCGCATTGTCGTCGGCGAAGTGCGCGATGGCGCGGCGCTTGAAGTGCTCAAGGCCTGGAACACCGGCCATCCAGGCGGGCTCTTAACGCTGCACGCCAATTCCGCAGCCGACGCGCTGATGCGTCTTGAAGACCTCTGCATGGAGGCGCGCGCCACGCCGCCCAAGCGGCTCATCGCCAGCGCCGTCGACATCATCGTCTTCATTGCGCGCCGGGAAGGCGGGCGCGTCATCACCGAGATTCTGGAAACGGACGAGGTCCGGGGAGAGGGAGCATGAAGTCACATCGTGTCTTGCGGATTGCAGCGTTCGGAGTGGCGCTGCTGGCGTGGGCGGCGCCAGCTTACGCCGCCGGCTCCGGCATGCCCTGGGAAGGACCGCTCGAACAGATCGTCGATTCCATCACGGGTCCCGTGGCGCGCGCCGCCGCGGTCATCGCCATCGTCATCGCCGGCGTCACCATCATCTTCTCCGAAGGTGGCGGCGGGGTGCGCAAGCTCGCCTTCGTAGGCTTGGGCATCGCCATCATGTTCGCGGCGGTGTCGTTCTTCCTCGACTTCTTCGGCTTCGCCGGCGGCGCGGTCATCTAACGATGACGCTCGCCCCCGATACAGAGCCTGAAGGTTATCGCATCCCGCTGCGGACCTCGCTCACGCGTCCGATCCTGATGGGCGGCGTGCCGCGCAATTTCGCGATTCTTAACGCCACGATCGGCGCGGCGATTGGATTCGGTCTGCAGCAGCCCTTCATCGCCTTTCCCTTGTGGGCGGTTCTGCAGGGCGCCGCCGCATGGGCTGCGGCGCGCGATCCGTGGTTTCTCGATACCTGGCCGCGCCACATGGCCAAGCCCCATTATTTCGGATCGTGAGGGCGCCCGCGATGATGGACCTGCGGCCCTACAAGAAGTCCGGAACGCAACTCAGCGATTTTCTCCCTTGGGCGGCGTTGATCGCGCCCGGCGTGGTTCTCAACAAGGACGGCGCGTTCCAGCGCACGATGGCGTTTCGCGGTCCCGATCTCGATTCCTCAACGCCTTCGGAGCTGATCGGCGCATCTGCGCGGCTCAACAATGCGTTCCGCCGCTTGGGTTCGGGCTGGTGCCTGCATGTCGAGGCGCGCCGCGCGCCCGCGCCGGGCTATCCCGATTCAGTCTGGCCCGATGCGTTGTCCTGGCTCATCGATGAAGAGCGTCGCGCCGTGTTCGAGGCCGCCGGCGCGCGTTTTGAGAGCGGCTATTTCTTCACGCTGACCTGGCTGCCACCGGCCGAGCGCCAGACACGGCTTGAGAGCTTTCTGTTCGAGGGCGTGCAGGACGGCGCCGGCGCGCCGGCTTCATCCGTCGATTATCGCCAGCACCTTGAGCGCTTCACCAATGAGACCGATCAAATCCTAGCGTTGATGGAGACACTGGCGCCCGAGGCGCGCTGGTTGGACGACGAGGAGACGCTGACCTATCTCCATGATTGCGTCTCCGACCGTCCCCATCGCGTGGCGAGACCTGCGACGCCGTTCCATCTCGATGCGCTGCTGACCGATGCGCCGCTCATCGGCGGGCTTGCACCGCGGCTTGGGCGCCAGCATCTGCGCGTCATCTCGGTGCGCAGCTTCGTCACGGAAACCGAGCCGGGCTTTCTCGACGCCCTTAATCGGCTGGCGATCTCCTATCGCTGGGTGAGCCGCTTCATCCCGCTCGATCGGGAAGAGGCGCGCCGCGAACTGGAGAAGACGCGCAAGCGCTGGTTCTCAAAACGGAAGGGTCTTCTGACATTGCTGCGCGAAGCGCTCTTCCGCGAAGAAGCGCTGCTCGTCGACAATGACGCCGCCAACCAGGCCGCCGACGCCGACACCGCGCTGCAGGAACTTGGCGCCGACGCCGTGAGCGCGGGATTTGCCACGCTCACGATCACCGTCGCCGACGCCAGCGAAGATATGGCCGATGACGCTGTCCGTCAGATCCAGCAGATCGCCGATGGGTTGGGCTTCGTCACGCAGGTGGAATCCGTCAATGCGGTGGAAGCCTGGCTCGGTTCGCTGCCGGGACAAGCCTATGCGGACGCGCGGCGGCCGATCCTGCTCTCACCCAGCTTGGCGCATCTCTTGCCCCTCAGCGCCGTATGGGCGGGGCCGCAGCGCAATGCGCATCTGAACGGCCCGCCTTTGATGCTCACCGCGACGGACGGCGCAACCCCGTTCCGGCTCGATCTCCATGTCGGCGATGTCGGCCACACCATGATCGTGGGTCCTACCGGCGCGGGCAAATCGGTGCTGCTCGCAACGCTGGCCGCGCAATGGCTGCGCTACACGTCATGTCATCCGGCCGGCGCGCAAATCTATCTCTTCGACAAGGGCCGTTCCTGCCGCGCGACCATTCTCGGCCTCGGCGGCGATTTCTTCGATCTGGGCGACGCCGATGCGCTCGGACTGCAGCCACTCGAATGCGTGCATGAGCCGGAGGAGCGGGCCTGGGCGCAGGACTGGCTCGTCGGGCTCATTGCGTCGGCAAATATGAGCGTGACGCCTGAGATACGCACGGAGGTGTGGCGCGTTCTGGAACTGCTCGCCGAACGTCCGGTCGAGGATAGGACGATCACCTTGTTTGCAGCGCTCATGCAGAATCAGGACGTTCGCGCCGCGCTTCATCCCTTCACGCAGGCCGGCGCCCATGGGCGGCTCATCGATCATGATCGATCGACCTTGGGCTATGGGCCGGTCCAGGCGTTCGAGATGGATGACGTGCTGCGCCGTCCTGAAGCAGCG
>JANRIP010000006.1:0-392695 GCA_033764855.1 Hyphomonadaceae bacterium | reverse complement strand
CGCAGGGGCTTGGGCTTGCCCCGGTGGACTTCGCCCATCCGGTGGACCCCCGCTCGTTCCGCTCTTGCCTGCATCATCCAGCCCCTCGTGAAACTCGTTATTAACGCGACTCGGTGCTGGCCAAACCCACGACCCCTTGGGCCACCAGAACCAACGTACCGCTATATATAGTGATGCCAATCGTTAAGGCCGGGTCAATCACGAAACTGCCGCAAATGATTTTTTGCGTGAAAAAGCTGTGAACTGGGGTCGCGCCTGGGTTAGCAGCGATTCACCATAAGGCGGGCGCGCGCGGGGCTGTTCAGCCGCGAAACGGCCCTTGCGCGCCGGCCCTTTCCAGCGCTTTTCAGGCCGATGAAAGAGGGGCGGGCAGGGGCGTTGGCGGTGGCGGCGACGGCCGTGGGCGCGGCCTTGCTGGGGCTCACGCCCATCGCCGTCCGGGTGTCTGAGGTTGGTCCGCAAGCCACCAGCTTCTGGCGATTCGTGTTCGCGCTGCCGATTCTCTTTGTGCTGATGCTGGTGGGGCGGCCCAAGCCCGACCGGGCCCAAACCGGCTGGCTGTTGGCGGCGGGGCTGCTGTTTGGCCTGGAAATGTCGCTCTGGGCCCAGGCGTTGGGGCTGACGACGGTGGTCAACGCCACCTTGCTCACCAACATGACGCCGATTTTCGCGGCTCTGATCGGCTGGCTGGTGCTGCGCGAGCGGTTGAGCGCGGGCGTCCTGGGCGGGGGCGCCATCGCTTTGGGCGGCGCGCTGCTGCTGGCGCTGGGACGTGCGCAGGCGGGCGAGGGCGCGCCGCAGACCGATACGGCTCTGATCGGCGACGCCTTGGGCCTGTCAGCGGCCGTCGGCTATGCTGGCTATCTGCTGATCGTGCGCAGCTTGCAGGGGCGCGTCGGCATTGGCGCGACCATGTTCTGGGCCACGCTCAGCGCCTGCGTGTTCGTTCTCGCGCTGGCGTTGATCCTGGGCGAAGAGCTGCTGCCGCAAACCTGGCGCGGGTGGGCGCTGCTTATCGCGTTGGCGCTGGTGGGGCAGGTGGCGGCGCAAGGATTGATCGCCTGGGGCGTTGGGCGGCTCCCGATCGTGATCTCCAGCGTGCTGTTGTGGCTGCAGCCCTTATCGGCGGCGCTGTTGTCTTGGCTGTTGTTCGAGGAGGCTCTTGGCGCTGTCGCGCTGGCGGGCGCTGCGCTTATTCTGGCGGGATTGTTTGTCGTTCAGAAAGCGCGCAGCGCGGAAGAGGCGTTATGAGCAGAATCGTCTCCGCCGTGAGCGGCGCCTTCGGCGACATCTTGTTCGGCCGCTTGACGCTGCTGGCTCTGATCAATCTGGTGCTCGCTGGCGTGATCTCGGGCGCGAGCGCAGTGGCGCTCATTCATTATCTGACGCCGCTGATCCCCGAGGCGCAGGGCTGGCTGGGTTTTGGCTTCGACGCGGCGCGCTTTGTGCTTGGCGTCGGCGCCGTGGTGCTTGGCATTGCCGTGTCGCCGGCGATGTCGATGCTGGTGGGCGGCGTCTTGTTCGAGTTCGCGGTGGGGCGGGTGGAGAAAGCGATCGGCGCGCCTGTCCCGCGTCAGCCGTCCTTCCTCGAAGGCTTATGGAATGGCGTGCGCATGGCCGTGCCATCACTATTGCTGAATTTGCTGGTGCTGCCGCTCTATCTGATCCCAGGAATCAACGCGCTCGTATTTTACTCGCTGAATGGCTATTTGATGGGCCGAGATTACGCGATGGTGGCGGGCGTGCGGCGCTTGCCGTTTCGCGACGCGCTGAAGCTGCGGCGCAGGCATCGCGGCGCGGTGTTTCTCGTTGGGCTGGTGTGCGCCATCATTCCGTTTCTCGGCCCGCTGATCGGCGCCAGCGGCATGACGCGGCTCATCCATTCGCTGCTGCGCACGCAGTAAAAGTGGAGCCCGGTTTTACGTGCGCGTGCGCAGCCAATTTAATCGTCCGCTTTCAAGCTGAAAGCGGACGACGCCAGAAGCAATAGGTCGTGAGCGTGACGAAGCCCTCGCGTTCGTAGAGGGCGATGGCGGGCGCGTTGTCGGCGTCGACCTGCAGGAAGGCGTGCGTCGCTTCTTGCGCCCAGGCCCAGTCGAGCAAAGCGCGCAGAATGTGTTGGGCGTGACCTTGCCGCCGCGCCTCGGGGACTGTGCGCATCAGGAAAACGCCAGCGAGCTTTCCCGCGCATGCGCTGGCGCCGACGGCGAGCGCGCGCATGTCCTCCTGTTCGCGCGTCGCGAATACGCGCGGGCGCGGCATGCGCGCAGCAATAGCGCGGCGCTCTTCGAGATCGTCGGCGTCGGCGGTCGACTCCGTCAGTGCGCGATCAAAAGAGGGCGGCATGTCGCTGGCGCGTGTCACCGCTTCATAATGCGCCGGCTCGGAGGCGAGGGACGCAATCATGACCAGGGTGCGCATCGTGGGCGCATAACCGCGCCGTTCGAGATGGGCGGTGAGATCGATCGGCGCATACGCGCCGTCGGTCAGCTTGAAGCGTGGGGCAAGGTTGCGCGCTCCGTACCAAGCTTCGACTGCATCGATGGCGGCGTCGATATCGCCGCCGCGCCATTCTATCGGCCAGCACGCATTGACCCGGCCGGTCACGCCGGACGCTGCGCATAACCGCCAGCCGGTGTAATCCTCCATTTCGCGCGCGGGCCATGCACGCAGCGTGGCGTGTTCAATGTCGAGCGGTGAGGGCGTCACGGGGCCTCGCCGCGCGCGGCCAGCATGCGCGCGACCGCGGCCTCCAATGTGTCGAGGTGATCTTCACAATGATCCCAAATGCGCGCTCGATCGATGGAATCGTATCCGTGCGCGATGTGATTTCGCAGACTGATAATCCGGGGCCACGCGATTTCAGGCGCCTCGCTGCGCACGTCGTCACCTAAGGCGTTCGCAGCTTCCCCAATCACGATCAATTGCATTAAGACCGCGTCCTGCGTGCGTTGGTCGGCTAAGAAGGCGGCGCGATCCAGGCCGGAAATATAGCTCCGAATCTGGATGCAGCTACGCTCAATCTCCGCCAAGTGGCCGGCAGAACGATCAGGCATCGATCGCGTCAGCTAGTGCGTATTTGCGGATGACACGATTCAGTTGACCCTCGCTTGCAAAGGACACTTTGGCGCCGAGGCGTTGCCCCAATTCTTCCTCGATATCGAAGAAAGCCAGCCCGATCGGCTTGGTGAATTCCACCAGAAGATCGATATCGCTGTCCGGGCCGGCTTCATCGCGCGCGTGAGACCCGAACAGGCGCACGCGGCCAATGCCTTGGCTTTCCAGCCAGGGCTTCAGCTCCCGCAATTTGGTCAAGACTTCATCGCGCGTCATGGGCGCAAGCCTATCACGAAGCGGCTTTTGCCGCCACCAGCTTCACGACATCGCCCATGATCGAGGTGATCTTGAAATCTTTCGGCGTGTAAACGCCGGCGACGCCCATTTGCTTCAGCGCCAGAGCGTCTGCGGGCGGGATGATGCCGCCGACGACGAGCGGCACATTTTCCATGCCTTCGGCGCGCATGCGCTGGGCCACGTCGCGCACCAGATCGAGGTGCGAGCCGGAGAGGATGGAAAGGCCGACAGCGTGCGCTTTCTTTTCTTTCGCGGCGGCGACGATTTCCGCGGGGGTGAGGCGAATGCCTTCGTACACGACATTCATGCCCACAGCGCGCCCACGCGCGGCGATCTGTTCAGCGCCGTTGGAATGGCCGTCAAGACCAGGCTTGCCGACCAGGAAGGTGAGCTGACGGCCAAGTTTTTCCGAGAGCGCTTCGACATCGCGCTTGACGGCCTCGATATCTTCACCGCCGGTTTCGATGACGAGCGCGACGCCGGTTGGGCCGCGATATTCGCCGTATACGGCGCGCAGCGCCTCCGCCCATTCGCCCGTGGTCACGCCAGCCTTGGCGGCGGCGAGCGTGGCAGGCATGATGTTGCGGTCCTCTTGTGCTGACGTGCGCAACGCGGCTAGCGCCGCTTCGACGGCTTTGCCGTCGCGCTCGGCGCGCCAGGCCTTCAAGCGCGCAATTTGTTTGTCTTCGACCGTGTGATCGACTTGATGGATGTTCTTCTCGCCGGCTTCGAGCGGGGATGGCTCGGCTTCGGTGAAGCAATTGACGCCAACCACTTTCACCGTGCCGCGCTCGATCGCTTCGGTGCGGGCGCGATTGGACTCGACCAGCGCCGCTTTAAGATAATCGAGCGCGATTGCGGCGCCGCCCATCTGCTCGATCTTTTTCAGTTCCGCGCGCGCGCCCTCGGCGAGGGCGGCGACCTTGGCCTCCATCACGTGCGAGCCGGCGAAGATGTCCTCGAATTCGAGCAGGTCGGTTTCGTAAGCCAGGATTTGTTGCAAGCGTAGCGACCATTGCTGATCCCAGGGGCGCGGCAGGCCGAGCGCTTCGTTCCAAGCCGGCAATTGCACCGCGCGAGCGCGCGCGTCTTTCGAGAGCGTGACGGCGAGCGTTTCAAGCAGGATACGATAGACGTTATTTTCCGCCTGCGGCTCGGTGAGGCCGAGCGAATTGACCTGCACACCATAGCGGAAGCGCCGCGCCTTGGCGTCGTCCACGCCGTAGCGTTCACGGCCGATTTCATCCCACAGCAGATTGAAGGCGCGCATCTTTGCGATCTCGGTGATGAACCGCATGCCGGCGTTGACGAAAAACGAGATGCGCGAAAACACCAATGCGAAGCGCTCTGGGGCGATTTCACCGCGCGCCTTGACCTCGTCCAGAATCGCGATGGCGGCGGCGAGCGCGAACGACAATTCCTGTTCCGGCGTCGCGCCCGCTTCTTGCAAATGGTAAGAGCAGACGTTCATCGGATTCCATTTTGGAATCGTGTCGAGGCTCCAGGCGATGGTGTCGGCGGTGAGCTTCAGCGATGGCGCCGGCGGGAAGATGTAGGTGCCGCGCGAGAGATATTCCTTGATGATGTCGTTCTGCGTGGTGCCCTGCAGCTTGGAGACGTCCGCGCCCTGCTCCTCGGCCAGCGCGACGTAAAGCGCCAGTAGCCAGGCCGCCGGCGCATTGATCGTCATCGACGTGTTCATGGTTTCAAGCGGGATGCCGTCAAACAGCGCCCGCATATCGCCCAGATGGCCAATCGGCACGCCGACTTTGCCGACCTCGCCGCGGGCCAGCACATGGTCGCTGTCATAGCCCGTCTGGGTTGGCAGATCGAAGGCCACGGAAAGCCCGGTCTGACCCTTGGTGAGATTGGTTTTGTAGAGTTTGTTCGATTCCGCCGGCGTGGAATGGCCGGAATAGGTGCGGAAAATCCAGGGCGGGTCCGGGGCGTGCTGAAACGTCGTCATTGCGAAAACCTATCAGAGTTTCGTCTTTATGGTGCGACGCAAAATCGTGTGTAGGGAAGATTTCGCCACAGATTTCCGAATTTTGCGAGCCCGCATTGACGCAGTGCAGCAAACATCGTTTCTTGCAGAATATAAAGGGAGCCTAGACGCCGATGGCCGGACAAGCAGCGCTGAAAGCCGTTAAGGACATCTACGACGTTGGGGAAATCCCACCGGAATATCACGTGCCCAAATACATGTGGGCCTGGGCTATCCGCAAAGAGCGGCACGGCCGTCCGGGCACGGCGATGCAAGTCGAAAAGGTGCCGACGCCAGAGGTTGGCGAGGACGAAGCGCTGGTCTTGGTGATGGCGGCGGGCGTTAATTATAACGGCGTTTGGGCCGCGCTTGGCGTGCCGCTCTCGCCGCTGGACGTGCACAAACAGCCCTATCACGTGGCCGGCTCCGACGCCTCGGGGATCGTTTGGGCCGTGGGCTCCAAGGTGAAGCGCTGGAAGCCGGGCGATGAGGTCGTCATCCACTGCAATCAGGATGATGGCGACGATGAAGAATGCAATGGCGGCGATCCGATGTTTTCGTCGAGCCAGCGCATTTGGGGATATGAGACGACCGACGGCTCGTTCGCGCAATTCTGCAAGGTGCAATCGCGTCAGCTGATGGCGCGGCCCAAGCACCTCACCTGGGAAGAGGGCGCCTGCTACACGCTGACGCTGGCCACCGCCTATCGCATGCTGTTCGGACACGAGCCGCATGAGTTGAAGCCGGGACAGAACGTGCTGGTGTGGGGCGCGAGCGGCGGGCTCGGCGTATTCGCCGTGCAATTGGCGGCGACGGTCGGCGCGCATGCGATCGGCGTCGTCTCCAGTGAAGACAAGAAGGATTATGTGATGAGCATGGGCGCAAAAGCCGTGCTCAATCGCAATGACTTCAATTGCTGGGGCCAGCTGCCCAAAGTGGGTTCGCCTGAATTCGACGCCTACATGAAAGAGACGCGCAAATTCGGCAAAGCCATCTGGGACATTACCGGCAAGAAGGATGTCGACATCGTGTTCGAACATCCGGGCGAAGCGACCTTCCCGGTCTCCGTTTTTCTCGTGAAGCGCGGCGGCATGGTGGTGATCTGCGCCGGCACCACCGGCTTTAACCTCACTATGGATGCGCGCTTCCTGTGGATGCGCCAGAAGCGCGTGCAGGGCTCGCACTTCGCGCACTTGAAGCAAGCCAGCGCAGCCAATCAGCTCGTGATCGATCGCCGCATCGACCCGGCCATGTCGGAAGTGTTCCCGTGGGCCAAGATCCCGGACGCGCACGAGAAGATGCTCGATAACAAGCACGCGCCGGGCAATATGGCGGTGCTGGTGAGCGCGCCGCGTTCGGGCCTGCGGACCTACGAGGATGTGCTGGAGGCGAGCAACGCGCGGGGCTAAACTCCGCGTTTCATGCTTGATCTAGCGCAAGGTGCGGGCGACGCGGCGCTCTAGCTTCTGACCGAAGGAGCAGAGCTATGCTGACATCGGCGCAACGCGAACAGATCGTCGCCATTCTCGACGCCGGGGCCGATCTCACCATCGCCACCGTGCGCGCTGACGGCTACCCCCAAGCCACCACCGTGAGTTATGCGAGCGAAGGGCTGAACATCTACTTCGGCACCTGGACCAAATCGCAGAAAGCTCTGAACCTCGCCAAGTGCGACAAGGTCTCGGCGACGATTGATCTGCCTTATCAGGATTGGTCCCAGATTAGGGGGCTTTCGCTGGGCGGGCGGGCGCGGCGCGTTGCGGACCCTGCGGAAATGGCCAAAGTCGGCGCGCTTATGTTCAAGAAGTTCCCCCAGCTGGGCGCGTTTGTGCAGGCGGACAATGCGGAAATGGCGCTGTTCCGCATTGATGCGGAGGTGTTCTCGATCTTGGATTATTCCAAAGGGTTCGGACATACAGAGCTCGCCCAGGTGTAGCCATCGCCTCGCTGTCGGTTGACGCTCGCGGGAGAGAAGGCGCTAAACTCTCCGTAAGGCGCGGCGACGCCGGAGGGTGGGACCATGGTTCGTCTGATTATTGGCGCGATCGCACTCGCGCTGGCGGCGCTGGCGGGGTTTGTCGGCTATCGCGCATCGACTTTCACGGCGCCGCCGCCGCCAGCGGAAGCGGCCATCCCCGATCTCAATAGCTATGCGGTCAATGCGGACGCCGCCGCCGCGCGGCTGTCGCAGGCCATTCGCTTCCGCACCGTGTCGCTGGTTGGCGACACTGGCGAGCGCGATCAGTTCGAGCAATTTCATACGTGGATGCGCGAGACGTATCCGGCTTTTCACGCGGTCGCGCGGCTGGAGCCGGTGAATGAGCTGTCGCTGCTCTACACTTGGGAGGGCAGCGATCCGGCGCAGCCGCCACTGCTGCTGCTCGCCCACCAGGACACCGTGCCTGTGCCGCAAGATACGCGGGCGCAATGGCGCATCGATCCATTCGCCGGCGTGATTGCGGATGGCTCGGTGTGGGGGCGCGGCGCGATCGATGACAAAGCCTCGGTGATCGCCATTCTGGAAGCGGTGGAGTTGCTCGCCGCCTCCGGCAAGCGGCCGACGCGCACGGTGATCCTGGCTTTCGGTCACGATGAAGAAGTGATGGGCGCGGGCGCGGCGGCGATGGCGGGCCTGCTGCAGCAGCGCGGCGTGCGCGCCTGGTTCGCGTTGGATGAAGGCATGGCGACGGTGGCGCGCCATCCGCTCACGGATCGGCCGGCCTCGCTGATCGGCATTTCCGAGAAGGGCTTTGGCACGTTGCGTATTACAGCGGTCGGCCAGCCCGGCCACTCCTCCATGCCGCCGCGCGAAACGGCGGTGTCGCGCCTGGCGCTGGCGGTGACGGCGATCCATGACATGCCGATCGATCGCAGTCTCGGCAATGGACCGGGCATGATGATGATGCGCGCGCTTGCGCCTGATCTGTCGCCAGTGACGCGCACGGCATTGTCGAATGAATGGCTGTTTGCGCCGCTGCTGCGTGTGCAGCTGGCGGATAATCCAGCGGCGCAGGCGCTTTTGGGCACAACCGTTGCGCCGACCATGACGCAAGGCGGCAGTCGCCCGAATGTGCTGCCGGCGGAAGCGACGGCGCGCATCAATCTGCGCATTCATCCGCGCGACAATGCGGCTGACTTGTTGGCGCGCGCGCAAGGCGCTGTCAGCGAGATTGAAGGCGTGAGCGTGGATTGGGACGAGCCGCCGAACGATGCGAGCCCGGTCTCCAGTGTGGAGTCCTCAAGCTATGCGCTGATCGCGGCGCTGGCCGGCGCTGCCGTGCCGGATACGCCGGTGGCGCCGAGCCTGGTGCTGGGGGCGACGGATGCGCGCCATTATGTGGGCGTGGCCGAGAATGTGTATCGCTACCAGCCCATCATCCTCACGGAAGAGGACTTGGAGGGCATACATGGCGTCAATGAACATATTTCGGTCGAGAATTTCACGCGCATGGTGCGCTTCTATGCGGGGCTGATCGAAGCAGGCGCGATGTGAGGGGGAATGAAGATGCGACTATTGATCCTGGCTGCAGCGCTGATGGCCGCTGCGTGCGCGCCAACCGCAACCACGCAAACGCCCGTGCCGCCGCCTAGTAACGGCGCTGTGCCGGCGCCGACGCCGAGCGATATCGCTTTGCGCCTCGGCGAGGCACAGAACGGCCAGACCGTAGAAGTGGCGGTGGGCCAGCGCTTTGCGGTGGAACTCGTAGGCGTGCCGACGGCGGGCTATGTCTGGGCGCCGGCGCAAACACCGGCTTTCCTGCGCCTTGCTGGCGAAGCCACCGGCAACACCTCGCAAGCGCAGAGCCAGCCGGGGTTTGCCGGCGGCAATCATTGGGAAGTGCTGATCTTCGCCGCCGAGGCGCCAGGGACGGGCGAATTGGTGATCGAACAGCGCCGTCCTTGGGAAACCAATGAGCCCGCGAACCAAACCTTCCGCGTCACGATCGTTGCGCGATAGCGGACCGAGCGCCGGTGTTTGCGCCGAGTACGCCGCTGGCGAGGATGGGGATCAGAAACGTCACCAGGAAGATGGTGTTGGACAGCGCGTTCACCGGCGCGCCGAGCGCGACTGAAATGGTTGAGTCGATCGCGTACCAGACCACGATGGACATTGTCAGCGTCCGCCAAGCTGGAGCGCCTGCGGTTTCGGCGGCGCTCACCAGGCCGAAAATGGCGATAGCCCAACCGATCATCACCGCGCCGAGCAGCGCTGCGGTGAGCCGCACCTCCGGGCCGTAGGGGCTGATGCCGTCGATCGGCCAATAGATCGTGTCGTAGAAGAGCGTCACGCCGCCTTCGAGCGCGGGGATCGCCGCTGCGGCGAACAGCGCGCCAACGCCCAGCGTGGCCCAGCACCAGACTTGCAGCCATGTTTTCCAAAACCCGCTCATGTGTTTCTCCTCGCGATTGGGTGCGTAAGCCTGAGGCGCGCAGGGAAGCGCGGCAATTCCCTCTGAGGTCATGGACAGGCGCAGGCGAGGGCGGAAATACTCGCGCCATGACGGTTTCAGATGTGGATCTCGGCGGGTTTGGCGCGGCGCTGCGCACATGGCGGCGGGCGCGCGGCATGAGCCAGCTCGATCTGGCGCTCGCCGCTGACGCTTCGCCGCGTCACCTCTCCTTTCTGGAAACCAATCGCGCCAAGCCGAGCCGCGACATGGTGCTGACCTTGGCTGACGCCATGGTGCTGCCGCGCGCGGCGTGCAATGCGCTGTTGAACGCCGCAGGATATGCGCCACTGTTTCCAGTGACTCCGCTGGATGCGGCTGCGCTCGGACCGCTGCGCGCGATTCTCGATGAGATGATGCAGCGCCATGCGCCCAATCCGGCGCTGCTGTGCGATCGCCATTGGACCGTGCTCGACGCCACACCAAGCGCGCGGGCGCTGCTTTCCGGCCTGCAAGGCGAGAGCGGCGAGATGAACGTGATCCGGATGCTGACGCACAGCCCGCTTGCGCCGGAAGGCATCGTCAATTTCCCGGAAGTGCTGCAGGAGATGGCGGGGCGGATTAGGTTGGAAGCGCTGGAGGCCGGCGCCGATCCCGTTCTGGCCGCGCATCTACGCGCGCTGGAGGAGGCCATGCGCCGCCACCCCGCGCCAGCGGCGAACCCGCGCAGGCCGCTCGCGCCCTTGGTGTTGCGCGGGCCGGGTGGCGAACTCAGCTTTCTCTCCACCATCGCTCATTTCGGCACTAGCGAGGACGTGACGGTGCGGGATTTGCGGCTTGAATTGCTGTTTCCCGCCGATGACGCAACGCGCACGGCCATGGCGGGGCTGCGTTAGGGCCGGATTTGCCGGCGCGGCGGCGATCCTCTATCTGGCGCAGCAATGAGCGACCTACTGCGCGACCTTTGGTACTTTGCCGCCACATCGGCCGAGCTTGAGCGCGGGCGCATGTTTCGCCGCGAAATCTTGGGCGAGCCGCTCGTCCTGGGGCGCGACGAGCAAGGCCGCTCGTTTGCGCTGCGCGATATCTGCCCTCACCGCGCCGTGCCTTTGTCGGCGGGGCGCATCGTGGCGGAGAAGGGCGCGCAGACGGTTGAGTGCCCGTATCATGGCTGGCGCTTCGGCGTGGGCGATGGCGTGTGCAAGCTGATCCCTTCGCTGGTGGAAGGCCAGCCTTACGAAGCAGGGCGCATTCGCGTGCGCCATTATCCGACGCATGAAGCCAATGGCATCGTGCTGGTGTTTGTCGCCGCCGATGCGCGCTTTGCGGACGCGCCCCCGCCCGCGCCGGATTTTGGGCTCGGCGATTTCGTCACGCCGAAATTCGTCATCCACCGCATTTTTGATGCGAGCATGGACAATGCGGTCGTGGGTCTGATGGACCCCGCGCACGTGCCGTACGTGCATAATCAATGGTGGTGGCGCCCGCCGAGCGCTGGGCGCAAGCTCAAGGAAAAGCGCTTCGTGCCGCGCGAACGCGGCTGGGCGATCGAGCGGCACAAGCCAGCCTCGAACTCGCTGGCTTATCGCTATTTGTTCGGCGGCGACGTGACCACCGAGATTTGCTTCATGCTGCCCGGCTTTCGCTGGGAGATCGTGGAGAATGAGCGCTCGCGCCTGTTCACGCTAACCTGCCTTACGCCGGAGAATGAAAATTCCACGCGCATCACGCAGGTGACGTATTGGAAGCATGCGCCGCTTTTGGATGTGCTGAAGCCCATCCTCATTCCCGCCGGGCGCGAGTTTCTCGATCAGGATGGCCGCATGGTCGACCTGCAAAACACAGGGCTTAAGTATGGGCCCAGCATGCTGTGGATCGACGATATCGATGTGCAGGCCAAGTGGTATCTCAAACTCAAGCGCGAATGGGTCAAGAGCCGCGAAGAAGGGCGCGCGTTCGTCAACCCGATCGAGCCGACGACGCTGAAGTGGCTGAGCTAGAGGCGTAGAGCGCCCGTGCGACTTCATCCTCGCGGCGCTGGTCGATGATGCGGCGGGTGACTTCGTCGGGCACCCCGACGCCGTTCAGCACGGCTTCGCCCAGCTGCAGCGCCGTTTCCAATGAATCCATGCTCGCCATTTCTGCGCCGGCGGCGTGCAGTTCGCGCGCATGCGCAGCGTCGCGGGCGCGGGCGAAAACGGGAATGTGCGGCCACGCGCGCTTGGCTTCGGTGACGATGCGGAGCGCGCCGTCGGCGTCATTGATGGTGACGACGATGGCGGCAGCGTTGCCGGCGCCTACGGAGGCGAGCACTTGGCGCGAGCTGGCGTCGCCATAATGCACGGGCCGGCCCTCGCTGCGCGAAGCCGTCACTTGCGCGGTTTGGCCTTCGATCGCGACGTGCGGAATTTCCTGCGCGCTCAGCAAGTCCGACAGCGTTTGCCCGACGCGGCCGAAGCCGGCGATGACGATGTGGCCGCTCTCGCGCGCGGCTTCGTGCGGCGGCGTCTGCGCGGAGGAAAGCAGTTTGGCAAAGCGCGCGCCTTCCGTAGCGACGATGGGGGTAATGAAGATGGAGAGCGCGGTGACCATCAGCATGTAGTCGGCGGTCGCTTCCGGGATCGCCCCGCCCGCGCGCGCGGCGGCGATCACGATAAACGCAAACTCGCCGACTTGTCCGAGCAGAAACGCGGTTTCGATCGCGCGCGGCCATGATAATCCGAACAGGCGCGCGAGCGGCGCTATAATGGCGGCCTTCACGATCAGCAGGCCAAGGACGCCAATCAGGATTTGCAGCGGTTGCGACAGCAGCAGCGCAATGTCGATCTGCATGCCGATGGTGACGAAGAAGAGCCCCAGCAGCAGGTCTTTGAAGGGATCGAGGTCGGCCTCGATTTGATGGCGAAATTCGGTTTCGGCCAGCAGCAGGCCGCCGAGCAGCGCGCCGAGCGCCATGGAAAGTCCGGCGGCTTGGGCGGCCGCGCCCATGCCGATGGCGGCAAACAGAGCGGCGGCGATGAAGGCTTCGCGGCTTTGCGCGGCGGCCACCCAGCGAAACAATGGGCGCAGCACGAGACGCCCCACCAGCAGGATCAAAGCCAGCGCGCCGAGCGCGGTCGCGAGCGCGACGCCGATCTGGTTGGGTCCGAACGCCGACAGATTGCCGCTCAGCGCCGCGACCAGGAACAGGATCGGCACCACCATCAAGTCCTGCATAAGCAGAATGGAGAAGCTGGCGCGCCCCACGCTGGTGGCGATCTGGCGCCGCTCACGCAGCAATTGCAGCACCAGCGCGGTGGAAGAGAGCGCGAAGGCGAGCCCGACAATGATTGAGGCGGTCATGCCGTTGCCAAAGGCGAAGGCAAAGCCAGCGACGGCGAGCGTGGTTATGGCGACTTGAGCCAGGCCAAGGCCAAACACGAAGCGCCGCAGCGCCCACAAGCGCTCGAACGAAACCTCCAGCCCGATAATGAAGAGCAGGAAGATGATCCCCAGCTCTCCAAGCAGGCGCGTGGACTCGTATTGCTCCAGCTGAAATGCGCCGAGCCAGGGCCAGGCCTCAGCGAACCGCCCCAGCACGTGCGGGCCCATGGCGACGCCGATGAGCAAGAAACCCATCACCGCTGGGAGCCGCGCGCGGCGCAGGAGCGGGATAAAGAGGCAGGTTGCGCCGAGGAAGACGAGCGCTTGAATCAGCATATCGCCGCTAAGCAGGTGCGCCGCGTCCAAGCCGCTTTGGGCGTTCGCGCTCATGGCTGCTCCCTTGAGCGCAGGTCGGAGCGGAGGGTGAGGCGCGGCATGTCAGATGTTGTGAAGCGACGATAAGCTATTTGCCAGAGCGCGGCGCCTTCAGTTTGATCCGGCGCAGCTTGGTCTGAGGCGCATGTGACACAAAGGGCAGGCCATGATCCGTCCGCACACTGAACGTCATCTCGTCGCCCGTATTGGCTGGCTGCGCGCCGCCGTGCTGGGTGCGAATGACGGCATCGTTTCGACAGCGAGTCTTATCGTTGGCGTGGCTGCCGCCAGTGCGGGGCGCGGCGAGGTGATGATCGCCGGCGTGGCTGGACTGGTGGCGGGCGCCATGTCGATGGCGGCGGGCGAATATGTTTCGGTCAGCTCACAGTCCGACACGGAGAAGGCTGACCTTGCGCGCGAGCGCGGCGAACTGGCGACCCAGCCGGAGTTTGAACTCAATGAATTGGCGGAGGTTTATGTCGCGCGCGGCGTGGAGCCCGCGCTGGCCCGGCAAGTGGCGCAGCAATTGATGGCCAAGGACGCGCTTGGCGCGCACGCGCGGGATGAGCTGGGCATATCCGAAATCACTGCGGCGCGCCCGATCCAGGCCGCTTTCACCTCGGCGGGGACCTTCGCAACCGGGGCGGCTCTGCCGCTGGCGGTGGCGGTGGCTGTGCCGGAGGGCGCGCTGGCCTTGGCGGTGTCGCTCGCGTCGCTGGTGTTTCTCGCCGCGCTTGGCGCTCTGGGCGCGAGGTCCGGCGGCGCCAATATGTGGAAGGGCAGCGTACGCGTCACCTTTTGGGGCGCGCTGGCCATGGCGCTGACGGCGGCGGTCGGCGCACTGTTTGGTGTGACCGCTTAGCTCATTCGCGAATGCAGCATCACGGTGTAAAAGCCGCTTATGGCAGCTGATTTCCTTTCCCAACTGAACAAGATCGCCGCTGACGCTGCGGCATATGCAGACGCCGCCCGCGCTGCGGTCAAACCGCGCGTCTCTAAGGACGGCAAACTGGATCGCGTGGCGATCGATCGCGAGCAGCATCTGGTGCACGGCCTCGCCTGGGTGGCGACCTATGCCGAGACGCTGCGCGAAGTCGCGGCCTGGGCCGAGGCGCTCAACGCGCAAGGCAAGCTGAGTGAAACCGAGATCCTGCTGGCGAAACTGCTGGCGGGCGAATATTCGGCCCAGCTCGCCGGGGGCCTGCCCATGACGCAGGTGGAGACTATTCGTCCGAGCGATTTTGGCGTCGATGCGCCGCCTGTCGGCCCGGCCGCGACGGCGGAAGAGCGCGCCAAGCTGGCGCAGTTGCTGCGCGCCGCGCAAGGACGCGCGACCTTGGAGCAGACCGGGCTCGACGAAGACCTGGAAATGATCCGCGACCAGTTCCGCAAATTCGCGGACGCCGAAGTCGCGCCCTATGCGCACGCATGGCACTTGAAGGATGAGCTGATCCCGCTCGAAATTTTGCAGCAGATGGGCGAACTCGGCGTGTTCGGGCTCACCATTCCGGAAGAGTTTGGCGGCGCAGGGCTGGGCAAGACGGCGATGTGCGTCGTCTCCGAGGAATTGTCGCGCGGCTATATTGGCGTAGGCTCACTGGGCACGCGCAGTGAGATTGCCGCCGAACTCATTCTCATCGGCGGCACGCCGGAGCAGAAGGCGCATTGGCTGCCGAAGATCGCATCGGCGGAGATTCTGCCGACGGCTGTGTTCACCGAGCCCAATACGGGCTCTGACCTCGGCAGCCTCAAGACTCGCGCGGTGAGAGAGGGCGATTCCTACGTCGTCACCGGCAACAAGACCTGGATCACGCACGCATCGCGCGCGGACGTGATGACGCTCCTGGTGCGCACCGATCCCGCCAGCAAGGACCATCGCGGACTCTCCATGCTGCTCGCGCCCAAGCCGCGCGGCGATGATGACGAGCCGTTCCCAGCTGAAGGCATGACCGGCGGCGAGATCGAGGTGCTCGGCTATCGCGGCATGAAGGAATACGAGATCGGCTTTGACGGCTTCAAAGTGCCGGCCGCCAACCTGCTCGGCGGCGAAGAGGGCATGGGCTTCAAGCATTTGATGGCGACGTTCGAAAGCGCGCGCATTCAAACCGCGGCGCGCGCGGTTGGGGTGGCGCAAAACGCGCTGGAGATCGGGCTGCAATATGCGCTCGACCGCAAGCAGTTCGGCCAGGAGATTTTCAACTTCCCGCGTGTCGCCAACAAGCTGGTGATGATGGCGGCTGAAATCATGGCTTCGCGGCAGATCACCTACTTCGCTGCGCGCCGCAAAGATTCCGGCAAACGCTGCGACCTGGAAGCGGGCATGTCCAAACTCCTGGCCGCGCGCGTCGCTTGGGCGGCGGCGGACAATGCTTTGCAAATCCATGGCGGCAATGGCTTTGCGCTGGAATACCCGATCAGCCGCGTGCTGTGCGACGCGCGCATCCTCAACATTTTCGAGGGCGCGGGCGAAATTCAGGCGAACGTGATCGGGCGGCGCCTGCTGGAAGACACAAATTAGGAGCTAAATGGGAACCTAAACGGAGGTTCGGCATTTGAGGCTCATGGCTCAGGAACTCGGACGCAAAGCGCTGATCGGGCTCGCCTGCGCGAGCGCGGTTTTGGCGGCCGCCTGCGCGTCCATCGCCCCGCCCATGCAGGCCAATCTGGCCGGGACGCGCTGGACGGTTCAAACCATTGATGGCGAGCGCGCCGGGGCGATACGCGCGCCGACCGTGATCTTCGGCGCTGATCGGCGCGTTAGCGGCTCGGCCAGCTGCAATTCTTATTTCGGCACATATTCCACCCATGATGGCGAGATTGATGTGCGTTCGCTGGGGCGTACCGAAATGGCTTGCGAGCAAGCCTTGATGCGCCAGGAAGAAGCTTTCATCGGCGCGCTGGACGCGGCGACGCGTTATGTGGTCGAAAGCAACGGTCGGCTGATGCTGTACGGACCGAATGAGCGCAGTTTGACGCTGGTGCGCGTCGGCTAACGATAAAGATTGCCGGTTTTTTAAGAGCTTCGCGGGACACTGTGGCAAGCGTGCGCACTGCGCGCGCGAAGGAACTTGGCGATGATGCGCTTAACCATCGCGCCGTTCTTGCTCGCAGCTTTTGTCGGACTCTCAAGCTGCGGGGCGAAGCCGGCGCACGATTACCCGCAAACGGCGCGCGCGCAGTTTGAACAGAGCTGCCCGGCTGGCGACCCTGTGTGCGCGTGCACCTGGGAGCGCCTCACGCAGTCTCTGCCGCATGAAGAGTATGAAGCGGCGCTGGAGCGTTATCGCACCGAGGGGCTCATGGATCCGCGCGTTACCCGTGCGCGGACCCATTGCATCGAGCGCCATCGCGAGGACAGCTAGGCTTTCTTCTTCAAGAGCGCGTCCACGCTCCACGGCCCGCCGCCGACGGCGGCGAAATAGAGGAAGATGAAACAGAACAGGATGGCCGCATCGCCGCCATTCTGCACCGGGTACATGCTCGACGGCGCGTGGAACATCCAATAGGCCACCGCCATCATGCCCGACATGATGAAGGCGACGATGGGCGTAAACAAGCCGATGATCAGCAGCGCGCCGCCGACGATTTCCAAAACGCCGCCGACGCCCATCAGCGACCCCAGCGGGGGCGCGGTGGCGAACATTTCCGTGGCCGGAAACTGAAACAGTTTGGTCGTGCCGTGCTGGATGAACAAAAGTCCGCTGACGATGCGCAGGATGCTGAGCAGCGGGCCGGAAAACTTACTGAGAAAATTCATGGGCTCCCTCCAATGCGCCGAAGGTGGCGCGTCGCCGGCGCGGAGCCAAGAGGAAACACCTATGTAACCTTCGGCCAGGTCGTGGTATTGAGGGCTATGTCTGATCTGGACGCCACGATCCGCCGATTGCGAGCACTGCCGCGCGCCGAGCAAGACGCTATAGCTGCGCGGATTGACCAGTTGTTGGACGGCGAAGATTTGCTGACCCCCGAGCAGTGGGCTGAGATCGAGGCGCGGCTCGATTCCAATGAGGGATTCTCGACGCATGAGCAGGTGAAATCAGCGTTGCGCGACCGCTTTTCCTGATGCGGATCAGGTGGGCGGATAGTGCTCGCGAAGATTTCGACCGCGCCATAGACCACATTGAAGCGCAGAGCGGTTCGGGCGCGCGCCGCGTAGCGGAGCGCATCGTCAGCGCTATAGATCTTTTGGAGCAATTTCCGGAAGCGGCGCCAAAGTCGCGCCATCGCGGCTTGCGGCAGCTCGTAGTTTCACGAACGCCATACATCGTCGTCTACAGAATCGAGGGCGATTGGATCGAAATCCGGGCCGTGGTGCATGCCGCGCAGAAGCGGCGGAAATAGAAGCTAAGACGGGCGCCGGCTTTGCAGCGCAGCAAAAAGCGTCCCGTCATCCAAGAGGTCAAGTTCGCCGCCAACCGGAACGCCGTGCGAGAGGCGGCTCACCACCAGGCCAAGCGGTTGCAGGCGTTCGGCCAGATAATGCGCGGTGGTTTGCCCGTCCACCGTGGCTGCAAGCGCGAGGATCACTTCGCGCACGCCTTGAGCGCTGGCGCGTTCGATCAGCTTGGCGATGCGCAGATCGTCCGGACGCACGCCGTCGAGCGCGGAAAGCACCCCGCCCAGCACATGATAGCGCCCCTTGAACGCGCCAGCGCGTTCAAGCGCCCATACATCGCCAACCTCAGCGACGACGCAGATCAAGCCATCGTCACGATCCGGCGCGCTGCAGAGCGCACACGGATTTTGCGTGTCGAGCATGCCGCAATTGGAGCAGGGCGCGACCTTCGCCGCAGCATCAGAGAGCGCCGCCGCCAGCGGCAGCATCAGCGCGTCCTTCTTCTTGAGGAGTTGCAGCGCCGCGCGCCGCGCCGAGCGCGGGCCCAAGCCCGGCACTTTGGAGAGCAGTGAAATCAGCGCCTCGATCTCAGGCGCCGCGGTGACGGATTTTGCGCGCATGGGTTTCTCTTCAGTCGCCGCCGCTCAGCGCGTCAAGCTGGGCGGCGAGGTCGGTTGGCGCTAGCTTGAAGCCGGCAAATTCAAAGCCTGGGACCACCAGACACGAAACCAGCGACCAGCCTTGCGCGGCGTGCGCCGCCTGCCAGGCGTGAGTTGGCACGCGTGCCTGCGGCTGCTGGCCGGTGAGCACGTCAGGGCCGAGAAGTATGGCGTCGACTTTCTCACAGGCGCTGTCGCCGATGCGCAGCGCTAGCGGCGCGCCCGTATGCCAAAGCCAGAATTCGTCGGCATCGACTTGATGCCAAGCTGAGCGCTGGCCGTGTTCGAGCAGGAAAATGATGGCTGTGCCGATGGCGCGTCCGCCGATGTGCGTTTCCGAGCGCCAGGTCTCGCGATACCAGCCGCCTTCGGGATGCGGCGCCAAATCGAGTTTCTGGATCAGCGCGCGCGCTTGGTCCGCCATTAGAACGGCATCTTGAAGCCGGGCAGCATGCCGAGGCCGCCGCCGAGGCCCTTCATTTCGTTTTGCTGCGCTTCTTCCAGCTTGCGGCGCGCGTCGTCGTGCGCGGCTTTGATGAGATCTTCGACGATTTCGCGCTCATCTTCCTTCAGCAGCGAGGGATCGATAGAGACTGAGAGCAGCGCGGTCTTGCCGGAGAGGCGCAGCTTGACCATGCCACCGCCGGCCGAGCCCTCGACCTCCATCGCTTCCAGCTTATCTTGCGCGGCCTTCACCTTGGCTTGCATGGCCTGGGCTTGGCGCAGCAATTGCGACATGTCCTTCATCGGTCAGCTTCCTTCTTGCGTGGCGGCGCTTCGGGCGAGGATTTCGCGGCCGGCAGCGGCACGGCCTCGCCTTGCGCGTTTTGTTCGGTTTGCGGCTCGCGTACAGCGGCGATCTCCGCATTGGGGAAATGTTTGAGCGCTTCGGCGACAAAAGGCTGGTTGCGCACTTTTTCCAGTTCTCGCTCTTCCTCGCGCTTGCGCCGGTCGGCGAGGCTTTCCACGGCGGCCGCGGGCGTGGGGTTTTGCAGCGCGCGGACGATCCAATCTTCGTCGACGAATTCGCGCAGGAAGCTGATCAGCTTGCGCTGGAAATCGGGCGGGGTGGTTTCGGCGGGGGCGTACACCATTTCGCCGGGCGAGAAGCGCACCACGCGCACGCGTTCCAAGGCGATCAGCAGCTCAATTTTGTTTTCGCGCTCGGCGAGGGCGACGATGTCTTCGAAGCTGTTAATGGTGGGCGTGTTTGAGGCGCCGCCGCTATCGCCGGCTGCTGTCGAAGCTGCCGGCGCGGACCCAGCGCTGCGAGCGCCATCACGCAGTAGACGTGCAGCGTCTTCCGGCGGCGGCATGCCTTGCGCAGCGCAGAGGCGCACCATGGCCATTTCAACGGCGGCGATCGGATCGGGCGCACGGCCCGCTTCCTCCAGCGCCTTCAGCAGCATTTGCCAGAGGCGCGAAAGCTGCGCGGGGGAGAGAACTTCAGCAAGGCCGCGCACGCGCGCGACCCAATCGGCGCCGCCAATGATGCGCGCTTCGGGCCCAAGCGCTTGGGCGCGGGCGGCGTCGTGGCCGATTTCCAAGAGATCGCGCAGGATGAGCGCCGGATCGGCGCCGCTATCATATTGGCTGCGCGCTTCGGTGATGGCGGTTTTGGCGTCGCCGCGGGCAATGGCTTCGAACAGGCCGAGCGTGCGCCCGCGATCAGCGAGGCCCAGCATGTCGCGCACATCGCTCGCGGTCACGGCTTCGCCTGATTTTTGCACTAGCGCTTGATCGAGCAATGACAGCCCATCGCGCACAGAGCCTTCGGCGGCGCGCGAGATCATCATCAAGCCGTCGGCTTCGACCTTGACACCTTCTTTTGCGCAAATGTTTCCCAGATGCTCGGCGAGGCGCTCGGTTTCGATCCGCTTCAGGTCGAAGCGCTGGCAGCGCGAGAGCACAGTGACGGGGACTTTGCGGATTTCGGTCGTTGCGAAGATGAACTTCACATGCGGCGGCGGTTCTTCGAGCGTCTTCAGCAAGCCGTTAAAGGCTTGTGTTGAGAGCATATGCACTTCGTCGATAATGTAGACTTTGTTGCGCGCCATGACCGGCGCGTAGCGCACGCTATCGAGCAGTTCGCGAATGTCGCCAATGCCGGTGCGGGAGGCGGCGTCCATCTCGAACACGTCCGGATGGCGGCTCTCCATAATCATCTGGCAATGCTCGCCGGGCGGATCGAGCTCGACGCTCGGCTTGTCGATCTCGCCGCGCTTGTAATTGAGCGCGCGGGCGAGGAGGCGGGCCGTGGTGGTTTTGCCGACGCCGCGCACGCCGGTCAGCATAGTGGCGTGCGCGATGCGGCCCAGCGCGAAGGAATTGGCGATGGTGCGCACCATCGCCTCCTGGCCGATCAGGTCGGCGAAGGTTCTGGGGCGGTATTTCCGCGCCAGAACCAAATACCCGCCGGCGGGTTCTTCACCGAACAGGTTGGGGGAGGATGAGTCGGACAACAGCCTGAACTTAAGGATTTTGACACGAAATTCGACCCCTGGATTCGACCCTTGGGGCGCCTGTTTGGGCGGCGCCGTTCGCTCTCCCTTTACTCACATGTGTGTAAGTTACGGAGCTGGAGGGATTTTTGGCTGCGTCTGCGAGCTCCCCGCGCGTCTGGGCGCTGACGGTTCGGCGGTTCGCCGAGGTCGCCTATGCGCGCCATGCGCCCACGCGCTACGCCTCGGTCGCGGTCGTGCCGCTTATGGTGCTGGCGACGGTTCCGGGCTGGTGGTGGGGGGCGATGTGCGCGGCCTTCACGGCGGTTGCTATCCTGGTCGATTATCGCCGGCAAGGGTTCTTCAGCAGCATTGGCGACCGGATTGAAGGCAAGTCCGGTCCCGAGATCGAGGCGATGGTCAAGCGGCTTTGCTTGGCCATGGGCTTGATCACCGCGCTTTACGCGCTGCCTTACGTATTCTTGGCCTTTGCGCCCAGCCCAGGGCCGACTTTTGGCCTGTTATTCTGTGCCGGCTCGGCGCTGGCGGCGGCGACGCTGCACGTCATGACGCGCAATATGATTTTGTACACCATCCCGCCGGTCGCGATTGGTCTCGTCGCCAATGCGGCCGCCTTGGCGGATGGCTGGTGGTCGTTGCTCACCGGGTTTTCGGCGTTTGCGCTGGCGATCAACGCGGTCGTTACGGCGCGCGCTGGGGCCGACAGCTTCGGCGACTTGATCGGGGCGCGGTTGAAGGCTGAGGACGCCGCCGAAGATCTTGAGCGGCGCGTCGCCGAACGCACCGCGGAGCTGGAAGAAGCCAGGGAGCGGGCGGAGGCGGCGAACACCGCCAAATCGATGTTCCTGGCCAATATGAGCCACGAGCTGCGCACGCCGCTTAACGCCGTGATCGGCTATTCGGAAATCGTGGAAGAAGATTTGGCCAGCGGTGAAACCAAGCAGTGCGCCGACGACCTGGTGAAGATTCGCGGCGCGGCCAATCATTTGCTGGCCATGATCACCGAGGTTCTTGATCTTTCGCGCATCGAAGCGGGCAAGCTGAATTTGAAGCCTGCGCTGTTCGACGTTGGCGCGCTGTTGAGGGAAGCGCTGGATACGGTTCGGCCGATGGCGGCGAGCAACAGCAATGCGTGCGAACTGCGCATCGCCTCCGGTGTCGGCGAAGCCCATGCCGACCAGACGCGCGTGCGCCAGTGCGTGCTTAATCTCTTGTCAAACGCCGCTAAGTTCACGCGCAACGGCGTGGTCGAGCTGAGCGCGCGACCCTGTTTAGTGCAAGGGGCGCCGGGCGTCGCCATTGCTGTGCGCGATACGGGGCCAGGGATTGATGAAGCGGATTTGCAGCGCTTGTTCCAGCCGTTCGAACAAGTGGACGGCGCACATACCCGCAAACATGATGGCGCGGGGCTTGGCCTGGTGATTACCCGCCGCCTCGCTGTCGCCATGGGCGGGGATGTTCAGGTGATCAGCCGCAAGGGCGAAGGCTCGACCTTCACGCTCTATCTGCCGTGCGGCGGCGCGCAGGCGCGCATCGCCGCGTGAGGCGCGGCGACCTCTAGGCGCCCAGGAAAATGGCTTTGATGAAGGCGCGATAGTGCATCACTTGGCGCGGCAGCACCGCCGGCTCGCGCAAACACTTTGAAATAATGATGCCGCCATCGACGACACCAGTCACCATGTCGGCCAGCGTTTCCAGGTCGACCTCGATTTTGGGCGGGTATCGCTCGGCGATCGCCTCCAGCCGCGCTTTGAAGCGCTCGCGCCAAATGCGCATGCCCTCTGCATTTAGTTCGCGCACATCTTGGTTGAACAAGTGATCCTGATAGACATAGGAGGCGACCAGGCACCCCGGATGGCCGTGCTCCAGATCAGCAGCGACGTCGGCGAACAGTTTCAGAAAAATCAGAAACGAATGCAGCGGGTCGTCACTGAGTTCGTCGGCCTTTTTGAATAGGCCGCTGAATAGCGTTTCTTCATAATCGAGATAGCGTTCGAGCAGCGCCTTGGCGAGGTCGTTCTTGTCGCTGAAGTGATAGAAGAAGCCGCTCTTGGTGATGCCCGCGCCAGCGATGATTTCGTCCAGCGATGTGCCGGCGAAACCCTTTTGCAAAACCGAGGCCTGGGCGAGCTCCAAAATGCGCTCGCGAGTCTGCTCGCCTTTGGTGAGTGTGCGTACGCTCATAATTCTACTTTACTACGAGTGCGGTTTTGCGGGCGCCCATCTTGGCCAAGCTGCGCGCTCAAGTGCTGTGACCAGCGTAACGTCCGGAAAACATGCCAAAACTTTATGTGAACAGCCACAGTACCATGGGTTTTCTATCGGCGGAATAACCCGCGGCCTACACCTCACCGCATCGAGTGCGCACCGCGCGCCCGAGATCGGAGAGAAGAGTGATGGAACGCAGCTTCGCGTTTTTGGTGTTTTTGGCGTGCGCCCTGCAGGGCGCCGCCGTGTTGGCCGGCGCGCCGGTCGTTTAGCGAAATTCCGGCAAGGACCAGAACCATGAAAGACCAATTCGGCAATTCGATTTCCACCCAATCGGCGGGCGTGCGCGATTATTTCGACGGCGCCGCTGAACTGATCCGGCTCTATCGCGGCGATCCGATTGCGGCGCTGGACGCCGCGCTCGACGCCGATCCGAACTTCTGCCTCGGCTGGGCGATCCGCGCCGCCGCCATCGGCACGACGACGGACAAAGCGCTACTTGGCGAGGCGGAGCGTTCGCTGCGCGCTGGCGCGGCGTGCGCCGAGGGCGCGTCACAGCGTGAGCGCGACCATCTTGCCGCTGCGCGAGATTGGTGCGAGGGGCGCTTCCTGGAAGCGGTCTCGCGCTGGGGCCGCATCGCGCAGGATTTCCCGCGCGACATCCTCGCGCTGCAGTTCGCGCATGTCGGGGATTTTTTCCTCGGTCAGCAACACGAATTGCGCAACCGCCCGATCCAAGCGCTGCGCGCGTGGAAGGCGGGCGAGATCGGCCACGGCGCCATTCTCGGTATGGCGGCGTTCGGCTTGCAGGAAAATGGAGACTATGCGCGGGCGGAGGGGTTTGGGCGCGAAGGCGTCGAGGCGGATCGGCGCGACGGCTGGGCCGCTCACGCCGTAGCGCATGTCTGCGAAATGCAGGGGCGCAGCTTGGAAGGGGCGGCCTTCCTGGAAGCGACAGCAGATGGCTGGGCGCCCGAGAGCGGCTTTGCCTATCACAATTGGTGGCACCTCGCCTTGTTCGCGCTCGATCATGAGGACCATAAGCGCGCGCTTGAACTGTTCGACGCGAAAGTGCGCCCGCAACAGACCGATGTGGTCATGGAAATGCTCGATGCGTCGGCGCTGCTCTGGCGGCTGAAGCTGCTCAATGTCGATGTCGGCGATCGCTTCGCTACGCTGGCTTCGTCATGGGAGCGGGCGATGACGGATTGCTATTATAGCTTCAATGAAATCCACGCTTTGCTCGCCATGCTCGGGGCTGGTCGTGGACGTGAAGCGGATTGCATTGTCGCGGCGCTGCGCGAACGGGCCGAGAGTGATGACGAAAACGGCCTGATGACGCGTCAAGTCGCGCTGCCTTTGGCGCAGGCGCTCATGGCGTTTGACGCGGAACGCTATGGCGAGGCGGCGGACGCGTTGCATCATGTTCGCGGCCGCGCGCAGCGCTTTGGCGGCAGCCATGCGCAGCGCGACATTATCAGCCTTACCCTATTCGAGGCTGCGATGCGCGCGGGGCGGCGCGAACAAGCGCAGGCGCTGGCGGCCGAGCGCATTGCGTTCAAGCCGGAAAGCGCATGGGCGCGCACTTTGTATCGCCGCGCCAAAGCCGAGCAACGTCAAGCCGCATAGCGCCGCGCGCCGGGCTCTCGCGGTGCGGAGCCCGGCGCTTCTTGAGGACAATGGCCATGAAGATCGAAACCCGGGCCGTCGCCTTGGCGACGGGCGTTGAGCTTGAATATGTGGTGCGCGGGCCGGAGGGCGGCCCGCCAGTCTTGCTGCTGCATGGACTGTCGGACAGCTTCCATTCGTTCGACACAGTCGCCCCGCTCATGACGCGCCACAGAACCTATGCCGTCACACAGCGCGGCCATGGGCGCTCCAGCGCGGGCGATGCATACGCGCTGGAGGCGTTCGCCGAAGATGCGGCTGCCTTCATTGCGCGGATGGGACATGAGCGCGCTTATGTGGTGGGTCACTTCATGGGCGCGTGCGTGGCGCTCTTACTGGCGAGCCGCTATCCAGAGTGTGTGGCCGGCATGGCGCTGCTGGGCGCGTTTGGCGATCTCGCCGGCCATGCGGCTGTGGCGGAACTAGCGGAAGCGGCGAACGCGCTAACCGACCCGGCAGATCCGCTGTTCATGCGCCAATTCCAACTCAGCACATTGGCGAACGCGATTGACCCGGCTTTTCTTGACTTGGCCGTCAGCGAAAGCTGCCGATTGAAGGCGGCCACCTTCCAAGCGATCGTCAACTCGATGCAGACGCTTGATCTGCCGGCGGCGGCCGCGGCGGTGCAGTGCAAGAGTCTGGTGATCTGGGCGGATCAGGATGCGTTCTGCTCACGCACGGAGAATGAACAACTGGCCAAAATCTTGGCTGCGCCGCTATTGACCTATCACGGCGTCGGGCACGCCGTGCATTGGGAGCGGCCGGTAGAGGTGGCGCGCGATTTGACGGACTTCTTCGAGGCTTTGGCGCGCGCGCCTCGTGCGGCTTAAAGCGGAGCGGGGCTGGCGCCGCTCGGCGCCGCCACGGCTTCGGGCCGCGCCCTGCGCACGCGCTGTTGGCGCCAGCGATCGAGTGGGTGCTCTACCAGCACCAGCACCAATGCTGAGAGCGCGATCGTGCCGAGAATGGCGACCGCGGCGGCGAAAGGCGGCTCGTACGTCAGCACTAAACCAATGGTCATGAGCTGGGTCAGATAGATCGGGTAAGAAAGGTCGCCGATCCATCTATCCCAGGCGAAATCCTTGAAGGTCGCGAACACGAACGGGATCGCCGCAGCGACGACGGCATAGACGATCCAGCGCCCGCGCACGGGTTCGATGCTGAGCGCCTCTTGCAGCATTGGGTGCAGGATCAGGAAAGCCAGCAGCAGCGCATTGACGATCCAGCCGGTCCAGCGCGGCAGACGCGCTGCGAGCGGCAGCGCTTTATGCGCGAGCATGCCGAGCAGGAACAAGAACAGCGCCGTTGGGAAGAAGCGGCCTTGCCAGAGCAAATAATCAATCGGCAGAAAAGCGCCCGCCAGCCGTAAGGCGATGCTGAGAAGGGCGATGGCGGCGATCCACTTCCAACCGGCGCGCGCCAGCCAAGGCGCCAGCGCGTAAAACATCAGTTCCATAGACAGCGACCATGATTGCGGCACGAGCAGGCCCTGCCAGCCGAGCAGGGTGGTTTCGTCGGGCACGACCCCGTCCGTATCGATCCGCAGAGCCCCGTCGGGGCCGACCGTGAACCAGAATAATAGCTCCTGCCCCACCAGGAAAATGTTCTCGAACACCATGATGGCGGCGGTGAGCGGATCGCTGAAAATGGTCGCGAAGATTTCGGGCGAAGCCGTTGGGCTCGCCATGAACACCCAAGTGGTGAGCGCGGCGAGGATGCAGCAGAGGAAATAGGTGGGAAAGAGGCGCAGCAAGCGATTGGAGTAGAAGAGGCGCGCGTCCTTGTATTTCCCCTCCAGCACCAGCGCCATGTAGAAGCCGGAGACGATGAAGAAGCTCTGCACGGCGAGCGCGCCGCTGATGAACTTGAACTCCATGATGGGCAGATGCGAGAGCAGCACCGCCAGAGCCAGAGTTACGCGCACCAATCCCATGCAAACCCCCGTCTGAGGGGAGAGTGCAGAAAGGCGGCGCAGGCGTCTGCGTCACCGGTCGCATGGGCGAGGGCGCTGGGAGAATTCCGCGCCGCTCGTCGCGAATGCGTGTCGATTTAACGGACGCGCACTTGGCTTGCGCTGGCGAGCACCTGGCGATCATTGCGCTGTGCGCTTGGGTGGCGGCCTGGGGCGGAAACGAAAAAGCGCTCACCCGCATCATTGTCGGCGACGAGTTCGGCGTCCGCTGGCGCGTCGGCAGGCGCGAGGCCGGGGGCTTCGACGGAAACGATGCGCCCGTCGCCATTGCGTTCCACCGATTCAATGCGCGACATCACCGTGCCGACATCGCTGCGCACCTCCAGGCGCAGCGCGGAGTCGGGGAATTGCTCTGCCGCGGCCAGCGTTGGGGCGCCGAACGCCAGGACGAATAGGGCCGTTCGCAACATTTGCGTTTCTGCGCCCTTGGCGCAGCTCCTTGAATTTTGCTGTGCGGTTAAAACGCTCAACCGCCGGGGCAGTTCCAGGCGATCGCGCGCCCTTGCGCCGGCTCGCCCAAACAGCGATATGAGGCGCGCAGGCAGGCGGCGGACGGCCGCCCCGCCAACCCGGTCAGGTCCGGAAGGAAGCAGCCGTAACGGGTTGCGTACGGGTCGTCGTCCTGTCTGCATCCTCCCTGAAATGCGAAAACGTCCCGGTCCCGTCGTTTGGGACGGTCGTTTGACGATCAGACGCGCGGCGCGGGACGCATCAAGTCCAGGCCAGCCGCGACGCAGCCGAGGCCGAACAGCACGCCGGCGGCGATGAAGCCGTAATCACCCAACCCGACTGCTTGCAGCACGCCGGCGATCACCACGCTGCCGAGCCAGAAGAGCGGCGGCGCGACGGGCTTTTGTTTGCGTCCAAGCCAGACGATGGAGAGCGCGGCGAGCGCGAGCGCCAGCACGGTTGCGCCTTCCTGGTAGGTGGAGAAGCCGAACACGTCCGCGTCCGGCCCGCCAATGAAGGAGAGTGCGGCAAGAGCGACAGCGAAGGCGGTCAAGCCGCCAAAGCCGAGAAATTCCGCGCGGACGAGGTAAATGCCGATCAGGCCCATGAGCAGCAGCACATCGATCACGTCATAGAGTGCTTCGGTCTGCTGGGCGCCGAGCGGCGGATTGGCGGCGGAGATCACCCGCAGCAGCCCGCCCAGCACCGCCGCCAGGCCCGAAAGCCGCAGTAAAAGCTCAGGTTTTATCATGCTTCCTCCCGCCCCCTTTGGGCTTCCCTGGGGGCGCTTCCTTGACGTGAGCGGCGGCGCTTAATACCTGAAGCCCATGGCGATCCGCCCCATCCTTACCGCGCCCGATCCGCGCCTGAAGCAGAAATCCAAGCCCGTCGAGGGCGGGGTGACTGACGCGCACCGCAAGCTCATGGATGACATGCTGGAGACCATGTACGACGCGCCCGGCATCGGCCTCGCCGCGATCCAGATTGGCGAGCCGCTGCGCATTATCGTGATGGATCTGGCCGGCAAGGACGAGCCCAAGCAGCCGCGCTATTTCGTCAATCCGGAAATCCTTTGGACCTCTGACGATAAGAAGCCCTACGAGGAAGGCTGCCTTTCCGTTCCGGAAATCTATGAGGAAGTGCAGCGCCCCGCGCACGTGAAGCTCCGCTACCTCGATTATAACGGCAAGCAGATCCAGGAGGAGGCGCACGACCTCTACGCGGTGTGCATCCAGCACGAAATGGATCACCTCGAAGGCGTGCTGTTCATCGATCACCTCTCGCGGCTGAAGCGTGAAACCGCGCTGCGCAAGGTGAAGAAAGCCAAGGCGTTGGCTTAAAATTCCCTCCCCGCATGCGGGGAGGGTGTCACGCAAAGCGTGACGGGTGGGGCCATTCTCCCAACAAATGAGCTTTCATCCCACCCGTCGCTTGCGCTGTGCGCTGCGCGACACCCTCCCTTTTCAAGGGAGGGATGAGCGACTTCTTGCTTTAGCCGGCGCTTGCCGCTCTCTTGCCGCTTATGAGTCTGCGTCTGGCCTTCATGGGATCGCCGGGCTTTGCTGTGCCGGCGCTGGAGGCGCTGATCGCGGCGGGGCATGAGGTGGTTTGCGTTTATTCGCAGCCGCCGCGTCCGGCGGGGCGCGGCCAGCAAGAGCGGCCAACGCCCGTGCATGCCGCAGCCGCGGCGCGCGGCATCGAAGTGCGCACGCCGAAGAGCTTGAAGCAAGCGCCAGAGCAGGAAGCGTTTGCGGCGCTGAAGCTCGATGCGGCGATCGTGGTGGCGTACGGACTCATTCTGCCGCAAGCGATTTTGGACGCGCCGCGTCTGGGCTGCATCAATGTGCACGCCTCGCTGCTGCCGCGCTGGCGCGGCGCCGCGCCGATCCAGCGCGCCATCATGGCGGGCGACCGCGTAACGGGCGTGCAAGTCATGCAGATGGAGGCGGGGCTGGATACTGGGCCGGTGTTCGCCTCTGCTGAAACGCCGATCGCCTTCGATGACACGACAGGCGCGCTGCATGACCGGCTCGCCGCCATGGGCGCGAAGCTGCTGGTTGAAACCTTGGCGCGGATTGAGCGTGGCGAGGCCGCTGCCGCGCCGCAGAGCGAGGATGGCGTCACTTACGCGCACAAAATCGAGGCGAAGGAGGCGCGGATTGATTGGACGCTGCCTGCGCGCGAGATCGACTGCAAAATCCGCGGCCTCTCACCGGCGCCGGGGGCTTGGTTCACTTTGCCCGATGGCGCGCGCGCCAAGGCGCTGATGTCGCGGCTGGGACAGGGCGTGGGCGCGCCGGGCGAAGCGCTGGACGATTCGCTGCTGATCGCCTGCGGAGACGGGGCGGTTCGCCTGCTGCGCGTGCAGCGCGAGGGGCGCGGCGTCATGGAGGCGGAGGACTTTCTGCGTGGAACTCCGGTTCCCGAAGGCAGTGTTCTGGGTTAGCGCGATTGATGAGGTCGGCGAGCCCCGTTAGATTCGGACGCGGAGGAATGTCCATGCTGGTGCGGACCGTTTTGATGGCTGCGGCCTTGTTTGTGACTGGCTGCGACCAGGTCAGTGCGCCGCAATCGGCGTCGGTTGAGGCGCCGCAACTGGATTCGCCGGCGCCAGAGTCGGAGCCTGCGCGTCCGTTCAGCGCCGCCAATGAGGCGGCGCGCGCCGCCACGGGCGACATCACCATGACCATGGCCACGCGTCTGCCCGACGCCAACCAAGCGGGCGCGGCCCCGCAAGATGTGGTGACGCTGCGCGGCGCCAATGGCCTCATTGTCGAAGGCGAGATCACCGGTGCGATTTCGCCGGCCACGCAGATTGAAGGCCAGACCATTCGCGCGCTGCTGCAGCTGCCGGTGGAAGAGCCCCAAGTGCTGGTCTATCGCGTCGCGAGCGAGACCAAACCGGAGAGCGGCCAAGGCCTGTGCGGCGCCAACGCCGCCGCCTTCATTGTGATTTGGGAGCCGTCCGGACCGGGCGATGGGTCGTTGAAGGCGATGGGCGTATCTGGCGGCGCGCCTGGCGCGGCGGGCGCGCGCCTGTGCCCGATGCTGGACTACCGGCGCAATTGATTGGCGCGTTTCAAGCTTACGATTGAATATGATGGCGGCCCGTTCGCCGGCTGGCAGCGTGTGACCGATCTACCGAGCGTGCAGGGCGCGCTGGAAGACGCTGTTGAAAAACTTACAGGCGCGCGCAGCGATGTGGTTGGCGCGGGCCGCACCGACGCCGGCGTACATGCGATGGGGCAAGTTGCGCATGTCGATATTGCCAAACCCTTCGCCGCCGGGCGCGTGCGCGATGGTTTGAACGCGCATTTGCGGCCTGCGCCGATTGCGGTGTTGCAGGCCGAGGAGGCGCCCGCAGACTTTCACGCGCGCTTCAGCGCCACGCGGCGGGTTTATCTTTATTCCATCCTCAATCGCCGCGCGCCGGCCGCGCTCGCGCGTGGCAAGGTGTGGCGCGTGCCGCGTGTTTTGGATCATGCGGCCATGCAGGCTGCGGCGCTGCGCCTACTCGGTCGCCATGACTTCACGACATTTCGGGACAGCCAGTGCCAGGCCAAAAGCCCGGTGAAGACGCTTGAGCGTTGCGATGTAAGCCGCGACGGCGAGACGGTGCAGATCTGGTGCGAGGCGCAAAGCTTTCTGCATAGCCAGGTGCGCTCCATTGTCGGCACGCTGGTGGAGGTGGGCGTGGGCAAGATGAGCGCGGAAGACGTGGCTGCTGCGCTGGCGGCGGCTGATCGCGCGCGCTGTGGGCCGGTGGCGCCAGCAGACGGGCTTTATCTGATGCGGGTGGATTATTAGTGGAGTCTAACGTTCTGAACTCCGGTCATCCCCTCATCCGGCCCTTCGGGCCACCTTCTCCCCTCAAGGGGAGGAGGTAAGTCAGAGCGCGAAGTATTTGCGCAGCATGGCTTCATAGCAGCGCGTCAGCAGCTGCACGTCTTCCACGGCGACTTGTTCATCGACCATGTGCGCGGTGGCGTTGCGCAGGCCGAATTCCGCGACGCTGCAATAATCCTTGAGATAGCGCGCGTCGGAGGTGCCGCCTGTGGTGGAGAGCGTGGGTTCGACGCCGCTGGCTTCGCGCACGGCGGCGGCGAGCGCGTCGGTGAACGGGCCGGGCGTGGTGTAAAAAGGCTCGGCGAAGGAAATCACTTTCATGTCGAGCTTGGCGCCCGCGGCGCTGGCGTGCTTCTCGGCGGTTTCACGCACCCATTCGCGCAAAGCATCCACGCTGTGGTGGGTGTTGAAGCGCATATTGAGCTTCGCGCTGGCTTTGCTCGGGATCACATTATGAGTCGGATTGCCGACATCGACCGTGGTGACTTCGAGGTTTGAAGCGGTGAAGCCCGAGGCGCCATCATCCAATTTGCGCGCCTTCAACTCGGCGAGCGCGGCGATCAGGGGCGTGACCGGATTGAGCGCTTTATCGGGGTAAGCCACGTGGCCTTGGCGGCCTTCCATGGTCAGCACAATGTTCAAGCTGCCGCGCCGGCCGTTCTTGATGGTGTCGCCTACGCGCGCATCGCTGGTGGGTTCGCCGACAACGCAATGATCGATTTGTTCGCCGGCTTCGCGCAGCGCGGCCAGCACGCGCTTGGTGCCGTCCTGGCCCGGGCCTTCTTCGTCGCAGGTGAGCAGGAACGAGATCGAGCCGTGCGGCGCGCCGGCGGCGAGCACATTTTCCGTCGCCGTGATCATGGCCGCGATGGCGGCTTTCATGTCGGCGGCGCCGCGGCCAATCAGTTGGCCATCGCGCACCTCGGCGGCGAAGGGATCAACGCTCCAGCCTTCGCCGGGCGGCACCACATCGACATGGCCAGCGAAACAGAAATTCGGGCTCGCTGTTCCTCTTCGTGCGTAAAGATTATCGACATCGCCGAATGTGTAGCGCGTCGCTTTGAAGCCGAGCCGCTCAAGCGCGGCTTGCGCCAGGTCGAGCGCACCGGCTTCAACCGGCGTCACGCTTGGGCAGCGCATCAGCGCTTGAGCGAGTGCGAGAGCGTCAGCCATTAATCGCGCAGCAATTCATTGACGCCGGTTTTGGAGCGCGTCTGCGCGTCGACGGTTTTCACGATCACCACGCAAGCGAGCGAAGGACCGCCTCTGGGATCGGGCAGCGAACCCGGCACCACAACTGAATAAGCCGGCACTTCGCCGCGCGTGACCGCGCCAGTGGCGCGGTCGACGATCTTGGTGGATTGCGAGATGAACGTGCCCATGGCGAGCACCGCGCCTTGGCGCACGATCACGCCTTCGGCCACTTCAGAGCGCGCGCCGATGAAGCAATCGTCTTCGATGATGGTGGGGTTGGCTTGCAGCGGTTCGAGCACGCCGCCGATGCCGGCGCCGCCGGAGAGGTGCACATGTCTGCCGATCTGCGCGCATGAGCCGACCGTGGCCCAGGTGTCCACCATCGTGCCTTCGCCGACATAGGCGCCGATATTCACGAAGCTCGGCATCAGCACGACGTTCTTGGCGATGTGCGCGCCGCGCCGCGCCACCGCGCCGGGCACGGCGCGAAAACCGGCCTTTGTGAAGGCTGCATCGCCCCAGCTGCGAAATTTGGTCGGGACTTTGTCCCACCAGGGGCCGGGCGGGTTGGCGTCGCCCATGATCTGATTGGCGCTAGTGCGGAAGGAGAGCAGCACGGCTTTCTTGAGCCATTGATGCGTGATCCAGACGCCATCCGCGCCGCGCTCGGCGACGCGGGCCTGGCCGCTATCCAACAGATCGAGCGCCGCTTCGATGGCTTCGACATCGGCGCCTTTGCTTTGTGGCGTGAGCTGATCGCGCCGCTCCCAGGCGGCTTCGATGGCGGAGGACAAATCGGTCATGGGGTTGTGCTAGCGCGCTTTCAGGGAAAGTGTGAAGCGGTTTCCCGCCCGGAAAGCGCGCTAGAAATTGAAGGGGCGCATTTTCGGACGCAGAACCGCTTTACACTTCTGCTGAAAAATGCGCCGGAGCGGACGGCGGTTTGCAAAAACGCTTTCAAATCGTGGGCCCAATAATCGAGATAGCTGGGCTTCGGGTCTGGATGGACGGCACCCACCAGCACGGTGGTAAAGCCCAGCTCTTTCGCTGGCGGCAGGTTGCGCAGCGTGTCCTCGATCATCACGGCGCGCGCGGGATCGACGTGGCACTGGGCGATGAGACGTTCATAGGCGACCGGGTTTGGCTTGGGTTTGAGGCCGCTGGCTTCGATATCGAAGATCATGTCGAACGCATCCGTAAGCCCGATCCGCTCCAGCACGCGCTCGGGGTGGCCGCCGCCGCCATTGGTGAAGATGATTTTCCGGCCCGGCAGCGCGGCGATGAGGGCGTTGAGTTCATCGTCCGGGGCGAGGCCGTGTTCGGCGACATCGTGCACATATTCTAGAAAATCGCGCGAATTGACGTCATGATGCTCGGCAAGGCCCGCGACAGTGGCGCCGTGGCTGAGGAAATAGCGTTCGCGGATTTCAGCGGCTGCGGCTTCATCAAGCCCCAATTCGCGCATGATGAAGCGGGTCATGCGCACCTCCACTTCGCTGAGCAGCGTGTGCGCGGCGGGATAGAGCGTGTTGTCGAGATCGAACACCCAGTCGCAAACGGCCGCAAGCGGGCTCATTGCGTTGCGGGCGGCGTGCGGCGGTCCTGGGTCGGCGCCGCATCGCCTGTCGGCGCGGCGGCGGGATCGACGCCGCGGCGCACGCCAGTGTCAGGCGTCACGTCGGGCACCGAATTGTTCGATTGCAGCGTGCGCGGCGCTTCGCCGGGCTCAAGGAAATCGCGCTCTTCGAAATCGACCACCAAGCCGTCGCGATTGCGCGCCGAAATCGGGGTGAAGATGTTGGTGTCGTAATAGCGCGTATCACAGCTTTCGCGGCCCAGAATGGCGAAGCGTGCGGGGCTGGTGCAGAAGGGCTCGCCGCCAGCGGCGAGCAGGCGCGGGCCGGCTTCGCTGTCGAGCGCGGCGTAAACGTAATAGACGTCTTGCATGAGCGGCTCGTCGAGCGTGCGCACGCACCCGCCTGGCGCAAGCTGCCACCAGCCGCGGCTTTCCCAGCCTTCGCCGCGACGGCGCGCCATGGCGGTCCAGACGCGGCCACGCGTGCGATTGCAGAGCGTAAGGCCGACTTGATCGGAGCGGCGGCGCGCCGCCACTTCAAGCGCATCGATCAGCTGGTCTTCGCTGGCGCCGGGTGAAAGATGCGCGGCGGCGCGGAATTGGGCGATGGCTTGGGCGATGGCGCGCGGATCGGCGCTGCCGCGATAAGTGCGGATTTCGTAGCCTGCATCGAGCAGCAGGCGCTGAATGCCGGCGGCGCGGGCGCGGGTCTGGGTATAGGGCTGCGCCTCGGCGAAGCTGGTTTGCCAGCGGTCGCGCTTATTGATCTGCACGCGGCGGAAGCGGCGCTCTTCCAGACCCATGGCGGCGCATTGGGGCGGGTTCTCGATCTGAAACGAAGACGAGGGATCGACGCACAGGGTTGCATCGCCAATCCATTGGCGGCGCCCGCCGCGATGGGCGGCGCTGGTGCGGGCGTAGAGATAGTGCGTGCCGCGCGCGAGCGGTGCGCCGACGCCGACGCGGCACTCGCCGGGGCGCAGACGAGTCCAACCTTGCACCACAATGGCGCGGCCATCGGGGCGGCCGGTGGCGGCTTCGAGCACGTAGCTGGTTTCGTTGCACACCTGCCAGCCGGAGACGGGGCGGGCGGTCTGCTGCGCTTCCGCACGCGGCGTGACCCACATCGCGCCCAAAGCGGCGACGCCAATGAGCACGGCGCCAAGGCCGAGCTTAATGAATGAGCGTGCCGGCGCCATGTTCGGTGAATAGCTCCATCAGCAGGGCGTGGTTTTGGCGGCCGTCGAGAATAACCGCCGCTTCGACGCCGTTTTCGAGCGCAGCGATGCAGGTTTCGAGCTTCGGGATCATGCCGCCTGTGGCCAAGCCGCTGGCGATCGCCTCGCGCGCATCTTGCACCGTCATGTCGTGGATCAGCTCGCCCTGCTTGTCGAGCACGCCTGGCACATCGGAGAGCAGCAGGAAGCGCTTGGCGCCCAAAGCGCCGGCCAGCGCGCCCGCGGCGGTGTCGGCATTGATGTTGTAGGTTGCGCCTGCTTCATCAACGCCGATCGGCGCGATCACCGGGATGTAATCCTCGGGTGCGTTGATCAAAGCCTGCACCAAGGTGGGGTCAACGTGCTTGGGATCGCCGACCAGGCCGAGATCGATCGATTGCTCGATCATGCTGTCGGGGTCTTTGCGCGTGCGCGTCACCTTTTCGACCGTGATGAGGCGCGCATCTTTCCCGGAGAGGCCAACGCCGCGCACATCCGCCTCGCGGCCGGCGGCGGTGATGAGGTGTGCGAGTTCCTTGTTCACGCTGCCGGACAACACCATCTCCGCCACTTCCATGGTGGGCGGATCGGTAACGCGCAGCCCGTCAATGAATTGCGATTTCACGCCCGCGCGTTCCAACATCCGGCTGATCTGCGGGCCGCCGCCGTGCACCACCACTGGATGCATTCCCACCAACTTCAACAAGACGATGTCTGCGGCGAATTTGCGGGCGGTGTCGGTGTCGCCCATGGCGTGGCCGCCATATTTCACCACGATCACTTCGCGGTCATAGACCTGAATATAAGGCAGCGCCTCGGCCAAGGTTTTGGCTTGGGTCAGCGCCTCGGCGAGCGCGGTTGCTTTGTCTTTAGGCGGTAGCTTGGACACTGGCGCTGCTTAGTGGGTTCCGCCCCTCACGCCAAGGCCGCGATTTCAGCGCGGAGCTCTGGAATGCCCGCGCCGGTTTCGGAAGATGTGATCAAGACCCGCGGGTGCGCGGCGGGGCGCTTGGCGATGGCGGCGTATGTTTCGGCCGCGCGATCAGCGGATTCGGTGGGCTTCAGCTTGTCGGCCTTGGTGAGCACGATTTGGTAGGTGACGGCGGCGGTGTCGAGCGCATCCATGACATCTATGTCATGCTCCTTGAGCCCATGGCGCGCATCGACCAGCAAGAGCACGCGCTTGAGCGCTGCGCGCCCGCGCATGAAGTCGCGCATGAGCGCGGTCCAGCGCGCAATCTCGGCCTTCGGCGCTTTGGCGTAGCCATAGCCTGGAAGATCGACGAGGCGAAGCGTATCGCCGACGCGGAAATAGTTCAGCTCGCGCGTGCGGCCTGGTTCGGCGGAGGCGCGGGCGAGCGCCTTGCGGCCGGTGAGGGCGTTGAGCAGCGAGGACTTGCCGACATTAGAGCGGCCGGCGAAGGCGATTTCGGGGACGTCGGCGCTCGGCAGTCCATCCATCTTGGCGACGCCAAGCTCAAAGTTGATCGGCCCGGCAAAGAGCAGGCGGCCAGCTTCGAGGGGATCAAGTTCAGTATTCACTTCACCACTCTAACGTCATTCCGGACGCGCGCAGCGCGATCCGGAATCCAGGGGCCGCATCCTGCGCTTTGTCACCCCCTAGGTTCCGGGTTCGCGCTGCGCGCGCCCCGGAATGACGGCGGAGAGAAAGGCTAACCCGCCGTCGCGGGCTCGCGCTTCAGCAGCTTTTTCAGCCAGATGTCGAACTGGGTTTCCACGCCTTGGCGGCGCATGATCACGTATTGCTGCAGGATCGAGAGCGTGTTCGACCAAGTCCAATAAATCACCAGGCCCGCCGGGAAGCCGGCGAACATGAAGGTGAAGAGGATCGGCATCAGACGCAGAATCGAAGCCTGTAGCGGATCGGTGGCCGGCGGCGAGAGATGCTGCAGGATCCACATTGAGACGCCGTAGAGGATCGGCCACACGCCAATCATCAGGAAGGCGCCAAGCAGCGGCAGATCGGCGGGATTGTAACGCAGCAGGCCGAACAGGTTGAAAATCGAGGTCGGATCCGGCGCTGACAAGTCGTGCACCCAGCCTACGAACGGCGCCTGACGCATTTCGATGGTGACAGTCAGCGTTTTGTAGAGCGCGAAGAAGACCGGGATTTGCAGCAAGAGCGGCAAACAGCCTGAGACGGGATTGATCTTCTCGGTCTGATAGAGCTTCAGCAATTCCTGCTGCTGACGTTGCTTATCCGCCGCGTAGCGTTCTTGCAGCTCTTTCATCTTCGGCTGCAGCGCGCGCATCTTCGCCATCGACTTCATCGATTGATAAACGAGCGGGAACAGCGCGGCCTTCACTACGATGGTGGTGGCCAGAATGCCCCAGCCAAAGCCGCCCAGCAGCTTTGCTAGCGGGTGCAAGAGCCACAGGAAGAAGGGGCGGGTCAGGAACCAGAAATTGCCCCAGTCCACAGCGTCGTCGAAGCGGGGGATATCGAAATTGTCCTGGTAGCCCTGCAGCAGGTCCACACGTTTGGCGCCGGCGAACAGGCGTTGCGTGTAGGTGATCTCACCGCCGGCCGGCACTTCGCGCCATTCGCCGCGATAGGCCGCGCGATAATCGGTTTCGTTGTCCTCACTGCGGCTGTCATAATAGGCGGACATGGTCTCGCCTGGATCGAGCACGATGGCGGTGAGCCAGTAGTGATCGGTGAGGCCGAGCCAGCCGCCTTGGCCGCTGGCTTCGCGAATGCGCTCATCTTCGCCCGCATCGCCGCGCAGCTTTTCCCGCGCATGCTTGTCGGCGTCGCGGAAGCTGGTTTGTTGCAGCCTGTTATTGGGGCCGAACGCGCCGACCATGCCTTGGTGCACGATGGCGTTGAACTTGTAGTCCTCTGGCACGCCTTGTCGGCGGACGGTGCCGAACGGGCGCACATTGATGGCCGCGCCGGTTGGGTTGCTGACCGTGTCGGTGATGGTCAGCATATAATTGTCGTCGATGGCGATGGTGCGCTGAACCGACATGCCGTTCTCAAGCGCAAGCGTCAGCACGAGCGGCGTTGTCGGGGTGAGCGTCGCGCCCTCGGGTGCGATCCAGGCGCTGCTGGAATCGGCCAGCGTGGAGGCGCCTTCGCCGGCGCGGCCTTCCCAGCCGAAGAAGGCGTCATGCCCGTGCTGACTGCCGCGCGGGGCGAGCAGGGTGACTTCGCCGGCTTGGCCGCCGACGCAGCCGCCAGCTTCGTTGCGCTCAATGGTGCGGCAATAGCCGCGCAGCGATAGATCGTCGATGCGCGCGCCGTCGAGCGAGATCGAGCCTTCGAGCGTGGGCGTGTCGATGCGAATGCGGCGCGCGGCGCTGGCTTGGATCACTTCTTCGCGCGGCGCCGATGGCGGCAGCGCCGAGCCGGCGTCTTCACTCGCCTGCTGCTGTTGCTGCTGCGCGGTTTCCGCCTGCTGCGCTTCGATGGCCGCTTGCTCGCGCTGCAACGCGGCCCGCTGCGGGCCAGTGACGAAAAACTCCCAGCCCGCCATGATGGCGATCGAGAGCGCGATCGCGATGATCACGTTGCGCGTTTCAACTGGTCCCTGACCGCCGCTAGGCTGCATCGGATGGTATCGCTTTCACTTGGACGTCGGTTTGGGACGATTCACGGCTTGGGCCGCGGCGCGCGGCGAGGCGGGGCGGCGCGGCCCTCCAATTCGGCGGCGAGCCTTAACAGTGCGTTTTGAACATCGTCAAGCAAGCGAGCCCAGGGAGCGTCCGGGGTGGTTTGTCGCGCCACCAGGACATAGTCGGCGCCGGGCAGGCCAAGGCTGGGCAGAAGCCGCTTGGCCGCCTCCCGCAAACGCCGCCGGGAGCGGTTGCGGGCGACCGCATTGCCGACCTTCTTGCTGGCGGTGAAACCGACGCCAACGGCCCCCTCAGCCGGCTGGCGGCGGCGGGCCTCGATGATCACGGTTTCGCGGACAGCCTTGGCGCCGCCGCGGACATAGAGGAATTGAGCGCGCTTGGTGAGCCGGACGATAGGGCCGGCGTTTGGGCCGTCCGGGGGCGTCAAGCCACTGAAACTAGGCCGAAAGCCGCTTGCGGCCCTTGGCGCGGCGGCGGGCGAGCACCTTCTGGCCGCCCTTGGTGGCCATGCGGGCGCGGAAGCCGTGGCGGCGCTTGCGCACAAGCCGGCTCGGCTGATAGGTCCGCTTGGTGCTCACGACGCGCCTCGAATGCTGCTAATTCGCTGGAAAGCGCGGGGCATTAGCCCATGGCCCCACAACCGTCAAGCGTCCGCCTCCCTGGTGATGGCGGGATTTAGGTGAATGGCAGCCGAGTCCGCCCCCTCCAAGCCCCTGAGCGTAGCCTGGGCGCAGGTGCGCGCTTTTTTCGCCAGTCTGGCGGGGCGGCTGCTGGTGCTGAGCACGGTGCTCGTGGTGTTCACGGAGCTGCTGATTTTCGGGCCGGGCTTGGCGAGCTTTCACGAGAACTGGCTGCGCGAGCGCATCAATCTGGCGCAGATCGCCGCGCTGGCGCTGGAAGTCTCGCCCGACACCGACATCGCGGATTCGCTCGAATATGAGCTGCTGACCAATGCGGAGGTGCAGCGCGTGGCGATGCAGCGCGCTGGTGAGCGAGAATTGCTGCTGGGCGATCCGACGGCGCCGGTTGGCGGCCCGCTGACGACGTACGATTACAGCGATGCGTCGGGCTGGCGGCGCTATTGGTGGGCGATCGAGACCTTTACCGCGCGGGAGGGGCGCGTGCTGCGCGTGATCGCGAAGCCGCGCTTCGAAAGCGGTGAATTTATCGAGATCGTGCTGAATGAGGCGCCGCTCAAGCGCGACATGCGCGCCTTCGCCGAACGCTTCGCGCTCATATCGAGCCTTATTCTGATTGCCGCGGCGGGGCTGGTTTATGGCGCGCTGACATTTCTGTTTGTGCGGCCAATGCGCGAGTTCACAGCGGAGATTGAGCGCTTTCGCGACCAGCCGGAGGACGTGACCATCTTTGTGCGCTCGCGCCGCACTGATGAGATCGGCCGCGCCGAACGCGCCGCGCATGATATGGCCGAACAAGTGCGCGCCAGTTTGCGCCAGCGCGAGCGCTTGGCCGCGCTGGGCGCCGCGGTCGCCAAAATTGGCCACGATCTGCGCAACATGCTGGCGACGGCCCAGCTGGTGGCGGATCGGCTGGCTAAGTCTGAGGATCCGACCGTACGCCAGATCGCGCCGCGGCTTGAGCGCACCATTGATCGCGCCGCGGCGCTTGCAGCGAGCACGCTAAAGTACGGCCGCGCCGAAGAATCGCCGCCGCAGCTGCAGCGCGTTGAGCTTGCGTCGGCCGCCGCGGAAGCCGCGCTCGATGCGCTCACGGGGCTCGAGGATGTCGGCTATAAAGACGAGATCGAGGCGGGTTTGGTGGTGCGCGCCGACCCCGATCATCTGCATCGCATCTTGGTGAACTTGATCCGCAACGCCGCGCAGATCATGCAGGCCAATCCCACGCCGCGGGGCAAGGTTGTGACTGTGCGCGCCGTGGGCTTTCCCGAGCGGTGCGAGATCGATGTCATAGATCGCGGGCCTGGCGTGCGGCCGCAATTGCTAGACCGCCTGTTTGATCCGTTCGTGACGGCTGACGCTGAGACAGGCGGCACGGGCCTTGGCCTCGCCATCGCGCGCGAACTTACGCAGGCCATGGGGGGCGATCTGATCTTGTGGCGCACAGGCGCGGAAGGCGCCACGTTCAGAATCATTTTACCGACGGCGTAATTGAGGCGCGCCGCTTATTGGGGGACATCATGCAGGATTTTGCCTGGACAGCGCTGGTTACGCTGGTTGCGCTGCTGGTCTATTTCATCACCAGCATGGGCGCAGGGCGCGCGCGCTACATCTACAAGCTTCCGGCGCCCGCAATCACCGGCAATGAGATGTTTGAGCGCCATTACCGCGTGCAAATGAACACGCTGGAATGGCTGCCAATCTTCTTGCCGGCGCTGTGGCTGTTTGCGTGGGTGTGGGGCGATCAGCTGGCGGCGGCGATTGGCGCGTTCTGGCCGCTCGGGCGCATCATTTATATGGTGACGTATGTGAAGGATCCCGCCAAGCGCAGCCTCGGTTTTGCAACGCAGGGGCTGGCGGCGCTGGCGCTGCTGATCGGCGCGCTGGTCGGCGTGGTGCAGACGTTGCTGGCGGGTTAAAGCGTTGGGACTTAAATGCGACCCCGTGCGTGGATCAGTCTCCGGTCGCATTTAAGTCCCACAAGACGCTTTTTATGGACTTTAAATTCGCTCGGCGCGCGCATTGATCTGAGGCGAATTTAAAGTCCGTTGCTTTAGCCGAAGAAAATATCGTGCATCACCCGGCCGGGCATGAAAGTGAAGGCGCCGGCGATCAGCAGGCCGCCGACATAGACCAAAATCATCGTCTGGCGATGGCGGCGCATGTCGTGCGTGCGGGCATAATAGATCGCGCCAACGATGCCATACAGAGTGAGCGGGATGAGCAGGTGGATCGGGCTGAAGCCGAGCGGGCCATTTGGATTGAGTTCGTGAATGAAAAGGGCGGTGATCGTCGTCACTGTCATCAGCGCCAAATAAATCCAGCCGAGCGCTCGATGCGCGGTCGAGCCTTTGCGCGATACCAGGATGAGATAAGCGCCGAGGAAGAAGGCGGGGACAACGGTCGCCAGATGAATCTGGATCGGCAGTGAGGCTGTCAGCGCTGGCTCAAGCGTCATGCATGCGAGCCTAGTTGACCGCCACGCGGGCGACAACGCCCTCCCGCCTGGGGTCTGCGCCGCCAATGAGGCCCTGCGGCGTGACTTGGATGGCGTGCAGGCCGCTCTCTTCGAGATTAGTCATTTCACGCAGCTCCCAGCCGCGTGCTTCCAAGGACGCGGCGATGCCGGCGGGGATGCGCGCGGGCTCATAGCTCGCCGGCGCGCCGCGCGCATACATGTTGCCCATATCGACCGCTTGTTGCGGGGTCTGGCCCCAATCGAGCATGCCGATCGTCGCGCGCGCCACATAGGAAATGATGGAGGAGCCGCCGGGCGAGCCGATCACCAGGACCAGTTCGCCATTTCGATCGGTGACGATCATCGGCGACATGGAGGAGCGCGGCGCCTTGCCGGGCGCAAGAGCGTTCGCGACGGGGCGCCCGTTGAGCGTTGGCGCAAAGGCGAAGTCGGTGAGCTGATTGTTCAGCAGGAAACCGCGCACCATGCGCTGGGCGCCGTAATAGCCTTCAACAGTCGCAGTCAGCGCCACGGCGTTTCCGTCTGCGTCGACGATGGAGATGTGCGTTGTGCCGCCATCTTCGCTGGGTTCGCGGCCCCAGCGATCGAACAGCTCTTGGCCGGCCGGCATGCCGGGCGTGATGCGCGCGGGCGGAGCGCGCGTCAGATCAATGAGGGCGGCGCGCTGATCGAGATAAGCGGGCGCGATCATCTCCTGCGTCGGTACGGGAACGAACTGATCGTCGGCGGTGTAATGATCGCGATCGGCGAAGGCGAGGCGGCTGGCCCACATGAAGGCGGCCCAATCGTCAGCATTGTTCGCGCCGGCTGGCTCGGGGCGGGCGCGCTCATACAGGCCGAGCAGCGCGATGGTTGTGGCGCCAGAGCTTGGCGGGCCCATGCTGCAGGCGACGTACACGCGGAACGTCCCGCACGCCGGCTCGACGCGGCGCGGCGCGACGGCTTGCAAGTCGGCGTGTGTCAAATAACCAGGGCGCGGCCCGCGCCGCACCGCGGCGATAATGGCGTCAGCGATGGGTCCCTCGCTGAGCGCTGTCGGGCCTTGCGCCGCAATGGCGCGCAGAGTGGCGGCGTAGTCGGGATTGCGCAGCACGTGACCCACTGGCCAGGGTTGGCCTTGTGGGTCGAAAAAGTAGGCGCGCGCGGCAAAGTCCGCACGCAAGCGCAGGCGTTCGCCGGCCATCGTGACAAGCCGATTGAAACGCGGCGACACGGGAAAGCCGTTTTCGGCAAGCGCGATAGCGGGTTCGAACAGCCGCGCCCACGCCAGCTTGCCGTGGTCTTGGTGCGCGCTGTGCAGCATCGCCACCAAGGAAGGCGCGCCCACGGACAGCCCGCTGGCTTGCGCGTCCAAGAACGCCATCGGTTGGCCGCGCGCATCGAGGAACATGTCGGGCCGCGCCGCCGCTGGCGCGCGTTCGCGCCCGTCATACGCAACGATCGCTTCGCTCGGGCCATCATAGCGTAGCAAGAAGCCGCCGCCGCCAATGCCGGATGATTGCGGCTCCACCAAGCCTAAGACCAGTTCGGCGGCGATCGCTGCGTCGATCGCGTCGCCGCCTTCGCGCAACATCTGCACGGCGGCTTCAACGGCGAGCGGATTGGCGGCCACAACCATGGCCTCACGCGTTGGCGCTGGCGGCTGTGATGGCGAAACCAACTGACCAGCGCAGGCCGAAAGCGCGAGGGCCAAAACGGCGAGGAACACTGCGCGGGGATTAAGCTTGTGACTCATGCCGGAGCTTCCTACACGGATTGCGGCCCCGGCAAACAGTGCGGGGCGTTAGGCTTGAGAGATATGGCCCGATCCGGCGCCCGCAATAGTTTGACTGACGTGACTGGCCTGCGCGTCGGCTGCGCCGAAGATTCGCGCGCGCTCACGGGCGTGACGGTCATTGTTCCTGATCAGCGCGCCGTGTGCGGCGTTGATGTGCGCGGCGGCGGACCCGGCACGCGCGAGACTGACGCGTTGGCGCCGGAAAATCTGGTCGATGCGGTGGATGCGGTCGTGCTCGCGGGCGGTTCGGTCTATGGGCTTGGCGCTGCTGATGGCGTGGTCGCGGCCATGGGTGCGCAGGGCAGAGGCTTCGGTCTGGTCGGTGTTCCGGGCGTGCCGGTCTCTCCGGTTGTGCCGGCGGCAATCCTCTACGATCTCGCCAATGGCGGCGACAAAAGCTGGGGCGAAGCGCCGCCCTATGCCGCGCTTGGGCGCCAAGCCTATGCCGCGCTTTCGCAGGAAGTTACGCTCGGCAATGCTGGCGCCGGACTCGGCGCGCGCGCAGGCGAGCTGAAGGGCGGGCAGGGCAGCGCCAGCGCGGTATTGCATGACGGCTTCACCATCGGCGCGCTCGCATGCGTGAATTGCTGGGGCTCGACGCTGGTTCCGGGTTCGCGCGCTTTTTGGGCGCATGCTTTCGAGATGGACGGCGAATTTGGCGGCGTTTCTGCGCCGGCGAACATTGCCGTTGATAGCGATGCATGGGGCGCGGCGAAGTTTGATCCCCAGCCGCGCGCCAACACCACGATCGCGCTCGTCGCCACCGACGCGGCGCTCACGCCGGCGGAATGCAAGCGCGTTGCGCAAATGGCGGGCGCGGGACTGGCGCGCGCCATTCGCCCCGTGTTTGCGCCGTTCGATGGGGATGTCGTGTTCGCGATGGCGACGGGGGCGAAGCCGATCGCCGAGCCGCGTCCGTTCGTTGTTGCTAGGCTTGGCGCGGCTGCAGCCGATTGTCTTGCACGCGCCGTGGCGCGCGGCGTATTCGCCGCCGAGAGCATCGGCGCCATGAAAGCCTGGCGCGAGCTGGCCTAACCTGCGCCTTTGCGCAGGCCGGCGACGATAGCGCGTTCGACGCCCTCGATCAGAGAGGCCGCGGTGAGCGGCTTGGTGATGTAATGATCGGCGCCAGCGTTGAAGGCCTGCACGCGCTGATTTTCACGCGCATGCGCCGATAAGATCGCGATCGGCGTGCGGTTCGATCCGGTGGCGCTCTCATAGGCGCGAATGGCGCGCAGCGCGTCGAGCCCGCTCATTTCCGGCATCAGCATGTCCATCAAGATCAGATCGAACTGCGCGCCGCGCCGCGCGCTGACGGCTTCCACGCCAGTCCCCACAAAAGTGAGCTCGGTGCCGATATTTTGCAGGATCAGTTCAACAACTTTGCGATTGGCGGGATGATCTTCCGCCACCAGGATGCGCAACGGCGCATCATTCGGCTCATGCCGCTCCGGCGCATCCTGCACGAACATCTCCGCGCGCGGCATGGGCAGACGCAGCGCGAAGGTCGCGCCTTCGTTTGGCTTGGAGCGCACTTCGATGCGTCCGCCCATGGCTTCGCACAGCGCTTTGCAGATCGAGAGACCAAGGCCGGCGCCGCCATAGGCGCCGGCAATGGCGTTGGCGCCGCGCTCGAAGGGCCGGAACAAGCGCGGTGTTTCATTGGCATTGAGGCCGATGCCGTTATCGCGCACCTCAATCAGAATTTCGCAGCCTTCTTCGGACTCTTCGGCGTCAAGAAAGACGCCGACTTCGCCGCGCGGCGTGAATTTCACCGCGTTCGAAACCAGGTTCAGCACCAGCTGCCGAATGCGAAATTCGTCGCCGAGAAAAAGCCCGCGCGCGGCTTCGGTGTGATCGAGCCGGCAAACCACACCATGATCGGCCGCGCACACCCGCGCAATTTTCAGCGCTTCGCTGGCCGTGCCAATGAGGTCGAATGGCGCCGATCCCAGCAGGAACTTGCCGGCTTCGACCATGGACATGTCGAGCAGGTCGCCGAGCAGGCGCTCCATCGCCGCGCTCGCAGATTCGATCAGCGTGACGATTTCGCGCTGCTGCGGGTTCAAGGGCTCACGCGACAGCACTGAGGCGAGGCCCATCACTGCATTGAGCGGGGTGCGCACTTCATGGCTGACCTGCGCCAGCAGTTCGGACTTCGCCGCGCTCGCCGCTTCCGCGCGTGCGCGCATTTCCGCCAAGCGGCGCGCCTCCGCCTCCAACGCCTTGCGATCGGAGACGTCGCGTGAGGTGCAGAAGATCGAGCCGTCCGCCAGCTGAGTCAGCACCAATTCCTGAGGAAAGGTGGAGCCGTCGCGGCGCCGCGCCGTGGCGGCGCCGCGCCAGAAGCCGGCCTCGGCGATGACGGGAAACGCCGCCGCGCCGATGCGGCGGCCCTCTTCGGGGTCGTACAAAATGGTCCAGGGCTGGCCGAGCATTTCGTTGGGCGCATAGCCAAAGCCCTCCGCATGCGCGCGGTTCACATAAACGAAACAGCCCTCAACATCGGTGACCCCGATCCCGTCCGGGGTCGCATCGAGCGCGGCCGCGATCAGCCGCAGGTCGAGGTCGCTCGCGAGCGAAGCGGGCAGGGGGGCGACGCGCATGGCCGCACACGGTGAAATGCACCGGTCACCGCCACGTTAATCGCGTTGTATGGCGCGCCCGAAGAGATTCGAACTCCTGACCCCCAGATTCGTAGTCTGGTGCTCTATCCAGCTGAGCTACGGGCGCCGCTTTGTTTTTCAACGCTTTTCCGGATTGCATCCGTTCCCCTTTGGGTCGGTTTGCAAGGCGGTTTGCGCTCGATGCGTCCTTGAGGGCCGCAGCGAGGCGGGGCGTTTAGCATCAAACTTTACAAGATGCACCATCTAAGTGCGGGTCCCTATTGGCGAAACGCCTGAGAACGGGGCGGCGGCGAGCCCTATTGGCTGCGGTAGGCCATGCGTCGCTCGCCTAGGCTGCAACTCGCGAAGCGGGGGGTCGTGTACCCTTTTGAAAATTCGAAGCTCTCGAAACTTATCCCCACGCGCTGAGCGCGAATCTCCCTACGGTATTCCACTAGGGAGCAAGTCGCATGGCGGGGCTCGCGGACGTTATGGGTGATGTAGCGGGCGCGGGCGCGGCGTTTGCAGGTCTCGTGCTCGTTTTCATGGGCGCAACGACCACGGCTTACGAAGGGTTCGACCAGCCTGCGCAAAAGCTCGTGCGCAAGAAGTTTCTTCAGCGCATCTGGCTTTCGTTCGTGGGGATCGCATTCGGGATGTTGGCGACTGCGCTAGCGCTTCTTGCCGGAGCCGGCGCGCCAGAGTGTGTCGCATGGGGCGCGATCATTTCGCTCGCGCTTGCGGCATCCTCCGTTCTGTTTGCCGCCCTACAAACTGCTCTCGACATTAGGTGATGGTATCATGGGCCTAACCGTCAAAATGCAGCAGATGCTGGAAGGATACGGACTGGACGCACTGTTCGATGAACACCGCGAACAGTGGAAAGAGGCAGCGAAGCGGACGCACACGTTTGTGACGCTGAGCTTTCCGGATGAGTCGACAATTCGTCGCGATGACGTTGCTGAGTCGATGGTGTCAATGTTGGAGGTCAACGAAGAACTTCAGGGCGCGCTCGCTGTGAAGAAGCTGAAGCAGAAGTACTGGGCAACATATTTTGCGCACTATATCGTGGATAAGCTTTGGGACGAGATAAGCTAGGAGTAGCGTATGACGCGCAGCCAAGACACTAAAGAGCGGGCACAGGAACTTGTGCGTGGCGTTCTGCGCGACACCTTCGGCCAAGAGGTCGATGAAAAGACGGTGAAAGCCGTGGCCAAAAAGGTCGCCAAGACGGTCGAACTTGAGCCGATAAAGCATCGCGAGGAAGCTTAAGCCCGTTCGCGCTTCTTGTATGGACCGCGCTTTTTCGGCTGCGGCGCATAATAGTCGATCTTCGCGACGATATACTCGAACGTCCAGATCGTATCAGAGAGGCCGGCTTGCATCGCGGGCGTGACGCGCAGCGACTTATGAGCTCGCACAAAGTTGTAGAACATTGTGTAGAGCGCGACCATGTGAACATGGCTTTCAAGGCACTTGCTGAAAGCATTGGTCATTCGCGAGAAGGGGCGATTGTGCATTCGCAGCGAAAGGTTCGAGCGATCCGCGTAAGACGTTGAAACGTGCTTGGGGTCCGGATTGGTCGCCTTGACCTGCTGTACGAGATCGTCGTGCGCCCACATGCACGCCTCGCCAGCGTCCGCCAGCAGCTTCACCACGGCGTTCATGCTCACGTCGCAGAGTTCCGGCCGTGCCCCACATGCTCGCGCCCTGGCAAAGCGTTTTCAGCACTTGGGTGGGCTTAGCAGTCGGGCGCACGTTTTTATGCTCAGCGTCAAGCATCATCGGGATCGTCTTCGATCAATTCCCACTGGTGCCCAATCGGAGCAGACTCGGGAAAGGCTCGATAGAAATTCCTCCGAAACTGATCCTTGTTTGCTGAGGCGTTTCCGATCCCGATGACTTGCCAAAGGTGCTGGCGAAGCGCGGGAAGGCCGATTTCTTCCGTCAAAAACTGGTGAAATTTGTACTTGCGTCCGCCGCCCGCGTAGACCACCGGATTGCGCTCATCGAGTTGATCGAGGATTGCGCCTCGGCTGTGCGCGAGCGGGTAATAGATGTACTTTCGCGTAAAATTTCCGAAAAATCTCGGGGTAGTGGTGCCGTCCGGATCGCGACGCTTAAGACCGTAAATGCGGTAGATCATGTCGGAGAATTTCTTAGGAAACTCCGCTTCCCATTGCCGGCACTCGTCTTCCAAGAATTGCGTGAAGAGGCGTCGGTATTCCTCACGTCTCTGGTCGGCTACATAGCCGACCGCTTCATCAACGAGCGCGGTGATCCCCAGTTTTGCGGAGGCGCGGACGATGATTTCCGCGCGCACATACAGACCGTATTGCGAACCATGAAGATCGCCAGCGTGATGCGCCTTAATGATTGCAGTGCAAACATCGACGAGCGTTGTCGCCTCGTAGCCATCCGCTATGACCGACGTTTTTCCGGTTTTCGGATCGTCGGTCACCACCTTGAATGATATGGGATTATTGATCTTATCCCACAGTTCAAGACTGATTTGGGATCGTAACCCTTTCCGCGTAATAGAACGCAAAAATGCGTTGCCGCCAGCGGACTGCAAACCCAGCGCCGTGGCCATGCCCTTCTTCGAGATGAAGCGGCGCCCGTCTTTCAAACGATAGACGTCCACAATGATTTCGCCGAACGGAAGCGAGCCGCGATGACTGGCGGTAGACAGCTGGGAGGGGTCGTTTAGTCGTGTCCACCTTGTCTTTGCGGCGCGCACGGCGATCTCACGCCGTTCGGCTGGACTCAAAACCTGCGCGCGCGCTGCCCCTCCTAAACTCTGCGCTGATTTCGTAACGCCCTTCTTCGCGGCCATGGCGAGGCTCCCGATGCTTGCTGGCGAAATTGGATAACCCTGCTTGCTGATTCGAGCAAGCAGGGAACTGCTATTTTGTCGGATCATGCTTGCTAGGTCTTCTTTTCCAGCGCTTCGCCGCCGCCTTCTTCGCGATTTCGCTGCGTTTTTTGGGGCTAAGACTCTTCGCGCGCGCTGCTGCGCCGCGCTTGCCGAGGCTGACGGCGGCTGGGTCTTTGCCCTGGCTTTCCGGCGTGTCGATATCCTCCGGCACTTCTCCGGCTAGGATACGCATGGATTTGACGGCGGCGCCGATGGCGTCGGCGGGGCGCTTCTCGCCTTCGGCCCCCTAGACATCAGCAGATCACCTTGAACTCGCCAGGATGGCAGAGAATAACGTACTGATTGCCAGTCTGGACCATGTGAAACTCTCTGCGCTTCACTTCTTCGACAAGCAAATCAAGCGAGGCGTACTTGTGAACGTCGGCAACCTGACGCCTGACAATCCCACCCTTTAAGACTTGTTGGGCTGTGAAAATCTGCGCCACCCATTCGCTTGGGGGGCGGTTTCGGCCCAGTAGCCGAGTCAGGAAATTATCCGCCACGATTTCTCTCCATGCTCACGGCTGAGCATACAGCGCTTCGCGGCGTGCGTCAGACGGTCAACAGGCGGAAATTTCAAAAGGGTACACGACCAAGCGGGGCGGGGCCCCCTCTGCGGGACGCGCGCTGGACTCGCGCAATTGGCGGCTCACACCGCCTCCTGCAGTCGAGGGCGCGTCTCGGCGTTTAGGAAGGCTTGCACGCCTTTGGCGACATTTCGCGCGTCTATATACCGGCGTCTAATGTGCGCACTCTCTCCTGGCTTCCAGCCCATGAACAAATCAACTTGGTCCGCCGTGTAGCCGGCGACCATAAATTGCGTCGCAGCCGTGCCCCGAAGGTCGTGGAAATGCAGATCGCTGGATACGCCGCTTGCGGCCTTGGCCGCTTGCCAGGATGATTTGAATCCGTCCACGGTCCAAGGTCGCCCGCGCGAGTTCAAAAAGACGTGGCCGTCTTCATCGAATGTGCCAGCCGCTAGTTGCTCCGCGCGGATGCGGTCGAAGAGATCGCGTGCGTCGCCCAACACGGGGGGCATCGCCTCCTGGCCGGTCTTGGTGCGTCCGCCGGCGAGGTCGATCACGTCATCGCACACCATTCCCCATTTAAGACGGATCAAGTCAGCTTGCGAAAGTCCGGTGAGCACAGCGCCGCGCACCATGTCCCAAACTTGCGGTGGACAAGGCCGCTCACGCCCACTATTCGCGCGCCCGAGCTTGATCCGTTCGAGGTCGTCGGCCGTGAAAACTATTGCTGCGCGGTTCGATTTGTAGAGCTTTCTCACGCCCGCGACTTGATTTATCTTGATGAGCTTGCGGCCGACTGCCCAACCCAGGCATGCGCTCAACGTTGTGATCAGGTCGTCGGCAGCCTTCAAGGTTTCGCGATATTGATACGCGCGTTCATTGCCGCCACTCGCGTCCACCCAGAAATCGCCGAGCTGCGGGCTTTCCGGTGGCGTCGCAGCTCGGCACGCGGTCGCTTTCTCCGCACTGCTGATCTTCGCCGGCATCCACTTGCGGGTGTTTGTATCGCGAAAACGCAAAAATGCTGCGCACGCGCGATCATCCTCGGCGACGAGGAGGGGCATGTCTGAGTAAGGCTTTTGGGTCTGTGGGTCGTGAGCCGCGCGCCACTTCTTTAAGCTGAGTTCGTAATTTGCGCGCGTGCCTACTTTTAGCTGGCTCCACTCGGGCGAGCGCTGCCAATCATCGAACAGATTGCCAAGTGTGCGCTTACGCGGCGCATCTGCGGGTGATGACGCATTCGCGTCGCGCTTGCCCTTTCGCGCTTCGATGATGCGAGCCAGCATGTCAGCGTCGAGTTCGCCGCGAATGGGTGACGACGTGACGCCAATGCGAGGTGCGCCTTTCCCGCGCCATGCATAGTGGTGATAAACGATGCGCCCGTTGGCGAGGCGCTTCGACACGTTCAGGTTTAGCCCCTTAATGCGATAGGCCGGCATCGACCCCAAACCATGCGTCCGCCGCCAATCGATCCAAATTAAGCGAGGCGGCGGCCTCGCTCGCGTCGGTAGAGGATTTGCTCCGTTTAAGCGCGATGTCGAGTGCTCCCGGGGCCAATCGATCTAGGGCAGTGTCCAGCGCTCGTCTGTCATAGAGCCGCCGCCGCTTGCCTGCGATCGATGCGACCCCAAACAACTCGGGGGCCTCGCCACCGAGGTAGCGCCGCGCCTCCGGTGCTGAGATCAAGCGGGGCGCTTCCGGTTCCTGTGTCCATCCTTGTCCGGCCTCATTTGGGCTGCACTTCGGCAGCCGGCCGGGTTCAAAACCTCTCACGCTCTGGTGAGAGTGTGGTACTTCCTGCACTTCCATTTGCGTTGCTCGAAGACGCTTCTAGGGCGCGCCGCGCGGCGGCAGGCCGGGGGACAGACGACGTACCTGCGCGTTCCTAAAATTTCGTGACCAATCGGCAGGGATGGCCCTCTATCGATCCAGATTGCCTGCTAGTGGCGTTCGCCTGTCTTGGTGCAAAAAAGCTACCAGATCACAAATGGCCACCACACGCCAACGTCGTGCGTTTATAGGAATCCAAGCTTTGCTGACGGCAAAAAAATATTCTCGGTACTGCGGGCGAAAGAAACACACTGGGGTAACGGTTTGGCCCTCGAAGTCGCCAAAGATTTCTGCCCCTACCCAGGGGGCGGCCCCCGACAACGAAGCCTTTGAATGGTTCGAGCGCTTTTTTTCAACTAGGGCTAATCGCGCGCGCGTTGCGCGCGCCTAGAGGAGGAGAGAGAAAAAAGTCTTCGAAGTCTTCGAAGGCTTCAAATCATATATATTTCAATTACTTGCAGCCGAAGGGTTGCACCGCCGCCGAAGCCTTTTCTTTCGCGTGCTTGCGGCTTTGGCCTCTGGGACGCCGGCGGGGCGAAGGCATAAGATATTATCGCGCGCGGTGGCGGCGAAATGCAGGCGCCCAGCAGCGTGGGCCCGGGCCACTTGCGGCTTATTGGACTTTCCGGACTATGGCAGCTGGTTCAGACGCGCCGCCACGCCTCGAAACCGCTCAAGCGCCGCTTCCAAGCTCTCCACGATCTCAGCGGCCAACTCGTCCGGCGGCGGCAAGCTCTCCGCGTCATCCGCATCCGCGTCTTTGAGCCAGAAGAAATCCAGCGAGAGCTTGTCGCGCTTGCGCAGATCATCGGCCGAGAATTGACGGAAGCACTCAGTCTCTTTGCGTTTCGCGCGGTTGCTGAGCTTTGCGACGGAAACGAAGTCTTCCAGATGCTCCCTGCGCAGGGGACGCTCTTTGAGTGTGAAGCGCTGATTGGTGCGAAAGTCATAGACCCAGAGCGATTGCGTCCACGGCTGCTCTTGCGCTGGCTTCTTGTCGAAGAAGAGCACGTTGGCTTTGACGCCCTGCTTGTAGAAGATGCCGGTGGGCAGACGCAGTAGCGTGTGGAAGTCGCACTTAGTTAGCAACTGGTCGCGGATGCGCTCGCCCGCGCCGGCTTCAAAGAGTACGTTGTCGGGCAGCACCACGGCCGCTGTCCCGTTCTCCTTCAAGATCGAAACGATGTGTTGGAGGAAATTGAGCTGTTTGTTTGAAGTCGTGACTTTGAAATCGTCCCGCTCGTAAATTTCGCGCTCAGTGTCAATGCCGCCTTCCTCCGTGAATACGCGGAAGCTCTGCTTGCGCCCAAACGGCGGGTTGGCGAGCACATAGTCGAAATAGCGGCCGTCATGCTTCAAGAGCGCATCGCCTTGGCTGACGAGCGGGGCAGTGTCGCCGATGCCGTGCAAATACAGGTTCATGTTGGCGAGGCGCACGACGCCGGGAACGATGTCCACGCCGTAGAAAGTCTCTTCGCGTATCTTCTTGCCGATGTGCGCTTGGCGCGCCTCGGGGCGCTTACGCATTTGCTCATAGGCCGACAACAGGAAACCGCCCGTTCCGCAGGCCGGATCGCACACGGTCTTGCCCGGCGCGGGATCGACGACTTGGACAATCGCATCGATGAGCGGGCGAGGCGTGAAGTATTGGCCGGCGCCAGATTTGACCTCAGAGACCGTGCGTTCGAGCAAACCTTCGTAAATGTCGCCCTTCACATCGACCGGCAGACCCAACCACTGTTCTTCGTCGATCAAATCGATTAGCCGCTGCAACTTGGCCGGCTCTTGCACGCGGTTTTGCGCTTTGAGGAAAATCGCGCCGACAAGGCCGTCTGCACGCGAGAGTTTGTCCAACGCCTCGCCGTAGAGCCGGATAAGTTCTTCTCCGCGCTGACCCTTAATCGCCTTCCAGCGATACTTTGGCGCGATCATCGAAGGCGCGTTCAGCAGTTCCTCGCGCTCCTGATCCATTTTCAGAAACAGGAGGCAAGTGATCTGTTCGAGATAATCGGCATAAGAAACGCCTGCATCACGCAGGATGTCGGCGTAATTCCAGACCTTAGAGACGAGAGACTTAGCGTCGCCCATTACTCGGGCGCTCCTAGACGCCAATGCTCACATAGGCGCGCGATGATGTCGGTTTGCCGCTTCTTGATCGTTTCTTCCGTCCAGACAGGCTCCGTCAGAACTTGCGTGGTAATGGCATAGCAGCTCACGCCGGCCTTGGCAGAAAAATACTTCTCTTTCTTCTCCGCGAAATCGTAGTTGCTCGCTTGCGGGTTCTTCTTGTTCGTCAGGAGCAACAGGTTCCCCAACTTATGCACCCACGCCAACCGCGCATCGGGAGTTGGAAAGTCCTTCATCCACTGGCTTTCCGCTTGCGGATTTTGCGGCAGAACGTGCTCAACGGTCGTGATCTTATGGTCATATGTCGCGCCGCCGGATGACAGCAATTCATCCAGGCGCAAAAGGACTGGCAGGCGGACGCGCGTCCAGAGGTAGAGATCGCCGCCCAGGAATTTCTTAATCTCGCTGCACTCCGCTTCCGTCAGTTGCAATGGCGACGTTGGATCGAACACATCTGCTTTCTCTTCTAGTGCGGTCAGAACTTTGCCGTAGCGCGTCGCGCGGTCGTTGGGATCGCCGCGCGTGAAGAGAAGCCCGTAGGCGAGGCGGTCGAGATCGTCGAAAAACCGCGACAGGAAGTCCGGGTTGCTCCGGTATTTCGCCAGCGCATAAATGGCTGGCGGTTGCCAGTCGAAATTGTCCAGCCGGGCGAGCTGGCGCAGGCGCGTGTTGATATGCTCCGCATTCTTAGAGCTGACAAAGTTCTTCGCGCCTATCTCAAAGAAGGCGTCTGCAAACGGTGTTAGTTCGTCGTCAATGAATTTGCGGGCGTCCTTTCGCGCTTGCGGCACATACTCACGAAACTCGCTGATGAGATTGCCCCGCATCTTCTGTTTGCGATGGATCATGCGGATGTGTGCGAAGAGTTCGCCGAATTGCTCGCGCCCCAGTTCGTCCTCCGTGTCCTCCCAAATCGCGGTGTACTCGTCTTGATCCTCTTCGGGTACGGCTCCGATAATATCGGCCTTCAATATATCAGCGGGCGATAGATCAAGGCCGCGCGAATTGAGCACGGAGAAAATACGGAAGGCCGACGCTTGATCCGACGCCGCGACCACGACGAGATAGCAGCGCATGGCTACGAATTGTGTAAGCCGATCGCGCTGCGTCGCGCTCATAGCTTCCAGTGAGGCGCGCAGATGCCGCGCGTTTTCGATCATGCGCAGTTGCGCGTCCGGCAAGTTGACTGGCTCCGGCAGCGCGGCGGTCGCGCCCTTGGTCTGAATATGCTTGCGGAAAAACTCTGCGTCGCGTTGGCGCGGTGTGAGGCGAAATTCTTCGCTTGTTCCGGCGATGCGGTGGCCTTTTTGGCAGACATACTCGTGGATATCCGTCGCGGTTTCTGCGTCAGCGAGATCGCGCAGCACGCAAAGTAGGATCGTCAGCGTTGTGAGGCGTTGTTGCCCGTCCACGATCTCCGAGTCCCGGCCTTGCGGGTCTTTGATCAGGACGACGCTACCGAGAAAATACGGGCTGAGGTCTTTGACCTCGCCGTTTGGGCCGCAAGCGATGGAAATGTCTGACAGCAACTCGCCCGCTTGCTCCGTCGTCCACGCATAGGGGCGCTGGTAAGAGGGGATGGTGAAAAGGTACTTGTCGCAGAAAATATCGAGCAGCGGTTTCTCGCCGGCCTCGATGGTGTGGCGTTTCATATTTACTCTCCCCCAGAGTGCGACGTCTTAGGCGACATGGCGTCGTTTAGATTTTGATGCGGTTGGAGTCGTCTCGGTGACGAGCTTGCCGCTAAATGCAGCGCCAAGGATGGATTGGCGGAGTCGCACCACGTCTTTCGCCTGTGCGTCAATCTGCGAAGCGAACTCCGCGACTAAATCAATGGCCTCTCTCACCAAGGCGGTGACTTCGGCTCGCTCGCCCGAGGGCGGGATAGGTACTACGACGCTGCGGAGTTGATCAAAGCTCAAGTGCGGACGACCGGCCCCATATATCTGCTTCGCGAATTGCGCCTGCCCACCTTCATCGGCGACCAAGAACGCCTCGATATAGCCGGACCAATCCGAGTCCACAGGCCGGAGCAGCGCCACGCTCTGACAAACGTAAGCGTCGTCTAGCTGTTCTGTCAGGCGGCACACGTCGCCCGTGTTCGCGCCGACGATTGTCACCAGCACGTCGTCTTTTGCAACGCGGGTGCGCTCCCGCTCCGGATCGTTCTCAGGCGGATCAACGAACTGCTTGAACGACAGATCGAAGCGCGCCGGCCGAACATTCTGCGCCATAATGAAGATCGACGATCCACGGTCGTAGTATGGCGACCATGCGCGCGAGCCGCTTGTCATCTTGAAGGTCAACTGATCAAGGCTCGACCATGCCCAACCATCAGGAAGCTCCGGCAAGTCGGCGGTGTTGGGTGCGACGGGTTCGGGATAGCGGGCTTTCCAGGCGCCGTTCTTTGGAGTTTGGCCTTTCGCGGAGAACTTGGCGCGTTCGGCGTCTTCCCAGCGGGCGCGGCGTTCTTTCAGAATGCGCGCGAGGAGATCTGCGCCGGTTTCATTCGGTGGGTTATGTTCGCGCCATTCGCGCGTCAGTTCGCCAGTGACGGCCGCTTTCAGCACGGCGCGGCGATAGCGCCCAAGATCGATCTTTGCGGCCCCTAGCTCCTGCTCGCCGGCTTCTATCTCGCCGAATAGCTCTTCGATGCGCGCGACAATGCGCGGAATGAGAGGATCGGGCGCCACAGGAATGCGGACTTGCGCCAACTTTGACGCGTTAACATTCGGAATGGCGATGCCGCTGGACGCGTCAGATATCTGCCTCCAGTACGCCGAAGATTGCATGAAGAACGCGACGTAAAGCGGGTCGATCTTTGGACGTAAGCGGACAAGGTAGGACGCGAAAACGGAGCGCTCTGGGTCTCTAATAAGGAAGCTCTTGCCTACGCTTCCTGCGCGAGAGACCACGATGTCCCCGTCCGCGACGAGGAAGCGTGCCACATCGCTGGGTTCTTGCTCGCAGTAGGGTACGGTTGACCAGTCAACGCGCCCCGACGAGATGTCCGTTGTGCGAAGAAATTTGAGATTGCCGCGCTCCGCAGCCGATGTTGTCCATCCGTACTGTGTCTTTTCGCAGATGTCGCCGAGCGTCGCCCAACGCCAACCTGCCGGTAGCGGCGGGTCCGCCGCGTTTTCCAACGCTGCGCTCATCAGGCCACCAACGCGTCAGCAAGTTCATCCAAAAGAGCATCAAGCCGCGCACCGAACACGCGGCGCGCTGCAATGAGCCCGCCGCGATCAACGAAGTCCGGTGCATTTTGGAGATCGTCACGCTCAATCACGGCATTGGCCGCGACAAAGCTCTTGATGAGTTGCAGCCACGTCAGTTGTTCCCCCGCATAGTCTCGGCCGGCGTTCTTCTCGCGCCCCAGCCACAGATTGAAACGCTGCTCTACGCTCACGGAGAACGGTTCCAGCGTCCGCGCTTCCGGGTCGAGCGCAAATCGCACCAACGCAACTATGTCTGACAGCAAACGATTTGGCGAGGCGTCACGCACGCGATCGGCATAAAGGCGCTTGTATGCGCTCCAAATTGTCGGCGGGGTCAAATTCCACGGCGGACGCGCCAACGCGTCGGCAAGATCGCGCACGGCTTGATGCGTTAGCCCCCGCGCGCCGTAGGGGCGGGAATAGAGAATTTGCAGCGCCAGCAACTCGTCTTTGTTCTCGTCCATGAAGTGCTTGAACCGGCCGGTCGTCTCCTCCGCTTGCCGCTGATCGAAGCCGGTGGAGATCACCGCATCCGGAGTGATTTCGTTCACGAGCACTTCGCTCTGCGCTTTGAGATCAATCAGCAGCTTGCGCAGCGGCGCGCTATCGAAAATGCGGGCGGCTTGCTCCTTTGCGCCTCGTGCAGCTTCGTCCCCGCCCATCTGCTCAATCACGTCGGGGTCAATCGCATCCAAAAGCGAACGCGCAATGTCTTCCAGATCACGTCCGCCTGAGCGTTCGCGAATGCGCGCACGATCCACGGACGGCAGCTTGCCCGACAGCGCCGCCAAGCGCCCCGCGAGTGAGGACAGCGTGTCGTCATCCCGCGCGCCGCTCGCGACCTGCTCCAACAGCTTCTCAAAGCTGACCGTGCGCTTGCGTTCGAGCGGCTGCGAAGCGGTCTTGGCCGTTTCCGTAACACCCACGGCGTCAATCAGAATGAACTTGTCCTTGGTCGGCGCGTCGCGCGTGACCTCATGCAACTCGTTCGGATCGATGGAGCGCACGCCGCGCCCCTTCATCTGCTCGTAATAAAGCTCCGAGCGCACGTCGCGCAGGAACATGACTACTTCAATCGCTTTCACGTCCGTTCCCGTCGCGATCATGTCAACGGTGACGGCAATGCGTGGGTTGAAGTCTTTGCGGAAGGCTTTGATCAGCTCTTCTGGATCGCCGGTCGTGCGGTAAGTGATCTTCTTGGCGAAGTCGTTGCCCTGACCGAACACTTCGCGGACGATATTGACGATCTCTTCCGCGTGGTTGTCGTCCTTGGCGAAGATCAGCGTCTTGGGGACGGTCTTGCGGCCGGGGAAGAGCTGCGTGGGCAGTGCGTCACGGTAGGCTTGGATCACGGTCCGAATTTGATTGCGCGCCGTGATAGAGCGGTCGAGTTCTTGCGGCGCGAAGGTCCGATCTTCGATGAGCTGTTCATAGCGTGTGCGCCGTGTGCGCCGGTCGCGCATTGGAACGTAGAAGCCTTGCGGGATGGTCCCGCCTTGCTCGCCGATTTGGGTGCGAATGCGATAAATCTCATAATCGACATTCACGCCGTCCGCGACGGATCGCTCATAGGGATATTCGGCGACAAGGTTCTGGTTGAAGAAGCCGAGCGTGTGCATGGACGGCGTAGCCGTAAGGCCGATAATGAAGGCGTCGAAATAATCGAGCACTTGCCGCCACACGCCATAGATGGAGCGATGGCATTCATCCACGATCACAACGTCGAAGGTTTCAATCGGAATGTCGGGGTTGTAAGCGACTTCAATAGTGCGCTGCGGCCCCAGCGCGTCAAAGGCTGACATTTCGTCCGCCTCAGCTTCTAACTCTTCGCCTCGCAAAGCCGCATAGACGCGCTGGATCGTCGAGATCACGACGCCCGCGCTTTTGTCGATCTTGGACGATTGCAGATGCTGGACACCGAAGAGGTCGGGAAATAGCCGGCCGGTTCCTGGCGGGCGATAGCCCTGAAACTCTTTCAGCGCCTGCCGGCCAAGGTTGTTGCGATCCACAAGGAAAAGCACACGCTTGGCTTTGCCGTGCTCCAAGAGGCGATAGACCGCCGAAGCGGCTGTAAACGTCTTCCCCGCGCCCGTCGCCATCTGGATCAGCGCGCGGGGATCGTTGCGCGCGAGCGAGGCTTCAAGGCCGTTGATCGCCTCGATCTGGCAATCCCGCAGACCGGCCGTGTTGAGCGGCGGCAACGTGCGCAGCCGCGCCCGCAACGTGGCGTCCGCTTCCAGCGACGCTTTGAGCGCTTCGGGGCGGTGGAAAGAGAACACATGGCGTGAACGCGCGTCAGGGTCGCGCATGTCGCGAAAGAGCGTTTCCGTCCCGGTGCTCTCGTAATCCAGGATCAACTCTGGCGCCCACGCCGCGAGTCCGGCTGGCAGCGCAGCCATGTAGCCTTCGGATTGCTCCGCAACGCCGGTGAGCGTGACACCTTCCGGCTTGGCTTCAATGACGCCAGCGGCCTTTCGGTCGATGAAGAGAAGATAGTCACACGGCCCGGCCGGCAGCGGGTATTCGCGCACCGCGACGCCCACGCCAGCGCTGAGGTCGAGGTCGTCGCGGTCTTGGACCCGCCACCCCGCAGCAACGAGCAGGGCGTCGATCTTAACGCGTGCACGCTGCTCCGGCGTCATGCTTCGGGTACGGCCCTTCCAACAACCCTAGGTGATTATCGGTCATAGAGGCCGGAAAAGTCGAGTGCGGATCGTGGCCGCTGAGATGGGCCGCGTTCGGCGTCGAATAGAGCGATGTCGGGAGTAGGGACGCCACTTAAAGCTGGTGTCCTACCTACCAAGCTTAATCGCGTCCGCAATCAGCGTACGAAGTTCGCGACCATAGTCTTCCGGCGGTAAGTCGGAGAACCGCGCTTTTAAAATGCCGGAGTGCTTCACCAGTTCTCCCAGGAGGACCTGTCGCCAATGGGTAGCGCGAAAGTCCGGACGATTTTGCATGATCAAGTCGAAATAGCCGAGCATCCGCTCCACGAACATGACGTACCCGGCCGAATAGGGACCATCTGGCAATGCGCCGATGCCTCTCTCGAGGTCGGGGCGAAGCTTCTTCCACTCTTCAAAGAGCGCGAAAACACTGCCGACTCGCCGCTCGTTCAGTTGATCAATTTCGCTTGTCGCTCGCGCCGCCGCTGCTTCGGCTCGTCCCTCTGCACCCGCTTGGTCAGAAGCGGCAAACACTTCTCGCTGCGCCAGTGTTTTCAGAGCTGTGGAAAGTCGGGGGATAGCTGTGAAGCCAGCGTACAGTGCGCCGATCACAACGGCTAGGTTAGCGCTAACCGTCGACCAGGCTTCTATTGTGTTCGGCCAAAAACTCGCGCCCTCCGCCATTGCGGTAGGTGTACAAAAATATATGCCAAATGCGCGGCGGAACTTCGCCGAAATTTCGGTTTGCAGTTTTCTGCTAAGTTCTTGATTTTTCTGACGGGAATTTCAGCCCGGTTTGCAATAAAAGCCTTCAAAATCAAGGTCAAAGGCCATTTTCGTAGTCTGGTGCTCTATCCAGCTGAGCTACGGGCGCGAAGGCGCGGTGCATAGCGGGCGCGTGTGCTTGTGGCAAGCGTTGCTTGGGGAAGGGGCCGACTCGCGCAGGGAGTGGCGCGCTTGCTGAACGCTTTCGCGCATTCGGCGGAGCATGGATGCAGATAAGTGGCGCAAATATTGGATAAAAAATCTGATAAATAAGGTCAATTAGGTTATATATTGCCTTTAATTATCGAGCATTGCGCAATCTGATGCCTTGCGTATTTTGCCCGCTTCTCGCGCTGGGTCAGCCCCGCCGCGCCAATTGATTTTGGCGGCGGATAGGCCCAATCGCGTTCAAGTCAGGAGGCGTGTCGCGTGGCGGAAGGCGAGCCTGGACAGTTCCGCAATTCAAGGCCGCTTGAATTGCACGTGCCCACACCGAAAGCGCGGCCCGGCGACAAGCCGGACTTCAGCAATTGGGTTTTTCCAGCGCCTGGCGAAACGCGCCGGCCGCGCATTGACGCGACGCCGGCGGAAACGCGCGACATGGCGTTCGGGCTGGTGCGCGTGCTCACCGATGATGGCGGCACGGTCGGCCCCTGGGCGCCGCGGCTTGAGCCGGAAACGTTGCGGCGCGGCATGAAGCATATGCTGCTGCTGCGCGCGTTCGATGACCGCATGTATCGCGCACAGCGCCAGGGCAAGACCAGCTTCTATATGCAGAGCCTCGGCGAAGAGGCGATCTCGATCGCGCAGACCTACGCGCTTGATTCCGGCGACATGTGTTTTCCCTCTTATCGTCAGCAGGGCATTTTGATCGCGCGCGGCTATTCGCTGGTCGACATGATGTGTCAGATCTACTCGAACCAGCGCGATCCGGTGAAAGGCCGCCAGCTGCCGGTGATGTACACATCGAAGCGGCACGGCTTCTTCACCATTTCCGGCAATCTCGGCACGCAAGTGCCGCAAGCTGTCGGTTGGGCGATGGCCTCGGCTTACAAGCATGATGATCGCATCGCTTCCACTTGGGTGGGCGAAGGTGCGACCGCGGAAGGCGATTTCCACGCAGCGATGACGTTCGCGGCAGTGTATCGCGCGCCAGTGATCATCAATGTGGTCAATAATCAGTGGGCGATTTCATCCTTCCAGGGTTTCGCCGGTGGCGAAGAAACGACCTTCGCGTCGAAGGCGCTTGGCTATGGCATGCTGCCGCTGCGCGTGGACGGGAACGATTTTCTCGCCGTTTACGCCGCCACGCGGTGGGCGGCGGATCGCGCGCGTTCCAATCATGGGCCGACCTTGATCGAGCATGTGACCTATCGCGCCGGCCCGCACTCCACCAGCGACGATCCTTCGCGCTATCGCCCCGCCAATGAAGCGCAGCTCTGGCCGCTGGGCGATCCGATCGCGCGGCTGAAACAGCACATGATCGCCATCGGCGAATGGAGCGATGACGAACACGCCGCTGCGCAGCAGGAAGCGATAGAAACGGTGCGCGCCGCCGGACGCGAAGCGGAGAAAGCTGGCGTGCTCGGCGAAGGCGCGGCCTGGTCGCGCGAGAGCATGTTCGAAGATGTGTTCAAGGAGATTCCTTGGCACTTGCGCCAGCAGCGCGATGAGGAGATCTGAACATGGCGGCGATGACCATGATTCAGGCGCTGAACTCGGCGCTCGATACGCTGATGACGCGCGATCCCAATGTGCTGACCTTTGGCGAGGATGTCGGTTATTTTGGCGGCGTGTTTCGCGTCACCGAAGGCTTGCAGCAAAAGCACGGCCTGACGCGTTGCTTCGATGCGCCGATCAATGAATGCGGCATCGCCGGCGCGGCCATCGGTATGGCGGTGTATGGCTTGCGGCCGGTGATCGAGATTCAGTTCGCGGATTATGTTTATCCCGCTTACGACCAATTGGTCTCGGAAGCGGCGCGCATCCGCTATCGCTCGGCTAACGACTACACCGTTCCGCTCACGGTGCGCATGCCTTATGGCGGCGGCATTTTTGGTGGACAGACGCACAGCCAAAGTCCGGAGGCGTTGTTCACCCACGTTGCGGGGCTGAAGACGGTGGTGCCGTCCACGCCTTATGATGCGAAGGGCTTGCTGATCGCGGCGGTGGAGGATGACGATCCGGTGATCTTCCTTGAGCCAAAGCGCATCTATAACGGTCCGTTCGACGGCCATCGCGAGCGCCCGGTGCAGCCTTGGGCCAAGCATCCGGCGAGCGAAGTGCCGGCAGAGTATTATCGCATTCCGCTCGGCAAGGCGGCGGTGGTGCGAGAAGGCGCGGAGATCACCATTCTGGCTTATGGCGCCATGGTGCATGTGGCGTTGGCGGCGGCTGAGGATGCGGGCATTGACGCGGAAGTGCTGGATCTGCGCACTTTGGTGCCGGTCGATATTGAAGCAATCGAAGCATCGGTTTCTAAGACGGGCCGTTGCGTGATCCTGCATGAAGCGACGCGCACCTCCGGCTATGGCGCCGAGCTCGCGGCTTTGGTGCAGGAGCATTGCTTCTATCATTTGGAAGCGCCGATTCAGCGCGTCACCGGCTATGACACACCGTATCCGCATGCGCTGGAATGGGAGTATTTCCCCGGTCCGCAACGTGTCGTGCGTGCGCTGAAGCGCGCGCTGGAGGCTTAAGACGCGCGATGAGTCAGTACGTTTTCAAATTGCCCGATGTCGGCGAAGGCACTGCGGAAGCGGAAATCGTCGCCTGGCATGTGCGAGTCGGCGATGTGATCGAAGAAGACGCCCCGCTGGTCGATGTGATGACGGACAAGGCGACGGTGGAGATGACTTCTCCCGTTGCTGGCCGCATCGTGGCCCTGAATGGCGAGCCGGGCGACATGGCGGCAGTGGGCTCTGCGATCGTTGTGTTTGAGACCGACGCCAGCGCACCGGCCGCGGAAGCGCCGAAGAGCAATGGCGCGACAGCCGCCGCGCCTCCGCCGCCGCCCGCGCCAGTCAAGTCTGAGCCCCCACCTCAGCCTAAGCCGCGCATCAAAGCGCCGTCGGGCGCGGTTTGGACGGAAGAAGAAACGCAAGCGGCGATGGGGGTGGCTCCAGAGCCCAAAGCCTCGCAATCGCTGGCGCGGAGCGCGCCGCGTGAGCCTACAGCTCGTGAATGGAGCGCGGGCCAAGCTTCGCCGGCGGTTCGTGCGCGCGCGCACAAGCTGGGCATTGATCTTGGCACGATCCGCGGCACAGGCCCCGATGGGCGCATTACGCATGACGATCTGGATCGCGTGCTGGTTCCGGTTTCCGGTTCGCGCAGCGCAGCGTTGGCGGAGCGTAGCAATATTGAGCCGGTGAAGGTGATCGGGCTGCGGCGCAAGATTGCGGAGAAGATGCAGGAGGCCAAGCGCCGCATTCCGCACTTTGCGTATGTCGAAGAAGCCGACCTCACCGAACTCGAAGATCTGCGCGCGCACTTGAACGCCACCAAGCGCAACGATCAGCCCAAGCTCACGCTGCTGCCTTTCCTGATGCGCGCTTTGGCGCTTTCACTGCCGGATTTTCCGCAGATCAATGCGCGCTATGATGACGAGCAGGGCGTGGTCTATCGCCATGAGGCGGTGGACATTGGCGTTGCGACGCAAACGGACAATGGCCTGATCGTGCCGGTGGTGCGCCATGTGGAGGCGCGCGATATTTGGAGCTGCGCGGCGGAGGTCTCGCGCCTCGCCGCCGCCGTGCGCGCCAATACGGCGGCGAAAGAGGAGCTTTCCGGCTCCACCATCACCATTACCTCGCTCGGCGCGCTGGGTGGGATCGTGACGACGCCGGTGATCAATCATCCGGAAGTGGCGATCATTGGCGTCAACAAGCTGGTGGAGCGCCCGGTCGTGAAAAATTCACAGATCGTCGTGCGGAAGATGATGAACCTCTCCTCTTCGTTCGATCATCGCGTGGTCGACGGCTATGACGCCGCCGCCTTCATTCAGCGGGTCAAGGGCATGCTGGAACACCCGGCCGCGCTGTTTATGTGAGGGTTTTCCCAGGGGCGTGCGAAGACGTGACCTCGGTCATCTTCCCGCCACGCCGGCCAGCCTCTATGAAGGCTCCAGCAGAAGGCAGGCGCGGGCGGGGGACGCCGCGCGCCGAACCGGGGGAATGCGGTCATGGCCGATATTTTCATCTCCTACGCCAGCGAGGATCGGGCGCGGGTGCGTCCGCTCGCCGAGGCGCTGGCGGAGCGCGGCTTCAATATTTGGTGGGATCGCTCCCTCGCCGCCGGTCAGGACTATGCCGCGATCATTGAGCGCGAGCTGAAAGCGGCGAAGGCCGTGATCGTGGTGTGGACGCAAAGCTCGGCGCTCTCGACGTTCGTGCGCGATGAAGCAGGCCGCGCGCGCGATGAGGGCCGGCTGGTCCCGGTGCTGCTTGATCGTGTGCAGCTGCCGCTCGGCTTCGGCGCGTTTCAGGCGGAAGATTTCACCAGTTGGAATGGCGGCTCCAACGCGCCGCAAATGCAGCTCCTGGAAGAAGCGCTGAAGGCGCGGCTCGAAGGGCGCGACATTGACAGTCTTGCCGTCGCCGCCAAGCGCCGCCGCCTCGGCGCCCGGATTCGCTTGGTGTCGCTGCTGACGGTGATCGCGCTGGTGATCGGCATTGCCGCATTCGGCAAATACATCTTCTTCCCCAGTGAACCCGAGGTGGTGCAGACGGATCTGCGCGCGGAACTGTTGCGTCTCCTGTCTGAAGGCAAGCTGACGCCAGAGCAGGCGATTCAGTTGGCGGAAATCCTGGAAAGCGGCGCGCTCGGCGAAACGCAGGACATTGCGCTGCAGGGCACGGACAATTCTGCGGCGCCGGCCGCGCCGGGCGCTTCTGTCGAAACGCGTGCAGAGGCGCAGCTGGCCTCGGTCAGCGAGCAGGAGTTCGATCAAGCGGCGCGCGAGACCTATCGCAACGCCATGGGCGCCTTACTGACGCATCAGGACGCCAGCGTGCGCCAAGCGGCGCTCAATCTGTCCAATCCCGCGCAGCGCGACGCGGCCATGCAGACGCTGTGGACCTACGCGCAGGCGCACCCGGACGATCCGCAGCGCGAACAGATTTATCTGGTCTGCGGCGCGGTAGGCGAAACCAACGACAATCCGCTGGGCCGGCGCGCGTTGGAGCAGGCCACCAATATTTCGCCCGAGCGGACAGAAGTTTGGCGCATGCTGTCGCGCTCCTATCAGCGCACCGATGATCAGAGCGAAGCACGCGCGGCAGCCTTGGTGGCCGAAGGCGTGCAGCAGCAGCAAGCAGGCGACGCCGCGGCTGCCGAGCAAACACTGCAACAAGCGCTGCCGAGCCTGGAAGCGCCGTCGCTGCGCGCCACGGTCGTCTCCCAGCTTGGCGAGATCGCGGAGCAGCGCAATGACGACACGTCCGCCAGCGCGCGCTTTGCTGAAGCTTATCGCTTGCGGGAGCAGGCCGTCGCGGCCGCGCCGCAATCGTCCGCAGTTGAAGCGCTGCAGGCCGATGCGCAGCAATTGGTGCGCGCGCTCGAGCGCAGCGGGCGCACGCGCGAAGCGTGCGAGCGGCTGCGGCAGGCGCAGGAAACGCATGATGTCGCAGCGCCCGATCAGGCCACGCTCGACCGCTGCCAAACTTTACTGCGAACGCAGCTGCGTCCGCGCGTGGAACTGGCGCCACAGCTGCGGGTGCAACGCACGCCGGAGGCGCCGACTGAGCCTGCGACGACGACAACGCCGTAACGGCTAGGCGCTGCGCAGGAACAGCACTTTCGCGGCGCCATAGCTGCGCTCGTCGAGCAGCTCAAAGCCGGGCGTGGCGGGCGTTTCATCCGCGCCGCATTCGAACACGGCGAGCGCGCCGGCGCTGATCCAGCCGCCTTGCTTGAGCCGCGCCAGCGCCGCTTCGGCCAAGCCGCGATGATAGGGCGGGTCGAGAAAGACGAGGTCGAACGGATCGCCGAGGCCCACGGGCTTTACGCCAAGATCGGTGGCGTCGCGGCGATGGATGCGGCTGACGCCGAACAGGCTCAGCGCTTCAATATTGTCGCGGATGGCGCCGCGGGCGGCGGCGTCTGTCTCTACAAACAGTGCGAAGGCCGCCCCGCGCGAGAGCGCCTCGAAGCCCAGCGCGCCGGAGCCGGCGAACAGGTCCAAGACGCGCCGCCCCTCCAGGCCAGGCGACCATTCGGCATGGGCGAGAATGTTGAACACCGCTTCGCGCGTGCGGTCGGCCGTCGGCCGGGTGCCGGCGCCGGCGGGGGCGGCGATGGCGCGCCCCCGGAAACGTCCTCCTACTATGCGCATGCGCGGCTCACATGCCGCGCCGCCACAGCGCGCACAAGTCTCGCGCCATATATCGCTGGGGCAGCCGCAACGCCCGCTTGATTTTGGCGCCGCGCTTCGTGGACAAGGGCGGCTTCGCGTTGAGGGAGCAGGCCAAAGTGGAATTCAGCATCGCCGAACTGGCCGCCCTATTTCAAGTCATCCTGATTGACCTGGCGCTGGCTGGGGATAATGCGGTGGCTGTGGGCCTCGCCGCCTCGGCCCTGCCGGCGCAACAGCAGAAGCGCGCCATCTTCTGGGGCGTGGTGATGGCCCTGGTGCTGCGCATCCTGTTTGCCGGCGTCACCATTCAGCTGCTGCAAATCCCCGGCCTGCTGCTGGTGGGGGGGCTGATGCTGTTCTGGGTCGCTTGGCGCATGTGGGACGACCTCTCACATCACCGCCCAGTGTCAGTCGGCGATCCGGTGGGGGCCGAGCACGCCGCTGAGGCGGTCGCGGCAGGCGGTAAGGCGCCCAAGACGTTCGGCAGCGCGCTGATGACCATCATTCTCGCGGACGTGTCGATGTCACTCGACAACGTGCTGGCCGTCGCCGCCGTGTCGAAGGAGCATCCCTTCATCATGGCGTTCGGGCTTGTGCTGTCGGTGATCCTGATGGGCGTAGCGGCGAGCTTCATTGCGCGCGTGATCGAGAAGCACCGCTGGATCGCGACGGTGGGCATCATCATCATTTTGTTCGCCGGCCTGCGCATGGTTTGGGAAGACAGCCACAATTTCTTCCCGGCTGTGATCCCAGCAATTCCAAGCTTTCTTGGCGGCGCGCACTAAGTTTCGGGTGGCTAGCGCTTGCGCTTTTCGCCCAGCTGATCGCGCAGCACTTTGCCGGAGATTTCTTCCACTTCGCCAGGCTTGAGCAAGCCGAGTTGGAATGGTCCGTAGGCGATGCGGATGAGGCGGTTCACTTTCAGCCCCACTGCTTCGAGCACGCGGCGCACTTCGCGATTCTTACCTTCGCTGATCGAAACCGCGATCCACACGTTCGAGCCGCGCCCGCTTTCGAGCTTGGCGTCGATGCCGCCATAGCGCACGCCGTCAATGGTGACGCCGTCGCGCAGGCGATCCAGTTCTTCCTGGGTGATGCTGCCGAAGGCGCGCGCGCGATAACGGCGCAGCCAGCCGTTTGAGGGCAGCTCCAAACGCCGCGCCAGTGCGCCGTCATTGGTGAGCAGCAGCAGCCCTTCCGAGGTGAGGTCGAGCCGGCCCACGGAGATGACGCGCGGCAGGTCAGGCGGCAGGCGTTCGAACACGGTGGGGCGCCCCGCAGGATCGCGGTGCGTGGTTACGAGGCCCGAGGGTTTATGGTAGCGCCAGAGCCGCGTCGCTTCGGCGGCGGCCACGGGCTTATTATCGACCAGGATCTTATCCTTGGCCGTCACCTTCACGGCCGGCGTGTCGAGCACCTTTCCATTGAGCTTGACCCGCCCCTCGGCGATCAGCTTCTCGGCGTCGCGGCGCGAGCACACGCCGGCGCGGGCCAGGAACTTGGCCACGCGCTCGCCTTCGGCGCTGGAAAGGGGGGTGGGAGAAGCGGCCATGTTCGTCGTGATCTATCGTTGGCGGGTGATACCAGGGCTTGAGGCGCAATTCGAGGAGGGATGGGCTGCTGGGACCAGTCGTATCGCTCAGGAGTTTGGCGGCTGGGGCTCGCGCCTGCATCGCAGCCCGGACGGCGCGTTCATCGCCTACGCCCAATGGCCCGATGAAGCGACCTGGAAGGCCGCCATGGAAACCCGCATGCACCATTCCGATGATGAGGCTCGGCGCCAGTATCGCGAGGCGATAGAGCCAGGCTCGTTCGAAACGCTGTTCGCCATGCCTGTGGTGCGCGACATGCTGGAGTTGCGGCGCGCATGAATGATGAAGCCTTGATGGGGCGCGCGCTGGAGCTGGCGCGAGACGCGGCGGCGGCCGGTGAAGCGCCCATTGGTTGCGTCATCGCTGATGAAACCGGCGCGATTATAGCAGAAGGCGCCAATGCGCCGATCAGCAGGCACGATCCCACCGCGCACGCGGAGATCGTGGCGCTGCGCGCTGCTGCCACGAAGCTGGGCAATTATCGGCTGAAGCCGAACCTGACGCTTTATGTGACGCTGGAACCGTGCGCCATGTGCGCCGGCGCCATCAGCCATGCGCGCATTGCGCGCTTGGTCTACGGCGCAACCGACGCCAAGGGCGGGGCCGTCGAAAGCGGCGCGCGCTTTTTCGCTCAACCGACCTGCCATTGGCGTCCTGAGGTCTTGGGCGGCGTTAGAGCGGATGAGGCGGGCGAGCAGCTCAAGGCGTTTTTCCGCGCGCGCCGCTAGGGCGCCCACTTGTTTTTCGCGGCGCCTGACGTACTGCCTTACAGCATGACCCTGCCGGAAACCCAGTCGCTATTTTTCGAAGACCTCTCGGTCGGCATGCGCGAGAGCTATGAAAAGCAGGTGCGCGCCTCGGATGTGGTGGGCTTCGCTGAAATTAGCGGCGACCGCAATCCAATCCATTTGTCCGAGCACTTCGCCGCCAAGACGCCATTCGGCGGGCGCATCGCGCACGGCCTTTATACGGCGAGCCTCATCTCGGCCGTGATCGGCACCCGCATGCCGGGCCCAGGCGCGATTTACATTTCGCAAACCCTTCGCTTCCTGGCGCCGGTCCGAATTGGCGATACGGTGGTGGCGGAAGTGGAAGTGACGGAATTGATCGAAAAGGGTTCGCGCGCCACGCTGGCTTGCCGCTGCCGGGTCGGCGATACGGTGGTGCTCGAAGGCGAGGCGATGGTGAAAATTCCTCGCAAGTCGGCATAATTCGCAGCAGCGTTGACGAAATTTTACCGTGGGCCGGCCAATAGCTAGTCCCATGGCTATGAAGAGCGAAGGTCGTCGGGATCTATCACTGATCCGCGAGAGCGGATCGACGTCGCGCGTGCTCAACCTTCCGCTCGTCTGTGAACGATTTGGAAAGACCGAAGAATATCTTTCCAAGCCCCTGTTCCGTAATCGGCGGCTGAACCGCGCGCTGATCATCAAGCACGCCTTGCGTCCGCATGAACGTGAATTGGTGTGGGGCTCGGCCGCGACGGCCACTAAGGTCATTCTGCCATATGCGGCGAACGATCTAAGTCTTGGCGGCGTCAGCTTCATGGTGGGCGAACGCCGCTTTGAGCGGCTGCTGCGCGAAAGCGCGGCTTATGCAAACGACGAGGATTTCGCGGCGGACGTGACGCTGCTGCAAGTGCTGAACAAGCTGCCCTCATTCGATCCGTTTTTGCTGCGTGAGCGGTTGCGCCATTCGGGGGTCGAGCCGGCGCGCTGCTATTTTGAGATCGCCGAGGCTGACATTATGCGCATGCGCGCCTTCGTCGGCGCCGAAATTGGGCAGTTAATCCGCCTCGCCTTCGCAACTGGCGGCAATCTGGGAGGCGATCTTTCGTCCAAGCTGGCGGAAAAGCTGCTGACGGATGAAACCGCGCGCTCGCTGGACCCGCTGCGGCAGACGCTTCGGCTTTCGGGCGAGGAATATGTTGAGGGCGTGTTCGCCTGGAAGGGCTTTCTCTATTATAAGTGGGTGATGCAGGAGTTTCGCCCGCGCCTGGCGCGATTCCGGCCGAGCTTTGCCGGATGCGTCATCCAGGGCGCCACTGCTGAAGAGCGCCGCGAACTGGCCGGCATTCGCCGCAAAATTCTCGAACAAGTCGATCGCGCAGTGACCTGCGTCGATGATCAATTGCTTCAGTATGGCGCCGCGTTCGCCGCCTTGACTGAGGGGCAAGCCATGGCGTTCCGCGATTTCTTGCTGCGCGCGCCTTCCATGTTCATTCCGATTGGCGAGGCGGTTGGCGTGGTTAAGCACATCGACTCGTTCTGGCGCTTCCGTTTCCCCGACATGGAAATGACGCCGACCCTTCCAATTGAAGAGGCGGTCGAGCTTTTGAACGAGTTCCAGGCGACCATTGCGAGCGCGGAAATGCTGCGCAGCCCAATAGCGGATCAGCCCAGCGATGCGCGTGCGAGCGCGGCGTCGCGCGCCATCTGATCCTTTAAGGCCTCGATACTCTCGAACTTTTGTTCCGATCTCAAAAAAGCGATCAAGTGGGTTTCGACTTGCTTGCCATAGAGATCGCCCTCGAAATCGAACAAGTGCACCTCAAGCAATGGCGCTGGCAGCGCGCCGACCGTTGGGTTTACGCCGATGCTGGCCACGCCGGGCCTGATGTCGCCACCGCCAATGTCCGTGCGAACCGCATAGATGCCGAGCTTGGGCGCATGATATTCGCCGAGCGCGATGTTAAGGGTCGGGAAACCAAAATCGCGTCCGCGCTGAAAACCGCGCTGCACGACGCCTTCAATGGCCCATGGCCGTCCCAACATGGCATTGGCGGCCTTAAGCTCGCCCCGTGTCAGCGCCTCGCGAATGGCGCTCGATGAAACGGGCTTGCCTTGCTCGTTTAGGACAATGGCGGCGGTTGAGAGCGTGAAACCAAGTTCGCTCGCATCGCCCATAAGGGTTTTCACGTCACCGCTGCGGCCGCGGCCATAGCGGAAATCCGGACCGGTGCTGAGGTGACGAATGCCGAGTTGGCCTTTCAATACTTCCTGGGAGAATTCCCGCGCGGTGAGGCTGAGGAAGCGCGCGTCGAACGCCAGGTCGAAAAGGATGGTTACGCCTGCATCCGCCAGGGCGCGCTCACGCTGATGCGGCGTTTGCAGCAGAAACGGCGGGGCGTCCGGCTCAAAGGCGCGGCGTGGGTGCGGCGTGAAAACCGGCGCCGCCACGGGCGCGCCTAGACGAAGCGCCGCTTCACGCGCGCCGGCGATGACGGCAATATGGCCCAGATGCACGCCGTCGAACTTGCCGAACGCCAGCGCCGCGCCTTTGGCGTCGTCGGGAATTCGGTCGCGGGTGCTGAAGCGTCGCATCATTCCTAGAAGGTAATCCGTTGGCGGCGCATGCAAGCGCCCTGCGGGTGGCTAGCACGCGGCGTCCGTGTGTTCACCTATGATTAAGTCCTGTTTTACTGAAAATTTTCCGGTGTTTGCTATGTGTTGTTTCACAACAAGGCGCAAAGCCGGGCGAACCCCCGCTGGCCGCCGGATCGTACGCACCCCGATCTGGCGGCCACGGCGGCGCTCTCAAGCGAGGTGGGATTTCGTCGTGGCGATCTCAATGTCGATGCCGATTTTGATCGTCGACGACTACAACACGATGATCCGCATCCTACGCAATCTGCTGCGCCAACTGGGCTTCTCCAACATTGATGAAGCATCTGATGGGCGCACAGCGCTCGCGAAGCTGCGCAGCAAGACCTACGCCTTGGTAATTTCTGACGCCGAGATGACGCCGATGAATGGCGGCGAGCTGCTGACCCAGCTGCGCGCCGATGAGCGCACCAAGGACACGCCGTTTGTGATGGTGGCCAATGATGGCGGCGGCGAACTCGACATGCGCGCGGATGCGTCGGCCTATCTGACCAAGCCGTTTAACGCGCAAGTGCTGAAGGCCAAGCTGGTCGGCGTGTTGGGCGCGTTCTGATTAGCGGTCGCGGCGCGAAGCTTCGCGAATTGCGCGGAACTCGCTATTGGGACTCCATTGCGGCCAGGTTGAACCTTCGGCCACTTGGCGCCCCACTGTGTAGAGCAGTTGCAGATCGCGCATGGCGCCGGACATATCCCAGTCTGACGTCAGTTCATCATCCGGCTTATGGTAGCGTTCGGTGAGGAAGGTGCTCGCAAGCGCCCGCCCGCGCTCCACGCCGCCATCAAACAGATCAAGGCCGGGGCTGGTGTAGAGCACCGGCACGCCAATGCGGGCGAAGTTGAGCTGGTCGGAGCGATAATAGCTTCCCCGCTCCGGATAGGGTTCGCGCGCCACTGTGCGTCCTTGGGCGGTCGCGGCGGTGACCAGCAGATCCTGAAGGTCAGTCTGGCCGTAGCCGACCACCGCGATTTCGCGGGCGATGCCACGATTGGAGAGTCCGTCCATATTGATCATCGCCGCCGTGTCGGCAGGCGCGAAAATGGGGTGCTCCGCATAGTAGGCGGAGCCCAGCAGGCCGCTCTCTTCGGCGGTGAAGGCGATAAACGCCACCGAGCGCTGCGGCCGCGCAGAAGTGCTGGCGAACCGGCGCGCCAGTTCAATGAGGCCAGCGACACCGCTCGCATTGTCCTGCGCGCCATTGCAGATGTCATCGCCGTTGACCGGCGGGCACTGGCCGAGATGATCCCAATGCGCGCCATAAACGACGGTCTCTTGCGGACGCTCCGCGCCGGGAAGAACCCCGACGACATTGTGCGACATTGTCATGGTGAACTGCGTCACCAGATCGATTGAGGCGGTTTGGTTGAGCGGCACGGCTGAAAAATCGGGCCGCTGGGCGCGGCGCTTTTCGGCATCAAAGTCGAGTCCCGCCTGCGCGAAAAGGCGGCGCGCCACGGCGTTTTGAATCCAGCCTTCGACCGCCACGTTCGAGGCGCCCCCATCGGCGCGCACCAAATCGTGCTGCGGACCCGACCAGGACGAAACCACAACCGGCCAGCCATAGCCCGCCGCCGCGTCTTCATGGATCAGCAGCACGCCCGCTGCGCCATGGCGCGCTGCTTCTTCTATTTTGTAGGTCCAGCGGCCGAAATAAGTCATGGCGCGGCCGCTAAAGCCGCGATTGTCGCCGGTCTCGAAATCGGGGTCGTTGACGAGGATGACGGCGATCTTCCCCGTAAGGTCGGCGCCCGCATAGTCGTTCCAGCCCAGTTCGGGAGAAACAACGCCATAGCCTACGAAAACGAGTTCGGCGTCGCGCAACTCCAGCACTTCTTGCCCGCGCCTGGTCCAGGCCACGAAATCAGCGCCGTACTGAAATGCGTCGGCGCCGACCTGCAGCACGGGCTGATTGATCAAGGTGGCGGTGACGATGGGGACTTCCTGTAAATAGGAGGGCGCGACGCCGTCACGGCCAGGAACGCCGGGTTGGAGACCGAGTGCGGCGAAGGCGCGCGAAATGTAGCTGATGGTGAGGTCTTCCCCGGCCGTGCCGGGCGCGCGTCCGCCAAACTGATCCGAAGACAGGGTCGAGATGTGCGAAAGCAGCGCCGGCGGCGTCAGCGGCGCGCTGCGGAACGCTGGAAATTCGCCTTGCGCCGCGGTCAGGGAGGGGGCGGGTCCCGAGGGCATCGGTCCGCGCGCTGACCAGTCGTCGGGGGCGAAGAAGCCTCCAACCGAAGAGCAGCCCGCGCTCGCCGTCCCCGCCAGAAGCGCCGCCGCCACAGCGGTCAATCTCATCCCACGCCTCCCTCCGGCCCCGGCCTGACGCTAGCGCGCTGGGGCTTCGGGTCCAAGTCAAGATTCCCCCGCCCGGCGAGATGCGCTTTCCGCTTGAGCGCCAGCGCCCGGGCCGCTTTGGTGCCGCCGCACGGAATGGGGTTGGCGATGCGGCGTCTGATTGCGGCTTTTGTGTTTTCGGCAGTGGGGCTTGGCGGGTGTGAGCGCGCTACGGAGGCCCCGGCCGCGCCGGAAAGCGCGGCGCTCGATGTGTGCCTCGATGACGGCGCGGCGCCTGCGGACCGGCGGACGCGGTGCGATGAGGTTTTGGCGCAGCCGGCGCTGGAATCCGCCCAGCGCGCGGCGGCGCTGAGCGTGCGCGGTGAACTTAAGCGCCGCGCCGGCGATCCCACCGGCGCGCTAGCCGACTTCAACGCTGCGCTCGCGCTGGATGAGGCATTGAGCGAAGCGAAGCTGGGACGCGCAGCGGTGCTGTTGGATAGCGGCCAACTCGATGCGGCGGAGCCCTTGATCAATGGCGTGATCGAACAGGGCGACGCGCCTGCGCGTGCGAATTATTTGCTCGGCCTGCTGCGCGCGCGCCAAGGAAATCCAGACGCCGCGCGCACGGCGTTCGACGCGTCAGTAGCGGCGGACAACCGCAATGCGGAGGTGTTTGCTGCGCGTGGGACGTTAAGGCAAGCGCACGGAGATGAAGCCGGCGCGATGCAAGATTTTGACGCCGCTTTGCGGCTCGATGGCCCCAATCGCGAAGCGCTTGGCGGGCGATGCTGGAGCCGCGTGCGCCAAAGCGGCGATCTCGCTACTGCGTTGCGCGATGCGGAAGCCGCGCTTGAGGTTTCCGTGCGCGATAAGACGGCTCAGCTTTGCCGCGGACTGATCCAATTGCGCCGCGAAGACTGGACCGAAGCGCGCGCCGCCTATGACGCTGTACTGCTGAACGAGCCAACCAATGCGGCGGCGCTTTATGGACGCGGCTTGGCCCGGCGTGAACTCGGCGAGCGGGATGAGGCTGCCGATGATATTCGCAGCGCTTTCCGTCTCGATTCCGGCATTGATCGCGAATTCGAGCGCCTCGGCGTGGACGATTAAGCCAGCGCCGCCATGGCGTAGCGGGGGCTGAGATTCTCAGCCGCGAGTGCGCGCTTGGCTTTTTCGAGATCAAGAACCCCGTCGGTCCAGAGCGACTCGCCATGCGTGCCGGCGGCGACGAAGATGCAATCAAGCCCCTCCGCGGCGGCGCCTTTCACGTCCGTGCCGATGCCATCGCCAATGGCGAGGATGCGGCTTTTCTCCACCGGCTTGCCGCGCAGCATTTGAAGTTCCCGATAAGCCAGCGTGTAGATCGGCGCGAACGGTTTGCCCGCCATCACCACGCGCCCGCCCATGGCTTCGTAGTCGCGCGCCACGGCGCCGGCGCACCAGATCAGCTTATCGCCGAATTGCACGACAATGTCGGGATTGGCGCAGAGCAGCTCCATGTCGCGCGCCTTCGCCTGACGGAGGATGTCGGCATATTGCTCGGGCGTGTCGTCATCATTGAAGAGGCCGGATATGCCGATGAAGAGGGCTGCGCTGAGTTCGGTTTCGATCAGGCCGAGCCCTTCCCAAAGTGGGCGGTCAAAGTCGCCGGGGCCAATCTTGAACATCGGGCCCGGCGCGCGCGCGGCGAGTTCGCCGCGAATGGCGTCGCCTGAGGTGATGATGGCGTCCCAAGCGCTGCGCGGCGCGCCGATGCGCGCCAGTTGCGGCGGTATGGACTCGCGCGGCTTGGGCACGTTGGAAAATAAGAGCACGCTGAGGCCCCGCGCCCGCGCGCGCTCAAGCGCAGCGCACGCCGGCAGATATGGCCTGCGGCCATTATGGATGACGCCCCAGACGTCGCAGAGGATGGCGTCATATTGGTCGGAGATGTCGTCAAGCGAGCGTAGCGCAATGGTCATGGGGAGCGCTTAGCGGAGAAAACTTCCTCCGTCATTCCGGACGCGACGTAGTCGCGATCCGGAATGACGGCTATGTGGTGCTAAGCCACCCGGCTCTGCTTCAGCAGGAAGTCGCGCGAGGGGGCCATTTCTTCCATCAGGCTGTCCTTAATGGCGCGCGGGGCGCCGAACAGGTGGCCTTGGCCGAACGGGACTTCCAGATCGAGCGCTTCGATCACCGCTTCTTCGCTTTCAATACGCTCAGCGATCAGGTCGATGCCGTAGCGCGAGAATACGGCGGAGACATCCGCCGCAGCGATTTCGCGGGTGATGGAAGATTTCGGCCTGAGGCCTGCATCCAGCAATTGCTGGGTCAAAACCCGTGCTGGAATCTTCACATAGCGCACGCCTGAGCGCTCCAGATCCGGCAGGTCCAACTCGACGCTGGTGACCTTATCGATCGAGAAGCGGAAACCGAGATCGGCCAGCTTGGCCATGGCGCGCGCTTCGATCGAGGTGCGCTGCGCGTAGGCGTCTTGCGGCAATTCGAAGATGACGGCGCCAGCTAGGTCGCGATTTTCGCGCACGAATTCCAGAAATTGAGGGAAGAAGCTGTCATCGGCCAAAGCGCTTGGGGTGATGTTGCAGAAAATGCCGACCCGGCGGTCGGACTTTTGCAGCTTGCGCACGATCTGCACGCAGCGGAATAGCAGCACATTGTCGATCGTGGTCATCAGCCCAGCTTCCTCAGCGGCGGGGATGAATTCCTGCGGCAGGATCAAGCGGCCCGTCTCATCTTTAAGGCGCGTGAAACCCTCATAGAAGGCGGTCTTGCGCTGCGGCAGCTGCACGATCGGCTGCAAGTGCAGGTCTACGCGATTTTCCAGCAGCGCTTCGCGCACCAAATCCATCGGCCCGCGCGGACGCTGCGGGCTTGGCGCCAATGCAGAAGCCGGCGCGATTTGTTGGATGCGCGCATCCATGGCTGCGCCCAGCTTGGACACGATCTGGTCGATCAGCGCGATCTCAACTTGCTGCGGCGGCTGCTGCGGCGCTTCCAACTGGCGCGGCGCGCCGAAGGCGGCGGAGGTTTCGAGTTGCTCGAGCCGTACTTGCACCGCGTCCATGTCGGCCATGACTTCGCGATGCGCGGTGCGCAAGCGCTCCATGTCCGACTTGATGCTGCGTTCGGTTATGGTGATGCGCCCAGCGGCTGCGGCGGCCGCAATGCCCGCATGGGTCACGGCGCAGGCGGAGAAGAGCGCAATCCCGCCCAGGAAGGCCGAAGGCGCATCGGCGCCGCCGACCTGGCTCAACGCCAAGCCGATCGTCAGCGAAATGAGCGCGTAGCCGGCATAGAGCAAGGCGTGCGTAATAAGGGGCATGCGAATCCCGAATCCTCGTTCGGACCATGTCAGGCTTTGGCCAGTTAGCAGAGCATTAACCTGAGGCGGGGCGGGCCGTATCAGCTGTGCATATTTTGCCGAGTGGCGCGCTGGCGCCGAAACGATCAGCCGAGGAAGAGCTGCGCCGCCTGGATCAAATAGATTACGCCGAGCGCGGTGACGATCCAGCGCGTCCATTTGAGAAAGTTCACGTCGCTCAGCTGGTCGAGCACGCGTCCGCCCAGCACGGCGCCGAGCATGGCCAGCGGCGCAGCCAGTGCGAAGAACCAAAGCGGCGGCAGGCCAGTTGGTTGCGTGGTCGCAAGGAGCGGGGCGCCGTAATAGAGCATTTTCGCGGTGTGGCTGAGCGCCTGCGTCGCCGCTTTGGTGGCCACGATCTGGTGGCGCGTCAGCGCCGTGCGCACGAAGAAGACATCGAGCAGCGGACCAGACACGCCGGCTGCTACGTTCAGGCCGGTTACGCTGAGCCCGCATGCAATAGCGTGCGCGGGTTTGGCGGCGTCGAGTTGAAACAGCTTTTTCGGCAGCCAGGCCAGGCCGGGCACGAGCCCCAGCAGCAAAAATACCCAAGCTTTGGACGGTTGGTAGGTCACGAGCATGAGCGCCAGCGCCGCGAGAGCGGAGCCAGCTGTGTAAAAGGCGATAATGCCCCAACGAATGTGTTGGCGATGCAGCACGGCGCGCCAGCCATTGGAAACGAATTGCACCGCGCCATGCGTCACCATGGCGGCGGAGACCGGCATCACCACAGCCAGCGCGCCCATCAGCATCAGCCCGCCGGCCATGCCGAATACGCCCGACACGGTAGCTGTCACGAGCACAACAATGAGGAGCGCAATAAGGACGAAGAGGCTCACGCCGCGATCCGCGCGGCGATCCTTTCGCGCACGCTCGGCCATTCCGGCGCGATGATGGAAAAGTAGGCGTCGTCACGCCAGCTTCCGTCCGGACGGCGCAAGCGGCGGCGGAAGATGCCTTCGAAGCTCGCGCCAAGTTTGCTGAGCGCGGCACGCGATTGTGCGTTGAGCGCGTCGGTCTTGAACTCGACGCGCTCGGCGCCGCAGCCGAAGGCGTGGTCGAGCAGCGCGAGTTTGGCGGCGGGATTGATCATCGTGCCCTGTGCGCCGCGCGCGTACCAGGTGCCGCCTATCTCCACGCCGCACTGTTCAGGACGCAGCGTCAGGTAGCAGGATTGGCCGACAATGGCGCCTTCGCTGTCAAACACTGCATGGGGAATCCAGCGCCCGGCCTCCTGCTCGGCGCGCAGCCAGTCGAACCAGGCGCCATAGCCTTTTGCGGCGATCGGGAACGGCATGTGCCGGAAGATGGAAAGGTCGGCCTCCGCCGCGGCGGTCAGGCCGGCGCGGTGATGCTCGGCGAAGGGCTCCAGCCGGACCGGCCCTTGCGTCAATATTGCTGCAACCAGCTGCATGCGTTGCAATTGCTCCATCCGCGCGGGAGCTTTAGCCTGTAGGAGAAAGCGCCGCCAGTATTCCGGGCACGATGCGGGATCAGAATTCAGGGCGCGGGAGAGGATCATGCAATTCGAGCATAGCGAGAGCGCCAAAGCCTGGATCAATCGCGTGTCGCGCTTCATGGACGCGCACGTTTTTCCCGCCGCCTCGATCTATGAAGCGCAGCAGCATGAAGGCGGGCGTTGGAAGGTGCTGCCGATCCTGGAAGAGCTGAAGGCGAAGGCCAAAGCCGAGGGTTTGTGGAATCTGTTCATGCCGCCAAGCCATGGCGCGGCGCATGTGGATGGTACGTTCAAGTTTGAAGGCCCGGGCCTTTCCAATCTCGAATATGCGCCGCTGGCGGAATTGATGGGGCGCATTCCGTTCGGCTCGGAAGTGTTCAACTGCTCCGCGCCGGACACTGGCAATATGGAAGTGCTGCACCGCTACGGCACGCGCGCGCAGAAGGAAGAGTGGCTGAGGCCGCTAATGAACGGCGAAATCCGCTCCGCCTTCCTGATGACCGAGCCTGCGGTCGCTTCATCGGACGCCACCAATATTGAATGCGACATTCGCCGCGAGGGCGATGAGTATGTCATTAATGGCCGCAAGTGGTGGTCAAGCGGCGCCGGCGATCCGCGCTGCAAGATCGCGATCGTGATGGGTAAAACCAATCGCGAAGCGGCTAAGCATACGCAGCAAAGCATGATCCTCATGCCGCTCGATGCGAAGGGTGTGGAAATCCTGCGCCCGCTGCATGTGTTCGGCTATGACGACGCCCCGCACGGCCATATGGAGATCGTACTCAACAATGTGCGCGTGCCGGTGGAGAATATGCTGCTGGGCGAAGGGCGCGGCTTTGAAATCGCGCAGGGGCGTTTAGGGCCGGGCCGCATCCATCACTGCATGCGCACCATTGGCGCGGCGGAAGCGGCGCTCGACGCCATGTGCAAGCGCCTTACCTCGCGCGTCGCGTTCGGCAAAACCATCGCCGAGCAATCGGTGTGGGAGCAGCGCATTGCTGAAGCGCGCATCGATATCGAGATGACGCGCCTGCTCTGCCTCAAGGCCGCCTATATGATGGATACGGCCGGCAATAAGGTCGCTAAAAACGAGATCGCCATGATCAAGGTCGCCGCCCCGCGCATGGCGTTGCGCATCATTGACGACGCCATCCAAGCCCATGGCGGCGGCGGCGTTTGTCAGGATTTCGGTCTCGCCAAAGCGTATGCGAGCATCCGCACATTGCGTTTGGCTGACGGTCCGGACGAAGTGCATTGCCGCTCCATTGCGCGCGAAGAGCTAGCCAAGCACGGCTGGACCGGCCGCCGGAAAGACGCGCCCCGCTAATGTGGCGTGAAGGCTTCTCGCCGGAGCTGATCGCCTGGGCGCTCAACGCGCTGACATTGTCGTTTTGCGCGGGGCTTGGCGCGCGCGCCTTGATCGACCCGGTCTGGGCTGCGCGCCTGATGCGGATGCAGGGCGATGAAAGCGGTGAAAAGTCGGCGCTGCTGAGTTCGACGCTGGGCGGCGTATTTCTCGCATCGCACGCGGCCGCGCTTTATTTCACCATGAAATGGATTATTGGCGGCGAGGGCGTGATTGGCATATTCGCGGCGGGCGCGGCGGCGGCGCTTTGCGGCGCCTGGATCGGATCAGCGCTGGGCCGTGGCGTGGCGCTCTACAAGGATCGTGCGCTGGCGACGAGCGCCTACATGCGCGCAGCCGGCGTTGAGGCTTTGATCGGCGCGCTGATCGGCGCGCCTTGGTTAGTGTGGGCCTTGGGCGGGGCGCGCTAATCACTTCGCCAGAAATATCACAGCAGCCCCGACGCCGATCAGGGTGAAGCCCAGCGCATGGCTCCAGCCGAGCGGCTCTTTCAGCACCAGCCAGGAAAAGCCGACGAACACGATCAGCGTGATGACCTCCTGCATGGTTTTGAGTTCAGCGGTGGAATAGACCGCGCGGCCAATGCGGTTGGCGGGCACGGCGAAGCAGTATTCCACCAGCGCAATGCCCCAGGACGCGGCGATCGCCAGCAAGAGCGGCGCGCTGCGATATTTGAGGTGCCCATACCAGGCGAAGGTCATGAAAATGTTTGACGCCAGCAGCATCAGCACGGGGGCGATGTGGGGCGAAAGCAATGAAGGCATGACGGCTCCTCGAAAGGCAGCCCGGCTTCTATCGCGAAGCTGTGATCGATCTAGTCGGAAAAATAGCTAGACCGGTCGTCATAGTTGGATTAGCGTTTGGGTGTTCCCGAAGCGGACTCCCAGTCGCTTCGCACTCCCTCGCCGACGGCGCCCGCGCCGCCGGCGCTTTGTGCTCTAGCTAAATTCGTTGATGCTCATATCGGCGCGGCGCGGCCAACTGTTTGGCGCGAGCCCACAGGCTGCAGGGTCGAACGTGTCGCGCGTGAACAGCACCGCATTGGTGGGTGTTTCCTCCACGCGCACCGCGCTGACGCGAAACGGCAGCCCCGCATCTTCCACGAACGCGGTGAGTTTCATCCAGAAACACGCGGCCAGCGCTTCGGTGGTTGGATCGCCGGGGATGGTGAGCACGCGCGCGAGGCGCTGAGGCTCGTGTTCGCGGAAATAGCCGATCAGCGGATCGTCTTCGCCGAGCTGCAGGGCGTGATCGACGTGATCGTCGATCCATTCATGCCAGCGGCCTTTGACAGCCTCGAACGGCGCCTCCGCGTTCGAGCCGCCGAAACGGAAGGCGCGCTCAGGCTCGAGCCGCACCGTGACGATCTCATTGTGTCCGTGAGGGACGGCGCACTTCGAGGCCGGATCGGCCAGTAGCCGATGCGCCATCGCGTAACGCCGCGTGAATTCCAACGCAGCCATAGCTAGTTTCCCGGCACTCCCGCAGCACAGACGGGCGCCGCGTTCCTGTTAGGGCCGGGCGCGGCCGCGCGCAATGCGGCTCACTTCATATTGGCGGGGCGCTTGTCCCAAACCGGCTTGCCGAGATTGACCTGGTCCGGCTCGGTGACGGCCGCGACGCCTGCGCCGACGATCGCGCCAGGAATGGCGCCGACGCCGCCAAACACTGCGCCCGTGCCCGCGCCAATGGCCGCGCCAGAGGCCAGCCGGTCGCCCATTTGCGTGCCGCAGGCGCCTAAGCTGGCCGCCATCAGCACCACTGCTCCAATCCGCATCGAAGATTCTCCTGACGCAAGAAACGCTTGAGCGCCGATCTGGCGCCCGCTCCGGTTAAGGTTCTTTTGCGGCATCTGGGCCGTTATGAGGCGCCGGCGACCGCCACCGTGCGGTGTTTAGAACCAGCGTCGCCATTTGGCCACGGCGAACAGGGCAAGGGGCGCGAGCACCATGAGCGCCATGCCGACCCAGGGCCCCCAGGCGGCGTCGAACCAGGTCATTTGCTGGAAGTTCATGCCGAATATGGAGGCGATCAGGGTCGGCGGCATGAAGGCCATGGTGGCGATGGCGAGCGTGCGCAGCACGTCATTTTGCGTCGAACTGATGAAGCCGAGCGCGGCGTCCTGATAATAGGACAGCCGCGTTTGCAGCGCTTCGGCCACGCGCTCTAATTCTTCGGTATCGCGCGCGAAAACGCCGAGCCGGGCATTGTCGAAGCCAAAATCCTTGCCGGCGTGGCGCGCATAGACGGCGAGCCGCTGCAAGCTGGAGAGGCATTCATGCGTCATTGAGACAAGGCCTCCGACCCGGCCCAGCGAACGCAGCGCGCCGCGCAGATCCGTATCCTTTTCTGCGAAAATCTCGGTCGAAAGCTTGGTGAGCTCTTGCGTCGCTTCGGAGAGAATGTCGGCCAGGCGCTCCACGCCGCCATCGAGCAGCGCCATCATGACTTCGGCCCCGGTTGTGGCTGATCCGACGCGCGCGGAGGCGCGGCCTTGACCGACATCGAAGGCGCGCGGGCGGATCGTCCGCACGGTGACAAGCTTGCCTTTGGTTAGGATAAAGGTGACGGCGCCGCTCTTGAATGGGCCCTCGTCGCGCCGCCCGAGCAAAGTGGCTGTGAGATAGAGCGCGCCATTCTCCTGATAGAAGCGGGCGGACTCCTCCAGCGCCGCGCGCTCTGCGGCGGTGAGCACGTCGACCTCAAGCGCCGCTTCGACCGCGCGTTCTTCCTCGTCCGTGGGCGATTCAAGATCGATCCACAGCGCCCGGGGATCGTCCAGGCTGACGCACTCAACTCCGCCAGGGGCGCGAATCCGAAGCATGGGCGATGTTTGGCCCGATGTTCGCGGGGGAGCAAATCGCTTCCTCCGTCATTCCGGACGCGACGCAGTCGCGATCTGGAATCCAGGGGCGGCATCCTCTGTGTTTGCCCCTGGGTTCCGGGTTCACGCTCTGCGTGCCCCGGAATGACGGGTGTGGGTGACTACTCCCTAAACGCCGTCCCCCGCGCCATCACAAAGGGGGTGTTCATGAGCGTGCTGACATCGCTTAGCGGATCGCCATTGACGGCGATGATGTCAGCGGACATGCCCGGCGCGATCCGGCCGGCAATGTTGCTGATCTGCAAGTGGTCGGCCGCGTTCACGGTGGCGAATTGGATCGCCTGCAGCGGCGTGAAGCCGGCCTCCACCAGGAGCTGGAATTCGCGCGCATTCATGCCGTGCGGCGAGACGCCCGTATCTGTGCCGTAGGCGATCGGCACGTTAGCGGCGCGCGCGCGGCGCGCCATCGCCAGTAGAGCTGGCCCCACCTGCCGGGCTTTATCGGCCTGGGCTTGCGTCAGCACTCCGCCTTGGTCGGCAAGTTGAGACACCCACCAGCCCGCCATCAATGTCGGCACCAAGTAACGGCCTCCATCCTGGCGGAATAGGCGCATGCTTTCATTGTCGGCATAGGAACCGTGTTCGATCGAATCGACGCCGGCGCGCAGCGCGGCGTTGACGCCGTCCGCCGCGTGCGCGTGCGTGGTGACGCGCCGGCCCATGGCGTGCGCGGCGTCCACGATCGCGCGTAACTCGGCATCGGTTAGCTGCTGCGAGACGCCAGCCGCCGTGTTGGAGAGCACCCCGCCAGTGGCGGTGATCTTGATGAGATCGGCGCCGGCTTGGATTTGGCGGCGGGTGGCGCGCGCGCAGGCATCGGCGCCGGTGCACGCGGTTTCGCTGCGCAGCACGTCAATAATGTGCGGGGCGAAACCGTTCGCGTCGGCGTGCCCGCCATCGGGCGTGATGGCGGAGCCGGAGGCGAGGATGCGCGGGCCGGGAATGCGGTTCTCCGCCACGGCCCGGCGCAAGCCGAACACGGCGTCATTGGCGCCGCCAACATCGGCGACGGTGGTGAAGCCGGCCATCAGCGTCTTGCGCGCATTTTCGGCGCCGCGCAGCGCTTGGTCGGACACGGTGGTCTGCACTTCGTCGAGCAATTGATTGGGCCCGAGCTCGCTGGTGAGGTGGACATGGCTGTCCATCAGCCCCGGCAGCACGAAGCGATTGCGCTGATCGATCACGCGGGCGCCTTCGGGGGTCACATAGCCAGGCTCGATGCCGACGATGTTTCCATCCGCGCCGACGAGAATGGATTGTTCGCTCAGCACCCGGCCCGTGCTCGGATCGGCGAGCAGGCGCCCGGCATGGATGACGCTGGCGATTTGCGGGCTGGCGTCTTGCGCGAAGCTGGAACTGGTCAAAGCCGCGAGAGCGGCGGCGGCGAGCATGGTGCGGCGAAGCATGGCGTGTCCCTCTTTGGGTCTGAGATCGACCGCGCACACGCTGCGCGTCAACGGCTTTCGCCTGCCACTCGTCTCAAAGCGCGCCCGTGCTGGCCATGATCATCAACGAGATGATGAAGCCGGCTATGATCAGCACGGCTACGCCTACCATGATGGCGGGCCAGCGGTCGGCGAGCTGCATTTCAGGTTTACGCTCCGGCACGGTGGCGCCGGCATTGAGCAGGCGCACATACATGCCTTCCTGCGTGTTCCAGACCCGATTAGCGCCAAACCATCCGATCGCTGCGAAAGCCGGCACGGCCAGGGCCAGCGCTTGCAGCTTCGGCATGATCTGGCCGATGAAATCGTAAGGCATGACGCCAGGCGGCGGGCCTGGGTTCAAGAGCACGGCGAACAGCACCCCGCCCAGCGCGCCAATGATCAGCCCGCGCATCACCACGGCGTTGCGCCCCGGTTTGCGGCGCTGCGACCACACGTACAGAAACAGATCGCGCTGACGTTCATTCATGGCTGGCATTCATGTGCCGGCGCTCATTTCATGCCAGCGCGTTGCGCGTAAGCATAAGCGGCGCTCGCAAGCGGGCGGATGCGCTGCACCATTTGCGTGGCGTTGGCGCTAGCGGCGGTGCCGTCGCGAATGCGGCCGGCGACGCCCTGAATGATCGCGGCGAGGCGGAAGGCGTTATAGGAGAAATACCAATCCAACGCGCCAATGCCATCGCGGCCGGTGAGTTGGCAGTAGAGCGCGACTGTTTCCTCCAATGTTGGAATGCCGAGCGCTGGAAGGTCCAGTCCGCCAAGGCCGGCGCGGCCATCGCTTGGCATCACCCAATTCATCACAAAATAAGTGAAGTCGCCGAGCGGATCGCCCAGCGTTGAAAGCTCCCAATCCAGCACGCCGGCCACGCGGGCGGCGTCCGTGTTTATGATCATATTGTCGAGCCGATAATCGCCATGCACGATGCTAGTGCGCTCGCCGGCGGGGATGGTGGTCGGCAGCCAATCCATCAGGCGGTTCATCTCTTCGATGGTCTCGGTTTCGCTGAGTCGATACTGCTTGCTCCAGCGATCGATCTGACGCGCGAAATAATTTCCCGGCTTGCCGTAATCGCCAAGGCCGATGGCGACATGGTCGGTATTGTGCAGCTGCGCCAGCACGCTGATCTGGCTCTCATAGATGGCGCGGCGCTGCTCCTTGCTGAAATCTGGCAGCGCGCCGTCCCACAAATTGCGGCCCTCGACGCGGCCCATCACATAGAACATCGCGCCAATCACGCTTTCATCGGCGCAGAGCGCGTAAGGCCGCGCGACCGGAAAGCCGGTCGGATAGAGCGCGGAGATGACGCGAAACTCGCGGTCCACCGCGTGCGCGGAGGGTAAAAGTTTGCCGCCCGGCTTCTTACGCAGCACGTAGGTTTGCGCCGGCGTTTGCAGCTGGAAGGTGGGGTTGGATTGCCCGCCCTTGAACTGGCTGACCGTCAATGGCCCGGCAAAGCCTTCGACATTGGCCTCCAGCCAGCGCGTTAGCGCCGCTTCGTCAAAGCGGTGTTTCTCATCGACGGGCTTGACGCCCTCGAAGCTGGCGAGAGGTGTGCTCATGGTCGCGACTTAAAGCCTTGGCGCGCCGCGGTGCAAGCTAGCCCAGTGCGCGCCAGCCTATGTCGGTGCGGCAGAAGCCGCCCGGCCAGTCGATCGCGCCAATGGCGGCGTAGGCGCGGTTGACCGCGTCGCGCAAATCCGCGCCCACGGCGGTGACATTGAGCACCCGCCCGCCCGCGGCGCGCAGTACGCCGTCTTCATCGAGCTTGGTCCCGGCGTGAAATACTTCCACGCCCTCGAACTTGCGCGCCTCGCGCAGACCGCGAATGACCGAGCCGGTGAGCGGCTCGTCCGGGTAGCCTTGCGCGGCCATCACCACCGTGACGGCGGGGCGGCTATCCCATTCGAGTGAAACATTCGCCAATTCGCCCTTGGCCGCGCCGAGCAGCACGGGCGCGAGATCGCTCTTCAAGCGCCGCATCAGCGTTTGGCATTCGGGATCGCCAAAGCGCACATTGAACTCGATCAGTTTCGGCCCTTCCGGGGTGATCATCAGCCCCGCGAAAAGCACGCCGATGAAAGGCGCGCCTTCGGTCTTCATGCCGCGCACGGTTGGCAGAATGATCTGCTCCATCACCGCATCGCGCACGGCGTCGGTGAAGATGGGTGCGGGCGAATAGGCCCCCATGCCGCCCGTGTTGGGACCCCTATCGCCGTCATAGGCGCGCTTGTGATCTTGGGCGGCGATCAGCGGGATCGCGGTTTCGCCGTCGCAAATGGCGAAGAAGCTGGCTTCCTCGCCAGGCAAAAATTCTTCGATCACGATGCGCTGGCCGGCTGTGCCGAACTTGCGCAGGAACATGATTTCATCGATCGCCGCATCGGCTTCGCGCAAGGTTTCGGCGATCACGACGCCTTTGCCGGCGGCGAGCCCGTCCGCCTTGATCACAAAGGGCGGGGTGCGTTCGCCAATATAAGCTTTGGCGTGGATCACATCGTCGAACACGCGATAGGTCGCGGTGGGCACGCCATGGCGATCGCAAAACGCTTTCATGAAAGCCTTGGAGCTTTCCAGTTGCGCCGCCTTCTGGCTCGGCCCAAAACAGGGCACGCCCACTTGCGCCAGCGAGTCCGCCAAGCCCGCCGCCGCCGCGACTTCCGGCCCGATCACCACTAGCCCAACCTGCTCGCGTACGGCCAGCGCCGCCAGATTGGCGGCGTCTTCCGCCTTGACCGTCACGCAGCGGCCGATCTCGGCCATCCCGGGATTGCCCGGCGCGAAGATCAGCTCCGAAACGAGCGGGCTCTGCGCGAGTTTCCACCCCAGCGCGTGCTCGCGCCCGCCGGACCCGACGATAAGAATCTTCATGAGCCAATGGGCTTGCGCGAGGGACGGCTCGCGTCAAGCCCTCATGGGACGATGGCGGCCGGCTTCGCCGGGCTAATCGTCCTTCGGCTTCATCATGCCGGAGAAGGTGATGATGGCGAGGGCGGTGAGGATGGCGCCGAGTATGGCGTAGAGCGCTTGCGCCCATTTCCAGAGCGCCGCGCCTTCGAACAGGCGCCAATCGCTATCGCCGAGCGCCACGCCCGCGGGCAGATCGGCGCGCGCGGTGCGCCCCGGCGCACAGCGGGTTTCCTGGCCGAGATCGATCACCGGCAACGCCACGTCGATGGCGTAGAGCGCGGGCTCGATGGCGCCATTGCAGGCGGCGCCGTCCGGGCGCACCAGCGCGCCTTGCGCGTTCATCGCGAACACGCCGATCACGCCGAGCGCCAGGAAGAGCAGCAGCGCCCGCGCCGCGCGGATCGGCGCAAAACCATAGCCGGCGATCAGCCCGAACGCGGAAGAGAGCGTCCAGGTCAGCGGCCCGGCCGACGCGATCAGGGTGCGCTGATCATGCAAGGCGAGCAGCACGCGGCGCGCATCCTCGCGCTTGCCGGCGCGGGCATAGACTTGCGCCAGCGTGGTGTAGGGTTGGGGCGAGAAAAGTTTGCCGTCGCGCCGCGCGCGTTTCAGCCAGGCGAGGCGCCCGCGCCAGCGATCATCGCCGTCGAGCCGCTGATAGGTGAAGCCTTCAAGGCCGAGCACGCATTTCTCAACGCCCCAGCCGTTTTTGAGGTCGTCATCGAGGGCGGCGCAGGAGGCGCCGGAAAGATCGACGCACGCCTCTTGCTGCGCAGTGAGCGCGCGCGCTTGCAAGGACCCGCTGATGCTTGCGTCTCTGAAGGAGAGCAATCCGCCTTTGGCGCCTTCCGGCGAAGGGCCGCGCAGTTCCAGGCTGGCCCAGGCGACCGCGCCATCGACTTGGGCGCGATCGAACTTGGCGGCGCCTTCGATCACGGTCTTGAGGCCGTGCGGCGCGAAACTGGCATCGTCGATCTTGAGTGTCAGATTGCCGCCCACGCGCATGTTCGGTGCGCGAATGGCCCAGCCGCCGCCATTCAAGAAACGTCCGCCGCCAAAGCTGGCATAACCTTCAATGCGTGCATCGGCGAGGAACACTTCGCCCTTAATGTTTGCGCCTTGCAGCAAAGCTGCGCCGCCGATGCGGACATTGGCGCCGTCAATGGCGATGGCGAACTGGCTTTTAGGCGCTGCGCCATTCTTTTTGTGCTCAGCGACAATCTCGCTGCCGCGCAGATCGAGATTGCGGCCAATATTGGCGCCGGCAACGCCAAGCGCGCCCTTGATGGAAGCGGCGCCGATCAGTTCGGCTTCAATGACCGCGCGGCGAAAATCCAGCGCCACGCCGCTGGCGGCGAAGGCGCCTTTATTAATATCGACGCTGCCGCGAATGATCGCGCCGGCGAAGGAGACCGGCGCATTGCAGCGGAATTTGTTGCGCAGCTGCAGATTCTCGCCGATCTCGGCATTTTCGGCCTGGATGCCTTCACTCTCGCCATCGCTGATGGTGATGGTGGCGCCGTCGGCGTTGAAGCCGCCGGCAAGCTTGGCGCCGCGCATCCAGATGGGACCGTCGCACTGAAAACCGCGATTGAGCGAGACGACCCCAGAGGCGCGTAAGTTGCCAAGGTTGATCGCGCGCCGGTCCACGCGCTTGATCTGCGCGCCGCGCAAATCGACCAGCCCTTCGACCACGGCGTCAAACAAGCTGAGCCCGCCAATGGCGTAGAAATCGGGGCGCAGGCATATGCCATTGCCAATATTGGCTTCGCGCAAATTGAGCGCGTAGAGCTGGGCGCCGCCATCTTCGCCGAGATCCTCCGGCAGGCGAAGCTTGGCGTTGGCGCCGTCGACGCGTCCGCCAATCATGGCGCTGCGCGCATCGATCCAACAAACGCCGCCATCCGTGAACGGGTGAGCGCCGGAAAACTCCAGCGGGCCGTCCAGCTTGAGCCCGTGCGCGCGCAAATGGGTGAAGGCGGAGCCGGAGAGATTGAGCCGCGAGAGCCAAGCGTGGCTCAAATCCATCGGCTCGGGGATGTCGCACTGTTCAAGCGCCAGGGCCGCGAGCCCGGCGCCGCCGGCCCCTGAACAATCGGTAAGGTCGAGCGCGCCATCGATCTGCACGCCCTTCAGGCGCACGCCCGGCGTCCGCACCGCCCAATCCGGCTCCAGTTCCAACATGAGCCGGCGCAGGAAGCCGGCCCGCACGGCTGGTTTGCGCCCGTCAGGGCCCTGCATGGAGCTGAAATCGGCTATTTCGCCATTGCGGATGCGATCCACCACATATTGCTCATGCGGCGACAGATCGTTCGCGTCGAACGCCATGCTCATCCCCCGCAGCCCCCACTGCAGGCGTCCGTTAAAGCATTCCCCGCGCGGGCGAGCGAGTCAGCTTATATGAAAGAGATGACAGATACGGCCCCCCGCGCCGCCGCCGGCGCCGCCAATTCCAACCTGCCGGAGGTTTCCGTCTCCGAACTGGCGGGCGCGATCAAACGCGCTGTGGAGGCGGGGTTTGACCGGGTGCGCGTACGCGGCGAATTGGGCCGGGTGATGATCGCGAAAAGCGGCCATCTTTATGTCGATCTGAAAGACGAAGGCGCGACCATCGCCACGGTGATGTTCCGGATGGAGGTGGCGAAGCTCTCCTTCAAACCGGAGGAAGGTTTAGAGGTCGTCGTGGAGGGGCGCATCTCCACTTTTCCGTCGCGTTCGCAATACCAACTCATAGCCGACCGCATGTCGCCCGCCGGCGCCGGCGCGCTGCTGGCGCAATTGGAGAAGCTGAAAGCGCGGCTGGCGGCGGAGGGCTTGTTTGCGCGCGAGCGCAAAAAGCCGATCCCGTACATTCCGCGCCTCATCGGCATTGTCACCTCGCCCACCGGCGCTGTGATCCGCGATATGTTGCATCGCTTGGAGGAGCGCTTTCCGCGCAAGGTGCTGCTCTGGCCGGTTTTGGTGCAGGGGCCTGAAGCCGCTGGGCAGATCGCGCGCGCGATCAAGGGCTTCAACACGCTGCAGGGCGATTTGCGCCCCGACGTGCTGATCGTGGCGCGCGGCGGCGGTTCGATCGAGGATTTGTGGGCGTTCAATGAAGAGGTCGTGGTGCGCGCCGCAGCTGAGAGCGTCATTCCGCTGATCAGCGCGGTGGGGCACGAGACCGACACGACTCTGATCGATTTCGCCTCGGATCACCGCGCGCCGACGCCGACCGCCGCCGCAGAAAAAGCCGTGCCCGTGCGGGCCGAGCTGATCCAGCGTGTGACCACGCTCGAAGGCCGATTGAAAGGCGGGCTCGTGCGCGGGCTCGATCGCCGCCGCACGGAGCTGCGCGCGGCCGCCAATAAACTGCCGCGCCTGGATACGCTACTGCAGCTGCCGCAACAGCGTTATGACCGGGCCGCCGAGCGGCTCATGTCGGCGCTGGTCGCCAATACGCGTGCGCACCGCTCGACGCTGGACCGCATCGCCGCGCTGCTGCGCCCGCAAGCCTTGGCGCAAGACGTTTCGCGCCGCCGCGAGCTGCTGAACCGCGCCAGCGCGCGGCTCAAGCCTGCCATGCAACGCACGCTCGATGCGCAGCGCAAGCAGCTCGACGGGGCTGCGCGCATGCTGGAGGGGCTCTCGCACAAAAGCATTCTCGCGCGCGGCTTCGCCATGGTGCACCGCGCCGATGGCGCGCTGGTGCGCAGCGCCAAGGAGCTGTCGCGCGGCGATGAAGTGGAGCTCACCTTCGCCGATGAAACTCAGCGCGCGGTGATCGACCCGGCGCCGTCTGATCCCAAGCGCGCAAAGCCGAAGCCAGGCGGCGGCCAGGGAAGTCTGTTCTAACTGTCCTGAGGCGCGAAGCGTGTGTCCACGGCGCGCGCGAAGCCTTCGGTCAGAAAGTTGATCGCCTCGCGGCTGATGCGCGCTTTGGGGGCGATGCCCTCCGAGCCGTGAAAGCCGCCTTTGAAGATGCGAAACTCCACCGGCACGCCGGCTTGTTTCAGGTGTTCGACGTAAGCGGCGGTTTCATCGCAAAATGGATCGAGATCGGCGACGAATGTGAGCGTTGGCGGCAAGTTGGAATAATCCGTTGCGCGCGCGGGCGCAGCGTCTGCGGGTATGGGCGCGTTGCGCGCATGCAGGCCGCTCAAATAATAGCGCCAGCCCAGCGCATTGAGCTTTGCATTCCACAGCGGTGCATCGTTGTCGCGGGCGGAGGGGGTATCGTTGCGGTCATCGATCATCGGATAAATCGGCATTTGAAAGGCGATGCGCACGTCGCCGCGGTCGCGTGCGCGTTGACTGACCGCCGCTGTAAGGCCCCCGCCAGCGCTATGGCCGCCCACCATGATCTGATCGCTGCGCCCGCCAATCGCTTCAGCGTTGTGCTTCACCCAAAGCAGTGCATCGTAGCAATCATCGATGGCGGCGGGATAAGGCGCTTCCAGCGATTTGCGATAATCTGGCGAGACCACGACGCATGGCCGCGTCTTGATGAACGCCTTGATCGTGTCGCCGAACATTTCCGGCGAGCCCATGAAGTAACCGCCGCCATGCAGATAGAGCAGGATTGGCAGCGGCCCCGTCGCGCCGGGCGGCTTGTAGAGTCGCGTGCGGATGGTCCCCGCGCCTTCGCGGCGCGGAAGTTGGATTTCAGAGCAGTCGAGCTCTTCAATGTTCTTGCCGTGGTCTCGCTTGGAAGCGTTGGCCATCAGGCGAAACCACCACGGCCAAGGCAGCAGCATGAGCCGCGCGAAGAATGCCGGCCCGCGCAGCTCGGGGTCGATCATGTCAGTGGTGACGCGCAGCGTTGCCTCCCTTTTTCGCGCCGCGCGCTATTGTTGATTTTGCGGCAGGCCGTCGGCGATCTCGTAATAGTCGCCCTTGTCGGCCACGAAAATATGGATGCCGAGTTTGGCGCCGGTTGGGTTGTCGATCGCGCCCAAGGCGACAGCCACGCGGTCGGGCTTGGCTGTCGCCTGCCAGAACAGGGCCGAGCCACATGTGGAGCAGAAGCCGCGGCTGGCCTGATCCGAGGATTTGTACCAGGTGAGCTTGTCTTCGCCTTCAAGCTGAAGATCGGCGCGCTTCACGTTGGTCGAGGCCCAATAGTGCCCCGATTGCTTGCGGCACTGCGAGCAATGGCAGGCGTCGCCATCCTTCAGGGGCGCGTAAATGGTGAACCGCACCGCCCCGCACAAACATGATCCTGCCGCCATGGCCCGCTCCTTTGCTCTTATCATCCACGTCATTAGCCAGCGCCTCAAGGCTGCGTCATTCCGGACGCGACTTAGTCGCAATCCGGAATCCAGGGGTAACGCCCTGAGCGCTTGCCCCTGGGTTCCGGGCTCGCGCTTCGCGCGCCCCGGAATGACGGGCAGGGTGAGCGTGCATTCCGCTTCCTCGATTCCTCCGCTAAATAGGGGCCATGAACAAACATGACCCCGGCGGCTCGGAAGCGCAGGTCCGCTACGACGACAATGAAATCACTATTTTGAAGCAGGGCCTGTTCGTCCGCTGCGCGGTGAGCGGCGAGCGCATCCCGCTCGACGAGCTGCGCTATTGGAGCGTCGACCTGCAAGAGGCCTATCGCGGCCCGCAGGAAGCCACCCAGCGCTGGAAGCAAGCCAAGGCGGAAGGGCGCATCTGATGCGGAGACTGGCGGGGGCGCTTCTGTTTTTGCTGGCGGCGTGCGCCGCGCCAGACGCGCCGGCGACCACCGAGTCGCCGCCGATCGTCGAATCGCCCGTGGTCGCGGCGCCCGCGCCAACGCCGCCGCCGGCGACACTCGCGCTCAATTGCGCCGGCGCGTTGACGCAAGGCGGCGTCGCGCTGTGCCGCACACTGCCGGGCGCCGCGATCTATGTGGATGGCGTAGCGTCGGGCGAGGCCGACGAGCAAGGTTGGGCCGTGATCGGCTTCACGCGCGAGCATGGCGCAAACGCGCGCGTTCAAGCTGTCCACAGCTATATGGCTCGCTCTGGTGCAAACCAGATGCCTATCATGGATACCGTTGAGCAGACGTACGCTATCGCGCCGCGGGCGTTCGACATTCAGCGCGTCGACGGCCTGCCGCAGCAGACTGTGACGCCCACAGATCCCGCCGTGATCGAACGCATCCAGCGCGAAGCGGCGATCAAGCGCACAGGCTGGGAAAGCCTCGCGCCGATTACAGGCTTTCTCGATGGGTTCATCAGCCCGATCGAAGGCGGGCGCGTCAGCGGCACGTGGGGCAATCAGCGTGTGCTGAACGGCGTGCCAGCCTCGCCGCATTTCGGTTACGACATCGCCGCGCCCGCCGGCACGCCGATCCGTGCTCCAGCCGCCGGCGTGGTCACGCTCGCGCAGCCGGACATGCATTATGAAGGCGGGCTCGTTTTTATCGATCACGGCCAGGGCCTTATCACCATGTATCTGCACATGAGCCGGCTCGATGTGCGCGTGGGCGATACGGTGGCGCAGGGCCAAGTGATCGGCGCGGTCGGCTCTAGCGGCCGCGCCACCGGCCCGCACCTCTGCTGGCGCATGAAATGGCGCGAACGCCAACTCGATCCGAGCTTGGCGCTGACGGCGCTGAGCGCAGCGCGGACGGAGCTGGCGGCACAATAGAGAGCTAGCGCCTCTATCCCTCCGTCATTCCGGACGCGTGGAGCGCGATCCGGAACCCAGGGGCGACACCCTCAACATCAAACGCGCTTCAAATATCGCTCCCAGTCCCCCTGGGTTCCGGGTTCGCCCTTCGGGCGCCCCGGAATGACGGATGGGGCAATGCAAACGATGCCGATCGAAGCTCAATTCACCCGCACGACATGCGCGACCAGAACCACCACGGGCTCTGTTCCGTCATTGCGCCAGGAATGCGCGGTGGCTGCGTCCTCCAGCGCCATGTCGCCGGCGCTATAGACCATCGGATCAAGGCAAGTGTTGCGCAGCTCGGTGGCTTCGCCTGAGAGCAGCACGGCGGCGCCTTGAACATCCGTGTGGTCGTGCCAGGGAATGATCCCGCCGGGTTGGATCATGATGCGGCGGAGGCGGACCGCACGGGTTGGATCGTCCGCGGACGGCACGATGGCGAGATCGGTGACTTCAACGCCGCTGCGTTCGCCGAAGCCGGCTGTTTGCGCATTTGCCTGCGTGCGCTCTGCTGGGCACGAGCGGAGATGCGCGTTTTGCAGGGCGCTGAGTTCAGCGCTGTTTTCGGGCGCGGGCGTTGCACATGCCGCCAACGCTAAAACCGCTAATGTCGCTAGAATGCGCATGTCCGCCTCCCCGCAAATCGCGCTACATTACACCCGCTTTTTGCCAGGCTTCTTTCGGCCAGCGGCGATGCACCCAGAACCACTGCTCCGGCGCTTCGCGGATGCGCGCTTCCATGAACTGGTTCACTTTGAACACGCCGTCGCGCACGCTTTCGGCGTCTTCCGGCGCATCATAATTGAGCGGGATGGGATCGTGCACTTTCACATGAAAGCGCAGGCCGCCAATGCGCCGCCCTGATATTGGAATGAGAGGGGCGCGGAATTTGAGCGCGAGCCGCGTTGGCCCGTCCGCAGTCATGCAGTCATAGCCGAACAAGGGCGCGGCGACTCCTTGATTGTATTTCTGGTCGTTCATCAGCGCGACGGAGCGCTTCTTGGTCAGCGCGCGCAGCAGCCCCATGCCGCCTTCGCGTCCCTTTGGGGCCTGCAGTTCCAAACCGAAGGCGCGGCGGGTTTCGACAATGTCTTTGTCGATGATCGGATTGTTGGCGGGGCGATAGGTGAAATAGCAATCGGGGTCGGCCTGGGCGAGGCAGAGCGAGGTCACCTCCCAATTGGTGAAGTGGCCGCCAATATAGACCACGGCTTGCCCACGCAGCGCTTCGAGCTTTTCGCGGCCCTCGAAAATGATGTCGCCGCGCTCGAGCCGCTCCACGAACGCGCCCATGTGCGGAAACTCGCCCGCCATGCGGCCGACTTCGCGCCAGCATTCCTTCAGCACATTCTCGCGCCAGGCTTCGCTTTCGTTGGGAAACGCCATAGCGATGTTGCGGCGCGCAGTTTTGTTGGCGCTGGTGAGCGGCCCGATCAGCGGCAGCACGTTCGCGCCCCAGCGCGAGGCGGTTTCCGGCGAGACTGCGCCCAGCCCGCCAAGGAAGGCTTTCCACGCGAGCGCCTCCAAGCGGAAATAGAAATTGACCGGCTTCGATTTGGCCATGGCCGTTACATGCGAGAGCGGATCGGCGCGAGCAAGGCGTCGAGCCCGGCTTCGTCAGCGAATTGCGCCGTCACGGGCAGCACGGCCACACGCGCGCGCCATTCCGGCGAAAGGCGGGCGGCGTCCTTTTCCGTGGTGATGAGCGTGGCCCCGCGTTCGCGCGCCAATTTGTCCAGAAAGTTTAGATCGTCGTCGGAATAAGGATGATGATCCCCGTAGGGCACGGTCTCTTCGAGCGGCGCGCCGAGCGCGGCGAGCGTGTCGAAAAACTTCTCCGGCCGCGCCAGACCTGCAAAAGCCACAAGCGGCCCTTGCGGCAACTCGCCCGCTGGCGCGAGTACGGCATGCAGCACGGGCTTTGAGAAAGCCTCCAGCCAATCGGGCCGCGCTCCGTCGCCGCCGACGATGATGATGGCGTCGGCGCGGGAAAGCCCCGCTTCGAGGCGCTCACGCAGCGGCCCCGCTGGAAACACCGCGCCATTGCCGACGCCGAAGCCGCCATCGACGGCGACGAGGCAAAGGTCTTTCGCCAGCGCCGGATTCTGGAAGCCGTCATCCATGATAATCGCGCGCGCGCCGGCATTGGCCGCCGCCATCGCGCCGGCGACGCGGTCGCGCGCAATCCAGGCTGGGCCATCGGCCGCGTGCAGCAAAGGCTCATCGCCAACTTCAGCTGCGCTCATATCCGGCGTGACTCGCAACGGCCCGGCCACGCGCCCGCCATAGCCGCGCGAGAGTAAGTGCGCGCCGGCGCCGAGCTTGGCGCGGACGGCGCGCGCGAGCGGGGTTTTGCCGGCCCCGCCCACGGTGAGATTGCCAATGCAGAGCACAGGGACAGGCGCATGGCGCGGCGTCGTTGTCGCGATGCGGCGCGCGGCGAACCAAGCATAGGCCCAGGATACGGGCGTCAGCAGCGCGCGCAGGATCGGCACGCGGTCGCGCCCTTCCGCGTCAGCGCTCCAAAATTCAGGCGGACGCATTGGCTGCCTGTGCGATGGCGCGCGCCGGCAAGAGCGCTACGAGTTTGTCCGCTGTCACATCAAGCGCGGAGGCGCCTTGCGCGAACACGTCATTGGCCGCCGCCACCAGCCGCGCGCGCAAGGCGTCGTCACGCCAGAGCAGCGCGATGGCGCTCGCCAAATCTTCCGCATTGCTCACGCGCAGCGCCGCTTTCGCCGCGAATAGAGCGTCGAACACATCCTGGAAGCTCTCGACATGCGGCCCCGTCACCACCGCCGCGCCAAGCTTGGCGGCCTCGGCTGGATTGTGGCCCTTCAAGTGCGGCAGCAAGCTGCCGGCCACCAAAGCGGCTGGCGCGATCGCGTAAAACAAGCCCAGTTCGCCAAGCGTGTCGGCGATGTAAACGGAAGCATCTCCGATAGGTTGCGCCAAAGAGCGTCGTGGCGCCCCATCTGCGAGCCACGCAATTTCCTCGCCACGCTCTGGATGCCGAGGGGCGATAATGAGAAGAGCGTCGGGATGGTCCTTGCGTAGGTCGCGGTGCGCCGCGAGCGCAATTTCGTCTTCGCCGCCATGTGTGCTGGCAGCGACCCAGACTGGGCGCGCGCCAATTTCGCGCTCCAGCACGGCCCGCGCCTCAAGGTCCACAATGGGCGGATCGGCGGCGAGTTTGAGATTGCCGGGGGACTCCACCGCTTCGCCGCGCAGCGCAGAGAGCGCGTCCGCCGTACGGGCGTCGGCGGCCAATGTCAGCGCGAACGCGCTGCTCAATCGGCGCGCCGCGCTGGCCCAACTTTTCCAGCGCCGGATCGTGCCAGGGCTCATGCGCGCATTCACCAGCGCCAGCTTCACGCCCGCGCGCTGCGATTCCAGGATCAGGTTCGGCCACAATTCGCTTTCAACGAACACGCCGAGATCGGGCCGCCAATGGTTCAGGAAACGGCGCACGCAATCGGCGCGGTCGAGCGGCGCGAAAGCGTGGCGCGTGCGCGCTGGCATGCGCCGCGCGACGCGCGCAGCGGAGGTGAGCGTGCCGGTGGTGATCAGGAAGGAGAGCCGGTCATCGCGCGCGCCGAGCGCTTCGGCCAATTCAACAGCAACGCCGCTTTCGCCAACACTCGCGCCATGCAGCCAAACCAGGACGCCCGGAGGGCGCGCCTCTTGCGCGTGGCCGAAGCGTTCGCTCAAACGCGCTGGATCTTCTTTGCCGTTGCGCGCGCGCGCACGCAGGTAGGGGCCGGCGAACACACCAAGGCCCGCTGCGGCTGCGCGGTAAAGCGAAAGGATCGGCGAATAGCTCACGCGCTCTGTTTTACGTCGCCGCCGGCGCCGGCTCCAAGCGCGGCGCGGGCTCGGGATCTATCACGTCGGCCCCGGCGATGCGGTCAGCTTCGGCGGCGATGCGGATCATTTCGGCTTCGAGTTTCGCGCGGATGGCCTCCAATTCGGCGCTGTCAGCGTCCGGCGCTGGCGCGGGGATGGGGTCGCTCCACACCAAGGCGCCGCGCCCGAACGGCAGCGGCAGGATGAAGCGGTCCCAGCTGGAAAACACTTTGCGGTTCTTGGTTGACCAGGCGACGCCGACAAGGTCCGCGCCCGCGAGTTTGGCTAATTGCACTGGCGCCAGCTTGGCGCGCATGCGGGGGCCGCGCGGGCCGTCCGGAGTCATGCAAATGACGCCGCCGCCCTCAATGTGGCGCGCCATGGCCCGCATGGCTTCGACGCCGCCCTTGCGCTTTTGCCCCTTGGGCGCGGAGCCGCGGATCACCTCCGCCCCAACGGCGCGCGACACGTGCGCGACGATGCCGCCTTCGCGCGATTGCGAGATCAGCATTTTGGCGCGGGGAATGCCGGGTCCGAACGCCCACATCTTGTGAACTAGAGCGAAGCGGCCATGCCAGATGCAGCCAATCATGGGCTTGTCGCCCCTGAAGAACGGCTCGATGGCTTGGCGGTTGACCTTCTCCCAGCGCGTCGTGACCCCCACGAAGAGCATGTAGAGGCCCATCGTGCGCCCAATCAGGAACTGGACCAGGGGGTTGCCGAGGAGCTGTTTGAGCATGACATCCGGGAGGGCCGCTTTGCCGGCCGCGTCGCCGCCCTTATAGGGGGCGGCCCGATTTGAGGAAATGCCAGCCTGGCCATGAGTGCAGCCGAGACCCGCCCGAGCCGTTTTGACTTGGCGACCCCCGAGGGCCGCAAGCGGGCTGAGCGCGACCTGATCTGGGCCGATCACGGCTTCCTGCGCGCCCGCTTCTCCAATTTTCACTGGATTGAGGAAGGCAAGATGGCGCGGGCCAACCAGCCCTCGCCGGCGCAGATCGCCCGCTATGCCGAGATGGGGATCAAGACCGTCCTCAATCTGCGCGGGCCATCCGATACTGGCTACTATCACCTCGAACGTGAAGCCTGTGCGCGCCATGGGATCACCCTGATCGACCAGCGCATGCACTCGCGCGAGCCGCCGCGCGTGCAGCAAGTGCTCGACGCCAAGCGGCTGTTCGAGACCATCGAATATCCCGCGCTCATGCACTGCAAATCCGGCGCGGACCGAGCCGGCGTGATGGCGGTGCTTTACGCGCACTTCCGCATGGGTCTTCCCATCCGCGAAGCGATGGAACAATTGTCGCTGAAGTACTTGCACGTGAAGCAGGGCAAGACCGGCATGCTCGACTTCTTCTTCGCCACCTATCTGGAAGAAGCAGCTGAAAGCGGGAAAAGCTTTCTCGACTGGGTTCAGACCGATTATGACCAGGCCAAGGTCAAAGCTGCGTTCATGTCCGATTGGTGGGCGAACGTGCTGGTCGACCGAATCCTCAGGCGCGAGTAGGCGCCGGGCGTGGTCAAAGGGCGGCGGCGGAGTTCCATGACGGTCAAGGTGCTAGGCCGCCGTTTGCCCGCTGCTGCGACGTATGCAGCCGCCCTGAGCGCGGCGCTCATTCTTTTGATCCTGGTTGTCGCTGGCGCGTTCGGCCAATCGCTCACCAATTCGGCGCTCAATGAAGATGTGCGCCAATCGATCGAGCGGCGCTCACACTTACGCCTGCTAATGCGCGCAATGCAGGATGCCGAAACCGGCCAGCGCGGGTACTTGCTGACCGGCGACGAAGCTTATCTCGAACCTTACCTCGCCGGTCTCGCTGATGTCCGCATCGAGCTGGACGCGGTCAGTAGGCAGGCGCATTCGACGGAAACGCGTCTTGAAGCGGCGCAATTGCGCAATCTTGTCGACCTGAAGGTGGACGAGATGGATCGCACCGTAAACCTGCGCCGCACCGGGCGCACGGACGAGGTGCAGGCGATCCTGCGCAGCGATGTCGGCAAAACCTACATGGACGATTTCCGCGCGATCATAAATGTCGCGGAGCAGCGCGAGAACGGCAATGTCGTCAATGCGCTGGCGCAGGTTGATCGCGGCGGCGCGCGCATGCGCTTGGTGATCGCGCTCGCCGGGCTGCTATTGTTCGCTATTGGCGCGCTGCTGGTTATCACCGTGCGCAACGCGATGGCTGAGCTGCGTCAATCGCGCGATCTCACCGAACAGGCCCATCAGCGCCTGTTGGCGGAGATGGGCGTGCGCGAAGAGGCGGAGGCGAAAGTCCGCCAGATGCAGAAAATGGAAGCGATCGGACAGTTGACGGGCGGCGTCGCGCACGACTTCAACAACATGCTGGCCGTAATCATCAGCGCCCTACAGCTGGCGCAACGCCGGCTTGAGCGCGGCGATACCGACATTCAGCGCTTCATTGATGCCGCCATGGACGGCGCGCGCCGCGCCGCCACCCTCACCAACCGCCTGCTTGCCTTCGCTCGCCGCTCGCCGCTGACGCCGGCGGTCATCGACATCAATAAGTCAGTCGCCAGCATGTCGGAATTGCTGCGCCGAACTTTGGGTGAATCGATCCAATTCGAAACCGTGCTCGAGGCGGGTCTGTGGCGCGTGCAAGCGGATGTCGCCGAATTTGAGAACGCGCTGCTGAATATTTGCGTCAATGCGCGCGACGCCATGCCCGAAGGCGGCAAGCTCACAGTGGAGACCGCCAACGTCTTTCTTGACGAGGCTTATGCGCGCCAGAACGGCGATGTGACGGCAGGCCAATATGTGATGCTGGCCATCACCGATACAGGTCAGGGCATGAGCGATGAAGTGAAGCGCCAGGCGTTTGAGCCGTTCTTCACCACCAAGGGCGTTGGCAAGGGCACAGGGCTCGGCCTCAGCCACGTGCACGGCTTCGTCAAGCAAAGCGGCGGGCATGTCGCCATCTATTCAGAAATCGGCGTCGGCACGACGGTGAAGCTCTACTTCCCGCGCACACAAAAGGAAGAAACGGCGGACGCGTTTCGGGACAGGGAACGGCTTATGCCGCCGCCCGCTGGCGATCCCAGTATTGTGATCCTCTTGGTGGAGGACGAGGAGCGCGTGCGCAATCTTGGCGTCGCCGCTCTGCGCGAGTTGGGCTACACTGTGCTGCACGCCGCCAATGGCGTGCGCGCGCTGGAAATACTCGACGCCAACCCAGGCGTGCGCTTGCTGTTCACCGATGTGGTGATGCCGGAAATGAGCGGGCGCGCATTGGCCGATGAAGCGCTGAAGCGTTATCCCGCGCTGAAGGTGGTTTACACCACCGGCTACACGCAGAACGCCATTGTGCATAATGGCGTCGTCGATGCGGATGCGCGGCTACTCTTGAAGCCCTACACCATTGACGATCTGGCGGGGAAAATCGCTGCTGTGCTGGCGGAATGATCAGCTTTTCGCGTCGGCGAATTGCAGTCGGCTAAGGCGCGCATAGAGCCCCTCGCGCGCGATCAGATCGGCGTGGGCGCCCATTTGCACGATACGGCCATTATCAAGCGCCAAGATGCGATCCGCCTCGCGTACTGTGGAGAGGCGATGCGCGATCACCAGCACGGTGCGGCCCTTGGAGAGTCGCGCGAGCGCTTCCTGCACTTTGGCTTCGCTTTCAGCGTCGAGCGCGCTGGTGGCTTCGTCCAGCAGTAGAATGGGCGCATCGCGCAGGAAAGCGCGCGCGAGCGCGATGCGCTGGCGTTCGCCGCCGGAGAGCGCGCCGCCGCGTTCGCCGGCAAGGGTTTGATAGCCTTGCGGCAGCGCCATGATGAAATCGTGCGCGGCGGCGTTGCGCGCGGCTTCCTCGATTTCGGCCTGTGTGGCGTGCGCACGGCCGAGCGCGATATTGGCGGCGATGGTGTCGTTATAGAGCGCAGCCTCCTGCGACACGAGCGCGATGCAAGCGCGCAAGCTGGCGACGGTGACATCGCGCACGTCTTGCCCGTCAATGCGAACCGCGCCGCCTGTGACGTCATAGAGGCGCGGCAGCAGATTGAAGATGGTGGATTTGCCTGCGCCTGAGGGGCCGACCAGAGCCACCGTCTCGCCCGGCTCAACGACGAAGCTTACATCTTGGAGCGCCGCACCTTCGCCGTAGGAGAAGGAGACGCGATCAAACTCAAGCCGGGCTTGTGTCACTGTAATAGGCTGAGCGCCGATTTTGTCGAGGATAGCGTTGGGCTCATCCAGCAGGCCGAAAATCCGCGCCAGCGCCGCCAGCGCTTCATTGAGCACCGTGTTGAAATTGCCAACCGCGCGCGCCGCGGGCGTCGCCACGCCAATCGCGCCGATAATGCCGAGTAGATCGCCCAGCGTCATGGCCCCGCCCGCAATGCGCATGCCGGCGAGATAGAGCACGCCGCCTAAGGCAAAGCCGCCCAGGACTTCCATCAGCGGCTCGCTGCGCGCGCGATTGCGCGCGAGCTTCAAGCCAAGCTGGCGCCGCGCTTCGAACGCGGCGCCCGCGCGCTCGGCCTCGCGCGCTTCCAGCGCGTAGGTTTTCACAAACCGGGCCGAGCCGAAGATTTCCGCCAGCAATGCGGTCAGCGCGCCGAGTTGCACTTGGGCTGCGTCGGTGGCGCGCCGCGCGCGCTTGGCGATGCTTTGCAGCGGGCCGCCGGCAATGGCGAACACGCCCAGCACCACGAGCGAAAGCACCGGATCGAGCCACAGCATCGAGCCAATCGCGCCAAAGAGGGTCAGCGTATCGCGGATGGCGGTTTGCGCGCCGCGCACCAAGCCCTCGCCCACGATCGTTACATCATTGGTGAAGCGGGAGATGAGGCGGCCCGTATCTTCGCGCGCGAAACGCGCATAATCGACGCTCATCAATTTGCCGAACATGGCATTCTGCAAATCGCGCAGCACTTTCAGCGCCAGCCCTTGGGAGAGTACGGCTTGGCCCCAGATCGCGGCGGCGCGGATGGTGGTGGCGATGATCACCGCCACCGGCACGAGAGCGATGCCGGCGAGATTGCCGGCCTGGATGTTGTCGGTCGCGTATTTGAGGATCAACGCATAGGAGACGCCCGAGGCCGCCACCAGCGCCAGCACGGGCGCGAGCGCTGCAATGTCCAGCCGATAGTGGGAGACGTAGCCGCGCCAAAGCCGGCCTAGCAGGCCTGAGGGGGTAGCCGCCGCTTGTTGCGGGTTTGACCTCAATGCGTGTGATCCTGATCCGGATCGAGCAGGCGGTGGGCGTGGATGATGAAATAGCGCATGCGCGCATTATCGACGGTGCGCTGCGCCGCGCCTTTCCAGGCGTCATAGGCGGATTTGTAGTTCGGATAGGCGCCGACGAAATCGATCTTGGAGAGATCTGCAAATTCCGGGCGATCGAGCGACTTCAATTCGCCGCCAATAACGAGGTGCAGGAGTTGGGCAGAGTCGCTCATGTGGGCCTAACGCGGGAGGAAGTTCGTGCGTTCGATTAGCAAAGGGTGCAGCGCCGCGCCAGACGCCACCGCCCCGCTCGTGGTGCGCGGGAGGGGCTGATTGAGCACGAACGGTTCGCCCCAGCCATCGGTGAACACGCCGCCCGCCGCCTCTAGAATGGCGATTCCGCCGGCGATGTCCCATTCATGTTTTGGGCCTGCAAGGATCGTGAAATCGAATGCGCCGCTGGCGACATTCGCGAGGCGGTAGGCGATGGAAGGCAGCGCCTTATAGTCCATTTCCGGCCAAGGCTTCGGCCAGCGATGCGCGTGCTGATACCAGTTGCGTTTGCCGACCACGCGCGCGCCTTCAACGCGCTCTCGCGCGCTGGCCCTGATCGGCTCGCCGTTCAACGTCGCGCCAGCGCCGGGCGCGCCAAGGTACATTTGGTCGGTGGTTGGATTATAGACCGCGCCCGCAAAGGGCTGGCCGTTTTCGACAATGCCGACGCTAATGGTGAAATAGGGCGTGCGCTCCACCAAAGCCTGCGTGCCGTCGATCGGATCGAGCATGAAGACACGGGTCTTGCCCAATCTCGCTTCTGGCCGGTCCGGCGTTTCCTCAGACAGCCAGCCATAGTCCGGTCGCGCGCTTTGCAGAATTTCCGCTAGCAGATCGTTGACCGCGAGGTCGATATTGGTCACTGGCCCGGCCGCGCCTTTAGAGCGCACATCCAGCGGTTTTTGCTGCAAGCGCCTGCACAATGCGCCCGCTTCGCGCGCACCGCTTTCGAGCAGTTCGAGATCAGACGCCGCCGATTGCAAGGTCATCAATGAGCATGCTGGGAATTTCGAGAGCGCCGCGATTGTCGAGATCGGCGCCGGGGATCATGCGCGCATAAATGTCGAGCAGTGCGCCGGCCACCGTCACTTCGCTGACGGGATAGGCGATTTCGCCATGTTCAAACCAGAAACCGGACACGCCAACCGACCAATCGCCCGTATTCATATTGAGCGCGGGCGAGAACATTTCCGTGACATAGAGGCCTTTGCCAGCATTTTTCATCAGGCCGGCGAGGTCGTCCTTGCCGGGCTTTACGGCGAGATTGGCGGCGGCGATGCCGGGCGGTCCGCCATGGCCTGAGGTGGCGTGGCCGGTGGGCTCCAGCTTCAGCTGGCGCGCGGTGGCGGAGTTTAACAGCCACATGGTGATGACGCCGTCATCCACCAGCAGATTGCGCTTCACCGCGCAGCCCTCGCCATCAAACGCCATACTGCCAATGGCGCGTTTGATGAACGGGTCTTCCTTCAGCTCAAAGCCGGGCGCGAACACGCGCTGGCCGAGTTTGTTTTTGAGGAAGGAAGTGCCGCGCGCGATGGAATTGCCGGAAATGCCGCCAATCAGCGGCGAGAGCAGCGATCCCGCGCGCCGGTTGGCGAAGATTACGGGCGCCCGCGAGCTTTCGAGCTTGCGTGGGCCAAGCCGGGCGAGCGCGCGCTCGCCAGCGGTGCGGCCAATCGCGGCGGCGTCGGGCAGATCGGCCAGGAAGCGCTTGGTGCGATATTCGTAGTCGCGCTCCATTTTGCCGTCGCGTTCGGCGATGGGCTGAGCGCCGAGTGAATAGGTGGTGGAGGCGTCCGAGCCCTCGAAGCCATCCGATGTGGCGTAAACGAAGAAGTTGTAATCGCTCGAAGCGCCGGCGCCGCCGGATTTCTCCCTGGAGATTTCTGGGCTGACGAAAGTGGCGGCTTCGCAGGCCAGCGCCATGTCGCGCAGCTGCTCGGCGCTCGGGCGGGCGGTATCAGCCTGCTCCAAGTCCTCGAATGGCCCACTGGCGCGGTACTTGGCGTCCAAAAGGCCGCAATAGGGATCCTCGGGCGCGGCCTTCGCCATGGCCACGACCCGCTCTGCCAGCGCCTTCAGTCCGGCGCTGGACAGATCGGTGGAGGAGGCGGCCGCCTGCTGCTTGCCGATAAAGGCCCGCAGCGCCACGGATCGGCTCTCCTCCCGCTCCATGCCCTCCAGCTCGCCGCAGCGAACCTCGGCGGAGACGCTCTCGCGGGCGGAAAAGGAGGCCTCGGCGGACCCGGCGCCCGCCTTGCGGGCATGATCCAGTAATGCCCCTAGGGCGGCGTGGGAATCAGCATCGAAAGCCATGACCCCAACATGGTCCCTATACCTCATGGCGGCAATCGGGCGGGCTGGGGTCGATTCTGTCCGTTTCGTTAAAGCTGCTGGCTCAAACCCGCATAGATCAGCCCAAAGCCCAACAGCAGGTAGGCGGCCCAGGTCAGCACCATGCCGAACAGCCGCCCGGCATTGAGCACGCCCGTGTGCAGGCCGATCCCGTGCAAAATTCTGCCGAGGGTCAAAGAAATTCCTGAGGCGTGCAGCAGCCAGAGCGGAGCCCCCGGCTCCATCAGCGCCACCAAAACGATGCCGACCAGGCCAGCGGGAATGTATTCCGCCGCATTGGCGTGCGCGCGGATGGCGCGCTCGAAGTCGCGGTTCTCGCCCGCGCCCAACACGATCTTGTGCTTCCGCCGGCCCGCCACCACCAGATACGACAAGACCAGCAGGATCAGAATGTTTACGCCGACATAAAGCGCGGCGACTTCCAAACGCAGCATTGCGGTGTTCTCCCTGGTCTCCACTATGACGCTCGGTCCAGCGCGCGCAAGCTGGCCGTCAAGGTTTTGTTTTGCTTTCAGAAACGCCGCGTTCACCGCGCCATGTCATGAGTAGTGCATACAAGATGCCTCGAAGGCATGGGATCGGTGGTTTTGGAAGACGTAAGCGTTGGACTCGCTTGGGTGGGCTTCGCGGCGGTCGTTGGCTTCATGCTAACGGCTGCTGCGGCTTACCTGTTGCAGCGGCGCGCTGAACATGACGAAGCGCACAGCGACGAGATGGAACTCGGCTATAATGCGTTGGCGGTTGTCGTCGATAAGCAATCCTAAAATTCATTCACACACAGACGCTCGCGCCGCTTAAGCTCTCCGCCAACAGGGGAGACTCGCATGCGCCAGATTTTGTTCGTCGCGTTTGTGATGGCCGCGCTTGTGGCGTGCGGACAAAACCCGCCGCCGGCGCCCGCGCCGGAAGCGGAGCAAATTCAGCCGTTCGATCTGCACATTGAAATAGGCCGCTACGGCTACATGCTGAGCCAGGTGCACGACATCGCCAATCCCGATGGCGGGATGGAATCCTCAAGCGAAGATCCCGAGACGCCGCGCGCATTGGCGCGTGCGCTGCGTGAGACGGTTTGGGAGTATAATATTGAGCGTTCGCGCCTCTGCGCGCGCAATTATCTGCCGCAAGCCAGTTGCGGGCCTTCTTACAATCCGGTTTGGCTCGCTGATCCAGCCGACGCGGAAGTGAGCCTCACCGATCTGCAGGCCCGCGCCAATGCGCTCAGCGAACAGGTCCTGCCGCTCTGGAACGCCATCTGCGAAGACGCGCGCTCGCGCGTGGCGGATGAGGAGGAACAGCGGCTCGTGTGCGCGATTGAGTAGTTCGGTTCGGACCGCGGGGCTTCAGGCCCGCACTTTGCGCGTCTGAAGACGCGCGGTCCGTTCAGCGCAACTTCCACACCGCAGCGCGTTTGATTTCCGCATCCTCGAGAGCGCGGGTGACCGGAATATCGTAAGCGGCGATTTGAGCGAGTTTATCGCGCGGCAGATAGGTGCGGCCAGGATCGCCGATCAGCACGGTTTTGCCGGCGCGCTCCAGCGCCGCCAGCCACTCGAACACGCGCGGCGCCAAATCGCGATCGTAGAAAAGATCGCCGACCATGACGATCTGCTGCGCAACATCCGCGCCGATCAGATCATCGCTAGTGGGGTCAATTGTAACACGATTGAGCGCCGCATTCAGCCGCGCCGCATCGCAGGCGAATGAATCTATGTCCGCACAGAGGGCCGATGCCGCACCCGCGCGCATCGCCGCGATGCCGACCAGCCCCGAACCAGAGGCGACATCCAGCACGCTCTTGCCGCGCACAAGCTCAGGATGATCCAATACATAGCGCGCCAGCGCTTGTCCGCCTGCCCACGCGAAAGCCCAGAAGGGCGGCGGCAGGCCGAGTTCGCCGAGTTGCTCTTCGGTCATTTCCCAAAGCGCGACGGCGTCATCGGCCAGATGCAATTGGAGCTCCGGCACATAGGTGACCGGCAGCACGCGCGTGTTCTCGCGAATGAAGGCTGGAATGTCGGCAATCACGCCGGCGCGGCGATGCGCAGCACGTCGCCATAACCGCCAGCAATATGCATGCGCGACCAGTAGCCTTTATCCATCAGCAGGCGATGCATGCGGGGGAGGTTGTAGCACGGCACGTGCATGAAGACGTGATGCTCGCCGTGATAATTCACCCAGAAGGGCGCGATGAACAGGCGCTCCAGCGGATTGGCGAGTGTCGTGCGTGCATGCGTGAAGGGATCTTCGCGCACCTCAACGACCGCGTGCTCAGCGATGTTGCGTAGTCGCGTGACCAGCGGAAACCACGTCGCCATCGGCACGATCCAGAGCGCTAGATACGCCCACCAATAGCTGGCAAGCGTCAGCGCGGCGAACATCAATGCGTTCGCCAGGAAAAACGAGTTCACATATTTCGCCGTCACATTGCCGCCTTCGCGCGCCTCGATCCGGCGCTTGGCGAACAGCGGCGCGATGCGCTGCTTGAAGAAGGTCTGCCCCGTCAGATCGCGCACCACCTTGCGCCACAGCGAAGCGCGCGAGACTGGGAATGGGGCCGAGAGCGCGAGGTCAGGATCTTCTGGCTGCTCGGTATAGCGGTGATGTTTGAGGTGATAGGCGCGATAGCTTTCAAGCTCAGCGCCCACTGGCGCAGCGCACAGCCATTGGCCGACCCAATCATTGATCTTGGTGTTCTTGTGCAGTCCGCCATGCGCGGCATCGTGCATCAAAATGGCGAGGCCAAGCTGACGCGCGCCAATGATCATGACAGCGAGAATGTAAGTCAGCGGGTTCGGCCAGATCACGAACATCGCGCCTGCGCCAAGGATTAGCGCCCACGCGCTGGCGACGAGCGCCAATCCGCGCCAATTCGAGCGCGCGGCGAGCGGCGCCCATTCTTCGGGCGTGAACACGTCTTTCGGGTCGATGCGCGCGACAGCTGGCATACGGCCATTATAGCACGCCTGGGCGTTGCTTAAATCTTGCTTTGCTCTGGCGTTTGCGTGTCGACCACGCGCCAAAGGTGCCAAGCTGCGGCGGAGCGCCAGGGGCCCCAGCGTTCGCCATAGGCGCCAAGCTCCTTGGGGGTGAAGCTGCGCCGGTAGAGTTTTTCCGCGCCTTTGCGCACGCCGAGATCGTCGATCGGGAGCACGTCCGGGCGCCCCAACGTAAAGATGAGGTACATCTCCACCGTCCAGCGCCCGACGCCGCGCGCCTGGGTCAGCCGTTCGATGATTTCCTCATCGCTGAGGCGCACCAGTTTGCGCGCATCGGGGATGATCCTGTCGAGCCGCTTCTGCGCCACGTCTTTCAGCGCCGCGGTTTTCTGACGCGACAGCCCGGCGCTGCGCAGCAATTCGACCGGCGCCTCAATCAAATCTTCCGGATCGGGGTGATCCTTGTCCGGCCACAACGCCAGCACCCGCGTGTGGATCGTGTTGGCCGCTTTGCCGGAGAGTTGCTGATAGACCACCGAGCGCACCAGCGCGCGATAAGGGTCCTTCTTCTTTTCGAACGTGGTCGGGAATGGCTCGTGGTTTGGCAGCACTTTGGCGAAGCGCTTGCACTTAGCGGCCAGAAATTTCTCCGCTTCGCCCATATCACACTCCGAGCAGCGGTTGGAGTGTACGCCAGATTGGCTCGAGCGCCAGCGCAAACAGGATCGCCGCGCCGATCAGCGCGTTGGCTTTGAAGGCGGCGAGCGCCGTTTCCGGACGTTGATCGTCCACGCTTTGCAGCATCGGCCAAATCAGCAGCGCGCCAATCAGGCCGAGCACGCCGAAGGTGAGCAAGGGCGCGCCGGCCACCGCTGCCGCGACGCTCCAGAAGAAAATCGCCAGCACGTAAAACACGCTGGTCCATGTGCGCCATTGCGACGCGAACAGCCGCGCCGTGGAGCGCACGCCGATCAGCGCGTCGTCTTCGCGGTCTTGCAGCGCGTAAATCGTGTCATAGCCAATGGTCCACATGATGCAGCCGGCATAGAGCGCCAGCGCTTCATCGGGCACTTGAATGGGATAGGCGGCCGCCGCGGCGCCGACCAGCGCGCCCCAGGAAAACACGATGCCAAGCCAAGCCTGCGGCCACCAGGTGATGCGCTTCATCAGCGGATAGAGCGCCACCAGCGGCAGCGCGCAGAGAGCCACGATTTGTGCAAAGCGCGGAAACGCTAATAGCGCGATAAGCCCAAGCAGACATTGCGCTAAAAGCCACGCCCACGCCGCTTTTGGTGAAACCGCGCCCGAGGGCAGCGGGCGTGCGCGCGTGCGTTCCACTTTTGCGTCAATGTCGCGATCGAGAATGTCATTATAGGTGCAGCCGGCGCCGCGCATGGCGATGGCGCCGAGCAGAAACGCTGCCGCGTAAAGCGCATCCTGCGCGAAGAAGCCAATGCCGGTGCGCGCGACCGCAAGTCCCATCCAGCATGGCAGCAATAAAAGCTGCCAGCCGATCGGCCGATCCAAGCGCGAGAGTTGCGCATAAGGCTTCCACGCCGCCGGCAGTGCGTCGGTCCAGTGTTGCTTTAGTGCGTCGGCTGGTTTCAATTCGCTCACATCGGCGTCATGGCCGCCGGTTTTACTTTACGCAAGCGCAGCCTCAGATTATGCAGCCGGGAGGAGAACGCATTCATGGTCGCCACCCCGTCATAAAGACGGCGCCCGCGAACGGACGCCGATGAGTTGCCCAGGCAGGCGATAGCCGCCGGCGCTCAAAATCCCCGATCCTTTTGGGGAATACCGTTCGCAGGCTCGCGTGACCACGCGTTTCGCTTTCCGCTTCTCAATCCTATGTCTGTCCAATCTGCGCGCGATTTTTCGCGCGCGTCTTCGGTGTTCCATGAGCGATATTGCCGCTTTCGACGATGATGACGACACCCGCCCGCTGCGCGCGCCGGTGGGCGACATCTTTGCTTATATTTTCAGGCGCTGGATGTCCCAGCCGGTCTATTTCTTCGGCTTCATGGCGCTCTATCTGCTCGCCGTGAGCTGTGATTTGGCGCTGCCCGTGGTGTCCGGCGCGATGGTCGAGGCATTGTCTGCCGGCCCAGGCGCGGCCAATGCGCGGGTGATGGACACTTATATCGCGTTCGCCATCGTGGCGTTCGGTTTCTATTTCTTCCGCAACACCTCGGTGCGGTTCTGGATTCCGCTCGCGGCGAAGAATATGCGTGACATCGTGCTGGGCGGCTTCCGCGACGTGCAGCGTTTTTCTTCCGACTGGCACGCGAACAATTTCGCAGGCGCCACGGTGCGGCGCGTCAGCCGCGCCATGAATGCTTACGACACGGTCTCGGACACGCTGGTTTGGTCGATCCTGCCGGCGACCATTGTGCTGGGCGGCGTAACAGTGATGACAGCGATGCGTTGGCCGACAATTGGCGCGTTCGTCGGCGCCTCGATCCTGTTGTTGATCCTGCTCAATTGGTGGACTTGGGCTTATTATCTCAAGAAGGATTTTTCCGAGACCAATGTGGCCGATACCGGCATTGGCGCGGCCTTGGCGGATGCGGTTGGGGCGAACGCTAGCGTAAAAGCGTTTGGCGCCGAGCGTCGCGAGGAGGAGCGGCTCAGCGCGGTGACGGAAAATTGGCGCAGGCGCGCGCTCAAGCTCTGGTTCAAATCCACCAATGCGTGGGTGTTTCAGAATTTGACGCTGTTTGCGCTGCAAGCAGGTTTGCTTGGGCTGGTCGTGCGCGAATGGATGGCGGGGCAGGCGAGCCCGGGCGATGCGGCGTTTGCGATCACCTCATTCTTCCTGATGAGCGGCTATTTGCGCACGCTCGGCGAGAGCATTCGCACTCTGCAAAAGGGTTTTGCCGACATTGCCGACGTCGTTGCGTATGAAAAGCAGGAGGCGGAGATTGGCGATGCGCCGGATGCAAGAGCGTTCAAGCCCGGCGCAGGCGCGATCCGTTTCGAGCGCGTGAGCTTCCGCTATAAGAGCCAAGCAGAGCCCATCTATAATGATTTCACCCTCGATATTCGTCCGGGTGAGATGGTGGCGCTGGTAGGGCCTACCGGTTCGGGTAAATCGACTTTCGTGAAGCTGGTGCAGCGTCTCTATGATGTGAATGGCGGCGCGATCGTCATTGATGGGCAAGACGTGCGGCAGGTGACGCAAGAGAGCTTGCGGCGGGCGATTGCGGTAGTGCCGCAAGACCCGGCGCTGTTTCACCGCTCGCTGCACGAAAATATCGGCTATGCGCGCCCAGACGCCTCGCTCAGCGAGATCATCGCTGCGGCCAGACGTGCGCGCGCGCATGACTTCATCGCCAAGCTGCCCAAGGGGTACGACACCGAAGTCGGCGAGCGCGGGGTGAAGCTGTCGGGTGGTGAACGTCAACGCGTGGCGTTGGCGCGCGCCTTCCTGGCTGATGCGCCGATCCTCATTCTTGATGAAGCGACATCTTCATTGGATGTGGAAACCGAGCGCGAGGTGCAGGCCGCCATGGCGGAGCTGAAGCAGGGACGCACCACCATCGTGATTGCGCACCGGCTTTCAACCATTCGCCAGGCGGACCGCATTCTGGTGTTCGAGCAGGGACGTATCGTGGAGCAAGGCCGGCATGCCGAATTGATCGAGCAGCGCGGGCTTTATGCGCGGCTTAATGCGCTCGCGCGCGGCGATGTACTGAACGAAGCGGCGGCCTAGACGGCCTAAGGACCCCGCTCGGGCGGCGCGGGGTCGTTGCGGTTGATGCGGTCGAGCAGCGGTTCAGTCATGTCGACGATGCGGCCGAACAAGCCGGTTGAGCGGGCTTGGAAGTCGGGCGTCAGCTCCGCAGCTTCCAGCAGGCGCGGCTGGGCGGTTGAGATCGGTGCAAGCCGCGGCGCTACGGGCCCCAGCACGACGTCCGCGTCACCTGCTCCAGCGGGCTCCATCGCGCTGAGCGGGCCGCCGAGCCCGGTGAAGCTTTGCTGATCGAGCACGGATGAGTCTTCAGCGACGTCGATCGTGTGGGTGGTGTCGTTAATGCGCACCAGCACTGCGCCGGCCACCGCCATCGCGCCGGCTGCGCCCAACGCCATCGCCGAACGCCAGGGCGCTGGACGCGCTGGCGCGCTGGAGCGCGCGATCGCGCGCAGACGTTCGGAGAGCGCACGCCAGGCCGTGCTGCCGCGCCGGCCCTTCCAATTGCTGAAATCAATCACCGGCCAGCGGCGCGGATAATTTGGCCATGCCTCGCAGATGGCGATCTCGACCAGATTGGCGGGCGCCACTTTCTGACGCCAATGCAGGATGTAGGGCGCGCCGCCCGCGCCGGGAGACCAGATCAGGACGACGGCCTCACGCGCGTCGCGCTCGGCGGCGAGCTTGGCCTGCGCAATGCGGCCGTGATTGATCTCGACTTCGTATTCCTCAGCGGCGAGCACACGCCCAAGCGTGTGCGCCGCGTCCAGGCCGTCATAAGAGCAGACGATGCGAACGCTGGTCATGGCGCGAGTATGGTCACGATCAACAAAGCCGTCGTGCTTAGCATATGCGAAATGAAGCGTAAGGAAGGGCGAGCGCCACTTTCAGCACTTATGCACAGATGCGATTCGCTCGGCTGCGGCGTGTGGGTGCAAAAGTTGGCGGCCATCGGCGATTCTCCTCGCGGCGCAGCCCACGCCAAAATTCCCGAAGGATTGTGCGGCCAGCGCGCCCGCAAAACTCATGAACAATCGGAGAACCAGCCGGTTAAACCGCAAGGTGTGGCCCAAGCGCCATGATCGCAGTGCAGCAGAAAAAATTACGAACGAGCAATCTTGCTGGCGGCGAGGCGGAGTTTCGCTAAAGTGTCCGCCGGGTTCCACGGAAAGGGGAGGTTTCCATGGAGATGTCTGAACTTACGCCATTCATCGCCCAGGCGATCGGCGGTGTGATTGGCGGCAACATTCTGGGCGCGCTTACACGCGGCGGCGGCGGGATCATTGGGCGTACGATACTCGGCGCCATTGGCGGGGTCGGCGCTGGTTATGGCGCGCCTTTGGTGGTCCCCGCCGATCTGCTCGAAACCATCAGCACGTTGATCGATGGCGAGAACGGCGCGCACCTGGGCAATGTGATTGTCGGCGCAGCCGGGGGCGGGATTGTGGGCCTGGTGACAGGCTTGCTGATCCGCCCCAGCTCCTAGGCGGGTTGTCTCTCGAGGTCGCGCAAGACCAGGGAGAGAAAGGCCGAGTCCGACCATTGGCCGCTGGAGCTTCGCGCTTGGCGGACGACGATAAGGCGTTGCGTCGGTGAGATATAGAGGCGCTGACCGCCGGCGCCGCAGGCCATCGCCAAATCCAGGGGCGCAGGCGATGCGCTGCGCCAAAGGTCGCTTTCGGCGCCTGGGGGATCGCCGCGATTGCGGGATGCGGCCGCCAGCCAGAACCCGATACCCGCTCGCGGTTCGGCGAACGTGCCGCGCAGCGCCTCGCGCGCGGTTTCATCGTTCAATAATTGGGTGGCGCGCCAGACGCCTTCGCGGCGGATCAACTCGCCTGCCTGCGCCCAGCCGCGTGCGGAAACGCTGGCCCCATCATAGAGCAGGGGTGAACCATCAGCGGCGCGGGCCCAACCGATGGACGTGCAGCCAATTGGCGAGAGCGTGCGCCCGCTCAAATATTGCGCCACATCGCCCATGCGCCCGGCGGCGAACAATTTGCGCCGCGCGATTTCGACCAGAAGGATGTAGGGGGCGGGGTCGTCGATGAATCGCTCGCCCAGGCCGGCGCTGGGTTCGAGCGCGAGCGCCGCATTGATGTCGCCGGGAGGGCCGCCAAAGGCGATGCCGCTGGTGCCGTTTAACAGCGCGCGCACCGATATGGCGCTCTTGATCGGGTGCAGCGCCCAATCGCCGAATGTCATCGCCGCCATTTCATCAAGGCTGAGCAGGCCGTCCGCCGCCAGCGAGCCGGCCAGGATGGCGGCGAAGCTTTTGGCGCCGGCGCCAATCGGCCAGCGCGCATTGGCGTCGCCGCCCGGATACTCCGCCGCCAGGACAATGCCGTTGCGCACGACGAGGAAGGATGCGCCGCCGCGCTCGGCGCTATAAGCGGCAGCGGCGCGAAAGCGCGCGAGCGGTTGGCTCTGGGCGCGCGCCGACGCGCTGACCAGGGCCGATGCGGCGGCAACGCTCAAAAAGGCGCGGCGGTTCATGGCATTCCCCGATTGGCATTGTCGCGGAAAGGCACCAAAGCGGCAAGGCGCGCGTATCACAGGTCATGATCCGCACCACCTTTGCTCTCGCCGCGCTGGCGCTGCTGTCCGCCTGCGTCACGCAACCCGTTTACCGGCAAAGCACCGCGCAGCTGCCCGTGGCGGATGTTGAGACGGAGCGTTATCTCGGGCTCTGGTACGAGGCCGCCCGACTGCCGAACTGGTTCCAGCGGGACTGCACCGACGTCACCGCGGAATACGGACTTCGCGATGACGGCCTGATTTCCGTGACCAATACGTGCCGCGGCGGCCGCGAACGCGTCGCCGAAGGCCGCGCCAAGCGCGTTGGCGAGGGCGAGGAGGGCAAGCTGAAGGTCAGCTTCTTCGGTCCGTTCTTCTTCGGCGACTATTGGGTGCTTGAGCGCGCCGATGATTATTCGTGGTCGATCGTCGGCGAACCGCGCGGAAGCTATCTGTGGGTGCTGACACGAAGCGACGGCGTCACCGACGAGCAGCGCCGCTTCTTCGAGGCGCGCATTACTGCGCTCGGCTACAGGCCGTCGGATTTGATCTGGGACGAGTAGCTATTTCCCGCCGCTGAGGTTTTGCGGCGCGAGGCGTGCGCCAATATCTTCGACCGGCACGCTGACGCGCTCAGTGTTATTGCCGCGCCGAACCACGAGATCGACTTGACCGCCGACGCCGACGCGGTCGAGGGCGTTGGTGAGATCCGCCAGGCGTCGGACCGGGCGCCCTTCGGCCTCAACGATGATATCTCCCAGCACGCCGCGGCGGGCGTCGGTCGGGTTTAATCCCGCGCGCGCCGCTGGACCGCCGGACGCTGTTTCCCAAACCAGCACGCCTTCAACGCCTAGCCGCGCCGCAACCGCCGGATCAGCGGCGACGATGCCAATGCCGGCGATGGGCGCGCGACCTTCGCTGATCAGCAGGGGCACAACCCGGTTCACGGTGTCGATCGGCACGGCGAAACCGACGCCCGCATAGGCGCCGGAAGGGGAATAAATAGCGGTGGTGACGCCGATGACGCGGCCAGCCGAATCCAAAAGCGGCCCGCCTGAATTGCCTGGATTGATGGCGGCGTCGGTCTGGATCACGTCGCCGATTTCGCGCCCCGTCTGCGTGGGCAGCTGCCGGCCCAGCGCGCTGACAATGCCGGAAGTCATGGTCTGGTCGAAGCCGAACGGATTGCCGATCGCGAACGCCGCTTGGCCCACCTGCAAATCCGCCGACGTGCCGATCGCCAAAGGCGGCGCATTCAGCGGGCGTTCGAGGCGCAGCACGGCTAGGTCGTAATTGGGCGCAGCGCCAATCACCGTGGCGGGGATGTCATCACCCTGCCCGCCAGCGGGGCGTACAACGATGCTCCGCGCCTGCGCGATGACGTGATTATTGGTGACGACGTGGCCTTGGGCGTCCCATACAAAGCCTGTGCCGGCGGCCACTTCTTCGCCAGCAAAACGTCGGCCGCCCGATCCCTCCGCGATAACGAGCACGACGGACGGCGATACGGCGCGGAAAATCTCGATCGTGGCTTGCTCACTTTCCGCAAGGGTGCCGCGCGCGGCGATGACCTGCGGATTGACGCCCGGCGTTTGTGGCGTTGGCGTGGCCGGCTGCCGGTCGCAGGAGCCGGCCAGCGTGACGAGACCGGCAAGCAGGATGGCGCGGACGAATAGAATGGGACGCATAAGTCTCCCTCGTAGGGCGCTATTTAGCGAGGGCGGGGGAGAAAATCGACAGGGCCTCTGCGCTGACCCCGCGCCTAGCGGCTCAATTCGCGCATGGCGTCGTCCAGCCCGCGCAGGGTCATGGGAAACATGCGTTGCGGGCCGATGATTTCGCGCACGAGCTGGATCGAGGCTGAGTGGTCCCAATGCGCCTCGGGCGTGGGGTTGAGCCACACCACGCGCTCATAAACTTGCGTCACGCGCTGGAGCCAAAGCGCGCCCGGCTCTTCGTTCCAATGTTCGACGCTGCCGCCCGGATAGGTGATTTCGTACGGACTCATGGTCGCGTCGCCCACAAACACGATGCGATAATCGCTGGGGAATTTGTGCAGCACATCCCAGGTGGCGGTTTTCTCATCGTGGCGGCGGCGATTGTCCTTCCACACGCTCTCATAGAGGCAGTTGTGGAAGTAGAAGAAATCCAGGTGCTTGAATTCAGTCTTGGCGGCAGAGAACAGCTCTTCGCAAAGCTTGACGTGTGAATCCATCGAGCCGCCAATATCGAGGAAGAGCAGCACCTTCACCGCATTGCGCCGCTCTGGGCGCAACACGATGTCGAGATACCCTTCGCGGGCGCTTTTCTTGATGGTGCCGTCGAGGTCCAGCTCATCGGCCGCTCCGGTGCGCGCGAACTTGCGCAAGCGCCGCAGCGCCACTTTGATGTTGCGCACGCCGAGCTCGACGCTGTCATCGAGGTTTTTGTACTCGCGCTTGTCCCATACTTTGACAGCGCGGCCTTGACCTTTGCCGTCGCCGCCAATGCGCACGCCCTCGGGATTGTAGCCGCCATTGCCGAACGGGGAGGTGCCGCCGGTGCCGATCCATTTATTGCCGCCTTCGTGACGGCCTTTCTGTTCCTTGAGTCGCTCTTGCAGCGTCTCCATCAACTTGTCCCAGCCGCCGAGCGCTTCGATCTGGGCTTTCTCTTCTTCGCTCAGGAATTTCTGCGTCAGCAGCTTCAGCCACTCATCGGGGATCTTCGCGTCGATCACATCGACAGTGTTTTCCAGGCCCTTGAACACATGGCCGAAGACGCGATCGAACTTGTCGAGGTGGCGCTCATCCTTCACCAGCACGGCGCGTGAGAGAAAATAGAAATCCTCCACGCGCGGGGCGATGGCCTCTTTCTCCAGCGCCTCGATCAGCACCAGATATTCCTTGAGGCTGACGGGCACGCGCGCTTCGCGCAGCTCGGTGAAGAAACGCTGGAACATTAGCCGCCGCGCTGCTCGCGGCGCGCCAGGAAGGCTAGGCGCTCAAACAGCATCACATCGGCTTCGTTCTTCAAAAGAGCGCCATGCAGGGGCGGGATCAGCTTGCCCGGATCGCGCTGGCGCAGGGTTTCGGGGTCGATGTCGTCAATCAGCAGCAGCTTCAGCCAATCGAGCAGTTCACTGGTGCTGGGCTTTTTTTTGAGGCCCGGCACTTTACGCATGTCGTAGAAAATCTTCAGCGCTTCATTGACCAGGCGCTGCTTCACGTCCGGGAAGTGCGCCTGGATGATGGCGCGCATCGTGTCTTCTTCCGGAAACTTGATGTAGTGGAAGAAGCAGCGGCGTAGGAACGCGTCCGGCAATTCCTTCTCATTGTTCGAGGTGATGAACACGATGGGGCGCACTTTCGCCTTCACCGTGCGGTTCAGCTCGTAACAATAGAATTCCATCCGATCGATTTCCTGGAGCAGGTCGTTCGGGAATTCGATGTCGGCTTTGTCGATTTCGTCGATCAGCAGGACGGGGCGTTCGGGGCTTTCGAACGCCTCCCACAACTTGCCGCGCTTGATGTAATTGGCGATGTCGGTCGCGCGGGGGTCGCCCAGCTGGCTGTCGCGCAGGCGCATGACGGCGTCATATTCGTAAAGCCCTTGCTGGGCCTTGGTGGTGGACTTGATGTGCCACTCGATCAGCGGCGCGCCGAACGCCTTGGCCGCCTCGATAGCCAACTGGGTTTTTCCAGTCCCGGGCTCGCCCTTGACCAGCAGCGGGCGCTCCAGCGCCGCCGCGGCATTGACCGCCACCTTCAGATCTTCCGTAGCGATATAGCTGTCGCCGCCTTCAAACCGCATCTGCACCGCGTCCTTGTGAATATTTCGGCAGGCATAAAGCGGGAGGCGAGGCGCGATGACAAGCGGGGACGCACCCGCCTTTCAGCGAATACGCCCCACGCCGTCAGCCGCCCCCAACGAGCCGGCGTAGGCCGGCGCGTCTCCTGGGCACATTCTGCGACCAGAAAGCCGCAGCATCTCATGCGCCGCGATAGCCCGCGCGGCGCCTGGAATTTCGAGCGGTGCACAGCAGCCATCGCCGCTTGCCTCGCTTCCCTACGCTTTCAGATTTGCCCCGACCCAGAGGCTAGGGCGGTCGGCGGCGGACCACAAGATGTAAACGCGCCGTAAAGGTATTCGCGGCGCGGTGATGCGAATTGAACACGAACGCGCCGCGCGCGCGTTCCGCAGGTGAAATCAACTTATGCGCAGCGCATGTGGATTACGCGGTCAGCGGTGCAACCACTCATTAAGCAATGCGGCAGACTCTGCGACACCGATGGAATCCCAGAATTGGGGTTGGAAATGCCTTTAAAGTTATCATTGCGGCCGGGCGAGAAGTTCGTCGTCAATGGCGCCGTCGTCCAGAATGGCGATCGGCGCGCCGCGCTCGTGCTGCAGAACAAGGCTTCGGTGCTGCGTGAGAAAGACATCATGCAACCTGATGAAGCGGATACGCCGGCGCGGCGGATCTACTTCCCGATCATGCTGATGTATCTCGATGATGGGGGCAGGGACAAAGCGTACGCCGAATTTGCTTCGCGTTTGGCCGAGTTCATGGGCGCGGTGCGCGATCCCAGCGTGCTGGCCGAATGCATTGGCGTTTCCAAAGAAGTAATGGCTGGCGAATACTACCGGGCACTTATGCGCTGCCGGAAACTCATCGCGTATGAGGCCGAGCGCTTGGGGTTGAGGGATGTCGATACAAGCGTACCAGCGCGCGGCCACGCAGGCTGATAGTCCCCGCGAACTGGAATATCGAGCTTTTGGCGTTGTGACAGCCGGGCTCGTGCGCATGAAGGAGGAGGCTGGCGTCAAAGCGCCCGCCGCCCTCGCGGAAGCTCTCGACGCCAATAAGAGGCTATGGAATGTGCTGTCCGCCGATTGTGCGACAGCCCAAAATCAGCTGCCGCAAAGTCTGCGGGCGCAGATCATCTCGCTCGCCATGTGGGTCAGCAAATATTCAGGCGAAGTGATGCGCGAAGGCGCGGAGATCGATCCGTTGATCGACATCAATCGCACCATGATGGAAGGCCTCGCAGCGCGTTAGGCGAGGGCGTTTGCGTCTGGGCATTTACTGCCTGGCGATCGGCAAATTTTGCCTAAACGAATCGTTTCGATCTGCAGATCGAGCAACCCTGGATTAACGATTGTTCCCTACAAATCGCGCCCAAGGCGAGGCTGTGTTCAAAACGAACAAGGCGCGCTGACAGCATTCCGTGCTGCGGGATGTATGCAAGTCCAGTCAAAACGGCTGGATCAACACTGTCCAGAAGGACTATATAAATGACCAGCGTCAACACCAATTACGGCGCGCTCGTTGCGCTCCAATCTCTCAACCAAACCGGCCGCGAACTCGACGAAGTCCAAAACCGCATCAACACCGGCCTCAAGGTGGCGAGCGCGAAGGATAACGGCGCTGTGTTCGCCATCGCTGAAGGCCAACGCGCGCGCGTCGGTTCGCTCGGCGCCGTCATGGACGGCATTGATCGCGCCACGTCCGTGATCGATGTCGGCTTGTCGGCTGGCGAAGCTATCGGCGACATCCTCAAGCAATTGAAGGAAAAATCGGTCGCGGCCCAAGCTGAAGACCTCAGCCAAGACCAGCGCGACGCCCTGCAAGCCGACTTCGATGCGCTGCGCGACCAGATCGACCAGATCGCCAACGCCGCCACGTTCAACGGCTCGAACCTCGTCAACGGTTCGAACCTGACCAACTTCGCGGTGCTGACCTCTGACGCCAGCGCTAGCGGCGGCGCCGGCACCTACTCGCTGACCACGACCGCGTCGACTGCGGCGGCGGCTAACGGCACCCAAACCATCGGCACCTACGATCCCGATGGCAACGGCGCGGTGGCCGACGGCGAAGTCATCACCATCACGACGGACGCGGGCGACGCCAACGAAGCGGTGTTCAACATCGTTGTTGACGGCACGGAATCGATTGACGCCTTCCTCAGCCGGGTCGGCACCGAAACGGGCGGCATCGTCACAGCCTCTCTGGATGATGACGGCACCATCGTCTACAATTCCAGCCGCGAATTCACGATCGACGCCTCCGCCACCAGCGGCGGCGCGGACGTGTTGGCCTGGTTGGGCGACGGTTCCACCGGCGCGACTGGCGGCGGCGGCGGCGGCGGCGGCAGCAATTCCGTCACTGTCACCGGCTACGACTTCCGTCTGGGTTCGGCTGGCGCGATGTCCACAGTGACCTCGGGCCTCGACATTTCGACCACGGGCGGCGCGTCTGCGGCGTCGGATGCGATCGACGATGCCTTGACCGCGCTCAACTCGAACCTCGCGACCCTCGGCGCGCAAGCCAAAGCGCTCGACGTGCAAAAGACCTTCTTGGGCAAGCTGTCTGACTCGATCGAAGCCGGTATCGGCAACCTGGTCGATGCGGACCTCGCCAAGGAATCGGCTCGCCTGCAATCGCTGCAAGTTAAGCAGCAGCTGGGCGCGCAAGCACTGTCGATCGCCAACTCGGCGCCATCGATCGTGTTGTCCTTCTTCCGCTAAGCGGAGCACTGAAAGAGGCGGGGGCGGTTCGCCGTCCCCGCCGATTTTGGTTGGAATTGAAGCATGACGCCCGTGTCGCCCCCAGCGCCGGTCGTCGACGCACTACAAAACAATCGCGTCGAGCCGACCCCGCGCGAAACGCCCGCCGACCGCAGCGGTCAGGCGACGAAGCCGTTTGAGGCAGAGAGCGCCAGCGCGGATGGCGCAGGCCTGAGTTCGGCCAAGCTTATTGTCGAGCGCGATGCGCTGGCGCAGCGTTTCGTGTCCACTGTGATCGACTTGGAAACGCAGGAAATTCAGCGCCGTTATCCGAGCGATGCGCAGCTCGCTTTTTCGCGCGCGGTGAACGCTTACATGCGGATCAAATCTGAGTCGTAAATAAAAAGTAAAAAGATTTCCCGCTCGGGCGTTAATGTTAACGTTCCATTAACGAATTTACCATTTGTTTACGCCTGCGCCGAAGTGCGCCGCGCGTCGTCCCAGCGCGCGATCCGAAGGAGCGGTAGGGCATGGTCTCGAACATCACCCCGAACACGTCGGGCGCGAGCGCGCTTGGCGTCGACCATCGTTACATGCGCGGTCAAAGCCCAACGCAGACTCAAGCGCGCACCGATAATGCGCGCGGCGATCGGGTTGAGATCGGCGACGCCGCCGCTTGGGCAGCCGCGCGCGAGAGCGTGCGCACGGGCTTGAACCAGGTTCATCAGGCGCTCGCGATCGGGGCCGACGCGCAGTCCATGCTGCTCCAAGTCATGCAGATCGCGCGCGAAGGCGGCGATCAGAGTCAGCTCGACTCGGTATTGTCCGCTTACGCTGAAAGGGTGGATGCCGCGATCAATGGCGGGGCCAAGCTCGCTGCGGGCGGCGCGTTCTCAGTGCAGGCTGAGCCCGGCGCCGATCCAGTGGAAGTCGCCGGCGCTGATCTGCGCTTGAAGGATGCGCCGGCACCTGGCCAGGTGCTGCAAATAAGCGCCTCCGCCAATGTCGCGGATGCGGATCTGATCAAGGCGGCGCAAGCCTCGCTGGATGCCTTGCAAGAGGCGATGCAAGGGCTGTTGGACGCTGCGCGTTCGCTCGAAGCGCACCAAGGTTTTCTCGGCGCCGCCGCCGGCGTGACCTCTGGCATCACTGATCTCGACGCCGACAGCGCGCGCCTGTTGGCCCTGCAAATTCGCCAGGGGCTCGACGCCGTTGGCGGCGGCGCGAGCATCGCCAATGCCGAGCCGCAAGCGGTGTTATCGCTGTTCAGGGCCTAAAGCGGCGTCCAGCTTCCGCCGAAGCTTTCGACCAGTTCGCTGCCTTCGCGGTCGTCGTCCTGGAAGCGCTGCCAGAGCTCCGTTCCGAAGCGGACCAAAGCGGCGCCGACAAAGCCGATCAGGCCGAGCAGGGCGATGAGCGCCGCCGCGCCAAACATCAGCAAGTCGCGCGTCATGGTCAGCTCCCCGCGCGCCGCGCGCGCAAGCTCGCCGTCACGCGGCGCGCCCTTGGCGGCGGCCACGGCGCGTTCGCCGCCAGCCTGAGCGACGAGCCGAAGCCGCGGAATGTCGCGCAGGCTGCGGGCGTGGCTAAGCAGCAGCGCCGCACCCGCGGGCGAGGTTGCTTCCGTCATCGCGCCGATCTGATCGAGCGCGTTTTTAAGCGCCTCGAGTCGACGTTCATCCGTCGCGGCGCGGAATGCAGCGGCGGCGTTGGGATAGGCGCCTGTGTCGCCGCCATCGGCGAGATCCAAAGCTTCGTCGCGGAACCGCTCCAGCGGCAGCACCGAGGCGACCAATCCGGACACCTCTTCACTGAACTCGGCCGGATAGTCTTGACGCCGGGAGGCAGCCAGAATGGCGGAGGCGCCTTTGATCATGCGCGGGGTCAGTTCGCCGCTGAGGCCCAGGCCAAGACCGGTGAGCGTGAATTGCAGCGGATCGCTTTCAGAGTCCTGCAGTACGGCGCGCGCCATGATCTCGAAATCGCGCTGGTCGCCCAACATCGTGTATTGGACCGGCTGCAATTGAACGCCCGCGCCGCTCGCTGAGCGGCGCGACAGGAGCGGCACGTTGGATTCGTAACGGGCGCGCGTGCCGGGGGTCAGCAGGTCCAGCGCCGCCAATTCGATATCTGCGTCCGAAGCGTCGGCGCGCAGGCGCCGGTCCAGCTGATTGGCTTCCTGCGGCGGCAACATGTGACGGGCGCTCAAGAGGAAGCCGCGCGCGGCGGCGATGTCGCCATTCATCAGCTGCATCGCCACTAAGTCATCCCATTGCTGGCGGCGGTCGAAATCGAGCTGGATCGCTTGGGCGGCCAGCTCCTCGATGCGGTCACGCACCACGCGCTGGCCGGCCGGAGCTAGCTCATAGGCGTAAAGCTGGTCGCGGCTGATGACGAAAAACGCAGCTGCCGCCGTAAGCGGGAGCAGCAGCAGGCATATGTTGAAGGCGAGCGCGCTGATGACGCCGAGCCCTAGGCCCGGCGAACGGCGGCGCTTCACAGGCCGCCACGCTTGAGTGGACGGAACGTGCTTCATTCTCCCCACACGCTATCGCGGCCTACAAACCCGACTGGGCCATGCACTACAAGATGAATTGCAGGAAAGGGGAAATCATCGCCGCAATGGGGTGAGGTTAAGGCATTCTCATCAGGCATTGCGATCCAGCACGGCTGCGCTGGTTTGAGCCGGAGCCATTTCGCCCCGCGCACCATAGCCGCGGCCATTATTGCGCTGGCGCGAGACCTCCTCGGCCATGGCCTGCACCAAGCCTTCGGCAACGATTTTGACTGCCCCAAGTGCAATTTCATGATCGGCCAGTGCGGCATGGAGCAGGGTGGTTTGATGCTTCAATTTTTCAACCAGCGCGCGTGGCGCGTCGGCGATGAGCGTTGGCTCTTGCTTGATCCGCGCCAATTCAAGCCGGTAGGCGTTGGCGAGCCGGTTGCGCTCTTCGCCTTCCTCGCCCTCCAATGGCGGGCGGCGCGCCTCGATCAGCGCCGTCTCCTTGCTGACCAATTCTGTCAGCCTTTCCGTGATCAGCAGCAATTGCGCAGCGCGGTCAGCGGCGTCTTCAGCGATCAGCGCCATGTTCGGGATCCTGTGATGTAGGCGCGGCGGCCTGCAGACGGTTCAGTTCAGCGATAATGCTGTCGGCGAGACCAACGCCGCCGGCCTGCGAAATGGCTTTCGCGTATTGCTCGATCAGCATGGGCCGAAACATTTCTTCGCCCATGCCGCCCCCGCCAAGGCCATCGGCGTCGAGGCCCTCAAACATCGGCGCGAGCATTTGCGACAGAAACATCGATTCAAACTCTTCCGCCGCGCGGCGCACGGCGGGATCGACATTGTCCGCGCGCGGCCCTGGCGGCGCCGTCGTTGAAATCGCGCCGCGGCTGAGCATTGGCAGCGGCGCGCCGGGCAGGGCGGACGCGTCTGTCATTACATCACTTCGATTTCAGCTTGGATCGCGCCAGCGGCCTTCAGCGCTTGCAGGATCGAGATCATGTCGCGCGGCGTGACGCCCAGCGCATTGAGCCCGTTCACCAGTTGCCGGAGCGGCACCCCGCCCGGCACCACCACCAAGCCGCCCTGTTCTTCCTCGACCTGCACGGCGGAGGAAGGCGCGACCACCGTTTCGCCGCGGCTGAATGGCGCCGGCTGGCTAACAAACGGATCTTCCTGAATCGAGATGGTGAGATTGCCCTGCGCGATCGCGACGGTGGAGACGCGCACATTATCGCCCATCACGACAATGCCGGAGTTTTCGTCAATGACGATGCGGGCGGGATTATCGACCTGCACTTCCAGATTTTCGATCGCGCCCAACAGCGTGACCATGTCTCCGGCATAAGAGTCCGGCCGGCGCAGCACGATGGTGCCCGGATTGGCCGCCCGCGCCGCCGGCCCGCCCACTGATGTGTTGATGGCGTCGACAATGCGCTGCGCCGTGGTGAAATCGGGGTTGCGCAGGGCGAGGCGCAGTTCCTGTTGGCCGGCGATGTCGAAGCTGATTTCGCGCTCGACCAGCGCGCCGGACGCAATGCGCCCGGCTGTGGTCACGCCGCGCGACACCGAAGAGCCAGAAGCGCCTTCGGCGGCGAAGCCGCCAACCGCGAGCGCGCCCTGGGCCACGGCGTAAACCTGCTGGTCGGCGCCGATGAGCGGCGTCACCAGCAACTGGCCGCCCGCCAGGGAGCGTGCATCGCCCAGGGCCGAAACCGTCACGTCAATGCGCGAGCCCTGGCTGGCGAAGGGCGGCAGGTTCGCCGTCACCATCACCGCCGCCACGTTGCGCGTGTTCAAATTGCCATTGGTGGCGTTGACGCCGAGCCGTTCCAACATCGCCGCCAGCGATTGGCGCGTGAAGGGCGAGTTGCGCAGCGAGTCGCCGGTGCCGGCCAGGCCCACGACGAGACCGTAGCCCACGAGCTGGTTCTCGCGAACGCCCTCGAAATCGGCGATGTCCTTGATGCGCGGCGCAGCTTCCGCGGGCAGGACCGCGAAGGGCGGCGTGATCGAGGCTATGGCTGCCGCCGCCAGCAAGGCGGCGCGGTTCATCATGCGCATAGCCGCACTGGGCGGCGCTTCGGTTAATGCGAGGTTCAAATCCTGCGCTGTTAAGCTTTGGGCAAGCGACGAAACACACTCTGCGCCGCAAGCGAGTCTCAGGCGATGAAAATTGAAAGCGGCAGGGCAGTAGGCGGCGGCGTCGGCGCCAAGCGGGCTGGCGGCGCGGCTGCGCCGGGTTTTTCCGTTGGCGCGGAAGCGACCCAGCGCGTGGCCGCGGCGGCGCCGGCGGGCGCGGTGGCTGGCGTCGATGCGCTGATGGCGCTTCAGGGCGAGGCCGACCCGATGCAGCGCCGGGCGCGGCAGGCGCGAAGAGGGCGGGCCGCGCTCGACGCATTGGACGAACTGGTCAAAGGCCTGGTGCTGGGGACGCTGCCGGAAAGCGTGCGCACCCAGTTGCAGCGGCTGCGGCGCGACGCCGAAACGACCGGAGAGCCGGAGCTCGACTCATTGCTGCGCGAAATCGACACCCGGGTTGAGGTTGAACTCGCCAAATTGGAGATGGTCGCCCGTGTGGCTTGATTTTGCGGGACCTTTTTGGCCGGTACTGGTCGATAGACGACGCGCGGGGGCGACGTTATAAGGCGGCGCCGCTTGGGGGAGCGGCTCTAGAGCGGGAGTTCGAATATGGGCGCCTCGACCAAAGAATATCGCCCAAGCGACAGCGAACCCTTCATGAATGAGCGGCAGCAGGAATATTTCCGGCAAAAGCTGCTGGCCTGGAAAGAAGAGATTCTCGAGGAAAGCCGGAACACCATTGAGTCGCTGCAGCAGGACTCGCTCGCTGCGCCCGACCTCGCCGACCGCGCATCCAGCGAAACCGATCGCGCCACCGAATTGCGCACGCGAGACCGGCAGCGAAAACTGATCGCGAAGATCGACGCCGCGCTGCGCCGCATTGACGACGGCTCTTACGGCTATTGCGAAGAGACCGGAGAGCCTATCGCGCTGGCGCGGCTGGAAGCCCGGCCTACCGCGACGCTCTCGCTCGAAGCGCAGGAGCGCCATGAGCGGCGCGAGCGGGTCCACAGGGACGACTAAAACATCCCAGCGCACAACCTTAGTGCAGCGTTCGGCGCGGTTCTGCTATGAATGTGGAGCCGCATGGCGCATCGCGCCGTAAACATGGAGGCTCTCATGGCCAAAGGCCAACAGCGTTCGACCAAGGAAAAGCGCAAACCGAAGAAAGCCGCCGACGACAAGAAGAAGAAATAGAGCGCGGATAAATAAGCGCCCGTCTCCGACAGAAGGTTGCTGCCGGGTGAACGTCAGTGCGCGGGCGCGGGTCCAGCGCGCCCTAGATCGGCATGCGCAGGATTTCTTGATACGCCTGGATCACCTGGTCGCGCACGGCGATCACGGTTTCGAGCTGCGTTTCCGCTGCGGCGATCGCTGTGACCACATTCACAATATCGCCTTGACCGGAGGCGAGGGCGGTCGCCTGTGTTTCCGCAACGCTGGCGCTTTGGCCGGCTTGGCGGACCGCTTCCTGCACCAGCGAACCGAAGTCGACTGAATCTCCGCCCTCGGCGCCGCCGCTTTGACCAGCGCGCGCTGTTTGCTGATAGGCGCGCGCTACCGAGACTGGGTCGATCGACATCTATCTATCTCCGCAGCAGGTCGAGCGCGCGCGAATTCATGGAGCGCGCGGCTTCGATCATGTTCAGGTTGGCCTCGTAGGCGCGCGAGGCGTCGCGCAGGTCCATCATTTCGACGAGCGTGTCGACGTTGGGCATTTGCACATAGCCTTCCGGGTTCGCGGCCGGGTGCGAGGGATTATATTCGCTGCGGAACGCGCTCATGTCCGGCGTGGCGCCGACCACACGCACGCCTTGGGCGCCGGACGACAGATTGGTGGATTCCAAGAGCGGGATGCGCCGTCGGAACGGTTCTTCATTCGGCGATGCGCCCGTGGAATTGGCGTTGGCGACGTTTTCGGCCGCGATGCGCATGCGCACCGTTTGCGCGCGCATGCCGGACGCGGCGGCGGAGAGGGCGGCTTGGATATCGCTCATTCAATCACCGTCCTGGCGGCTTGGCCGCCATGCGTACGAGTTGGAGCCCCTTTTGATAGAGGGCGATGCTGGTTTCGTATTGCATTCGAGTCTCAGTCGCGCGCGCCATTTCGTCTTCGAGCACGACCGCGTTGCCATCGATGGTGGTCTCGCTGTCGTCGCGGGTGATGATTTGCGGATCGATGCGCCCGCCGCCGCTGCTCATGTGCGCCGGGCTGGTGCGCGTCATCGCCAGCCCGCTGCGGGATTGGTTCGCCATCGCTCGCTCGAAGGCTGAGGTGTCAAGATCGCGCGGCCGATAATTCGGCGTCGAGGCATTGGCGATGTTTTCGGAAATCAAACGTTGCCGCTCGCTCAGCTGATCCAGCCGCGCGCGCAACATGCCGAAGAAGGACGAATTGGCGATATCCACTGCACCGACTCATGGGCTGCAATTTTTGCCTATGGGATCAGCGTATTGTTAAGCGCGTCTTAATCGCGGCCCGGTTTGTTAACGCGGCATTTACCAAACCGGCTGAGTTCCGGCTCAAACTCCAGAACGGAGACGAGAGTTGGAGCTGTTGGATTGGGTGCGCGCGCTCGCCGCTTTGGTGGCGACTTTGGCGCTGATCGCAGGGGCGGCTTACGCGGCCCGCCGCTTCGGCATGCTCGAACCGGGCGCGAACCGACCAGACCGTCGCATCAAAATTATGGAGAGTCTGATGCTCGATCCGCGCAGGCGCCTGGTCGTGGTGCGGTTCGATGATCGCGATCACCTGCTGCTGCTGTCGCCGGCTGGAGACAAAACCGTCGCCGAAGTTGCGGCGAAACAGGAGCCGCAAGCTTGAGCGGGAAATCTAAGCTGAAGCGTTGGGGGCGGGGTTTGGGGCGTACAGCGCCGCTGCTCCTGCTGGCGCTGATCCTCATGTCTGGCGACGCTTTTGCGCAAGCGGCGGAGACGCCCGCGCTGAGCATTGATCTCGGCACAGGCGATGGCCTCACCGCGCGCGTGCTGCAGCTGACCGCGCTGATCACGGTGCTTTCGCTGGCGCCGTCGATCCTGATCATGACGACCAGCTTTGTGCGCATCGTGGTGGTGCTGTCGCTGCTGCGCACGGCGATCGGCCTGCAGCAGGCGCCGCCCAATGTCGTGATCGTCTCGCTCTCGCTTTTCCTCACCGCCTTCGTGATGCAGCCGGTTTGGGATGAGGCGTATCAGATGGGCATAGGCCCGGTGATGCGCGAGGAAATGACCATGGATGAAGCCTTTCCGCGCGTAACCGCCCCGCTGAAAGTGTTCATGGCGGCGCAGACGCGCGAGGCCGATCTTGAGCTCTTCATCAATATGGCCCGGCTCGAAACGCCGCCTCAGGACGCTGTTGACGTGCCGATGCGCGTGCTGGTGCCGGCCTTCATGATTTCGGAATTGAGGCGCGCGTTCGAGATCGGCTTTATGCTGTTCGTGCCGTTTCTCATCATCGATCTCGTCGTCTCATCGCTGCTGATGAGCATGGGCATGATGATGGTGCCGCCGGTGACGATCTCGCTGCCGTTCAAGCTGATTTTCTTCGTGCTGGTGGATGGCTGGCGGCTGGTGGCTGGCAGCCTGATCGAAAGCTTCGCCTCCGGCGTGCCGCCGGGCGGGTGAGCATCAGCTTGCGGTTTAGTGGGCAGGGCTCAGCGTTTGATGCCGAGATCCGACATGAGCAGGGCTTTGAAATCGTCCTCGCGGCGGGCCCGCCAGCCGAACATTTCGCGCAGCATTCTGAACATTCGCGACATTGGCGTTCCCCCGTCTCTCCGCGCATTTGCGCGGGGCGGATTGGTTTTGACCCTGCGAGTCCACCCTGCGCCCATTTTCGGATGAGGGGAGGGGTGTTGCGCAAAGAACCTGGCTGTGTGGCGCATCTGACACGCTTTGCTTGGTTGCCGATTTGCAACCCGCCGCGAAACCGCTTGTTAACCGTGTCAGGCGTCCCTCGGCGGCGTACTCGGCAGAATTTGCCGAGTCTGGCGGTGCGGGAGCGGGCATGAACGGCGCTGAAGTCCTCGATCTGGGCCGCGAAGCGATCTGGATCACGGTGCTGGTGGCGGCCGGGCCGATGCTGGTTGGCCTTGTGGTCGGCCTGGTCGTGTCAGTGCTGCAGACGCTGACGCAGATTCAGGAACAGACGCTGGTGTTCATCCCGAAGATCCTGTCGATCTTTTTCGCCCTGCTCTTGTTTCTGCCGATCATGGGCGGACTGCTGGGCGGCTTCAGCCAGGAAATTTTTGAACGCATAGCGGCGTTCTGATGGAGCTCTCGCTCTACGGCGTCGATGTTTGGGCGGCGGCGTTGGTGTTCGCACGCGTGGGCGCGATGGTGATGCTGCTGCCAGGCTTTGGCGAGCCTTCGATTCCGGCGCGCGTGCGCCTGGGCTTTGCGCTCACCCTCGCGATCGCGCTTTCGCCAACCTTGGCCGATCAAATTCCGCCGCCGGCGCAGACCGCGTTCGGCATGGCCGGACAAGTGGGGACTGAAACGCTGATCGGCGTGATGCTGGGCGGGGCGGCGCGGCTCTTAGTGTCCTCACTGGCGACGGCGGGGCAGATCATCGGCCTCGAAATGGGCCTCTCGTTTGCGCAGACGGCCGATCCCACGATGACTGGTTCAGGCCAATTATTGGCTGTGTTTCTGGGGCTGATGGGCATTGCGCTCATCTTCGCCACCGGCCTGCACCATATGTTTTTGCTGGGCGTCGCTGGGTCGTATGAGGTGATCGCGGCCGGCGCGCGCGCGCCCGTGGGCGATGCGGCGCAACTGGCGTTGGAGACCACGTCGCGCTCCTTCTTGGTCGGCTTCCAGATCGCGACGCCCTTGATCGTGGCGGGGCTGATCTTCCGCCTTGGCCTTGGAGTGCTCTCGCGGCTCATTCCGCAAATCCAGGTCTTCTTCGTCGCGCTGCCGCTGCAAATGTTGGGCGGCTACATCATCCTGGCGCTTGGACTGTCCACCGGCATGCTGGTCTGGCTTGAGAGCCTCGAAAGCTACGCGAACTGGTTGAGGTGACGCCGTGGCCGCCGATGATGACGAACGCACAGAAGAGCCGACACAGCGAAAGCTGGAGCAGGCGCGCGAGAAGGGCGACATCATCTACACGCCCGAAGTGGGGGCCGCGCTTTCGCTGATCGCAGCGACGGCCATCATCGCCTTCATGAGCGGGCCGATTGTCACCGAGATGGCCCGCGCCTTCATCGGCTTCATCGCCATGCCGGATCAATTTTCGGCGGAAGGCGGCGCCCTGCGCTCGGTGACGTTCGCGATCATTCTCAAAGTGATGGCGATCATGGGCATGGCCGCGCTCGCTTTGGCGGGGGCGGCGCTTGCTTCGCGCTACCTACAGGACAAGCCAACCTTCACCGCCAAGCGCTTCAACCCGTCAATCGACAAGCTCGATCCGATCAAGGGCTTTGGCCGCGTTTTCGGCAAAGCGGCGGTCGCTTCGTTCCTGAAGTCGTTGACGAAACTCGCCATTGTCGGCGCCGCCATGGTTTGGGCGCTGTGGCCGCACGACGCCTCGCTTGAGCGCATGCCGCTGCTCGATCCGCATGCGATCCTACCCTTGGTCAAGGATCGCGCGGTGGCGATGATGATGGCGCTGGCGAGCGCGGCGGCGCTGCTCGCAGCTGTGGACTACGTGTTCACGCGCCAGAGCTACATGAAGAAGCAGCGCATGAGCCGGCGCGAAATCAAGGAAGAGATGCGCCAGTCCGACGGCGATCCGATGGTGAAGGCCAAGCTGCGCCAGATCCGCATGGAGCGTTCGCGCAAGCGCATGATGGCGAACGTTCCGCAAGCGAGCGTCGTCATCACCAACCCGACCCACTACGCCGTCGCCCTGCGCTATGAGCAGGGAGAGACGCCGGCGCCAATCTGCCTAGCCATAGGCGTGGATGCGGTGGCGCTGCGGATAAGGGCAGTCGCCGAGGAGCACGACATTCCCATTGTGGAAAACCCGCCTTTGGCGCGCGCTTTGTTCGCGACGGCGGAGATCGATCAGCCGATTCCAAGGGAACATTACGAAGCGGTGGCCAAGGTGATTGGCGTGGTGATGCGGCTCTCGCGCCGCAGGCGGCGGCGTAGCGCACTTTAGATGTGCGCCTTTGCGTGCTCATCGGCGCGAATCGCGGTCAAAAGGCGGACGCGCGCATGACTGATTCTGTGGAACTCCCTCCGAACCGCCCCAGCGGCAGGCTCGACCCGCTCCAGATCGCCTTCTGGGTGTCGGTGGTCATTGGCGTTGGCGCGGCGGGTGTGGCGATCACGGCCGGGCCCTCTGCCGGACGCGCTGGCGCTATTCTGCTAATCCTGCTCGCGGCGGCAGGGATGGTGCTGTTCTTCTGGATGTCGCGCGGGGGCGGGCGCATGTTCGGCGCTTTCCCCGAGCGCGGCGCGATTGAAGCCGCTGCGCTTATGTCCAATCGTCAGGACTTCGCCATTGTCGATGCGCTCGACGAAGCGGCGATGATCACGGACCGCAATCTCTCGCCGCTGGCGGCCAACAACGCCTACATCCACATCGCCGAAGCGGCGGGCGTTTTGGGCGAGAGCGATCGCCCGCCCATGTTGTCGCGCTTGTTCGGCGCCGATCCGATGCTGTCCGCGCCCATGTTCCGCCTGTCGAAGGCGGCGCAGCAGGGCTTGGCGCGGCGCGAAGAACTGCCGGCCACCACCATCTCCGACAAGCCGGTTCGGTTTGAGGCCAGCGTAGGGCCCATGGCAGGCGGGCGCGTGCTGTGGCGTTTGCGCGAAGTCGGCGGCGCCCAGGCCGGCAGTGGCGACGCCCAGCAGCTGTTTCTTGACGACGCGCCGATCGGTTTCTTCGCCGCGCGCGCCGATGGCGCGATCGTCTATATGAACCGCTCGCTGCGCGCCGTGCTCGGCATTGGCGACGACCCGTCCAAGCTGCGCGTGAAGGATATTCTGAAGGAAGATGTCTCGCGCTTGGTGCGCAGGGATCGCCGAGGCTTTGGCCCTAGCCGGGCGCGCGTCACGCTCAAGGCCCGCGATGGGGCCGAGACCCAAGCCAGCGCGCTATCCTTCTGGCCGGAAGATGAAACCGACGGCGCGGCGCGGACCTTGGTGTTCTTCGCCGATAGCGAAGCGCCAGAGCAGGCCGAAGCGGTTCGGCCGATCAATGCCTCAGCGGAAGCAGACGGCGTATTCGCGCACGCGCCGTTCGGCGCGGCGGTGGTGGACAGCACCGATCCCGCTTCGGCGACATTGCTCGATTCCAATGCGGCGCTGATGGAAATGACCCAAGGGCGCGCCGCGCCCGGCGTGGCTTTCGCCGACCTGTTCGAAGCTTCGGAAGGCCCGGCAGCACTGGCGCACCGTTTGCGCCGCGCTTTGGAAGAGCCGGTCGAATTGGTGTTGGCCACCAAGCCGCCGACAGCGGCGCATGTGCATTTTGCGCGCTCGGCCGAAGGCAAGGGCTTGGCTTATGTCGTCAACGTGTCGGAGCAGCGCGAGCTTGAGACGCGTTTGGCGCAAAGCGAAAAGATGCGCGAAATTGGCGAGCTTGCCGCAGGCGTCGCGCACGACTTCAATAATCTGCTCACCGTGGTGATGCAGACCTGCTCCTACTTGCTGCGGCGCCACCCTGTCGGCGATGCGGATTATCCGCTGCTGCGCGAAATCTCCGACCACGCCACCACCGCGCGCGAGCTTTCCGAGATGCTGCGCGCTTATGCGCGCCAGCAGACCTTTGCGCGCGAGATTTTCGATGTCGGCGATTTCCTCGGCCAGCGTCAGGAGCTGATCCGGCGCATTGTTGGCGACAGCATCAAGTTTGAACTGAAGCACGGCCGCGACCTGCCGTTCGTGAAGGTGGACAAAACCCAGCTCGAGCGCGTGCTGGTGAACCTCGCCACCAATGCGCGCGACGCCATGAACCAAAAGGGCGGGGGCATCGCCAAGGATGGCCGCCTCACCGTGCGCACACGCGTCGCCACCGCCGAAGAAGCGCGCGCTTGGGGCCACAATCCGATTGAGGACGGGAATTATACGCTGATCGAAGTGGAAGACACAGGCAGCGGCATCAAGCCAGAACACGCGGCCAAGATTTTCCGCCCATATCATTCCACCAAGGAAGCCGGCAAAGGCACGGGGCTGGGCCTCGCCACGAGTTACGGCATCATCAAGCAGTCGGGCGGCTATATCTTCTTTTCCACCAAGGTGGGCCACGGCACCACGTTCCGCATCTTCCTGCCGGAATATCAGCCGACCGAAGAAGAGATGCGCGACATTGCCGACAAAGAGCGCGCCATGATCGCGCCCCCGCCCAAGGACGTGGCCGGGCGCGGCAAGATTCTGTTCGTGGAAGACCAGGAGGGCGTGCGCCGCTCCATCGTCCGCAATCTCAAGGATTGCGGCTATGAGGTGGTCGAAGCCGAGAACGGCGAGGATGCGCTCGAAGTGCTGCAAGCCAATAGCGGCGCGTTCGACATGATCATATCCGACGTGTCCATGCCGATCATGACCGGCCCGGAAATGCTGCAGCAGACCGACGCTAAAATGCTCGGCAAAGCCAAGGTGCTGTTCCTCTCAGGCTATGCGCCGGAAAGCTTCTCCGACATGCTGGAGGAATATCCGGTGCATTATATGAGCAAGCCGGTGACGATGGAGCAGCTGGTCAGCCGTGTGAAAGAAATCCTCTCAGCGGCGGCTTGAGGCCCCTCAGGCGGCCGCGGGAGGCTCCGGAGTCCCGGTCCTTTCATCAGCCCTGCGGCGGGAACGCTCGCTGGCGAGGATCACTAGCTTTTCGCTCGGTGGATATACGACCACGCCGCCGTCCGCGCCGGTAATGAGCACGGCGTCTGCAAGCGGCTGTTCCATGGGCGCGGCGGGGCGGGAAAGGGCCGCGGTCTTCACGCAGAACGTGGTCGAACCTTCCAGCGTGGCCGGAAGCTCCCGTTTGGAAGGGGGCAGCGCTACAGATAACCAGCTCATGGCGGCGCTTCTCCCATCGCCAGACCCTCATACGAGTTTACGTCATCTGTGGATTGAGGGCCAGGGACGGCAGCAGACCCAATGTTCTGCTTGCGTTCCAGAACAAAGGTGGTACAAATGAGTCCAGAGGACGGGTGCGCGGGCTGCGGGACTCGCCTAAGACGGAGCGGATGAGATGGCTAACCTGAAGCTTGTTGAGAAAGACATGGAAACGGACAAGCAGAAGGCTCTGGCCGCGGCGCTCTCCCAGATCGACAAAGCCTTTGGCAAGGGCTCGGTCATGCGGCTGGGCGAGAAGCCGGCCATGGAGATCGAAGCGATCTCGACCGGCTCGCTGAGCCTCGATATTGCGCTCGGCATTGGCGGCTTGCCCAAGGGCCGCATCGTCGAGATTTATGGCCCGGAAAGCTCGGGCAAGACCACTCTGGCGCTCCACTGCATCGCCGAGGCCCAGAAGAGCGGCGGCGTGTGCGCCTTTGTGGACGCCGAACACGCCATGGACCCGGTTTATGCGCGTAAGCTCGGCGTCGATCTCGATGATCTTTTGATCTCGCAGCCCGATACGGGCGAGCAGGCGCTGGAAATCACGGATACCCTGGTCCGCTCCGGCGCGATTGACGTGCTGGTGGTGGACTCGGTCGCGGCGCTGACCCCGCGTGCGGAAATCGAAGGCGAGATGGGTGACAGCCTGCCCGGTCTGCAAGCGCGGCTGATGAGCCAGGCGCTGCGCAAGCTGACGGCCTCGATTTCCAAGTCGAACACGCTCGTGATCTTCATCAACCAGATCCGCATGAAGATTGGCGTGATGTACGGCAATCCGGAAACCACGACGGGCGGTAACGCGCTGAAATTCTACGCCTCGGTCCGTCTCGACATTCGCCGCACCGGCTCGATTAAGGAGCGCGATGAGGTGATTGGTTCTGAAACCCGCGTGAAAGTGGTGAAGAACAAGGTCGCCCCGCCATTCAAGCAGGTGCAGTTCGACATCATTTATGGCGAAGGCATTTCCAAGACCGGCGAATTGATCGAGCTCGGGGTGAAGGCCGGCGTGATCGACAAGTCCGGTGCTTGGTACGCCTATGGCGGTCAGAAGATTGGTCAAGGCAAGGAAGCGGCGCGCCGGTTTTTGAAAGAGCATCGCGACGTGGCGGCGGAGATTGAAGACGCCATCCGCGCCAAGTCTGGCCTCGTCGCCGATGAGATGTATTCGCCCCCCGAGGGCGACGAAGAGAAGGACGCCGCAGAGGGCGCCTAAGGCTTCGCCGGCCGGTTGGGGGCTGTTGGCCTTCCCGACCCCATGCCCTGGCCCAGGTCTCTAACTGGCCGGCGAATTCATGCCTGATCGGAGCGCACCAATGGAGCCGCGGGTTTCGCTTATCACTTTAGGCGTCGCTGATCTGGCCCGCTCGCGCTCTTTCTACGAAGCGCTCGGCTTTCGTGCTTCTTCCGCGAGCCAGGAGGGCATCATTTTCTTTCAGGCCGGCCCGCTGGGCTTAGCTTTGTTTCCGCGCGCTGAGCTTGCGCATGATGCGGGCGTCTCCCCGGATGGCGAAGGGTTTCGCGGCATCACCCTGGCGCATAATGTTCGCACCAAGGCCGAAGTGGCGCCGGTGATCGCCGCCGCCGTGGCGGCGGGCGGACGTGAGGTCAAGCCCGCGCAAGACGTGTTTTGGGGCGGCCACTCTGGTTATTTCGCTGACCCTGACGGGCATTTGTGGGAGGTGGCCTGGAATCCGTTCGCGCCGATTGGGCCGGATGGCGCATTTAGGTTGCCGCCTTGAGCGTGGTCTAAGTTTGCGGGGCCCGCGACAGGGGTCCGACTTGGCGTTGTGCGATGCGGCGCCTATACCCAATTCAAATCCTCGGTTTGATTTTGGGCTCGCATGCAAAGCGTTAACGACATTCGTCGGCAATTTTTGGATTTCTTCCGGTCGCGCGGCCATGAGACGCCGCCTTCCTCGCCGCTTGTGCCGCAGGACGATCCGACCCTGCTCTTCACCAATGCCGGCATGGTGCAGTTCAAGCATTACTTTACCGGCGCGGCCAAGCCGCCGTATCCGCGCGCGGCCACCAGCCAGAAGTGTGTGCGCGCCGGGGGCAAGCACAACGACCTCGACAATGTCGGCTATACGGCGCGGCACCTCACCTTTTTTGAGATGCTGGGTAATTTTTCGTTCGGCGACTATTTCAAGGAAGGCGCGATCGACGCCGCCTGGTCGCTGATCACCAAGGATTTAGGGCTGCCGAAAGATAAACTGCTGGTCACCGTCTATCACGATGATGACGAAGCGGCGGCGCTTTGGAAAAAGATCGCCGGTTTTTCCGACGACAAAATCATCCGCATCGCCACTTCGGATAATTTCTGGTCGATGGGCGATACGGGCCCGTGCGGGCCGTGCTCCGAAATTTTTATCGATCGCGGCGACAAGATTTGGGGCGGCCCGCCAGGCTCGGCCGAGCAGGATGGCGACCGCTATCTCGAATTCTGGAATCTCGTCTTCATGCAATTCGAGCAGTTCGGCGAGGGGCGCCCGCGCGAGAAACTGCCAAAGCCTTCCATCGATACTGGCATGGGGCTCGAGCGTATCGCCTGTGTATTGCAGGGCGTCGACTCTGTGTTCGAGACCGATCTGTTCAAGACGCTGATTGCAGCGTCCGAAGATTTGACCAAGACCAAAGCGCAGGGCGAGCAGGCCCCGAGCCATAATGTGATCGCCGATCATTTGCGTTCGTCCTGCTTCCTGATCGCCGATGGCGTCACGCCCTCGAATGAAGGGCGCGGCTATGTGCTGCGCCGGATCATGCGCCGGGCCATGCGCCACGCCCATATTCTCGGCGCCAAAGAGCCGCTGATGCATCGCCTCGCGCCGACTCTGGTGAGCGAGATGGGCGATGCTTTCCCGGAATTGAAGCGCGCCTTGCCTGTGATCACGGCGCAATTGCGCGATGAGGAAGATCGGTTCCAGCGCACGCTGGGCAATGGTTTGCGCTTGCTCGAAGATGAATTGAGCACGCTGAAACAGGGCGATAAGCTTGCCGGCGAAACCGCGTTCAAACTCTATGACACGTTCGGCTTCCCGCTCGATCTGACGCAGGACATTCTGCGCGGGCGCGGGCTCGAAGTGGATGCAGCCGCCTTCGATGCGGCGATGGAGCGTCAGCGCGAGAAGGGTCGCGAAAGCTGGGCTGGATCGGGTGAAACAGCTGGCGAGGAGTTGTGGCTCAGTCTCGCGGCGCAAGGCGGGCCAACAAACTTCCTCGGCTATAGCGAAGAGCGGGCGCCAGCGACGTTGCTTGCCATCGTCGCCAATGGCGCAGTCACGCATGAGCTAACGCAAGCGAGCGAAGCTGCGCTGGTGTTCGACAAGACGCCCTTCTATGGCGAGAGCGGTGGCCAAGCTGGCGATCAGGGCGTCATTCATTTCGAAAGCGGCGCTGAGTTCATAGTCGACGATACGCAGAAGCAGGCGGGCCTGCATGTTCATATTGGCCGCCTAAAGGGTGGCGCGATCAAGCCCGGCGATAAAGCTGAGCTTGAAATTGACCATGCACGGCGCGCCGCCATTCGCGCCAATCACTCGGCCACGCACTTGCTGCACGCTGCGCTGCGCAACACGCTCGGGCCCCACGTCACGCAGAAGGGCTCGCTGGTGGAAGCCGATCGCTTCCGCTTCGATTTCAGCCACGGCCAAGCGCTGACGCCGGCCGAGATCGACAAGATCGAAGATGAAGTGAATGCGGTGATCCGTCAGAACGCGGAAGGCGTGATCAAGGAAACCACGCCCGAGCAGGCGATCGCTGAAGGCGCGCTGGCTTTGTTCGGCGAGAAGTACGGTGACACCGTGCGCGTGTTACGGCTTGGCGATGCGCTGGATGCGGAGGGAAAGCCATACTCAGTCGAACTTTGCGGCGGCACACACGTGAAGCGCACCGGCGATATTGCGCTGTTCACGATCATTTCCGATGGCGGCGTAGCAGCCGGCATTCGCCGGATCGAAGCGACGACGGGCGCGGCGGCGCTGGCGCATCTGAAGGCGCAAGCGGCGTTGGCGAAGGCGATTTCGTCCAATCTGAAAACGCCGCTGCCGGAATTGCCGGAGCGCATCAGCCAATTGCAGGATGAGCGCAAGAAGCTTGAGCGTGAATTGGGCGAGGCCAAGAAGCGGCTGGCGCTCGCAGGCGATGGCGCGGCGGCTGCGCCGGCGGGACCGGAGACGGTTGCTGGCGTCTCCGTGCTCGCGCGCGTGCTGAACGGCGTGCCGGCCAAGGATCTGCGCGGCTTGGTGGATGAAGGCAAGAAGAGCCTGGGCTCAGGCATTGTCGCTTATGTCGGCGTCGATGACGGCAAAGCCGCGCTCGCCATTGGCGTGACCGATGATCTGAAAGGCAAAGTGAGCGCGGTTGACCTCGTGAAAGCCGGCGTCGCAGCTGTCGGCGGTCAAGGCGGAGGCGGGCGCCCCGATATGGCGCAGGGCGGCGGGCCGAATGGCGCCGCTGCGCCGCAAGCGCTTGAGGCCATTCGCGCGGCGCTCAAGGGCGCGCTAGCGGCGTGAGCGAAATTCTTTATCGCGACGCGACGCGTGCGGATGCGGCGGAAATCGCTGCATTCGCGTCGCGAACGTTTTGCGAGACCTTCGCCCATCTTTATCCGCCGGAAGATTTGTCCGCCTTCCTCGCCAAGAAATATGGAGAGGAGATCCAAGCGCGCGAAATCGAAACGCCGCCCAATCGCTATCGGCTGGCGCTGCAAGACGGGCGCTTGGTTGGGTACTGCATGATGGGCGGGCTCGACATTGAGGTAGACGAGCCCAGCGCGCTCGAATTGCATCGGCTTTATGTCGATAGCGAGGTGAAAGGCGCGGGCGTGGCGCAGGCCTTGATGCGCGATTGCCTCGCTTGGGCGCATGAGAAGGGCGCAAGCGCGCTTTATCTCAGCGTGTGGGAGGATAATGCGCGGGCGCAGGCCTTTTATAAGCGCCAAGGCTTTGTGCATGTGGGCGAGCACAAATTCATGGTCGGCAATACGGCGGACCGCGACTTTATCTGGCGGCTCGCGCTTTAACGCTTAGGCCAAAATATGCAGGTGATCGCGTAGATCGCCCTTCAGATCAAACATCGAATAATCGCGCGATGCAAAGCGCCAGCGGCCATCGACTTTTTCGAAGCTGTCATGATAGCGGCCCGCGGCGACCACTTGCAGCGGCAACGTCGCAGTGGCTTGCAGCACGGTGTAGTAGGAGCGCGCGGTGGCGCGCATGCGGTCCTCTGAAAATTCAACGATCGGATTGGTGACGACGTGCTTGGTGAGCGGCGTGCCGTTGGCGTGACGCTTTGTGTAAGTCTCCCAGATTTTCTGCATCACCTCGGCGCCGCGCACGATTTGGCCATCGGCCAGCTTCACGTCAGCGTGGGCGAACAGTTGGGCCGTGCCTTCATAGTCGCCGAGATCGATCAATTCGGCGTAGCGATAGAGCAGGTTGGTAACGGCCGTGGCGTCGTCGCTCATCGTGGCTCCCTTTGACGGCTCGTCTTGGCGAGGCTGCGCGTTCAAGAGAGTAACATCTCGGAAACCAAATCAATTGTTTTTGGAGGACTGCTGATTCGGTTGGGGACAGATGACGCATAACGACGCTCTCGCGGCCTTCTTAGGGCCCGAGCTTTTCGCGCGGCTTCAATGGAGCCTGCTATCAGAGGCGCAACGTGCCGCGATTCTCTCTGTGTTCAGAGTCGGAATCTGCGCCGGCGCGGCGTCGGGCACGGTGGCGGTGATCGACGAGGTGCTGGCCGAGGGGCGCGCCATCATTTGCGAGGATGGGTCGCACTGGGCTGCCTGCGCCGATGACGACGCGCATTTGTTCGAGGATTGGGGCGAGGGGGCGATGATCGCCATTCACCGAGGCCTCGCCTACAAGCTTGATCCTTATGACGCTGCGGAAGTCGAGCCGCTGGCGCTTTGATCGTTTCGGCTTTATTTCGGGCTCGAAATTGGAGGACCCGATGAGCTTCGAACTAATCCGCCTGGATATTGCCGACGGCGTGGCGACGATCACGCTCAACCGGCCGGAAAAGCTCAACGCCTTCACCTTTCAAATGTCGCAGGAGCTGGTGGCGGCGTTCGACCAAACTGACGCGAACGATGATGTGCGCGTGGTGATTGTAACAGGCGCTGGGCGCGGTTTCTGCGCGGGCGCCGAGCTGAGCGGCGGCGACACCTTCAACGCAGACGCCAACCCGGTGCGCGCGGCGGCGCTGAAGGTGGTGGGCGAGCGCGATTATGGCGGGTTGGTTTCGCTGCGCATTTTCGAGAGCCTGAAGCCTGTGATTGGCGCGATCAATGGCGCGGCGGTTGGCGTGGGCGTCACCATGACGTTGCCGATGGATGTGCGGCTCGCCAGCACGGAGGCGAAGTTCGGTTTCGTGTTCGCGCGGCGCGGCATTGTGCCGGAGGCGGCGTCGAGTTGGTTCCTGCCGCGCGTGGTCGGCATTTCCACCGCCATGGAATGGGTGGCGACGGGGCGCGTGTTCAAGGCGGACGAAGCGAAAGAGCGGGGCCTCGTGCGCTCGCTGCACGCGCCAGAGGATTTGTTGCCGGCCGCGCACGCCTTGGCGCGCGAGATCGCCGACAATACCTCCGCCGTCTCTGTCGCGGCGTCGCGGCGCATGCTGTGGGAAATGATGTGCGCAGATCACCCGATGGCGGCGCATAAGCTGGATACGCGCGTCATGATCGAGCGCGGCCGCTCCGCCGACGCGGCGGAGGGCGTGTCATCCTTCCTGGAAAAGCGGGCGGCGAAGTTCCCGATGCGGGTCTCGAACGGCCTGCCCAGCGTGCCGCGCAATACGCGGCCGTTCCAGCCTTAGCGCCGATATTGGATGAAGCCGGAGCGCTTGCCGACTTTATCGTAGAGCGCCTGCGCGTCTTTATTGGTTTCGTGCGTCAGCCAATAGACGCGGTCGCACTTAAGTTCATCGGCCCGGGCATACACCGCTTCAATGAGCGCGCGCCCAACGCCGTGCTGGCGCGCCGTTCGCGTGACATACAAATCTTCGAGGTAGCAAAGCGCGCTCAAGGCCCAGGTGCCGCGGTGGAGGATGCAGTGCGCAAAGCCGAGCAGGCCGCGTTCATCCTCCGCCACCAGCGCGAACATGGGTTCGTTCGGATCGTTGAGCCGGGTCCAGGTCACCTCGGTGATGACCGGATCGAGCTCAGCTTCATAGAAGCCGAGATAGCCGACCCACAGGTGTTCCCAATGCGGGCGGTCGTCCTGCGCCAGATCGCGAATTTTCACGCGCGCACCGCTCACGTCCTCCCGTGCTCGCTTGGGCGAGCGAGTTCTTTAGGGGAGGCTTAGCACGCTCGCGACCGTCGCGCGCGACAAATCCCGCGCGCGGTTGGCGATTGGTCTTTAAGCAGATTTGGCCATGGTCCGGTCGAGGTTCTGCGCGACCGCGTCTAGGAAGCCCTCTGTGGTGAGCCAAGCCTGCTTGTCGCCGACGAGCAGGGCCAAATCCTTGGTCATCTGGCCGGCTTCTACGGTGTCGACCGTGACCTTTTCCAGCAGCAGGGCGAAGTCGATCAGCTTCTGATTGCCGTCGAGCTTGCCGCGATGGGCGAGGCCCCGCGTCCAGGCGAAGATGGAGGCGACGGAGTTGGTGCTGGTCGGTTCGCCCTTTTGGTGCTGGCGATAGTGGCGGGTGACGGTGCCGTGCGCGGCTTCCGCTTCCATGGTTTTGCCGTCGGGCGTGATCAGCACCGAGGTCATGAGGCCCAGCGAGCCGAAGCCTTGCGCGACTGTGTCGGATTGGACGTCGCCATCATAGTTTTTGCAGGCCCAGACATAGCCGCCGCTCCATTTCAGGGCGGAGGCAACCATGTCGTCGATCAGGCGATGTTCGTAAGTAAGTTTGCGCTTGTCGAACTCGGCTTTGAACTCGGCGTCGAAAATCTCTTGGAAGATATCCTTGAAGCGGCCGTCATAGGCTTTGAGGATGGTGTTCTTGGTCGAGAGATAGACCGGATAGTTCTTCAAGATGCCGTAATTGAAGGAGGCGCGGGCGAAATCCTTGATGCTCTCATCGAGGTTATACATCGCCATGGTGACGCCGGCGCCCGGCGCCTTGAATACTTCTTTTTCGATCACCGTGCCGTCATCGCCGACGAATTTGATGGTGAGCGTGCCTTTGCCTGGGAATTTGAAATCAGTGGCGCGGTATTGATCGCCGAAGGCGTGACGGCCGACCACGATGGGCTGGGTCCAGCCCGGCACTAGGCGCGGCACATTTTTGCAGATGATCGGTTCACGGAAGATCACGCCGCCGAGGATGTTGCGGATGGTGCCGTTCGGGCTCTTCCACATTTCCTTCAGGTTGAATTCCTTCACGCGGGCTTCGTCCGGCGTGATGGTCGCGCACTTGACGGCCACGCCATACTGCTTGGTGGCGTTGGCGGCTTCGATGGTGACTTGGTCATTGGTGGCGTCGCGATGTTCGACGCCGAGATCGAAATATTTGAGCTCAAGGTCGAGATAGGGGAAAATCAGGCGCTCTTTGATCGCCGCCCAGATGATGCGGGTCATCTCGTCGCCGTCCATATCGACGACTGGATTGTCCACCTTGATTTTCGCCATTGTCACGCGCCCTTCGAGAAAAGTCGGGGCGGTTGGTAGCAGGTCGTGTGGCGCAAACGCAAATGGCGGGTAGGCGGGGTGACACAGGCGGGGTGACACACACTATTTCCCGTTTTTCAGCACCGGGGCGGGCTTCTCTGGCGGTCGGAAATAGTGTGTGTCACCCCGATGACCCGCGCGCGAAACATGCCCGCCGCCATTGAGGAGGCTTGGCCGGCGATTTGTCTGGTCCGCCCGCAAATGGGGGAGAATATCGGCGCGGTCGCGCGCGCCATGCTCAATTTCGGCCTGACCCAATTACGCTTGGTGGCCCCGCGCGACCGCTGGCCCAACCCCAAGGCTATCGCTGTAGCCGTGGGCGCGGACCGGGTGTTGGAGCAGGCGCGGGTCGATTGGAAACTTGAGGATGCGTTGGCCGACGCCACACTGGTGCTAGCGGCGACGGCGCGTCCGCGCGAACTGGAAAAGCCGGTCTGGGGGCCCCGCGAGGCGGCCCGCCACCTGCGCGGGGCCATCGCCGCCGGTGAGCAGCCGGTGATCATGCTCGGCCCGGAAGCGGCGGGGCTCGAAACCGAGGAGGTGGCGCGGGCCGACGCGATCGTCACGCTGCCGGTTAACCCCGGCTTTGCGTCGCTAAATTTGGCGAACGCCGCCTCTATTTTGTGCTTCGCATATGCCGAGGCGCGTCAGGATGGCGACGTGCCGGTTTGGTTTCGCGACCGCGAGGGCGAGCCGGCGACGCAGGAGGAATTGGACGCGCTGTTCGCGCACCTCGAAGAAGAGCTTGAACACGGGCGGTTTTTTCATCCGCTCGATAAAGCGCCGCTTATGAAGCGCAACATCCGCACCTTGTTCATGCGCGCTAATTTGACCGGCCAGGAGACGCGGACGCTGCGCGGGATCATTAAAGCGCTGGTGATCGGGCGCGGCGGCAGAAAGAAGAATGAGGCGTAGGAACTTCCCCGCGCGCGAGAAATTGTTTATCCACATTCCGCCGGGGGGCGCGCGGAGTTCGTATGGGCTGGCTGAACCGCAAGCGTGAGCAAAGTCAGGCGCTCATCCCCTGGGGCGGGGAGCAGGTCGATGTCGATCGCTTCTGGGCTGAGAGCTGGATCGATCTGCTCAATCGGCAGCACTGGCTGCAGAAGAAGCTGAAAATCGGCCGCGCACCGTGGACTGTCGATCAGAGCGCCGGGCTCATCCACTTTGAGCGCCCGGACGGCAAGCTGGTCACGGCGCCAGTGCAGATCATTGGCTCCTGGAACCCCAAGACCAGCGCCTTCACCTGGGGCTGGGATCATCCCAGCGTGCAGACGCGCCTGCGCGCGGACGCCGAGCGCACGCGCTGGTTCGGCGACAAGCACGAGCTTTCGGAACTCACCGAACGGACGCAGAAAATGTCCGAGATGGATGCTTGGCGGCTGACGGCGGTGGCGATGAAGGTCAACGCCGCCATGGGCGCCTATCGCGGTCCTACGGACGGTCCCACCGTGTTCATGACGCTCGGCCAGCCAAAACTGAAAGCCTGACTCGCGGTGTCCGAGGTTGCTGTGAGGGCGCCTTTGTGGTCCCTGCGGGCCTCATGGAACACCTGATTGCCGGATACCGCCGCTATCGCGGCGAGCGTTGGCCGCGTCTGCGCGAGCTGCACGAGAAATTAGCGCAAGGGCAGACGCCGCGCGTGCTGGTGATTGCGTGTTGCGATAGCCGCGTCGATCCCGCCACTATTTTTGACGCCGATCCCGGCGAGCTGTTCGTCATTCGCAACGTCGCCAATCTGGCGCCGCCGTTTGAACAGGGCGGGGGCTATCACGGCACCAGCGCGGCGATCGAGTTCGCCGTGACCGGGCTTAAGGTGAGTGAGATTCTGGTGCTGGGGCACGCGCAATGCGGCGGCGTGGCCGCGGCGCTGAATGCGCCAGCGCAGCCGACCACCTTCGTGGATCATTGGGTTGGTTTGCTCGATCCCGCCAAGGAGCGCATCGCGCACGTGCACGATGATCGTCAAACCGCGCTCGAATATGAGTCCGTGAAAGTGACGATGGAAAATCTGCGGACGTTTCCGTTCGTGGCCGAGCGCGTGGCGGCGGGCGATCTGCGCGTCTATGGCGCGCGCTATGGCGTCGCCGATGGCGGGCTCGAGCTTTACGACCCGGCCAAGGACGCGTTCACGCCGGTCAGCTGATTGCAAGCCGCCCGCGACGCATTATGCTACCGCGCATAGGATGGGCCATGTCGCTTCCTCGTATTAGTCGTCGCCGCCGCCGCTGGCTGAACGAGGCGCTGCCGCCGACAGTGAAGCACTGGGTGACGGCGCAAGATCCCTTCTATCTGCTCGCCGAACATAATGACGTCATTGATCGCTCCATCGAAATCATTCGCGAGCGGGCGGCCATCAAGGCGGCGCCCGACCGGTTGTTTTGCGATCTGGGTTTCAATAATCGGCGGGTGTTTGACCGCTTCTATGACGCGCTGGGCCTGGAGTTTCGCTGGTGCGGATTGGAGCTGCAACCGGCTTTGCATGCGGCGGCGCTGAATGATGCGGCGCGTTATCGGGAAAACCCGGTCGATTTCGTTCACGCCGCGGCCACCACGCGCGATGGCTCAATTGATATTGCGCTCGACGGCAAGGATGATGGCTATCATCCCAATGACGGCTCAACCACCGTGCTCGCGATCGCGCGCGATAAATCGCCGGCGCGGCGCCTCACTGTGCCAGGTGTTGATCTCGCGCAATTTCTGCTCAGCCGCTCGACGCCGCAAACGCGCATCGTCGTGAAGATGGATGTGGAAGGCGCGGAATACGAATTGCTGCCGCACTTGCTGGAGAGTTCGGTGATGGAGCGGCTGGATCTGGTGCTGTGCGAATTTCACTGGCGGCGCTTTCCAGCGCCGGGGAATGTGTCCCGTCTGTTTCAGACCGAAGCTATGATTGCAGCCTATCGGGCGAGGGGTTGCTTGCTGCTGTCCTGGCGCTGAGCGGGCGAGCCAGGAAGCGGCGCAAACCAAGCGCGGGCTTTTCGATCAAGAACCATGATCCGATGGCGAGCAGAGCGGTCATCGTTCCGGCGATGGCCAGCACGATCCACAAATGATGGGTCCACGCGCCCCAGCTGACGACGAATTGCTCGATCGGGGTGCCGTACAAATAAATGCCGTAACTGAAATCGCCGTGTGCAATCAGCGCGTTTTTGGGTGGGTTGAGCAGGCCCAGATAAATGGTGGCGTAAGCCAGCGGGAAGGAGATGAAATAAGCGCCGGTGGGACGAACATAGACGAGCAGCGCCAACGTGATGATCGCGGAGGCGAGAAACAGCATGAAGCTCATGCGCACGCGGTCGCGAAACACAAACAGCACCGCGGCGGCAAAGAATATGTGGACGATGCGAAAACTGTTCACCGCTCCGAATATGCCGCCATCGCTCGGATGGGGTGCGATAAGGTGAATGCTCAGTGCGACCGCCTCAGCGCAGAGCACCGCCGCCAGAAACAGCCAGCGATTTTTTATCAGACCGATGGCGCCAAGCACGCCAAGAATGGCGTAGCTGGCGTATTCAAACGGCACCGTCCAAAGCTGTCCGTTGACAAGCTTGGGAAACGGATTGCTCTCGAACACGCCGGGCAATTGGTAGTGGATAATGCCGGCAATGTTCAGGAAGTAGTCGGTAAAGCCAGGTGAAGCGAAATAGGCGGCGAGCGGCAGCGTGGTGCAGATCGGGCCCAGGATAAGCGCGGAGAGCACCACTTCTGTACTGAGCGCGGGAATGATCCGCAGGCCGCGCAAGGCGAGATATGTGGTCAACGCGCTGTTGCGGCTCAAACTGGCGGCGACGAGGAAACCACTCACCGCGAAAAACATCGGCACCGGAAGCGCTACCGGGCCGCGACCAACGCCCGATGTGGCCTCAACAGCCCATTGCGGGCCATAGCTCAAGCTCATCGAATGCCAGATGAGCACACCCGAAGCGAGGCATATCCGGAGATAATCGAAGCCAGACGGCCGCCCCCCGGCGCGGTCCAGCTGCTCGGCGAGCGTTGTCATCGCTGAAAAGCCTATCGGTGTGAAACGGGGCGCACAAGGTCAGGCGCCCTTGAGCTAAGGCGCGAGCAGCGCCGCCCATGGCAATTTTTCCGCTTCAAGATGATCGCTTTGCGGCGGGAGGCTTTCGGGCTGTTCGAACGCGCAGACTGGCAAGTGGGTTTCGCCGGACCAACGGTCGCCGCGATAGGCGAGCGGTGAACCGCAGCGGCTGCAAAAGCTTCGCCTCACGCCAGGCGAGGACGCGAATTCTGCGGGCGCCTCGCCGCTAAAGGTCACCTGAGTGTCGAAGAACCCCGCCCACACCACGGATGGCGCCGAGGCGGCGCGCCGGCAGCTCTCGCAGTGGCAATTCGAGATGAAGTGCGGTTCGCCGCGCGTTTCGAAGCGGACGGCGCCGCATAGGCAGCGCCCTTTGCGGATGATGTCGGTCATGCGAATCTCGCTCAACAATGGTGACGTGGCGAGCGCTCATCTTAAGTCGAGGTTCTGCGAATTTGAATGAGGCTTTCAGCATATGCAGGCAGTTAGGGCCTCACGCCCGCACGCCGACCAGTTCGTGACCTTCGCCGCCAATGATTTCGAGGGCCAGGATCTCGCCTTCGGCTATTTCGTCTTCGCTGTCGACATAAACCACGCCGTCAATTTCCGGCGCGTCGGCCTTGGTGCGGAAGGCGTAAGCTTCGGCGTCTTCGTCCCAGCCATCGCAAATGGCCTCGACGGTTTTGCCGATCATGGCTTCGCCGCGCGCATGAGCGAGCGCTGTCTGCACCTCCATGAAGCGGTCGAAGCGTTCGTCTATTTCTTCCTGGTCGATGTGATCGGGCAGTTCGCGTGAGGGCGCGCCATCTACGTTTTCGTATTTGAAGCAGCCGGCGCGATCGATTTCGGCTTGCTCGATGAAATCAAGCAGCGTTTCGAAATCTTCCTCCGTCTCGCCGGGAAAGCCGACGATGAAAGAGGAGCGAATGGTGAGATCGGGACAGATGCTGCGCCATTTGGCGATGCGTTCGAGGATTTTGTCCTGTTTGGCGGGGCGGCGCATCGCTTTCAGCAAGCGCGGGCTGGCGTGCTGAAACGGGATGTCGAGGTAAGGCAGGATTTTGCCTTCCGCCATGAGCGGGATGACGTCGTCGACGTGCGGATAGGGATAGACGTAGTGAAGCCTCGTCCACACGCCGAGTTCGCCGAGCTCTTTGCAGAGATCGTAGAATTTGGCGCGGACAGTGCGGTCCTTCCACTTGCTCTCGGCGTATTTGACATCGACGCCATAAGCGCTGGTGTCCTGGCTGATGACGAGCAGCTCTTTTACGCCAGCCTTCACCAGCGCTTCGGCTTCTTTGAGAACTGCATTCGCCGGGCGTGAGACGAGGTCGCCGCGAATGCTGGGAATGATGCAGAAGGAGCAGCGATTGTTGCAGCCTTCGGAAATCTTCAAATAGGCGTAATGGCGCGGCGTGAGGCGAAGGCCGCTCTCCGGCACGAGATCGATTTTCGGATCGTGCAATTGCGGCAGGTGCGCATGCACGGCGCTGACGACGGCTTCGTATTGGTGCGGGCCTGTCACTTCCAGCACTCTGGGGTGCGTTTCGCGGATCAGGCTTTCTTCTTTGCCGAGGCAGCCGGTGACGATGACCTTGCCATTCTCGTTGATTGCTTCGCCAATGGCGTCGAGGCTCTCAGCCTTAGCGCTATCGAGGAAACCGCACGTGTTCACGACCACAAGGTCGGCGCCTTCATAGGAGCCGCTGAGCTGATAGCCCTCGCTGCGTAAGCGCGTAATGATGCGCTCGCTATCCACCAGCGCTTTGGGGCAGCCAAGACTGACCACACCGATAGTTGGGGCTTTTGTCATGAAGCGCGGGCTTCTAGCTCAGAGTGGGACTTATCCCAAGGGGCGCTCTCCCAAGAGGCGGGATTTTTGCACCTGCGAATGCTGCTGAGAATGACTTGCAAGAAAGCCCGGGGCGCGCTAGATAATCTCCGCGGCTGCAAGTCAGTCGCAGGATTTGTCTTTGCGGTCAGGGATTTCCTAGATGTACGTCTGCAATTGCAACGGCGTGACTCGCAGTGAGGTGGCGGAAGCCATCCGAGCTGGGGCGCAGGCGCCCGAGGACGTGCTCGCCCATCATGGCTGCGAGCCGTGCTGCGGTCGCTGCCTCCCTGAAATCGCCGACAGTCTAACCGGCGGGACCACCGTGGATCGGAGCCTCGCCGCAGCGGAGTAAGCGTATGCGCGGCGATACGGACGTCCTCAAAAAGCTAAATCAAATCCTCACCAACGAGCTGACCTCGATCAATCAGTACTTCCTGCATGCGCGGATGTACGAGTCAGACGGCTACGGCAAGCTCGGCAAGAAGACGTACGAAGAATCCATCGAGGAGATGAAGCACGCCGATCGGCTGGTGAAGCGCATCCTCCTGCTCGAAGGCCTGCCCAACCTTCAGAGCCTCAACAAGCTGCAAATTGGCGAAGCTGTGCCGGAGCGGCTTCAGGCCGATTTGAATGCTGAAAAGACCGGGCATGCGGCCATCAAGGAAGCTGTCGCCCTTTGCGAGGAAAAGGGCGATTACGTCTCGCGCGATATGCTGACGGATATTTTGGAAGACACCGAGGAACACATCGATTTCCTCGAAACCCAGCTGCAAAACATCGATCAGATGGGGCTGCAGAATTATCTGCAAAGCCAATATGAATTGGATAGCGAGAGCGCCTGAGCTTCGTTGACTAGCGCGCCAACGCGGCCCAGTCGCGGATGCCGTAATGGGTGCAGTCTGGGCAGAGCCAACGTGATCCGTCCGGTCGCTGCGGATGATCGGTATTGTCCAGATGGCGGCTGCCGCCGAATTCGTGGAATAGCAGGCATTCCAGATCGAAGGCTTCGCGCGCATCGGCGACGGCGAGGTATTTGAAGCTCGGATATTTGCCCTCGCGGGCTCGCTCAAGCAGCGCTGTGCGCAGGCCATCGGCGCGATCGACCCGAACCACTGTAAACACGCCCGGCGTGTCAAAGCCGAGCGCATAGGCGCCCGGAGAATCTTCTGCAACTTCTGCGTTGACGCCCTCTTCGGTCAGGCGAAACGGTCCAATCAAGCGAGACGGAATGTGCACGTCCAAACTCCCCCACGGCAGCAGCGGGACCATGCAAGCATGGTTAAAGGTGCGTGCGCTAGCGTGCGCGGGTTAAACTGCCTCGTTTTTCGCGCCGCTTCGCTCAGTCTTGCACCGCAGCAAGGTGAACCCCCGCGCTGAGAGGGCCCCCCGGACGCCGTGGTTGACTTTGACAGTCGTTTCGCCCAAAAGCCCCGGCTTCCGCGCGGCCCTAAGGGTCGGGCGTCATACTGGGTGACGGGCTAACCGCCAGGGCAGTCGCGGCTTCATAATGAGGCCGCCGGTCCCCGTCAGAATAAGAAGAAAGGGCGAATCCGCCCATGACGAAGCGTCTTCAAGCCAAATACAAATCCGACCGCCGTTTCGGCCAAAACCTTTGGGGCCGCCCGAAGTCGCCGGTCAATAAGCGCCAGTACGGCCCCGGCCAGCACGGCCAGCGCCGCAAGGGCAAGACTTCCGACTTCGGCCTGCAACTGATCGCCAAGCAGAAGCTGCGCTTCTATTACGGCAACATCACCGAAAAGCAGTTCCGCAAGACCTATGAGGAAGCCGCGCGCCGCAAAGGCAATACGGCGGAAAACTTGATCGGCCTGCTCGAGAGCCGTCTGGACGCGGTGGTGTATCGCTCCAAGTTCGCGCCGACCGTGTTCGCCGCGCGCCAATTCGTGAACCATGGCCACGTCAAGGTGAATGGCCGCCGCGTCACCATTCCGTCCTTCCTGGTGAAGGCTGGCGATGTGATTGAAGTGCGCGACCGCGCCAAGACCATGGCGACTGTGCTCGAAGCGCTGCAAAGCCAAGAGCGCGACGTGCCGGAATATATCGAGCTCGACGCCAAGGGGATGACCACGAAGTTCGTGCGCATGCCTGTGCTCTCCGACGTGCCGTATCCGGTGCAGATGGAGCCGAACCTGGTCGTCGAATATTACGCCTCGTAGGGATTAGGGATTGGGGTCTGGGTGCGTTAGTGCGCTTTCCCTAGTCCCCAGCCCCTAGAACCCAATCCTCATGACTCACGGCCGCTACATTCTCACGCTGCAATGCCCTGACGCGATCGGCATCGTGGCGGCGACAGCGACGTTTCTGGCCGATCGGGGACTTTCCATTGAAGAGTCCGGTCAGTTTCATGAAGGCGGCGTGTTTTACATGCGCACCGCTTTCTCTAAGCCGTCACAGGAAGCAGCGAGCCTGGCTGAGCTGGAAGCCGGCTTTGCGCCGATCGCGCGGCGCTTCAAAATGGAATGGCGCATCCACGACACCGCCGTGCGTTCGCGCATCGTCATTGCTGTCAGCCAAGCGCCGCACTGCCTCTACGACCTGTTCCATCGCCAGGAAATGGGCGGGATCGATGCAGATATTTGCGCCGTCGTTTCCAATCACGAGACGATGCGCGAGTTTGCGGCTTTTCGGAAGACGCCATTCTATCATGTGCCGGTGACGCCGGAGAGCAAGCCCGCTGCCGAAGCGCGCATGCTGCAAATCATGGAAGCGGAGGGCGCCGAGCTCCTCGTGCTTGCGCGCTACATGCAGATTTTGACGGTTGAGACGTGCGCCAAGCTGGCGGGCCGCTGCATCAACATCCACCACTCCTTTCTGCCGAGCTTCAAAGGCGCTTCGCCCTACCACCAGGCGCACCGGCGCGGGGTGAAGATCATTGGCGCGACGGCGCACTATGTGACGCCCGATCTGGATGAGGGGCCGATCATCGAGCAGGCCACGGCGCGCATCGCCCACCATCATACGCCGCAGGATCTGATCGGCATTGGCCGCGATCTGGAGTGCCAAGTGCTCGGCCGGGCCGTGCGCTGGCATTTGGAGCGCCGCGTGGTGATCGCCGGGAACAAGACGGTGGTGTTCGTTTAAGCGATTACACCCATTCCCGGATTGCCCAGAGGCCAAGTCCGGGATCCGGCGCTTCGCGAAATCCGGGAATGGGTGTGGAGTCGCGTCGCGAATGAGTGACAATAGCCTCATGCCAAAGCCTGCCTGGAAAAAGATCGACGATGCGGTGCGGATCGAACCGGGCGACAAGCCGCGGCTCAAGAAGCGCGACACGGTTTGCGAAGAGCTGTTTCCGGATAAAGCTGAAGCCGAAAAGGGGCGCGATAAGTGCGCGGCGGCGATCAATGAGCTGCAGGACCGGTTGTTCGCCGAAGGTAAGCGCGCTCTGCTGGTGGTGCTGCAAGGCATAGATACGTCAGGCAAGGACGGCACGGTGCGCGCCGTGTTCAATGCGTGCGGGCCGCTTGGGGTGAGCGTGCATCCGTTCGGCCGACCCACCGAGCTTGAACTGCAGCACGATTATTTGTGGCGTATCCATCAGCACGCGCCGAGGCGCGGCATGATCGGCATCTTCAATCGCTCTCATTATGAAGATGTGCTGGTGGTGAAGGTGCGCGGCCTCGCGCCCGCGCATGAAGTTGCGCAGCGCTATGAGCAGATCAATGCGTTCGAAAAACACCTTACGGAGAACAACGTCACCATTCTCAAATTCATGCTGCACATCTCTAAGGAGGAGCAGCGCAAGCGTTTGCAGGCGCGCCTGGACGAGCCGCACAGCAATTGGAAATTCAATCCCGGAGATCTCGAGGATCGCAAATTATGGGATGAGTATCAGGCTGCGTACGAGACGGCGCTGGAGCGCTGCTCGACGCCGTGGGCGCCGTGGCGCGTGGTGCCGGCGGATAAGAAGTGGCGCCGCAATGCGATCATCTCCGCCATCGTCCACGGGACTTTGGAGGAGATGGACCCGCAATATCCCAAGCCAAGCTGGAAAGCGTCTGACTTCGTGATCGAGTGATCACTTGCCCGGCAAGTTTGGTGGGGCGTTGTCGCTGTCGCGGATGATGCCGAGCGAGATGATGCGCTTCAGCGCGCTTTCAGGCGGCAGTGAGATTGGCTTTAGCGCGGTGCGCGGCAGGTAAAGCAGAAAGCCTGAAGTTGGGATCGGGGCTTGTGGCACGTAGACGGCCACCAGATCCTCGCCAATGTCGGCAGCGACCTCGGATGTATCCTCATTGGTGATGAAGCCGAGCGCGTAGGAACCCGGCATCGGAAATTCGACCAGAACCGCCTTCTGAAACGAGGTGCGTTCCGGCGCGGCGACTTGTTTGAACACCTGTTTGGCGCCGCCATAAATGGAGCGCACCAGCGGCAGGTTGGCAATGCCGCGATCGGCGGTGTCGACGATGAAACGGCCGGCCAAGTTGCCGACCAGCGCGCCGATCAAAGTCAGCGCCGCCACGGCCACCAGCACGCCGCCGCCTGGGAAATGCGTGAAGAATTGCAGCGCCGAGGGCATGAGCGGCTCGACCCGCGTATCGATGAAGCGGACGACGATCCAGATCAGCCAAATCGTAACGACGAACGGCAACACAACGGCGACGCCGGCGAGAAAAGAATCGCGCGCCCACGTGAAGAGATTGAATTTCTGCGGTTTTGACGCCGCTTGCTCGGTTTGCATGAGTTGGATTTAGGCCGATGCGGCGCGCGGGCAAAGCGGGACTGGCGCCGCAGCAGAGCGCTCCTTATCTCCTCGCCATGTTTGGTCGCAGCAAAAAGGACCAGATGGTCCATATCGAGGAAAGCCGCCGCCGCGGTCCGCGGGACGCCTTTTCTGAAACGGTCATCAATGTGGTCGATCGCATCGGCCCGGCCATTATTGGCGTGCGGCGCACCAGCCGCTCGCAGAACCTTTACGATGGTGCAGGTTCGGGCGTGATCATCTCGCCGGATGGCTACGCGCTGACAAATCATCACGTCGTCAAAGCAGCGGGGCGCGTGGAGGGCGTGCTGCATGATGGCAGCGTCGTCTCCGCCGAAATTGTCGGCACAGATCCGGACACGGATCTGGCGCTGCTGCGCCTCAATGGCGGTTTGCATGGCCACGCCGAGCTTGGGCATTCGAACGACTTGAAAGTCGGCGAACTCGCCATCGCCATCGGCAATCCGCTTGGGCTGCAGGCGACGGTCACGGTGGGCGTCATTTCCGCCGTGCGGCGCACTTTGCGCAGTGAAGGCGGGCGCTTGATCGAGGACGTGATCCAGACCGACGCGGCGCTCAATCCCGGCAATTCGGGCGGCGCGCTGGTGGACGCGAACGGGCACATTATTGGCATCAACACCGCCATCATTGGCGGCGCGCAGGGGCTTTGCTTCGCGGTGCCGATCGATACGGCCAAGCGCGTGGTGCCGGAGCTGATGCGGGATGGTTATGTCGCGCGCGGCTGGTTCGGCATTGGCGGACAGACGCAGCAGCTCTCGCGCGCCTTGGTGCGGCGGCTTGGCTTGCAGGTTGAGGCGGGGGTGCTGGTGGTCGCAGTGTCGAGCGGCGGGCCTGCGGACGTTGCGGGGTTGCGCGTCGGCGACGTGGTGCTGACGCTTGATGGCAAGCCGACGCCCTCAGTGGACGCCGTGCACAAGTTGCTGACGCGGGAGAAGATCGGTCAGCGCGTGGCGCTCGATATATTGCGCGATGGCGTCAAAGTGCGGCTGACTTTGCTCGTACAGGCCAGGCCGGACGAACGGCGCTCCGCCTGAGGCGGGACTTGGCGTCCAAAACCAACGTAATCAGCGCTACTAGCGGGCTTATCGCGCTCAAGCGCGTTCGAGCACGCCCTTCTCAGCGAGCAGGGTTTGCAGCTCGCCAGTCTGAAACATCTCGCGGACGATGTCGCAGCCGCCAAGAAATTCGCCCTTCACGTAAAGTTGAGGGACTGTCGGCCAGTTCGAGAAGTCCTTAATGCCCTGGCGTAGCTCTTCATCCGCCAGCACGTCGACGTCCTTAAACTCCACGCCCAGGTGATCGAGGATGCGCACGACCTGGTTCGAGAATCCGCATCGCGGCTGGGCGGCGACGCCCTTCATGAACAGCACGACGTCGTTGTTTTCGATGGTGGTGCGGATCTCGGACTGGACATCGGACATGCAAAACTCCCGTTACGCGGAGGTAAGGGCCGCGCGCGCCCGCATCAAGGGCGGCTTATTTCGGCCCGGTGTCCAGCGCAAGCGCGTGCAATTCACCGCCCATTTTGCCTTTCAAAGCAGCATATACCATCTGATGTTGGGCAATCCGCGATTTGCCCGCGAAGACGGACGACCGGATCACCGCTCTATAATGGTCGCCGTCTCCCGCTAGGTCATCTATGCGAATATCGGCGTCAGCGAACGCCGTTCGCAGAAGCTGCTCCAATTCCGCCGCCGCCATCGCCATGGGTGTGCTCCGCCGCCGATCTTTCGTGCAGGTTGCGCTGCAGCATAACGCCTGGCTGTCACAAATACAGCGGGCCGGAATAGGTGACGTTCACGAAAGTTTTGGTTGCGGCCGAACCTCGCACTGATGCAGGTGCAGGGGTCGCGCTAGGAGAGCGGCCTCTTTTGAGGTCGCGCACTGCGTGGGAGAAGTTGACAACGGCGCCATTTCCGAAAATTTAGGCGCCGGCGTCGAACGCTGACTTGGGAAAGAAGAACCGCGGAATGCGGCCGCCTGGATCAGTGAGGTGGGAGGATGCGATTAGGACCGGGCTTGCCGCCCAAACGCCATCCAATTGCCATCGCGCAATGAACTATTTGTCAGCGAGGAAGGCGCCTCAGGATGAGCGCTGGGTCCGCTGAGGTAACGGGACACTCTAGGATACTTTTAAAGGGCAGATCATGTCGCTGATGAATTCGTTGCTTCTCTTCGCCGCGCAGCAAACGCCGGCCGGTGAAACGCCCGCGGGCGATACCACGACCGCGGCCAGCGCCGCTCCGGCCCCTTCCGCGGCTGAACTGGAAGCGGCCCGCGAAGCTGGCGCTGCGGCGCAAGCCGAAGCGGCCGGCGCGCATGACGTCTCGCTGATGGACCTCGTCGCCGAGCTCAACCCGGTCGAAATGGGCGTCATGGTGATCCTCGGCCTTTGCGCCGTGTACGCCGTCGCGCTGCTGTTCGAAAAGATTTACGTAATGCGCAAGACTGCGGCGCAGACCAAGGATTTCCTGGCCGCGTTCCGCAAGGCCAATTCGGTGGAAGAAGCCGAAGCCATCGTCCGCAAGCTGCCGAACTCGGGCATCAAGTCGATGTTCGACGCCGGCATGGCGGAAGTGCGCCGCACCCAAGACCTCGGCCTCTACACCATGCGTGATGCGCGCGATCACACGATGCAGCGCGTCGCCTCATCCATGCAGACCCGCCAGAACGAGCACCTCGAAGAACTCGGCTCTTCGATGACCTTCCTCGCCTCGATCGGCGCCAATGCGCCGTTCATCGGTCTGTTCGGCACGGTTTGGGGCATCATGGTCGCGTTCGTCGGTATCGCGAAGACGCAAACCACCTCGCTGGCGGTCGTCGCGCCCGGCATCGCCGGCGCTCTGCTCGCCACCGCCGCTGGTCTGGCGGCTGCTATCCCGGCGGTGCTGATCTACAACTTCGCCGCCAAGCAGATTTCCAAGCAATCTGGCAAGCTCGAGGATTTCGCCGCCGAATTCATTGCACTCGTTTCTCGCGACATGGACCGCCGCGCCGGCTGATCGTTCCGCTTAGCTGGAGGTAACGCCACATGGCGGGAAAATTAGCATCCGGGGGCGGCAGGAAACGCGGGCAGTTGGACGTGACGTCGGATCCAAACGTGATCCCGTTCATCGACATCATGCTCGTGCTGCTGATCATCTTCATGATCGCCGCCCCGATTTCGACGGTCGATATTGAAGTCGCTATGCCGACCGCGAAGATCGATCCGTCCAAGCGGCCGCCGCGCCCGACCTGGATTTCAGTGTCGGACAGTGGCGGCGCGGTAAAGGTCTACGTGATGAACGAAGAAGTCGCGTGGAATGACATCGGCGAACGGACTGCCGACGCGATCAAGGTCAACACGCCCCAGATCGCGAATGACGATTACGAGATCCACGATCAGCGCGTTTACATCCGCGCGGATGAGGACACCGCATATCGCAACGTCGTGCGGGTGATGAATCGCCTGCAGGACGCTGGCTTCACCAAGATCGGCCTCGTCGCCGAAGATAGGCGGCGTTGACATGGGAGCTAAAGTAGGAGGCTCGAAGGACGGCCCGGTTTCAGAACCGAACGTCATTCCGTTCATCGACATTTTGCTCGTGCTGCTGATCATCTTCATGGTGACGGCGCCGATTCCGACTGTCGACATTCGCGTCGATCTGCCGCCGCCGAACCCGGTGCCCATTCGATTGGAAGGCTTGAACCCGACAATCGTAGGCATTCGCGAAGGCGCTGGCGGGTTGGAGTTCTTTGTCGACGAAGAAGTGGTGACCTTGGCCAATATTGGCGAGCGCACACTGGATCACGCCATCCGCAACAATCCGGCTTTGAACGTCGAGGAAGTTTATGCGGAAGCCCGCATCTTCGTGCGCGCCGATCAAAGCACGGCCTACGGCAATGTCGTCTCCGTGATGAGTCAGTTGCAGGAAGAAGGTTTCGCCAAGGTCGGAATCTTCGCCGAACTCGCGAGCGAAGGATAAGACCATGCTTAACCTTCGTTTGATCTCATTCACGCTTGCGTCGGTCGTCTGCGGCGCTCTGGTTTACATCGCCCTCACGGGCAAGTTCCAGGCGATCACGGACATCTTCGAGGACGAAGACGCCATCAAGGTCGAAATCCAGGACAAGGAGAAGCCGCCGCCACCGCCGCCGCCGCCGCCGGATCGGCCTCCGCCGCCCCCGCCGCCGGAACAGCGCGTGCCGCCGCCGGACATGTCGGCTCCGCCGACGCCAACGCCGATCCCGGTCGCCGTTGATCCGCCGCCATCGCCGCCGACTCCTTCGGTGATCACCAACCCGCAATGGTTGGAGCGTCCGTCGGGTCGCGACTTCGCCCGCTACTATCCCCCGCGCGCGCTTGAGCGCGGTCAGGAAGGGCGCGTCGTGCTGAACTGCATCGTCGGCGCCGATGGGCGCATTGGCTGCAGCGTAGACTCGGAAGATCCGAGCGGTTGGAATTTCGGCGAAGCCGCCATCCGCATTTCGCGTTCATTCCGAATGTCGCCGCGGATGGAAAACGGGGCGCCGACTGAAGGCGGTCGTGTTCGGGTGCCGATCACGTTCCGTCTGTCAGGCTAGGACGCGCCGCGAAGTTGAAATGGAACGGCGCCGGCTTAACCAGCTGGCGCCGTTTCGCTGTGGGGCCCGACCGTATTTTGGCCGAGTTCGCTTGTAGAAGGGCGGAGAGGGCGCGCGGATCAGGTCAGCATTAGGCTGAGGAGAAGAAGCATGAGGATTTTGATTGGCGCCGCTTTGGCGCTGGCGTTTGCGAGCACCGCGTTCGCGCAGACGGGCGAAGCGCCGGCTGCGCCGACGGTCGCCGCCAACTCGCAGTGCGCGGCTGTTGGGCCCGAGCCCACTTTGCCGGAAGCTGCAACCGCGACGGCGGAGACCATTCAAGCTGGAAACGCCGCGTACCAAGCTTGGGCCACGGCGGCTCAGGAATCGCTGCGTTGCCGCCAAGCGGAAATCCAGCAAGGCCAAGCGCGGCTGGCCGCGATGACCGAAGAACATAATGGCATTGTCCGCCGCGTGAATGGGCTCACGCAGACATGGACAGCGACGGCTGAGGCCTATTGCGCCCGCGACGGCGTGCGCTGCTCGCAAAATCGCTAACTCTCGGCGCTGCGGACGCCGCTAGCGCTTTGGCGCGGCGGCGTCCGCCGGCGTGAAACGCCAGAGCGGCGTGGTCGCCGCGAGCGCCGCAGAGGCGATCAAGAGTCCCGCTGCTGGAATCAGCGCGGCGATGCCCTCGCCAAAACGATCGGCGCATAGACCGGTGATCAAGGAGCCGACCGGCGCGCCGCCCATCAATCCCATCGAATAGACGGCGAGCACGCGTCCAAGATATTGCGGGCTGGTCGCGCCTTGCACGATGGTTCGGCTCATCGAGATGTTGACGCCCGCCGCGAGACCCCAGCCGGCGACGATCAAAGCGAACGCCCAAAACGGTTTTTCGATTGCGAAGGTCGCAAGCGCTGCGGCGCTCAGAATATGCGAGGCGAGCAGGGCGCGTCCGGGGCGTTCGAGCGGGCGGAGGCGCGTCAGCACAATCGCGGATACGAAGGAAGCGGACCAAAAAATCGCCAGCAGCGTGGCGAGCATGGACGCCTGCGTTCTGGCGTCGCCGCCATAGGTTTCGCGGATCACCAGCGGAAACAGCACTTGCAGCGCGCCGACAATGAACACGCCGGCATAAGCGGCTGAGATCAGCATCGGCGCCATGACGGAGCTGCTGAACGCATAGCGCACGCCATCGCGCAAATCGCGCAAAGCGCCTGACAGCGTGCTCTCATGACCATGTGGTTTGGGTGCGCGCAGCAGCAGCGCGCAAGCACCAGCCGCTGCAAGCGCCAGCGCCTGCAGCGCCAGGAAGGGCGCGAACGAAACGCCAGCGAAGCGCGCGACGACAATGCCGACGATTTGCGCGCCAATCTGCACCGCCGTCGTGGCCGCCGCGGCTTTCGCTATGGGAACGTGAACGCCGGCGGCGGCTTCGCGATCGAGCACGCCCGTCAGCGCCGCATCGCGCACTGGGGTGAGAAAAGCGGCGCATGAGCCGACGAAGAGCGCGTAGAGGATCAGGGTCGTATAATTGAGTTGGCCCAGGAGCAGCGCGCCAGACAGCACCAGCGCCGCCGCCGCGACCAGGGCATAGAGCACGCCAAGCGCCGGGCCGGCTTTGGCCCGCTCAGCGAACAAGCCCCCAAACAGCAGCAGGCAGAACATGGGTGCGGTGAGGGCGGTCTGCGCCAGGCCCACCGCGCTTGGCGAGGCGCCCAGAACAAATGCAACCAAGGCTGGAAACAAAACGAACTGCAGGCCGAAGGCGAAGAAATAGCAGCCGACCAAAAGATAGTAGATCGGCAGTTCGGGGATCGTTCGTGCTGGCCGCGACGCTCCCTCCGCCATGTCTACCCTCCCTGCCTAGCCGCTCTACAGGCCAAGAGCGGGCCGCGTCCAGATGACGTTGACGACCGGTTAAGGCGAGCATGTTGATCTGCCGAGGTTAATGGCCGTTTCGAATCAAACTCGCCCCGATTTGGCCGAGCCTGCGCCGCTCGAGCTGGTGCAGCCGCACAAATTGTCGGCTCGCACCGCGATCGTGCGCCGCTTGTGCGAAATTGTGTGCTGGCCAGAGAGCCGCATCCCCGCCTATGAGCGGCAGCTGGCGGCCGATATTTTGGTTGGGTTGTTGCGCACCAGCAATGTTGAGCTGCGCCGCCAGTGTGCGGCCGGGCTGGTGATGATCCACGATGCGCCCAAAGCGCTGCTGCGCTATCTCGCGCGCGACGAAATCGATGTGGCCGGGCCGCTCTTGGAGAATGGCGTCGGCTTTGACGATTCCGATCTGGTCGCGGCAGTGCGCTCAGGGGTGCTCCCGCATTGGCTGGCGCTGGCCAAGCGCCGCAATTTGGGTGAAGCCGTCACCGACGCGCTGATGCAGACCGGCGACATCGCCGTCATGGAAGCAGTGCTGCGCAATCAGTTCGCGAGACTTTCAACCCAAGGCATCGGCATCGCCGTGGCGCGTTCGCGCCAAGCGCCCAGTTTGCCCGGGCTGTTGGTGAAACGGAATGAACTGCGGCCTACGCAGGCTTTGGTGTTGTTCTGGTGGTCGAATTTCGAAGCGCGCGTGCATATTTTGCGGCGTTTCGCGGTGGACCGCAGCACGCTCATTCAGGAGCTCGGCGATGTGTTCCGCGTCGCCGCGCAAGAGGGATGGGCGGACGCCGACGCGCGCAAGACATTGCAGGTGATCGAACGGCGTCAGCGTAACCGCGCCGCCGCCGCGCAGAGTCCTTACGGCTCGCTTGAGGGCGCGATTGCGGCGGCTGAACAGGGCCTCGACAAACGCGGCGTTTCCGAAATCGCCCACTTGGCGGGAATAAAGCCGACAACGGCAGCGCAAATATTTTCCGATCCGGGCGGCGAAGCAATCGCTGTGTTCTGCAAGGCGGCGGGTCTGAAACGAATCGCCGTAATCGCGCTTTGGCGCGCTTTGCGGCGCCCGATGGGCGATGTGGATTCCACCAATAATGCGCTCGGTCGCACGCTCTACGTGTTTGACACTTTGGCGACAGCCAAGGCGCAGACAGTGTTGCGCTACTGGAACTGGTCGTTCACCGCGGATGCGGTCAATCTTGAACCGATTTCGATGCAGGACGACGCGGCGGACATGCCTGTCGCGCGGCGCAATGCGTCGCTGCTGTTTCAGCGCCAGGGCTAGCTCACGCGGCGTTTGAAGCTGGCGAATCTGAGGGCGCGGGGCTAAGCCGGGCGGGCGCGCAGCGTCCGCGCTGGAGGCCGTCGTCATGCTCCAAGCCGCAGCGATGCTTGTCGGATTATCAGTGGCTTGGCTGCTGCTGACGCAGAGCGCCTGGACGCCGCAAAACTTGGCGCTTGCGGGCTTCGTGGGCGTTGTTTGCGTTGGGGCGACGATGTGGCTCGGCGGCTGGCGCGGCATCGGCGCGCCGCCGCTTTTGGCGCTGGCGAATTTGCGGCGCGCGCCTGGAAATTTCCGTGCTGCGCTGGGCGCCGCGCGCGCCGCCATCGCCGCCGATATTTCGTTGCGGCCAGCTTTGATTTTGATCAAGCCGCGGCCAGGGCCGGTTGCGGTCAAGGCGGCGCTGATTGCGGCTATCAATGCCGCGCCCGGGCAGATGGCGGTTGAGTCCGACGGCGATGGTTTGCTTGCGCACGTGCTGGATGAAGAAGCGGTGCAGCCGGAGCAGATCAGCGAACTCGAAGACGGCGTGCGCGCCGCTTATGGCTTGGGAGCGGTAGCGTGATTGGCTGGATCGGCGCTTGTCTCGCTTCGGCGATTGCGCTTGTGGCCGGCGCGCGTTTGTTCATTGGTCCCACCCTGCATGATCGCGCGCTCGCCGCGCTTGGCGTGGCGATCCACACAGCTCTGGCGTGCGCCGCCCTGGGCTTGGCGATCGGCGCGCCTCATTTTGTGGATGTGGCTTTCGCGCTGCTCATAGGGGCATTGGTGGTCAGCGCCGCGGTGTTGAAGTTCTTCCGCGCGCGCAGCTTTCAACCAGCGCTCGCGCCCGGCGCGGAGGAGTGATGGAAACGCTTGCAGCCGCCATCGAGTTTGTGCGTCTGGGCGTCAGCGCTTTGCTCATCGCAGCGGGCGCCGCGCTGATGCTGATGGGCGTGATCGGACGCTTGCGTTTCCCGGACCTTTTCACGCGCCTCCATGCCGCCAATGTGTCCGACGCGCACGGCGCGGCGGTGTTCGTGCTGGGCTTGGCCGTCGCGGCGCCGAATGCGGCGTTGTTTTTTCGGTTGCTGATGCTTGCGCTTTTGATTGGCGCGCTGGCGCCAGCCCTGTTGCACCTGATCGCCGGCGCCGCGCATTCGGGCGGCTTGGCGCCGCTTGCCGGCCGATACGTTGCGCCGCGGCCAGGCGTGCGCGTGGAGGGCGGGCAATAGTGACGGCGATGGGAGACTCCTTGGCGCCTTGGCTGGCGCTGGTGCTGATCGCGGCGTCCGCCGCCTGTGCGGTCGCGGCGGCGACGACACGTTCGCTGGTGATCCTGGCGCTATCGCTATGGGCGTGCGCGGCCTTCGCAACGACGGCGCTTTTATGCCTCAGCGAAAGCACCGGCGCCCTGGCGTTGGCGCTGTTCGCGGCGGGCCTCGCGCCCGCATTGCTGCTTGCGACGCTGTCATTGAGCGCGCGTGCTGTGAAAGGGCCAAAGCGCAAATTGCCGTACCTGACGATCGCTGGCGGACTCTGCGTGATCGGCGTTTTGATCTGGGGGCTTCCCGACCTTGCCTCAGCCGCGCGACAGCAGCGCGCCAATGATGACGCCGCATTGTACTTTTTGTCCGTGACCGTGTTCGCGGGCATAGCTGCGCTGGTTGGCGTGCTGGGCTTTGGCGAGCGCGGCGCGCTTGAGAAGTTCATGGGGCGGCCGGAACAATGAGGCCGGTCGCGCACATTGGCCTGCACGCGGCGTCGCGGGCTTACACGCCGCTCATCGTGCTGTTCGGCGCGATGCTGGCGGCGACTTATCCGCCGGGCTCCGGCGTCGGCTTAGTCGCGGGCCTGGGCTTTGGCGCGCTCTTGCTGCTGCACGTGATCGCTTATGGCGCGACTGCTTCGCGCACGGCGCTGCCGCCCATGATTGCGCGCGGTGGTCTCGGCTTAGGGCTGGTGCTTTGCCTCGCCGCGAGCGGTGCGCCGCGCCTGCCATTTGCGGGTCAGGTCGGGGAGGTTGGCCTGTTTCTGACCACCGCGTTCGCGCTGGCCCTTGGCCTTGTCGTTCTCGTCGGCCGTGCGCCGAGCTTGCGCGACGAGGATTGGTGATGAGCGTGGAAGCGTTTGGCCTGCGCGCGGAAATCGCGCTCAGCATCGCCATGCTGATGCTGGGAGCGGTGATGGCGCTGACCTCGGGCAATGCAGTCAAACGCGTCGCCGGTGTTCTAGTCGCGCAAATCGGGGCGGTGCTGGCGGCGGGCGTCTTGCTTGGCGGCGACATCTTGATCGTTGGCGTGGCGCTCATGGTGGCGACGTTCGCGATCGCTGCGGCGCTAATCGTGCGCGCGCAAGAGCGTTACCACAGCGTCGAGATGCGCGACCTCGACAAGGCCGATATTGAGAGCGAGCCGCCCGAGCCGAGCGCATCATGACGGATGCGATCGAGCTCATCCGCGCCAATGCTCCGTTATTGGGCGTTGGCCTGCCGCTATTTGGCGCGGCTTTGATGCTGGCTGCGCCTGGCGCGCGCTCTGCTTGGGCGCTTGCATCCTTGACGATGCTGGCGACCGCGACGGTGGCGGTTGATCTTGCTATGCGCTTGGCGAGCGGCGCGCCGTTTCTGAGCGTAGGCGCGGGGCTGCGGCCCGATGGCGTCGGCGTTTGGGCCTTCACGGTGCAAACTTGCCTCGCCACCCTGGTCGCGATTGGCGCCGGCGCAATGCTGCGCGAATTTCATCAGCGCGCGGCGCCATTTGCTTTTGCCTTATTCCTGGTGATGGTCGCGGCATGGAATGCGGCTGCGTTGTCAGCCAGCTTCATTGGCTTTGCAGCAGCGGTTGAAACCGCATGGCTCGCGGGCGTCGGCGTCGCTGCTTTGCATGGCGATCGCGATCGTGGCGCCTTGAGCGGGGCGCTGCGCATGTTGACCGCTGGCGGCGTGGCGGGGGCGCTGTTGCTTGTGGGCGCTGCGCTGACCGTGCGCGGCGCGGGCGCAGACTTAACGGCGCTCACGGAGCAGCAACCGCCGGCGCCGGGCGCGGCGGCGCTTGGCATGGGCATGATGATCGCGGCATTGGCGCTGAAGGCGGGTGTCGCTCCGCTTCACGCTTGGACCGGCCCGGCCTTTGGCCGCGTCGGCGGGTTTGGCGCGCTGGCGCTGGGCGCGATCGGCGTCGTCGCAGCGCTGTTTGCGCTGTTGCGCGTGTCCGCCTACGCGATGGCGGCGCCGGCGATCGCCGTGAGCGTCTCGCATGTTTTGTTGACGCTTGGCGTGATCAGCGTGGTGATCCCTTCAATGCAGGCGGTTGGCGCAGTGAATGTGCGTCGCCTCGCCGCTTACGCCGCCGCCGCGCAGGCTGGGTGCGTGCTGGTGAGCGCCGCACTGGGTTCGCCCGCCGGATTTGCAGCGGCGCTGGTGCAGATCACCGCGCTGGGGATCGCCGCCATGGCGCTGTTCGGCGGCGCTGCGAGTTTGGGGCAGGCGCATGGGCTCGATGCGTTGGATGGACTGGCGCGCCGTGCGCCGCTCTCTGCGCTCGCGGTTACGGCTGGCGCGCTCAGTGTTATGGGCGCGCCGCTGACGCTGGGCTTTCTCGGACGCTGGCGCCTTATTGAAGCTGGCGTTGGCGGCGGCTGGTGGTGGGCGGCGGGCGCTGTGATCGTGGTGTCGCTGGCGGCCGTGTTCTATGCCGGGCGGCTGATCGAGCGTGTCTATTTCCGGCGCGCCGGCGCCGCGGCGGTTGAACCCAATTTGTGGCGGCTGACGCTCGGCCCGGCTTTGGTGGCGGCGACGCTGGCGATTGGCGTCGGGCTTGAGCCGAGCTTGCTGCTGCGCGCAGCCGACGCTGCAGCTGCATTGGCGACGGGGCCGGCGCCATGACGCCGGTATTGGCGCTCTTGCTGACTTTAGCGCTGCCTGCCGCCTCGGCGGTGCTGACGGCGATATTGCGGCGCCCTCCGGGTTTGCGGGACGTCATTCATATCGGCTTCGCCTGCGCCTTGGCGACGGCGTGCGCGTATCTGCTGCAAGTATCGCTGCACCAGGAAACGCCGGCGCGTCTGGTGCTGGCGCGGCCTCTGCCCAATGTGGAGCTCGCATTTGTGCTCGAGCCGCTTGGTGCCTTGATGGGCGCGGTGCTGGGCGGGCTTGGCGTGCTGCATGCGATTCACACGGTAGGCTTTGTGCGCGCGACGCAAGAGCTGGCGCCAGCGCGCACCATGTCATTCCTGTCTTTTGGCGCGGCGGCGACCCTGGCCGTCATGTACTCGGCCAATCTGTTCACCTTCTTCGTCGCTTACCAGGCGCTGACCTTGGCGACATTTCCACTGGTCGCGCTTGGCGGCGGCGATGAGGGGCGGCGCGCGGCGCGCACCTATCTCGCGGTGTTGCTGGCCGCATCGGTTGGCCTGTTTCTGCCGGCCATGGTGTGGACCTATGCGCTTACTGGCGTGATCGATTTTCGCATTGGCGGGGCGTTGGCGGGGCGCGTGGATGAAATCACCGCGAACGTTTTGCTGGCATTGTTCACGCTTGGCGTAGCGATGGCGGCGATACCGCCGGTGCATGGCTGGCTCTCTGCATCCAACCGCGCGTCCTTTCCTTCGCTGACGGCGATTCAAAGTCTCGCTGTTATCCCCGCAGGCGGCGTGGGGGTGTTGAAGATCACCGCTTATGTGTTTGGCGCCGCCATGCACGATGCGCGCTGGGCGGCGCTGGGTTTGCTGGTCGTCGTCGGCGTCAGCATGTGCGGCGCCGCGCTCATCGCTTTGTCACGCCAGGATATACGCGAGCGCTTGGCGTATTCGGCGATGGCGCAATCGCTCGCGGCGGCCATGGGCGCGCTCTTGGCTTTGCCGGCGGGCGCTTTCGCGGCGGCGCTGCAATTAGTGTCGCTGACCTGCGCGGGCGCGACGCTGGTCATGGCGGCGGGCACAGTGTTCGCCACCACCGGGCGCACCAATGTCGCTGACTATAGCGGATTAGGCCGAGCCATGCCGTGGACCTTCGCCGCATTCGCCATTGGCGCGGCCAGCATGATCGGCATGCCGCCATTCTCCGGCGCCTGGGCGAAGCTCTGGCTGATCACAGCGGCGGCGGACGCCGGCCTGCATTGGGCGGCGGTGATGGCTGGCGTGACAGCCGTGCTGACCTTCGCGCACCTTGCGCCACTCGCCGCGAGCGCGCTGGCGGGGCCGGCGCCGACCGATCCATTCAAACGGCCGGACGGGGCTTCCGTTTTCCTGGTTGCGCCGGCGATCTTGAGCGCGCTGGCGACGCTTTGGCTGCTGGTTCTGGCGGATCCGCTGGCGACGTTCCTGGCCCCATTATGGGCGGAGCCACCATGACCAAGCCAAATCCTCCACGCGCGGGCGGCGCGGCGCCGATGCTGACCTTGCTGAGCGCCGTCATTCTCGCGCTCGGTCTCGGTTTCGATTTTGGCCTTAATCACAGCCGCGCATCTTGGATAGGCGCCGAACCTGGCGCGCGCGCGCTGATCGCCAGCGCGGCGGTGATCGTGGTGGTCGCAGCAGCGCGCCTGCTGCGTTTAGCGCTTGGGCGCAGCGAGCACGGAGGCGGGCATGGGCGCGATTAGCCTCAATCCCGGATTCGTTCTGATCGCCGCCGCTTTTCTCATGCTTGCGGCGCCGAAGTCTGTGCGCGCGCCTTTAATGGCGGGCGCCGCGGCGCTTTCAATGTGGCTGCTCTTGGACAATGAGTTTGGCGCTGCCTCCGCCGTCGCGCAGATGGGCCTTTCCGTTGTTTTGCTCAATCTCGATGCGCTCAACCGCGTGTTCGGCATTGGCTTCCTGATCGCGCTTGTGCTGCTGGCCATCTATACGAGCGGGCGGCGCAACCGGCTGGAGGATGCGGCCATCACGCTGCTCGCCGGCGGGGCGGTGTCGGCGCTTTTCGTCGGTGACTTGGTCAGCTTTGTAGCCGCACTGGCATTGGCGGGATTGTCGGCGACTTGGCTGCTCTTCGTTGCGCCCGTCGCTGGGGCGGCTGGCGCCGGCGCGCGTCTGCTGATTTGGCACGGGCTTGAGGGCTTGTTGTTCCTGGTGGGCGTCGCGTTCCACATTTCCGCAGGCGCAGAGAATTCAGTTTTCAAACAGCTCGACATCGCCTCGCTTGGCGGTGGATTTATCTTCGCAGCGCTGATGATCCGCGTCGGCGCGCCGTTCGCACATGTCTGGCTGAAGGACGCCATCGGCCACGCCTCAGGCGCCGGCGCGGTCGCGCTTGCGGTGTTCAGTTCGACATTGGGTGTGTACGCGCTTGCGCGATTATTCCCTGCCGAGCCCGCGCTCATTTTCGTCGGCGCAGCGATGACCGTGCTCGGACTCATCTACGCCGCGGCCGAGGACGATTTGCGCCGCAGCGCCGCCTACGTGCTGACTGCGCAAATGGGCGTGTGCGTCGCCTTGATTGGCGATGGATCGCCGCTCGCTCGCGCCGCATCGCAAGCGCACGTTTTCTCGCTAACCTTTGCCTTTTCGCTGCTGCTGATGGCGCACGGCGCGATCATTGAACGTCATGGCGCGAGCGCGCTTTCGGGATTGCGCGGCCTCGCGCGTGGCATGCCGGTGACGTCGCTCTTATTGCTTTGCGGCGGACTTAGCGTGGCTGGCATGCCGGGTTTTGCGTCCTATGTGTCTTACGCGGTGGCGCTCGCGGCGGTGGGCGATTGGGAACAGCGCTTGCTGTGGACGCTACTCATCGTCAACAGCGCGGCCTTGATAGTTATTCTCATTATACGTCCGGCGAGTGTTGTTTACGTAGCGACAGATTCGGCGCCGCCGCATCAGGCCGCGATCTTCCCGATGATGCTCGGCATGAGCCTGTCCGCATTCTTCTGCATCGCCGTTGGGTTCAATCCGCATTGGCTCTATCAGTTGATGCCTACCGAACTCGCCTTCTCTCCGTACACCTTTGATCGCTTGGCGCCGGCGCTCGAAGCGATTGGCGCTGCGGCGTTGACGTATTTGGCGTTACGGCTTGTGCGATTTGCGCCCACGGAAAAAGCGCAGGCGCTGCTCGACATGGACGTGTTTTACCGCGGACCGGTCTCGGGTGCGGGGCGCTGGGCGGGGATTGTCTTGCTGCGCCTCTACGGCGCTTGGCAGGTGGCGTTCGATAGGGTGGCCGTAGCGGCAGGAGCGCTGCTGGCGCGGGCCGCGCGTGCGTGCGACTTGCCCTACAAAGATAGTCTCGCTGGGGCGGTTCTGCTGGTCGCCACAGCAGGTATCCTCTTAATCATCTGTCTGTCTTGGCGATAAATAAGGTGGGGATCGCGGCAAGTTGGTTAGTACTTGGTCAAACCAAGGCAAAAGATCACGAAGGATTTGACTAGTATTCGTCTTGCTCGCTCATGCGTCGTTCCTATACTAGGTGAGCTCTCGAATAGCTGGATCTATAAATGGACGACCGAGCCGACCTTGTAGAGATGACGGCGCGTATAGTTTCCGCTTACGTTAGCGCCAACCAGGTTGCTCCGCAGGACATTCCTGGCTTGGTCAGGACCATTCACGGCACGTTGCGCGACCTTGGTGAGGGGCAGGTCCCGGCCTCGGAGTCCGCCCAGGAGCCAGCGGTCTCGGTGAAAAAGTCGGTGACGCCCGACTTCATCATCTGTCTGGAAGACGGCAAGAAATTCAAATCGCTGAAGCGCCACCTGCGCACGCGGTATGGCATGACCCCCGAAGAGTACCGGGTGAAGTGGGGGCTGGCGCACGACTATCCGATGGTTGCGCCAAATTATGCAAAGGCGCGCTCCGATCTCGCTAAACGCATGGGCCTCGGCCTGGCGCGTCGCGGCGAGTGATCAGGAAAAAATTCCTATAAATAGGAAAAAATCTATCCTACAGCTTCTCTGTCGTTGCATCCTGCGCGTGTGACCACGGAGGAGGTTGGAAGGATGAGCGTGTTGGCGCGCGACGAAGCGGCGGCTCGGCTTGCCGCTGGCGTCGCCAGCTATGGGCTTGATGTGCCTGTTGAAGAGATCATTGGCGGGGCGCGAGGGTCCTCGAATGCGGCGCTCGCCCGCCAAGTGGCGATGTACCTGTGTCATGTGGCGTTCGAACTCAGCCTGGCGCGTGTGGCGGCGGCGTTCGGGCGCGACCGCTCCACGGTCGCCCATGCCTGCCACCAGATCGAGGATCGGCGCGACCAGCCCGGCTTCGACCAATGGATTGCGGCGCTGGAGGATATGTTGCGCGAAGCGCCGGCCCCAGGCGCTCCAGCGGAGTTGCGCCAATGAGCGGGCCACTGCGCATCTTGGCTCGGTTGGCCAGCCCGGGCTCGGCGCTGCTCTCATTGCCCGGCGGCGCATACGGCGTGTTCCCCAAGGGTGATCGGCGCCGCCGCCCGCTCGGGCGTTTGAGCGCCGCGGAGCTGCGCGACTTGGTGGCGGCGGGGGTGTTGGCTGCGGACGGCGAACGCTTCGTGCTCACCGAGCCGGGCCGGTCGCGATTGCGGCGTGAAAGCGCCCATGCGGCCGATGAAGGCTATCTGCATCAGCATCGGGCCGTCGAAGCGCGCGCGACACTAGATGGCGATGGGGTTTGGCGCGAGGTGCGTGCGGTCGAGAATGGGGGCGTGTTGAGACGTCTCAAGGCCTTGCGCGGCGCCGATGGTTCGCCCTGGCTGAGCGGGAATGAGTTAGCGGCGGCCGCACGCCTCTACGAGGATTGGCTGATCGGCGCTTCGGATTGGCGCGCGCCGCCGCGCGGGGCGTCGGCGCGCGGGCCCGGCAATGCGCGCGAAGGCGCGCTTGCGGCGCATTGCGATGCGCGGGCGCGTGTTGCTGATGCGCTGGAGCGCTTGGCGCCGCCGCTCCGGCGCGTGGTGGAGCGGGTTTGCTTGCGTGAGGAAGGTCTGGAGGCGTTAGAGCGGGCGGAGCACTGGCCGTCCCGCTCGGGCAAAATCGCGCTGAAGCTGGGTCTGGCGCAATTGGCGCAGGGCTAGCCGCCAAGCGCGGCGCGGGCTTCGTTCTGGATGCGGCTCATCATCGAGAAGAGACCGTTGGAGCGCTGCATGGTCAGCGCTTCTTTGAGACCCAGCTCGTCGAACATGGCGCGCGGATCGACGGAAAGAATGTCCCGTGGGGTGCGGCCTGAGAAAATGCGAAGCAGCAGCGCGATCTCGCCGCGTACCAGATGAGCGTCGGAATCGCCGCGAAAAAACAGCAATTCCGGATGTTCAGGCCTTCGCTCTGAGACCAGCCACACTTGGCTTGCGCAGCCGCGGACCTTGTTGCTTTCGCTGTGTTCCGCATCACTGAGCGGCGCTAGCGAACGGCCAAGGTCGATCACATACGATATGCGCTCCTCCCAGTCGGAGAGGAGCGCAAATTCGCTTTTGATCTCGGCGATTGCGTGCTGCGCGGCGTTCATAAGCGCCAGATGCGCCTTCAATCAGCCCGCCGCAAGCCTGCTCAGTCGTTGCGCGTGGCCGCGCCAGTGAGCGAAACGCCCATGGGCGTGGCGTTGGCGTCCGGCTGCGCGACCGCATTGATGCAAATGCCCACATCGCGCAGGCCGTGCTGGCCAAGGCAGAACGCGTTCTCATAGCGGAAACGTGCGGCGCTCATGCATTGATAGAGCTGCAATTGGGCCATCTCGAAGCAATCGCGCGAGCGGCGGTCGTTCATCAACTGGCTGACGGCGCTGGCGTGGGCTTCGTCATTGGCGTCTAGCGCGGCGAGCGCGGCTACGGAAGCCATGCGGTCAATGGCTTCGCCCCGCGTCGGGTTCAGGCGCCACTGATAGGTCACTGGCGTGGCGCTGACCTCAACCACATCGGCCGCGCCGCCGACGGCGTCCCAGAACCGGCGTCCGCCAAAGGCGGTGGCGTCAGAGGAGGGCGAGAGCGAGAGCGTTGTCACTGTGAGGCGCGGCGAAACCGTGGCGGGAACCGCGACCGGCCGGCCTGCTGCGCCCAGTGAGCGGATGCGTTGAACGCGCGCGGCCTGGCCCGGCGCCACAGCATTGGCCCAGCTTTGACGCTGTAGGGAATAGGCCATTTCCTGGTAGCGGTCGGCGACCGCGACGATGCGCGCGGCGTCGGCTGTGGCGGAGTCGAGCAGCAGGCGGGTGACTTCCGCGCCGCCGCGCAGACCGCGGGCGTAGCGCGGGTCGGCGCTGATGGCCCAGATCACCGCGTCCCGGCCGTAATACTGGGCGGCGTCGCGGACGCCTTGGACGAAGGCCGGCGATTGAGCCGCTGTCATGCCGCCATAAGCGACCCAACCGCGGGTCAGCGCATCGCGATTATGATGAGCGACAGTGTCGAGCGCCGCCTCCAATTCGCGGTCGCTGGAAATACGAGAGGCGCGCAGGGTGGTGACATCGCTCTGATAGGCCGCGTAGGCGTCAATGGCGCTGCGCACGCTGGCGGAGGCTGTCGCCGCAGGCGCGGGGGCCGCCGCCGGGGCGTCCGTCGTCGCCGAGTCCTGGGCGCTGGCCGCGCCGAGTAGGGCGACCGCCGCCGTGGTCGTCAAAATCCCGAGGCTCCGCAGCATCGTTGGCTCCTGTCCTGGTCCTAGTTTGGCGAGTTCGCTTCCCTGAAGCGACTCATTCAAGGCACTTTCCGCCCCGTCGCGTTAAGAAGGCTTTTACTCGCGGGCGTCCTTTCAGTGTCAACACACACCGCGTTAACACCAGCTTCAAAAGCAGTACTAAGCGCAGTTAACCTCGCATGGCTGTTTCTGGCGTGGATTTTCGCCAGCGCGGCTTGTGGCGGTATGGCGTGGGGGCTAGGCGCCGATCCTGTCGTCCTTGGCGAGGCGGTTGCGCTGGCGATCGCGCCGGGGCTCGCCGGCTTAGTTCTGCTTCCCTGGCTGGATCGACCCGCGCCGGCCTTGGCTCTGCTGGCGACTTGGATGTTGGCGGCGACCGGCTTGGTCGCAGGCGGCGGCGGGGTGCTGTCGCCGCTGGCGACGTTGTTCGCCGTAGCTCCAGCTTTGGCGCTGGGGCTGGGGCGCAACTGGGCGGCTGAGAGCGGCGCGGCGGCGGTGCTGGCATACGCCGCGGGCGCTGGACTGGCGCTGCTTGCGCCCGAACCGGCGATCTTGCTCGGGCCCTTTCCCGAGACCTTGAGCGTGGCCGCTTTGGCGCTTCTGGCGGCGCTGCTGGCGCTTGGGCGCACCGCGGCGCCGGCCCCGGCGAGCAGCGACGAACTTGGCCGCCGCGTCGCCGAAGTCTCGCACGAAATGCGCACGCCGCTGACGCACATTCTGGGCTTCGCCGAACTGATCGAGACCCAGATCTTTGGTCCGATCGAGGCGCGTTATGTCGAATATGCGGGCCTGATCCGCCGCAGCGGTTCGCAATTGTTGGAACTGGTGAACGATCATCTCGATGTCTCGCGCATCGAAGCGGGCAAATATGCGCTGGAGCTGGAAGAGTTCGACGCGCGCGCCATCGTGGAAGAAGTGGTGCGCATGTCTGCGGACAGCGCCGAGCGCAAGGGCATTGCGCTTTCGGCATGGTTGCCGAGCGAGCCGCTCATGGTGCGCGCCGATGTCCGCGCTCTGCGCCGCATGCTGATCAACACGCTCGGCAATGCGTTGAAATTCACGCCGGAGGGTGGGCGCGTGGTTGTGGCGGCGAAAGCGGCAGGCGAGATGCTGGTGCTGGAAACCATTGATAATGGACCAGGCATTCCGGCTGGCGAGCGGGCGCGGCTTGGCCAGGCTTATGAGCGAGGCGGCGGCGGCGCAGGGGTTGAGGGCGCGGGGCTTGGGCTCTCGCTGGTTCGCGCCATGAGTGCTTTGCACGGCGGCCGGTTGAGTTTTCATGATGCGCCGGGCGGCGGGGCTCTGGTCCGCATCGAATTGCCGGTGCTGGCGCGGCCTTAACTCTCCGCCGAGATCGCCAGGAAGGCGCGCGCGGCGGCGATATCGCCCACCTCAATCAGATAGCGCTGCGTGCGTCCGGACACGTCAATGTCGATCGCAATGGTTTCGCGCGGATCAAGCTGAAGCAGGCGCTGAAACGCGGCGCCCGGAAACGTGAACACGAAGCGCGCCGGCGCGTTAGCTTCTCGCTCTGTGCGCCGGCTATTGGCGAAGAAGCTTTGCGATGCGTTCGGTGAGGCAAGACCTGCGGCAAGACCGCTCGTGGTGCGCCCGCGCAGGTCGAGCAGGTTGGTCCCCGCGCGCGCGGGGTCGCGCATCACCAATTGAACGGAAGCTGGCGCCGGCCCGGTCGCCGGCATCGAAAAGGTCAGCTGCTGCTCATCCTGATGTTCGGCGACGCCGAAGGTTGCTGCGGTCGGCGTCGGGATTTGCTGGTAGAGCCGCCAGCCATAAATATCCGCCGTGCGCCGCGCGAGCCACACGCGCTCGGCGCCAGCAAAACTCATCGAATAGGTGCGGGACCATGAGGCAAAGCCCGCCTCGGCGGCCCGCACGGCGCTAATGGTTCGAGAATCTTCGCACGCCCGTCCGCGTGCGGCGTTGACGGAGGCTTGCTCCAACTCGGCCAAGCGCGCGCTGGTCCAGCCGCTGCGCAGCAACGCGCCGGAGGCTTGGGCGGCGCCGGCTTCGAGCGCGTGACGGACATTCGGGCCGAACAGGCCGCAGCGCTCGTCAAGCTCGATTAGCGCGCGCCGCTCGACATAAAGCGATTGCGCGTTGGAGGTCTGCGCGGAGGCCGCCATGGGGAGGGCGACGCAGAGGGCGGCGGCGAGCGCTAGAGCAAGCTTTTGGGCGCGCATGGTCAATCCTTGACCGCCACTTTAAAGTACCCAGCGTTGCGTTCTGGTGAACGGGGCGGAACCTGATGTCAGATGAGCTGAAAACCGAGTTCTGGGTCAGCGCGCTGGTGCGCCGCGCCGGCATACAAGGCGCATTCGCCGCCATCGGCCGCAAAGGCGACCCCGACGCCGGGGTCGTGCTCGTTAAGGTCGCAACGCTTGACGGCAAGGCGCGGCTTTATGCGCCGGCCCGGCGCGGGGAGGAGGGCGAGCGGGTCTGGATCGATTTGTCCGCCGGGACGCTGGGGGATATAGAGGCGGTCGTGGACGCCTATGTCCGAAAGCGGGCGGACACCGATCCCGATCTCTGGCTGGTAGAGATCGAGGATCGCCAGGGGCGGCATTTTCTGATGGATCCGGTCGATTCCAGCGGTGGGGCGCGCTAGCGGGTTGCGGGCGTTGCCCGCCCAGCGTAAAGCCCGCGCCTTCCTCCACGCAGAACGCATATGACCACGCTTTCCGCAGACGCACGCCCCCACACGCCCGCCGCTGAAGCGGCGCGGCGGCGCACGTTCGCGATTATCTCGCATCCGGATGCCGGCAAAACCACGCTGACGGAGTCGCTGTTGCTCGCCGGCGGCGCCATTCACTTGGCCGGCGCGGTGGCCGCGCGCGGCGAAGCGCGGCGCACCAAGTCGGACTGGATGAAGATTGAGCGCGAGCGCGGCATTTCGGTGTCGTCTTCGGTGATGATGTTCGAACATGATGGGCTGGTGTTCAATCTGCTCGACACGCCGGGCCACGAAGACTTTTCCGAGGACACCTATCGCACGCTCACGGCAGCGGATTCTGCCATTATGGTGCTGGACGCCGCCAAGGGCATCGAGCCGCAAACGCTGAAGCTGTTCGAGGTTTGTCGTCTGCGGGATATCCCGATCACAACTTTCATCAATAAAATGGACCGCGAAGCGCTCGATCCGTTCGAGCTGCTGGACGAAATTCATTCCAAGCTGGCGATGGATACAGCGCCGATGTACTGGCCCGCCGCTTCGGGTCAGCGTTTCGCCGGCATGCTTGATCTCAACAAGGATGAGTTCGTGCCGTTCAAGCGGCTCGAAGCCGGCGAGCAGGGCTTCGCCAGCACGGAACGCCAAAAGCGCGGCGGCAATGATTTCATGCTTGGCGTCTCGGAGGACGTGCGCGCCGAGCTTGAGGAAACTGCAGAGCTGGCGCGCGAAGGTCTGCCGAAGTTCGATCTGCAGGGGTTTCGCGAGGGCCATCTGACGCCGGTCTATTTCGGCTCGGCGCTGCGGCGCTATGGCGTGCTGGAGCTGCTGGCGGGGTTGGCCGCGCATGCGCCCGCGCCGCGCGCGCAAAAGGCGACGACCAAATCCGGCGAAGAGGAAATCGCTCCGGGCGATGAAGAAGTCACCGGCTTCATCTTCAAAATTCAAGCCAATATGGACCCCAAGCACCGGGACCGCGTCGGCTTCTTGCGCATTTGCTCGGGCAAGTTCAAGCGCGGCATGACGTTGAAGAACAGCGCCGGCAAATCGCTCAATGTGCACAATCCACTGATGTTTCTGGCGCAGGACCGCGCGATTACGGATGAGGCGTTTCCCGGTGACGTGATCGGCATTCCGAGCCATGGCGGCCTGCGCGTGGGGGATTCGCTGTCCGAAGATGGCGATGTGGTGTTCAAGGGCATTCCGAATTTTGCGCCGGAGATCTTGAAGCGCGTGCGGGTGCGCGATCCGCTGAAGCAGAAGCACTTGCGCAAGGCGCTGGACTCGCTTGCTGAAGAGGGCGTGACGCAAGTGTTCAAGCCGGTGATCGGCGCGGAGATGGTGGTGGGCGCGGTCGGCGCGCTGCAATTTGACGTGCTCGATGAGCGGATGAAGGCCGAATATGGCCTGGAAGTGATGTTCGAGACATCGCCGTATCAAGCTGCGCGCTGGATCAGCGCCGAGAGTCGCGCCGATCTCGATGCGTTTGTCGAAAAGCAGCAAATGCAAATGGCCGAAGATGTCGACGGCGCGCCGGTTTTCCTAGGCAAGAGCGCCTGGGAAATCGGCTACGTGCAGGACAAGAATCCGAAGATCCGCTTTGCCGCTTCGAAAGAGCGGACCTAAGCCGCCGGTAATTCGAGCAGGCCGGACGCGAAATCAACAATGCTCCTCGTGCGCGCGCGCACGGCGGTTGGCGTCCATTCGGACGATTTGCTGATTTGCGTCGCAAAAAGGTATCCCTTCGCGCGTTTGTAGGCGTCCCTCTTCTTGTTGAACGCCGCATTGCCGAGCTTGTCATCCGGCAGCAGGCACAAGTTTCCTAGAGACTGCTGCAGCACCAATTGCTCATTCGCGGTTTCAACCGCGAAGGCAGGCCAGTTGTTGTCGGGATTTTTCGGGAAGACATGCTCGACGCTTCCGCGGTTTCGACATACATATATTGGCACTTGAGCGCCGTGATGCGCCGCCTCGATCCACCTTAAGACCGTGTTCTGCTTAATGCCCGCCGGGAGCGCGCGCTCAAGCGTTCGGCGCGCCTTTTGGAGCACGCTGGCGCTTAGCTGTAGGCCCGCATTTGGAGGGAACCGCCGGCCGCGCGGCGCGTATCTTTCTATTGCGCGGCCCAGCATCATGGCGCGTGGCCTCTGGTCGAGCGCAAGACTCATAATGAAGCACTGCTTGTCCAAAAGCGTGAGCCGGGAAGACAAATCTGGCGCGCGGGTCTTGATCTTGATGAGCATCGCCATCGCCTTCCACTCGTCCCAGGGAAGCAATGACAGACGCCGAAGCGGCGCATGTTCTTTTGACGCCACTTCAACTGTGTTGGCTTCGCTGAGCCATTTGTAAGCGCCAGCGTATAAGGGGAGGCGTTGGGTCACCCACTTATAACCTTCCTCGCCGCGATATCTGCGCGATATGTGCTCCATGAGCTGGATGGCGTGGTCGGGTCCCTGTGGCATGCGCCGTTCCAAAAAATCGACGGCGCGCAGGAAGTATTTGAACTCGGCGCCAAAGGTTGTTTGAAAGGCGTTCCAGATGTTGAGAATTTCGTTCTCCGCCTGTTCGGGGTTTGCTGCTTCTGCCGTCAACTCGATCAATTGTCCCTTGACGATCTCCTCATCCTTCAAGGGCACGCCGGTGGCGTTGATGGTCGCGAACGCCTTTCCCGCAAGCCGGCGATCGCTGATGGTTAGGATTGAGACCTGCACCGAATCTCTTACGAACGCGCCGAATGCGCGCAGGCGAGGCTCGCTCCAGTCCGACAACCATTCGCGAATGATGTACACGGCGTCGCGAATTTTTGCCCCTTGCGGAGTTAGGCCGGCCAGTTTTGCGTAGGTCGCCGTGGTGCGGCCGGCAGCGATGACATCCGCGTCCAGCGTCTTGTGCTTCATCGGCATCGATAGCCGGGCGCAACCGTTTTCGCGGATCAGCTTCTCCATCTCTGCGAAGTGCGCAGGGCTAAGATCGCGAAGCACACAGAAAAGGACCAGAAGCGTCGTGAAACGCTGGAGGCCGTCATAGATTGCGGTCGTGTGAGGCAACGGCTGCACGACTATTGTGCCCAAAAAGTAAATCGCCGTCGATTGCTCTAACTCTGGGTCTGAAGGAGGGAGTTCTAGGCCGGTTTCGGTTTGGTCAGAAGTTGTTTCGTCTGGCCCGGCCGGCGGCTCGGAACTGGCTGACTCCGGATCGTTTCCGAATTCGGAGAAGGCTGATGTCAGATCTTCAAGCAGCGTAAGTATCTGCTTTTCTTCCCAACAATATTCGCGCTGCGCCCGTGCGGGTTCGTAGCGCCCACTCATGAACAAGTCGCCGACCGTCGTGACGCGTGAAGAAATCCCCGCCATTCAGCCCTCCCGCAGGGAGAGTATATCTATCAACCTAGAATTGTTAAGGGGTGCGCTTAGGCGGCGCGGCTTTCGCTGGCGGCGGCTTTGCGGACTTTGAAGAAACGCATGGCGCGCTGAGCGGCCTCGACCGGCACAGAATTGTACATGCGGCCAAACTCTTCGGCGCGCTGGATCGCGGCATCGCCGCCGCAGGCCAGCACGGCGAGCGTCACAAACAAGGGGCGGTCGATGTTGGCCGCGCGACAGATCATGGCAAGGCCGTCAATGTCCTGACGGTCGATGATGTCTGCAGCGGTTTCCTGATCGATGTGAGTGAGCTCGGCCAAGCCGTAAAGGAAATGCGTGCGCTTGGATTCACGATAGAGCGAGACCAGCAGCCGTGCGCTCAATTCGCCTGCATTCTTCTTGGCCATGATGAACTGCATGGCCCGCTTGGCTTCCGCATCCATCGCGCCGAGCGAGGTCGTCATGCGGTCGCGCGCCTTTGCTAGCGCTGCATCCAATGTCTTCGGGTCGACGCTGGCGTTGCGCCTGAGGATTTGGTCACGCAGCCGATTCTCAACTACGAAATACATCTCGTTGAGCAAATCGAGCGGCAGATCGCGGCGGAGTACGACGCCTTCATGCAGCGCCACATTGCGGCGGGCGCGGTCGATCGCCGATTCCATGGTTGTGCGCGAGAGCTTGGCGCCGTCATTGCGGATCAGCGCGTCGAGCGCGTGATCGTCGCCGAGTTTGACGATGGCGTCGGACACTGCCTCGCTGACCGTAGGACGCTGCGCCACAGCTTTGATGTGCGCCTGGCTTTGGTAATTTACGATTTGCAGAAGCGTGGTGTCGTCCAGCACCGGTGAGCGCTCGAGCACTTTGCCGGCGATGGGATAAGCGTGGTTGGCGAGATCGCGCATCAGCCCAATCGGCGCATCCGGCGCGTCTGCGAAAACCTCGGCCAGTTCCGCGAGCACCTCATCTTGCATTTCGGCCGCGACCAATTGCAGCACTTCGTCGAACAAAGCCGCCTCGCGCTGCGACCGCTCGGCGCTGCGCTCGAAGAATAGTTCGGTAACTTCGCGCAGCAACTCGCGCCGGCGGCCGCTATCGGGCGCCCGGGCCAGTTCAATGAGCTGAGCAAAACGCGACGTCGACATACCAGACTTGCTCCAATCACCCGGAAAATACCGAGGGCTCGTAAATAATTCTTACTGAGTTGCTGCGGCGCTTAGTCGGGTGCGCAGAAGCGGCTCCGGGCTTTGCGGCTCGGGGCCGCCCAGCAAGCCGCTATCGTCAGTCGCCGCCGCCCAAGTCAGGGCCGGTTGTTCCGGTGAAGGGGCGGGCGCCGAAACCACCGGCGTTAAGGAGCGCAGGCTGGCCGCATCGGCGGCGCGCAGGGGCGCGGGCGTGCGGACGCTGAGCCCAGACCGCGCCCCGACGCTGCGAATGGGTGCGGGCGTAACGGCCTTGAGTTCACAAACCCCGCCAGGGAGGTAGGTCCAAGCCATGCAAATGCCGTCGACCGCACATGCCTGCGCGCAGGCGTTCGGATTGTCGGTGGTTAAGAGATTGTAAACGCCGCCGGGGCGCGCGACGTTGGCGTCGCCCGCTGGGCCGATTTGCGCTGTGGCATGCGCCGCCAGCGCGCAGGCGAGAGCGGAGACTGCAAAGACCTTGAGAAGGCGCATTGCGCTAGTGTGCGCCCAAGAAGGTTAAGGCTTGTTAGCGCTCAAGGCTTCGCGGCGCTCTTCAATTTCGAGCCATTCGGACTCCGCCTCGTCCTTGGTGCGGCGTAGCTGTTCAAGTTTGGCTGCGGCGCTTTGCAGCGCGGCTTGATCGCCGCCAAAGGCGTTGGCTTCGGCGAACTGCGCTTCAAGCGCTTGAATCTCGGCGCTGAGCTTTGGCAGCAGGGCGTCAATCTCGGCGGCGCGGCGCTCGTCCTTATAACTGAGCTTGGTCGTCCTGCGGGGCGTCGGCGCCGGCGCAGCGTCTCGCTCAGGTTTGGCCTTTACCTGCGCCGGCGTAATGGCGGTGGGGTATTCACGCTCGAAATCGCTCCATCCGCCTGGCGTTTCAACCCAGCGGCCGCCGCCGAGCGGGCCAATAATCTGCGTGGCGACGCCATCGAGAAAAGCGCGGTCGTGGCTGACGATCAGAATGGTGCCGTCATAAGCGGCGAGCATGTCTTCCAATGCGTCGAGCGTGTCCATGTCGAGATCATTGGTCGGCTCGTCCAGCACCAGCAGGTTTGCAGGCTTGGCCAAAGCGACAGCGAGGGCGACGCGGTTGCGCTCCCCGCCAGAGAGCGCGCCAAGCGGCTGGCGCAATTGATCCGGGCCGAACAGAAAGTCTTTCGCATAAGCGGCGACATGGCGCGGCTTGCCGCGCACCATGACTTGATCGCCGCCGAGTGGGGTGAGCGTCTCGCGCAGAGTTGCTTCCGGATCGAGCGCAGCGCGGGTTTGATCCACATAAGCGATCTCAAGATTGAGGCCGAGCCGCACCTCACCCGCATCGGGTTCCGCGCGCTTAAGCAGTAATTCAAGCAAAGTGGTCTTGCCCGCGCCATTGGGGCCGACAATGCCGACGCGGTCCCCGCGCAGCACGCGCAGCGAGAAGTCCTTGAGGATGGCGCGCTCACCGAAGCTCTTTGAAATGCGCTTGGCCTCGATCACGAGACGCGCAGATTCCGCCCCGCGTTCGCCTTGCAGCGCCGCTTGCGGCGAGGCGATGGCGCTGGTGCGCTCGCGCTTTTCCTGGCGCATCGCCATCAGCTTGCGCCGGCGCCCTTCATTGCGCGAACGGCGCGCAGTGACGCCGCGCTGCAGCCAGTGCTCTTCGGCCTTCAAGTGGGTTTCCAGCCGGGCAAGGGCGCGCGCTTCATCCGTCTCAACCTGCTCGGCCCAGTCCTCAAACGCTGCGAAGCCGCGATCCAGCTTCAGCACGCGACGCTGGCGCAGCCAGAGCGTGGCGGTGGACGTGTTTTGCAGGAAGCGGCGATCGTGACTGATGATGAGCGCTGCGCCGCGAAACGCGGCGATGCGCGCCTCCAGCGCTTCGATGGCGGCGATGTCGAGATGGTTGGTGGGCTCGTCCAAAAGCAGGATGTCTGGATCGGCGGCGAAGGCGCGCGCGAGCGCAGCGCGGCGCGTCTCACCGCCGGAGAGGCGCGCCGGCGCGCGTTCGGGGTCGAGGCCGAGCGTCTCGAGCTCCGCTTCCGCTGCATGTGCGGGCGCGCCAACGCCGCCGCGCCGCACCGAGGGCGACATGGCGTACTCGCGCAAAGTGGCGAAGCTGGCGAGATCGGGGTCTTGCGGCACGAAGGCCACATGCACGCCGCTGCTAAAAGCGATTTCACCGTCATCTGGTTCGGTGACGCCGGCCAACATGCGCATCAAAGTGGATTTGCCTGCGCCATTGGCGCCGACCAAGCACGCGCGCTCGCCCTTGTGCAGCACGAATTCGACGCCGTCGAACAGCGCCGCCGCGCCCAAAGAAAGGCGCACGCCTTTTACATGCGCGAGAGCGGGACCAGCCATGGCGCTTGCTTAGTTGGTTTTCTGCTCTTCGTCTTCGTCATCGCCGAAGTCGAACAAGCCGCCGCCATCTTCAGCGCCGAAAGCACTGGCGAGGGAGTCGAAGAAGCTGGCCATCTCAACCTGACGCGGCGTGCGCGCCGGCTGTTCGATGCCGGGAAGCGGGTGTGGTTCGACGCCGCGATGGGCGACGCGCATGGTGTCGTTCCAGATTTGCGCTGGGATCGAGCCGCCCGTTGTTCTGCCCATAGAGGTGAAGTCGTCATGGCCGACCCACACGCCGCCGGTGAAATCCGCCGTATAGCCGACGAACCAGGCGTCGCGCCAATCCGAGCTGGTGCCAGTCTTGCCCGCCACGTCGCGATCGCCCAGCGCCGCCGCCGCGCCCGTGCCGCGCAGCACCACCGCGCCCATCAGGCTGGTCATGCGGCGTGCGATTTCCGGATCGATCACTTGGCGCGGGGTGTAATCGGGGTGGTGATACAGGTTGCGCCCGGCGGCGTTGGAGATGGATTCGACGAGATAAGAATCCATGCGCCGGCCCTCATCCATGTAGGTCGCGAAGGCGTTGGTCATGTCCCATAGCGTGACTTCAACGGAGCCGAGCGCGATAGAGGGCGGCACGTTGCGGTCCGGCATGTTTTGCACGCCGAGCCGGCGCGCGACATCGGCGACGCTGGCGGGGCCAACTTCATCGGCGATTTCCGCCGCCACTGTATTGATGGAGAGCGCGAACGCCGTGCGCAGCGTTACCGCGCCGCGATAGCCGTCATCATAATTGCGCGGCCGCCAGCCTTGGATGACGACCGGCTCGTCATAACGCACATCCTCTGTGTCGAGGCCGTGTTCCAGCGCTGCGGTGTAAACGAAGGTTTTGAAGGACGAGCCAGGCTGGCGCCGCGCCTGGGTGACGCGGTTGAATTTCGAGGTGTTGTAATCAGTGCCGCCGATCAGCGCGCGCACCGCGCCCTGGCGGTCGACAATCATCGCCGATGCTTGCAGCGGACGGCGACCGAAGGCGCGATTGCCGAGCCGACGCCGAACGCTGTCCGCGAGCGCGGCCTGGATGTCGCGATTGATGGTCAGCTGGATGACGAGATCAGGCGTGTTCTCTCCAACCAAACCCCGCGCCTGTTCCATCGCCATGTCGAACACATAGCCGAGATTGCGTTCCTCCTGCGGGCGTTCGACGATGCGAATGGTCTGGGCGCGCGCAGCGTCGCGCTCCTCAGGCGTGATGAAGCCAGCTGTCACCATTGCGTCGAGCACGAGATGCTGGCGCTCGGTCGCGCCTTCAAGATTGCGCGTCGGCGCAAGATCGGAAGGCGCCTTGGGCAGCCCAGCTAGCAGCGCCGTTTCGGCAAGGGAGAGTTCGCTTGCCGGCTTGCCGAAATAGCGGCGCGAGGCGGCGTCGATCCCGTAAGCCTGTTCGCCCAGATAGACGCGGTTGAGATAGAGTTCGAGAATTTCGTCCTTAGTCAGGCGGCGCTCAATGCGCGAGGCCAGCACCATTTCGCGCAGCTTGCGGTTGATGGTCTGCGACTGGGTGAGGAACAGGTTGCGCGCCAGCTGTTGCGTGAGCGTGGATCCGCCCTGCACGGTTTCGCCCGCGCGCGCATTGGCCAGCATGGCGCGCAAGACGGCGAGGCGATCAACGCCCTCATGTTCGTAGAAGCGACGATCTTCAATGGCGAGAAAGGCCTGCGGCACATATTCAGGCACATCCGCCAAACGGGCGCGCCGCCCATAATAGGGCCCGCGCACGCCAATGATCTCGCCGCGGGAGTCCACGAACATGGCCGATGGCAGCCGGTTAAGCGACCAGAGCGATTCCGCATCCGGCACGCGCGGCAGCGCCCAGTAAATCCACATCCACACCGCAATGACCGCGAGCAGCGCGGTTCCTGCGCCAATGGCTGCGGCGTTGGCGAGGGTGAGGCGCGTGCGCTGCTGCAGCACCCGGGCGACGTAGGAATTGTTCGCGCTCTCGCGCAGTTTCGCCCAATCGATGCCGCCGCGATTGTCGGGCTGTTGATCTGACACGCGGGGAATTCTCCAATGGGCGGCGGTGTGAAATAGCGGTGTGGCCGAATTCTGGCCAGAGAAGCTTCGCGGGAGCAGTAGGGAAACGCGGACAGGGCCCCTGCGTATCCCACGCTCCCGCAGGAAAGTTCCGGCAATTTAGGGCGATTCTCGGAAATCTATCCGACCGGGCCGGTGGCGCGGGTAGGTTTGGGCATGTTCGAAAAACCCGGAAACGCCAACAGATGGAGCCAGTGGGGCGCGGCGCTGGACGCGGCCCTGGCGGAAACCCAGGCCGCGCTGGCCGCGGGCGAGCCGCAGGAGGCCGAGCGCCGCGCCAAGGCGATTTCAGCCTTCGCCAAGGCCATACGCGACGCCGCCGAGCTGGCCGATTACGCCCGCGCCATGCCGCAGGAGGAAGATGCAGAAGCGATACGAGCAGCATTGCGACGCCGAATTGCTCGTTTCATCGAGGCTGAGAAATCAGGAGCTGATCTGGAGACATTGGAGCGCATCGGCGCTGGACAGGTTCCTTAGCGACTGGTTGTTCTGGAGCCGCCCCGCACAGCGCGCGCCGGAGGGCGATTGGCGCACTTGGTTGTTTCTGGGCGGCCGCGGCGCTGGCAAGACCCGCGCCGGAGCAGAATGGACCAGTTTCATCGCGCGCACCGGTTTGGCGCGCCGCATCGCTCTAATCGCGCCGACCTTTCATGACGTGCGCGCGGTGATGGTGGAAGGCGAGTCAGGGTTGCTGGCTTTGCCTCAAGAGCGGCCGGTGTTCGAGCCGAGCCGACGCAGATTGATCTGGCGCAGCGGCGCCATCGCGCAGTGTTTTTCGGCGGAAGATCCGGAGGCGCTGCGCGGTCCGCAATTCGATGCAGCTTGGTGCGACGAGCTTTGCTATTGGTCCAAACCGGACGAGGCGCTGGCCACGTTGGCGCATGCGATGCGGCTGGGCGAGGCGCCGCGCAAGCTGGTGACCACTACGCCGCGTCCGTTGCCGGCGCTGAAGCGGCTGATCGCAGCGCCCGGCAGCGTGGTGACGCGCAGCGGCACGATGGAAAATAGCGCCAATCTCGCGCCGGGCTTCATCGCCGCGCTGCGCGAGACGTGGACCGGTTCGGTGCGCGAGCGCCAGGAATTGCTGGGCGAGCTGATCGAGGATGTCGAGGGCGCGCTCTGGACGCGCGCTTCGATCGAGGCGGCGCGCGCCATGGAGCCGGGCGGGCCGCTGGATCGAGTTGTTGTCGCGATCGATCCCCCGGTTGGCTTGGGAGCGGGCGTCGATGCGTGCGGCATTGTCGCGGCGGGCGCTTATGGTTCGGGCCTGCAGCGCCGTGCTGTCGTGCTGGCGGATGCGAGCGTGCAGGGACTTGCGCCGCAAGATTGGGCCGAACGCGCGGCTGATTTGGCGCGCTCCATCGGCGCGCGGGAAATCCTGGCGGAAGCGAACAATGGCGGGGAGTTGGTGCGCGTGGTGCTGAAGCTGGCCGCGCCTGACATTCCGATCCGCTTGGTGCGCGCGAAAGTTGATAAGCGCCAGCGTGCGGGGCCTGCGGCGATGTTCTATGCGCAAGGGCGCGTCGCGCATCGCGGACGCTTTGCCGAGCTTGAAGATCAGATGTGCTCGTTCGGCGCGCCCGGGTTTTCCGGCTCGCCCGATCGGCTCGACGCGCTCGTCTGGGCGCTGACGGAATTGCTGGACGGGGGCGAAGGCCCGCGCGTCCGCACAATCTAGCGAGGTTCGATGTTTGAGTGGCTCAAATCTCTGCGCCGGGGCGGCGCGGAGCGAAAGCTGTTGGCGTGGCATGCGCTGGGCAGACCGGTTTGGCCGATGCGCGATCCGGCTGTGTTCGCGCGCGAAGGCTATGCGCGCAACGCCATCGCTTATCGCTGCGTGCGCTTAATCGCGGAAGCGGCGGCGAGCGCGCCATTTAAGATCGGCCCAGCCGATCACCCGCTGGCGAAATTGCTGGCGCGGCCCAATCCGGAGCAAACCGGGATCGAATTGCTGGAGGCGTTTTACGGGCATTTGCAGGTAACGGGGAATGCCTATCTCGAAGCCGCCAGCTTTGACGAAGACCCGCCGAGCGAGCTGTTCGTGCTGCGTCCGGACCGGATGAGTGTTTTGCCCGGCGCCGATGGTTGGCCGGTGGGATGGGAACACCGCGTCGGCGCGCAGACGCGGCGGTTTGAACGCGATCCTGTCACCGGCGAAGCGCCAATCCTGCACTTGAAGCTGTTTCATGCGGCGGACGATCATTACGGCCTCTCGCCCATGGAAGCGGCGGCTTACGCCATCGATATTCACAATGCCGGCGGCGCCTGGAATAAAGCGCTGATCGACAATGCCGCGCGTCCCTCCGGTGCATTGGTGTTCACTGGCGCCGGCGGTGCGGATCGCTTGAGCGAAGAACAATTCCAGCGCTTGAAGCAAGAGTTGGAAGAGATGCATGTCGGCGCCGCCAATGCTGGCCGGCCCATGCTGTTGGAAGGCGGGCTTGATTGGCGGCCCATGTCGCTCTCGCCTTCGGATATGGATTTTATCGAAGCGCGCCACGCGGCGGCGCGCGACATCGCGCTGGCCTTCGGCGTGCCGCCCATGCTGCTCGGCATTCCTGGCGACAATACCTACTCCAATTATCGTGAAGCCAATCTCGCCTTCTGGCGTCACACCGCTTTGCCATTGGCGCAGAAGGCCGCGCGCGGCGTTGAAGCTTGGCTGGGCGATCGCTGGCGCGAGGCGGGGCCTGCAGCGGTCGCTGTCGATGTCGATGCTGTGCCGGCGCTCGCCATTGAGCGTGAAGCGCTGTGGGCGCGCATCGCCAGCGCCGACTTCCTTGACTTGGATGAAAAGCGCCGTTTGGCCGGCATTGAAGCGCCGGAGCGGCGCGCATGAAGTTCGACGCCCGCATCACGCTCGCACTGATCCTGGCGCTGTTTCTGGAAACCGCCGGCGCGCTGATCTGGACCGGCAGCGCCGCCGCGCGGCTCAATCAAGTCGAACAGGCGGTGGCGACCCAACCTGAAGTCGCTGACCGGCTGGCGCGTCTGGAAGAGCAGCTCGCAGACGCCCGCCGTTCGCGGGCTCGGATCGAGCAAAGGCTCGATCGATGATCGTCGAGGGCTATGCGTCGCTCTTCGGCGTTGCTGACGAGATGCGCGACGTGATCCGCGCCGGCGCCTTTCGCGCCAGCCTTGCGCGGCGCGAGGCGCCGCTGCCCATGCTGCTCGAACATTCGCGCAAATCGCTCGCCGGCTATTGGAGCGAGGTGCGTGAAGATCAGCGCGGGCTCTATGTGCGCGGCGAAATCCGCGCCGATGCGCCTGGCGCCTGGCGCGCCAAACGCGCGCTGGCGCGCGGCGTGGACGGGCTCTCGATTGGCTTTGTGCCGGTCGTGGCGCGGCGCCTCGCCAAGGGGCGCATGCTTGAGGAAATCGAATTGCTGGAGGTCTCGATTGTGAGCCTTCCGATGCAGCCGCTGGCGAGACTACGGCAGTCGCCAGTCGGCAACCGGCAGTCGGCGCAACCGACTGCCAACTCCCGACTGCCTGCTGCCGTTTAGGAGAACCACGTGAAGAAAGAAGTGAAAGCGGCGCCGCCCAGCGGCGGCGATGCGTTGATGCGCGCGTTCGAGAGCTTCAAGGAAGCCAATGACGAGCGCCTCAAGGCGCTGGAGCGCAAGCACGGCGACGTGCTGCTCGAAGAAAAGGTCGATCGCATTGATCGCGCGCTGTCCGAGCAGAAAGCGGCGTTCGACCGCCTGGCGCTGAATGGGCGCCGCGCTGGGCTTTCGGCCGATCCAAGCGCGTCAGAGCATAAGAGCGCCTGGAGCGCCTATATGCGCCGCGGCGATCTCGGCGCGCTGGCCACTTTCGAAGCCAAAGCACTGTCGGTTGTCGGCGATCCCACGCCCGGCGGCGCTGATGGCGGCTACACCGCTCCGCCCGAGCTCGATCGCCTGATCGAAACGCGGCTGCGGCAAGTTTCGCCGATGCGCGAGATCGCGACGGTGCGCACCACCGGCGCCAATGTGTTCAAGAAGCCGATCTCGATTACCGCCGCCGGCACGGGCTGGGTGTCGGAAACCGGTTCGCGCACGCAAACCACCACGCCGACGCTGACTTTGATGGAATTCCCGACCGCCGAACTCTACGCCAATCTCGCCGCAACGCAGACTTTGCTCGATGACAGCTTCGTCAATCTCGAAGAATGGATCGCCGGCGAAGTGGAGGAGGCGTTTGCGGGCCAGGAGCGCGCCGCTTTCGTGAGCGGCGACGGCTCGAACAAGCCGAAGGGCTTTCTGGGCTACACCATGGTTGCTGAGGCGAGCCACGTTTGCAGATTGGCTATATCGCCACCGGCACATCGGCCGCGTTCGATGCGGATGCGCCAGTCGATAAACTGATCGACCTCATCTACACGCCGAAATCGCAGTTCCGGCAGAATGCGCGCTTCGTGATGAACCGCAAAACCGTTTCGGCGGTGCGCAAGCTGAAGGATGCGGATGATCGCTACATCTGGTCGCCCGCAGATAGCGGCGGAGGCGCCACCTTGCTCGGCTATCCGATCACCGAGATCGAAGACATGCCGGACATCGCCGCGAATGCGTACGCCATCGCCTTCGGCGATTTCGCGCGCGGCTATCTGATTGTGGATCGCGCCGGCGTCCGCGTGTTGCGCGATCCGTACTCGGCCAAGCCCTACGTGCTGTTCTACGTCACCAAGCGCGTGGCGGGCGGGGTGCAGAATTTCGATGCGATCAAAGCGCCGAAGTTCGCGGCGAGCTGATTGCAAGGCTCAGTCATTCCGGACGCGACGCAGTCGCGATCCGGAAGCCAGGGGTTACTTGCTGAGCGTTTGCCCCTGGGTTCCGGGTTCGCGCTGCGCGCGCCCCGGAATGACTGAGGGGTTTGGTCTTCTCAGAGAAATAAATGGCAATTGTTGTTATTACGCCGCCCGCCAGCGAGTCTGTCTCGCTGGCGGAGGCCAAGCTCTTTCTGCGTATCGATCAGAACGTGGAAGACGACCTCATCGCCACGCTGATCGCCGCCGCGCGCGAAGCGGTCGAGGCCGGGTGTGGGCGCGCGCTGATCAAGCGGCGCGTGCGCGAAAGCCTCGACATCTGGCGCCGCGATGCCGTGGGCGGCGCGGTGCTCGGGGCGGGGCCGGTTGCAAGCGTCGTGACTGTGCGCCTGCTCGCCGCCAATGGCGCGCAAAGCGTGATCGACCCGGAGCGCTATCGGCTTGAAGGCACGTATGACCGCCCGCGCCTGGTGTTCGAAGCTGGCGTGCCGGCGACCTTGCGCAGCGCGGGCGGCATCGAGATCGAGTATGATGCAGGCTACGCCGAAGACGCCGCCGATCTGCCAGTGGCTTTGCGCCTCGCTGTGCTGCAAGTGGTCGCCGCGCTCTATGAGGCGCGACAGGGCGAGGCGCAAATTCCAGAAGCGGCGCGGGCGCTGATGCGTCCGTTCGCGCCGGTGCGGCTATGACCGAACGCATCGGCCCGCTGCGCGAGCGCGTAAGTCTGCAATCGCCGCAGCGCAGCGCTGACGATATTGGCGGCGCCGCGCTGAGTTGGAACGATGAGGGCGATGTGTGGGCGGCAGTGACAGCCGCCGGCGCCGCGCAGGGCGTGGCCTATGATGCGGCGCCGGCAATCTCATCTTTTTCGCTCACCATAAATCGGCGCACGGACCTGCGCGCGGGCTGGCGCGTCATCTGGCGCGCGCGGTCGCTGCGCATTGTCGGCGTGCGCGGCGTCTGGCGCGCGCTTTACGGGGCTGAGCCGGAGATGGCGCCGGCTTACACGCCGGACTGGGCCGAGCGGCACGGCGCGGAGATGTTGCTGGCGGCGGCGCAGCGCCATTTGGTGGCGATTGATGTGAGCCAAGCCGCGCCCGGCGATGTGTTGCTGTTTCGCATGGATGCGCAATCGCCGGCCAAACATGTGGCGCTGCTCGATGAAGATCAGCGCCTGATCCACGCCTATTGGGGCCGCGCCGTGGTGCGCTCGCGCTTTGCGCCATGGTGGCGCGCGCGCCTCGCTGCGGCGTTTTCATTTCCCGGAGTCGAACCTTGGCCGAGCTAGTTCTTTCCGCGGTCGGACAGGCGATCGGTTCGCGACTCGCGCCGGCGGCGTTCCAGGCCTCCGAGGGCGCGCGTCTCACCGACTTGCATTTGCAAGGCTCCACCGAGGGCGCTTCTATCCCCGCTGTCTATAGTTCGGTGCGCATTGCCGGTCAGGTGATCTGGGCCGCGCGGTTCAAAGAGCGCGAAGAAACCACCGAGGTCGAAACCGGCGGCAAGGGCGGCGGCGCGAGCTATACGCGCACGGACTACACCTATTCGCTCTCCTTCGCCGTGGGGCTTTGCGAAGGCGAGGTGGCGCGCATCGGCCGCTGCTGGGCCAATGGACAGGCCTTCGATCTCTCGCAAGTCGTTTGGCGCCTGCACAAGGGTGATAAAGCGCAAGCGCCCGATCCGCTGATCGAGGCGATTGAAGGCGCGGCTTATGCGCCAGCCTATCGCGGCCTCGCTTATATTGTGTTCGAGGATTTGCCGCTGGCCGAGTTCGGCAATGTGATTCCGCAGCTTTCTTTTGAGGTGATCCGGCCGACGCCGTCTGACGCGCCACGGCTTGGAAGACATGCTGCGCGGCGTTTGCTTGATCCCGGGTTCGGGGGAGTTTGTTTACGCGACCGAGCCGGTGCGCCGCCGCCTGGGGGCGGGCGAAGAGACCGTGGAGAATGTCCACGCGGAGAAGGACCGCGCCAATCTGCTCGTCTCGCTCGATCAATTGCAGGCGGACTTGCCGAACTGCGATAGCGTGCTCTTGGTGGTGTCCTGGTTTGGGACCGATCTGCGCTGCGGCTCATGCCAGATCAAACCGGGTGTCGAAATCGCGGACAAGGACACCACGCCGCAAAACTGGCGTGTGTGCGGGGTCACGCGCAGCGGCGCGTATGTGGTGAGCGAAAGCGGCGGCGGCCCGGCCTATGGCGGCACGCCAAGCGATGCAAGCGTGCTGCAGGCCATCGCGGAATTGAAGGCGCGGGGATTCAAGGTTGGGCTTTATCCGTTCATTCTGATGGATGTGCCCGCTGGCAATGGTCTGCCCGATCCCTATGGCGGCGCCGAGCAGGCGGCTTATCCATGGCGCGGGCGCATCAGCGTTCACCCCGCCATCGGCCAACCGGGCACGCCAGACAAAACCGCGACGGCGGCGACGCAAGTCGCGGCTTTCTTCGGTTCGGCGGCGCCTGGAGATTTCGGCGCAAGCGGCGAGACCATCACATATTCAGGCCCAAGCGAGTTTTCCTTCCGCCGCTTCATTCTGCACTACGCCAAGCTCGCCGCAGTCGCCGGCGGGGTCGACTTCTTCGTGCTGGGTTCTGAGTTGCGCGGTTTGACCACCGTGCGCAGCAGCGCGACGAACTTTCCCGCTGTATCGGCATTGCAGACATTGGCCGCCGATGTGCGCGGCATGTTGGGCGGGGCGACGGCCATCACCTATGCCGCCGATTGGAGCGAGTATTTCGGCCATCAGCCGCAAGACGGTTCGGGCGATGTTTTGTTCCATCTCGATCCGCTTTGGGCTGACGCCAATATCGATGTGATTGGGGTCGATTGGTACGCCCCGCTCAGCGATTGGCGCGATGGGCTCACGCACTTGGACCGCGACATCGCCAAGGGCGCGCACGATCCTGTTTATCTGGAAGGCCGCATCGAGGCGGGCGAGGGGTACGATTTCTATTATGTCTCGGACGCCGACCGCACGGCGCAAACCCGCACGCCCATCAGCGATGGCGCCTATGCCGAGCCATGGGTGTTTCGCCCCAAGGACATCCGCAATTTCTGGGCGCGCGCGCATCATAATCGGCCGGGCGGCGTGCGCGCGGGAAGTTCAACGGCATGGGTTCCGCAATCGAAGCCGATTTGGCTGATGGAGTTTGGCTGCCCCGCCATCGATAAGGGCGCCAATGCGCCAAATCTGTTCATCGATGCGAAGAGCGATGAAAGCGGGGCGCCGCCTTTCTCGTCCGGCGCGCGGGACGATCTGATCCAGCGCCGCGCCCTGGAGGCGTATCTCAGACATTGGGACGATGACGCGCCCAGCAATCCGGCTTCCAGCATTGACGGCAAGCCGATGGTGGAGCGCATGTTCGCGTGGTGTTGGGATGCGCGTCCGTACGCGGCTTTTCCCGCCCGCGCGGACGTATGGTCGGATGGCGCCAATTGGCGGCGCGGCCATTGGCTGAACGGGCGCGCTGGCCTGTCGGGTTTAGGAGAGGTTGTTGCTGATCTTTGCGCCCGCGCAGGTGTGGATGACGCAGATGTTTCGGCGTTGACAGGCGCTGTGAGCGGCTACGTTGTCGATGCGCCCTCGACGGCGCGGGCGGCGCTCGAGCCGCTCATGGCGGCGTATGATTTTGTCGGCGCCGAGCGCGAGGGTGCGTTGACCTTCTTTCACGCCAGCGATGCGGCGCCCATGGCGCTGACGCTCGACCAGTTCGCAGCTGAAAGCGTTGGCGAGGCGTATGCAGTGCGCGCCGATGGCGCCGATGCGCCGGTTGAAGCGCGCGTGCGCTTCCTGGATGCGTCGCGTGATTATCTGATGGCGGACGCCAGCGCGCGCCGGCTGGATCGGGCCGAGGGTGGAGTCGAAACCGTTGCGGCGCCGCTCGTGCTTGAACCGGAGCAAGGGGAGACTCTAGCGCAGCGTCTGCTCGCCGATCGCCGCGCTGCGTCGGAAACGCTGCGCGTTTCGCTCGGACCGACGCAGATGGCGCTTGAACCCGGTGATCGCATCACGCTGGAAGGCGATGCGGATGTGTTCGAGATTTCCAGCATTGAAGACGCCGAAGCGCGCCGCTTGGCGCTGCGCCGCGTGCGCAGCGGCGGCGATTTGTTGTTGAGCTTAGCGGAGGTGTCCGCCGTTCCCGCGCCAAGCGTCGGGCCGACGCCGGCCTTCGCTGTCCTGGATTTGCCGCCGCTGCCCAGCGCGGAGGATGATGAACGCCCGCTTGTTGGCGCCTATGCGTCGCCTTGGTTGCGCTCGCACGACATCTATGCCGGCGCCGATGTGCTTTCGCTCACCCGACGCGCGCGCATGACGCGTCCCGCCATAATGGGGGAACTGCTCTGGCCGCTTTATCCCGGACCGGCAGATCGCTGGGACGAAGGCAATGTCGTTCGGATCAAACTCTATGCTGGCTCGTTGGCCAGCGTGACCAAATCGGCGCTGCTTAATGGCGCCAATGCCTTCGCCATTGAGAGCACTGACGGCGAGTGGGAGGTGGTGCAGGCGCGCAATGCGGTTTTGGTTGGCCCGCGCGAATATGAGTTGAGCGGCTTCCTGCGCGGCCAGCTGGGGAGCGCGCACGCCATGCGTTCGCCGCATCCGGTTGGCGCGCGCATTGTTCGGCTTGATACGCGGCTCAAACGCGCGCCGGTGCAATCTTATGAATGGGGCGAGGCGCTACGGTTTGTCGCCCCGCCAGGCGGCGCTTTGGCGAGCGATGCGCGCGCGGCCCAGCAAACCTTGACCCTGCCCAATGCCGGCGCGCGTCCCTGGCCGCCCGCCCATCCCAGGGCGCGGCGCCTCGCCAGCGGCGACGTGGCGGTGAGCTGGATTCGTCAGGCCCGACGCGGGGGCGATTACTGGGGCCGGGGCGATCCCGCTTTGGACGTTCCGGTGGAAAGCTACCAGCTCGATATACTGAGCGGGGCCAGTGTGGTGCGCTCCGTCACGGTTTCGGCGCCGGCCTATGTTTATTCCGCCGCCGATCAGACCGCCGATTTCGGCGCGCCGCCAGCTTCTTTGCTCATCCGGGTGGCGCAATTGGGCGCCGGCGGTGCTGCGGGCTTGAATACAGAGGTCACCATACCCCTATAGTGCTGCGCCTGCCTCAGATGGGATGGCGCCGGCCGCAGAATCGCCGGCTTGTGGAGCTCGGTTAGACCTTTGAGCTGGGACCCTTACGCCGCCCTCGGCCTCGGCCGCACAGCGACCGCCGATGACATTCGGCGGTCGTACCGTAAGCTCGCCAAAGAACTGCACCCCGATGTCCGCCCCGTGGACAAGGCCGCCGAAGAACGCTTCAAGCGCGCCACCGCCGCCTTCAACTTGCTGAGCGATCCGGTCACCAAGTCGCGCTTCGATCGCGGCGAGATCGATGCGGACGGAAACGAGCGCATGGCGTTCGGTTCGCGCGGCCATGCGCGACAGGGTGCGCGCGCATCCGCCGGCGCTGGCGCGGGGCCGGGCGCGGGCGCCGAGTTTGATCTTGGCGACATCTTCTCCGATCTGTTCGGTTCGAGCATGGGTGGCGCGCGTTCCTACGGGCGGATGCGCGGGCGCGACATTCGTTTCACGCTCGACATTGATTTCATCGACGCCATTAACGGCGCCAAGCGCCGTGTCTCGCTCGCCGAGGGGCGGACGCTCGATGTGGCGATTCCGCCGGGCGTTGAGAGCGGCCAAGTGCTGCGCCTGAAAGGCCAGGGCGGGCCGGGCGTGCAGGGCGGTCCGCCAGGCGATGCGTTGGTGGAGCTCAATGTTCGCCCGCACGCCATCTTCAAGCGCGAAGGCCAAGACGTGCACATGGACCTCAATGTCTCGCTGACAGAGGCGGTTGAGGGCGCGCGCGTGCAAGTGCCGACGCCAAGCGGGACCGTGGCGCTCACCATTCCCGCCGGCGCCAATTCGGGAATGACGCTTCGGCTCAAGGGAAAAGGCGTGGCAGGCCAGGGCGATCAGTTCGTGCGCCTGATGGTGCACCTGCCTGATAACCTTGATGACGAGCTGAAAAAGTTCGTGAAAAAGTGGGGTAAACGCGATTACACCCCGCCCCGGCCCGCTGGTTGAGCCAGTTTCCCGCCTTGGGGGAAGTTTGTTCAGGCTCGATTCAGTGGGCCTCAGTTACACCGCGATCCATGTTGTTCCGCGCCGCCCTCCTTGCCGTGACGCTGGCCGCCGCCCCCGCGGCGATGGCCGCGCCTGTTGGCGTGCAAATGGCGCAGGTCGAAATCCAGCCGCACGGCATGATGCCGATCCAGGATCGCCGCGACCGCGGCGGCCCGCGCGAGGTTCTCCCCTTGCGCGAAGTGGTGGATATGGTGCGCTCCCGCTTTGGCGGCGACCTAATCAATGCGCGTCTTGAGCAGGGGCAGCGCCCTGTCTACGTGCTGCGTTGGCGCATGCCCAACAATGATGTGCGCGATGTTCGCGTCGACGCCGTCAGTGGACAAATGCGCTAGAGGGACTGTGCATGCGTGTTCTCGTCGTTGAAGACGACAAAAATCTTCGCGAACAGCTCGCCGCCGCGCTCGGCGACGCCGGCTACACCGTCGACGTCGCCGACAATGGCGAGGATGGTCAGTTTCTGGGCGAGACTGAACCTTACGATCTCGCCATTCTCGATCTTGGTTTGCCGAAAGTGGATGGCATCACCATCCTCAAGGCGTGGCGCAAGCAGGACATCACGACGCCGGTGCTGATCCTCTCAGCGCGCGACCGCTGGAGTGAGAAGGTTGAGGGGCTCGATGTCGGCGCGAACGATTACGTCACCAAGCCATTCCATATGGCTGAATTGCTCGCGCGCGTGCGCGCGCATGTGCGCAAGAGCACGGACCACAAAACTTCGGTGCTCGAAGTCGGCGATTTGCGGCTGAACTCCGCGACCGGCCAAGTGACGGTCAATGGCGCGCCCATAAAGCTGACTGCCTACCAGTACAAAGTGCTCGATTATCTGATGCACCATGCGGGCCGTATCGTCTCGCGCGCCGAACTGACCGAGAAGATTTACAGCCAGGACCATGAGCGGGATTCGAATACGATCGAAGTGTTTGTCGGCATTTTGCGGCGCAAGATCGGCTCGAACCGCATCATCACCGAGAAGGGCCTCGGCTATCGGCTGATCGATCCTGCGGCGCAGTCTTGACGGCTGAGCCGCCAAGTCCTCCCCCTCAAGTTAACGGGGGAGCCATTTTCAACTTTCGCGATCTTTTGCGCCGCTCGCTCACAGCGCGTTTCATGGCGATTGCGGTGGTCAGCGTCGTCGGGCTTATGCTGGTCGGCTGGATCGCGCTGGCGGCCTTCAATCAGCAGCTGCTGCGCATTCTGATCGATCCAGAGATCCAGAGCGTCTCCGACAATCTGATTGGCAATGCCGGCCCTGGTCTCCAGGGCGAAATCACGCTGCAGGATCTGCCTTACGATCCGCGCTATTTGCAGCCGCTGAGCGGGCGCTATTTCGAGATTGCGCGGCTGAGAGGGCTTGAAGCGCCGGAAGTTCAGGTGATTTCGCCTTCCCTGTTCGACACCACGATCGAACTCAGCCCTGAAATCCTGGCGCGCATCGCTGGCCCCAATGCGCCGACGGGTCCGCAATTCTTCGACATTGAAGGCCCTGACCGCGAGCCATTGCGGGTAATCGCCCAGACGGCGGAGATTCCTAACGTTGAGGGCCGATATCTTTTCCTGGTCGGAGTTGCGCCGCGCGCTATTTTGGCGCCGGCGGCTAATCTGGCCGGCTACGCCTTCACCGCCTTCGTCTTGTTCTGCGTGCTGATGGTGGTCGCTGTGGCGGCGCTGCAGGTGCGCATTGGCCTTGAACCGCTGCGCGATCTGCGACGCGACATCGCAGCGGTGCGCCGCGGCCAGGCGGAGCGCCTCACCGGCGAATACCCCGCCGAGCTTGGCCCGGTGGCTGAGGAGATGAATGCGCTGGTGGATCACAACCGCGAAGTGGTCGAGCGCGCGCGCCGTCACGTCGGCAATTTGGCGCATGCACTTAAAACCCCGATCGCCGTGTTGAAGAATGCGGCCGCCGAGGGCGGCGGCGCGGGCGATGAGGTGTTGAAGCAATCGATCGACGAGATGGAGGGCTTTGTTGAGCGCCAGCTGCGGCGCGCGCGCGTGGCGGCGCGTGCGGAAGCGCGCGCCGGCGCGCAGGCCAGCACGATCGGCTACCGCACGCCGGTGAAGCAGAACCTCGAAGACCTGATTTTCATGATGGAGCAGAAATACGATCACCAGAAAGCGATCGATATTTCGCTTAATGCCGAAACCGACGTGACCTTCCGCGGCGAGCGCGAGGACCTGCTCGAAATGACCGCCAACCTGGTCGACAATGCCTGCAAGTACGGGCGCAGCACGGTGCAGGTGACTTTGGCGCCCCCGTCCGCCCCGGACGGGTTGATGGAAATCATTGTCGAGGATGACGGGCCCGGCCTTTCGGAGTCCGACATCGCCAAAGTGATGGCGCGCGGGGCGCGGCTGGATGAAGCAGCGCCTGGTCAGGGGCTCGGCCTCTCCATCTTGCAGGAAACGGTCGAGCTTTACGCCGGCCAGTTGCAGTTCGAACGCTCGGAGCTGGGTGGGCTCAAAGCGCGTCTGCGGCTTCCCGCCACAGATTGAGGCGGGGCGCGCAACGGGCTAAGTCCCGTCCCCGTGAGTTCAGCTCTCGCATTTGCCATTGCCGCCGCGATCTTATGCGCAGGGGCCGCGTTCTGGGTGCTGCGCGCCTATCGGCGCGCTTCCGCCGGCGAAGACGCGCGCGCGCTGCCGGCCTTGCTTGGGGCGGCGTTGGTCATCGCGGCGACGCTCGGCGTTTATCTCTTCATCGGCCGTCCAGCTTTGCCGGACGCCCCATACGCGGCGCGGCTCGAGGCGCTTAAGCAGCGCGATCCCACCACATTCACCGCTGAGGAGGCGCTCGCCATTCTAGGCGAGGCCGCGCGCGATCATGTGAACGATCCCCGCCCGCTCATCTATTCCGGCGAAGTGTACATGCAGATGGGCGACGCCGAAGCCGGCGCGCGCGCTTATGACGCTGCGCTGCGGCGTGATCCAAATTCGATCGAAGCCATGCTGGGCCTCGCCCGCGCCATGGTAGCGATTGATGAAGGACGCGTCTCGCCCGAGGCCCTCGCTCTGTTTGAACGCGTCGGCGCCGCGACCAACGATCCGGCGCCGTGGATTTATCAAGCCATGGCGGCGATGCAGAGCGGGGGCGATGCGCGTCCGTTCTGGAGTGAAGCTTATCGCCGCATGGCGCCGGACGATCCGCGCCGCACAATGGCCGAACGCATTATCAATGGAGAGGCGCCCGATGCGTCGCCGTGACCAGCGTTTGATTGTAGTGGGTGTCGCCGGCGTGCTGCTGGCGCTGGCGGCCTGGCTGACTGTGGCGGGCTTGAGTTCTTCCGTCGTCTATTTCTACGCGCCGTCGGAATTGGCCGAGCGTGCGGAAGTTGGGCGCACGGTGCGGCTGGGCGGACTGGTGCTAGAGGGCAGCGTGCAGAACGACGCCGATGGCGCTGTGCGCTTCACGGTCACTGACGGCCAAGGGCAAATCGAAGTGCGCTATGCTGGCGTGCTGCCTGATCTGTTTCGTGAAGGGCAGGGCGTCGTCACGGAGGGCGTCTATCAGCCCGGGCAGTTATTTCAGGCCACGCAAGTGCTCGCCAAGCACGATGAAACCTACATGCCGCGTGAAGTCGCCGAAGCGCTGAAGCAGCGCGGCGAATGGAAGGGCGGCGAGTGATCCCAGAACTCGGCTCTTTCACGGCTGCACTCGCGCTCGCGCTTTCGCTTGCCCAAGGTGTGCTTGGACTTGGAGCTTTCGGCCGCGCGAGCCGTAGCGCTGCAGCTGCTGCGTGCGCGCAGGCGGCTGCGTTCGCTTTGGCGATCGCGTTTGCGTGCCTCATCGCCGTGTTTGTGACCTCGGATTTTTCCGTGGCGGTGGTGGTCTCCAATTCGCATACGGACAAGCCACTGCTTTATAAAATCGCCGGCGCGTGGGGAAACCATGAAGGCTCCATGCTGCTCTGGTGCTTGGTGTCGGCGCTGTTCGGCGCAGTGCTGGCCACATTGCGCGGGCGCCAAAGCCCAAGCTTGTGGTCTAAGGCAGTCGGCGTGCAGGGGCTCGTGACGGCGGGCGCGCTCATCTACACACTCTTCTTGTCCAGCCCGTTCGCGCGCCTTGATCCCGCGCCGTTTCAGGGCAACGGCCTCAACCCGCTGCTGCAAGACCCCGCGCTCGCTGCGCATCCGCCGCTGCTTTATCTGGGTTATGTCGGGCTTAGCGTGCCGTTTTCGCTGGCGATCGCCGCTTTGATCGAAGGCCGCGCCGATCAAGCCTGGGCGCGCACGCTGCGGCCGTGGACGCTGATCGCCTGGACTTGCCTCACGCTCGGCATCGGGCTCGGCTCTTACTGGGCCTATTACGAACTCGGCTGGGGCGGCTGGTGGTTCTGGGATCCCGTTGAAAACGCGAGCTTCATGCCGTGGCTCGCCGCTTGCGCTTTGGTGCATTCGGCGATCGTCACCGAACGGCGCGGTTCGCTGGCGAGCTGGACTATTTTGCTCGCCATTCTTGGCTTCGGCTTAGCGCTGCTCGGCACATTCCTGGTGCGCTCGGGCGTGCTCACTTCGGTGCACGCCTTCGCGGTCGATCCCAAGCGCGGCATCGCTGTGCTTGTGCTGCTGGCGATCACGCTTGGCGTTGGCCTTGGGCTTTATGGATGGCGCGCGCCGCGCATGGACAAGCCTTCGGGCTTTGCCGCGGTGAGTCGCGAGAGCTTTTTGGTCTGGAATAATTTTGGCCTCGCTGTCTCGGCTGGCGTCGTGCTGGTTGGCACGCTTTATCCGCTCATGGTGGAAGCGGTTGGCGGCGGTTTGCTGTCGGTTGGGCCGCCTTTCTTCAATTTGACTGTGGGCCCGTTGCTGGGCGCGCTGTTCTTGCTGCTGCCGTTCGGGCCGATGTTGACTTGGCGCAGCGGCGATTTGCGCGGCGCGTTGAAGCGCTTGGCGCCGGCGCTGGTCTTGGCGCTCATCACTTTGGCGGCGACGCTGGTTCTGGCGGAGTGGCGTGTCTATCCGGCGATCGGCTTGGCGATCGGGGTTTGGCTGATTGCGGGCGGGCTCATCTACATCCTGCAGCGCGCCATGCGAGGAGAGGGCAAGAGCTTCGGCAAGGTGCTGCTGCTGCCGCTGAGCGTCTGGTCGATGAGTTTTGCCCATCTTGGTGCGGGCGTGCTCACCATTGGCGCCATCGCGGAAACGGCGTTTCGCGTCGAGCGCACGGTTGCGCTCTCGCCGAATGAAAGCGTCGACTTTGCCGGTCGGCGCGTAACTTTGTTGGCCGTTGGCGACGTGGAAGGTCCGAACTACACGGCCACGCGGGCGCAATTCCGCATTGATCGCGAGGGGAATGCCACCCCGCTGCACACTGAACGCCGCTTCTTCCTCACCTCGCCCATGCCGACGACCGAGGTTGGCATTTTGAGTTCGCTGGACGGCGATCTTTATCTCGCCTTGGGCGATGAGGTGCGCGATAGCGCGCCGCGCGCCTGGGGCGTGCGGCTCTACTATAATCCGCTGGTGCATCTCATTTTCATTGGCGCGCTGATGATGGCGCTCGGTGGCGTGTTGAGTCTTGTAGCTTTGGCGCGGCGCAAGGAGGCCGGGCCATGAGCGTGATCCTGGCGCTCGCGCTCGCCACCTCCGCTGCGCTGAGCGATCCCGCACAGGAAGCGCGCGCGCAAGCGCTCGATGCCGAAATCCGCTGCCTCGTGTGCGAGAACGAACCGATTGCGCAATCCACAGCGGAAGTCGCCGCCGATATGCGCGCCCTGGTGCGCGAGCGCATTGCGGCTGGGGATAGCGATGCCGAAATTCGCGCCTTCTTCCGCGAGCGCTATGGCGATTTTGTCCTGCTGCGACCGCCCGTGGACCCGCGCACCTGGCTGCTCTGGGGCGCTCCGCTGCTCTTGCTCACAGCTGGCGGCGCGTTGGTTTGGTTGGGGCGGCGCCGGGCGGGTCCCCGCGACATTTTTACGCCCGAGGAAGGCGATCGCTAGGAAGCGCCGGCTCGTCGCGTCTCCTTAAATTCGCCGCCGTGTTCCGCCTCAATTCATCGTAACTTCGCCTCAAACCCCGCATAGGGCCGGGGACGGCGAACAGCCGTTAGCCAGGGCGCTTGAATCGTTTGGTTTAAGGGCCCAGCCTTATGGCGCACACGTTAGGGAAACCGCATGTCCGACGAACCGTCCGGGAAATTCCTCCGCTCCTCCATGATCGCCGGGGGCGCTGCTTTGGCGTTGTTTACCGGCTTGGCCGCAGCGCCGGCCCTGGTGACGCGATCGGCCAGCGCCCAGGAAATCGTGGTCGCCCCGCCTCAGGGCGCGCCGATGAGTTTCGCCGACCTGATCGAGCGGGTGCGCCCAGCCGTGGTGTCCATTTCGGTACGTCAGCGGCCCAGCGAAGCGGGCGGGCCGACCATTGAAGGGCTGCCGCCGGGCTTTGAAGAGTTCTTCCGCGGTCAGCCGGGCCGCCCAGGACCCGCGCCGACCGCGCTCGGCTCCGGCTTTTTCATCGACCAGAACGGCACCATTGTCACCAATCACCACGTTGTGGATGGGGCCGAGGAAATCACCATTCGCACCAGCGATGGCCGCGAATTGCAGGCTGACTTAGTCGGTTCCGATGAGCCGACCGACATCGCCGTGTTGCGCGTGCGCGGCGGTGGGCGTTTCCCTTTCGTGACCTTTGATGATGCGCGCCATGTGCGCGTCGGCGATTGGGTTGTCGCGGTTGGTAATCCGTTCGGTCTGGACGGCACCGCGACCGCCGGCATCGTCTCGGCCATGGGCCGCCGCGATGCGGGCTCGTCGGCGTATGTCGACTACATGCAGATTGACGCGCCGATCAATCGCGGCAATTCGGGCGGGCCGACGTTTGACCTGAACGGCAACGTGATTGGCGTGAACAGCGCCATCTTCTCGCCGACGGGTGGCAATGTCGGCATCGGTTTCGCCATTCCGGCGGAGACGGCTGAGACAATCGTGCAGCAATTGCTGCGGAGCGGTCAGGTCACGCGCGGCTGGATCGGCGTATCGATCCAACCGCTTGACGATGATATCGCCCGCAGCCTCGGCCTCGAAAATTCACGCGGCGCGCTGGTCGCCAGCGTTGTGCCTGACAGCCCGGCCTCTCGCGCTGGCCTGCAGCAAGGCGACGTAATCTTGACCTTCGCCGGCCATGACATTGAGGACAATCGCGACCTCACTCAGCGCGTCGGCGCTTCGCCGGTTGGGCAATCGCTGGCGATGAATATTTTGCGCAATGGCCAGCGTCGGAGTCTCAACATTCGCCTCGCCGAGCGGCCGTCTGAGCAGCAGCTTGCCGCGCGAGACACGGGCCGCGAGCAAGCGGCGCCGACCCCGGAATCCGAGCAAGGCGAGGGCGTGCTTGGCGTTTCTGTTCGCCCCGCCACGGCGGAAGATCGCGAACGGCTTGAGCTTGGCGCCAACGAAAGCGGCTTGGTTGTCACTGGTGTCGATCCAAATAGCGATTTGGCCCAAAAAGGCGTGCGTCCGGGCGATGTGATCCTGCAAGCTGGCGGCCGCGCCGTGCGCACGCAAGCAGAGCTCGACGCCGCCGCCGAAGCGGCGCGCCGGGCCAATCGTCCGCTGTTGCTGCAAGTGGATGGCCGCACCGGCCGCCGCTTCATCGCAACTGAAACTGGCGCCGGTTAAGAGGGGAGCCCCCATGCGCGTTCTTGTGGTGGAAGATGACGCCGACATGGCGCAGAGCCTCAGGGCTTCACTGGTCGACGATGACCATCAGGTCGAACTGGCGTCGGACGGCGAAGCGGGCGAGGATATGGCGCTCAACGGCGCTTTCGATGTGATCGTGCTCGACCGCATGCTGCCGAAGAAGCAAGGTACGGCGGTCGTGCGCAATCTGCGCGACAAGGGCGTGTCGACCCCGGTGCTGATCCTTTCGGCTTTGCACGATGAAGATCACCGCATTGAAGGGCTGAATGCCGGCGCCAACGACTATCTCGGCAAGCCGTTCTCGACCCGCGAATTGCTGGCGCGTGTGCGTTCGCTTTGGCACGGGCGTACGCAGGAGCCGCAAACGCGCCTCCAAGTGGCCGATCTAGAGATGGATCTGCTGGCGCGCACAGTGAAGCGGGGCGGCAAAAAGCTTGACCTGCAGCCGCGTGAATTCCGGCTGCTGGAATACTTGATGCGGCATTCAGGCCAGACGGTGACGCGGAAAATGCTGCTCGAAAACGTCTGGGATTATCATTTCGATCCGCAAACCAATGTGATCGACGTGCATATCTCCCGTCTGCGCTCGAAAATCGACCGCGATTTCACGCAAACTCTTTTGCATACGGTGCGTGGTTCGGGCTATCGCCTGGAGGGATGAGGCCCCGCCTCGGCGCTCTCCTTCGCACGACCACGTTCCGGCTGGCCCTGGCGCAAGCCGGGGCCATGCTCGCTTTCGTCGTCGCGCTGCTGATCTACGTTTATGTTTCGACGGTCGGGCAGCTGATCAGCGATTCCGACGATCTGGCCGATCAGGAATACGCCGCACTTGAGCGCGCCTACACGGAGGGCGGGATTCGCCGGCTCAATCAGGAAGTGATCGAGCGCGCCGCGCGGCAGGGCCCGCTGCTCTACATCCTTGCTGAAAGCGATGGTCGCGTCGTCACCGGTGATTTCCAGCACTTGCCCGTCTCGCCCGGCGAGCGTTCCCAGCGCGTAGATTTCAGCTTTGAGCGCATTGGCGATTCCGGCGAAGCCGAGCGCGGTCGCGCGCGCGGCCGGGTCGGGCGCTTGCTGGGGCAACCCATCCTGCTGGTGGCGCGCGATCTGGGCGATAGCGCCGTCATCTCCGGACGCATCACCCGCGTTTTGTGGACGGTAGCCGTTCTGGGCCTCATCCTTTCCGTTGTCAGCGGCTTGCTGGCGAGCTGGCTTGCCGCGCGCCGCGCCGAAGCGCTTTCGCATACGGCGCGCGACGTGATGGCCGGCGATTTGAGCCGGCGCGCGCCCGTGCGCGGGGCTGGCGATGAGTTCGACGCACTGGCCGAAGACATGAACGCCATGCTCGACCGCATCGAGAAGCTGATGGTCACGACCCGAACGGCGGGCGATGCGATCGCGCACGATCTGCGCTCGCCGCTGACGCGCTTCCGCGCTAGGCTCGAAATCGCGCTGAATGCGCCGCCGGATACGGACGCCGATCGGGACGCCTTGCGCAAGGCGCTGGTTGAGGCCGACCGCTTGCTCGACATGTTCCAGGCGGTGTTGCGTCTGGCCCGTGTTGAGGCGGCGCAGAATTGGAAATTTGATCGCGTGGATGTCACGGCGATCATGCAGGAATTGGTGGAATTCTATCAGCCCGCGGCCGAAGAGATCGGCCTGACGTTCGAAGGACATGTGGGCGAACGGCTCGCCGTGCGCGGCGATTCTGGCTTGGTGACGCAGGCAGTGTCGAACCTGATCGAGAACGCCATGAAATATACGCCAAGCGGCGGGCGCATCGAGGTGCGGGCGAGCCGGCGTGCCGATGGCCGCATTGAGCTGCTGGTGTCCGACGATGGACCGGGCGTACCGGCGGGTGATCGCGAGCGCGTGTTGGAGCGTTTTGTGCGCTTGGAAACAGCGCGCTCCACGCCCGGCGTAGGACTCGGCCTCAGTTTAGTGTCAGCGGTTGCGCGTCTGCACAAAGGCGGCTTGCATTTGCGGGACGGCATTGGCGCTGAGGGCGGTGGTTTGGGCGCGGCGCTCGTCATTCCTGAATTTGATCAGAGCAGGGCGGCATGAGCGCCGTCAAAGCTGCGATCGCGAGCGCCCCCGCGCCGCGCGCGTTTTCCGGTTCGCGCTGGGAAGGCGCGGCGGCGGCGGCGCAGCAAGCGCCTTACCTTGCGCGACTCATGAAGCGGCGGCCCGATCTCATCGAAGCGCCCGACGCGGAATGGCCGGCGCGCTTGGTGCGCGAGGCGATTGCAGCCGCGCTTGGCGTCGCCGCCGAACCGCCATCGATCGAGGCGGCGATGGAAGTGTTGCGGCGTGCCAAAGACGCCGTGCATCTGGCCTGCGCGCTGGCGGACTTGTCGCGCGCATGGCCGCTCATGCGCATCACTGGCGCGCTAACCGATTTCGCTGATGCGTCCGTGCGCGCGGCTCTAGCGGTCGCAGCGCGGGAGATCGCTGGCCGTGCGCAGATCGAACCCGATCGTCTGACCCGTGCCGAAGCGCCGTCCGGCTTCGCCATTATCGGCATGGGCAAAATGGGCGCCCATGAGCTCAACTATTCCAGCGATATCGATATCTCCGTCTTCTTCGACGCAGAGCGCCTGGAAGCGATCGGCGCGCGCGACCCCCGCGTAACCGCCGTGCGCATGGTGGCGCCGATGGTGCGCGTGCTCGAAGAAATCACTGCGGATGGATATGTGTTCCGCACCGATTTGCGGCTGCGGCCTGATCCGGGCTCGACGCCTGTGGCAGTGTCGATCGCGGCGGCTGAGCACTATTATCAAACGCTTGGGCAGAATTGGGAGCGCGCCGCCTTTATCAAAGCGCGCGCGGTGGCGGGCGACCTTGAAGTCGGGCGGCAGTTTCTGGCCGACTTGCAGCCTTTCATCTGGCGCAAGCATTTGGATTTCGCCGCCGTCGCCGACGTGCAATCGATCAAGCGGCAAATATTGTCGACGCACAAACGTGCGGAGCTGGGCTCACCCGTTTTCGATGTAAAGCTTGGCCGCGGCGGGATTCGCGACATCGAATTATTCGTGCAGACGCAGCAACTCATTTTGGGCGGCCGCAATCGCGCTTTGCGCACCTCACGCACGCTGGAAGGTTTGGAGGCGCTGGAGAAGGCCGCCATCATCGGGGCTGATGCGCGCGACGCCCTGGCGCAAGCTTATCGCTTCTTCCGCGACATCGAGCATCGCGTGCAGATGCTGGAAGATGCGCAGACCCACAAAACGCCAGCCGACAAGGAGTTACGCGCGCGCGTGGCGGCGCTGGCGGGGTTCGAAACGCTTGCGGATTTTGACGTGGCTTTGATCGAGCAGCGCAAGATCGTCGCCGAGATTGATCAGCAATTGTTTGGCGGCGGCGAAAGTTTGGCCGACCCGATGGGCAGCCTGATCTTCACCGGCGTTGAGGACCACCCCGAGACGCTGCGCACGATCAGCAAGCTGGGATACCAAGAGCCGGCGCGCGTCAGCCAAACCATTCGCGGTTGGCACCATGGTCGCATTCGGGCGATGCGTTCCGAGCGTTCACGGGAATTGCTCACGACGTTGACGCCCAAATTGCTGCGGGCCTTCGCCGAAACCGGCGATCCTGACCGGGCGTTTTCGCGCTTTGACGTATTCTTCTCCTCGCTGAGCGCGGGCGTGCAGGTCTTGTCGCTGCTACAGGCGCGGCCGAGCTTGCTCGATTTGCTGGCGCGTCTGTTCGCCGCCGCGCCGCGTTTGGCCTCGACGCTGGCGCGCAGGCCCGCGCTGCTGGATGCGATAATTGAGCCGCACTTTGCGCAACCGTTGAACGATGACGCGCCTGAAACGCGGCTCGAAGAGCTGCGCGCGCGTCTGCACGACGCCAAAGGCTTTGAAGCGCACCTCAATGAAGCGCGGCGGTTTCAGCGTGAGGAGGCGTTTCGCATCGGCGTGCAGGTGCTCGAAGGGGCGGCGAGCGCCGAGACGGCGGGTGCGGCTCACGCAAACCTGGCGGAAGCTTGCGTCATCGCCATGAGCGAAGCCGCTTTGGCCGAGACGGAACGGCTATTCGGCCCTGCGCCGGGGGCGTTCGCCGTGTTTGCTTTGGGCAAGTTCGGCGGGCGTGAATTGTCTGAAGGCGCCGATCTCGATGTGATGGTGGTCTATGACGAGGCCGAGCGGACGGATTTCTACACGCGCTTTACCCAGCGCCTGATCAGCGCGCTCTCGGCGCCAACGGAAGAGGGCGTGCTTTATGAAGTGGACACGCAATTGCGTCCGTCTGGCTCGAGCGGGCCCGTGGCCGTTCAGGTGTCCGCGTTCGAGCGCTATTATGAGCAAGAGGCCTGGACCTGGGAGTTGCTGGCGCTGACGCGCTTGCGTCCGGTGGCGGGAGATGAGGCGCTCGGCGAGCATGTTGCGGCTATTGCGCGTCGCGTGCTGGCGTTGCGGCGCGACGCCGCCAAGACGCTGGCCGATGTAGCAGACATGCGCGCGCGGATGGAGCGCGAACGCTCCGCCAAATCGATCTGGGACTTGAAACTGGCGCCGGGCGGATTCGTCGACATTGAGTTTGTGGCTCAGGCTTTGCAGCTGGTTCATGCCAACGAGAATCCGGACATTTTGTCGCCGAATACGGGCGAAGCGCTCGCGCGCATTGCCGATGCGGAGTTTCTCTCGCCAACGGATGGCGGTCTGTTAGCTGGAGCATGGCGGCGTTGGAGCGACTTGCAGCAAATGCTGCGCATTTGCGTTGAAGGCGATTTTGACGCCGCAACTGCGTCTCCCGCATTGAAGCGTAAACTGGCGGAAGCGGGGCGCGCGGCGAGTTTCGAGACCTTGGAGCGGGAAATTCAGGCCGCGCAAGCCGGCGCGCGGGCGATTTTTGCGCGGCTTATACCGCCGGTTTGATTATTCGGCCGCGGCGGCCATGGAGTCACGCGCGCCGCCAAATTCGCGCGGCAGCGTGATGGTGACGATGGTGCCGCGGCCAACCTCGCTCTGAATGGCGAGCTTGCCGCCATGCATTTCCGCCAGCGATTTCGTGAGCGCGAGGCCAAGGCCCGTGCCGGAATGGTTGCGCGCCAATTCCTGCTCCACCTGCTGGAACGGTTGCGCCAAGCGCGGCAAATGTTCTGGGGGAATGCCGCAGCCCGTATCGACGACGCGCAGCGTAAGCCCCGCTGGATTGGCGCGCGCATGCACCATGATGGCGCCGGAATCTGTGAACTTCACCGCGTTGGACAGCAGATTGAGCAGCATCTGTTTCACGGCGCGATGGTCAGCCTCAATCTCGGGCAAGTCTTCGGCGTCGACGACGATGGAGAGGCCTTTCTCCTCGGCCTTGCGCTTGGTGAGGCGCACCGTCTGATCGATCACCACGGCGGGATCGAGCGGACGCGGCGCCAGCGTGAGTTTGCCGGCCTCGATCTTGGCCATGTCCAAGATGTCGTTAATCAGATCGAGCAGGTGGTTGCCGCTGTCGAAAATGTCGTGGGAGTACTGTTTGTATTGCTCGTTCGGCAGCGGCCCGAACAATTCCTTGGCCATGATTTCCGAGAAGCCGATCACGGCGTTGAGCGGCGTGCGCAGTTCGTGGCTCATATTGGCGAGGAACGCGCTCTTGGCGCGGCTGGCGTCCTCGGCCTTCAAGCGCTCTTCATGCGCCTCGCGGGCCAGCGCTTTGATCCGATATTCCTGGCTCTCGGCGCGATTGAGTGCGTCCTGCAGGCGCCGTTCGTTGCGCGCGAGCTCTTCTTCCTTGCGCTTGAGCGGGGTGATGTCCACGCCGACCGTGATGATGCCGCCATCGGCGGCACGGCGCTCCACAATGTGCAGCCATTCGCCGGTGGTGAGTTCAACCACGCGCACATCAGGCTCATTGGGGTCGTTCTTTTCCCGGCGAATGCGCGCGGCCGAGGCGGCGGCGATCACCTCATAGGAGGCGCGCTGACGCACTAAATCTGGATTGAGATCGAAGGTCTGGCTGAAGCTCTGATTGCACAGCAGCAGGCGCCGGCGCGAATCCCAGAGCGCGAACGGGCCGCTAAAGCTTTCAATGGCGGCGCGCAGCTGGCGCTCAAGCCGGCTGACGCGCGCCTCCGCTTCTTGGCGTTGGGTTACGTCGACGACAGTGCCGAACACGCGCGTATCGGCAGCGCCAGTCGCGTGTTCGATCGCGGTGCCGCGTACTTCCAGCCAAGCCAATGCGCCGCCGCGGGCGATGCGGAAGCGGGCGTCCAGCAAACCTGACTGCTGGGCGCGGCGGAATTCCTCATCCACGCTGAAGCGATCCTCGGGCAGCACCAGATCGAGGAAGTCACGCAGGCTGAGCGTGTCGTTGCTGGCGGACAAAAGCTGGGTTGCTTGTTCCGAGAGCTGCACCTGATCGATGCTGGCGCGCCATTCGAACACGCCAGCGCGCGCGCCATCGGCAGCCAGGCGAAAATGCGTCTCGGCGCGGGCGGCGTCTTCCTCGGCGAGGCGAGCGCGTTGCGCGTTCTGACGCAGCAGCAAGTAAAGCACGCCGATGGCGGCGAGCGGGGCGGCGGCGATGACCGAGAAGTTGGCGAGCGCCCCGAGCCACAAAGCCAGCGGCGAGGGCGCTGGGCTCGCTACCAGCACGCGATACTCTCCGAGTGGCGACCTAGCCTCACCCGCAATCCAGGTCTCGCCGGCGCTGTCGCTGATGAAGGCGGCGGAGTTGGTTTGCGTCAGCGTGAGCAATTGCTGCTGCGCCCGCATGCCCGCCCGCTCCATGGCGGGCGACGCGTAAAGCACCGCGCCGGATGAAGAAGCGATCAAGATGCGCGCATTTTCATCGAGGCGAGGCAAGAGCGCTGCGGCGTCGAGCACCGTGACGACGGCGTGTCCGTTGACACGGCGCACGACGACCGGCGCTGTCGGCAATTCGCCCATGTCCGGTGCGCCAGTCCACATTTCAATGTCGCCCGCGGCAGCCACGGCGGCCAGGATCAGCTGTGCTTGTTCCGGCGCCGTGGTGGCGATGATGTCGCCGCTACTGCTGACGAGGGCGCCGGCGCTGGCTGGCGCAACCCGCGTTGCCGCGGCGATGGTGGGAGAAGCATTGTCCAGAGGCAGCCCCGCGCCGAGCCGTTCCGCTGCGCTGGATGCGGCGCCGACTGCGAGGGCGACATTGGCGTTCACACGTTCGGCCACCAGAGCGGCGCGCGCCGTCTGCGCGTTGATGAGCGTTAGAGCGGCGTCGTCATGGCGGGCTTTGATCTGAAAGCCGATCGCGATCACGAACGCGATCAGGAACAGCACGATCAGCAAAAAGATCGAGCGCTGTCCGCCGCCCTTATCGGACGCCGCGCCAGGCGCAGACTCGTATGCGATCGTATTCGACAAACCCTCTTCCTCGGCTCAAACCGAATCGCCGTCGGAATTTCCCCAAGCGCGCTAATCGTAACGATTATCTGAACGTTCTGTCGAGGCGCGTCCTTAGTCGAACCCACAGCGATTTTCGCGCGTTAATCTTTGTGAATCAGGCGCTAGTAAAAATCAGGCGAGGGCGCGTTCGACCATTTCACGCGCATTCTTGGAGAGGTTTGGCAGAGCGGCGAGGCGCTCAAGTTCCGTGCGCGCCTTGGCTTGCCGGCCGGAATCGAATCGCCGCCACGATTCGAACGGTGTCAAGAGTCGCGACGCGAGTGCGGGGTTTTGCGGATCCACCGCCGCCGCCATGTTGGCGACGAAACGGTAGCCGCCGCCATCGGCCGCGTGGAACGCGCGCGGATTGTTCATGGCGAAGGAAGCGACCAACGAGCGCACGCGGTTGGGGTTACGCAACTCGAAGTCCGGGTGTTGGCGCAAACTTTCCACGCGGGCGAGCGTATCGTCGCGCGGCGCGGCGGCTTGGATCGAAAACCACTTGTCGATGACGAGCGGATTGTGGCGCCAGCGCGCATAGAAATGATCCAGCGCCTCCTGAAATTGCGGCGCGCCAGAGGAGCCGAGTGCGTTAAGCGCCGCGACGGTTTCAGTCATATTGGTGGCGTTGTCATAAGCGCGCTTGATGAGGTCGTGCGAGGTTGCGCCAAGCGAGGCGAGCAGATCGAGCGAAGCGCTCTTCAGCGCGCGGCGGCCAGCGGCGTCCGCACTTGCGGAGAAGGGCGCCTCCGCCGCAGCTTCGGCAATTGGGCGCAACTTGGTTTGGTTTGTCTCGGCGACGAGCCGGCGTAACTTCTCGCGCGCTGAGAACAATGCTTCCGGATCGGGCTGAGCCGAAGCCAGGATCAGCTCGTTGAGATCGGGCAGGCGCAAGGCGAGTGCGGCGAAGGCGGCGTCTTGCTGCGCCCGGTCAAGCTCGCGCGATAGCGCTTGGGCGAGCGCGGGCGCTGCGGCGGAATCCGCTTCGCCCAGCATGATGGCGCGGGCGATGGTTTGGCCGGCCTCCCAGCGCGTGAACGGATCGGGGTCGTGCGCCATTTGCGCGAGGCGCGCTTCGGCGCTGAGATCGTCCTGCAGCGTAACGGGGGCGCTGAAACCGCGCAGCACGGCTGGGATCGGCGCTTCGAGCACGCCAGTGAAGCGGAACGTCTTCTCGTCGCTGGTGAGTTCGAGCGCGTGTTCCAGTTCGGCTATGGCGCCGCCTTCGGCTTTGGCGGCGATGATGGCGCCGTCTGGCGCGATGAAGCCAACGCGCAGCGGGATTGGCAGCGGTTTCTTGTCGGTTTGACCGGGCGTCGGCGCGGTGCGCTGCGCGACGGTGAGGTCATAGGTCTTGGCCGCCGCGTCATACTTGCCTTTGACGCTGAGCTGCGGGGTACCGGCTTGGTCGTACCAGCCCATGAATTGGGAAAGATCGCGGCCCGATGCGTCTTCGAAGCAGGTGATAAACTCTTCGACGGTTGAAGCTGTGCCGTCGCGGCGGTCGAAATAGAGCTGCATGCCGCGCGCAAAAGCGTCCTCGCCAATCAGGCGCTTCAGCATGCGAATGACTTCGCCGCCTTTCTCATAGACGGTGGCGGTGTAAAAATTGTCGATCTTCTGATAGCTCGGCGGTCGCACGGGATGGGCCAGCGGACCCGCGTCCTCAGCGAACTGGCGCCCGCGCAGACGCTTCACATCTTTGATGCGCTGCACGGCCCGCGAGCGTTGGTCGGCGGAGAATTCCTGTTCGCGATAAACGGTGAGGCCCTCTTTCAAGCAGAGCTGGAACCAATCGCGGCAAGTGATGCGGTTGCCGGTCCAGTTGTGAAAATATTCGTGGCCCACCACAGCTTCGATGGCTTCGAAATCTGCATCGGTGGCGGTGTCGGCGTCGGCCAGAATGAGCGAGGAGTTGAAGACGTTGAGGCCCTTATTCTCCATCGCGCCAAAATTGAAATCGCGGACGGCGACAATGTTGAACAGGTCGAGATCGTATTCGCGGTTGAAGACGTCTTCGTCCCACTTCATTGAGCGCTTGAGCGCATCCATGGCGTAGAGCGCGCGCGGCGCATCGCCGGGATCGACATAAATGCCGAGGGTGACTTTGCGGCCGGATTTGGTGGTGAAGCTGTCGCTGATAGAGTCGAATTTGCCGGCGACCAGCGCGAACAAATAGGCCGGCTTCGGGAACGGATCGACCCACACCGCGAAATGGCGCCCGCCTTCCATCTCGCCTTGTTCGGTGAGGTTGCCGTTGGAGAGCAGGGTGGGATAAGCGGCTTTGTCAGCTTCGATGCGCACGACGTAGCGCGCGAGCACGTCCGGGCGGTCGAGAAAATAAGTGATGGCGCGAAAGCCTTCGGCCTCGCATTGGGTGCAGAAGCGCCCGCCCGACATGTAGAGCCCTTCGAGGGTCGTATTCTGAGCGGGGTTTATGCGGGTGACGATATCGAGCCGAAAATCCGCCGGCGGCGCGTGTATGACAAGCTGTTCGGGATCGGCCCGAAACTGGTCCGGGCTCAGCGCGACGCCGTCTATCGCGATGCTGACCAATTCCTGCCGCTTGCCGTCGAGCGCCAGCGGAGCCGCTTCGCCGCCATTGCGGCGCACGTGGCTCTGGGCCGCAACCAAAGTCGCTTCCGGTTCCAGCGAGAAAACCAGCGCGATTTCATCGATGATGTAAGCTGGCGGCTGGTAGTCAGATAGACGGACGGCGACGGCGTCGACTTCGCGCATGCAGTGATCTCCGGAGAGACTCTGACATGAGCCGGCGGAGTTCTAAAATCAATGCCGCCCGAGCGCCTTACTGCGCGGCGACCGCTGGGCTCTCGGCGGGGCGTGACTTGGGCTCATGATACACCGCCGCGAGCACCATTTCCGCTTGCTTGGCCAAATCCTGCAGGGCGCGCGGGGTCTCGTGCGGGTTATCCACCGTGAACTCGATCAGCTCCCGCGCAACCCGCATGAGCCGCAAGGCATTGGCCATCAGGCGCGCTTGTTGCTCGATGCGCTCCGGGTTGCGGTCATATTCCGCCATGGGCACGCGCCAGCCGCCCCAGTCCTTCTCGTCCGTGACGACGACCGGAAAGGTGCCGGGGAATGGGTGGCGCGGATCGCGCGCATCGGCGCTGAGCCGGTTCACCGCACGCAGGACGCGCCAGGTCTCGGTTTCCAAAAGGTCCGGTTTGTCCGGTTCGCGCTCTTCGGCCGCCAGTTCGTGCGCCTGAAAGTCCCGCCCGAGGCCGACATCGTAGGTTACGCGCAGCGGTTCCTCGACGCCCTTGACCCATTGCGGGTTGACGCTTTCGACCATGGCCCAGGTGGCCACGGGCCTCACATAAACGCGCTGGCCCTTATGAAAGACTGCCTTGGCCATCTGGCTCACTCCGCCCGGATTTCGGCGCGGAGCTTACAGGGGCTCGATTGACCCTTCGTGAAGAAGCCTTGACGTGGAGACAATCTTTCCGCCGGACCCGGCGACGCGTTAAGGTGCGGCAACCATAAAATCGGGAGAGCGCGTTGAACTTCGATTTCTCGGACGATCAGAAGAGCCTGAAGGATCAGGCGCGGAAGTTTTTGTCCGAAAAGGCCGGCCCCGCTGCGGCGCGGCGCGTGATGAATGGCGGCGCGGCCTCCTATGATGAAGCGCTTTGGCGCGGGGTGGCCGAACTCGGCTGGCTCGGCGTTTCGATCCCGGAAGCGCATGGCGGGCTCGGGCTCGGCCGCTTGGAACTTTGCGTACTGGCGGAAGAGCTTGGCCGGGCCGTAGCGCCGATCCCGTTTTCTTCCACGCTCTACTTCTTCGCTGAGGCGGTGATGCTGGCGGGAAGCGAAGCGCAGCAGGCGGCGCTGCTGCCGAAGGTCGCGGGCGGCGAATTGATCGGCTGCATGGCGATCTCCGAAGGCCCAGGCGCGCCGACGCCCGCTTCGATCCAAGCCAAGTTCGAAAACGGCGTGCTCAATGGCGTGAAAATTCCGGTGACGGATGGGGATTGCGCCAATCATGCCTTGGTGCTGGCGCGTGAGGGCGCGGGGCTCTCGCTGGTGCTGGTTGATCTGAACCAAGCCGGCGTCGCGCGCACGCCGCTTGACACGCTCGATCCCGCCCGCGGCCACGCCAAGCTTGAGTTCAAGAACGCCACGGCCGAGCGCCTTGGCGCGCCAGGTCAAGGCTGGGATCTGAGCGAGGCCGTGCTCGACCGCGCCGCCGTGTTGCTTGCGTTCGAGCAAGTGGGCGGCTCGCAGGCGTGCATGGAGATGGCGGTCGAATACGCCAAGAGCCGGTATGCGTTTTCGCGCCCGATCGGTTCGTTCCAAGCCATCAAGCATAAGCTTGCGGACATGTATGTCGCGATCGAGGTGGCGCGCTCCAACGCCTATTATGGCGCCTGGGCGCTTTCGACCGATGCGGCGGAACTGCCTTTTGCGGCGGCGGCGGCGCGCGCCTCTGGCAGCGACGCTTACGCGTTCTGTTCGAAGGAGAACATTCAGACCCATGGCGGCATGGGCTTCACCTGGGAAGTGGACTGCCACATCTATTTCCGGCGCGCCAAATTGCTGGCCCTGCAGGCGGGCGCCCCGGCTGTGTGGAAAGAGAAATTAGTGAAGCGGCTTGAGCAGCGGAACGCGGCGTGAGCGTGCCCGCGCCATATCTCTATCTCGCCGCGGCGATCGCGCTGGAGGTGATAGGCACGTCCTTCCTGAAGCTGACGGACGGATTTCGCAATTGGCTGCCGACGACAGTCGTCGCCATCTCCTATGCGGGGACGTTCTACTTCATGTCGCTGGCGATCAAGACTATGCCGGTCGGCATTGTCTACGCCATCTGGTCCGGCGTCGGCATCGTGCTGATCGCTTTGATCGGATGGATCGCGTTCAAACAGGCGCTCGATCTCGCGGCGATTTGCGGCATGGCGCTGATCGTCGCTGGAGTCATCGTCATCAACACATTCTCGCGCAGCGTTTCGCACTGAGGAACGGATCATGGATTTCAACGACACGCCGGAAGAAGCCAAGTTTCGCGCCGAGGCGCGCGCTTTTCTTGAGGCCACACTGCAGCCGAAAAGTTCGGACTCGGATCGGCTGATCCGTAAGCTTACGCCGAAAGAGTATCTCAAGGCGGCGAAAGAGTATCAGCGCAAGAAAGCCGAGGCCGGTTTCGCCGGCATCACCTGGGCCAAAGAGCAGGGCGGGCGGGGTCTGCCGCCAATATACTCCATTATTTTCAGCCAGGAGGAAGGCAAGTTCGACGCACCCGCCGCGCCGTTCGCCATCGGCCTCGGCATGTGTGTGCCGACGGTGATCGCGTTTGCTGACGAGCCGACCAAAGATCGCTATGTCGCCAAGGCGCTGCGCGGGGAAGAAATTTGGTGCCAGCTGTTTTCTGAACCGGGCGCTGGCTCGGACGTGGCGTCCTCAAAGACGCGCGCCGTCAAAGATGGCGACGACTGGATCGTGAATGGCCAGAAGGTGTGGACCACCGGGGCGCACTTCTGCGATTTCGGCATCCTGCTGGTGCGCACCAATCCGGACGTGGAGAAGCATAAGGGCCTCACCATGTTCATCGTCGATATGAAGGCGCCGGGCGTCGAGGTGCGTCAGATCCACCAGGCCAATGGCGGGCGCGACTTCAACGAAGTTTATTTCACCGATGTGCGCATTCCCGACAAAAACCGCCTTGGCGAGCCTGGCCAAGGTTGGGGCGTCGCGTTGGTGACGCTGATGAATGAGCGCCTCGCGGTTGGCGGGTCCTATGGACCGGACTATCCCGAGATCATGGACTTTGCGCGCACTATCGGCTCACCCACCGGCGAAGGCACGCTGCTGCAGGACAAAGCCTTCCGGCAAAAGCTAGCGGATTGGGTCGTCCGCGCCGAGGGCTATAAGATGGCGCGCTTCCGCACCATGACGGCGCTGTCCAAAGGGCAAACGCCGGGACCGGAGAGCTCAATCGGGAAAGTGATCAACGCCAATCAGATGATGGATATTGGCAATAGCGCGATTGAAGCGCTGGACCTTTACGGCATCATCAATGATGGCGATCTGGCCCCGCGCGAAGGCGCCTTCCATCAGAGCTATATGTTCGCGCCAGGCTTGCGCATTGCCGGCGGCACGGATGAGATTTTGAAGAACATCATCGCCGAGCGCGTGTTGGGTCTGCCCCAAGATCCGCGCGCCGATAAAGGCATTGCATTCAAAGATCTGCCTACCGGACGTTAATCGCGGCCAGACTGCCAGGGCGCGGCGACACAGCACGCAGCTTCCCATCCTTGCCCCGCTCGAAGGCGCTGCCTTCGGGCGCGGAGAGAAGCGGGATAATTTCCGGGTCGTAATTGGCGATGGTGTTGGTGAAGTAGACGTCGAGGTTTTTGCTATCGGCCAAGTAGGCGTCACTTTCATTGCCGGCTAGAAACCGCCAGCCGCTATCCTTTGGGTTGTGGGGCTCCTCGCGATACATGTATCCGACCCTAAGGCCGTGAACCGTAATGGCGTCGGTCGCGATGCACGCGCCCCAACCCTTGGCCAAGTCTTTAATCTGGTCCGGCTTGAGCTTGAAATTTTTGGCCATGCCAAGTTTGGAGCATGCCGCCGCCCCAGCGTCAAACGCTCTGCTTGGTGCATTGCAGCATTCCTGCTGCGCGACACGATCCGGTCGCGACTCGCGCGCGGAGAGAGAGTGGCTCCATGCCGCCCAAAAAAGGTGCTCCATGCCCGCCAGCAGGGTTAATGGAGGGGTCCTAATTATGCGAACGAAGAGTAAGCTTTTGCTAGCGTGCTGCGCGATTGCGCTGGCGGTCGCCGCGCCCGCCGCTGCTTGGGCGCAGGAAGAGAACGAGATCATCGTCACCGCAACGCACCGCAGCCAATCGCTGCAGGACGTGCCGTTCTCGATCAATGCGCAGACTGCTGAGGACATTCAGCGCACGGGCGCGCAAAACCTGGAAGATCTCTCGCGCAACGTCGCCGGTCTTTCGATTCAGAATCTCGGGCCGGGACAAAGTCAGGTCGCAATCCGCGGCGTGTCTGCTGGCCAGATCGTGCGCGACCAACCGGGCGTGAAAGAGCAAGTCGGCGTCTATCTCGATGAATCGGTGATATCGCTCTCGCTGTTCACGCCAGACCTTGATCTCTACGATCTCAATCGTGTGGAAACGCTGCGCGGTCCGCAAGGCACGCTGTTCGGCTCGGGCTCCGTTGGCGGCACGCTGCGCTACATCACCAATCAGCCTGATCTGAACAGTTTTGAAGGTTCGCTGGAGGCCGACGTCAATACGGTGACGGATGGCAGCGAAGGCGGTTCGGTGCGCGGCATGGTCAATGTGCCGTTCGCGAACGGCACGGCAGCGCTGCGCGCAGTGGGGTATTACACCGCTTATCCCGGCTTCATTGACGCGCGCCGTCTCGATGGCAGCGTCACCGAGGATGTGAATGACGGCTATCGCTCCGGCGCGCGCATCGCGCTGACGATCCAGCCGACATCGAACCTGACGCTGACGCCGCGCGTCGTTTATCAGAAAATCGATGTGAACGGCTTCAACCGCGAAGAGGTGTTCAACCTCTATCGCAATCCGTTCACAACGCCGGCGTTGAATTTCGGCGAGCGCGAGCAATTCCTGCTGCTCGATGAAGAGTTCAATGATGAGACGATCCTCGCCGATCTGACCGCCACCTTGAGTCTTGATCGGGTCGATATCACGTCGGTCACCAGCTATACGCATCGCGAAATCCTGGTGAGCCGCGACGCCAGCGCTCTGACCGGCAGCGTTTCGGTTGATGTCGGCCTCCCGGACGTTGCGGTACTGCTGCCGTCGAATCTGCGCGACACCACCGAGCTCGACCAATTCACGCAGGAAATCCGCGTGGTGTCGAACACGCCAGGGCCATTCCAATGGCTGGTAGGTGCGTTCTACTCAGATGCCGATCGCACGTACCAACAACGTCTGCCGACACCGGGTTACGACTTCTACATTGATGCCGGGTTTGGCGCGGGAACATCGGCAGGCGCCGATAATGGCTTCGGCTTGATCGACAATCCGTATCACGCCGACCTGCCTTACACGAACACCCAATTCGCCATCTTCGGCGAAGGCAGTTACGACTTCACCGATCGCCTGACTGTCACGGTTGGCGGCCGCTATTATGATTTCAGTGAAGAGCGTCGCTTCCATTCGGGCGGCTTCTTCTCGAACACTGATGATCAAGTGGACTCGACCGATTCAAATGGCGTGTCGCCGCGCGTCCTGGTGACGTACGATGTCAGTGACGATCTGATCTGGAACGCGCAAGTGGCGAAGGGCTTCCGCCTCGGCGGCGCCAACGATCCGCTCAACATTCCGCTCTGCTCGGCGGATGATGCGGCCACGTTTGGCGGTTTCCCGCGCTTCGATGACGAAACGCTGTGGAACTACGAAACCGGCTTCAAGTATCAGGGCAATCGCGTTTCGCTGAATGCAGCTGCGTATTACACGTCGATCGAAGACTTGCAGGTTTCGGCTGACGCCGGCTCGTGCTCGTCGCGGGTTGTGTTCAACGTGCCGGAAGCACACACGGCGGGCATCGAAGCCGAGTTGTCGGCTAGCCCGATTGACGGTCTCGAACTCACCTTCGCGGCCAGCGTGCTGGAATCGCAATTCGACTCCAGCCTGCTCGACGCGGGCGGCGACGTCATCGCCGGCATCCGCAAAGGCAACCGCCTGCCGTCCACGCCGGAATATCAGCTGGCGGCGACCGCGGCCTATTACTGGGATACGAACTGGTTCGGCCCGGGCACGGAGGCGCATATCGCGGCCACAGCGCAGCATATGGGCAGCCGCTACACCCAGCCGGCGGATCAAGAGCCAGGGGCGGGGGTTTTCGTCTCCAATCTGCCGTTCGCTGGCGCGCCTGGAACGGACGCCACGGTGCTGGATTTGGAATTGGAGTCCTACACCATCCTCAATCTCAATGCGGGCATTGATACGGGTGATTGGGCGGTTCAAGTGTACGTCAACAACGTCACGGACGAGAACGCGCATTTGGCGTTCGACCGCGAGCGTGGCGGCCGCGCCCGGCTTGGTTTCCATGTGAACCAGCCGCGCACGTTTGGCGTGACGCTGCGCCGTTCATTCTAAGACATAAGAGAGTTCGAATGCTTGGGCCGCGCTGAGGCGCGGCCCATCTTTTTTAGTGCAACGCGTCAAACAGGCTGGGCTCTTCGGCGCGCCAGCCTTCGATCTCCAACAGGCGCAGCTTCATGGCGACGCCGCCATTGGCGGAGAAGCCGATCATGCGCCCGTCCGCGCCGATGACGCGGTGGCATGGCACGATGACGGGGAAGGGGTTGCGCCCGAGCGCCTGGCCAACCGCGCGCGCGGCGCTCGCATCGCCAATGGCGCGCGCGATTTCGCCATAGGTGCGGGTTTTTCCCGGGGCGATGGCGCGGGCGGTTTCATAGACGCGCGCATTGAAAGCCGGCGTGCGGCTCATATCCAGAGAATGGATGCGCAGATTTTTCCGTTTGCCGCGCATGAGCGAGGTGATGTCGTCTATGGCGTGCTGGATGGTTTTGGGCGGGGCGCTTTCCTCGGCCGTGGGGCAGAGCCGTAATAGGCGCGTGCGGGTGAGAGAGGGCGTTTTCTCGGGCAACTGCACGCCAACGATGCCGCGATCGTTCCAGGCTAGGCCGCAGCGGCCAATGGCGGTGTCGAAGAGAGCATAGGCGTACATGCGCAGCCAAAAACCCTTGCCCGAAATGAATCGGTGGACTAGAACATATAGAGAACATGAGTCCTGGTCCAGTCCCTATTTCCTCCCCCAATTATGGGCGAGTTGAGGCCTTTGCTGCTTCTGGCGGCGTCTTATCCAGAGGCGCGCGCGGCTTTGCGGATTTTGGCCGTCTGATGCGGGCGGCGCCCCTGCATGAGCTGGGGCCGGCCGCGCCGGGCGCCGAGGCGGCGGCGCTTGGGCTGACGCTGGCTTTGGCGGCGCAGTGGGCCGGTCCGGCTGGGATCGTCTGGGCGGGTGAGGAAGGCGCGTTCGCAGAAGATGGCGCGCCTTATCCGCCGGGACTGGGGCAGTTCGGGCTCGATCTTTCCAAGCTGGTCGTGGTGCGGGCGAACAAGCGCGATGACGCGCTCTGGGCCGCCGAGCAGGCGCTCGGCTTGCCGGGCGCGGTGGTGGTCTGTGCGCTTGGCGCGCACCGCAAGCCGCTCGATCTGAAAGCGACGCGCCGTTTGCTGCTGTTTGCGGAGCGCAATGGTGCGCTCTGTTTGCTGCTGCGCCCGCTGGATGAAGCCAGCGCCGCATGGACGCGCTGGCGCATCTCTGCCGCGCCAAGCCGAGCGAACGCACGCGAATTGGGCCCGCCCGCATTCCGCGCCGAGCTTGTGCGCAATCGCGCCGGGCCTGCGGGACACGTTTTTACTCTGGAATGGAACGCACATGAGCGCCGCCTCATCGACAGAGGCGAGCTGGCTGGCGATCTTTCTGCCGCGCCTGTCGACGGATCGGCTGATCCGCTCCGGGCGCGCGCCTGAAGGACGCCCGCTCGCCGTCTACGCCAAGGACGCCAACGCCTTTTTGCTGACCGGCGTTGATGCGCGCGCGAGCGCCTTGGGCTTGCGCCTAGCTATGTCGCTCGCCGATGCGCGCGCGATCCGGCCTGACCTCGCGGCGGTGGAAGCAGAACCTGAGGAGGATGCGCGCACGCTCGATGCGATCGCCGCTTGGTGCGAGCGCTTTACGCCCGTGATTGTAATTGATGCGCCGGATGGTCTGTTCCTCGATATTACCGGTTGCGCGCATTTGTTCGGCGGCGAGGAGGCGCTGAAACGCCAGATCGTGACGCGCCTCGATGCGCAGGGCTTTGGCGCGCGCGCGGCCATAGCGCCAACGCCCGGCGCGGCCTGGGCGCTGGCCAGATATGGTGAAGCGGAGGCTACGCGCGATGCGCTAGCGGCGCTTGCGCCTTTGCCGGTTCAAGCCTTGCGGCTGGAGCAGAAGGCGGCCGCTTTGCTGCAGCGGCTGGGGCTCAAAACCATCGGCCAACTCATCAATGCGCCGCGTTTGCCTTTTACCGCGCGCGCGGGCGAGGCGGCGATGCTGCGGCTTGATCAGGCGCTTGGCCGCGCGACCGAAGCGCTGACGCCGCGCAGGCCGGCGCCGCCCGTATTTGCGTTGCGCCGCTTTCTTGAACCGCTCTTCACGCTCGAAGCGGTCGAAGAAGCGATGCGCATGCTGTGCGGCGATGTGGTCAAAAAGTTTGATGTGAATGGCGCCGGCGCACGGCGCTTGACGCTGCATCTGTTTGGCGTCGATGGGCGCGACCGCGTGATTGAGCTTGGCGTCAGCCGTCCCGAGCGCAACGCGGCGTCTTTGGCGCGCTTGTTCAAGGAGAAGCTCGCGCGCGCAGCGGAAAATCTCAACATGGAGTTTGGACTCGAAGCGGCGCGGCTCGATGTGGTGCAGCTTGAACGGCTCGACGCGCAAGCGCAAAGCTTGGCGGCGGTGGAAGAAAGAGCCCCGAGCGCCGAGCAGATCAGCGCGCTGGCCGATGTGCTGAGCGCGCGCCTTGGTCCAAAGCACGTGCTGCGTCCCAAACTGCATGACACGCATCAGCCGGATAAGGCTGGGGGCTGGCGCTCCGTGCTTTCCTCCCCCGCTCGCGAAGGCGGCGTAAGTCCGCCACGCGATGGCGTGCAGCGGCGCCCGCTGACTTTATTTACGCGCCCGCAGCCGATCGAAGCCATCGCCACTGTTCCGGATGGGCCGCCGATCCGCTTCCGCTGGCGCCGCGTGTTGCGTGAAGTGGCGCGTGCGGAAGGACCGGAGCGCATTTCCGGCGATTGGCTCGGCGGTGCGCCGACACGCGACTATTACCGTGTCGAAGATCGCGAAGGGCGGCGCTACTGGCTTTATCGCGAAGGTTTGTTCGGTGAAGACGCAGCGCCGCGCTGGTTTGTGCAGGGGCTGTTCGCATGAGCTTCGCCGAATTGTGCGCTACCACGAACTTTTCCTTCCTGCGCTCTGGCTCGCATCCGGAGGAGATGGTGGAGCGGGCGCATGCGCTCGGGCTTGCCGGCATTGGCGTGGCTGACCGCAACACGCTGGCGGGCGTGGTGCGCGCGCATGTGATGGCGAAAGAGCAGGGCGTGCGCCTGATTGTCGGCGCGCGGCTGGTGTTTCGCGATGCAACGCCGGACCTGATCGTCTATCCCAAAGACCGCGCCGCTTACGCCCATCTCACGCGGCTTTTATCGGTGGGAAATCTGCGCGCGCCGAAGGGCTCGTGCTTTCTCGATTTTGCGGATTATCTCGCCCATGCCGAAGGGCTGCAGACGATCCTCATTCCTCAGTTCGCACCGGGCGAAGCGCCGCAGGCCATGGCGCTTTATCTGCACGAGATCAAACGCGCCGCAGGCGCGGCATGGCTTGCAGCGCCCTTCCAGTTCAATGGCGAAGACCGCCGGCGCATCCGTTTGCTCAAAGCGCTTGCGAACGAAACGGGCGCGCATCTATTGGCGACCACTGAGCCGCTTATGCACCATCCGGATCGCCGCGCTCTGCTGGATGTCGTCACCTGCATCCGGGAGAAAAAGCGCTTGAGCGATGCCGGCGCGCTGCTGGCGAAGAACGCCGAGCGCCATTTGAAACCGCCAGAGGAAATCGCACGCCTCTATCACGATGCGCCGGAAGCTGTGGCGGAGAGTTTGCGCTTCCTCGGCGGCGTTAGCTTTTCGATGGATGATCTGTCTTACGAATATCCAGAAGAAACCGCTGACGGTTATTCATCGCCGCAACAAGCGCTCGAAGCTTTGACTTGGGAGGGGGCGCAAAAGCGCTGGCCGAATGGCGTGCCAGCGAAGGTCGAAGCTAGTCTTAAGCGCGAGCTCGATATTGTCAGGCGGCTGAATTACGCCTCTTACTTTTTGACCGTCGCCGATATTGTGAAGTTCGCCCGCTCGGGTTTCGACCGGCATGGAAACAAGATTGATCCGATCCTGTGTCAGGGGCGCGGCTCTGCAGCCAATTCCGCGATTTGCTACGCGCTCGGCGTCACCAGCGTAAATCCAGAAGGCAACCAGCTTTTGTTTGATCGCTTCGTTTCTGAAGAGCGCGGCGAGCCGCCGGACATCGATATCGATTTTGAGCATGAGCGCCGTGAAGAGGTGATCCAGTACATTTATGACAAATATGGCCGCGATCGAGCCGGCCTTTCCGCGGTGGTGATCTGCTATCGCGGCCGCAGCGCCATACGCGAGGTCGCCAAAACCTTCGGCTACTCAGAGGACCGCATATCGAGCTTGGCGAAGATGCTGCATTGGTGGTCGGACGGCGTCACGCGTAAGGACATGGCCGAGCAGGGCATCGACCTAAACGATCCACATATCGTCAAATGCGTCGCGCTCGCCAATGAGCTGCATGGCTTTCCGCGCCATCTTTCCCAGCATGTGGGCGGGTTCGTCATTACGCGCGAGAAGCTGCATGATGTCGTGCCGATTCAGAATGCAGCGATGGAGGATCGAACCGTCGTCGAATGGAATAAGGACGATCTTGAGGCGCTGAAAATCCTCAAGGTCGATGTGCTCGGGCTTGGCATGCTGAGCTGCCTGAAGAAGGCGTTCGACCTGGCCAAGAAGCATTATCCCGATGCGGAGATGGTCAAGCTCGATTCAAGCGATACGGACGATGAGCGCGTTTACGCCATGCTGCACCGCGCTGATTCAGTCGGCGTGTTTCAGGTCGAGAGCCGGGCGCAAATGTCGATGCTGCCACGGCTGAAGCCGAAGGAGTTCTACGATCTGGTGATTGAGGTGGCGATTGTGCGGCCTGGTCCGATCCAGGGGGGAATGGTGCATCCTTATTTGAAGCGGCGGCAGGGGCTGGAGCGCGTCACTTATCCATCGCGGGAATTGGAGGAGGTTCTGAGTCGCACGCTGGGGGTGCCGCTGTTTCAGGAGCAGGCGATGCAGATCGCCATTGTAGGCGCCGGCTTTTCGCCTCCAGAGGCGGACAAGCTTCGCCGCGCCATGGCGACGTTCAAGCGCGTCGGCACGATCGGGACGCTGAAAGAGAAGTTCATCAATGGCATGACCGCCAAAGGTTACGCCTTGGATTTCGCGCAAGCCTCATTCGCGCAGATTGAAGGCTTTGGCGAGTATGGCTTTCCCGAAAGCCATGCCGCCAGCTTCGCTATCCTCGTCTACGCCTCATGCTGGCTGAAGTGCCATTATCCAGACGTTTTCGCCGCCGCTTTGCTCAATGCGCAGCCCATGGGCTTTTACGCGCCAGCGCAGATTGTGCGTGATGCGCAGGAGCATGGCGTCGATGTGCGCGCCATCGATATCAATTTGTCGGCGTGGGATAATCAGCTCGAGCCTGGGCCGATCGCGGCCAAGCGTTTGCATCAGCGTCATGGCGATATGGCGGGCGATATCAAAAGCACGCACGCCATGCGCCTCGGCTTTCGTCAGGCCAAGGGGCTCAAGCAGGAAGAAATGGAGCAACTCGTCGCCAAGCGCGGACGCGGCTATGATTCCGTGCGCGATCTATGGCTGCGCAGCGGCCTCAGCCCGGCGACGATTGAACGCTTGGCCGATATTGATGCATTTCGTTCGCTTGGGCTTGATCGGCGCGATGCGCTCTGGGCGGCGCGCGGACTAAACCGCGTCGGCGGGCAGGAAGATTTGCCACTTTTCGCCCGCGCGCACGATCCGACGCGCGAACCTGATTTCGATCTGCCGCAAATGCCGCTCGGCGAGCATGTGGTTGAGGATTATCGCACGCTTGGGCTTTCGCTGAAAACGCATCCGGCCGCGCTGTTGCGCGATCATCTGAGCGAGAGGCGGGCGGTCAAAGCGGAAACCTTGCCGGAAATCGCCAAGGGCCGGCGCACGCGCGTGGCGGGGCTGGTTTTGGTGCGCCAGCGTCCTGGCACGGCGTCGGGTGTCATTTTCATGACGCTGGAGGATGAAACCAGCATCGCCAATGTCGTGGTGTGGCCGAAACTGTTTGAGCAGTTTCGGACTGAAGTGCTTGCGGGGCGTCTCGTCGCGGTCGATGGGGTGGTGCAGAATGAGAGCGGGGTGATCCACGTCATCGCCGAACACATTCACGATTGGACGCCGCTTCTGGCCAAGCTCTCACCCGGGGGCGCAGAGCTCGATCCGTCCACGCCGACTGATGAGCCGCGCAAATCAAGCCCAGGCGGGTCCTGGCGCGGCGATCCCCACCGTCATCCTCGTAACGTGCGCATCAACTTAAGCGCTGATGGCGTCGCAGAGGTAATGCCGAAAGGGCGCAACTTTCATTGACCTGCCCTTGGCCGGCATTGCATCTAGACGCCAAGGAGATCGGATCCATGCAAGGCAAGACCATCGTCATCACCGGCGCTTTTGGCGTACTCGGTCGCGCCGTGAGCGCGCGCGCAAAGGCTCAAGGCTGGAAGGTGGCGCAGATCGATTTTGTTCCAGCGCCCGCGGACGCGACAGGGGATATCGTGCTTGGCGGCGTTGATCTTGGAACGCTGGCGAGCGCGGAGAAGGCGCTCAACGAAGTGCGCGAAAAAGCCGGCTCAGTGAACGCACTGCTGAACATTGCCGGCGGTTTCGCCTGGCGTCCGTTCAGCGAAGCGGATGCGACCACCTGGCAGCAAATGTTCGACATCAATGTCAAAACCGCCGTCAACGCGTCGAAAGCGGCGCTGCCGCATTTGATTGAGGCCAATGGCGCCATCGTCAATGTCGGATCGGCTGCCGCGCTGCTGGTGCAGGCGGGGCAGGGCATGGGCGCCTATGCAGCGTCCAAGGCGGGCGTGCACAAGCTGACCGAGAGCCTGGCCGAGGAGTATAAGGGGCGCGTGCGCGTGAATGCTGTGTTGCCGTCCATCCTCGACACGCCCGCCAATCGCAGAGACATGCCCAATGTCGATCCAGCCATTTGGGTTGCCCCGGAAGATCTGGCCAATGTCATGCTCTTCCTCGCCTCCGACGCGGCCAAGGCGATGACCGGCGCGTTGGTCCCGGTCACGGGCCGCGTCTAGCTTCGCGCCGCCGGCTTCACGCGGTGTAGGCGGCCTAGGTTGGCTTCTTGAGCAGCATGACGGTGCGCGTACAGCGGCACACCACTTCGCCGCGTTGATTGGTGAGTTCATGCTGAAACACCACCACGCCGGCATTGGGGCGTGACTTTGAGGGGCGCAGTTCCAGCACTTCGCTGCTGGCGCGCATGGTGTCGCCGATAAAGACTGGCTTTGGCGTGACAATCTTATCGAAGCCGAGATTGGCGACGACCGTTCCGAGTGTGGTTTCGGTGATGGTAAGGCCAACCATCAGCGCGAAGGTGAAGGTGCTATTGACGAGGATTTGTCCGAACTCGCTGGCGCGCGCAGCTTCTGCATCAATGTGCAGACCCTGCGGATTGTGAGTCATGGTGGAGAAGAGGAGATTATCCGTCTCCGTCACGGTGCGTCTGATGGCGTGCTCGACCTTATCGCCGACCTTCCACTCATCGAAATAACGTCCCGCCATGATGCTTTATCCTGTTCGATACAGAGCAACAGCGTTTCCGCCGGCGCCTGCGCGCACACTTAGGGCGGCTTTGGTTTCGCCGATTGCGCCGCGGATTCTAGCGGCGCCAGCGCGTCAAGGTAAGTTGAATTAGATGGCCTGAGACGATTATGTTGAACGGCCAAGCCCGGCGTTTCGGCGGGTCGAGCGCGGGGGCTGAGTTGAGTATGGTGGTTGATGATATAGCCAAGCGCACCAGGGATGGTCTGCGCCGTTTGGCGAAGGCGGTGGTGATCATCACAGCGCGCGATCAGAGCCAGTGCTATGCCATGGCGGCGACTGCTGTGAGCGAAGTCAGCATGGATCCGCCCTCGCTGCTGATCTGCATCAACCGCAAAGCTTCGATCCATGCCGCCCTCGAGCAGGGTGCGGATTTTTGTCTCAACATCCTGCACAGTTCTCAGGAGACGATCTCCGCCGCCTGCAGCGGCCAATTGAAGGGCGAGGTGCGGTTCGAGCGCGGCGCTTGGACGGCCACGGAAAGCGGTTTGCCTTACCTCGAAGACGCGCAGGCCAATTTCATGTGCCGTAATGACCGCGCCATTGCCTATGGCACACACACAATCTTTATCGGCGTGGTCGAAGACGTCCGCACCAGCGGCGCGGCCGACCCGCTTATCTACGTGGACGGTAGATACACGGTCGCTGGCGCGGCGGCCGACTAGCGCGGCAAGTCGCTGCGGCCCATCAGCACTTCGTCGATGGCGCGCGCGCACTGGCGGCCTTCGCGGATCGCCCACACCACCAGCGATTGGCCGCGGCGCATATCGCCGCAAGCAAAGATGCGCGGGTTAGAAGTGCGATAATCCTCGGTGGAAGCTGCGACATTGCCGCGTGCATCCAGCGCCACCTGCGCCTGCTCAACCAGACCGGGGATCATCGGGCCAGTGAAGCCCATGGCCAGCAGCACAAGGTCGGCTTTGAGTTCGAACTCACTGCCGGCGATTTCCTGCATTTTGCCGTTCACGAATTCCACGCGCGCGCAAACGAGCGCCTTCACACGGCCTTGCTCGCCAATGGCGCGCTTGGTGATCACGGCCCAGTCGCGCTCGCAGCCTTCTTCATGGCTGGAGGAGGTGCGCAGCTTAAGCGGCCAATCCGGCCAGGTGAGCGCCTTGTTTTCCTTCTCCGGGGGCTTCGGCATGATTTCGAGCTGCGTCACCGAGGCCGCGCCATGGCGCACGGAGGTGCCGATGCAATCCGAGCCGGTATCGCCGCCGCCAATGACGACGACGTGCTTATCTTTGGCGCTGATCGCCCCCGTGGGCGCTGCGCGTTTTTCATCATCGCCTGCGACGCGCTTATTCTGCTGGGTGAGAAACTCCATCGCGAAGTGGATGCCGCTCAGTTCTCGGCCCGGCGCTTCAAGATCGCGCGGCTTTTCGGCTCCGCCAGCCATCACCAAGATTTCGTAATCGTCGAGCAGGCGCGACACGGTCACGTCCACGCCGATATTCATCTCGGTGCGGAAGATCACACCTTCCGCTTCCATCTGCTTGATGCGCCGGTCGATCAGGCGCTTCTCCATTTTGAAATCAGGGATACCGTAGCGCAGCAGACCGCCGAGGCGGTCGCTCTTCTCGAACACTGTGGGCGCGTGGCCGGCGCGCGCCAGTTGCTGGGCGCAGGCAAGGCCGGCGGGGCCGGAGCCGACAATGGCGATGCGCTTGCCGGTGCCGTGCGGAACTAGGCTGCCCTTGATCCAGCCTTCATCCCAGCCGCGATCAACGATCTCGCACTCAATGGTTTTGATCGAGACGGGATTGTCGTCAATGTTGAGCACACACGAGGCTTCGCAAGGGGCGGGGCAGATGCGGCCGGTGAATTCCGGGAAGTTGTTGGTGGAGTGCAGGTTGTCGAGCGCGGCCTTCCATTGGTCGCGATAGACGAGATTGTTCCAGTCCGGAATCTGGTTGTTCACTGGGCAGCCCGGCGTGCCCGGCGCAACCGAACCCGTGCCTTGGCAGAACGGAATCCCGCAATCCATGCAGCGCGCCGCCTGCTGGCGTACCTCGCTCATAGGCAGACGTTTGACGAACTCGGAATAGGTTTTCTTACGCGCGGCTGGCTTCTCGTAGCCGCGTTCTTGTTTCTCGATTTCGAGAAAGCCCGTTGGCTTGCCCATGGCGTCTATCCTTATTCCGCCGCGAAGGCGGCGTTACGCTCAGCGCGCAGGTCCAGCAGCGCGCGGCGATAATCAGTTGGCGTCACTTTGATGAAGCGGGCGACCTCTTCATCCCAATTGTCGAGAATGGCGCGCGCGCGTGCGCTGCCCGTATGCAGCAAGTGGCGCTCAATCAGGATTTTGAGCCGCTCGGCATCGAAGCGAAGCACATCGCCCATGCCCGCATCCTCAACCGAGATGGCGCGCTGCTGCGGCGCTTCTGGATCGTCCGCCGCCGCAAGCGAGGGGTCGACAGGGTCAAGGCTGACCATGGCGGGGTTGCACAGTGAGGCGAAACCGCGATCAGGGTCGTACACGTAAGCGATGCCGCCCGACATGCCGGCCGCGAAATTGCGCCCGGTTCGGCCAAGCACCACCACCACGCCGCCAGTCATGTATTCGCAGCCATGGTCGCCCACGCCCTCAACCACCGCGACGGCGCCAGAATTGCGCACCGCAAAGCGTTCGCCCGCGACGCCGCTGAAGTACGCTTCGCCCGCAATCGCCCCATAGAGCACGGTGTTGCCGACAATAATGTTGTCGGTTGGATCGCGCTTGGCGTCTGCGGGCGGGCGCACGATCACGCGGCCGCCGGACAGGCCCTTGCCGACATAGTCATTGCCATCGCCGATGAGGTCGAGCGTCACGCCGCGCGCCAGGAAGGCGGCGAAACTCTGACCGGCCTGACCCGTGAGCGTCACGCGGATGCTTTCATCCGGCAATCCTGCATGGCCGAACTTGCGTGCGATCTCGCCAGAGAGCATCGCTCCAACTGTGCGATTGGTGTTGTTGATCGCCTCTTCGATCCGCACCGGCGTCTTCTTGCTCAGGGCCGGTTTCGCCGCGGCGATCAGCTTGTGATCGAGCGCTCTTTCCAGACCGTGATTTTGCTTGTCATTATGGACGATAGACACGCCTTCGCGCACTGGGGTCTGATAAAGCAGCTTGGAGAGATCGACGCCCTTGGCCTTCCAATGCGAGACCGCCCGGCGCATGTCGAGCTTATCGACGCGACCGGTCATTTCGCTGAGCGTGCGGAAGCCGAGCGCGGCCATGATTTCACGCAGCTCTTCGGCCACGAAGAAGAAGTAGTTGATCACATGCTCCGGCGCGCCGGTGAAGCGCTGGCGCAGCACGGGATCTTGCGTGGCGACGCCGACCGGGCAGGTGTTCAGATGGCACTTGCGCATCATGATGCAACCGGTCGCCACAAGCGGCGCGGTGGCGAAGCCGAATTCATCGGCGCCCAAGAGCGCGCCAATGGCGACATCGCGGCCGGTGCGCAAGCCGCCATCGACCTGCACGGCGATCCGGCCGCGCAACTCGTTGAGCACCAGGGTTTGCTGGGTTTCAGCGAGCCCGATTTCCCACGGCGAGCCAGCGTGCGTCAACGAAGTGAGCGGAGAAGCGCCCGTGCCGCCTTCGAAGCCGGAAATGGTCACATGATCGGCGCGCGCTTTTGAAACGCCCGCAGCCACCGTGCCGACGCCCACTTCGCTCACGAGCTTCACGCTGATGCGCGCCTTAGTGTTCACATTCTTCAGATCGTGGATCAGCTGCGCCAAATCCTCGATCGAGTAGATGTCATGGTGCGGCGGCGGCGAGATCAGGCCGACGCCCGGCGTCGAATGGCGCACCTTGGCGATATTCTTATCGACCTTGTGCCCAGGCAGCTGGCCGCCTTCGCCGGGCTTTGCGCCCTGCGCCATCTTGATCTGAATATCATCGGCATTGACGAGATATTCGGTGGTGACGCCAAAGCGGCCGGAAGCGACTTGCTTGATGGCCGAGCGCATCGAGTCGCCGTTTTTCAGCGGTTTGTAGCGGTCGGCTTCTTCGCCGCCTTCGCCCGTATTTGAGCGGCCGCCAATGCGGTTCATGGCGACCGCAAGCGTCGTGTGCGCTTCACGGCTGATGGAGCCAAAGCTCATCGCGCCGGTTGCAAAGCGCTTCACGATCTCGCTCGCGGGCTCAACCTCCTCAAGCGGAATAGGAGTTTCGGCCCACTTGAAGTCCATCAGACCGCGAATGGTCAGCAGGCGCTCGCTCTGCTCGTTGATCTCGGCGGCGAACGCTTTGTACTCGTTCGGTAGATTGCCGCGCACGGCGTGCTGCAATTTGGCGACGCTGTTGGGGGTCCAGGCGTGATCCTCGCCGCGGATGCGGTAGGCATAATCACCGCCAACATCGAGCATGTTGCGGTAGATCGGGCTGTCGCCAAAAGCCGCCGCATGGCGCGCGACCGCCTCCGCGGCCACCTCCGCCAGACCAGCGCCTTCAATGGTGGTCGCTGTGCCGGTGAAATACTTGTCGACGAAAGCGGAGGAGAGCCCAACCGCATCGAAGATCTGCGCGCCGCAATAGGATTGATAGGTCGAGATGCCCATCTTGGACATGACCTTCAAAATGCCTTTGCCGATGGCTTTGATGTAGTTTTTGCGCACCTCATAGGCGCTGAGCTTCAGCCCCGTTTGGATGCGGATGTCCTCCAGCGTTTCGAACGCCAGGTAGGGGTTCACCGCTTCCGCGCCATAACCAGCCAGGGCGCAGAAATGGTGCACTTCGCGCGCTTCGCCAGTCTCCACCACAAGCCCAGTCTGCATGCGCAAACCCTGCTTGATCAGTTTGTGGTGCACGGCGGAGGTGGCGAGCAGCGCAGGTACGGCGATCCGCGCGGGGCCGATATTGCGGTCCGACAGAATAAGAATGTTGATGTCGTCGAGCACGCGGTCGGTGGCTTCGAGGGTGATGCGGTCGAGCGCTTTCTCAAGGCCGGCCGCGCCTTCCGACGCATCCCAGGTTATGTCGATGGTCGCTGTCTTGAACGCGCCGTCGAGCAATTCTTCAATCGAGCGGATTTTGTCGAGATCGGAATTGGTCAGCACGGGCTGAGCCACTTCGAGCCGCTTGTGCGTGCCCGCTGCGCGGCCAAGCAAGTTCGGCCGCGGTCCGATCATGGAGACGAGGCTCATCACCAATTCTTCGCGGATCGGATCGATCGGCGGGTTGGTGACCTGCGCGAAGTTCTGCTTGAAATAGTTGTAGAGCAGTTTCGGCTTGCGCGAGAGCACGGCGATGGGCGTGTCCGTGCCCATCGAGCCGACAGGATCGTCGCCCGCCGCCGCCATCGGTTCGAGGAAGAATTGGATGTCTTCCTGCGTGTAGCCGAACGCCTGCTGGCGATCGAGCAATGCGGTAGAATCGTTGCTGATTGACGGCTCGTGTTCGCCGAGCAGAGGCAGCGTTTCCAGCTTGAACTGCGTCTGCTCGAGCCATTCTTCATAAGGATGCTCGTCAGCGAGGCGCTGTTTGATTTCCTCGTCCTCGATAATGCGGCCCTCTTCGAGGTCGATCAGCAGCATCTTGCCGGGCTGCAGCCGCCATTTGCGGACGATCTTTTCGTCCGGAATCGGCAGCACGCCGGCTTCGGAGGCCAGCACAACCATATCATCGTCAGTGACGATGAAGCGTGCGGGCCGCAGACCGTTACGGTCGAGCGTTGCGCCGATTTGTCGCCCATCAGTGAAGGCGATGGCGGCGGGACCGTCCCACGGCTCCATCATGGCGGCGTGATATTCGTAGAAGGCTCGGCGCTTGGGATCCATGAGCGGATTGCCGGCCCAGGCTTCCGGGATCAGCATCATCATGGCGTGCGCCAGCGGATAGCCGCCGGCGACCAGCAGCTCGAGCGCGTTGTCCAAGCACGCCGTGTCGCTTTGTCCATGCGGGATAAGCGGCCACATTTTGTCGAGGTCCGCGCCGAGCAGCGGGCTCTCCATGGTGCGCCGCCGCGCATACATCCAGTTTACGTTGCCGCGCACTGTGTTGATTTCGCCATTGTGGGCGATGAAGCGATACGGATGCGCCAGCTTCCAGGAGGGGAAGGTGTTGGTCGAGAAGCGCTGGTGCACCAGCGCGATGGCGCTTTGGCAGAGCGGGTTGGTCAGATCCTTATAGAAGGTGCCGACCTGTCCAGCGAGCAGCAGCCCTTTGTACACCACCGTCCGCGTCGAGAAGGACGGCATGTAGAAGTCGGTGATTTCGGCGAGGCCCTTTTTCTTCGCCAGCTCCTGCAGCGGGTTTTGCGTTTGCTTGCGGATGGCCAGCAGTTTGCGTTCGAACGCATCCTGGCTCATCGCCGCCGAGCCCTTGCCGACAATCGCTTGCCGGATCACGGGCATGCCTTCCAGCACCGCCTTGCCGAGACCGGTGGTGTCGATCGGCACGTCGCGCCAGCCGAGCAGCCTTTGGCGGTCGTGCTCAATGAACTTTTTAAATTGCTTGGTGATCTCTTCCTGCGCCTTGGGGCTCTGCGGCATGAAGCACATGGCCACGCCGTACTCGCCGGCAGGCGGGAGATCGACGCCAGCGCCGGCGGCCCAATCGCGCAGCAAAGCGTCCGGTGTCTGGATCAGAATCCCAGCGCCGTCGCCCATGAGCGGGTCCGCGCCTACGGCGCCGCGATGGTCCAGATTGACCAAAATCTGGAGACCCTGACGAATAATATCGTTTGATTTCAGACCTTTAACATTCGCGACAAAGCCAACGCCGCAGGCGTCATGCTCATTTCGAGGGTCATAGAGGCCCTGTTTCGAGTTTGTTCTTGTGTGCATGGTCATATTTTTTCAGGGAAGCGGTTAGCATTTGCGTCCCGAATGGCAAGAGCCGAGCTCCCCTCCCATTGACGCATGGGTGGGCGCCGCCGAACCCAGCTCCGCCTCGGCCAAACCTCATTGACGCCGATCCGGCGCGAATTTTGACGGAAAAATGGGCTGACGCGACTGTCGGGTCAGCATTGATCCCAGATTTGAGCAGGGTTGCTGCAGGCAGGCTCGGTTTGCGGCGCAAATGGGCGCCGGGGCGGCGCTCTGGCGTTACGCGGCCTGTAGCATTTCCAGAGCGCAGCGGTTCTGCACTACCACATGACGCGAGCTGGGCAGGGCAATGGCGTGGTCCCGCTCCATCTGGGTGAAGGCCCGCGAGACCGTTTCAATGGTCAGAGCCAAATAATCGGCGATATCTGCGCGCGACATCGGCAGATCCATTTCGGCCCCAGAAGAGAAGCGGTCTGAGAATTGGAGCAGGAAAGCCGCCACGCGTTCTCCAGCGCCCTTGCGGCCAAGCATCAGGGCATGTTCGCGCGCAGTCTCCAACTGGTCGGCCATAAGCTTCATCAAGGCCTGGGCCGCGACCGGCTGTTCCGCTGCGGCGCGCTGGATCAGCGCGCGGCGGATCATCGACACTTCGGCGCAGCCAACCGCCTCCGCGCACAAAGAGTGCTCGGCGCCGACCTCAAGCCCAAAGATGTCGCCGGGAAGGTGGAACGCCATGATCTGGCGCCGGCCATCATTGCCGAACCGAACGGTTCGAACCGCCCCGCTTATGACCCGATAGACGTATTCGGCGCGTTCGCCCTGGCCGAAGATCTCCGCGTCGCGCTGAAACCGCATGCGCGAGCCCTGCAACACCAAGCCCGGACCGAGAGCGATCCCGTCCGATACTGCGAGCACTGGACCGCCGCCAATTTGGTTCTCAATCGTGCGCATGATCTTGCCTCCGTGCCGTATGGAGTTAACGGAGACGATGGGGGTTCGAAATTCAGGGCGAACGCTTACGGGATTCCCCTTAGGTAGAATGACCGAGGTTGGCGCAAACGCGCCAGACAATTACAATTTCTTCCGCCCATGCCGTTGCGTCGCATCATTCCATTTGGCCGGCGCCTGATCGGCGACGGCTCGTCCAAGCTCACCGGCTATGCGGTCGTGGTGCTGAGCTGGATCGCGGCGGCGATAGTCGCTTGGCTTTTGCGCCCTTGGGTCCCGGAAACTGCGCTGGGTTTGTTATTCATTCCTGTCATTTGCGGGGTCAGCGTGCAGTGGGGGCTGCGTTTCGGCCTGTTCGCGGCGGCCTTGGGCGTTCTCACGCTCTACTTTCTCAATGCGCCAGGCGCGCATGCGACCTTAATGCTGTTCGCAGCTGTGGCGATCGCAACAGCTTTTGGCGGCGATTGGATCTTCAAGCAGAAGGCGGACGGGCTCAAATCGGCGCAGGCCCTGGCCGAGCGCGAAGCGCATCTGCATTCGATTTACGACACCGCGCCGGATGCGCTCATTGTCATCGACGAGCGCGGCATCATTCAATCCTACAGCGCGGCGGCGGAGCGCGTATTTCAGTGGCGTGCGTCCGAGGCGTTGGGGCGCAATGTGAAAATGCTGATGCCGCAGCCTTATCAAGAGGAACACGATCGTTACGTTGGCAATTATCTGCGCACGGGCGAGCGGCGTATCATTGGCGTGGGGCGCATTGTTGTTGGCGAAAGAAAAGACGGCTCGACCTTTCCGCTCGAACTTGCCGTTGGCGAAGTGCGCTCAGAGCGCGGGCGCGTCTTCACCGGCTTTATCCGCGATCTAACTGAACGTCAGGCGACCGAGGCGCGGCTGCAGGAATTGCAGTCGGAGCTGGTGCATATGTCGCGTTTCACCGCCATGGGCGAGATGGCTTCAGCGATTGCGCATGAAATCAACCAGCCGCTGAGCGCTATTGCGAACTATCTGAGCGGCGGGCGGCGCATTCTTGAACGTGGCCCGGCCGTCGACCCGCTGGTGACCGAGGCCCTGGAAAAAGCCGGCGCCCAGGCGCTGCGCGCCGGCGAGATTATTCGGCGGCTGCGCGACTTCCTGGCGCGGCGAGAGGGGGAGCGAGCGGTCGAACCCTTGGCTAGACTGGTGCAGGAGGCCTGCGCGCTCGCGCTGGTCGGAGCGAAAGAGGATGGCGTTCGCGTGCGCTACCAATTCGACCCACAAGTCGATAGCGTGCTGGTTGACCGTGTTCAGGTCCAGCAAGTGGTGGTCAATCTCGTGCGCAACGCCTTGGACGCCATGCAGACCGTAAAAATGCGCGGATTGCTCATTTCCAGCGCGCCCGCTGACCCCGGCATGGCGCGCATCAGCGTCGCCGATACGGGGCCAGGCCTCGATGAGGCGGCGGCCGCGCGTTTATTTGAGCCATTCGTGACCACCAAGCCGCAGGGCATGGGCGTGGGGCTTTCGATTTCGCGGACGATTGTGGAGGCGCACGGCGGGCACATTTGGACCGAACCCAACCCAGGCGGCGGCGCGATTTTTCATTTCACGGTTCGCTTGGCCGATGCAGACGCGAACGGCGAACAACATGACGCCTGACGCCACCATACATGTGGTCGATGACGATCAAGCGGTGCGCGACTCTGTTGGGTTTCTGCTGAAATCGAACGGGTTGGCGTGCCTCACATATGAGTCGGCGGCGGCTTTGCTAGCCCGCGCGCCCAGCTTGGAGCCGGGGTGTATTCTAAGTGACGTGCGCATGCCGCACATGAGCGGCCTTGAAATGGTGGCTGAGCTGAAGCGCCGCGGCGTTGTCCATCCCGTCGTCATGCTCACCGGCCACGCCGATGTCGCGCTGGCGGTTGAGGCGATGAAGGCCGGCGTCATGGACTTTCTCGAAAAGCCGTTTGAGGAGCAGCAATTGCTGCGCGCGGTCCGCTCCGCGCTTGCGGTAGGGCACGATAAGGCGGCGCGCTTGGCCGGTCGCGCCGAAATCGCGGCTCGTATCGCAGAGCTGACCACGCGCGAGCGGGAAGTATTTGATGCGGTGGTGGATGGCGATTCCAACAAGGTCATCGCGCAGAAGCTGTTGATCAGTCCGCGCACAGTGGAGATCTACCGCGCCAATGTCATGAGCAAGATGCGCGCGAACACGCTATCAGAATTGGTCCGCATGGCCTTATCGCAGCGGGACTGATTGAGTCTGATCAAGGCGAGCTCGGAAAGTCGCTGGCAGTTTTCCGGCGTGGCATCCCGCCTTCACCCCGCCGACGGCGCCAGACAGCCTCGGATTTTGATTGTCGACGACGATGCCGGCTTGTTGGCCGCGCTTCGCTTCGCGTTCGAAACCGAGGGCATGATGGTCGAATCCTATCTCAGCGCCGAGGCGGCGCTGGCGGCGCCGGCCATGGCGCACGATTGCGTCGTCCTTGACCAGAGGCTGCCCGGTTTATCTGGTCTTGATCTGCTGGAGCGTTTGCGCAGTCGCGGGGAAACGGCGCCGGCGCTGCTGATCACCAGCAACCCGGTGGCGACGACGCGCGCACGCGCAATGGCCGCCGGCGTGGAGATCGTTGAGAAGCCGCTTTTGCAGGATGTGCTGACGCACAGGGTCCGCCAGCTGATTTAGCGCGGCCTCACGAACGAATTCGAATCCGCGCCCGTGGATTCTGAATCAGAACCGCCGCCGCCATGGCCGTCAGCAAAGCAGCCCCCGCCCAGCACGCGGCGCAATGCATTGGCGCGGACGCTAATGGCTGCGCCCCGCACCAGGAGCTGCGCAGAGCGCGTTCAAGCGGAGATGAAAGCGCGTCGGTCAGCAAGCATAGGACGTTCGGCCATAACGCTGCGGCGCCCAGGACCGCCGCGCTAATGACGGAGTTCTGCGGCGAGGGACTCATCATGATCATGGGCAAAAGTGTAGCACCTGGACGTGCGCAAGGTTTGCGTCAGATCAAGGCCGGCCCGGACGTCTCACTGCTAGTTGCGCCTCAAGTGGTTTCGAATCGTGCGCAGGCGCGCCGATAGGGGGCTGATGATGACGGCGACGAAGTTGCAGGAATGGCGGCCAGACGCGCTCGCCATCCTCATGATCCTTGTGGGCACCTTGTTCTTTGCATTATTCGCCGGCTCGCGCGCCATTGAGCCGGCTTTCGCCATACAGATGTGGACGCTCACGGCGGCGTGTGTGCTGGGTGTCGCCGCGATCGTCGGAATTGTTGGCCGCGGCGGCGTCAGCGATCAAAGTTCGAAATACCAGAACGGCGTGATCAAGGCGGGTGTTATCGCTTCGACCTTCTGGGGCATTGCCGGTCTTCTGGTCGGCGTGGTGATCGCCTTTCAGCTGGCCTTTCCGAACCTGTTTTACTTCGCGGATTTCGGTTGGACCAATTTCGGACGTTTGCGGCCGCTGCACACGTCTGCGGTGATCTTCGCGTTCGGCGGCAACGTGCTGATCGCCACCAGCTTCTATGTCGTGCAACGCACTTGCCGCGCGCGTCTGGCCGGGGGCTTGTGGCCCTGGTTCGTATTCTGGGGCTATCAGCTCTTCATCGTGCTCGCCGGCACCGGCTATCTGCTCGGCGTCACTGAAGGTCGCGAGTATGCTGAGCCGCCTTGGTACACGGATTTGTGGCTGACGATTGTTTGGGTCGCGTATCTGCTCGTCTTCCTCGGCACGATCTGGAAGCGGCAGGAGAAGCATATTTACGTCGCCAACTGGTTCTATCTCGCCTTCATTGTGACGATTGCGATGCTGCACATCGTCAACAATCTGGCGATCCCGGTCAGCATCCATAGCTATTTCAGTTATTCGCTGTTCTCGGGCGTCCAGGATGCGCTGACGCAATGGTGGTACGGGCACAATGCGGTGGGTTTCTTCCTCACCGCCGGCTTCCTCGCCATCATGTACTATTTCATCCCGAAGCAGGCGGATCGGCCAGTCTATTCGTACCGCCTCTCAATCATCCACTTCTGGGCGCTGATTTTTCTCTACATCTGGGCCGGCCCGCACCATCTGCATTACACCGCTTTGCCGCAATGGGCGCAGACGCTGGGCGCGACCTTCTCCATCATGCTGTGGATGCCGAGCTGGGGCGGCATGATCAACGGGCTTATGACGCTCTCAGGCGCATGGGACAAACTGCGCACCGATCCAGTGTTGCGCATGCTGGTGGTGTCGGTGGCGTTCTACGGCATGTCCACCTTTGAAGGCCCGGTCATGTCGATCCGCGCCGTCAACTCGCTCTCACATTACACGGACTGGACCATCGGCCATGTGCATTCAGGAGCGCTGGGTTGGGTCGGGTTCGTTTCGTTCGGCGCGCTCTACTGCTTGGTCCCGTGGCTCTACAAGCGCAAGGAACTCTACTCCAACGCGCTGGTGGAATGGCACTTCTGGATCGCGACCATCGGCATCGTGCTTTACATCACCTCGATGTGGGTGGCGGGCATCATGCAGGGATTGATGTGGCGCGCCTATAACGAGCTCGGCTTCCTCCAATACTCGTTCGTCGAGACGGTTGAGGCGATGCACCCATACTACATCATCCGTGGCTTGGGCGGGCTGCTCTACCTCGTGGGCGCACTGCTGATGGCTTACAATCTGTGGCGGACAGCGCGCGGCGACGCGCCAGCGCATGAGCGTGCAACCGATGTTCCCGCCATTGCCGCAACAGCGGCTGAGTAAGGGGCCTCTCATGTGGAAATTCCATAAATGGTTCGAGAAGCACTCGCTGATCCTGCTGATCGGCATTCTCGTCGTCGTGTCCATTGGCGGCCTAGTGCAGATCACGCCGCTCTTCTTCATTGAATCGACAATTGAACGCGTGCAGGGCGTGCGTCCATACACGCCGCTCGAACTGGCGGGCCGGCACATCTACATTCGCGAGGGCTGCTACACCTGCCACTCGCAAATGATCCGCCCGCTGCGCGACGAGGTCGAGCGCTATGGCCATTACAGCCTCGCCGCTGAGAGCATGTACGACCACCCCTTCCAATGGGGCTCGAAGCGTACTGGCCCTGACCTCGCGCGCGTTGGCGGACGCTATTCGGATGAATGGCATCGCGCGCACTTGGAAAATCCGCGCTCGGTGGTGCCTGAATCGGTGATGCCGCCTTATGCGTTCCTTGCGAACGCTGATCTCAATACGGAGCAGTTGCGCAACCACTTGACCGCAAATCGCGTGCTCAATGTGCCCTACACGGATGAGCAAGTCTTCAATGCCGGCGCCGATGCACGAGGACAGGCCGATCCCTTCGGCGTCGATGGCGGGGGTTTCGCTGAGCGCTACCCGGATGTTGCGGCGAGGGACTTTGACGGCAATCCAGGCCGCATCACAGAAATGGATGCACTGATTGCGTATCTGCAAATGCTTGGTTCGGGCGTTGATTTCAGCACCTACCAAGCCGAAGCGCCGGAGAATCAACGGTGAGCTACGAAGAAATTGTGCGTCACGCGCACACATACGGGCTGGTGCTGCTGGCGGTCGTTTTCACGATCTCAGTGATTTACGCGCTGTGGCCCGGCAACAAAGAGCGCTTCAAACAAGCTGCGCGCACTCCGTTGAATGACGAGGCCGATGATGTCTAATCAAGTCGAACGCGACGATTTCAGCGGCACGGACACGACCGGCCATGAATGGGATGGCATTAGAGAGCTTGATACGCCGCTGCCGCGCTGGTGGCTCTATATCTTCTACGCCTCGATCGTTGTGGCGGTGATCTATTGGGTGTTGATGCCTGCTTGGCCGCTCGTAAATGGTTATACGCAAGGCCTGCTCAATCATTCGGATCGGCGCAACGTCGCTGCGGAATTGCAGGCGCTGCATAGCGCCCGCGCGCCGATGTTCGAGCGCCTCGCCGTGGCGACGCCGGAACAGTTGCGGTCTGATCCCGAATTGCAGCAATTCGCTGAGGCTGCTGGCCGATCTGTGTTTGGCGATTATTGCGCCACCTGCCACGGCGCGGGCGGGGCGGGGGCTCCAGGCTATCCCAGCCTTGCCGACGATGTGTGGCTCTGGGGAGGTTCGCTGTCGCAGATCGAGCAGACGATCCGTGTTGGCGTGCGGTCGGAGAATCCCAACGCGCATATGTCGCAAATGCCGGCGTTCGGTCGAGATGGGATGCTGACCCCCGCGCAAATTGGGGACGTCACCGAATACGTCATCTCTATTTCGCCTGCGCGCGCCCGTTTGCAGCCGAATTTGGCCGCCGCCCAGCGTGGCGCTGCAGTCTTTGGGGAACAATGCGCAGCTTGTCATGGCCCGACGGGCGCTGGCGACCGCACAGTTGGCGCACCCAGCCTCAACGATGATGTGTGGCTTTATGGCGGATCACGTGAGGAGATCCGGGGACAAGTGGAGCTTGGACGCAATGGCGTCATGCCGACTTGGGAGCACCGTTTCGATCCGGCCGTGATTCGCGCATTGGCGTTCTACGTCCACGATCTGGGCGGCGGCGAAGGTGAGCCAGCGCCTGCGCCGACAGTGGAAGTTGCGCCTGCGCAAGGCGCTTCGCCTGCCCCGGTTGCAAGTGAGTAGGCGTGGGAAGCACAACGCTCATACCACGCCCGCAGGGCGACGATGATCACGTAATTGACGCGCGCGCGGTGAACTCGAAAGCCGCGCGTGCGCTCTACAAAAAGCGCGAACAAATCTATCCAAAGCTCGTGCATGGCGCGTTCCGCCGTTTGAAGTGGATCGCGATGGTCGTGCTGCTGGCGATCTATTATTTGACGCCATGGATTCGCTGGGATCGCGGCGTTGGACGTCCGGATCAGGCCGTGCTGGTCGATTTCGAAGGGCGGCGCTTTTATTTCTTCTTTATCGAGCTGTGGCCGCAGGAAGTCTATTACATCACCGGCCTGCTGATCCTGGCCGCGCTGGGCATCTTCCTCGCATCTGCGCTGTTTGGGCGGGTGTGGTGCGGCTATGCCTGCCCGCAAACGGTTTGGACTGATCTCTACATTTATGTGGAGCGCCTATTCGAAGGCGACCGTAATGCACGCATGCGGCTGAATAAGGCGCCGCTCACCTGGTCCAAAGCCGCGCGCAAGGTGGGCAAACACATCGTATGGTTGCTTATTGCTGTCGCAACGGGCGGGGCGTGGGTGTTTTACTTTGGCGATGCGCCGACGCTTTATCGAGAAATTTTCACCGGCCAGGCCTCTATCCCGATTTATTTGTTCGTGGGCGTTCTGACCTTCACGACCTATGCTTTGGCTGGCACGATGCGCGAACAGGTGTGCACATACATGTGCCCATGGCCGCGCATTCAGGCGGCGATGACCGATGCTGACGCTCTCTCCGTCACCTATCGCGCCGATCGCGGCGAACCGCGCGGGCCGCACAAAAAAGGCGCCGATTGGGAAGGGCGCGGCGATTGCGTCGACTGCAATCAGTGCGTGGCGGCGTGCCCGCAAGGCATTGATATTCGCGACGGCGATCAGCTGGAGTGCATCAACTGTGCGCTCTGCATTGACGCCTGCGACGACATCATGCGCAAGGTGGGCCGTCCGACGGGTCTGATTGCCTATGATACGCATGTCAATGTGGAGCGGCGGCAAAAGGGCGAGCAGCCGCGTCTGCGCTTGGTGCGGCCGCGCACCATTCTTTACGCCGTCGTGATGGTGTTCGTGGGCGGGTTGATGCTCACTCAGTTACTCAATCGCTCGACGCTTGACCTCAATGTCATTCGCGACCGCAGTCCGCCCTTCGTGCGGCTCGCCAATGGGTCGGTGCGCAATGATTATCTGCTGAAAGTCATCAACAAGTCGCAAGATGTACGCGACTTAGAAATCAGAGTGGTAGGAGTCGACGGTGCGCATTTCCTGGCCAATGGCCATGCCGTCGAGGGCAATGGCTCGATCCACGCGCAAGCCTCGCCGGATACGGTGACTGACATTCGCGTCCACGTCGCCGCGCCAGGCGCGTTGGAAGCTGGTTCGCATGATTTGCGGTTCGAAGTGATCGATCTCAACACTCAAGACCAGGCCGATAGCGCTTCAGCCTTTCTCACCGGAGGTCCGCAATGAACACGCGCGCCGCTGCAGCGTCTGGGCAAATAAAGGGCTGGCACGTTTTGGCCCTGATGCTCGCCTTTTTTGGCTTGGTCATCACGGTCAATATCGTGTTCGCGGTCTTCGCCGTCGGCAGTTTTCCCGGTGAGGAAGGGCAAAGCCCTTACCAGCAGGGGCTGCGCTACAACGAAACTTTGGCTGAGCGTCACGAACAAGCAGCGCTTGGCTGGCGCGCGAGTGCGGATTTGGAGCCGGCTGGCGCTGGCGGCGCGGCTGTGATTGTCACGATGCTGTCCCGAACGGGGCACCCGCTCGACGGCTTGGCGGTAGATGGCGCTCTGCGTTGGCCGACGGACGCGGCGCGCGATCAAGAGCTGAACTTCACGCCAGTCGGGCAGGGACGTTATCGGGCTGCTCTCGATGCCTTGCCGTCTGGCAATTGGCGGCTTGAGGCGCGCGCTTCGGATGCGCAAGGCGGGGCGCGTGATTTCAATGCAGATCTCACATGGCGCTAACACTTGCCTCCGATCAGGGATGCCCATCCGGGCTGGCGCCGCCTGACACTGAGTTTGCCGGTGGCGATCCCGCTGCGTTCGTGCGTCTAACGACCGGGGGAGAGGAAACGCTGGAGTTGATGGCGCCGGGCGCGAAATGCGCGGGGTGCATCCGAAAGATCGAGGGCGCGCTGAAGGCAGTCCCAGGCGTGACGGAAGCACGCTTAAATCTTTCTACGCAGCGTCTCCGCGTGACCTGGAAGGCGCATAGCGTCCGTGCAGCTGAAGTGGTGCGGTTGCTCAATGGACTTGGCTATCGCGTGCAGGCCTTTGATCCTGAAGCGGCCGAACGCGAAGTGGACGAAACTGGCCGCAAGCTGCTTCGCTACATAGCTGTCGTCGGCTTTGCGGCGATGAACATCATGATGTTCTCCTGGCCGATCTGGTTCGGCCAAGACATGGGCGATGGCACGCGTACCGCGTTTCACTGGGTGTCAGCGCTGATCGCTATCCCGGCCTCGCTCTATGCCGCGCAACCCTTCTTCGCCTCTGCTTATGCAGCGCTGAAAGCACGTCGCGCCAATATGGACGTGCCGATCTCATTGGCTGTGGTGCTGACTCTCAGCATGAGCGTGGCCGAGACGTTGCAACAAGGCGAGCACGCTTATTTCGACGGCATCACCATGTTGCTGCTGTTTCTGCTGACCGGCCGATACCTCGATCATCAACTGCGTCAGCGTGCGCGCACGGCGGCGCGCGATCTACTGGCCATGCAGGCTGTGACCGCAACGCGCCTGGCGCCAGATGGCTCATTGAGCGCCGTGAGTGCGCGGGATATTGCTGTGGGCGACCGGCTGCTGCTCGCGGCGGGAGATCGCGCGCCGGTCGATGGCGTGGTGGAGGAAGGGCAGTCTGAAACGGATTGCTCCATGCTGACGGGCGAGACCCTGCCAGTGCGCGCCCAAGCTGGAACCGAAATCCGCGCTGGCGTGATCAATCTCACCCAGAAGCTGGTGGTGCGCGCCACCGCGCGTGCTGCGGACTCTAGCGTCGCGCAGCTGGCGCGCCTGATCGAAGCGGGAGAGCAGAATCGGGCGCGTTTCGTGCGCCTGGCCGATCGCGCGGCGGCGCTCTACGTGCCCGTGGTTCACAGTCTTGCCGCGCTCACTTTCTTCGCTTGGTTATTCGGGCCGATCGTGTTGCGCGCGTTTGGCGTGGAGGTTGGCGAAGTTGGCTTCCGTCAAGCGCTGATGAATGCCGTGGCGGTTTTGATCATTACTTGCCCGTGCGCACTGGGTTTGGCCGTGCCGGCGGTTCAGGTTGTCGCTACCGGGCGGTTGTTCAAGCGCGGCGTGCTGGTGAAATCCGGCGACGCTTTGGAGCGTTTGGCCGAAGTTGACACGATCGTGTTCGACAAAACCGGCACGCTGACGCTCGGAAAACCGCGCCTCATCACCGCGGCTGCGCAAGCGGAGCTTCAAGCAGCGGCGTCTTTGGCGCGTGCTTCGCGTCACCCTTTGTCGCGCGCTCTGGTGGAGGCAGCCGGCCCCGGCGTGGTCACGGCGGACGCGCGCGAAGTCCCTGGCGAAGGCGTGGAGGGAACGACGAACGGTCGTCGCGCGAGGTTAGGGCGGCGCGCGTTTGCCGCGCCCGACGCGCCCGACGCAAATGATGGCTTGCTTGAACTTTGGTTCACCGTAGAGGGCGCAGCGCCGATGCGTCTGGCGTTCGATGATGCGCTGCGCGCTGACGCGGCGGATGTTGTCAGGCGGCTTCTCAATCTGGGCTACGGCGTTGAGCTGCTCTCTGGCGATCGTGCGGCCTCTGTGGTGCGCGCGGCAGCTGGCGCCGGAATCGCACACTGGCGCGCTGGCGTCAGTCCCGCCGAGAAGACCGCGCGATTGAACCAGCTGCGCGAGGCCGGACATAGAACGCTGATGGTAGGCGATGGCCTGAACGATGCGGGCGCGCTGGCTTCCGCGCATGCGTCGGCTTCACCAGGCACGGCGATCGAGGCGAGCCAGGCGGCCGCCGACATTGTGTTTCAGGGCGCAGCGCTGGCGCCGCTCGTTGAGGCCTTGGCGGTGGCGAAGCAAGCGCGTCAACGCGCTTTGGAAAATCTGCGTTTCTCAGCGCTCTACAACATCATCGCGGCGCCGACGGCCGCTGCTGGCTTGCTCACGCCGCTCATTGCGGCGCTCGCCATGTCGGGGTCTTCTTTGATCGTGACGCTCAATGCGCTGCGGTTGCAGGGTTGGAGGCCGCGATGGACATCATAGCCTTTCTGATCCCAGCAGCCATTGGCATGGGGCTGATCGGGGTTGCGGCTTTCTTCTGGAGCGTGCGGTCGGGTCAGTATGACGACTTGAAAGGCGCTGCTCACCGCATCCTCATCGACGACGAATGAATTAGAACCAGCCGTCGCCGCTCACGGGAAGAGCATAGGGCGATGGCGCTTGCTGGGCGAAGCGGCCAAATTTGCTGGCGTAGAACACCAGCGGCGGCCCGCTCGTATGCTCGGCTGCTTCGATCTGGCCGATAATAATAATGTGGTCGCCCGCTTCGTGGGTTGCGTGAACCGTGCACGCCAGCCGCGCCAGAACGCCATCGACGCGCGGCGGCTTGGGGTCGCGGCGCCAGTGCGGATCGGTGTCGAACTTGTCCCGGGCCTTTCGTGCGAAATGGAGGGCGATTGGCGCTTGATGTTCGCTGAGGATGTGGATGTCAAAGCGCGCGCCATCAGTGAAGGCGGCGCGGCTTTGGCTGTTGGAGGCGAGGCACCACAATAAAAGCGGCGGCTCAAGCGAGACGGAGGCCATTGAGTTAACGGTGAGCCCAATCGGCTCGCCGTCGGGGCTTACTGCGGTGACGATCACAACGCCTGTAGCGAACAGACCGAACAATTCGCGCAGCTTGCGCGTCGTCAGCTCCGTCATGGCTACGTCCTCCCTCGGCTGGTGGGGACGCGTGTGCTACGCATTCGCGCCCGTTGCGTCCAGCGCGGCGGCGTAGCCGAACGTCATGGCTGGGCCGATGGTGACGCCGGCGCCTGGGTATGAGCCGCCCATGGAGGAGGCGGCCGTATTGCCGATTGCATAGAGCCCGCCGATCGGACGGTTGGTTTGATCAAGAACGCGCGCATGCTCGTCCGTCACCAAGCCGCCGCTGGTGCCAATGTCGCCTGGATGGATAGGCAGTGCGTAGAACGGGGCCTTGCGGATCGGCGCCAGGTTGGGGTTCGGCTTCTGCCGCGGATCGCCATAGAAGTTATCGTACGCCGCCGCGCCGCGTTGAAACTCAGGGTCCTCGCCGCGATCGGCGCCGACATTGAAGCGCGCGACCGTTTCCTTGAGCGCAGCCACCGGCAGTTTGGTCGCCCGCGCCAGATCTTCAATCGTGTCTGCCTTCTTCAAGATCTGGCGCACGCCAGCTGATTGCGCCCAGTCCGGAATGAGCGGCATGAGCGGTCCCATCGGATATTTGCGCCGGAACTCGGCGTCGAAAATGACGTAGGATGGATCGGTGGGCGCTTCTGGTGTGTTCTTCAGCGCCATTTCGTGGCCGACAATGTGGTAGGAGGCGGCCTCGTTCATGTAACGCTTGCCGGCTTGGTTCACGATGATCGAGCCAGGAAAGGCGCGCTCCATGAAGGTTGGCCGCGACCGATCCTCGCCGGGCACGCAGAAAACCGGCGCCCACCACGCATTATCCAGATTGCGTGTCGCTGCGCCTAGCTTCATGGCGGCGAGCAAGGCGTCACCAGTATTATTGACCTGCGATCCGCTGCGATTTGTCGCTTCCGATCCGAAGTGCTGCTTGCGCAGCGCGGCGTTGCGCTCAAAGCCGCCAGCGCCGAGGATGATCCCTTTATTGGCGCGGATCCGCTTGGTGCGCCCGTCTTCATCGACGATGGCGCCGACCACACGTCCATCCTCGCTGACCAGATCGAGCAGCCGCGTTTTCAAGCGCACCGGCACGCCCTTTTGATTGAGCGCGATCTTCAAGCCGCCAACCAACGCGTTGCCGGAGGTGAGATAGCGATCAGTGGACGAACGCAGGCGCTGCTCAACATCGCTGAAATAGCGCCAAAACAGAGTGAGCAGCGTTTTCCACCAGCCTGGCGTGCGGAACATGAGCGGATAGGTCTCCGCCAGACTCCAATTCATGCGCCCGAACAAATTGGCGGAAGGGTGCACAGGGCGAATAGTCAGGACGTCATCGCCTAGCAGGCGCCCATCCAGCGGCAGCGGCAGGTGCGCCCGGTAGCCGAGTTTCCCGCCGGGAAGTTCGGCGTGATAATCGGTGTACGGAATAGCGGCGTAGCGAACCGGGGAAACGGTTTCGAGCCAGGCCAACATTTGTGGCGAGCGTTCGATGTAGGATTGGATCAAGCTGTCAGGCACGTTGTCGGCTGCGAGTGCGCGCACGTACTTGAAGGCTTCCTCGGGCGTGTCCTCTGCGCCGGCCTGCTTAGCCAGGTGGGAATTCGGAATCCAGATGCCGCCGCCTGAGGTCGCCGAGGTCCCGCCCCAAAGCTCACCCTTCTCAATGACCAGGGTTTTCGCGTGCCGCGTGGCCGCCGCTAGGGCCGCGGTCATGGCGCCGGCGCCTGAGCCGACCACAAGCACATCGACGGTTTCGTCCCAATTTTGCGCGCTCACTTCGCCTCCCGTGGGGCTCCTTGGCGCGAGAACCGGTCATGCCGCGCTCCGCGCCGCCGCTTTCCCGCGACGCTCGGCCTCCATAATCACGCAAATCACGCTTCACGCCGGGCAGTCAATATGGTTCGCGGCGAAAAAGGGGGCGGTTAATTCCGCGAACTGGCGAAGAAGGTCGAAATCTCCGTCAAGATAAATTCGCTCTATGTGCGTCGTTACTGGACGTTTGGCGTCGAATATGGTTCGAACAGAAGCCCTGTTTTACGCAATGCGGAGTTTTTCGCCTTGGTTATGAAGAAATCGCCGTCTCCGCGCAAGACGGCAAAGGCCGAAAAGCCCGCGCCCACGTCGACAGAGCGCAAACGGCGCTCAAACCCCCAGGAAATGGACGAAATTGACGAGCGCATCGTCGCCGCCATGCGGGCGGATGGGCGCATTTCGAACCGAGATCTGGCGAAAATCGTAGGGGTGAACGAGGCGACTGTACGCACGCGCGTGCGTCGTTTGGAGCAGGCCAATAGCGTTCGGGTCGTTGCAATACGCGATTTGGGCGCCATGGGGTACGGCGCGCTCGCGGCGGTCGGGGTCCAGGTGAAGGGGCGTTCGGTGGTGGAAGTGGGCGAGGACCTGGCCCGCATTCCGCAGGTGATGACCGTGAACGCCACTATCGGCGTTTACGACATCGAGCTGCAGGTGGTCGCCAAGGACATTGATGAAATGGCCGAGCTCTTGACCAACGAGATTCCTAAAGTGCGTGGCGTGGTGCGCTTGGCGCCGGGGCTTGCGCTCAAAGTGCTGAAATATGAATCGCAATGGGCGCCGCTGCTATGAAGAAGGTCGAACTCGACGATCTCGACATCAAAATCATCGAGCGTCTGGGCAAAGATGCGCGCGTGTCCAACCGTGAAATCGGCCGTGAATTCGGCCTAACAGAAGGCACCATCCGCGCGCGCTTGCGCCGCCTCATTCAGAGCAAGACGATCAGGGTGTCCGTTGTCACCAATGTGGATCGGCTGAAAAATCCGATCCTGGCTTATCTGTTCGTGGAGGCGGACGAAGCCTACCACGTCGATACAGTGGCGCAGGCGCTCGCCGAGGTGCCGCAGATCAGCTTTGTCGCTACGCTGCTCGGGCGCAATGACGTGCTAGCCATGACCTTGGTTCAGGACGGCAATCAGGTCACTGAATTGCTGCACCAGACCATTGACCGGATTCCCGGGGTGCACCGGGTCCGCTACAGCCTTGGCCAGCATTTCATCAAGCACGAATACCGCTGGTGCGTGCTGACTTAGCCTACTCAAAGCGGCAATAAGCCGAGCCTCCAGCGTCGAGTTGCGAATTTTTGTCGCCTCTGCGCAACGCGGCTGCTAGCGTGCCTCTCAACAATAATGAGGGAGTGCGCGATGCCGGCTGGGCTCAGCGCTGCGTTCACGCCGGTCAAGCTCGGACCGCTGACGCTGCGCAACAGGTTTATCAAAACAGCCACCAATGAGGGCGGCGCGCCAGGCGAGCTGCCATCGGCGGCGCTAAAACGCCACCACGTTCGCATGGCCGAAGGCGGCGTCGGCATGACGACAGTGGCCTATTGCGCCGTCAGCCCGGACGGCAAGACCTTCACCGATCAATTGCGCTTGGCGCCGGAATGGCTGCCCGAGTTCAAAGCCATCACCGACGCTGTGCATAAATCCGGCGCGGCCGTCTCCGCGCAGATCACGCACGGAGGCTGCTTCACCTTCCTGCCAGAATTATCAACCGGCGCGCCGCTCAGCGCGTCCGGCGGTTTCAACAAAGTCGGCCTAATGAACGGGCGCTTCTTCAAGAAGCAAATGAACGCTGACGACATGCGTGTGCGCATTGGTGAGTTTGTTCAAGCCGCCAAGCTGGCGCGTGAGGCGGGCTTTGACGCTGTCGAGCTTCATATGGGGCACGGTTATTTGCTGAGCCAGTTCTTATCGCCGGCCTACAATCAGCGCCGCGATGCTTATGGCGGCGACGCCGCGCGCCGTGCGAAATTCCCGGCCGAGGTGCTGCGCGCCGTGCTGGACGCGGTTGGCAATGATCTCGCGGTTACCGCCAAGATAGGCGTTTATGAGGGCTTTGAGGGCGGCGGCACGGCGGAGGATGCGGTGGTTGTCGCGCGCACGCTGGAGCGCGAGGGCGTGCATATGATCATGCTTTCAGGCGGGATGAATGTGGAGGCGGTTTCGCAGCTCTTTGGCAGCAACATGCCGGCGGAGGCGGCCACGCAATCGGCGTCCGGCATCATGAAGCTCGCCACTGCGATCATGAAGCACAGTGAACCGAAGGTGGAATTCCGGGAAATGTATTTCCTGGAGCATTCACGCAAGGTGCGCGCGGCCGTCAAAACAACGCTGACCTTTCTCGGCGGCGTCAAGTCTGCTGAAAGCGCAGCGCGCGCCATGGATGAAGGTTTTGATTGCATCGCGCTTGGCCGCGCGCTGCTGTTCGATCCCAATTTCGTCAACGCCATGGCCGCTAACGCGAATGCGCGTTCGGGCTGCACCACCTGCAATCGCTGCATCCCGACCATTTATCATCCGGCGGGCACGCATTGCCCGGTGCGCGACAAGCCTGATGTTGAACTCAATCAAAAATCCGCTGCGGCGGCGTGAGGAGCAGCCCTATGACTTTGGAAGAACGCATCGCGCGCCTGGAAGCGGAAGCAGACATTCGCCGACTCAAGGCGCGCTACCTCAATGCGTGCGACAAGAAAGACGCCAAGGGCATGAGCGGGTGCTTCACGCCGGACGCGGTGATCGAATTCCCGCTTGTGAATGTGAAGGCTGGGCCGAAAGAGTTAGAAGAGACCTTCACCGAGCTCGCCGTCAAAACGCCGATCGTCGATCAGCACCAAGGTCACAATGCCGAGATCACGGTGATCGACGAGAACAACGCCAAGGGCGTGTGGCACTTGGCGTACACCCTATACGATCCGCGCAGCGGCATTTTCCGTTTGCTGAGCGCCTTCTACGAAGACCATTACGTGCGCACGCCGCAGGGCTGGCTGATGTCCTACTCACGCAATGACGCGCGCGCTGTGGTGGATGGCAAGCTTGAAGCCGGTTCAGTTACTGCGAACTGGATTCAGCTTTAAGCGCGCTGGCTGGACACTGAGACGATCTCTCCCGTCATGTAAGAGGAGAGATCGCTCGCCAGGAAGATCATCACATTGGCGACCTCCCAGGTCTCGGCGGCGCGGCCGAACGCCTCGCGCTGGGTAAGTTCTTTCAGCGTTTCTTCCGGCGTCACTTTGGCTAGGTGCGGGTGCATGGCGAGCGAGGGCGACACCGCATTGATGCGCACATTGTGCTCCGCCGCTTCGATGGCGGCGCAGCGCGTGAACGCCATCACGCCGGCCTTCGCGGCGGCATAGTGCGATTGCAGCGCTTGTGCGCGCCAACCGAGCACAGACGCATTGTTGACGACGACGCCGCTTTTCCTGGCGTACATGAGCGGCAGGAAGGCGCGGCACATGCGCATGACGCTGGTGAGCGAAACGTCCAGCACTGACGACCATTGCGCGTCAGTCATGTCAACGACCGAGGCCGAACCGCCGAGCCCTGCATTATTGATGAGAATGTCCGGCGCGCCGCCAAAGGTCTTCACCGCAGCGTCCTTGAGCGCCTGAACCTCGACTTCCTGCGTGACATTGCAGAGCTGGGTGGCTGGACGCTTGCCGACCGCCGCTTCCACCTTGTCGGCGGCCTCGGAAAGGCGGCGCTCATGGATGTCGCTGATGAGGAGGCTGGCCCCTTCCTCGGCTGCGCGCAGCGCGACGGAAAGGCCAATCCCGGCGCCGGCGGCCGCTGTAATCACGGCGGTTTTTCCGGCGAGCAGGTTGCGGGGCGGGGGATAGGCGGGTGCTGATGGCATAATGGCGACGTATATCAGGGCTGTAACCGCTTAGCAGCCTCGAAGTTCGTCAGCTGACCTCCCTATTCGTTGCGCAAAACGTCAACTTATGCTGTCCTTTGCGCGCAAAACTCTTGCCCGCCTGGCAAGGACGGGCCAAACTCACCTCTAACACGGTGTTCAGGCGTCATGGTTGGCGCCCGGCGGGCGCCTGGATAACCGGTATTAACCGGATGCATAGGGAGGCAACATTGGATACGGCGACGACGATTACGCGCGAGCCTTTAATCTCGGTCGATTCCCACGTCTATTTCACTGACGAATGGGTCAAAGCCCGGCTCTCCTCGAAGCTGCAGGCGGTCTGGGACGAAGCGGTCAAGAAAAACGCCAAATACGAAGCGGAAGTTCTGCGCGGGGGATTGCCGCAGCTCCAAATCGAAGATTTCGTTGATCTCGATGCGGCGCGCGACCCCGGCTACAAGGATCCGGCGGCGAAACTGGCGGCGATGGACCGTGACGGCGTCGAAGCCGAAGTGATCTTCCCGGAAGTCGGCGGCGCCAAGCTCTGCAAGCCCGAACTGATGGGCGATGATTGGATGGCAGCGCTCGCCGGCTTCAACGACGCGATGGCTGATTTCGCCGGTCACAATCCGCGCCGGTTGCTTACTGCGTATCAATTGCCGCTGTTCGACATTCCGTTTGCAGTGAAGGAAGTCGAGCGCATGGCCAAGCGCGGCGCGCGCTGCGTGCAGGCGCCGATCTTTCCGACTGAGCTTGGTCTGCCGGACGTATATGATAAGCGCTATGACCCACTTTGGGCCGCGTGCGCCGATGCGAACATCACGGTGCTCAACCATCTCGATGTGACAAAGGCGCTGTGGGGCGTATTCCGCCGCGATCCAACGCCGCAAAAAGGCATCTTCACAGCGCTTCCGGCCGGGGCGACCGCCGAAGCCATGGCGATGTGGATCCTCACCGGCACGCTTGAGCGCCACCCCAAGCTCAAAGTTATTTTCGTTGAGCCGGCTTTGGGCTGGCTGCCCTGGTTCTTCGAACTGCTCGATAGCCGCATGAACCAGCACTACAAATTCCCAGGCGTGAAGCGCCTGCCGAGCGAGACGTTCATCCAGCAAATGGGCGCAACCTTCATGGACGAGCCGACTGGCCTCGCCGCTTGCTACAAAGCGTTCGGTCCGGACTGCCTCTATTGGTCGACCGACTTCCCGCACCCGGCGACCTGCTGGCCGAATTCGCAGCGCCAGGTGAAGTCGCAATTCGAGAAGGCGGGGATTCCGGAAGCTGATCGTCGCAAGATCGTGTACGAGAACGCGCAACGCACGTTCGGCCTCGGTCTCTAAACAATAATAGGCCGCCGGTCGCGGCAGGGAGGAAGTGAATGGCGGGCGTATTGGAAGGCGTGCGCGTACTCGATCTGTCTTGGGGCGTGGCGGGGCCGATGACGGCCATGCTGCTTGCGGACCAAGGAGCGGACGTCGTGAAAATCGAACCGCCAGGCGGCGATCCCTTCCGCGACCAGTTGGGCTACAAAGTGTGGCAGCGCGGCAAACGCAGCGCTGAGTTCGACCTCAAATCGCAAGGCGATAAGGACGCGTTCCTTGCGCTTGCGAAGCACGCCGACATTCTGGTTGAGAGCTTCTCGCCTGGCGTCACCACGCGCCTCGGCATCGATTATGCGACGCTCTCAAAGCTCAATCCGCGTTTGATCTATGTCTCGATCACGGCTTATGGCCGCGACACGCCGGACAAGGATCGGCCTGGCTATGACGCACTCGTGGCTGCGCGCATCGGCATTCAGTGGGAGCAGCGCGGCTGGCCTGAAGGCGCCGTCAACCACATTACCGGGCGTCCCGATCCATTCCCGGACATCGACATTCCCTATGAATGGGTGCAGGGGCCGCCGCGAGAGGGGCCGCTCTTCTCCGCCTCGCATTGGCCGAGCCTTGGCGCGTTCTTCGCTGCATCCACAGGGCTTGCAGCAGCGCTGCGCGCGCGCGAAGTGACGGGTAAAGGACAACTCGTCGAAACATCTTTGCAGCAAGGGGCGATGGCGGCCGGCGCTGGACTGTTGCAGCGCGTAGAAAATCCCGAAGCGCCCGGCTTCAACACTTGGATATTGGGTTCAAAAGCGCCAAAGGGCCATTTCGAATGCGCCGATGGGCGCTGGGTGCACAATTGGGTGCCTAACCCGCGCTTTATTTTGCAGGCTTCCAAGGGCGACAAGCTCAACGCCACGCCCGATCTCAATGCGCATGAAGATCCCGATCGGTTTGGCATAGGGCCGGAAGAATTGCTGGTGATGATGCATTACCAGCCGATTTTGGCTGAGGCGGTGAAGCGCTTCCCGGCCAAAGAATGGGTGGAAGCTTCTGCAATCGCCGAGATGACGATGCAGGAAGCGCGTCCGCTCGAAGAATCGCTCACTGACCCGCTCTTGCTTAAGGACGGTTGTGTCGTTGAGATCGAAGATCCCGAGCTCGGCAAGATTTGTCAGGTTGGCCAGACCTACAAAATGTCGGCCAACCCAATCAAACCCTCAAAGCCTGCGCCGAAGCCCGGTCAACACACAGCTGAAGTCAAAGCGGAAGCAGCGAAGCTCGCCGCCGCGCCAGCGCCGACAGCGAAGCCGGGCAAGCCGCTGAAGGCCCCGCTGGCTGGCATCAAAGTCATTGATGTGGGCCTGGCCATTGCTGGGCCGTACGGCGCGCAATTGCTGTCTGACCTCGGCGCCGACGTGATCAAGGTCAACGCGCTGTGGGACACGTATTGGCACGCCAACCACATCGCCTACGTCGCCAATCGCGGCAAACGCTCGATTGCGCTGCAGCTTAAAGATCCGCGCGCCAAAGCGGTGCTGATGGATTTGGTGAAGGACGCAGACGTCGTCCATCACAACATGCGCTACGAAGCGGCTGTCCGGCTTGGCATCGGCTATGACGATCTTAAGAAGATCAATCCGAAGCTGATCTATTGCCATACGCGCGGTTTTGAAACTGGCGAGCGCGAAGGCCTGCCAGGCAACGATCAGACTGGCGGTTGTCTGGCTGGCGTGCAGCATGAAGACGGAGCGATGGCCAATGGCGGCAAGCCGCTTTGGTCCTTCACCTCGTTGGGCGACACCGGCAACGGGTTTTTGTCGGCCATCGCGGTGGTGCAAGCGCTCTATCATCGTGATCGCACTGGCGAAGGCCAATTCGTCGACACCTCGATCATCAACGCGCAATTGCTCAACACCTCTTACGCCGTCGCGCGTCCGGACGGGGGCGCGTTCGAGCGTCCACGGCTCGACAAGATGCACATGGGCATGAGTGCGGGCCTGCGGCTGTATCAGGCCAATGATGGCTGGCTGTGCGTCACGCTGCGCACCGACGCGCATTGGCGCGCGGCGTTTGAAGCCTTGGGCGCGCCAGAATTGGCGGCGCAATATAAGGATGCCGCTTCGCGCAAGGCCGGCGATGCGGCGCTTGCGGACGCCATCGCCAAGAAGATCGCCGCTAATTCGGTGGCGCATTGGCAAGCCGCGTTCGACAAAGCGGGGGCGCCGGCGGAGATTTCTTCGCCCACCTACACGTTGTCGCTGTTCGACAATGCCGACTTCAAGGCGCGTAAGTGGACTACCGAATATCCCCATCCGGCCGTCGGCAAGCTTGAGCAGGTTGGCCTCGCCTTCAACCTCTCTGATACGCCGGGCGTCATTCAAAGCCCGCCGCTGATCGTTGGCGATCACACCGAACAGCTTTTACGCGAGACCGGGCGCAGCGACGCAGAGATCGAGGAACTGATCGCGGCCAATGCGGTCGCAGTTTATCCGCCGCGTGCGGGTCAACAGGCAGTGAAGAGCCCGTGGGATTCGGGCCCAGCTAAAAAACCGGGGGACTGACAGATGGACGATCCAGGCGCGGTGCAGACCGGCGCGATCCGACCTGATCCGGTCGTCACGATCGATTCAAAAATGTTCTGGGACGGCTGTGACCGCGAAGAGCTGATCATACAGCAATGCGGGCAATGCCAAACCATGCATCATCCGCCGCGGCCAATGTGCCCGAAATGCCATGCCATCGACATGCGCGGCGTGAAGATGAGCGGCAAGGGAACTGTCTATAGCTGGACTATGCCGATCCATCCCGCACCCTATGGCTTCAATGTGCCGCCGATCGTGGCGTTGATCGATCTTGAGGGCGGCGCGCGCATTCTCTCGAACGTGGTCGGCATCGATCCCATGAAAATGAAGGTGGGCCTCAAAGTGATGGTTGAGTTTGAACCCACGTCCGGCGGTCACAAGGTTCCCGTATTCCGCGTCACGAGCAAGGTGAGCTGATCATGGTCACGAAGACGCGTAGCAATGACGCGGTTATCGCCGGCATCGGCCAGACCGAGTTCTCGAAGAATTCGGGGCGGAGTGAACTGCAATTGACCTCGGAAGCGGCGCTGGCGGCGTGTGCAGACGCTGGCATCGCGCCCGAAGAAGTCGATGGCATGATCACCTACACGCTCGACAACACAGACGAGGTCGGTCTCTGCCGCTGCCTGGGCGTCAAGGACCTCAAATATACGGTGCGCGTGCCGCAGGGCGGCGCCGGTTCGGTCGTCACAGTGTTTCAGGCGATGGCGGCGGTGAAATCCGGCGTCGCTGACAACGTGCTGATCTTTCGCGGCATGAATGAACGCTCTCAGTATCGGTTTGGCCGGCCAACGGCGCGCGGCTATCCGGCCGTCGGCGGCGGCTCCACCTTTATGGAATGGGCGATGCCGTTCGGCGCGCAAAGTCCAGGCTGCTGGGAATCGCTCACGGCGATGACCTACATGCAGAAGTACGGCGTGAAGAACGAAGACTTCGGTTTGGTTTCGGTGCTCTTGCGCAAGCATGCGGCGACCAATCCAGCCGCCTGGTTCTATCAGAAGCCGATCACCCTCGACGATCACCAGAATTCGCGCTGGATTTGCGCGCCGACGTTGCGCCTGCTGGATTGTTGCCAGGAGAGCGACGGCGCTGTCGCCATCCTCGTGACGCGCTATGATCGGGCGAAGGATTTGAAGCAAAAACCGATCAAGATTCACGGCGCCGTGCACACGCTGCTGCCGGAGCATGAGATCATCACCGATTATTATCACAGCAAGGATCTGAGCCGCCTGGCCATGTCCGAAACCGTGGTGAAGCGGTTGAAGAAGATGGCGAAGATCGCGCCGACGGAAACGCAAGTGGCGATGATCTACGACAATTTCACACCGCAAATCTTCATGCAGCTGGAAGCATTCGGCTACTGCAAGCGTGGCGAGGCCAAGGACTACATTCGCGATGGCAATTGCGATCTCGATGGCAAAAGCCCGCTCAGCCCCAATGGCGGCCACATTGGCGAGGGCTATATTCACGGCATGAACCTGATTTCCGAAGGCGTGCGCCAAGCGCGCGGCACGGCGGCCAATCAGGTGAAGAATGTCGAGACAGTGTTCCTCGGTTCCGGTGTTGCGGGCGCGATTATCGGCGCATGCTGAACGAGCTGGCGCGTCTTCGCATTGGCGTAGGCGCGCCCTTGCCGGGCGAAGGTCCGCTCGAAATTGAAATTGACGTGTTTGCGCTGGCGCGCCTGGCTGAACCAGCTGCGCTGCTCTTCTGCATGCCCGGCGGCGGCATGAATCGGAACTATTTCAACCTGAGCGCCGAGGGCGCGAGCTTCGCCAAATTCATGGCGGCGCAAGGCTTCATTGTTGTGACGCTCGACCATCTGGGCATTGGCGGCAGTTCGCGACCCAAGAACGGCTTTGCTGCAACATCTGCCGTGCTGAGCGCCGCAAACGGCCTCGTATTCGAGGAGGTGACACGTCGTCTCCGCGATGGCGCGCTGCATAAGGCTTTGCCACCGCTCGCGCGCTTCACGCCAATTGGCGTTGGCCATTCCATGGGTGCGATGCTGGTTTCCCTGCAACAAGATATGCGCCACGATTTCGCAGGGCTGATGCTGCTCAGCTTCGGCACATGCGGCATGCCGCAAGTCCTCTCCGATGAGGACCGCGCCGCGCTGGAACTGCCGGATCGCGGCCTGTCCCTGCTGCCCGAGCTCGCGGCCAAGCGTTTTGGCGGCCTAGCTTATGCGCCAATTTCCCGCATCCGCGGAAGTTCAGCAGCGTCGAAAGCGCTGGAAGAGGCGGCCGACGAAGTGCCCGCCGTGCCGGCTTCGCACTCCATGATGCCGGGCAATATTAAAGATGAAATCGCGCGACTCGATGTGCCAGTATTGCTCGCAGCCGGCGATCGCGATGTGGTGGGGCCGCCGCGCGAACTGCCGGCCCAGTTTGCATCAGCGAAGGACATCACGCTGATTGTCATTGAACAGTGTGGGCATCATCCTTTCGTATCGGTCGACTCCCCGCGCTTTATGGCGCGGGCTGCTGATTGGGTGCGTGGACAAGCCAAGAAATAAAGGGAGGCGGCGATGAGCAAAGTCGCAATCGTAACGGGAGCAAGTCGTGGCGCAGGCGCCGGCATTGCGCGGGCGTTGGGCGCAGCGGGGATGACGGTCTATGTCACTGGGCGCACGGTGAAACCGGGTACTGCGCCATTGCCCGGCACAATCCACGAAACCGTCGCCGCAATCGAGGCGGCCGGGGGCAAAGGCGTCGCAGTGCAAGTGGATCATGCCAAGGATGAGGAGATCAAGGCGTTGATCGAGCGCGTCGGCGCCGAGCAAGGGCGCATCGACATTCTCGTCAACAATGTCGCCGTCATTCACGACGATCTCATCAAGCCCGGCGGTTTCTGGGAGAAGGACGTCGCGCTCGCCGACATTCTCCAAGTCGGTCTGCGCAGCCAGTACATCGCCAGCTATTATGCGGCCCCCTACATGGTGAAGCAAAAGCGCGGGCTCATTGCATTCACGTCTTCATTTGGCGGGGTCTGTTACATGCATGGTCCGGCCTATGGCGCGCAAAAAGCCGGTGTCGACAAATTCGCGGCCGACATGGCGGTGGATTTGAAGGAGCACAATGTCGCCGCTGTCTCGATCTGGATGGGGCCGTTGATCACGGAACGCACCAAGGTCGCCTTGGCTGAGCGACCGGATCAATATGAGGGCTTCATGGCGAATGGTGAGACGCCGGAATTCACCGGGCGCATCATCTATGCGCTCTACGAAGACCCCAAACTGATGGATGTGAGCGGGCAAACGCTGATCGGCGCCGAGGTCGCGCCGAAATACGGCATCACCGAAGCGGGCGGGCGCGCGCCGCCTTCTTATCGCGAGATGCTGGGCGAGCCGCGCGTGGCGCACCCAGCCATCGTGCGCTGATTACATCCGGAATACGCCGTAACGGGGCGGGTTGATCGGCGTGTTAAGCGCCGCGCTCAGCGCGATGCCCAAGGCATTGCGCGTATCCACCGGGTCCATCAGTCCATCGTCCCAAATCTCGGACGTGGCGTAATACGAACTGCTCTGCGCCTTGTAATCAGCGAGGATCGGTTCGCGAATGCGGGCGATCTCCGCTTCGCTCAGCGTTTTGCCCTCACGCGCAAGCTGCTTGATCTTGATGTCAGTCAGCACGCCGGCCGCCTGTTCGGCGCCCATCACTGATGTCTGGCTGTTGGGCCAGGAGAACATGAAGCGCGAGTCAAAGGCGCGTCCGCTCATGCCGTAAGTCCCGGCGCCGAATGAGCCGTTCACAACAACCGTGAGCTTCGGCACTTCGCTGCAGGCGACCGCCATGATCATCTTGGCGCCATCCTTGGTGATGCCGGCGCGCTCATATTCGCGTCCAACCATGAAGCCAGTGATGTTTTGCAGGAAGATGAGCGGGGTGCGGTTCTGGTTGCAGAGCTCAATGAAGTGCGCGCCTTTTAGCGCGCTATCATTGAAAAGCACGCCATTATTGCCCAGCACGCCGACTTGCATGCCAAACAAGCGCGCATAGCCGCACACCAGCGTCTTGCCGTAATTGGCCTGATATTCGTGGAATCGGCTGCCATCGAACAGGCGCGCGATCACTTCGCGCATATCGAATTGGACGCGCTGATCGATCGGCAGAACGCCATACAGTTCGTCCGGATCGTAGAAGGGCGGCTCTGGGTCCACTGTCTCAATGCGTGCTTTCTCGGGCCGTGTGAAATTGCCAACGATCTCGCGGGCAATGGCGATGGCGTGGAGCTCGCTCGACGCTGGATAGTCGGAAACGCCAGAGACCGACGTATGCATATCAGCGCCGCCGAGCTCTTCGACGCTCACATCTTCCCCAGTCGCGGCTTTCACCAGTGGCGGACCACCAAGGAAAATCGCCCCGGTTCCGCGCACGATCACGGAGTAATCGGAAAGTGCGGGAATATAAGCGCCGCCCGCCGTGCAATGGCCGAGCACGATGGCGACTTGTTGAACGCCCATTTTGGAGAGAATGGACTGGTTGCGGAAAATCCGGCCGGCATAATATTTATCGGCGAAAAGCTGCGATTGCAGCGGCAGGAAGCCGCCGGCGCTGTCGCACAAATGCACGACCGGCAACCGGTTCTCGATGGCGATGTCGAGCGTGCGCACGATCTTTTTTACCGAGAGCGGATACCAGGAGCCGCCCTTAACGCTGGCGTCGTCGGCGTGAATAATCACTTCGCGCCCCGAGACAATGCCAATACCAGAGACCTGCGCCGCGCCGGGCACTTCGCCGCCATAAGCCATGTTGGCGGCGAGCGAGGAGAGTTCGAGGAAGGGCGTTCCCGGATCGAGCAGTTCAGCGATCCGTTCGCGCGTCAGCATTTTGTTTTGACGGCGCAGGCGATCGATGTCGCGCTGTGGGCGGTCTTGACGCGCCGCGCGCTGCTTTTCGCGGAAGGCATCGGCGAGCCCCCGATTGTGCGCATACTGCGCCTTATATTGCTCGGACTGTGTGTTGAGGCGGCTTTCGATGCGGCGCATCTTACGCCTCCGGCAATGGCGCGAGCGTCACCAGCGCCGCATCGCGATCAAAGGTTTGACCCACCGCCACATGGACGGTTTCCACCACGCCCGCGCGCGGCGCGGCGATGGACGTTTCCAGCTTCATGCTCTCGATCACGATGAGCACGTCGCCCTCGGCAACAGTCTGGCCGGCGGCGACGGGTGTTGAAACAACTGAGCCTGGCATAGGCGCGCGGGCGATAGCGTCACCAGAAGCTTCGCCTTCGTGTTCGAAAACGGCGGTAGCAGCCTCGAACGCCACTTCATATTCGCGTCCATCCAGATGTACAAAAACGCGATCGCCATCCACGGCGATGATCACGTCATAGACGTTAGCGCCGACCTGCAATTGCGCGCGGCCTTCGCCGAGCGGTTCGATGCTGACCGGGGTTTCGCTATCGTCGAACAGGATGTGGCTTTCGCCCGCATAGCCGAGCCAGGCGCGGCGGCGTTCGCCGTCAATGAGGAAATGGTGTTTCAATTGCGCCACCCCCCGATGGCGGCATGCAGCGCTGGGGTCGCATGCGCGGCCTCAAGCACGGGCGGCAGGGAGAGGGACGCCGCAGCGAGCACGGCGCGGGCTGTTTCCGGGCTTGGTTCAGGCGAGTTCAGCAGCTCGGGCTTTTCACCAATCAGGCCAGTATGCATCGCGCCGGTGGCGACGTCCGGATCCGCGAGCAGGCGGCGCAGGAAGTCTTTATTGGTGCGACAGCCCAGCAACGCGAATTTCGCCAGCGCAATGTCGGCCTGATCCAGCGCCGCTTCACGCGTCTCAGCGTGCACGATGAGCTTGGCCAACATCGGGTCGAACGCAGCCGTCACGGCTTGGCCTTCTGCGATACCCAGATCGCAGCGCGCATTGTCAGGAATGTTCAGCCGCAGCACTTGGCCGGTTGTCGGCGCAAAGTCGCGTGCTGGGTCTTCGGCGTAGATGCGCATCTCGATGGCGTGACCGCGCCGTTTGATCGCGTCTTGCCCGTAGCCCAACGGCTCGCCAGCTGCGACGCGGAGTTGTTCGGCGACCAGATCAATCCCGGTGATCATTTCAGTGACCGGATGCTCAACCTGCAGGCGCGTATTCATTTCAAGGAAGAAAAATTCGCCATTGCCGTAAATGAACTCGATTGTCCCGGCGTTCGAATAATTGGCCGCCGCGGCGATGCCGACTGCCGTTTCGCAAATCTTGCTGCGCAGCTTTGGCGAGAGCGCGGGCGAGGGCGCCTCTTCAATGATCTTTTGAAAGCGGCGCTGCAGCGAGCATTCGCGTTCGAATACGTGCACGACATTGCCGTGCGTATCGCCCAGCACCTGCACTTCGATGTGGCGCGGGCGCTCCACATAACGCTCGGCATAAACGCGGCCATCGCCGAAATAGCGTTGGCCTTCGCTCTTGGCGCGGGCAATTTCCTCCTCCAGCTTGGAGAGATCGCGCACGATGCGCATGCCTTTGCCGCCGCCGCCTGCGGACGGTTTGATCAGCAGCGGGGCGCCAACCGCGCGGGCGCGCTCTATGAAGGTGCTCGGGTCGTCATCTTCGATCGCGGATGGCGCGACCGGAAAGCCGCGCTCCGCCACGAAGGCGCGGGCGCGGACTTTGTCGCCCATCAGCTCAATGGCGTCGGCGCCAGGGCCGATGAAGGTGATGCCGGCCTTAGCGGCGGCGCGGGCGAAGCCGGCGTTTTCGGAGAGGAAGCCGTAGCCGGGATGGATCGCCTCGGCGCCGCTCTTCTTGGCGGCGGCGATGATCTGCTCGATGTCGAGATAGGCGGCGACGGGCGTGCGGCCGGTGATTTCGATGCACTCATCGGCCATGGCGAGACCCGGCGCGCCCCGATCAGCTTCATGATGCACCAGAACGCTACGCATGCCCTGTGCACGCACGGTGCGCAGAATCCGCGCAGCGATCTCGCCGCGATTGGCGACCATAACGGTTCGAAAAGCGCCCATGCTCAGCGTGTCCTCGCGACGCCGCCGAGCACCAGGTCGGCCAGCTTTTCGGCGGCGCTTTCCACGCTCGCCTTACGCGCGCGCATGGCGCGCCAGGAATAGTGTTCAACCCCGCCAAAAACCAGATCGCGCAGCAAAGCAGCGTCGACGCCCTTACGCAGTTCATTCGCCGCGTCCGCACTGCGGATCACGCGCAGGAAAACTTCGCTGTAGCGTTGGCTCAAACGGCGCGCTTCGGAATCAGCGAAGTCCGCCGCCCCGCGCACCTCCGCGATGAAGAGACGGCAAAGCGCGGGATCGGCGAGCATGATGTCGAGGTGGGTGCGAATCAGCGCGCGCAGTTTGTTGGCGAAGCCTGTCTCCGCGGCGATCGCAGGTTCAAGACGCGCGAGGATGCGATGGAAAAATGCGGCGAGCACGGCGTCTAGCAGCGCGCGCTTATTCTCGTAGTACCGGTAAATCAGACCGTCTGAAATGTTCGCGGCGCGCGCGATTTCGGAAATCGAGGCGGCCTGGTAGCCACGCTCCAGAAAGACCCGCTGCGCCGCCTCCAAGATGGCGTCGGAGCGATCCTGCAGGCGCTTTGCGCTGATGGCCGGCACCCAATATCCCCCATTTGCGCAGAAAAAGCATTGCGAAGCGGCGCTAGACCGCTAATGTAAATGCCATTCATTTTGGGGTCAATCGCGATGTCGATGCAAGAGCATGGGCTGAATTCCACCAGTCATGCGTTTGAGTTAACGCCAGAGCAGGTGGAAATTCTGGATTCCGCCGATGCTTTTGCGCGCGGCGAGCTCTATCCGCTGGCGCCGAAGATGGACGATGAGGAGTGGTGGCCGCCTCAGGTGATGCCGGCGCTTGGCCGCATGGGTTTCCTCGGCACGACCGTCAGCTCGGAATATGGCGGCTCCGATGGCGATTTCATGATGTCGGGGCTGATCGCACAGGGCTTGGCGCGCTGGAACCATGCCGTGTCGCTGAGTTATGTCGCGCATGACAATCTCTGCTTGAACAATATTGCTCGCAATGCGAGCGCGTTTATCAAAGCGAAATATCTGCCAGGGCTGTGCAGCGGTGAGAAAATCGGCGCGCTTGGCCTGACTGAGCCCGGCGCTGGGTCCGACGCGCTGGGTTCGATGGCGACAACAGCGCGCCGCGTCGGCGACAAATACATTCTCAATGGGCGCAAGCTCTACATTACTAATGGCCCCGTCGCCGATGTGCTTTTGGTTTACGCCAAGACCAATAAGGAGAAGGGCGCCAAGGGCATTTCAGCCTTCATCGTAGAAAAGAATTTCCCCGGCTTTCAGGTGGCGCAAAAGCTCGACAAGATGGGTTTCCGCGGCTCTACCACCGCCGAGCTGGTATTTGATGATTGCGAGGTTCCGGTTGAGAATCTCGTCGGCGAAGAGGATCGCGGCGTCGCCGTGGTGATGAGCGGGCTCGATTTGGAGCGCGCCATCGTCGCCATGATCAATCTCGGTATGGCCGAACGCGCGCTCGATCTGGCGCTTAGCCATGCCAAGCTGCGCACGCAGTTCGGCAAGTCCATCAGCGAATTTCAGATGGTGCAAGCCAAGCTCGCGGAGATGTGGACCTCCGTCGAGTTGATGCGGACCTTCTGCTACCGCGCCATGGCTGAGGGCAATAAAGTCGGTGAAGGCGAGGGCGGGCGCGGGCGTTTCCATGCGCTGAGCGCCGCCTGCATTCTCTACGCAGCGGAGACCTGCACCAAAGTTGTGTCGGACGCGGTGCAGATATTTGGCGGCGCCGGCTATATGCGAGAAACCGAGATCAATCGGCTGTATCGCGCCTCCAAGCTGCTGGAAATCGGCGCTGGAACATCTGAAGTGCGCAAGCTCATTATTGCGGGTGAGATGTTGAAGGCTTAGGCCGCTGTACCAGCGTGACCAATATGGCCGACAAGACCGCCAGTCCGGCGAAGACCATGAAGGATTGGCGGTAGTCGCCCGTGTTGTCGTAGGACTGGCCGACGAACGATATCAACACAATTGCAAGCGGCTGCATCACGATCGCCATAGCGCCCATGATCGAGCCAAATGAGCGCGATCCGAAAACCTCTGCGGTGAGCGTAGTCCAAACTGGATAGACGCCGCCGGTCGCTAAGCCCGTGAAGGAGGCGATGACGAGCAGTGTGCCAAAGCTTGGTTGCGCTACCAGCGCCAAGTTGAAGGCGATATGGCAAATCACGACGACAATAAAGAGCGCCCGCTTGTCGACATGATCGGCGAGAAATCCGATCACCAGCTTGCCGATGATTGAGGACGCCGTCAGCACCGCCACAATCTGCGCCGCTTTGCTGAGCGTGAAGCCCAGATCCTGCCCATAAGGAATGAGCGAGGCCAGCATGGCCTGATCACTCGCCAGCAGAACGCCGGTCCCAAATGTAATGAGCCAGAAATTGCGGTTGCTTATAATCCGGCGCCACGGCCAGGGTTCGCCCTCCGCCGCGCTTTGATCGATCGATGCGGGTACGTTCTCTACCGTGAGCCCAACGGCGCTGGGGCGGTCACGGATCAGCAACAACACCGCAATTGCTATGAGCGCCGCGCCGCTCCAACCCACCACCAGAACAGCTTCGCGCCAGGTTGTGGTCTCGACGAGATAGGCCGCTGTTGGCGTTACGACGAAGCCGCCAGTGGAACTGGCGACTGCGAGAATGCCCATGGCGCGCCCGCGTCGGCGGTTGAACCAGCGCGCCGTCACCGTGTTTGCGGCCAGCGCCCCGCCCGACGCCGTGCCAAAGGCCACCAGAGTCAAAGCGGCCACACCCATTTGCCAAGGCGCCTGCGCCAGCGCCATGGCGGTGAAGCCGAGCGCGAACGAGGCTGCGCCAATCAGCATAATGAGGCGCGCCGGCGCACGGTCGAGCAAGCGGCCCACTAGCGGCGACCAGATCGCCATGCCGAGCAGGAACAGCGCGTAGCCGCTATTGGTCGCCGCGCGCGAAAGTCCGAACTCCTCGGAGACAGGCGCAACAATGGCGCCGAAACTATAGACCGTGGCGCCAACGCCAATCACGGCGCAGATGAAGCCAGCGGCGACGATGGTCCAGCCGCGATAGAAGGGCAGCTTGTTCAAGAAAGAGCCTGGAGCCCCTCCGGGGTTAGCGTCCAACGTTCCCTCCCGCGCGCCTTATCTTTGTTTGTTGCTGGCTTGCGTAGCATATAGCTTCGATCATTGCGAATATCGACGTTCCATCTGGCGCTCGTCGAACGGCGTGCTAGGTTTGCTGCAAAAGGGAGGAATTGCGCATGGATAGCGCCGAAGACCCGCGTATGCGTTTGGACCCAGACGCGGTGCTGCGCTCGGTGCGCGTCGAAATCGACGCGCCAGCTTCGATCGTCTGGGACATTCTGATCGACATGCCCAAATACGGCGAATGGAACCCGTTCTGCGTCGAAGCGAAATCGACGCTTGAGATGGGCGCGCCGGTTTTTATGAAGCTCAAGTCCTATATCGAACCGGACGTCTATTTCGACAATTGCGAGTTCATTTGTGCATTCGAACCTGAGCACATGATTTCGTGGCAATTGCCGTATTCCGACGAATGGCCATATCCGGCGCGGCGCGATCAGGTGATTGAAAAGCTCGGTCCCAATCGGTGCGCCTATTATTCGACCGATGCGTTCCTTGGCGATAACGGCATTCACGTCATGCGTTTCGCCGGGCCATGGGTGAAGCGCGCGTTTGACGACACCGCTTATGCGCTCAAGGCGCGGGCCGAAGCGATGGCGAAGCGCTAGACGATGTAGCGCTTTCTGTAATCGGCGAAGCGCTGCTCGATCTCCGCTGCGTCGAGGCCGTATTCCTCCAGGGTATAGTTGTGCGGCGCGCGATCTTCGCGGCGATTAGCTTCGACCCATTCATCCATTCCGGCGCGCACTTCTGGCGTAACGGTCACGCCGGCGCGCTCAAGCACGGCGACGCCCTGGCCGATCGCATCCGAAGTGAGGTCTTTATATCGCACGTCGATGAAGCGATCCGGGCCAGCCTTGTCGCGCGTTTGCATGAATAAGGTGAGCAGCTGGTGCAGGCGCGGCTCCCAGAATTTGGCGATTTCGCCCTTGGTGATGGTGTCCGACGCCATACGGTAGAGGCTATATTCCATTGAGCAATAAGACGGCACGGTGAACACCGGATCGCGGTGCGTCATCACCACTTTGGCATCTGGAAACACTTCAAGCACGGCGTCGAGCGCCATCAGATGGCCTGGCGTCTTCAGCACCCACTTGCAGCCTTTGCGCGCGGGGTCCCACCACTGCATCATCTTCAAGATGTCCTTGAGATCGCGGTACGGCTGGGTGCGGTCGCTCTCGGCGCTCATCAGCCAGCGGGCATAGCTCGGCAAGTGGTACATGCCCTCATTGAGCGTGCTGGCGAAGAGCTGACCGAGCACGATCAGTTCTTCGTCCGGCTGGTCGATGTCCATGGGATGGATCGACATCAATTCCGGGATCGCCTGCAGCATGTAGCCGAGAATGCCTTTCGCCGCTTCGCGGCGGGGCTCTGGTGCCCCGCGCGCTTCGCCCGGGAAGGGCACGTAATTCTGGGTTTCGAACCATTTCACGCCGGTCATGCCGGGCGCGGCGCACAGCATGCGGTGCAGCATGGTCGACCCTGTGCGGGGCAGGCCGACAACAACGGCTGAAACCGACACCTGCTCGTCATGAATTTCTGGGTGGCGCTTGAGCAGATCCACGAAGCGCAAGCGGTTCACCAGCGCGCGCGTAATTCCTCCGCTCGCTATGGCTTCTCCAGCAGCGCTCAGCTGCGCGTCTGCATTCAGCGAAGCAATCAGAGCATCCAGATTAGCGAAGAACCAAGTATCGCCAAAGTCAGACAGGCCAGTCTCTTCCCGCGCGGCGGCGGCCAATGTCTTGCTGTCCGCTATCGGCATGGTTTGTCTCCCCAATTTCGCGCGTTGTCACTTGCCGTGACCTTTATCTCATGCATGATTACATAACGCGATGCGTGGCGTAAACGGTGTGTACGCTCCGCATTTCGACGTTATAAGGGCGGTAAAGCTCAAAAAGCAGAGGGCGCGGGTCGCAGCTCGCGCGAGGGAGGAAGAAGTGGGCAGGCTTTCAGGCAAAGTGGCGATTGTGACGGGCGCAGCCCAAGGCATGGGCGAGGCGACAGCACGCTTGTTCGCATCCGAGGGCGCCAAGGTGGTGCTGGGCGATGTGAAGGAGGACGCCGGCAAAGCGGTGGCCAGTTCCATTGGCGACAACGCCTTTTTCCAGAAGCTGGATGTTTCGTCGGACGATAGCTGGGCCGCAATTGTGAAGGCGGCGGTGGACCGCTTCGGCGGCGTCGACGTGCTGATCAACAATGCCGGCCTTGTGCATTTCACCGCGATCGAGAATTTCAATCCCAACGACGCCGGCGCCGTTCTCGGCGTGAATGTCGTCGGTCCGATGCTCGGCGCCAAGCATGTTGCGCCGCACATGAAAGCAAAGGGCAAGGGCGTCATCGTCAACATTTCTTCGGTGGACGGTTTGCGCGGCTGCAACGGCCTTACGCTCTACACAGCGAGCAAATGGGCCGTGCGCGGGCTTACCAAGTCGCTGGCTTATGAGCTCGGCCCGTCCGGCATTCGGGTCTGCTCGGTGCACCCCGGCGCCGTGAACACGCCGATGGGCAATCATCGCGGCCAGGTGGGCGAGGAGCTCAATTCGCAGTACCGGCGCGTGCCGCTGCGCCGGATCGGCGAGCCGATCGAGATTGCGCGCGCCTCGCTGTTCGTCGCGAGCGACGAAGCCAGTTACATTACGGGCGCGGAAATCGCCGTCGATGGCGGCTGGTCGGCGGGCTACTACCAGCCGGCCCTGCCTGGCGCACCCACTGACATTGTTGGCTAACGGAGGCCGATAATGGGTATGAGCCAAACCGCCATGGCGGACGTGCTGGAGATCCAAGCGCTCCTCGCAACTTACGTTTTTGCGCTGGATGAGAAGGATTTTGACGCACTGGACAGCGTATTCACGCCCGATGCTAGCTTCGACTACACCGCCACGGGCGGCGTGACGGGAGATTGGAAAACCATCAAACCATGGTTGCAGGCGGCGCTTGCGCGGTTTCCTGTGACGCAGCACTTGGTTGGTCTGCCGCGTATCCGCTTGGATGGCGATAAAGCGACCTGCGCCACCATGCTCTTCAATCCCATGCTGGTGAAGCACAACGGCAAAGACGTGCTGTTCTTCATCGGCGCGACGTATCGAGATGACTTAGTCCGTACAAAAGAAGGCTGGCGCATCACGCGGCGGGTTGAAACCGATCCGTGGATGAAGGACCTGCCCAGCGATTTCGTGCCGGAACCGGCGCACTCATAATTTCGGAGGAAAATGCAATGTTGCTCAAAGGCAAAGTGGTGATCGTCAGCGGCGTCGGCCCGGGCATGGGTCAGGCGCTGGCGCGGCTTGCTGCGCGCGAAGGCGCGAAGGTTGTGCTTGGCGCGCGCAGCAAGTCCTATCTGGATGAAGTCGCGGCGGACATCAAATCCAAGGGCGGCGAAGCGATTGCGCAGGTGTGCGACGTCAGCAAAGATGCGCACTGCAAGGACATTGCGCGGGTCGCGGTCGAGAATTTTGGAACCATCGATGGTTTGGTCAACAGCGCCTATATGCACGGCGAATGGAATTCAGTGGAAGCCGCCAACGTCGAAGAGTGGGCGGCCATCTATGATGTGAACACGCTCGGCGCGCTGCGTATGGCGCAAGCGGTGTTGCCGGCGATGAAGAAAGCCGGCGGCGGCGCGATCGTGAACGTGTCGACACAGGCTTCGGTGAAGCCGTTCCCAGGTGAAGGCGGTTACGCCACCGCCAAGGGCGGCCTCACCACGCTCAGCCGGCAAATGGCCAAGGATTTCGGCAAGTACAATGTGCGCGTGAACACCACCCGGATGGGATGGATTGGCGGTGCGCCAGTGCAAGGCTGGATTGATCGCGAAGTCGCCTCCGGCCGCAAGAAAGAGGACGTGCTGGCCCCGATCGTCTCGGACATCGCGCTTGGATACATTCCGCCGGAAGAGGATTGCGCGCTGGGCGTGCTGTTCCTGGTGTCGGATTATTCCAAGGCGGTGTCGGGGGCGGCGCTGGACATCAATGGCGGCCATTATATGGCCCCGTAACTGGCCGCCATAAGGAGTGCGCGCGATGAGTGACAAAACCGGAGAAGCGTGGCGGGCGTTTTGCCAGAGCCTTGAAAAGACCGGCGCTGTTATTCTCGACGCGCAATCCGAGCCGCTGGAGCGGGCGGAGGGCTTTCGCTATCTGACCCGTCTCCTGCGCGTGGCGCTGGAGATGAACCTGGAATGGGCCGATCCGGACTTTCCGGGTTTCTACCAAGCCTCGCACGTCACTGCGAAGATTGGTGCGGATAATCCGGACAATCACTATTTGAACGCAACGGTAACGCCGGCGCGGCGCTATCGCATTCGCGGCAAGCGTGGCACCGCGCCCATTCTCACGTTCGCCTCCAAAGCCAATCGCTACGCCACAGACGGCACCATGGCCTCCACCGGCGAGCTTGCGCTTGAGGATATGAAAATCGCCAAGGATGGAAGCTTCGAAATCATCGTTTCGAAGGACAAGCCGGCCGGCGATGTGAACTGGCTGCCGATGCAGGATGACAGCAGCATCCTTATCGTCCGCCAGACTTTCCTCGACCGCGCCAATGAAACCGCAAATGAGCTGAGCATTGAGACCATTGACGGTCCGCCCCGGCCGGCGCCGCTATCACCCGAATATCTGATCGCGGCCTTGCAGCGTTCCGCTGGGTTTGTGGATGGCACAGCTCGCACCTTCGTGCGCTGGGCAGAGCTGTTCCGTGAGCAGCAGCTCAACCAGCTGGAGACGGTCGATCAGGCCATGTTCCAGCGTGCAGGCGGCGATCCGGATATTTTTTACCTGCATGGCTTCTGGCAATTAAAGCCGGATGAGGGGCTGGAGCTCGTCGCCAAGATTCCAAAGTGCAAGATTTGGAATTTTCAGCTCAACAATTATTGGATGGAGTCGCTCGACTATCGAACGCACACCATTCATGTGAATCCGCACACCGCCAAACTCAATGAAGCCGGCGAGGTGACGATCGTGATCGCCGCGCGCGATCCCGGCTATGGCAACTGGGTCGAAACCGCCGGCCATGACCACGGCACTATGTTGTGGCGCTGGACAGGCGCGGAACAGCATCCCATCCCGCGCGCCCGTGTGATCAAGCTGAAAGCCTAACGCGCCAGGAAGCCGCCATCGACCGCGAGCGGATGGCCGGTGATGAAGCTTGCTTTGCTGGAGCACAGGAAGATTACCGCGTCAGCGATTTCCTGGGCTTCGCCCATGCGGCCCATCGGGTGCATTTGCGCGATGAAGGCGGCGCCCTGCGGATTGCTTTCAAGCGCGGCGGTCATGGGCGTGCGAATAGCGCCGGGGCATACGCAGTTCACGCGCACGCCCTGCGCCGCATAAGCCATCGCCGCCGAACGGGTGAGGCCAACGACGGCGTGCTTGCTGCCGCAATAGCCTGGGCCGCTAAGGCCAGACATGCCGGCGACCGACGCCGTGTTAACAATGGCGCCGCGCCCGGCCTTGGCCATGTGCTTCAGCTCGGCGCGCATGCAAATCATCACTGAGCGCGCATTGATATTCATGGTCTTGTCGAAAATGTCAGTCTCGCCCCAGGGCGTGCCGAGATCTTCGAGCGAGATGCCCGCATTGTTGAGCGCGGCGTCCAAGCGGCCAAAGCGCGCGACGATGGAATCGACAAACGCCTCCACTTTGGCGTCGTCAGCGATATTGAAGGCTTCACCGACGGCCTTGCCGCCTTCGCTCTCAATGATGTTGAGCGTTTCCTGCACTAGCTCCGGCTTCAGATCGCAAAGCGCCACCTGCGCGCCTTCGCGCGCGAAACTAATGGCGGTGGCGCGGCCAATGCCCCCGCCTGCGCCAGTGACAAAGGCGACCTGGCCTTCAAACAGCTTTTCCATCGCGACGTCTCCTCCGCCGGCCTAGAAGCCGGTCATATTGTTCGGGCTCCAAAAGGCCCGCATTTCGATCACCTTGCCAGCGTCGTTGAACTTGAACGTATCGATAACCTGAATGGTTTTCTCGCCGCCATAGTTGAGCTTGACGGTGAACGCGAAGGCCGCATAGCCCTCCGCGGTTCGCACCGGCGTATCGAGCGACAGCTTGGCCCCTGTCTTCATCGAAGCCGCGTAGAATTCGCGAATGGCGGCGTGACCCTTATGGATCGGCGTACCGATCGGGTCTTCGACCGTCGCATCTTCCGCGAAGATGGCGACAACCGCATCTGGATCGCTATTGGCGAAGGCCGCGATGTACGCCTCGACGGCGGCGACTTTGGCTGCGTGGTCGACCATGCTTCACTCCATGTAATAGCGGCTGACAGTATCCATGATGCAGGCAGGTTTATCCTCGCCCTCAATCTCGACGGTGAGGCGCACGACCGACTGGATCGCGCCTTTGATTTCCTCGACTTTGATCACTTCGCCGGAAGCGCGTAGCTTTGAACCCACACGCACGGGGGCAATAAAGCGCAAGCGATCAAGGCCGACATTCACGCCCATGCTAAAGCCGCTCATCTCCAACAGCTGCGGCAGAAACCAAGCGGCGAGGCTGGCAGTGAGATAGCCGTGCGCAATCGTGGCGCCGAAGGGGCCGGTCTTGGAGCGCTCTGGATCAACGTGGATCCATTGATGGTCCTCGGTGACTTTAGCGAAGCCGTCAATGCGCTCTTGGTCTATCTGCAGCCAGCCGGTTTTGCCGAGATGCAGGCCTTCCTTGCCCAGCAGATCGCGAGGAGAGTCAAACTTCATGAGGGCTACCTTCATCGAGCAGAGCGCGCGCCACGATTTCGCGGTGATGCGCGGGTGAATTGAGCAGCGTGCTGCTGGCGCGGGCGCGTTTGAAATAGAAATGCGCCGCATGCTCCCAAGTGAAGCCAATTCCGCCGAGCAATTGCACGCCGTCAGAGGCGATCCTTAGAAACGCCTCTGAACAGGCCGCGCGCGCACCGCTGCAGGCGGTCAAGTAGTCTGGGGCATCCGCTTCGATTGCCGCGAGCGCCCAGTCCGCGGCAGAGCGGGCAGCTTCCAATTCGAGCTTCATGTCCGCCATGCGATGCTTCATCGCCTGGAACGACCCGATCACGCGCCCGAATTGCACGCGCTGCTTGGCGTAGGCGACGGTCTCCTCCAGCACCCGCGCCATGGCTCCGACTTGCTCCGAGGCCAGCACAGTTGCGGCGATCGCGAAGCTACGTTCCAAGACGGCTTTGGCGTCGCGCGCTATGATCTCTGCAGGCGCATCGGAAAAGGTGACGCGCGCATAGGGGCGGGTCAGGTCGAAGCTGGTGTTGCGCTCAATCGCAACGCCTGCGGCCTTTGCCTCCACAAGAGCAAGCGCCAAGCCTGCGCTATCGCGCGCCGCGACGAGCAATAGGTCGGCAGCGTGACCGAAGGGGACGTAATGCGCCGTTCCGCGCACACGTCCATCGCGCAATTCCAAGCCGTAATCGTCTGGCCGCCCTGACGCACCGCGCCAAGCGAGCGTAGCGACGCAATCGCCTCGCGCGATGCGTTCCAGCGCCGCGCCTGCATGGCACGCAGTGAGCGGGGTTGTGCTGAGCACCGCTGTCTCGAACCACGGTATCGGCGCCAACGTGGCGCCGAGTTCTTCAGCCACTAGCGCCAGCTCGCGCACGCCAAGCCCAGCGCCGCCATGCGCCTCGGGTATAGCGAGCCCGGTAAAGCCGAGTTCGGCGGCGAAGGCGCGCCACATGTCGCGCGCCCATCCCTCCGGGCTGCCGAGTGCGGCGCGCACGCGCTCCATCGTCGCCTGTTCGGCGAGGAAGCCGCGCGCTGCGTCGCGGATCGCGATTTGATCCGGCGTCAGACGACGGCTCCGGGCGTGCCGTAAACCGGCTTCGGCGGATGACGCTGGGCGACAAGCCGCGGAACGACTTCAGCAATCTCCTGCACGGTGAGGCGGGAGTCCTTCTCGAAAGCGGGACCATCGCGCCAGCCCTCGGACAGCCACACCTTGCCGCCTTTGAGCTCGAATACTTGTCCCGTAATGCCTTTGGACTGCTCGCTGCACAGCCAAGTCACGAGCGGCGCCATATTGCCCGGATGGAATTTATCGAAATCGCCTTCCTTGGCCCGCATCATGTCGCCGAAGGCGGTGTCGGTCATGCGCGTGCGCGCGTTCGGGCCGAGCGCATTGGCGGTGATGTTGTAGCGGCCGAGCTCGGCGGCCTGCACCAAAGTCAGCGAGGCGATGCCGCCTTTGGCTGCTGCATAGACGGACTGGCCGACGCTGCCTTGCAGGCCCGCGCCGGAAGTGGTGTTGATGATGCGCGCATCGACCGCGCCGCCTTCCTTCTGCTTGGCGCGCCAATAATCGACCGCATGCCGCGTGACGCAGAAATGGCCGCGCAGATGCACACGGATCACGGCGTCCCACTCTTCGATGCTGGCGTTCACGAACATGCGGTCGCGCACGATGCCGGCATTGTTGACCACAGCGTCCAGCCCGCCAAACGTATTGACTGCCGTGTCCACCATGCGCTTGCCGCCGTCCCAATCGGCGACGTCATCGGTGTTGGCGACAGCTTGGCCGCCCGCCGCCACGATCTCGTTGACGACTTGCTGCGCGGCGCCGACGGCCTTGCCGTCTTCGCCGTGCACGCCGACGCCGAGATCGTTGACCACGACCTTCGCGCCTTCGGCCGCCAGCATGAGCGCATATTCGCGCCCAAGCCCCGCGCCCGCGCCGGTTACGATCACGACGCGGCCATCACAGATTCCCGCCATTAGTTCAGCCTTTCGATAATGGTGACATTGGCGAGACCGCCGCCTTCGCACATGGTCTGAAGGCCATAGCGGCCGCCTGTGCGTTCAAGCTCGTGGAGCATGGTGGTCATCAGCCGTGCGCCAGTGGCGCCAAGCGGATGGCCGAGCGCGATGGCGCCGCCATTCACATTGACCTTTTCGTGCGGAATATCGAGTTCCTTCATCCACGCCATCGGCACGGAGGCGAACGCTTCGTTGCACTCGAACAGGTCGATGTCCTTCACCTTCATGCCGCTTTTTTCCAGCGCATAGCGCGTGGCCGGGATAGGCGCTGTGAGCATCCACACTGGATCGTCGCCGCGCACGGTCATGTAATGAACGCGCGCGCGCGGCTTCAGCTTGTGTTCCTTCACCGCCTTCTCTGAGGCGATCAGCATCGCGACGCTGGCGTCGGCGTTTTGGCTAGAAATGCCGGCATGGATGCGGCCGCCTTCGATCAGCGTCTTGAGCGAGGCCATTTGTTCGAGCGTGGTGTTGGCACGCACGGTTTCGTCAGTATCGAACTCGCCGACTGGCACGATCTCTTTCTTGAAGCGGCCTTCCGTGATCGCCTTGGCTGCGCGCTGGTGCGAGCTTAGCGCGAACTTTTCCATGTCTTCGCGGGAAATGTCCCACTTCTCGGCGATCATTTCGGCGGAGCGATATTGCGAGACTTCCTGCGCGCCGTAGCGGGCGATGAAGCCTTCCGAACCAGAGAAGGGATCGTCAAAGCCATATTGCTTGCCAGCGATCATTGAGGCGAGGATCGGAATGGCGTTCATGTTCTGAATGCCGCCAGCGACGACCAGATCCTGCTGTCCGCTCATCACGCCCATGGCGGCGAAGTGCACGGCTTGCTGCGCCGAGCCACATTGGCGGTCGACGCACACGGCGGGCACCTCTTGCGGCAGTTGCGCAGCGAGCCAAGCCGTACGCGTCAGGTTGCCAGCGTTGGGCCCGATCGGTTCGAGAATGCCGAACACGACATCATCAATCGCGGCCGGATCGACATCATTGCGCTTGAACAAAGCGCGCAGCGGCACGGCGCCGAGGTCAGCGGGATGGGTTTGCGAAAGCGAACCCTTTTTGCGGCCAATCGGCGTGCGGATGGCGTCGATAATATAAGCTTCAGGCATGAGCGTTCTCGCTGTTGAAGGTGGCGTCCGGTCCGAGCGTGAGCGCGCCGCCAAGCACGGCGTCATCCACGCGTTTCAGGTGATAAGCGCGATCGCCCCAGGCGCCGATCAGGGCCCAGGCGCGCTTCATCCAATAGTGAAGATCGACTTCGTAGGTGTAGCCCATCGCGCCATGCACCTGGATCGCGATTTCGGCCGCGCTGAGCGCGGCGTCGCTGGCGGCGATCTTGGCGTGGCTGATGTTAATTGAGGCGCGCTGATGATTGCGCTCAAGCGCATAAGCGGCGCGCCAGAGCAGCGGGCGCGCAAACTCGATTTGCACCGCGACGCTGGCGAGGTGGTGCTTGATGGCTTGGAACGCGCCGATGGGCTGACCGAACTGTTCGCGCGTCTGCGCGTAAGCTGCGGCGAGCTCCATCATGCGTTCCGCCGCGCCGAGCGCTTGGCCGGCGCTGGAGAGCGCCGCAAGATCAAGCAGCAGCGCATCGTCTCCGCCCAGCGCGCCGCGCGCGAAGAGGCGGCGCAGCGGATCGACAGAGTTGAGCGGTTCTTGCTTTGCCGGGCGATCGATAATCTTGCCGCCGGAAATGACGGCGCTGGCTGAATCCAGGTCGGCGATCCAGGGGTTGACGTTATGCGCCAAGGCCAGCGTTGCATCGCCAGCGGCGATACGCGCAAGCCATGAACGCTCGCCGTGACGCGCGCACCAGGGTGCAGCGACGAACGCTGTGTCCGCCAGTGGTTCGCTGACATTGGCGCGGCCAAGCTCAAGCGCGATCAGCGCCGCTTCCACCAGCCCCATGCCGAGGCCGCCTTGGTCGGGCGAAACCAGCAAGCCGGGCAGGCCAAGTTCGGTAAGCCCGCGCCAAACCTCGGCATCGCGTCCGCCTTCAGCGTCGAGCTTGCGCAGCCGTTCAGGACCGTGCGTTTCGGTGAGGAAACCGCGCACGTGTTCACGCAGCGCGGTCTGATCGTCGGTGAGGCGAAACTCCATCGCGCTACCTCGGCAAGCCGAGCAGGCGCTCGGCGACAATGTTGCGCTGGATTTCGTTCGAGCCGGCATAGATCGGGCCGGAAAGCGAGAAGATGTAACCTTCAAGCCATTCATTGGCGCCGGTGAGCGGGCGCAGTTCAGCGGCGGCCCCAAGCAGGCTCATCGCCGCGCGATGCATAGCGCGATCGAGCTCAGACCAGAAGATCTTGTTGAGGCTTGCTTCCGCGCCAATCTTGCCGCCATTCTGAATGTGCGCGGCGACCATGTAGGTGTTCAGGGCATAGGCCTCGGCATCCATCCAGCTCTTCAGCACGGCTTCTTTGATGCCAGGTGCAGCGTCTGCCTCATGCGTCCGATAGAGCTCGACCAGCCGCTTCGCCGCCGCCTGAAAGCGCGCCGGCGAGCGCAGCATCAATCCGCGCTCGAACCCGGCCGTCGCCATGGCGACATTCCAGCCTTCGCCTTCATCGGCGATGCGATTCTCGATTGGCGCGCGCACATTATCGAAGAAGATTTCGGCAAAGCCGGTGTCGCCGTGCAGTTGGCGGATTGGGCGCACGGTGACGCCCGGCGCATTCAACGGGACCAGAATGAAGCTGAGGCCCTTATGGCGCTTGCTATCAGGATCGGTGCGGAAGAGGCCGAAGCACCAGTCGGCGAACGCGGCGCGGCTCGACCAAGTCTTTTGGCCATTGATCACATAATGATCCCCGTCGCGAATGGCTTTGGTGCGGATCGCGGCCATATCTGAGCCGGCATTCGGCTCGGACCAAGCCTGCGCCCACATGATTTCGCCCTTTGCCATGGGCGTCAGAAAGCGCGCCTTTTGCTCCGGCGCGCCATATTCCATGACGGTGGGGCCGAGCAAGAAGATGCCGTTTTGGTTGGCGCGCAGCGGCGCGCCGGCGCGATAATACTCTTCCTCGAAGATCAGCCATTGGATCAGGTCGAGCCCGCGCCCGCCATATTCCTCCGGCCACGTCACCATGCCCCATCTACCCTTGGCGAGTTCGCGCTCCCAGGCGACGTGCTGGTCAAAGCCCTCGCGGCATTCCAGCGTTCGCAAATTGTGGAACGCCGGCGCGTGCGCTTCCATCCACGCCCGAACTTCGGCGCGGAAAGCTTGCTGGGCGGGGGTGTATTCGAGCCGCATCTAGAACTTTGCTTCACCCTTCTTTTCCACGAAAGCGTCGCGCGATTTCTGGCTGTCTTCGTGCATGTACATTTCCAGCGTGAAGCCTTGCTCCCAGCGATAGCCGACTACGGGATCGCGGCCTTCAAGCTGGCTCAGCGCTTCCTTCGCAATCACCAGCGCCTTGCGGCTCTTGGCGGCGATGATGGCGCAGAAGGCGCGCGCCTCTTCCGCGAGCGAAGCCAGCGGCACAACTTTCTCAACCGAACCATAAGCGTGCAACTCTTCCACGCTGATGCGTCCGCCGGTGAAGAAGGCGGCGCGCACCTTTTGCGCCGGCGCCATCCGGGAGAGAAAGCTCGCCCCGCCCATGGCGCCTCGATCGATTTCGGGCAGGGAGAGATAAGCGCCTTGCGCGGCGATCACGGTGTCGCTGGCACCGACAATATTGACGCCGCCGCCAATGACAAAGCTATGCACGGCGCTCACCACCGGGACCGGGCAGCGGTGAATTTCGGCGACGGTGCGGAAGTTGCCGTGATTGAGCACGGTGATGCGCTCGGGGTGCGCCTGCATCTCCTTAATGTCGACGCCGCCGCAAAAGCCCTTGCCTTCGGCGCGGATCAGGATGCAGCGCACATCCTCGCGCTTGCCGAGTTCGGCGATGCGGTCGGGCAGTTCGTTCCAGCCCTTGCTGTCAAGCGCATTGACGGGCGGATGATCGAAGACGATCTCGCCGATCCTGTCGTTGACGGAAACACGTATCGGCATGCTCTTGTCCTTAGGCCGGCTCCAATTTGCGCGCGCCGGTGAGCGCGGCGATGCGCGCGCGCGCTTCGCGCTCTATCGATTGAACCAGTTCGGCGCAGCTCGGCAGTTCGGTGATGCGGCCCGCCACGAGGCCGGTGGCGAGTAGGCCATGTTCAATGTCGCCATCGACGACGGCGCGCTGGATCAGGGTTGGCGCCGCGGCGGCCAGCATAGCCTGCGCGAAGGAAAGGCCGCCATGGCTGGTCATGCCGCGCGCGGCCTCGATCAACTCACCCCATGACGCATTGGTGCGCTTCTTCATGGCGAGGGCGCCTTCGATGGCGCGCAGCCACATGCCGATTGGGCTTGAGTGTTCGATCTTGTTGAAGAGCGGCGTCTTCAGCATGCGCTGCGGCAGGCCGTCGACCTTGGAACTGACGGCGATGTCGTCGGTGCCCGCCTTCAAATAGAGCGCCTTGGCGCGCTCGGGCATCGGGCTTTCCTTGGTGAGCAGGAAGCGCGTGCCCATAGCTATGCCGACCGCACCATAAGCGAGCGCTGCGGCGAGACCGCGTCCGTCAGCGAAGCCGCCAGAGGCAATCACCGGAATTTTCACCGCGTCGAGCACTTGCGGCAGCAGCACTGTGGTGGCGACGCCTCCCGTGTGCCCGCCGCCTTCGCCGCCTTGCACATTGACGAAATCGACGCCGAGCTGCGCCATTTTTTGCGCGTGCTTCACCGCGCCAATGGTGGGGATGCAGAGAATGCCGGCATCCTTGAAGCGGGCGATCATCTTTGCATCTGGCCCACGCCCGAAGCTCACCGCGCGCACCTGCGCTTTGTTGGCGATGATCAGGTCGACGATCTCGCCCGCGCCTGGCTGGAAGCTGTGGAAGTTTACGCCGAACGGTTTGGACGTCAGCTTGCGAACGGCGGCGAGCTTCTCACCCGCTTCCTTTGGCGTCATCACCGCAGCGCCCAGAAATCCGAATGCGCCGGCTTCGCATGAGGCGGCCACGAGCGGCGGCTCGGCGATCCAGCCCATGGCGGTCTGAATCACTGGCACGCGGCAGCCAAGCCGCTCTGTCAGAACGGTGGAAAGCGGGTCGCTCACGCCTCGCCGGCTTGCTTCTTGTTGGCCGCAGCCATGCCCTTGCCGTCAATGCCGCCCAGCGCATTGCCGGTGGTGAGATCGTTCTGCGCATGCGCGAAGTGGTGCATGTGGAAATGCGCGTCCATCGCCGCGCGCTTGCCGCGCAATTCTTCGACGTGATTGAGCGCCTGCTTGGTGAGCCAAAGGCCAAGACGCCCTTGCGGCTCTAGCTTGCCGGCCATTTCCGCAACAGTTGCGCGCAGCTCGGCGCGCGGCACGACCTTGTTGACCATGCCGAAGCGTTCCGCGCGTTCGGCGCTCATGCGCTCGCCGAACAGGATGAATTCCTTGGCGATGCGCGGCGGCAATTCGAAGCCGTGCGCCGAATATTCGATGCCGGGAATGCCCATCATCCGCCCGACCGGATCTTGGAAGAAGGCGTCATCGCTGGCGACGATCACGTCGCACACCCAGGCCAGCATGAGCCCTCCGGCGATGCAGCCCCCTTGCACCATGGCGATGGTGGGTTTCGGAATCTCGCGCCAGCGGCGGCACATGCCGAGATAAACTTCCTGCTCGCGCGTATAGAGAAATTCCGCAGCCGGCTTGTTGACGTGATCGGCCAGCAGCAGCTTGCGCTCAAAGCTCTTGGCCACATCGCGGCCCGGCGTGCCGATATCGTGGCCGGCTGAGAAGTGCTTGCCTTCGCCGCCCAGCACGATGACCTTCACATTGTCATCGTCCACAGCGCGCGCGAAGGCTGCGTCCAGCGCATAGGTCATCTGGCTGTTCTGGACGTTGTGATATTTGGGGCGATTCATCATCACCCATGCGGTGCGGCCCTCCACCGTATAGGTGACGGGCTCAGCGGTTTCGTAATCAATGTTCGCGGTGGGCGGAGCGACGAGGTCGTCCATGATGCAGCTCCCTTAGGCCGCGCGCCGATCGCCGGGCGGGTTGTCCTTCAGGATTGTCGCACGGATATTGTGGGGATCGAAGCGGGCGATTTCAGCGAGTACTTCGGCGGACGGCGCGGGCGTTGTCGGGATTTCGCCCTCGACCCGCGCCAATTCGAAACCTGTATTGTCCTGCACTTCATCGAAGCTGACGCCAGGATGCAGCGAGGTGACGCGAATGGCTTTGTTCGGCCCGTTAAAGTCCATCACGCAAAGATTGGTGATGATAGCTCGGAGGTCGAGCCCGCGCGGCGGTTTGCCCTGCACGTAGCGCGCGGGATTGTATCCGGCCGAACAGACGAAATCGACCTCGCCCGCCACCAAGGCGCGCTTATTGTGGCTTGGAAAGAAATATGAATTGGCGTGGTTGATCGAATTGCCAGGAAAGCCGCGCGCGCCGAGCAGGGCCGCCTTCGGCTTCGCATGATCACCGATCACGCTAATATTGGTTTGGCCGAAGCGATCGATCTGCACCGGCGCCACCATGGCGTGGCGCTTGCCGATCCAAAGATTGTCGAAGGTGCGCGGATAGGGCGCCCAGCCTTCCACCTTGATCGGCGCGCTGCGGGGTCCGAGCGGCACTGGCTCTTCCACGAAATAGCACTCGCCGTCCGTGATCATAAGAGCGGGATTGTAGAGGCTTTTGGCGACGCTCGCGGCCAGGCGCGGCAGCGGCGTGATGCCGGTGGCGAGCACTTCGCCATCGTCGCGCCAAACCAGCGCGCCGGCGGAGATGATGAGTTCAGCGAGAGAATAGCTCATCAGTAGATCGCTTTCGGCGACTTGCGGATCGCGTCGGCGCCGCCAACGGCCGCGAGATAATCTTCGGGGGAAACGTCCACGTACTTGGTCCGATAGCTGGCCCAGACTTCCGGCGATTCTGCTGAGGCCGCGTACGCCTTCAGATGCGCCATATCGAGTTCGTAATCTGGCGCTGCGCTGGTCGGGTGCGCGCCGAAGGGGGCCTCCGCCACCGCCGTGACGATCGCCCGCTCGAAGGGGTGATAGCGTGCGTTCCTCGCTAAATCGAGTTCAGCAGTGGAAACAATCTGTTCAGCGGTGATGAGAGTCTTGTCGGCTGCGCGGGCCATCAGATCGTCGAAGAACGTGTCCGGCGAGAGCGTCAGCACGTTGCCCTTCTCGTCCGAGCGATGAACGTGCAGCAGAGCGGCGTCAAGCTTCAAAGCGGGCGCCGCGATGAGTTCCTCCCCATCCTCGAACGGGCTGGTGACGCGTTTGAACATGGGATTGTCCGCGATGGATGTGCCGATGCCGACGCGCGTGGGCAAGAAAGGCAAGCGCATGCCCGCTGCGCGCAGCATCCATTGCGCCATGCCCTCATCGAGCTCCATCACAGGCAAGCCAGCTTGGCGCGCATTTTTGAAGTGCGGCTCGATCGGGATGTGATCCATCGAAACGAAAGCGAAGATGAGCTTTTTGATTTTGCCCGCAGCGGCCAGCATGCCGATGTCCGGTCCGCCATAAGCGAACACGGTGAGGTCTTTCACATCGCTTCGCAGGAGCGCGCGCACCAGCGCCATAGGCTTGCGCCGCGTGGCCCAGCCGCCAATGCCGATCGTCATGCCGCTTTTGATCTGGCCGACAAGGCCGTCAAGCGATGTGACTTTGTTCAGAGGAAGAGGCTTGCTCACGCGCTAAAATCCCACTTATGGCCCCAAAGGCTCTCTTTTTGGGTGATCGTGGGAATGTATGTATTCCAATCCGGCTGCAGGCCGCCATAGCCGAACTCGACATCAAAGCCCGAGGGCGAGCGCGCATAGAAGCCGACCATGTGGTCGTTGGTGTGTTTGCCCATGGTCGCAGAGATATGGCAACCAGCCTTCAATGCGCGGTCGTAGGCGTAACCCACATCGTCAAGGGTCTTGGCCTCGATCATAACGTGCACGGCCCCTGACGGCGTCGGAAACTCTGCAAGCGCAACGGTGTGATGGCGCGGGCCGGTGGCGTGCAGGAAGTGCATGCCCATGGAGTGATCGCCCATCTGAATCCGCATCTCGTCGCTGTCGCCGAAGCCAAGCAGATCAACATAGAAGGCGCGCGTCGCCGCGAGCTTGAGCGCCGGCACCACAATGTGCCCCATGCCGCCCTCATCGGTGACGAAGTTGAGTGCGCCGACGGGCGACACAAATGGCGTTCCGGCGACTGTGTGGCCGCAGAAGATCTCGAGGCTGTTGCCAGAGGGATCGTTGCAGCTGACGAAGCTTCGGACGCAGCGCGCTTTCGCCTCGTCGGCGGAGCCTGGTTGAAGCTCAACGCCCGCCGCGCGCAGCCTGGCGACAGTGGCGTCGTAAGCAGCTTGATCTGGACATTCGAGGCCGGCGCCGAGATAGGCCTCCGTATCGTGCTTCTGGATGCGGAAGCGCCAGGGGCGATCGTCCATACGCAGGAGGAGCAGATTGGGGTCGCCGGAGTCCACGGCCTGCAAACCGAGGACGCACTCTCCAAAGGCCCGCCAGGCCGCGAGGTCGCGCGTGCCGATACGCACATAGGCTAGCGAACGTACCGCCATCGCGTCTCTCTCCTCCGTCTTTGTCGTTCCGTCAGGTCTAGCAAGCAGGTATGGGGCTTTCAAGCCGCTCAGGCGGAATTGGACCCTTGTTTGTTGCGCAAATCGACGGTCAATGACCAATTGAGCTGCGACCTGCGCAATTTCGACTGCGCCGGCGTCGCCGCTATGCTATCGTGAAGTCTAGGAGGATTAGGTGTCGCGTCAGACGGTTGAGCAATTCCGGGCCGAAGCGCGTGCGTGGCTCGAAGCGCAGCTCTCTGGGCCGTTCGCCGGCCTGCGCGGCGTCACGCGGCAGGCGGATCATCTGAACGAACTGCGCGCTTGGGAGCGCGCGCTCGGCGAGGCCGGCTGGAGTTGCATCGCTTGGCCCAAGGAGCATGGCGGGCGCGCGGCGGGGATCGCTGAGCAAGTCGCCTTCGCCGAGGAATATGATCGCGCCAAAGCGCCGCCGCGCCTTGGCCATTTGGGTGTCGAGCTGATTGGCCCCACCATCATCGCATATGGCACGGAGGCGCAAAAGCAGCGCTTCCTGCCGCCGATCGCGCGCGGCGAAGAAATTTGGTGCCAAGGCTATTCCGAGCCCAATGCCGGCTCCGATCTCGCCAATGTGCGCACACGCGCGCGCTTGGAAGGCGGGCGCTGGATCATTGATGGTCAAAAGACATGGACGTCCCTGGGACCGTTCGCGGATTGGATTTTCCTGATTGCGCGCACTGAACCTGGCAGCAAGGGGCCGAAGGGTTTGTCATTCCTGCTGGCCCCGCTGGGTCAGCCCGGCGTGACGCGCCGGCCCATCCGGCAGATGAATGGCGAGGCCGAATTCTGCGAAACTTTCTTCGACGCCGCTGTCACGGACGCCGCCAACATTATTGGCGAGCCCGGCGCCGGCTGGGGCGTGGCGATGGCGCTCTTAGGTTTCGAGCGCGGTGTTTCAACCATCGTGCAGCAAATGCACTTTCACACTGAGCTGGAAGCACTGATCGAGGTCGCGCGCGAAACCGGCGCTGCGAAAGATACGCACATCCGTCAGCGTATCGCCGATGCGTGGATTGGTTTGAAAATCATGCGTTTCAACGCGCTGCGCATGCTCAACGATAGCGGCAATGAAACACTCGGCGAAGCGGCGCTGACCTATAAGCTGTACTGGTCGCGCTGGCGCCGAAAGCTTGGCGACCTCGCCATGGATGTGCAGGGGCTTGCTGGCGAAATTGGCGAAGACGATTATCGCTTTGGCCTGCTCACGCACATGCATCTGAGTTCGCGCGCCGACACCATCTATGGCGGCTCGAGCCAAATTCAGCGCAACATTATCGCTGAACGCGGGCTTGGTTTGCCGAAGGAGCCGCGCGGGGACGCTTAGCGATGTTCCGGGGCTAGGTGATCGGGCTTAGCGACGCGCACGCGCTCAATCGTGCGCGCGAGCACGGCTTCGAAGGTTGCGTCCCAGTTCGCATCGCGCGCGCCGCTGCGAATGGCGGCGGCAAGCGCGGCCTCATCTTCATCCGGCAGAGCCACAGCTTCCAGTTCGCGCGACAATATGCCGAGCAGGTGCCCGCACACGAGTGCTTGGTATCGATCACCCTCGTCAAGTTTGGGCTCGAGCGATTTGAGAAAGCGCGCGACGGTGCGCGCGAGTTCGGCGGCGTCGGGGCGATATTGGCGCATCAGTCGTAACGTCCGGAAATGCTCATAAGCAGGTCGTATTCCATCAGCGCAGCGTTGCGCCCGCAGGCGGCGTAGGCGGGCGAAGCGCGGCCGTGCACATGGCCATAGCCCTGCAGCACATTGTACATGCCCCAGCGCGCGAGTCCGAAACGCTCCCACCAGCGCACTTCATCCTCCTCGATGTTGCGGCCGCCGGCATCGGCGTAGGCGTCCAGCAATTCGCGACGCGTCCCGAATCCGCCAGCGTGTTTGTCCATCGCGCCAAAGCGCCAGGAACGGGTGCAGAGCCAGCCCAAATCCTCAGCTTCTGAGCCTAGATGGGCGCATTCCCAGTCCAGCAGTGCGGTGATGCGGGCGCCGTCAATCATCACATTGCCATTGCGGAAATCGCCGTGGAGGAGCACGCGCCGCTGCGGCGGCGCATTGCGCTCCAGCCAGCGCAGGCCAAGCTCAAGCGCGGGATGCGGCTCCTCAAGCACGTCCAGCCGCTGACGCAGCGCTGCGATCGCGTCGCCGCTCTCGGGCAATTCGGCGAGAAAACTGAATTGCGCAGGGTCGAGCTTGTGCAAGTGCGCCAACGCGGCGGCGAGGCCGCGCAGGATGGCGGCGTGATGGGTCGGGTCCGCCAGCAAGCGGCGCGGCAGCGTCTCGCCTGCAGCGAACGCGGTGACATAGCCGGGGCCGAGCGTATCCTGCTCGTCAAACGCGAATACTGGCTCCGTGACCGGCGCGCCCGCCGCATAGACCAGCTGCAAAATCCGGTACTGCGTCTTCGGCGGAAGGAAGGGGCTGGTGTGACCGGTAAAGGTTTCCTCGCGCGACACCAAACGCCGCCGCGATGCGCCTTCGACGACATCGAACAATAGCGTGCGGTTTGAGCCGCCCAGCGTGGCTTGCTTCAGGTTTTCCACGCGTGCGCCGGCGCCAAAGCGGCGTTGCACCGCTGCGGTCAGCGCGGCTTCGAGTTCAGAGCGGGAAGCCGGCAAGAGCGCCATCCTCGCCGACGCGTTCAATATATTCCGCCATGCCGTGACCGACGACGCCGTCCCACTCCCAGCGCACATGGCCTTCCGCAATGCGGCTCAGCAATTCGCGGCCATGCTCCTCACGCCGATTGCGCAGTGGCGCCAGCGACAGCACTTCACCGCGAATTTCGGCGCGTTTTCCATTTTCCGTAATCACTCGAACATGGATTCGGGCTGGGTCTTTCGCGGCGGACCATTCCGTCATGCACTCAAAGTCCGCGATTTCATGATAGGCGCCATTGATCAAAAGCACGCCGGAGCGGCGGGCTTGGTTTTGCTCATTGGCGATCTTGTGGATCATGAAGCCGCGTCCGTCCGGGAAGGCGGCGAGCAAGAGGCGATACCAGACAATATTGGTCCACCAGCGCGGACCCCAGGAATGGTCACGCCAGCCATGGCCGGGCTCAAACTTCCATTCCTGATCGCCGACGCGAACATGGCCTTTGGCGCGCACATGCTGATTGAAATGCCCAAGCGAAAAGTCGCGGCCATACATGGTGGGCTGTTCGGCCGTGGCCGGCTCCCCGCCGTGTTGCGGTGAGATTGTCTCCAATTCCCAGCGCACCGAGCATGGAGCCGTGGGCGCGGTTTCGAAGAATTTCGCCGGGCTGCGCAGCACATTGGGGTCGTCCACCAGATAGACGCTGCCCTCATAGACAGCGTCGATCCGCTGCATCGGCTGCACCACATCGAAGCGCAGGCCGCCTGCATCGAACGCGTCATTATGGTTGATTTTCGGCCGTTTCACTTGAATCGCGATGCGGCCATCGGGCAGGTACAGCACGACGGAAAGCTCGGCCCGGGCTTCATTGACGCGGTTGCCCAGCCGCATCCAGCCACCCATGCCGGTCACGTCGTCAAAAGCGTTCACATAGACGCTCTCGTTGAAATTGATTTCCGGGCCCGGCTTATGAGTGAACTCATCTTCCGGCTTTAAGATGTAGCGGTAAGCCACGCCTAGCCTCCGTGCTTGGCGACAATGCCGAGAAAAGCGGGGCGATCGCCGCCGCCATGCACCAGCAACTCTGCGCCAGTGACGAACTCCGCCAGCGGAGAAGCAAGATAGAGCGCGGCATTGGCGATATCGTCGCCTCGCCCGAGCCGGCCAAGCGGCACGCTGGCCGCGACTTCGGCTTGAGCCGCGGGTGAGCCGTAAGTCGCTTCCGCCGTCTCGGTCTCAATGAGGCCCGCAATGACGGCGTTGACCCGGATCTTGGGCGCCCACTCCTGTGCAAGCGAGCGCGAGAGCGCCAGCAGGCCGCCCTTGGCGGCCGCATATGCGGCGGTGCCCGGCGAAGGCCGCACCGCCGAAACGCTGGCGATGTTGACGATGGCGCCGCCACGCTCCTGCATCCAGCGATGGCAAGCCTGGGCGACGTGAAGCGGCGCCATCAGGTTCAAACCGATAATGGCTTCAGAAAAGCGCGGGCTAGCGGTGGCCGCGTCGGCTTGGGGCGAGCCGCCGGCATTGTTGATAAGCGCATCGATGCGGCCATATCTGGCGCCGATCGCGTCAGTCATGGCGCGAACTGCCTCAGCCTGGCGCACGTCGCAGGCGATGAATTCGCCCGGGCCGGGATCGGCTGGCGCGCTGCGGCCGCACACCACCACCTGTGCACCGGCTTCCACGAAGCGGGCCGCAATTGAGCGGCCGATGCCGCGGGTCCCGCCTGTCACCAGCACCACGCGGCCGCCAAAGTTGAGCGCATCGCGCCAGTCTGTCACGGGTGTCCTCGCATCGAATTTGCGGGCAAGTTACAGCAGGTTGCTATGGACGCAACCTGCTAGATGCGTAGAAAAAGACCGTCTGTATTTGCGCGTATAAGCAAAAAGAGGAACGCTTGCCGGGTGAAACCATCCCCCGCGTCGTGCGCGACGCAGCCCAGAAATGGCCAGATGCGCCGGCCGTCGTGGATGGGGCGCGCTCAGAGACGTTCGCCACGCTCTGGCGCCATTGTTTGAAAGCTGCCGCTGCCTTTGCGCATGCCGGGCTGGAGGCGGGCGACCGCGTCGCCATTTGGGCGCCGAACAGCGTGGACTGGATCGTCGCTTGCGTTGGCGCGCAAGCGGCGGGCGGCGTCGTCGTCCCGCTCAACACCCGCCTCAAGGGTGCTGAGGCGGCGTTTATCTTAAATCGTGCGCGCGTGCGTTTCCTGGTGGTGACCGCACCGTTTCTAGGCACGGACTATCAAGCGCTGCTCGCTGAGCAAAAGCTGCCTCATCTTGAGCGCATGATCATGTTTGGCGCTGACTGGAATGTTTTTCTGGAAGCGGTGCAGCCGACCGCCGAAACGGAAGCGCGCGCTTTGGCCGTCGACGGTGAACAACCCGCCGACATTATGTTCACCTCAGGCACGACGGGCGATCCCAAGGGCGTCGTCGCTGGGCACGAACAAACCTGCCGCACCTTCCGATCGTGGGTGGCGAGTGTGGGGCTGCGGGCTGGTGATCGCTACCTCATCGTCAATCCGTTCTTTCACAGCTTTGGCTATAAGGCTGGCTGGCTGACGTGCATGATGGCGGGCGCGACGGCCTATCCGATGGCGACGCTTGATGTGCCGAAGCTGGTCGATCTGGTGCAGACGCACAAGATCACCGTGCTGCCTGGGCCGCCAGCCATTTTCCAAACACTGTTGGCGAACGACCGCAAAGGAGCCGACCTGAGTTCCATCCGCCTTGCTGTCACCGGCGCGGCGAATGTGCCGCCCGCTTTGATCGAGCGCATGCGCACTGATCTTGGCATCGCCAACGTCCTGACAGGCTATGGCCTTACCGAATCGTGCGGAACAGTGACCATGTCACGCGCCGACGATCCGGCTGAAGTCGTGGCGCGCACCTGCGGATTGCCGATTGAGGGCGTCGAAGTGCGCTGTGTGGATGCCTCCGGGCAAGAGGTTCCTCGCGGTGAGCAAGGCGAGGTTGTCGTGCGCGGCTACAATGTCATGCAGGGCTATTTCGAAGATCCAGAAGCGACTGCCGAAGCGATCGACAGCGAAGGCTGGCTGCATACAGGCGATGTTGGGCGCTTCGATGAAGCGGGGCGCCTCATGATTACGGATCGCCTCAAAGACATGTACATTTCCGGCGGGTTCAATTGCTATCCGGCGGAGATCGAGAAAGCCCTGCAGCAACATCCAGATGTCGCCATCGCCGCCGTCATTGGCGTGCCAGATGAACGTCTCGGCGAAGTTGGCAAGGCGTTCATCGTGCCGGTGGCTGGGCGCTCGCCCGCGCCGGAAGCGTTGCTGACTTGGGCCCGCGAACGGCTCGCGAACTATAAGGCGCCGCGTTTTGTGGAGGTTGTGAGCGCGCTGCCGATGAACGCCGCCGGCAAAGTGCGCAAGGTGGACCTGCGCTCTTAGCCGTAAATGCGCGCTGCGTCCCGCCAATGTTGACGGTATGCGTAGTGGGGATTAGAAATTATTACGAGAAATAAGCTTCGCCCCAACGCGAAGCAGGGAGGAAACGCGATGGCAGCTGAACCGCTTCGCGTCATGGCTGAGCACCGCGATCTAGCGGCCGGCGCATGAATAAGGCCGCGCACTATGGGGCGGAGCTGTACGCCGCGCTGCGTGAGCGCCGCACGGTGGCGCCGCTGATCGCCCGTGACCCATCGCTGACGATTGACGATGCGTACGCCATTTCTCTCGACAGTCTTGCGCGCCGCAAGGCTGATGGCGAACGGGTCATCGGCAAGAAGATCGGCGTTACGTCCAAGGCCGTGCAAGACATGCTCGGCGTGCACCAGCCGGACTTCGGATTTCTGACGGACCGCATGTGGGTACGCGATGTGGTCGATATCAACGCCTGCGGTCTGATTCAGCCGCGCGCGGAAGCCGAAATTGGCTTTGTCCTCAAATCGTCGCTCAACGGTCCGGGCGTCACCGCAGACGATGTGCTTGCAGCAACCGATGCGATTGCGCCTTGCTTCGAGATTGTCGATAGCCGCATTGCCGATTGGAAGATCGGCATTGTCGACACGGTTGCGGATAATGCGTCGTGCGGGGTGTTTGCGTTTGGCGAGGCGCGGGTCGATCCACGCAAGTTCGATCTTCCGGCCTTGCGGGTGAAGGTGACTAAGAATGGCGCGCCCCTGTCGGAAGGCGTAGGCGCGGCCGTGCAGGGCTCGCCGCTGCAAGCTGTAGCTTGGCTCGCCAACACGCTCGGCGCATACGGCGTCACGCTTGACGCTGGCGATGTTATTCTCTCCGGCAGCCTTGTGCCGCTCGAGCCGGCCAAGGCAGGGGATGTGTTTGAGATGAATTTAGAAGGCGTGGGCGGTTGCACGCTCCGCTTTGTTTGAAAGGCGTTTGGCGTGGCGAAAGTTAAAGCGGCGATCATCGGTTCCGGCAATATCGGCACCGACCTGATGATCAAAATGATCAAATATCCGCAAAACATGGAGCTCGCGGCCGTCATCGGCATTGATCTCGCCTCTGAGGGGCTTGCTATGGCGCGCGAGCGCGGCGTCGCCACGACGCATGAAGGCATGGAGGGTTTCAAAAAGCTGGCGGTCTACAAGGATGTGGGCATCGTATTCGATGCAACATCCGCTTACGCGCACAAGGCGCATGACGCTGCGCTGCGCGCGGATGGCAAACAGATTGTGGATCTGACGCCTGCTGCGATCGGCCCTTTCACCGTGCCGCCCGTCAATATGGACGCGCACCTCGATCAGCCGAACGTCAATATGGTGACGTGCGGCGGGCAAGCCACCATTCCTATGGTCGCCGCCGTCGCGCAGGTGGCGAAGGTTCACTATGCCGAGATCGTAGCGTCCGTCTCGTCCCGCAGTGCAGGCCCCGGGACGCGTGCGAACATTGACGAGTTCACCCGCACCACGGCGCGCGGCATTGAAGAGGTCGGCGGCGCCGCGAAGGGCAAGGCCATCATTATTCTAAACCCAGCCGAGCCGCCCATGATCATGCGCGACACGGTGTTCACGCTCTCCGATTTCGTCGAGTCGGAGCTAGTGCGCGAGTCGGTGCAGGCGATGGTGAAGAAGGTGCAGACTTATGTGCCCGGCTATCGCTTGAAGCAGGACGTGCAGTTCGAGCGCTTTGGTTCGAACAATAAGCTCAAAATCCCGGGCTATGGCGAGTTCGAAGGGCTGAAGACCTCCATCTTCCTCGAAGTCGAAGGCGCGGGCGATTATCTGCCGAGCTATTCCGGCAACCTGGACATTATGACGGCGGCGGCGAAGGCGACGGGCGAGTTGCTCGCGCAACGTCTGCTCGCGAAGGCGTAAACATCATGGCGAAGTTCAACGTCGAAACCGACAAGCTCTACATTCAAGATGTGACGCTGCGCGACGGCATGCACGCCATCCGGCACATGTATGGCGTCGACCATGTGCAAGCGATCGCCAAGGCGCTGGATGAAGCCGGCATTGACGCCATCGAAGTGGCGCATGGCGATGGACTTTCCGGGGCCAGTTTCAATTACGGGTTCGGCGCCCATACGGATTGGGAGTGGCTCGAAGCCGTCGCGGCGGTGCTAACCAAATCAGTGCTGACCACGCTCATTCTTCCGGGCGTCGGCACCGTTGAGGAGTTGCGCCGCGCCTACGATCTGGGCGTCCGTTCGGTGCGCGTCGCAACCCATTGCACGGAAGCGGATGTGTCCAAGCAGCATATCGGCATAGCGCGCGATCTCGGCATGGATGTGTCCGGCTTTTTGATGATGAGCCACATGATCGAGCCGGAAGCGCTCGCCAAGCAAGCAGTGTTGATGGAAAGCTATGGCGCGCACTGTGTGTACGTCACTGATAGTGGCGGCGCCTTGGACATGGACGGCGTGCGTGCGCGCTTCCAGGCTTATGACCGCGTGCTAAAGCCTGAAACGCAACGCGGCATGCATGCGCACCACAATCTCTCGCTGGGCGCCGCCAATTCCATCGTTGCGGCGCAAGAAGGCGCGGTGCGCATTGACGCCAGCCTCGCCGGCATGGGCGCCGGCGCCGGCAATGCGCCACTCGAAGTGTTTATCGCTGCTGCCGATCGTAAAGGCTGGAATCACGGTTGCGACGTGATGAAGCTGATGGATGCAGCGGAAGACTTGGTGCGCCCGCTGCAGGATCGCCCCGTGCGCGTGGACCGCGAAACGCTCAGTCTCGGCTATGCTGGTGTTTATTCGTCTTTCTTGCGTCACGCCGAAAAGGCGGCCGCCGACTATGGCTTGGATACGCGTGAAATCTTGGTAGAGCTCGGGCGCCGCAAAATGGTGGGTGGTCAGGAAGATATGATCGTCGACGTGGCGCTGGACATGATCAAAGCGCGGGAAGGAAAAAAATGAGTCAAGCGGCCGCACAAGCGCATCCAATTCGCGCCAGCAACGTTAAGACTTGGGATATCGAAACCGATGTCGCCATTGTTGGTTTTGGCGCCTCCGGCGCTTGCGCGGCGATCGAAGCGGCGGAGGCGGGCGCCAAAGTCACATTGTTCGAGGCCGGTTCGGGCAGCGGCGGCGCCTCAGCTTTGTCGGGCGGTGAGATTTATTATGGCGGCGGCACAGATGAGCAGCGTGCGGCGGGCTTCAATGATACAGCGGAAGCGCTCGAAGCTTACCTCATGATGGCTGGCGGTCCGGATGCGGACGCGGCCAAGGTGAGCCTCTATGCCAAAGAAAGCCTCGCCCATTATGCGTGGATGAAGCAGCAAGGCGTGCCCTATAAAGGCACTTATCTGCCCGGCAAGATCATCGAGCCGGTTACTGACGACACCTTGATCTGGTCCGGCAGCGAAGAAGCTTGGCCGTTCTATGAGAAATCAAAGCCTGCGCCGCGCGGTCACGTCGTGCAATGGGAAGGCTGGGGCGGCGGGCGCAAACTGGTCGACATTCTTGACGCGCGCGCGCGGAGCTTGGGCGTGGATGTGCGCACCGACGCTTACGCGCAATCGCTGATCGTTGACGATGGCGGACGCGTGGTCGGACTGGCGGTGCGCATGGATGGCGCGGTGCGTCATGTGCGCGCCAAGCGCGGCGTCATTCTGTGCACGGGCGGCTTTTGCATGAATCGCGACATGCTGAAGCGCTACGCCCCGGAAATTCTCCGCTCCACTCACCCGATCGGCGAACGCGATGATGGCTCGGGCATTCGCATGGGCATGTCCGTTGGCGGCGACGCGATCCATATGGACGAGTTCTTCGTCACTTGCCCTTGGATCATTCCGGAATCTTTCGCCAAGGGCATTTTCGTCAATGAGAAGGGGCAACGCTTCATCAATGAAGATTGCTACCATGGCCGCGTCAGTCGCCACATGGTCGATCAGCCGGGCGAGCGCGTCTATCTGCTGCTGGACAGCGAAATCTTCGCGCAGCCGCTTGAGCTGGCGAACATCCATGTCGTCGCCACAGGCGACACGTGGGAAGAAGTGGAAAGCGAACTCGGCATGCCCGCTGGCTCGCTCAGCAGCACGATGAAGACGTACAATAAGTACGCGCTTGAGGGCGAAGATCCGATCTATCACAAGCGCCTGCCCTGGCTGAAGGCGCTCACCGCAGCGCCCTTTGCGGCGATCGAACTCAACTTCTCGCAGAGCTTTTTCTCGTTCTTTACTTTGGGCGGTCTCAGCACGTTGCCGACGGGCGAGGTGCTCGATACAGCCGGCGCGCCGATCCCCGGTCTCTTCGCGGCAGGGCGCGCAGCGTGCGGCTTGCCGCGTTGGGGGGCGGGCTATTCCTCTGGCATGAGCTTGGCTGACGCCACTTTCTTTGGCCGCATGGCGGGCAGGCAGGCCGCGAAAGGTTGAGAAGTTGGGCTAAGCTTGCATTTCGCCCTTGGCTGACTGAAAAGTGAATCGCACTCATTATAGAGGGGTGTGCGCATGGCCGGCTCGAAAGTCATCATCACCTGCGCCGTAACCGGCTCGATCCACACGCCGTCCATGTCGCCGCATCTGCCGGTGACGGCGGCGGAGATTGCTGAATCGGCTTTGGCGGCTGCTGAAGCGGGCGCCGCGATCGTGCATTTGCACGCACGTAACCCAATTGATGGCCGCCCAGATCAGACGCCCGAGGCTTTTGAGCCGTTTCTGCGCACGATCAAGCAATCGTCGGATGTTGTGGTGAACCTCACCACAGGTGGTTCGCCCTTTATGAAAGTGGAGGAGCGCGTCGCGCCCGCAGCGGCGTGGAAGCCGGAAGTGGCGAGCCTCAATATGGGCTCGATGAATTTCGGCCTGTTCCCAATGCTGAAGCGCTACAAAGACTTCAAGCACCAATGGGAACCGCAAATGCTGGAAAACAGCCGCGACCTCGTGTTCCGCAACAGCTTCAAGGACATTGAGTATGCATTGCGCACGCTCAACGAGACTGGCGCGCGCTACGAGTTCGAGTGCTACGACACCAGCCACCTCTACAATCTGCATTACTTCTATACTGAGGGCTTGGTGAAGGCGCCGCTCTTCATTCAAACCGTGTTTGGCTTGCTCGGCGGAATCGGGCCCCATCCGGAAGACGTGCTGCACATGAAGCGCACCGCTGATCGTCTGTTTGGCGATGCCTATGTGTGGTCGGTGCTTGGCGCCGGCGCGAAGCAAATGCCGATTGTTGCGATGGGCGCGGCGATGGGTGGTAATGTGCGCGTCGGCCTCGAAGACTCGCTCTGGCTTGGTCGTGGCAAGCTTGCGCCGTCCAATGCCGCGCAAGTGCTGCAGGCGCGACAAATTCTGGAAGGTCTGGGGCTTGAGGTGGCGACGCCGGCAGAGGCGCGCCAAATCCTGCACCTCAAAGGCGGGGACAATGTCGGCTTCTGAAAAATACGGCCGCAGCGACGCGGAATTGTTGTCACTACCGCAGGCGCTCGCGCCAGATGCGTTCAAGGGAAAAGTCGTGCTGGTCTCAGGTGCCGGCACTGGCATTGGCCGCGCTTGCGCGTTTTGGTTTGCGCGTCTCGGCGCGAAATTAGTGGTGTGCGGACGCAAAGCCGAGCCGCTGCAGTCTCTGAAGGACGCGCTTGCGCCGATCGGCGCTGAAGTGCTGATCCAAACCATGTCGATCCGCGATCCCGATGCGGTGGCGGCTTTGTTTGACGCGGCGTGGGCGCACTACGGCCGGGTCGATGTGCTGGTGAACAATGCAGGCGGGCAGTTTCCGCAAGCGGCCATCGACTTTGCGCCGAAGGGCTGGAACGCCGTCATCGACACCAACCTCAACGGGCCTTGGTACATGATGCAGGCCGCGGCGCGGAAATGGCGCGATGCGGGTTTGCCAGGCTCCATCGTTAATGTGGTCACCGTGATCGATCGCGGGATGCCGGGCGTGGCGCATACCTGCGCGGCGCGCGCCGGCATTGTTTATGTATCCAAGACAGTCGCCATCGAATGGGCGCCGCTCAACATCCGCATCAATTGCGTGGCGCCGGGCATCATCTCGACCGAAGCGATGAACGTCTATCCGGAAGAGGCGCGTAACTCCTTCACTTCAACCAATCTCATGAAGCGCTTTGGTCAGGTGGAGGATATCGCCAACACGGTCTGCTTCCTGGCGGGCTCAAGCGGCGCCTTCATCACCGGCGAAGTTGTCACCGTCGATGGCGGCAATCATTTGTGGGGCGATCAATGGACCATCGCCAAGCCGGATTACTTCAAGGTCTAAAGATCGCGCCAATCGCCGAAGCGGTATTCGCTCGAAATCAGCAGCTTGATGCCGGTGAAGTCGATGAAGCGCGCGCAGCTTTCGCTCATTTGCGCACGATGCGCCGCCAGCTTTTCGTCCGAGCCAACCGCATCGAAGTAAACGTTCCAGTCGAACATGGCTTCAGCGGGGAAGCTTTCTTCAACAATTGCATCCCAATCCGGCGCGCCTTTGGTCAAGGGCCGAAGGATGGGGTTTTGCTGATAGAAGAACGTGCTCTGCGTATCGATCGCCACCTTGGTATGGCTCTCGAGCCAAATGGTCAGAAAGTCTTCGCGGCGTTGATCGGGCAGGCGCTTGAAGAAAGCGAGCTGAGTGAAACCGGGGGAACGTTCGCCATCTGCGGGCGTGCGATGCGGCAGCGGCGTGCTCTCCATCACCTCGAAACCGGCATAGCGCGCATTGGCTTTGCGCAACGCCGCCTCGAACGGCTCGAGTCGCCGCGCCGTATTGACGAAGAACGACACTAGCGCCGCCGGTCGATCCGCCGCCATTTCGGGATAGAGCTTCTGGCCGTCGGCGACGGCTTCGTCCGGCACGTTCACGCGCAGACGCGCCGCGCCAGCGGCGAGCAGGTCATCCTTTACGGGGCCAAGCAGCGCCGCATTCAGCGCTTCTTGCGAGCCGGCATCGGCCCAGAACGCAAACATCACCTTTTGCATCGCGCCCTTCCTCCCTCGGCGCGCTGCGTCAGATATTGTTCAGCTTGTCGCCGTTTGGATAAAACTGCTTGAACCACTTGCGGTACTGCAGGATCGGGCCATCGCCGTCGCAAAGGATCGGGCGGGCGCGATACTTCTTATTGTTCCATACGATCAGGTCGACCGACTCGAAGCCGGCTGATTCTTCGCCTTCCGCTTCGCCGATCATGTGATCGACGATCTTTTTGGCGATGGCGGCTTCCTGCGTGCCTTCTGGATACTTCTTGTGCGTGAAGCTCATATTCATCTGCGAATGTTCGCGTGAAATGGGCTGGGTGTAGCTCACCATCGTCGCGCTCACGCCCATGCGCTGGAAGCGGAAGATGTTGAGGCCCGGACCATAGCTTTCGCCGATCTGTGCGCCATGATCCATATTCACGAAATACTTGTGGTCTTCGAAGCGATACTCGGCGTGCGGAATTTCCGGGCCGCCGTGCAGATACTTCAAGTGCGGGAAGTCGACGCCGTTTTCGGCCAACTCTTGGATCGCCGTATTGATCGGCCAGAACTTGCGATGCGGCTTGATGTAGTCGTCAGAAGTTAGGTCCGGAATGTCCGGCAATTCCCAGGTCGGGGGTTCCATGTTCGGATCGTGCCAAGCCCAGATCAGGCCGAACTTCTCTTGGATCGGCAGCGTGCGCAGGATCGGTTGGCGCTGCGTGATCGGCGGCATGTTGGTGGCGTACGGGATCTTCTTGCACCACCCGCCCGCATTGTACTCCCAGTGGTGGAACGGGCAGCGAATGTTTTCGCCGATAACCTTGCCGCCATGGCCGAGGTGCGGGCAGTACGGGTCGCTCATGCCGACCGTGCCATCTTCGCCGCGCCACAGCACCCATTCTTGATCGAACAGTTGGATGTTGCGGATTTCGCCGTTAGCGAGGCTGTCGGAATAGGCGACGAAGAACCACCCGATCGGCATCGGGAAGGGGCATCGCTCAAGCTCTTTCGAACCGATGAAAACGTTGCGATCAATCGCGTTCATTTGGGCCTCCCGGAGCGCGCGCACGCGTCCAACATTTGTCCCTATTAGTAGTGGGCGAACGGAGGCGTCACAAGTCGAAAAGCGACGTTAAACCCCGGAAAGACCCATCTTTGCGCAAGAGCGGAGCGTCGGAAACTACGCAAGCCGGCGGTTTCAGGTGACGCGTCGCCCAAGCTGCGCTTAGATGCGCGCATAAGGAGGAAACAGAATGGGCGTGTTGAGCAACAAAGTCGCATTGGTCACGGGTGCCGGCCAGGGCGTGGGGCGGGGCATCGCGCTTGCTATGGCGAAGGCGGGGGCGGCGGTCTGCGTATCCGGGCGCACGGAAGCCAAGCTGCACACGGTCTGCGGCGAGATCGAAGCGGCCGGCGGCAAGGCAGCGCCCATTCCCTGCGATGTAAGCGATCTCGCAGCGATCAAGCGCGCGGTTGAGCAGTCCGCACAGGCTTTTGGCGGCCTCGATATCCTCGTGAACAATGCCTATGACGGCGCTTGGGGGCCGCTGCTCTCCTTGTCGGATGAGGCGTTTCAGAAGGGCTTCATCAATGGCCCGTTCGCGACCTTCCGCTTCATGATCGCCGCCCATCCGCACCTGAAGGCCCGTGGCGGCGGCGCCATCATCAACCTCGCCACATCGGCGGAAGTGCGCTGGGACATGAGCAATTATGGCGCGTATGGCGCTGCGAAATCCTCCGTCCGCGTGCTCACGCGCGCGGCCGCGGCGGAGTGGGGCGTGGACAATATTCGCGTCAATACCGTCTGCCCGCTGGCGAATTCTCCCGCGCTCGACGCCTGGACTAAGCATAATGCCGCCGAAGCCGAGGCCTTTTTCGCCACCATTCCGCTGCGCCGCATCGGCGACTGCGAAGCAGACATTGGCGAAGCCGCCGTGTTTCTCGCCAGCGACAGCGCGCGCTACTTGACGGGCGCCACCATCCCGCTGGATGGCGGCCAAGCGCGGTTCGGCTAGCGCAAACAAAAACGGCCGGCGTTTGGGCGCCGGCCGTTAGTTTTGTTCCAGCGCGCCTCAGGCGGCCGACGCTCTGTCCGGGAAACCGCGCACGGTGTAGGTGCCGTTCAACTGTTGGTGCACGGACTTCGCTTCCGCGCGCGGATTGTAGAATTGGCGATACCAAGCACGCACCCGGCCAAACGGGCCGTCCGCCGGAATCTGCAAGGGCGCAAAACAGGGTGCTTTGTTCGCCCAAATTTCGAAGTCCTGCGCAAAGGCGGCGGTGGCTGCTTCCTGATAGGCGCGCGCCATGGCGACATCCGCTTCCGTCGCCACCTTGTTGGGCGATTGCACCAGCAGCGCGGTCCAAGCCTGCACGGTGCCATCATCAACCGGCGTGTGCGTGATGATCATGAGCGAGTTCGAATTGACATAGCGCGAGAGCAGAATGCCTGGGCCGGTGTACCAAGTATCCGTCTCAAGCATCGCGCCGCCTTCGCCGAGACTGCGGTGCTTGCCACCCTGCAACTGACGGAGCACGTGATCCGTGATCTCGTTGCGGAAATATTGCGCCGGCGCGCCATGCGTTGGCCCTAAATGCGCAACGTCGGCCATATTGTCGAGCAGCTCGATGGAGTGGGACTTGATCTGACCGAGATGATCAATCTTCCAGCGCACCCATGACGGATCATCCCATTCTGGAATCGAGGGAATGTCAAAATCCGGATCACCGCCTTCCGGATCGTGCCAGGTGAAGAGGCAGCCATAGCGCTCTTCAACGCGCCAAGTGCGGATCTTCGCCGCAGCAGGGATCGGCCCATTGAAATAGGGGATTTGGTTGCACTTGCCGTCCGGGCCGAAACGCCACGCATGATAAGGGCAACGAATATTGTCGCCCTCAACATGCGTTTTGTCTTGGATCACGAAAGAAGTCGCGTTCTTGCCGAGGTGCGTGCCCATGTGCGGGCAGTAGGCGTCCATCAGCACAACGCGACCGCTCTCGCCGCGGTAAAGCACCATGTCTTGGCCAAAAAACCGCAACGGCTTCGGCGTGGTCGTGGCCTCCGACGCGTCGGCCACCATGAACCAGCCGCGCGGGAACTCAAACTGGCCGAGGCCATATTCTTTGCTGGTCGCCACGGTGCTTCTCCCTAACTTCTTTTGCGTCAGCCTAGCTTACATTCCGAATTGGCGCAGCATGCCTTCAAACGCTGTCTCCGACATTTGATCCTTCATCGCGCCGGCTGGCTCGATGTCCTTGCCGACGGGATATTGCGTCGCCCAGGTTTCGATCTCGAGCAGTTCGAGCACCTTGTCGGTGGTGTAGTCCGGCTCGTTGCCCATGGCTTCCAGCATGTTAGGCAGCTTTACCAATACAGTTTCGCCGAAGATGGGTTTGTAAACGGCGGAGACTTCCGGCGGCATGCGGTCGAACACGGCGTTCACCGTTTGATGTGCGTTGGCGGTCATGTTGGTTTTGACGCCGCCGGGCAGAACGGTCGTCGCTTGGATGCCGAATGGGGCTAGCTCCGAGCGCAGCTGCATGGTGAGACCATGCACCGCGTGCTTCGACATGTTGTAGGCGCCGGAGCCGACCGGATGCACCCAGATCGCCCCAGAGGCGAAGTTGATGATGCGGGCTTTGGGATTGTCGGCCTTGCGCAGCAGCGGCAGCATGAAGTGCGCGTTGCGCAGCTGGCCGAACGTATTCACTTGGAACATGCGCTCGACTTCATCGAGCACCATGCCTTCAACAAAGCCCTGCGCGATATTGGCGATACCAGCATTGTTGATGAGCAAGTGGAGCCCCTCATCGCCAACTTGCTTGGCGACTTGCTTGGCGCTCTCGCGGACCGATTCCGTGCTGGAGACGTCTTGCTCGATCACAATCACATTCTCGCTGCCCTTGAGGGCGCTGAGATCTTGGCCGGGCAGAGCGCCCGCGAACGTACGCCAGCCGCGCTTGCCTAACTTCTGCGCGAGCAGCAGGCCCTGGCCCATCACGGCCCCAGTAACGAAAGCATTTGGCATCTGCGACTCCCTAAACCCGAATTGCGTTTCTCGTTGAACCTATGCGCGCTTGCGCATTAGAACTAACACCGTGTTACGCAGAACCTGCGTCCAGCATTCAGAGGAAACCCCGCGTGTTGAAACTTCATGTCACCGATACAGACGGCAGCCAGGCCGAGGTTGAAGGCAAAGTCGGCTACAGCGTCATGGAAGTGCTGAAGAGCTACAATTATACGGGTATTGAAGCTGTGTGCGGGGGAAGCTGCTCGTGCGCGACGTGCCATGTGATCATTGATCCCGAATGGTTCGATCGCTTGCCGCCGCGCAGCGAAACGGAAGTTGAGTTGCTCACTCAAGCGCCGTCGCCTGAAGCGACTTACCGTCTGTCCTGCCAAATCCTCCTGAGCGAAGAGCTGAATGGAATGAAGCTGCGCATTGGCGCGCCAGCGGCCTCCTAAGCGGAGGCCGTGGCGGGCGCCGGTTTCGCTGCGCCGCCCGCGACCGGATCGGGCAGCAGGCGCTCAATATATACTTTGAAGTCATCGGCTGGGCCGGGCGTCGGCACGGCGCTGATCTTCATTTCATAGTCGACTGGATCGATGCGCACTTGGACGCGGCGCACGATCTGCGCGAGCGTCAGCATCATCAGAATCTCCGCAAGGCCCTGGCCGAGGCAGGTGTGCGGCCCGCGCGCAAATGCGGAGAACGCAAACGGCTTCATATGTTCGCGGCGCGGCGGTTCGAACCGGTCAATGTCGAACTTGTACGGATCGGGGAAGAATTCCGGCATGAAGTGCGTCACCGTGGTGGCGCAGAACAGCATTGTGCCTTCCGGTATGAGATAGCCCGCAAATTCGATGTCGCGGTTGGCCGTGCGCATCGCCGACACGTTGATCGGATAGAGGCGCAGCGTTTCCAGCATCACGCCGCGCAGCACCGGCATGTTGCGCAAAGCCGTTTCATCCAACACGCCGACCGAATCCACTTCGGCCTTGAGTCGCGCCATGATGTCGGGGTTCTTCAGCAGTGCATACAGCGCCGAGCCCAGCGTGTTCGCCACCGTGTCGAGGCCCGCGACATAAGGGGAAAGCACGAGTTGCGGCAGATCGCTCGCCGGGATCAGATCCGGGTGCTCTCTGTGCACGCGCAGCAGCTCACCGATGAAGTCCGTGCGCGTCGGGTCCGTGTTGGGCGGACGCTTCTCGTAGTCGGATATCAGCTTATACGCGAACTCGAACACGCGTTTCTTGGCGTTCTGATAGAAGGGCAGTTGCAAGATGATGTCCGGCGCCTGCTTCACCACCTTCGTCATCAGCATGTACTTGATGAAGGTGCGGATGTCGCCGGCGGCGTCTTCGGGACCTGCGCCAGCCACGATCATCCCGATCACTTCGGACACCAGACGCTGCATGCGCTGGGTCACCGGAATGGTCGAGCCTTCCTTCCAGTCGCGATCGAAGATGACGTTCAGAACGTCGACCGCTTCGCCATAGCGGCCCACGATCACGTCGCGGGAAATGCCCTTCTTGAGCACGGCGCGCAGCCGGTCATGCACTTCGCCATCGGCGCTCACGAGTGAGTATTTGGCGCCGAACTCCTCGACCTGGCCGTGCCAGAACTCATAGGAGCGCATCACATTCTTATCGCCGCGCTGGTCGATCAGCTTGGCGGCTTCGGGACCAGCGATCACGTAATTGGTGCGCCCCATCAGCTTGAAGCGGAAGACCGGGCCGTGCTGCTTGAAGCCTTCATAAAGGAGGCGGGCGGGATCGGTCATCATCTCCTTGACGGATCCGATGAATGGCGCGCCCTTCAGCATGGGCGCTTCGTCAATATGCCTGATGGGCCGATCAGCTTCGAGGGCGACCATGTAAACTTCTCCTCAGCTCGACAGCATTGCGCGCAGGAACATCTTCGCTTCCGCCGGGAAGGGCGGATAGAAGGCCGGCGGGCTTTGCGCAGGGTTCAATGGATCTTCAACAACGGCGCGGCCGTTCGAGAATTCTTGGAAACCCGCCTGGCCGCCGAGACGGCCAATGCCGCTATGATTGCAGCCACCGAACGGCAAAGTCGGGTTGTTGGCTTGGGTCACCGCATTGTTGACGGCGACGCTGCCTGAGCGGGTGTTGTTCAGGAAGTAGTCAACGGCTTCGCGCTCTTGCGCGAACACGTAAAGCCCCAACGGCTTCGGGCGCTTGGCGACTTCCGCTACGGCGTCTTCCTTGGTGTCATAGGTCATCACCGAGAAGACGGGCCCGAAGGTTTCTTCGAAGGCGATGTCCATTTCATTGGTCACATCGGTGAGGATGGTCGGGCCAATATAGCGTTCGGCCTCATTGTATTCGCCGCCATAAGCGACCTTCGCGCCTTTCTTCTTGGCGTCCTCGATGAGGCCAATAATGCGGCGGGTGTGATGCGTGTTGATAATGCGCGGCAGGTCCGCAGATGTTTTCACGCCCCCGCCATTGGGGTCGTACATGGCCGTGAACTGCTTGGAGAGCTCGCTGACCAATTCGTCGCGCTGGGCTGGCGGCACCAGAATGTAATCCGGCGCCAGGCAGACTTGGCCGGCCATAATCGTGCGCGCGAAAGCCAACTTCTTCGCAGCATCCGCAATATCGGCGCTCTTATCGAGGATGACGGGATTCTTGCCGCCAAGCTCGAGCGTCACCGGCGCGAAATGTTCCGCCGCCGCTTGCATCACCAGCTTGCCGACGCGCGTGCCGCCTACATAGCAAACGTGGTTGAACGGCATTTTCAGCGCCTCTTGCGCGACCTCAGGTCCGCCGAGCACGACCGCAACTTCATCCGGCGCAAAGGCTTCCTCGACAATCTTCTTCACGACCTCAGCTGATTTTGGCGCAAGTTCGGACGGCTTGATCATGACCGTGTTGCCAGCTGCAATCATCTCGACCGCGGGCGATAGGCTGATCAGGATCGGCGCATTCCATGTCGCCAGATGCAGTACGACGCCCTTCGGCTCCCAATGCGTGTAGCCCTTGCGGCCCATCAGCCCTTGCGTCGGCCCGGCTTCGCTGGGTTTCATCCAGCTTTCGAGATTAGCGGCTATGAAGGCGATTTCTTCCTTCATGGGCAGCATTTGTCCAAGCCCGGACATGGAAATCTCTTCGCTGCCTGCTGCGTCGATCTCGTCCAGATTGGCGAGCACAGCTTGCCAGAGCTTGTTGAGCTTCGCGATGCGCTCGGCCGCCGTGGTTCGCGCCATCTTCGGTGCGCCCGCGCGCAACCGCTCAAAAGCTGCTTTCACCGATGACATGACCACGCCTCCTGAGGGAATTTCGCTGCGGCGGAGGAGCTTTGCCGGCGCGCTCGCGCACCACGCAAAGCGTGGGCGGCAGACCTAGGGGTCGCGCAGCCAACCGACATCTTTCCTCCGCTCTCCCCGGTTATAGGCGCGACTTGGCCGCGCAAATGGGGAGTTAACGAGCGCGATAATGCCAGATTGCGCAGCCGGCGCAATGTCCTAACGCCATGTTAGAGCGTAATTCTGTGTTAGGGAGCAGCGCAGAAGGCCAGAAACTGTTCTGTCAGGAGCTCAACCGCAGCTTCCCGGTCGACCCGTTCGCCCTCGGACACGCTCAGCTGGCTGGTTATGGCGATCTGGTTCAGCAGAAGCCGTGCGCGCGTGGAGCGGCGCTTGCCGCCAGGGCCGCGCGCGGCGAAGGCGGGGAGAATGGCGCCCAGCCGGCGGGCCACACGCTGAAATGCAGCGTCGACCTCGGCTAAGTATTCGGGATTGCTGGCCGCCACTTCGGTCATGACCCGCACCAGCGCGCTGTTGCGCTCGTAGAATTCCATATTCTCGCGGATCATGGCTCGGACGGCTTGGGCGCTGACGTCGCCAGCGGTCACGAAGTTTTCGAACGGCGCAGAAGATTCCACGCCTTTCGAGCGGATGAGGCTCACCGCCAGATCAAATTTACTGCTAAAATAGCGGTAAAATGTGGGTCTGCTGACGTCTGCGCGCGCCAGAATGTCGTCAACCGTCGTCGCCATGTACGATTTTTCGACGAAGATTTCCGTCGCCGCCGCCATGATCTTGTTGCGATAGGCGACGCGCTGGGCGGCGTGCAGGCGCGTGATGCCCCTGGCCGGATTTGGCCGAACGGGTGCTGTTTGGGCGGAGCGAGCGCCGCTCATGAGGCCATCCTAATCGTCGAGCGTGGCAAGGTAAGCGTATGTGATGCCTGGCTCTTTTTCATAGTGTTCCACGATCTCGTAAATCCGCTTATAGGTCGAGCGGGCAATGCGCCACCCGTCGGCGGTCTTACGATACGTATCCAAATACAAAGCGCTGCCGCTTGTAATCAATTTCTGCTCTCGGCTGATCATCACGTCGGTCAGGTACCAATGGCCTGTGGCCTCGGTGGCGGACTTCATGAAAATTTCCGGCGTGTGGCCAGTATGGCAGGCCACCGACCTAGGGTTGAAAGCCGCCCGCAGCGCCTCGATCAAGGCCGAAGCGCCCTGCAGCTGCCACCTATAAGTGCCGCCCTCATAGTCGATTTCCACGTCATCGGTGAACAGCGTCTCGAGCGTTGCCGTGTCGCGCCGGTCGATCGAGCGGAAGTAACGGGCCTTCAGCTGCTTGATCTCTTCGATGGCTTCGAGGCGCTCAATGCGCGCGGCCAAATCGTCTGCCATTTTCTCTCTCCCTAAAGGTGGCCGCCCGTGACGCGGATATCTTCGCCATTGATGAAGGAGGCGCCTTCGCCGGCCAGGAACAGCACCGTGTTGGCGATGTCCTCAGCGCGGCCGAGGCGGCCAACCAGATTAGCGGCGATGCGTTCGGTGGCTTTCTTTTCGATCGTCGCCAAGTCATCGCCCCAATTGGCTTTTTTGGCGATGCCGCGCAGCCAGCCTTCAACCGAAGGCGTCAGCATGAGGCCGGGGCTGATCGTATTGACGGTGACGCCGGTGCGCGCGAGCGCTTTGGCCAAGCTCTCCGTGGTCGTGTTCATCGCCGATTTGGCGGCGGAATAATCAGGCATGTTCGGCGTCGGATAATGCGCGATGCCGCTCGAAATCTGGATGATGCGACCCCAGCCGCGCTCCTTCATGCCTGGCGCGAAGGCGCGGATCATGCGCACGGCGGAGATGAGATTGGCGTTATAGGCTGCGGCGAAATCCTCCGGCGTTACGCTCAGCCAATCGATCGCGCCATCAGCCGCGGTCTCGCCTCCGGCATTGTTGACCAGAATATCCACGCCGCCGAGCTGCTCATGCACCGCGGCAATCAGCGCGTCCGCCGCTGCGCCATCGCGCAAATCAGCGGTTTTCCAACTAGATTCTGAGCCAATCTCCTTGGCGACCGCCTCCGTGCGTTCCGGATTGCGGCCATGCACAAACACTTTCGCGCCTTCGCGCGCAAAGAGCCGTGCTGTAGCCGCGCCAATGCCGGAGCTTGAGCCGCTAATGAAGGCGCGCTTGCCTGCTAAGGCGCCGCTCATTTGTAGGTCTCCTGCAGCTGCACGATGCGATCAAGGAAACCATCCCAATCCTGCTCGCCGCGCAGATAGGCGATGGGATGCACCTCAATTTCAGTGGCGCCGGCTTCGATCAGCGCCGGAATTTGCTCCATGCTGGTCTCAAAATCCGGCGCATTATCCTTCAGCAGAATGCGCGGCACGGCGCGGAGACCGAACGGCGCATCGCCGCGCCCCACTTTGCGCATCTCCGCACGAATCTCGGCCATGCCTTCCTTCAGCTTCTTCGGATCTTGCTGCATCGGAACCCAGCCATCGCCATGCGCGGCCATGCGCGAAACGTTTTTCGGCGAGGGCGCGAGGCCAAAGAGAAGCGGGACGCTGCCTTTCACCGGCGCGGGCCGGCAATAGGTCTTCTCGAACTTGATGAATTCGCCATCGAAGCGCGCCGGGGCGTCACGCCACAATGCGCGCATGGCCTGCGCCTGCTCCATCATGAGATCGTAGCGGCTTTCCCAGGGCACGCCGCAGGCCAGATACTCTTCCTTTTGCCAGCCCGTGCCTACACCGATCGAAAGACGCCCTTTGGAGAGATCGTCCAGCGTGCCGATTTGCTTGGCCAGCAAGGCTGCAGGGCGAAGCGGAGAAATGATGATGCCGGTGCTGAAGCGAATTCGCGATGTTGCGCCTGCGAGCACTGAGAGCGTCGTTATCGGCTCATACCAGTTGAAGTTCGAAGTGGTCGGGAACGGACCGTAAGGGTAGGTGTCGAGCGCTTCGCCCATCACCACGTGATCGGTGACGCTGACCTGGTGAACGCCTTTGGCGTCCGCACGGCGCACCAAATCCACCACGCCGGCGAAATCGCCGCCAAACCACTGCTGCAGCCCGAACAGGCCGAGCGAAAATGTCGGCATGCATACCCTCCCATTCGCGCGCTTTTCGCCAGCCGACGATTGCGCATCTGGGCGGGGACAGTCTGATAAATTTTGCTTTTGCGCAAGACGTAGGCTATCGCGGATGCGCGTGTGCGCTGTGGAGGCGAGCAAAATGTCGGATCAAGACGTCACGGCGATTCAGCGGCTTTCGTTGCTCTATGCACGCGGCGCGGACCGCAATCTCACGGCGCTCTGGGAAGAAATCTTCACCGAAGACGCCCTTCTTGAAGGCCCGCACTTCCGCATGGAGGGGAGCGCGGCCATTAGCGCGGCGCCAGCCATGCTCGCGCGCGATTTCATCGCCACGCAGCACCGCATGAGCAATCTCTTCATCACAGTCGACGGCGCCAAGGCCACGGGCGAGGTCTATTGCGTCGCCGAGCATCTGTTCGAGAAGGATGGCGAGCGCAAGCTGATGGTGTGGACCATCCGCTATGACGATGTGTATCGAAAGGATGACGGCGTTTGGCGCATCGCCCACCGCATCCTCAATCTCGATTGGACCGAGACTCGCACCGTCGATCGTCCTGCTTAAGCGAACTTCGCGATCACGCTCTCGCCATAGCGCAAGATGGCTTTGCGTTTGACATCCAGCTCTCGCCAATCGGCGCCGGCGTCGACATAAGGCGTCGCGTCCCATGGATTGGGGAAGAACGGCATGGCCGACATGTCGCCAATGCCGCGCGCGGCCAGCTTGTCATGCGCAGCCAGCGTCAACGGTTCGCCGAGCGCGATAAGCGCTGTAAAATCCTTGAGGCCCCGCGCGCCGCGTTGTGCGGCGATGGCGTCGAGGATGGCGATGTTCTGATCAGCATTCATAGGCAGGCCAAGCCAGCCATCATTTTCCGCTGCGCGTCTCAGCGCAGCTTTCGAAGCGCCGCCTACCCAGACCGGCGGCGCGCTCGCCGGGGCGGGCCGCATAATGGCTTCAAAATTGAAGAACTCGCCCGTGTGCCGGACTTCCTCGCCGGTCCAAAGCGCACGCATGGCTTTGATCGTCTCATCGAGGCGGCGTCCCCGCGAGGCGAATTCAATCCCTACTTGATCGTATTCTTCCTTGATCCAGCCCGCGGATACCCCGCACGCAACGCGATCGCCGCATATTGCGATGGTCGTCGCTACGGATTTCGCCGCAGTGAACGGGTCGCGCAGCGCCGCCAGATAAATATTGGTCGCCAGATGCAGCCGTGTTGTCGCTGATCCCATGACGGCGAGCGCGATCCAAGGGTCCGGCCATGGCGTCGTCAGCGGCCAGAACATTTCGCCATCCTCGGTGTAGGGATATTTGCTGGCGATCTTGGTCGGCATGAGCAGATGGTCGGCGAAAGTGACGCCATGAAAGCCGGCTTGTTCGGCGCTGCGCGCGATCTCCGGCAGTTGCGTGAGATCGTCGATCGCCATCAAAGAAAGCCAAAACCGCATCATCCACCCTCATTGTTTGAACCGAGGGTAGCGGGGCGATGCAGCCACGCAAGGAGGAATTGCGCGCCGCGCTCTCTCATCGCAAGATGACTTCAAAGAGGGAGTTAGGCGTGGCTGAAATCAATTTGACTTTGATCGCGCAAGGGCGTGCGCACGCCGTTCCGGCCAACCTTGAGGACGGCGCATATCGCATCGATCCCAAATATGTCGATGAGGTTTTGGGCTGGAAACTGAAGCCCGAAGGGCTATGCCGCGCTGGCCTGTGCATCCCGGCCAAACCGGGCCTGATCACTGAAGCCGGGCTTGATGTGGCGCGGTTCGCCGATCTCGTCGGCGCGCCGATGGCTGTTGACTCAGGCGCCAACATTGTCGCCATCGCCGCGCCTGTCGAGGTGCGTCTGGCTGAGCAGGCGAATGGGGAAGCGCCCGATTTCGAACTGCCCGATCTCGCCGGCGCCACGACGCGGCTCAGCGATTATCGCGGGCGCAAAGTCTTGCTGGTGACGTGGGCGTCCTGGTGCGGCTGCCGCGATGATCTTCCGCGCTGGCGCGAATTGCATGACGAGCTCTCGCCCGATGGCCTCACTATCATCACAGTGGCGCAGGAATCCTCAATTGAAGATGCGCGCCCGTTCATCGAGCGCGCCGAGCCAACGCATCCGAGCCTGATCGACCTCAACCACCAGGTTTCAGAGGCGTACGGGTTTATCAATGTGCCGACCGTGGTTTGGATCGATGAAGCCGGCAAGATCGCGCGCGCCCCGAAGGTGGAGCATGCGAGCAATATGTACGCATTTGCGCACAAGCTCGATTGCGAGCCGCATCTGGCCGCGCTGCGCCGCTGGGTGAAGGAGGGCGTGCGCGATATGTCGACCTCTGACATTGAAGCGCAGACATTGACCGCGACCTGGGACGATCAAATGGCGCGCGCTGAGTTTGCGCTGGGCTGGCATTTGCATCAAATCGGCCGCGCCGATGCAGCGAAAGCGCGGTTTGAGCGCGCCGAACAATTGGCCCCGCTCGATTGGACCATCCGGCGCGGCACCATGCGCCTGCGCGAGCAAGATCCGTTCGGGGTTGATTTCGCGCGAGCGTGGACAGAGTGGGAAGAGATGGGGCGGCCCGATTATGCAGCGCTCGCGGCGGAGCGGCGCTAATGCCCTACAAGGTCATCATTTGGGGCGCTGGCAATGTCGGGCGCCACGCCTTGCGTGCGGTCATCACCAATCCAGCCTTTGAACTCGCTGGCGTCATTGTGCACGGCGCGGACAAAATCGGCGTTGATGCCGGCGTGCTAGCGGGGCTTGCGCCATGCGGCGTGATCGCCACGAATGATGCGGCGGCGGTGCTCGCACAATCAGCTGACGTCGTCTGCTACACCGCCAACGCTGATCAGCGTCCCTTCGATGCGATCCAGGATCTCGTGCGCTGCATGGAGAGCGGCAAGCATGTCGTTTCCAGCTCTTTGCCGTTCCTCACTTATCCGCCGCAAGCGCCGCCCTTCTTCACCGAAGCGCTGGAGGCGGCGGCGAAGAAAGCGGGGGTCGGGTGCTTCACCTCCGGCATCGATCCAGGCTTCGCCAATGATCTCATCCCGCTCACATTGCTCACCTGCTGCGAGCGTGTCGAAAGCGTGCGTATTTTCGAAGTGCTGAACTACGCCCATTACGATCAAGCGGTGACGCTGTTTGACATTATGGGCTTCGGCAAACCGATGGATCATATCCCGACGCTGTTGCAGCCAGGCATTCTCACGCTGGCCTGGGGCGGCGTCGTTCAAATGATGGCGGATGCATGCGGCGCCAAGCTCGATGAAATTCGCGAGCATTATGTGCGCCTGCCGGCGCCATATGATTTCGACATTCGTCTCGGCCCCATCGCCAAGGGCACGGCGGCGGCGTTGCGGTTCGAGTTGCAGGGGATCGTGGGTGGCCGCCCAGCGATCATCGTCGAGCACGTCACGCGCCTGCATGATGACATCGCGCCGGAATGGCCGAAGGGCAATCACGCCTATCGGATCGAGATCGTCGGTTCGCCGAACATGAACGTCGATCTTGAGATCACTGCCGAAGGATCGCCCGTCACCGGTGGCTTGTTGGGCAGCGCCATGCGGCTGCTGCACGCCATCCCTGCGGTAATGGCCGCGCCGCCCGGATTGATCTCGACGCGCGACTTACCGCTCACGCCGGGGCAAAACATCTTCTGAAAATACAAACGGCGCGCCGTGCGGCGCGCCGTTGCACTAAGTTGAGAGGTTTGGCTTAGTAGCGATAGCCGAGCGTGAGGCCGAACGTGGCCGGTTCACCCCATTCAGCCTGCTGCGCAGCGCCAACGAAGTTGAACGAGCGGTTGTCGACGATGCGATAGTCCTCATCCATGATGTTGCGGCCCCACAGTTTGAGGGTCGCTTCACCACCCGCGACTTGATCAAGGGTCAGCGTGACGCTGCCATCGATAACGCCGCGCTGGTCGAGCCGGGTGTTCTCGAACACGTTGAGCGAGGTCGCCGAGCCGCTCTGATGCGCATAGTTGAGCGACCATTTCAGGCCGAGCCGATCCGTGATCGAGGTGTCGTAATTCAGCCCGAACGTGATGGTTTGCTCAGGCGCGTAAGGGAATTCAGAGATGAGGCTCTGCGTGCAGGTGGCTCCAGACAAGGTCCCAGTGCAGACGCCGCCCGGTGCGAGTTCGAACGCCACTGTCGGCTGGCCTACTTCCGTTTCCAGCGAACCGTAGCTCGCGAGCACAGTGAGGTGGTCGGTTGCGGCCCATTGCGCGTCGATTTCGACGCCCTGATAGGTGTTGCCATCGAGGCCGACGAAATCGCGCTCGCCTGGCGTAGCGCCGGTTTGCACCGAAGTCTGGAAGCGATCCAGCTCCATGTAGAAGATGGCCGCGTTGATCGAGACCGTATTGTCGAAATAGAGGCCCTTAGCGCCGATTTCGTAGGAGAGGATCTCTTCCGGCTCATAGCCAAGGCTGAACAGAACCGGATCCGCCGAGCGCTCGGACGTGCCGCCCGTTTTGTAGCCCTGGGCGATGCGCCCATAAATGTTGATGTCCTCGGTCAGCTCATAGCTGATCGAGCCGCTCATCGAGAAATTATCGAACTGCTTGTCGTAGGTCGCCGCTTGCACCACGCCGGTCGTGGCCGGGCACTCGCCTGGGAGGAACTGACCGATGAACGCTTGGTTTGCGCAATTCTCTGCGGTCATGCCGCCAAGACGCGCATAGGCGATCGATCCTTCATTGATGCGCCGGGCAGAACGCTCGTCTTCCGAATAGCGCGCGCCGAATGTAAGGTGCAGACGCTCGTCGAACGCGTTCGGCGTCAGTGTGGCTTCGCCGAACAACGCCCAGGATTTATCATCAATGGTCGCAGAAGCGCCGCCGCGTGGCGTAACGAACACGCTGGCCTGAACCTGTTCGCCTTCTTGCGTGTAGTAATAAGCGCCGGTGACAAAGCGCACATCGCCAAAGCCGAGCTCAGTATTGCCGAGCAGCTGGAATTCTTGCGACAGGTTGTCGAAGTGGGTGGCGATATTCTGACCGCCGACCGAACCATACGGGGAAATAACTGTCGTGCCGAACAGCACCAGTCGCCCCTCAAAGGTCGGCAAGTAATCGCCCTGGAAATTAGAAACGATGCGGCGATAGCCAGTGATCGACCGGAAGGTGAGGTTGGGGCTGATATCCCAATCGATGTTCAGCGCGTGGCCGGAAATCTGCGACTCGCCGTCGAGGACCGGCCGCAGGCTCGTGGCTTCATCCGGGCGCCGCTCCGAGAATTGAGGGTCGTTCTGGCGCACTTCGACCTGAACGAATGCCGGCGCCCCTGGAAGCGGATAGAGCGGGTTGCCATCGGGTCCGACCCCGAACGGCAAGTCATCGCGGAGCAAGGTCGCCGTGGTGAAGGGCTGGGTGTCCTGCACGTGCGACCAGTCATACGCATAGTTGACCGACACCGTGTCCGACGGCTCCCAGCGCAGGGCAAAGCGCGCATTTTCGCGATCTTGTTCAGAGAAATCATCGCCCAGGCCATTATTCTCGACCCAGCCGTCGCGCAGCGTGCGGCCGTAATCGATCTTCACGGCGAGATCATCAACCACCGGCACGTTCACGCCGATCCGACCGGCGCGCAAATTATAGGTGCCGCCCGTGACCGAGGTGTTTACGCTGAAATCTTCAAGCTGCGGCCGGCGCGGGATCAGGTTGACGGCGCCGCCCGTTGCGTTGCGCCCGTACAGCGTGCCCTGCGGGCCGCGCAGGATTTCAACGCGCTCAAGGTCGAGCGAGTCGAACGATGAACCGATCGCCGAACCGACATAGACGTTGTCGATATAGAGCGCGACCGAGGGGTCTTGCGTCAGCGAGACGTCATTCTGGCCGATGCCGCGAATGAACAGGCGCACTGTATCGGAGCGGCCGTTGAAGTTGTTGATGAACAGGTTGGGGACCTGGCCCGTGACTTCCTTCAGGTCGTCAATGCCCAGATTTTCCAGCTGTTCGCCGTTGATGGCGGCGATCGAAACCGGAACTTCCCGGATCGTTTGCTCAAAACGCTGCGCGGTGACGACAACCTCGCCAATGCTGCGCTCGCCATCTTCTTGAGCCAGAGCCGGGACGGCCATGCCGGCCATGCCCGCAGTCATCGCCAGAGAGCTGGTCAGATACCGCCAAACGCCCGTCTTGGTATTCGCCATCGAATTTTCCTCCCTCCGGGGCTTTCGGCCCGCTCGCCCGCAGTTTCGGGCTCGCCTGACGTTCATGCGCCGGCGCAATTATACGGAATGCCAGAGGCTATCCCCTGAGTAAGTGATGCCGTGTCCGCTCTGCTTTGTCTACGCGAACTGACGGTTAGCGGTCAGAAATTTTACGAGAACCGACGGTGTTTGGCGAAAATAGCACAATCCGCGCGTTCAAACCTGTTTGCAGTTGCGAAAACAGGGAGATTTATGACCCCTGCGCCACTTTTTTGGCGCGTGCGGCCGGGGCTGGCGACGCAGAAAGCCGGTTCAGGCCGGCTTAGATCGTCGATTTGCGAAACGAAACGATCGCCAACTTTACGAAAAAGGGTACACCACGTTACATGCCGGCGGAGGAAAAGCATGATCGAGTTCTTCGCGGCGCCAAGTCCCAACGCACATAAAGTGTCGATCACGCTCGAAGAGCTGGGACTCCCCTATGAGGTGCGCCTGATGAATCTTCAGGGGCAGGAGCACAAGGAAGAATGGTTTCTGCAGATCAACCCAAATGGGCGAATTCCGGCCATTCGCGATCATGATGAGGGCGGCTTCGCCGTGTTCGAATCCGGCGCCATCATGATCTATCTCGCGGAGAAGGCGGGACGCTTGCTGCCGAGTGACGCGAAGAAGCGGTCGGTGGCGATCCAATGGCTCATGTTTCAGATGGGCGGCGTCGGCCCGATGATGGGACAAGCCAATGTTTTCACGCGCTATTGGCCCGAAGATTTGCCGCGCGTCGCCGCGCGTTATCGCAATGAGGGCCGGCGCTTGATGGAGGTGCTCAATCGCCGGCTCGGCGAGGCGGAGTATCTCGCAGAAGAGTATTCCATCGCCGACATCGCCAATTTCTGCTGGGCGCGCATGTGCAACTTTCCCGGCGTGAAAACCGATGACCTGCCACATCTCACGCGCTGGATCGCCGCCATCGATGCGCGCCCGGCCGTGCAGCGCGGCGTGCAAGTGCCGATGAATATTGACTGGCTGCGCACGGCTGGGCCTGAAACACCGGAAATGGTCGTGCAATCGGCCCGCAAAATACTTTGGCAATAAAACCATAAGGGGCGCGAGCCCGTACAGAACCGCGAAGGGGGAAGAACATGCGCTTCCATTACGCAGAATCGATGACGCCGATCGCCAATTTGCTGCCTCTGGCGAAGGAAGTCGAAGATCACGGCTATGCCGGTTACATGATCCCGGACAGCCTGTTTTACCCCGCTGAATCCGACACCAAATACGCCTACACCGCCGACGGCGACCGGCGCTTCCTCGAGAACAAGCCCTTCGTGGAGAGCTTCATTCTCGCATCCGCCATGGGCGCCATCACCAAGCGCATTGAGCTCACCACTTTTGTCGTGAAGCTGCCTGTGCGCCAACCTGTCTACGCCGCCAAGCTTGCAACCTCGGTGGCGGCGCTCACCAATAATCGCTTCAATTTCGGCGTCGGCCTGAGCGTATGGCCGGAAGATTATGAGTTTCTCGGCGTGCCCTACGAGCACCGCGGCCGCCGGCTCGATGAGTGCATCGAGATCGTCAAGAACCTCGCGCGCGGCGGCTATTATGAGCACAAGGGCGAGTTCTATCAGTTCGAAGCGCTGAAGATGAACCCGATCCCGACCAAGCCGCTGCCGATCATGATAGGCGGTCACGCCGATGCGGCCCTGAAGCGGGCGGCGCGCCATGATGGCTGGCTCCATGCGGGCGGCGGCGATCTCGATGACATGCTGAAAAGGCTCGCCGGTTATCGCGCCGAAGCGGGAACGACGAATAAGCCATTCCGCATCTTCGCCGCATCGCTCGACGGTTTCTCGCTCGATGGCGTGAAGCGCCTTGAGGATAAGGGCGTTACCGACGTCGTGGTCGGCTTCCGCAATTCCTACGCGATGGAAGAGGACACCCAGCCGCTGCAAGACAAAATCGCGGCTTTGCGTGGCTTCGCCGATGCCGTGATCTCTAAGGCGGGTTAGCCGCCGAGGCCGCCAGACGGGAATTCCCAGAAGGCGCGCAAGCTGGTCAGTTTGCCGTCCGCGTTCACCTTGTGAACGATGATGATCGGCATTTCAAAGCTCACGCCGCGCGTCTTGATCTTGAACGTGGCGAAGCTGGCGCTTTCGCCCGCGCACTCGAAGGCGTGGTGAATGGTGAAGTCGAACTCTTCATTGTGCGAGATGACGTTATCGTAGAAGGCCGAAATGCCGGTCTTGCCGCGATGGCCCTTGCCTTCGGGATCGAATGGCGAGGGGCCCACCGGGTCCTCAACCACGGCGTCATCGGCGAACAGGGCGAGCCAGGCGGCCTTATCTTTCGCGCGCACCGCGCTCAATGATGCGACCGCGGCCTCTTTTGCGCTGGGCATTGCACCCTCCCATTTCGTTATGCAGCAGACGAAGTGCTTAGCATTGTCTATTTGCGTAGACAAAGCGTGGATTGGCCGCCAACAATCTGCGCCCATGGGAGAGCCCCCGAACCGAAGCGCGCCAACGCGCATGCGCCTGAAATCGGGCCCGCTCTCTTTGGTGTATTGGCGGTGGGAAGGCCAGAGAGGCCAAACCCCAGTTTTGCTCTTGCACGGCGGCTTGGATCATGCGCGCGCGTGGGATGAGACGTGCGCGGCTCTGGCGGCGGATCGCCCCGTGCTGGCGCTCGATTTGCGCGGTCATGGCGATAGCGATTGGTCGCCCGAAGGCGCGTACGATCCGCCCTATTATCTGATCGACATCGTCGCCCTGCTGAAACTTGTCGGCCCGTGCCACATCGTCGCCCACTCCATGGGCGCCAATCTCACGCTGCGGCTCGCAGCGGCGATGCCCGACCTCATGCAGCGCCTGGTTCTGGTCGAAGGCGTGCTGGGCGAGGGGCTGTTCCGCGCCGACAAAGCCGATGTCGATCCGCGCATGCAGGCTTGGGTGGATGAGATGAAGCTCATGGCCGCGGCCTCTCCAGCCGCGCGCACCCGCATGTGGCTTGAGCAGCGCGCCGCGCTGGCCGCATTCCCAACCCGCCATTATCGCGACATTGATGAGGCCGTCGATCGTTTGCTGGATGACCAAGACAAGCGGCTGTCGCCTGCTCAGGCCCGTCACCTGGCCGAAACAGGGATGAAGCGCGTTGAAGGCGGATTAGTGTGGAAGTTCGACCCGCTCGTGCGGGGGCGCTTCGCCATCGACTTTACGGCCACGCAAATGGCCGAGCTTTGGCGCGCCGCGCCTCAGCCCATGCTGCACATCTATGGCTCGAGGAGCTGGGCCTATCCGCTCGATCCCGACCAGCGCGCACATTTTCCCAATGCAGAGTTCGCCGTCATTGAGGGGGCGGGGCATTGGGTGCATCTCAACCAACCACAACAATTCATCGCGCGCGTTCGCGAATTTCTAAGGGAGGGAAAGAATGAAAGACTTTAACAAGAAGGTCGCCGTCATCACGGGCGGCGCCAGCGGGGTTGGGCTTGCCTTGGGGCATCGCCTCGGCCGTGAGGGCGCGCGCATCGTGGTCGCCGACATTGAAGCTAAGGCGCTCGATGCAGCAGTAGCCGAATTGAAGGGCGCCGGCATCGACGCCATCGGCCATCAAACCGACGTCTCCAAGGCTGAGCAAGTTGAAGCGCTCGCCGTGCGCGCCTTTGAGCATTTCAGCGAAGTGCACATGGTGTTCAACAATGCCGGCGTGGGCGGCGGTGGAGCGCCCACCGTGTGGGACACCGATGTCAGCGCTTTCAAGTGGGCATTCGACGTCAACTTTTACGGCGTGCTGAACGGGATCAACGCGTTCATGCCCAAGCTGCTGCAGCAGAATAAGGAAGCTGTGCTATCGGCGACTTCTTCAGGCGCTGGGTTGATCTTCCCACCAACATCGCCGGCCTATTCGTGCTCGAAGGCGGCGGTGGTTGCGCTGATGGAAATCCTGAGTTTCCAGCTGACCATGATGGGATCGCCGGTGAAGGCGCAGTGCATTTTCCCGGGGCCGTACGTGGTCGACACCAATCTGTTCAACTCGCAGCGCAATGCGCCGAAGGAATACGCGTCTGCTCAACTCGGCAGCGGCATCACCGATATGGAGTCGTTCCAGAAGACGATGGAGATGATGCTTGGCCGCCGCGTCGACACCACGCAACCCAGCGAGTTCGCCGAATATGTGTTCAAGGGCCTGCAGAATGACGACTTCTGGGTCATGCCGCTGCACGAGCGCTCGGCTCAAGCGCTGCGCGACCGCTTTGAAGGCATGATTAACAACAAGAACCCGCAAATACCAAATATGCTGTAAGGCGCGCGGGCTCCCTCGCTTAAGCGGGGGAGCCAATCGCCCTTAAATGCCGTAGCCGCCGGCGACCGCGATTTGTTGTCCGGTGATGTAGGCGGCCTTGTTCGACGCCAGGAACGCCACGGCGTGGCCGATTTCTTCCGGCTGGCCCCAGCGCTTCAGCGCCAGCGCTTTTTGCGTTTCCTCCACCCAAGCTTGCGGGAAAGCGCCTTGCTTGGTCAGTTCGTGGAACATGCCCGCATCAATCACGCCGACCAGCACGGTGTTGGCGCGAATGTTGTTGCGGCCCTCTTCGCGCGCGACTCCTTTCATCAGCGCTTCGTTCGCGGCCTTCGGCACGACCGATAGCCCGTCCTTGTCCGGCCAGCGCAAATGGCCGGCCGATCCCAGATGCACGTAAGAGCCGCCGCCCCAGGCGCGCAATTTCGGCAGCGAGGCGCGCAGGATGTTGAAGCAGCCTTCGAGCTCGGTGGAGACCGCGTCGCGCCACTGCGCATCGCTCATTTCGCTCAGATAAACTTGCGGCACGACCGGGCCCGCGCCGAGCACAAGCGTGTGGACGCGACCATGCGTCTCCCCAGCGGCGGCAACCGTCGCCTCAACGGATTTGAGATCGCGAATATCGGTTTGATGCACGGAGGCGCGCACGCCCAGCGCAGTGATCTCATCGGCGACTTTCTGCGCCACGTCCTTCTTGGTGCGATAGGCGATGGCGACGTTTGAGCCCGCCCTGCCAAGCTCCTTGGCCACAACGCTGCCAATGCCGCCGCTGCCTCCGAAGATGAGCGCTGCTCCATTTGGGAACAGCGCATCAGTCTTGTCCGCCATCGTTTCCTTCCCAACGCCTCTACGGGCGTTTTGCCTTTTGTCAGACGAACATCATTTGTGGGCCTTCGCCCATCAAACCATTGGCGACGTCCATCCCGAAATTGTTCGGATCATTGGCGACATGCGCGCGCGCCGCATTCAAGTCGAGCCAGAACCGCACGATCGGGCTGTCATTGTAAATGGCGCGCCCGCCCAGCAGCGGCATCAGGTCATCGACCAGGTCAGCGCAGCGGCGCACGACGGTCGTTGATTGATAGCGATACAGGACCCGCAGATCCATTGGCACATCTTGTCCATTGCGCGCATACGCCATCATGCGTTCGAAATTGCGCTCGAGCACGACTTCCATCTCGTCAGCTTGCGACGCCGCACGTGCGATTGCGTTCAACAGCACCGGATCGGTCTTCGAAACCTTGCCCGTATTGGTGGAGACGCGCGACTTGGTGATCTCGACCGCCGCATTCACTGCGCCGCGCACGCCGCCAATCGCGGCCGTGGAAACGGAGCGCACGAATACCTGCGCCCAGGGCAGGCGGAAAAGCGGCGCGTCGTTTTCGACTTGGCCCGGATTTTTGCAGAGGAAACCGTCCGCGGCCTTGTGGGTGCGATATTCAGGAACGAACGCGTCTTCGACCAGGATGTCTTCGCTGCCCGTGCCCTTCAGGCCAAACACGTGCCAATGGTCCACGATCTTGTAGTCTGACCGTGGAACCAGGAAGGTCCGCATTTCCGGCGGCTCGCCTTCCTTCGCTGGCGGGATCAGGGCGCCCAGCAGCACCCATTGGCAATGATCACTGCCGCTTGAAAAGCCCCACTGCCCGCTGAGGCGGAAGCCGCCTTCGACTCGCGTGACCCTGCCGACCGGCTGATACGAGGATGACACCAGAATGCTTGTGTCTGAACCCCACACGTCGCGCTGCGCCTTATCGGGGAACAGCGCCAATTCGTAAGGATGGCAGCCCACGACGCCGTAAACCCAGGCGGTCGACATGCACCTTTCGGCGAGGATCATCTGAACGTGGTAGAAAACTTGCGGGTCCATTTCGTACCCGCCCCAGCGGCGCGGCTGCAGAATGCGAAACAGGCCAGCAGCCTGCATTTCCGCAATCGTCGCGTCAGGGATGCGCCGATCGCGCTCCGTTTGATCCGCGCGTTCGCCCGCGGCGCGTGCGATCACGCGTGCGCGATCGTAAAGCATGTCTGGTGATGGGATGGTCTCAGCTTTCAGCACCGTTGCGGACGCCGACATGTCGCTGCTCCGAAATATGACCCGCGCGTGGTTTGGTTATACGCCCCTATACGCGTCGGTTTTCGTAGCAGACCATAGGACTCGGCTACGCAACTCGTCAAATATTTTCGCGGTAGTCGCGGTCAGCCGGCCCGTACAGGGTTGCCAGAGCCACGCATTCCGGGCCTAACATCGTGGAAAAAGCCCAGGGAGGCCCAAATCTTGTCGCCAAACCGCATCCTGACCACGCATGTCGGCAGTTTGCCGCGCCCCGATTACGTCATGGCGCCGATGCTGGCCAAGGCCAAGGGCGAGCCGTTCGATCCGGCGGAGCTCGATGCTGCGCTGCGAAAAGGCGTGGCCGAGGTGGTGGCGCAGCAGGTCGCCGCCGGGATCGACATTGTCAGCGACGGTGAGTTCAGCAAACCGAGCTACGCCACCTATGTCGTCGAGCGCCTCGCCGGCTTTGGCGGAACTTCCAAGGGGTTCTCCGCCGCGGACTTGCGCGAATTTCCTGACTTTGCGCGCCATCTGGTCGCCATTGGCGGGGTCGTGCCGCGCGGTGGCGGCGCGTGCTGCGTCGGCCCCGTGTCGATGCGCGATTTCGGTCCGCTGGAAGCCGACTTGTCTCACTACAAAGCCGCCGTCGACGCGGCGAAACCGCTGCAAGCCTTCATGACCGCCGCTTCGCCCGGTGTGGTCGCGGTGTTCCAGGCCAACGAGCATTACTCGAGCGAAGACGCCTACATCGAAGCGGTCGCTGAAGCTTTGCGCGCGGAATATGAGGCGATCGTCGCGGCAGGCTTCATCGTGCAAGTGGATTCGCCCGACCTCGCCATGAGTCGGCACTTCAACTACGCCAAGCTGGATGATGACGCATTCCTGAAGATCATTTCCCGCAATGTTGAGGCGCTCAATCACGCGACTCGCAACATTCCTCCAGCAAAGATGCGCATGCATTTGTGCTGGGGCAACTATGAAGGCCCGCACCATCGCGACATCGCGCTTGAGCGCATTATCGACGTGATTTTCCGCGCCAAGCCGCAAACCTTGTCGATTGAAGGCGCCAATCCGCGCCATGCCCACGAATGGGCGGTGTTCGCGCACAAAAAGCTGCCGGAAGACAAAATCCTCGCGCCGGGCGTGATCGATTCCACCTCGAACTTTATCGAGCACCCAGAATTGGTGGCGCAAAGGCTTGAAAATTATGCGCGCATGGTGGGGCGCGAGCGCGTCATCGCCTCGAGCGATTGTGGTTTCGCCACCTTCAACATCACGCCGACAGTGTTCCCGGACATTGTCTGGAAAAAGCTCGAAGCAATGGCGGAGGGCGCACGCATCGCCTCCAAGCGACTCTGGTCCTAGCCGATCAGAGCATAACCATCCCGCCATCGACCACGATGGTTTGGCCGGTGACGAAACGCGATTCATCCGAAACCAGCCAAAGCGCCGCAGCCGCCATGTCGCGCGGCTCGGGGTTGCGCGGAATGGATTGTTGCAGCGCGAGCTTGCCCAGCATCTTCTCGGTCTTGTCGCCGAAGAATTCAGCCGTACCGTCCGTCGCCACGCCCGAAGGCGCGATGGCGTTGACGCGAATATTGTCCGCCCCCAATTCGCGCGCGAGGCTGCGCGTCATGGTGATTACCGCGCCTTTAGTGGCGGTGTAGTGCAGGCCAAGCGGATTGCCGTGCAGCGCCCCGATCGAGGAAATATTGACGATGGCGCCGCCGCCTTGGGTCCGCATATGCGGCGTCACGGCTTTGCAGCAGCGCCAAATGCCGGTGACATTCACGTCAAAGGCGCGCTGCCATTCGGCTTCGTCGATTTTTTCGAACCGGCCGCCCTTCAAAGCCCCATAGAGCGCGGCATTGTTGATGAGGGCGTCTACGCGGCCGAATTCGCTCAATGCTGCCTCAACGGCCGCCGCAATCGAGGCGTCGCTGGTGACGTCCAGCGTCACGGGCCGTATTTTTTCGGGCGCGAGGGCGGCGGTTTCGGCGCAATCGCGCACATCGCCGGCAATAACGTAAGCGCCGGCGCTGGCGAGGCGAGCGGCGAAAGCCTGACCCAGGCCGCGAGCAGCCCCGGTGACGATGGCGACTTTTCCTTCCACGGCTCCAACTCCACGCAAACCGGCGCCACATTGATCTAAAAATTTCGAATTGCGCAACCGTCAGCCTTTGGCGACAGTGCGAAAAGGCGCCGTCAGATGCGCAACCAATAGGGAGAGAAGATGAGCACCGTCATTCCAGACATGGACATGGGAGATTATTTCCGGGGCTCGGTCATGCGCTTCAACATGATGCGCGCTCCTCTCTACGCTGCTCTGGCCGAAGGCGTGGCCGAAGATCCCGACCTCTGCGCCATGGCCGCCCGCAAGCAGACCGGTCAGCCAGCGGACCATCTCTTGTTCTCCGCGGCGGAGTTGGTGCTGCAAGATAATGCTAGCGACCCGCTGGCCGCCTATTACCCGACCATGACCGCGCAGCCAAAGCCAGCTGCTGAGTCCTTTCCGGCGTTTCGCGCCTTTTGTCTTAAGCATCGGCAGGCCATTGAAGCGCTGATCGCTACACGCACGGTGCAGACAACCTTCCTCAACCGCGCTGGGCTTATCGCGCCGGCGGCGCGTTTGATCGCCGATGAGGTGGGTGAGCCGCTATCCTTGATCGAAATCGGTTGCAGCGCGGGTCTGCTCACCTTGTTCGATCACTACCAGTACGATCTCGGCCCAGAAGGGCGCCACGGCGATGCCTCGCGTCCGGCCGTTGAACAACCGCACTGGTTTGGCGATGCGCGCCCGAAATCATCTATTCCGCCGAAGATCGGCGCCCGTGTCGGGCTCGATCTCAATCCGGTCGATCCCACGGGCGAGCTTGAGCGGCGCTGGATTGAGTCGCTCGCGCCGCCGGATTGGGTGTCGCAGCGCAAGCAACTCGCTGCGGCGCTGCGCTATCGCGCCGATACGGGCCTGCGCACTATTGCCGGTGACGCAATGAAGAGCTTGCCCGGACTGCTGACCGAGTTGCCGGCCCCGATTATGGTGATGCACACCTTCTGCCTCTATCAGTGGCCGGCAGAACCGCAAGTCGCTCTCGACGCGCGGCTGCGCGAAGCCAGCAAAACGCGGACCATTCATCGGCTCGCGATCGACATCGTCACTGGCGCGCGTCCGCCGGAGTTGGAACCCTTCAACATGATGAAGGAGCGCCTCTTCGACATGTACATCACACGCTATGAGGGCGGTGAGGCGCGCACGAAGGTGATCGGCGAGTGCGATCCGTGGGGCTTCAGCGCCCAATGGCTGGCTTGATCAGAAGGGTAGTAACTTCATCTGACCAGGGCGCACCTCAATGCGTTCAATCTCGCCATTGAAGCGCGCACGGCCGCCTGGATAGTCGAGCACCGGCGCCGCTGTGTCGTCGCCAAGGTCGAAGGTTTCGCCGAGTCCAGCCACAACCGTGATCTGGCGCTCAATCCGCCCCTCGGCGACGCGTTGGCCGTTGACGAAAATGCGCATCGCACCGCCGCGTCCCATGCCGCCGCCATCATAGCGAAACTCGTAGCGGATGCGCGCGCGGCCGGCGGGGAGCGCGCGCGGGGCGATAATGCTGAACTGATCGCGCGGCTGCTGCGAGAAGGCGTGGCGCACGGCAGGCCGGCCCTGATCCAGATAGAAGCTCCAACCGCCGAACCAGCTGCCATAGCCAATCAGCGCGCCAGAGCCGCCGCCCTGCGGAATGATGGCGTCAATGTCGATCGTATAATCGCGCGCGAAGAGGGGCGGGGCGTCCGATTGCATGATCGAATAGCCTTGCCCCGAATAGACGTAGCGTCCTTGGCGGTTGAAGGGCGAGGCGACGGCGAAGCGGAACAGTAGCGAGTCCATTCGCGCTGTGCCGCGTTGCGGATTGAGCGGATAAACATTGTTGCGCTCCGCCTCGCGCGCGAACAGCGCCTGCATTTCACGCAGCCGTTCAGGTTCGCTGGCGGCGAGGTTGCGCGACTGCGAAAAATCGCTGCGCAAATCGTACAATTCCCAAGCTTGGCTCTCGTCCAGGGTGGTGGACGGCGCGTCTGAAGCCCAAGGCGGATTGAGCGGCGTTGTGCCGGCCATGTAGCCGTCATGATAGATGCCGCGCGATCCAAGGATCTCAAAATACTGCGTGCGATGATTTTCCGGCGCACGCGCATTGCGCAGGCTCGGCATCATGCTGACCCCGTCCAATTCGAGCTGACGCGCGCCATCGACCATGGTGGGCATGCGCAACCCTGCAGCTTCCAGGATGGTGGGGTACACATCGACTAAATGATGGAATTGCGTGCGGATTTCGCCCCGAGCCCGCAAGTGCGATGGCCAGGAGACAACCGCACCATTGCGTGTGCCGCCGAGGTGAGAGGCGACTTGCTTGGTCCATCGGAAGGGCGTGTTCATGGCCACGGTCCAGCCGACAGGATAGGTTTGGTAGCTGCGCGGTCCGCCCATCTCCGCTTGCGACGCTGCGAGCCATGCGTCGTCCTCAACCACCTGATTGGCCAGGTGACCAATTTCATTCATGGTGCCCGAAATGCCGCCCTCTGCGCTCGCGCCATTATCGCCGTTGATGAAGATGATGAGCGTGTCGTCTAAGACATCGAGCCGTCGCATCTCCTCGAAGATGCGCCCGAACTGCGCGTCCTGATAAGCGAGCGTGCCCGCATAGGTTTCCATGAATCTTGCGGCCACTTGGCGTTGTGTGGGCGTAAGTTCATTCCAGTGCGGCACGCCTTCGGGCCATTGCGAGAGCGTCGTGCCCGGCGGGGCAATGCCCATTTCAATCTGGCGCGCGAGGGTTTCTTCGCGAACCCGGTCCCAGCCTTGATCGAATTGACCGCGAAACCGCGCGATCCAATCCTCAGGCGCCTGATGCGGCGCATGGGCGGTGCCGGGCGCATAATAAATCAAGAAGGGCTTGTCTGGCGCGGAGCCGTGCTGAACCCGCATCCAGTGGATCGCGTCATCCGCCATGGCGCGGTCGAGAATTAAGTCTGACGGCGCATTGGAAAGATCGATGCGGCTGGTTCCGCGATACAGCACCGGGCTGAACTGATCTGTGTCGCCGCCAATAAAGCCATAAAAATACTCGAAGCCGAGCCCTGTCGGCCAATGGTCGAACGGGCCCGCTGCGGATGCTTCCCAGATGGGCGTGTTGTGATGTTTGCCGAAGAAAGCGGTGTTGTAGCCATAGCCGGTAAGCACGCGCCCGATCGTGGCCGCGCTGCGCGGGATGGCGGAATTGTAGCCAGGGTATCCGCTGGATTGCTCGGAAACGACACCGGCGCCAACGCGGTGCTGGTTGCGACCAGTGAGTAAAGCGGCGCGCGAAGGCGTGCACATCGCTGTGGTGTGGAATTGGGTGTAGCGCACGCCCCGTTGCGCCAGCGCGTCGAGATTTGGCGTCGGCACCGGACCGCCAAAAGTGCTTGACGCGGCGAAGCCGACATCATCGGTCATCACCAAAAACACATTGGGCGCGTTTTGAGGCGGCGCGACGCGCACCGGCATAGCTTGTTCCGATTGGTCGGCGCGAGCGCTGATCCGGCCGGCGAATGGCGGCTCAGGCAATGGCAACACCACATCTTCACCGCTGACGAAGCGATGAATGGACGCCATTGCGGGCGCCTTTGGGATGACGCGTCCGAGCGCAAAACCTGCGACGAGGATTGCGAGGCCGATGCCGACACTAGTGGCGATGCGACGCCAATTGATTGTCATTTTGCGTAACCAGGCCCTGCGATCTGGTTCGTTTTTCGCATCATCCAGTTAGAATGCGCAAGCAGTTGCGCGAAACGGCCGCGAATAAGGCCCTTCGCTAGCGCACAAAACAAATCTGAGCCTACGGTCTTTGAAGCTCGGCGCCGTGGGCAGGAGCGTTCCGTTTCACACTTAATGGCGTGCGCACGACAGGCGCGCGCGACGCCATTTCCAGCGGCGACCATGAGAGCATCCGCGACAGGTCTGCAACGTTCACGACTCGCTCAGCCTGAACGCGCTTACGCACGCGCAAAATCTCCGGGAGGCCCCTAAGGCCAGCAAACACGCCGGCCCAAGTCGGCGCAGCAGTGCCTCGAAATAGCGACATGACCATGAAGGCCAGCGTCATCACGGCATGAGCGGGCGCGGCGATCCACAGCAGCGGCGTCGGCATATTTTTCACGAACGTCCACATCCGGTTTCGAGTGCCGTGAAACACTGAAAAATAGGACCGCGAGCCGCTCGAAGCGCCGCCAATGTGACGCACCACAGCGCGCTTCACCTGAATGCAAGTCGCCCCGGCGAGCCGCAGGCGAAAGCCCAAATCCACATCTTCGCAATAGCAGAAGAAACTCTCGTCAAATCCTCCCACAGCGCGCCAGGCATCGATGCGATAAAGCGCGGCGGCCGCGCACGGAGAGAAGACCTCTCCCTCTGTCAGGGGCGTGTTGGCGGGCCAATGATAGCCGCCGCGCCATGGAACGCCCGCAATGGAATAGCAATCGCCGAGCCCGTCGAGCAGGCCCTGATTTTCATCGGCAATCTGTGTGGAGCCGAAACACGCCGCCTGTGGCGTGCGCTCCGCTGCTTCAATCAGGCGTTCCAACCAGTCAGGATTGGGGAAGGCGTCGGGATTGAGCAGGGCGATATACTTGCCGCTGCAGAGCGTGACGCCGTGATTGTTGGCTTTGGCGAAGCCCAGGTTTTCATCCATTTGGATGATGACGGCGCCTTCGGGCAAATCGCGGGGCGTGGGACGTTGCTCGGGCTTGGATGCATTGTCGATGACAAGCAGGCGGTGCGAGACGGTCTGTTGTTCGAGCGCAGCTTTCAGGCGTGCGAAATTTTCTCGGCTATTATAGGTGACGACAATCACGTCGACGTCCGAACCGGCCCGTTTGGGGTGCGTTGGCGGGGAACTCGTCACGGTTTTCGGTTAGCACGCGGGCCGGCGCGGAGCCAGTAAGATGCCCGGCGCCAGCCCAACAGGCGCGTTTTGCGGCGCAGCGTCGCCCAATCATGCCCAGAGCATAAGCAGGGAACCGAAAGGTGGAGCGGTCTAACTCCGCCTGATCGGCTATTCCTGCCGCGGTTTCCGTCTGCGGAGCTGAGCGTTCTCGAGGTAAAACTGCTGCGCGTCGTCCACCGGTCCGGAAAAGACCACGCGTCCTTCAGCCAACACCAGCGCACGCGTGCAAAGCGCCTTCATCAAGTTGAAGCTATGGGTCGCCAGCACCATGCCGCGGCTGCTTTCCACCAAATCGAGCATGCGTTGCTTGAACTTGGTTTTGAAATGCTCATCCCCGGCCCCAATCCACTCGTCCAGCAACAGGATGTCGGGTTTGATCATGGTGGAGACCGCGAGGGTGAGGCGCAAACGCATGCCTGCGGAATAAGTGCTGAGCGGACGCTCTATGGCGTCTTCAAGTTCCGCGAAATCGATCACTTCCGGAATAAGCGCGCGGATCTGTTTGAGGGTCAGTCCCATCTGCAGGCCGCGCATGTAAATGTTCTCAAGGCCTGTGGCCTCGTTGAGCATGCCCAGCGCGATGCCGAACAGGCCCGTGGCTTCGCCATTGATTTTCAGTGTCCCGCTTGAGGGCTGATAAATCCCAGTCAAGACCTTCAGCAGCGTGCTTTTGCCGGCGCCATTAGCGCCGATCAGGCCGAGACGTTCACCGGGCATGAGCTTGACGCTGACATTGTCCAGCAGCGTCGTGTAAACGCGCTTGCTGCGCCCGAGATAGAGGTCTGTCACCAGTCGAAGCGGATTGCTCAGGAGCTGGCGCTCCTGCGGCAGAAACACCGGCACTTGCAGCGTGACGTTGCGCGCAACGATAAGCGGCGCGACGCGCGGTGCGATCGTCTGCGCGTTGGCGGGCTTTTCGGCTTCTGCAGCGTCGTCGGTGGAGGCCTCAATCGGCTTTGGCATGCTTCCTCACACCCACAACGGAACGTAACGGGCATATCGCGCCGTCACAAAGCCTTCGATCACAAACCCCAAGACGGTGATGGAGATGGTGACAATCCACGTGATCGGCTCGATCGGGTGGCCCAGCAATGGCGAACGCACCAATTCAAGAAAATGATAGAAGGGATTGTAGGTCAGGAAAGCGCTTATGAAGGAGCCGCGCGCGCCGCGATCCTGCATCCAAATGATGGGCGTTGCTAAGAAAACAACGCGCATGACCGCGGGCAGCACTTCGGCTAGGTCGCGATAGCGGGCGCTGACCAAGCCAATGAGCCGAACGACCCAGATTCCGTTGATGATGATCAGCGCGACGCCGACCAAGCTAAGCAGCGAATACCAGGTGAATGGCGTGCCGAAAATGATGAAGACGCCGACAATAACCAAGCATTGGTGGAGGAAGGTCACGACATTGGTCATGACTTCAAGCATGACCAGATCGTCCAGCGGCAATTGGCCTTGGAGGATGTTCGCGCGCCCGCGATGAAACACGCTGCCCGCGCCGGTGATCATGCTTTGAATCAAGTTCCAGGTGACGAAGCCGACCGCTATGTGCGGGAGAAATTCAGTCGGTGGGCGATTGCCGATATGAGAGTACAGAAATCCCAGCGTTCCGACGAACACGATAGGGCCAATGAGCGCCCATATCGGTCCGAGCGCCGTGCGCCGATAGCGGAGCAGAAACGTGAAGAAGACACGGAAAAGAAAATTGAGCGGGCGCGACACCCGTGCACGGCCGGGCGCAGCCGATCTGGTTCTGGCGGTCATGATTTAAGCCCCGCAGGGGCCTCGCTCTCCCAATTGGATGCTCCGGCTATAGAGCAATTGCCGCTCCCGGCAAAGCCTCCGATCCAGCCTGTCTGGGCGCTGGAGCGCCCTGTTTTGTTACATCAGACCCCCAGCTTTGACGACCAAGTACGCCTACGTTCGAGCGAGCGCGGCTCCTGCCGTTTCGTAGAAAGTGAGTTCTGGCGCGAGCGCGCTGCGCAGCCGCTCAAGCACGTGGGGCGGGATAGGAAGCGCTTCTGTCACATTGGATTTGCGCGCCGGGTTCACGCCGGCGAAATCGATGCGGGCGATGCCAAGAAAGTCCGACAGCTTGCCGAGCTGGCCTGGCAAATCTGCGAGAATGTCCTCCAGCTTCACGATGAAACGCTCTTGTGGCGCAAGATTGCGCTGCAAGCTTTCCGTGATGCTCGTATAGCGCGCGTGCGCCGAACTGTGGCTGGCGAGAAAGCGATCGATCTCGTCTAGGTCCCCATCGATGAGCGCCTGTCGCTTGCCCGCTGGGAGAAACTCGAACTTGATGTGAGACCAAAGCCGCTCGACCGGCTCGCGCATGACATACATGACGCGCAGTTCAGCGCAGTGGCGGCGCACGGCGGCCCAGCCGGCCTCGCTCAGCAGCGCGTTATAGTTTGAAAATTCGCAGCACCACTTGTCGCCTGGCGAGCCGGCCGGCGTTTCGAACGCGCCTTTGAACCAAGCTTGATCGATCGGGTCGATCAGATAACGCTCCGCATACCAACTGGTGATGTCGCGCACCTTGGCGGCGTCGTTCACACGCGCGTACCGATTGCGCATCACCGTAGCCAAGCGATGGCGCCGGAAATCGTGCGTCAGGATTTGTCCAGCGCCGACAGAGGTATGCGGTACATCGCGACGCGGCCGCAATGGGCGCGAGAGTTCCGAGGAAAGGCCCGCAATGTGCGCGAAATAATGCAGCTCTTTCTCTGGTGTGAAATGCAGATCCGGATGGCGGCTCAATGCATTGAACAGGAACGTTGTCCCTGCCTTCATCGCGCCTACGGAAAGGAAGAGTTTGTTGACGCTCACGACAGCTCTTTTTCGAGTGAGGGGGCGGAACGGCTTGGGCCTTGTGCAATCTCCCAGAGCTTGTCCGCAAGATCAGCGGCCTGTTGGCGCACGTCGGTCACATGTTTTGCCTCAAACACGGGCGGTGTCGGTTGAGCCAACAATTCTGTCAAGGCGACCGCTATGTCTTCCACAGTGGGTGGAAACGGCAGCACCCTGCCATTGACGCCATCGACAATATCCTCGGCCAGGCCGCCCGCATCCGAGGCGATTGCCCAAAGCCCCCGGATCAGCGCTTCGCGAACCGTCAATCCAAAGGTCTCTTTCCAGCGCGAAGGGCAAATGATGGCGTCGAGGTCACCGAATACGCGGTCAAGATTCTCCGCGCCGTAGGCTTCCGCCACCTCCACCGGAAGGCCGGCGGCTGAAGTCTCCATCTCAGTTCGCCAGGGCGCTCCAATGCGCGCGCCGGCGTCAAACGCGACCACGCGAATGCGATCATGGGGGATGCGCCTCAGCGCTTCCAGAAGCAAGGGCCAGCCTTTGATCGCGCCCGGGCCGCCGACAAAACCAAGGCGCACTTTTCCATCCGCCGCGCGGCGTCGATAGTCCGGACCGGGTTTGGGGACGCCATTCTTATTAACGCGCACATGATCGGCCGCGAATCCGTTGTCGATGAGCATGCCGCGTGCGAACTCGCTGGGCGTGAGGATGAGTGAGGCCTTGGCGAGTTGAGCCTTGAGGTACGCGGCGCGGTTCTCAGTGTGCGCCCTACTGGAAGAACACTGCGCGCAGACCGCGTAATCAATGGTGCGCTGTCCACAATAAGCGCCTGCGGGCGTGATCATGAACTGACGTTCGCAAATCCACCAGAAATCATGCACGGTGACGGCGAATGGGATCTTGCGCGTTACGAGGATGTCGAAGAAAGAAGCGCCGATTTCCTGCACACAATGCGCGTGAACCACATCCGGCCGGAAGTGATTCAGGATGCGTTCGAACGCTGCGTCGAAATTCGGATTGGCGAGCCGCGTTGGCGCATCATTAGAGCTCGCATGGGCGAGGCCGATGCTCCAGGACTCAAAGCCATATTTTGACTGATGCCGCACGATGCTGGTTGCATTCACGGGATGAAACCGTGCGCTCACAGTTGAAACCACGTGTCCTTGCTTATGCAGCTCCGAGGCCATTTGTTCCGTCACAATGGTGGCGCCGCCAAAGGTCGAGGGCTCAAAGAAGATGTTAACGATCAGGATGCGCACGCGCGTCTCCAAATACGAGCGAACGCAACTCTGAACTCAAATCCGGCATATTTGATGTAGTTGAAAACTCCGCTTCAACGAACTCACGCGCGCGGCGTCCTACGCTTTGGCGTAGCCTCGTATCAGCGCAAACCGCATCCAGCAGCGGCGCCCAATCCGCCTTCGAACGAGCGAGCCATCCTGTCTCGCCATGGCGCACAAGCTCAGCATAGTCGCCGACAGCTGACGCAATCACCGGGGTTTGCACGATCGCAGCATCGAGGTAGCGGACGACGCTTTTGCACCGATTGAACGCGTCATCCACAAGTGGAATGATTACGACGTCACAACGGGCGACCGCTTCCAGATAGCGCTCATAGTCTGAAAACTTTTCGGTCTGAATGCGTTCCCCAAACGCGTTCAGTTCCGCGCGCGGCCGTGTGTGGCCGAAAAGAAGCAGGTCGGTTTCGGGCCGTTGGCGCAAGATTGTCGCGAGCGCGCCAGCGGCCTGGTCAAAATCTGCCTCGTGGGCCAAAGATCCGGAAAAATAGCCGATCAGCGTGCGTTCGCTGGTCCGTGGGCTGTGCGCGCTGATGCTCGCACCAACCTTCAAGGAACGCTGGTCGGCGGTGTTGCGCCAGACGAAGACGTCCTTGCCGGGAACTGATCGACGCATCAAATCCGCCAGTCCAGGCGTGCTCGCCAGCAAATAGTCGCTGGCTTCCATGGCTTGGCGGAAGCGTGACGTGTCGCGTAATTGACCCGTCCGATAATGGCTTTCGATCGCCTTGAGATTGGCGTTGCCTCCCAATACTGATGCATCAAAGATGGGGTCGTCGAGATCGTAAAGGATCGACATGCCGAGGCGCCGGGCCTCGTTGTGATAGGTCATGAAGAGATCATGCATGGGCGCCCTATAAATCAGCAGGGTGCGATAGAACTGCATCTCAGAGAGGCTGCCAAAGAGGTCGCGTATGTCGCCATACCCGGCGCGCACGCCATGCGCCTCAAAGGTCTCGATCTTGTTGCGAATGCGATAGCGTATGCATTGATCCAGATCGGTCTCTGAAATGATGAGCACGCTGGGATCGCTGGGTAAGGCGGGCGCGGGCCGCTGCCCAAGTTGTACGGTGAACTCAAGTCTTTCATCGAGGAATTGTTGTGGCCCAGCATCTGCGGCGCGATGGCCCGCGGCTGCGTGAAGCTGAATGGTTTTAAGGCCCTGACGCAGCATTGCCAGCGCGCCGCGCGTGCGCGCCACATGCAGGGCTTTGCTGATCGCGCCGTGCGCGCCATGGAATTTCAGGGCGCGCAAGAGGCCATTGACGGGCATCTGCGAGGAGGCGTTGGCTGGATTCGCGGCGGGCTCGGTCTTGATGCCGCGCGCAAGTGAAGTCAGTGCGCGCAGCGGCGCGGTTATCTTCCAGGAGGTGGATTGCAGGTATGACTGCCGAACGTATTCGATGTCTGCGTGCGCCTTCTCCAAGGCGCGTCCAAGTTCGGCGATCCGACCTTCTCTCAACAGCAAGTCGCCGGCCAGAACGTCTCGTTCCTTGGCCGTGCGCTCTGTCGCTTCGTTCGCCGCTTGTAGCTGCGCGGCGGATTTCTGTTCGGTTTCGACGAGCACACGCTGCGTATCTGCAAGCTCGCGCTTGGTGTTGGACAGCATGTGCTCGAAGTCTGAAAGCGCACGCGAGGCGTCGGCCAGCGCGCGTTGAGCCTCGGCGAGCGCGCCTTGAGCCTGGGTTGTTTCTTGTTTCTGGCGTTCGGTTTCCTGTTCGAGTTCCCAGACGCGGTAGTGCGCGCGCAGGGAATCCCCGCGCATTCGAGCCGCGAGCGGGGCGAACAAGCGGGTCTCGTCGTCGAATGCAGCGGCGACACCATCCAGCGCCGCGCGCGCCTTCGCGTCGGATTCGTCCCGGCTGAGCGCGATCAGCGCCCTGTAAGCATCACGCACCCAGGGGAGCACGGATGGATCGGCGTCAAGCTGGTCGTTCGTAGCATTGAAGTGCTGCAGGTCTTGCTGCAGGAATTTGTCGATCTCAGACTGAACCTCCAACTCGGGCTCGGCGATCGGCAGATCGAGCGCATCGCGCAGCTGGGCGGAGACGGCGCGCCAATCACGCATGAGGGCTTCATATTCGACGAACTCGCGGCGAAGACCTCGCGTGCTGTTTTCGCTGTCGAGAACATAGCGAAGCCAGAACAATTGCGCCGTGCTCGCATCGATATGGTTGCGAGACATCAACGATGCGGCGACTGCGAGCGGATTCCTGATGGGCAACACAATGCGCGGCTCGATCTGCATCGCGCTGAGCGCTTCGAGATAGAGCGGCGCCAAACGGGAAATGCGCGGATCTTTCAGCACGAAGAGCTGGTGACCTTGGAACTCTGAGAGGATTTCTTGCTGAAGGTGCGCTGAGTGTTCGGCCCGCTTAGCCGGCGAAAGGCGGTTAAACTCTATAGGGGCCCAATCGTCCCAGCCGCTCAGCATGTCGCCGAGAATGGTTTCGTTGAGCTGCACCAGTCGCTCGGGTTCCCAATGGCCGGCAGTGTTGGCCTCGCTCGGGGGCAGCAGATTTTTCGGCAGGCCGGCGCCCAGTTGGTTGAGAACGCGTGCAAACGCACTTGTGCCTGAGCGGTGCATGCCCAGCACGAGCAGGGCGATGCGCGGTTCAGGGGCAAGTCGGCTCGGGACGAACTCAGACACTGGTTCGGGCGCGTTCATATTCGCTCTGAATTCGACTTTTGCCGCGTTGTCATAGATACATATTTTTGCTTGAAATTATCCGAGCGGCAAGCGGCGGGCGGAGGTTCTCCGCGCACCTTGGCTGCGGTTAATTGGCCGCTTGTGGCCGTAGAGGCGCGACGGGCGGCAAGATGACGACAATTTTGGTCACCGGGGGCGCAGGTTATGTCGGCGCGCATTGCTGCCGTGCGCTGAAGCTGGCCGGGTTCATCCCTGTCGTCTACGACAACCTCTCCAACGGGCATCAGCAGTTTGCGAAGTTCGGACCGTTTGAGCGCGGCGATATTCGAGATCGCGCGCGGCTGGCGCAGGTATTTGATACGCACAAGCCCCAAGCCGTACTCCACTGCGCGGCGCTTATCGAGGTTGGAGAGTCCGTCAAATTCCCGGATCGCTTTTACGACAATAACGTGTCGGGCGCGCTGACTGTGCTGGAAGTCATGCGGGAAAAGGGTGTGCTCCCGTTCGTGTTTTCCTCAACCTGCGCCACCTATGGCGAGCCTGTTCGGCTGCCAATGGACGAAACTCATCCCCAGGCGCCACTCAGCCCATATGGCTGGACCAAGCTGATGATCGAGCAGGCCAGTCGCGACATCGCCGCTGCGTACGGTCTGACCTTCGCGCATCTGCGCTACTTTAATGCCTCTGGCGCCGCGCCCGGCGAGGGTCTGGGGGAGCGCCACCAGCCCGAGACTCATGCCGTGCCCTTGGCTTTGTTCACGCTTCTGGGGCGCAGGACCGAGTTCAAAATTTTCGGCCTCGACTATGCCACGCCGGACGGCTCATGCGTGCGCGATTACATCCATGTGCTCGATCTCGCCGACGTGCATGTGGCCGCGATTCAGCGCTTGCTGAGTGGTGGCGACAGTCTCGCGGTCAATGTCGGCACGGGTGCTGGCGTGTCCGTGCTTGAACTGCTCTCCGCCATCGAAAACGTAACGGGGCAAAAAGTGCCCGCCACGCCCGCGGCGCGACGCCCCGGCGATGCGCCGATTTTGTTGGCGGATAATTCGCGCGCCAAGCGTGAGTTTGGCTGGAGTCCAAAATTCGGCATAGAGCAGATCGTCGCCGACGCCTGGACATGGCATCGCGACGTGGAGCCAAAGCTGTTCGGCTAGACGCCGATCCGATCTCGCAGCGAAAACCACAACATCGCCAAGAGGTGCAGCGGACCCCTGAATGCGGCGCCGCCGGGAAATGCATGCGGCGCAACGGATGCAAACAAGTCAACATTGGCCGCGCGCCCATCGATCGCATCGGCGAGAATGCGGCCGGCGAGCGTGGACAAAATCACGCCCATTCCGGAATAGCCGTGCGCCCAATAAATGGGGCCATCGCGTCCAATATGCGGCAGCCGGCTTCGCGTGATCGACACCATGCCGCCCCAGGCATAGTCGATCTCGACGCCAGCCAATTGTGGGAATGTCCGCTGCAAAAACGGTCGCACAAACGCCGCCATGTCCGATGGGGGATCGGTGGTGTAGCGCTCGCCGCCGCCGAATATCAGCCGCCCATCCGCCGCGAGGCGAAAATAGTTCACGACAAACCGGCTGTCCGAAACAGCGCGATCGCGCATAATGATCTCATTGGGATTAGGCAGCGGTTTGGTCACCGCTATATAGTTGGCGACGGGCATGATGTGCGCCTCCAGCTTGCGGTCGACACTGCCAAGCAAAGCATCGCCAGCAAGCACGCAAGCATCCGCACGCACGACACCGTGCGCAGTGCGCACCTCAACTCCTGATCCGCTGCGCTCGACAGATCGCGCCGGCGAGCGCGTGTAGATTCGCGCGCCCGCCTTTGCGGCGGCGTGAGCCAAGCCTAGCGTGTAGTTCAGCGGATGCAGGTGTCCGCCATTGGTATGCAGCAGGCCGCCCACATAAGGGTGAGCGACTTCAGCCCGAACCGCATCGGCGTCCAACAATTGAACGTGCGGATAGTCCATCCGTTCGGTTAGGCACGCATATTCCTCCCGCATGTCCGCGAGGTCGCCTTCGCGCACGGCGGTGTTCAAATGCCCGGTGAGCTTTAGGTCGCAATCAATGGCTTCGCTTTGGATCAGCGAGACGACCTCGTCCCGCGCCGAATCCGCCAGATCGAGGAGGCGCTTGGCCTGATCGAAGCCGTAGGCCTTGATGAGGCCGGCAGCGCCAATTCGGAGGCCGGGGATCATTTGCCCGCCATTCCGCCCGGACGCGCCCCAGCCGATCTCGCCGCCCTCCAGCACGATAACTCGCCTGCCTTGTGAAGCCGCCGTCCGCGCTGCGGCCAACCCAGTGCAGCCGGCGCCTACGACAACCACGTCCGCTCGCGCTTCGCCTTCCAGGGCTGCGGTGTTCGGCGCCGCGTGAGCGGTCGCGGCGTAATAGGAGCGCCTCATGCCCAACTGATCGTTGAAGTGCCCCATTCGTCCCCTTCACGCCGTCTGCGCGTCGACTGACGCGCCACGGATCACTGACGCCGCCCGGCGCCACGGAATTGGGCGCCTCAGCGCGAACTGCGCAAGCCGCAAAAACCCAGTTTGATTATTACGTTTTGCTACCTTTGTAATACCGCGAATAGAGCGATTGGGCTCATGGACAGGGTGTGCGGCGATGAATCGGCGGATGATTTTGCGCGGTGGCGCGGCGTTCTTGGCATTGTCAGCGGCGGCCGCGTGTTCACCGGCGCCGGAGACCGAGGCGCCTTCGCGCACCGAGTTCACCATTGCTTGGAGCATCTATGCCGGCTGGATGCCGTGGCCTTACGCCGATCAGGCGCAGATCGTGAAGAAGTGGGCCGACAAGTACGGCCTTACGCTGAACATCGTGCAGGTCAACGATTACGTTGAATCACTCAATCAATTCACGGCGGGCACAGTCGACGCCGTGACCTCCACAACCATGGACGCGCTCACTATTCCCGCCGCCGGCGGCGTCGACACCAGTGTTGTCATCATCGGCGATTACTCAAACGGCAATGATGGCGTGGTCCTTAAGGGCAGCTCCAATCTTGCCGATATTAAAGGGCGCTCGGTCAATCTGGTTGAGCTTTCAGTCTCGCATTATCTGTTGGCGCGCGCGCTCGAAAGTGCGGGCCTGGCGCCGACCGACGTAAGCATCGTCAACACCTCCGACGCCGATATCGTCGCGTCTTACAGCGCCTCCAGCACAACAGCGCTCGTCACCTGGAACCCGCAACTGGCCGAGGTGAAGGCGATGCCGAACGCGTACTCCGTGTTCGATTCCTCCGCCATTCCCGGCGAGATTCTCGATGCGCTCATCGTGCGCACCGAGGCGCTGCAATCCAATCCCGATCTCGGCAAAGCATTGGCCGGCATTTGGTATGAGACCATGGCGCTGATGAGTGCGCAGACGCCCGAAGGCGCAGCCGCCCGCGCCGCCATGGGGGCGCTTTCCGGCACCGACCAAGCTGGCTATGAAGCGCAACTCACCACCACCGCGATGTATTACACGCCGGCAGAGGCGCTCGCATTCTTCAACAGCCCAGAGCTTTCGACCGCAACAGATCGCGTGCGCCAGTTCAGCTTCGCCAACGGACTTTTCGGCCAGGGCGCTACCTCGGTCGACGCCATTGGCATAGCATTCCCAGGCGGCCAGACTCTGGGCGACGCCGCCAATGTAAAACTGCGCTTCGACGCCAGCTACACGGCCATGGCTGCGAACGGCGAACTCTGAGCCCATAGCAGCACACGATGAAGGACGCCGCATGCGCCGCTTGCTGAATGTCAGGCCGCGCGGCGGCGTCCTCGTCTTGTTGGGATTGGCGCCGATCGTGGTGCTGCTGCTGATTTATCTGCTGACGTCAGAAGCGCGTCACGCCCTCAATCCAAACGACAAAATCCTGCCGACCTTCGCCGCGATCGCGCGCGCCATCGACATCATGGCGTTTCAGGTCGATCCGCAGCGGGGCGAAATTCCGCTCTGGATGGACACGAGGGCGAGCCTCTCCCGGCTCGGCATTGCGCTCGGCATATCGACAATGGTGACCCTGGCGCTGGGCTTGTTGCTCGGCCTTTTGCCAGTTTTCCGTGCTTTGACGGGCCCCATCATCACCGCCATCGCCATGGCCCCGCCCATCGCGTTGCTGCCCATCCTGTTCATTGTGCTGGGATTGGGTGAGGCGTCCAAGATCGGGCTGATCATGATCGGCGTAATCCCCGCTATGGTGCGTGATCTCGGCGCCCATGTGCGCGCCATTCCCGAAGAACAGCTCATCAAGGCGCAAACGCTCGGCGCCAGCACCTGGCAGATCATGTTGCGCGTGGCGCTGCCGCAAGCTTTGCCTCGCCTCATCGAAATCGTGCGTCTGCAGCTCGGCGCCGCTTGGGTGTTCTTGATTTCCGCCGAAGCGATCGCCGCGGATGTAGGGCTCGGCTATCGCATCTTCCTGGTGCGTCGCTATCTCTCCATGGACATTATCCTGCCCTATGTGGTCTGGATCGCCTTGCTTGCCGTTACGCTCGATTTTCTACTGGCGGCGTTCAACCGCACCGCCTTCAGCTGGGCCCACCCGAAGGGAGCGCGTTGATGGACGCGCTCAGCCTCCACCAAGTCTGGGTCGAATACGGCGACAAGATCGTGCTCGAACGCGTCAATCTGAAAGTCGCGCCCGGTTCGTTCGTTTCCATTATTGGCCCATCAGGCGCCGGCAAGACCACTTTGCTCCGGCTCATACTCGGCCAGGAAGCGCCGACGCGCGGCAAGGCTGCTTTGTTCGGTGAGCTCCTGCGTGCTGAACCTGGCCCAGATCGCGGCGTTGTGTTCCAGCGCTATTCCGTGTTTCCACACCTCAATGCGCGTGAGAATGTCGTGTTCGGCCTCGAGTGCGCCGGCTCGGCGCTGCGCGGTCGCCTATGGGGTCGCAAGCGTCGTGACGCGCTTGATGCGGCGGACGCCATGCTCGCGGCGGTCGGCTTAAAGGACGCGCGTAAGGTTTTCCCCGCGCAAATGTCCGGGGGCATGCAGCAGCGTGTCGCCATCGCGCAGGCGCTGATCATGAAGCCGAAAGTGCTGTTGTTGGACGAGCCTTTCGGCGCGCTCGATCCCGGCGTCCGCGTCGACATGCACGGCCTCATCACCCAGATTTGGGGTGAGTTCGGCCTAACCATATTCATGGTGACGCACGACATTAAGGAAGCGTTCGCCCTGGGCACGCGCGTGCTCGCGCTCGACAAGCCGCGCATTGATGAACAGGCGCCGCACCGCTACGGCGCAACCATCGTGTACGATATGAGCATGGATAAAAAAGTCCGCGCCGAGCTGCCGCCAGAAATTGCCGCGATATCGGGTGAAGCGGCGAGCTAGGCTTTTAAGGAAGCTATGTAAGCGCGCCAACCGCCGAACGCGGTGATGTCGCGCGCCCCGGTCATGGCGCGCGGCTCGGCTACAAAGCCTTTCACCGTCGAGCCGTCCTCAAGCGTCACATTGCCCATGGCCAGCGGCGCGGGAATTTCCTCGGTGAAGGCGCCGAACGCTTCATGGCTAAGCTCATAAAGCTCCAGTGCAATCGCAGCGCCGCCCGTGTCGAAGATCAGCGCCGGTTTCGGCGGCGTGGTCTGCATGGCGTAGAGTTTGTAGCTGGGTGCGCTTTTGGCTGCGCCCAGGAAGCGAGCGCCGCGATCTGCCAGTTGGTGATGCAACGGCATGCCCTGCAAGTGCGCGCCAACGACTGCGACCCTGACGCCGCGCACTGGCGCAGTGCGGTCGAGTGGCGGCGTGTCTGGCATGGCGAAACTCTCTTCGTATCTCTGGGCCAAGGAAAGCAGAGTAGCCTCCGCCCAGGCCGGTGCGATCAATGTGACGCCGAACCCCGTGCCATTGCCTCGAAAGCCTGCGGGAATGGCGATGGCGCTCATGTCGAGCAGGTTCACGAAATTGGTGTAGAGGCCGAGCTTGGAGTTTTTGCCAATCGGATCGGCGCGCAGTTCTGACAGCGTATAGACGGTCGGCACGGTTGGCAGCACAAGCACATCGATGTCGCCCCACATCCGCTCGGCTTCTCGCATGAAGATTTGGAGCTGGTATTGCCCGTCAAAAGCGTCCGCCGCCCCGATCTCCAAGCCTCTGGCGACGATCGCGCGCACGACCGGATGAATCGCGCTTGGATTGGACTGAAGCAGCGGCCGTAGCGCAGCCGTGCGCTCAGCAACCCAAGGCCCATCATAGAGCAGTTTGGCGCACGCCAGCAGCGGCGCGATGTCGACCTCAACTGGCGCACCGAGCGTAGCAAGGTGCGCGGCGGCAGCGCCGTACAAGGTGCGGGACTGATCGTCGCCATCGAAATCAAGCTTGCTTGGCGCCGCAAAACCGAGGCGCGGCGCGGCGATGACGGGTTTGGCGCTTGCGGAGCGCGAATAGATATCACCAGGATCGAAGCCCGCGACAACGGCGTCCAGGAGCGCGGCGTCCGCCACCTTATCCGTAAACACGCTGATGCAGTCGAGCGAGCGACAGGCCGGGACAAGTCCGCGCGTGCTCCATCGCCCCTTGGTGGGTTTGAAGCCAATCAAGTGATTGATCGCTGCTGGCACGCGGCCAGAACCCGCCGTATCCGTGCCAAGCGCGAAAGCCACGACGCCGGCCGCCGTCACAACAGCCGAACCGGAACTCGAACCGCCCGAAATATAATCGTGATTGAACACACATGTCGGCGCGCCATAGGGGGAGCGCGCGCCATTCAGCCCGGTGGCGAACTGGTCAAGATTGGTTTTCCCGAGCAGGACCGCGCCAGCTTCCAATAAGCGGCGCACGCTCTCGGCGGTTTGCTCTGGTTCATATGCAAAGGCCGGGCAGGCGGCCGTTGTCGGCAATCCGGCGACGTCGATATTGTCCTTCACAGCGAAGGGAACGCCGGCCAGAGCGAGTTTTTCGCCTGCCTTGATGCGCGCGTCGACCTGCGCGGCTTGATCGAGCACGTCTCCGGCCGCGATTTGCGTAATCCATGCTTGCGGCTGGACAGCGTCATACGCTGCTCGGCGTTCAAGCGCATCTTGTGCAACCGCCGCCGCCGTCACTGCGCCGCTCGCCACGTCTGCGGCGATCTTGGTCACGCTCAGCCGGTTCATGCGTCCGGCTCAATGGCGATGAGCGGCGCCCCGGCAGCGACGGATTGGCGTTCCTTCACATAGATGGCGCGAACAATGCCGTCGGTCGTCGCGCCGATTTCACATTCCGCTTTCATCGCCTCAATCACGATAACAGGTTCACCCTTCTTTACGCGCGCGCCCACCGCCGCCTTGACCGCATGCACGCCGCCATTGAGCGGGGACTCAACCGCTTCCCAGCCCTCTGGCAGTACAATTCGCGGTGCATCGGCGCCGGAATCGTCTTCAACCAAAGCTGCGACACGGTCGAATTCGCCGCGCGCCTCCCACTCCGTGCGCTCGGCCCGGAACGCTGCTTCGCGCCGAGTTTGAAACGCCGCAATGCTTGCGGCATTTTCACTGAGAAAGCGGCGGTAATCGGCCAGCCGGAAAGTGCTGTGCTCGATCTTGAGCTTGCGCCTTCCGTTCGGAAAATCGCGGCGCCATTCTGTCAATTCCTCGTGCGTCACGGGAAAAAACCGAATCTGGTCAAAGAAGCGCAGCAGCCAGGGCTTGCCATCCACAAAGTCCGCAGTCTGGCGAAAGGAATTCCAGACTTGGATGGTTCTGCCGAACAGCTGGTAGCCGCCAGGTCCCTCCATGCCGTAAATGCACATATAAGCGCCGCCAATGCCGACGACATTAGGCGGCGTCCAGGTCCGCGCCGGATTGTACTTCGTTGTGACCAGCCGGTGGCGCGGATCGAGCGGCGTCGCCACCGGCGCGCCCAAATAAACATCCCCAAGCCCGAGTACTAGATAGCTCGCATCAAACACGATGCGGTGGACATCGTCGATCGAGCTCAGGCCGTTGATGCGCCGGATGAATTCGATGTTGTCGGGCGTCCATGGCGCATCGTCGCGCACCGCCGTCATATAGCGCTCAACGGTCTGGCGGATCGCGGGATCGTTCCAGCTCAGCGGCAAATGCACGATCCGTGACGGGATCGAGAAATCTTCGAGCCCACCAAGGCGGTCTTCCATATCCGCGAGCGTGTCGATCAGTTGAGCTTGCGAGACGATGCGGGGATCGTAATGCACCTGTAGCGAACGCACGCCGGGGGTGACGTCAAGGACGCCCGGCAAAGACAGCTGCTCCAGCATCAGCATCAAAGCATGCACACGCAGCCGCAATTCTATGTCGAGCGTAAGCGGCCCGTACTCGACCAGAACATTGCAGTCGCCTTGCCGCCGATACACCGCACGCGGCCGCTCGCGCGCAGTGAGTTCGTGCAAGATTGGCGTGGCGGCGTCCGCTCGCTTGGATGTCTGAGCCTTCGCTGGCTTGAACAGGGCATCCTGCTCGTCACGCGCCGCCGCCGCCTGCGCTTCATCCACCGGCGTGAACCGCAACGTGTCGCCGGGGGCCAGCTGCCCAACTTTCCATAGATCGGCTTCGATCACGACAAACGGGCAGACAAAGCCACCGAGCGATGGTCCATCCGGTCCGAGAATGATCGGCATGTCGCCCGTAAAATCCACGGCGCCGACTGCATAGGCGTTGTCATGGATGTTCGAGGGGTGCAGCCCGGCTTCGCCGCCATCCTGGCGCGCCCATTGGGGCTTGGGGCCGATGAGTCTGATGCCGGTTGGATTGGAATGGTGATGCACGCGCCAGTCAGCTTCGCAGATCAGCGCAATGTCTGTTTCGGTAAAGAAGTCGGGCGCGCCGTGTGGGCCATAAAGCACGCGCACTTGCCAAGCCTTGGTGAGGGCGGGCCGTTCGTGCGCGCCTATTCGGCGCTCTAAACTTGTCGCTTCATCGGCAAGGCGCAGCACATCGCCGGCGACCAGCGCGCGTCCCGCGTGCCCGCCAAAGCCGCCCAGGGTGAAGGTGGAGCGGCTGCCCAGAAAAGTCTGCCCCTCCCAGCCGCCTGTGACACTGAGATAACCGCGCAACCCACCGCCGCGCACGCGGCCGATTTTCAGAGTTTGCCCCGCGCGAATATTGAATGGCTCCCACATCGGCGCGGGCGCGCCATCGAGCATTGCGCCAAAATCGGCGCCGGTCAGGCACGCGCGCGCATCGCGCTGAAACAGCAGCGTCGGTCCTTCGGCCGCGAATTCCATGCCGACCGCGTTTGGAGCGTTGCCCAACGCGGCGTTTCCAAGACGGAAAGACAGTGCGTCCATCGGCCCCGAGGGCGGCACGCCGACGGCCCAGTAGCGCAAACGCCCCGGATAATCTTGCAGCGTCGTGGTCGCCCCGCCGGAGATCACGCGCACGATGGGCGGCGCATATGCGAAAGCGCCGAGCGTGCTGGTGGAGATTTCGCCCCGCACAAAGGCTTTGGAGCGCGTCACATCCCGCAACCAGAAAAGATTGGTTTCCAGGCCCTCGAAATGCGTTGCGTCTAGCGCTTCTTGCAGCGCCTCCACCGCTTCGCTGCGATCAGGCGCGGTGACGATCAACTTAGCCAGCAGCGGATCGTAGAAGGCGCTAATGCTGGTCCCGTCGCTCACCCAGGTCTCGGTGCGCGCCTGCTCTGAAAACTGCACTTTGGAAAGCAGACCCGAGCTAGGGCGAAAATCGTGCGCGGGGTCCTCCGCGTAGAGCCGGGCTTGTATGGAGGCGCCGCGCGCCACTGGCTTTGGCGTTTCGAGAAAGCCGAAATCCCCCGCCGCACCCCGTATCATCCACTCGACCAGATCGACGCCGTGCGTTTGCTCGGTGACGCCATGCTCCACCTGGAGCCGCGTATTGACCTCCAGAAAGAAGAAATCGTCGCGCTCGGAATCGTACAAGAACTCTACAGTGCCAGCGGAGCGATAGGCCGCCGCGCCCATCAAGCCGGTAGCCGCCGCGATCAGAGCAGCGCGGGTTTGGTCCGGCAGATTGGGCGCAGGGGTCTCTTCAATCACTTTTTGATTGCGCCGCTGCAGAGAGCAATCTCGCTCGCCAAGGTCGATGACGCGTCCGGCCCCGTCGCCGAACACCTGCACCTCGACGTGGCGCGCCTCGCGTATGAAGCGCTCCAGGAAAACGCCGCCATCGCCGAAGTTTCCGGCGCCGAGACGGGCCACGGCATCGAAGGCCGCTTGGATGTCGCGCTCGCTCTCGCAAACGCGCATGCCAATGCCGCCCCCACCCGCAGTCGCCTTCAGCATGATCGGAAAGCCAATCGCGCGCGCCGCCTCTAAGGCGGCCTTGGCGTCGCGCAACAATTCGGTCCCAGGGGCAAGCGCGACGCCGTGTTGCTGGGCGAAGGCGCGGGCGCTGTGTTTCAAACCAAACAAACGAATGGTGTCCGGGCGCGGCCCGATGAATGCGACGCCGGCTGCCTCACAGGCTTCGGCGAAGTTCGCATTCTCGGAAAGAAAGCCATAGCCGGGATGGATCGCTTCAGCCCCGGTGCGTTTGGCGGCCTCCAGGATCAGATCGGCGCGCAGATAGGAGTCTGCCGCGGGGCCGGCGCCAATCCAGATTGCCTCATCCGCTTGCGCGACGTGCAGCGAGGACGCGTCCGCATCGGTGAAAAGCGCCACGGTGCGCACGCCCATGCGCCGCGCCGTGCGAATGATGCGGCAGGCGATTGCGCCGCGATTTGCGATCAGGAGCGTCTTGATCACGTCAGCCGGCGATGATCATGCGCACGGGCGTCGGATTGAAGCCGTTGCAGGGATTGTTGATTTGCGGACAGTTGGAAACGACGATCTCAACGTCCATCAGCGCTTCCAGATCGACATAGGAGCCTGGCGCGGCGATGCCGTCGACGATGCCAAGCGTTCCATCCGCCTCCACTGGCACGTTCATAAAAAAGTTGATGTTGGAGACGATATCGCGCTTGCCATGACCGGTGCGGGAAAGGGCGGCGATAAAGTTCTCGACGCACGCATGCTGGGATTTGGTGTGATGGCCATAGCGCAGTGTATTGGACTCGCACGAACATGCCCCGCCAATCGTGTCATGATAGGCGACATTGGTCGCGCCAATGCGCATCATCGGGCGCCTTTCATTGGAGCGCAGCGTCGAGCCTGTGCGGAGGAAGATGTTGCCCTGAGCGGCGATAGTGTCCTGGGCGCTATAGCGTTCGTCGAGATCGCCCAGCGCATAGATCAGCAGATCGACCGCCTGATTGCCTTCGAGGTCGATTATGCGCAGCGTCTGTCCCTTGCGCACGGTATGCCGCCAGGGCGCACGCGCAGGGACGATTTCATCATGCGCAATTGCGCCAAGCATCTCGTTCATTGTTGGATGTAAGCCTCCGCGTTGAGGAATGCGCGCAGCGCTTCTGGGGCCGCATTGCGGATTGGATCGTCCTCGGGCGTGATCGGCCCGCGCCACGCCGTCACGCGGAGCGGCGTCGAGGTGTAAACGGGGCGTGGGTCCAGAACGTGCGGGCAATTGGCGATGATGAGGATCACATCCATTTCAGCGCGCAAGGTGAGGCTGCGGCCCGGCGCATAGGGGCCGACGTCCAGATGCGTCGCCCCCGACTCATCGATGCGGACGCCCTTGAAGAAATTTATGCAGGGATGCACGTCGCGACGCGAGAGGCCGTGTTTGGCGACGGCTTTGATGAATCGATCGCGTGCGCTGGGATTTGGACCCGAACCAGAACCATCGCCGTACTTGGCGCTGTTGGTCGTCTCGTTTGAGGCGCCGCAGAAGCAATCGTGCGCGCCCGCCTCATCCTCAAGGATCGAGAACATCACGCGGCCCATATCCGAAAGCAGCAGCTTTCCCGCGCCCAAGTAGCCGTTCCACTGCACTTTTATCGTGTCGGCGACGTTGAGGCGCTCCTGGGTTTCGTGCGGGTTGAAGACCAAAATCGAGGCGCAAGCGTCGCCATAAAGATCGATGAGGCGCACGCGCGCGCCGCACTGCAAGCGCTTGGAAGCGTAACCGCCTCCAGCAATCGTCTCCTCCCAAAGCAGCGCATCAGCGTTCACACCCGCGGGCAAATCGCGCGCATCTCGCGCCGGCAGCGTGGGCATGGCTTCGACGCGCTTGGCGCCCTGCGCGCGCGCATGCGCCCGCGCGCTTTTGGGGTCGGCAGTGCCGCTCATCGCTTCTTGGCTTTCGGGTTTGGCGGGGCGACTTCGCCATGCGCGTGCAAGGGCGGCAGCAGTGCGCGCGTGGTCACCAGCCGGAGCTGCGTCACGCCGCGACTCTTGCGCAAGGCGTCGCAGAGCGCCTTCAACCGCTCTGACGGCCCTTGAACGAGCAGCACTTCCAGCGATTGGTCGTCCTCAAGAAAAACATGCTGGGAAGAAATCACTTCCTTGAGAAACTCGGTTTGCGTGCGCGCCAGCGCTTGGCGCGTTTGTCCGCGATCGGCGCGATAGGTCAGCGTGATCGTGCCGGCCAGTACATCGCCGGGCGTCGTCTCACTATGTTCGGCCAGGGCGTGTCGGATCAGTTCGGCGATCATTTGCGACCGGCTCGGCAGCTCCCGCTCCGCTACCATGGCGTCGAGTTCTTCGAGCAGGTCGGCCGGCAGGCTTACGCTGAGCCGCGCCAGGAGGGCCGGGGCTGGTTTTGAGTCCATGCCGCCCACATAATGCGTTATTACGATTTCGCCAATCCGTAATAACGTACTGCCAACATTGACGCAAAAGTCGCCCGCGCAATAGGCGCGCACGCTGTTTCCGTGGGCTGATCGGCCGCACCGGCAAGGGTGACATTGGGCGCCCGCGCCGGTATCGCTGCGCCGGCTTGAAGTTTGACGCCCCCTTTGTGCTCGTGGAGGACGCTCGCCCTGGCGGCGCGGGCCGCCTGTTCTCGGCTCCGTCCGATACAATCATCGCCGCCAATCTCAACGAGGTGGGCCCGGCTTTGGAACGCGTGCGGGCAGCGCTCCGCGCAGGTCGTTACGCCGCCGGCTGGATCAGTTACGAAGCCGGCTTTGCGTTCGAGGAAAAGCTGGCTCGGCTCAAACGCCCAGTTTCAACGCTGCCCTTGCTTTGGTTCGGACTGTTCGACGGATTTTCTGAAGTAAGAGCGGAGGAATTGGAGCTGGCTTTGCCCGATCCGCATGGGGCCTGGATTTCGAAACCCCGCCCGCGCATCAGCCAGGCGCAGTATCGCGAAGCCTTCGCGCGCACGCAGCACTACATTATCGGCGGCGACGTCTATCAGATCAATCTCAGCTATCGCGCCAACCTCACATTGCAGGGCGATCCGCTCGCCGCCTATGCGCGGCTGCGCCGCGCTGGACGCGGGGGCTGGAGCGGCGTCGTGAACAACGGAAACAACTGGCTGTTGTCGACCTCGCCCGAACTGTTCTTCCGCATACGCAGCGGCGTCATCGAGGCGCGTCCCATGAAGGGCACCGCGAAGCGGGCCAGCGATCCTGAAGAGGATTTGCGCGCCGCTCAGCGCCTTCGCGCCGATTCCAAGGAGCGCGCGGAAAACGTGATGATCGTCGATCTGCTGCGCAACGATATTTCACGCGTTGCTGAGATTGGTTCGGTGCATGTGCCCGCACTCTTTTCGGTGGAGACCTACCCGACGCTGCACACGCTGACCTCAACCGTCCGCGCCTGCATGGGGCCGGGCAAGGATGCGGTCGACGCGCTCCGCGCGCTGTTTCCCTGCGGCTCTGTGACCGGCGCGCCCAAGATCAGAGCGATGGAGATCATCAACGAATTGGAAGGTGACGCGCGCGGCCCCTATACCGGATCGATCGGCTGGCTCGCCCCCGATGGCGACGCCGAATTCAACGTCGCCATCCGGACTCTGGCCATCGCCGATGGGCGCGCCGAACTCGGCCTCGGCTCGGCGGTAGTGGCCGATTCCAGCGCGGACGCCGAATGGGAAGAATGCCGCGCCAAGGGCGCCTTTATCAGTTCGGGCGCGCCTGAGTTCGAGTTGATCGAAACCATGCGGTTCGAGCCCGGCAGCAGAGTGGAGCGGCTCGACCTGCACCTGGCGCGGCTCGGCGCATCTGCTGTGGCGTTTGGCTTCGCCTTCGATGCAACCATCATCCGCGCCGCGCTTGGGGCGGCGCTGGACGGGGTGCGCGAGGCCTGCGTAACGCGCCTCACTTTGAACGCTTCGGGCGCGCCGTCGATTACGTTCCGCCCCATCGTTGCAGCGGCGTCCATGCTGGCGGCGCTGGCGCCGCTTCCCGTGCGATCCAGCGATTTCCGGCTGCGCCACAAAACCACGCTGCGCGGCTTCTATGACGAAGCGCGTAAAGCGGCGAATGCGGATGAGGTCGTGTTCACAGATGAAGCGGGCTTTCTCACGGAAGGCAGCATCACCAATGTTTTTGTTGAGCGCGATGGCGTTTTGCTGACGCCGCCTGCAAGTCGGGGCCTCCTGCCTGGCGTGCTGCGCGCCGCGCTGCTTATTGAAGGCCGTGCGCGCGAAGCAGATTTGCGCGTTGAAGATCTGGCCGGTGGTTTTTTCCTTGGCAACTCCGTGCGTGGCCTTGTCCCCGCACGGCTTGTGGATTTGACCGGCTAGGCCTCGGCCAAATCCGCGGGCGTGTCGACGTCCAGCCCCAGTGTTTCGGTGCGGATGACCGCGAGAGGCAAGCCGAGTCGTTCCGCCTCCGCGCTATGAAGCTGGAAACTGCCTTGGCCGAACTGGAAGCGAAACGCCCGCGCGGCAGGCAAAGGGAGCGAAAGCGCATTAGTGCCGGTTCCAGCGCGATCCGGCGCAATCGCGACGGCGTTTTGTTGGACCTGAATGAGCGCTTCGATATCTGCGCTGCGTAGTTTCGGCAGGTCTGCTGGCACAATTACGATGCGGCTGGCGCTGAGGGTCAAAGCGCTCGTCAGCGCCGTGTTCAGGCTCGTTCCTGTGTCGAGCAGGAAGTCCGCCCAATCTGGCGCCTCGTGTCGCTCCGGCCCCAGCAGCGCCACCCGGTCGACGCCGCGCGCGCCATGCGCGGCTTGGAGCACATGCGACAGCATCCGTCGCACGAGTGCTCGCCGCTCCGCATCGCCCAAGGCTGGGCGAAGCCGCGTCTTGCATTCATTAAGCGCCTTAACCGGTATGACGACCCAGCACGTCACGGAATAGGCGGCGCCTTGGTCAATCCGGTGAAGCGCACGCCCGCGCCATCTGCTTCATAGGTCTTGTTGAGCAGGATGAGCACGGAGGTCAGCGCTTCCGCCGCCGCCGAATTCGCCAATGCGCCGCCGGAAATGCCGCGCAATCCTGTATCCTTGATGAGCTCTATGACCTTTGCGCGCGCTTCCACATCGTCGCTGAAGGCGAGCACATCGCATTCCACCGCTTGATCGCTCGCCAGTTTATGCGCCGCGACATTGTGAAAAGCCGAGACGAGCCGCACGCCGGCGCCCAGATGCGCTTGCGCCTCCTGTGCGGCGCTGCCAGCTTCCGGCAATTGCACGCGCATCACTTTCGGCGGCTTCAGCGGCACTGTGGTGTCCACGACGATGGCCGAGCCGATCTTGTCGCGAATATCGGCGAGCGTCGCCCCTTGCGCGGCATAGGGCACGGTGACGATCACAAAGTCACAACCCGCCACCACATCGGCATTGGCGCCGGCCTTCACCTGCGGCCCAATCTCCGCCGCCGCCTTGGCCGCCGATTCCGCCGCGCGCGAACCAATGGATACGTCGTGCCCCGCTTTGGCCAGCCGCTTGGCGAGGGCGTGCCCTAAATGTCCGGTGCCGCCAACAATCGCAATTTTCGCCATGCTGTTTCCTCTTCGGGGTCTGGTGCACCCAAATAGGGCGCGCGCTAGAGGTTTGTCCAAGCGTCCCAAGCGCATCCCCGCGACATTTAGCGTTTGCCGGCTTGCCTAAGCGCGAGGCTGCGCCTCTATGGCGGGCCATGGCCCCGCCCAAGCCCGACCGACGCGCCGCGCCATTTAGCGTGACGCCGCTTTCCGGCATGCCCCTGTTCGTTGTGGGGATGAACGTGGCTGGCGAAATTGTCGCCGCCGCGCGGAAGCAGGGTGTCGAGATCGGCGCCGGCGATGTGGTCGTCGTCGCGCAGAAAATTGTTTCGAAAGCGGAGGGACGCAGCGTGCGCCTGCGCGATGTCGCAGTCAGCGACGAAGCGCGCGTGCTTGCGCACAAGAGCGGCAAAGCGCCCGCTCTGATCCAGCTCATGCTTGAGGAAAGCACGGAGATCATGCGTGTGACGCCGCACGTAGTGATAACCAGACTTCGAAGCGGGCACGTCGCCGCCAATGCCGGCATTGACGCCTCCAATGTGGAAGGCGGGGCTGACGACGCGGTTCTGCTCTGGCCGCGCGATCCCGATGCAAGCGCGCGCCAACTCCGCGCTGAGCTGACCTCGGCGCTCGGCGTCTCCCCGGCGGTGATTATCGCCGACAGTTTGGGCCGCGCATGGCGTCTCGGCACGATGGGAACGGCAATCGGCTGCGCTGGGGTAATGGTCATTGATGATCGTCGGGGCGAGGCTGACCTGTTTGGACGAAAGTTGCAGGCGACTTTGGTTGGCGTCGCGGACAGCATCGCCGCCGCCGCCGTGCTGGCTATGGGCGAAGGCGCAGAGGGCGCGCCTGCCGCAATCGTGCGCGGCATGGCTCACTATGTTTCAGATAGCGAAACGTCGGCCATTGCTGGGTTGCGGTCCCTTAACGAGGACCTGTTCCGGTGAGCGGCGGTCATGTCTTGGCGCTTTGCGGGGGCGTTGGCGGGGCCAAGCTCGCGGCCGGCCTCGCTGCAATATTGCCGCCCGATCAGCTCACCATCATCGTCAATACGGGCGATGACTTCGAGCATGTCGGGCTCTCCATCTCGCCCGACATCGACACCGTGCTCTACACGCTCTCCGGCTTGAATGATGAAAAGCGCGGTTGGGGCTTGGCCGATGAAACCTGGCAAGCCCTGGCGATGTTAGGCCGTTTGGGCGAGCCGGATTGGTTCAAGTTGGGCGACCGCGATCTCGCCACCCACATTGCGCGGACGCATCGCTTGCGCAGCGGCGAGAGTTTATCGGCCGTGACGGCTTCACTGGCGCGCGCGCTCGGCATCGCACCGGCCATCGCGCCGATGACCGATGACCCAGTGCGCACCGAAATCGAAACCGCGGACGGCCGCGTGCTGCCGTTTCAAACCTATTTCGTCGCCGAGCAATGCAAGCCCGTCGCGCGCGCCATCCGTTATGCTGGCGCGCAAACGGCCAAGCCCTCGCCAGCATTCCTTCACGCCCTGCAGCGCGCGGACCTCGGCGCCGTCATTATCTGTCCGTCGAATCCGTATCTCAGCGTTGATCCGCTATTGGCCCTGCCGGGCGTGCGCGAGAAGCTTATTGCGCTGCGCGTGCCGCGTGTGGCGGTGTCGCCCATCGTGGCGGGGCGGGCGATTAAGGGGCCCCTGGCGAAATTGATGGCCGAGCTAGGTGTTGGGGCCGATGTGGTTGCGATCGCGCGCCATTACCGCAGCTTGATAGATTGTTTAGTTATTGACCACGCCGATGCGTCTGACGCGCCAAATATCGCCGCTGAGGGTGTTCGCGCGGTACCAGCGCCCGCCATCATGCGAACGCACGCCGATCGCGTCGCCTTGGCGCGCGCTGCGCTCGCGGCCGCCTCTGGCTGAAGCCCTTGCGCCCTGAAACGCCGGGGGCGTAGGACAAAAGCATATGAGCGGGGACGACACTCTCACCCAGCGCCTGCTGGCCGCGCCGACCGAGGCTTTGCTTAGCGAAGCGCGCGCCCGCCGCGACCAGCGTGGCCCGGCCCGCACCACCTATTCGCGCAAGGTGTTTATCCCGCTCACTCAGCTTTGCGCCGATGTCTGCCATTACTGCACCTTCGCCAAGGCGCCGCGCAACTTGAAAGCGGCGTATCTGACGCCCGAAGAAGTGCTCGACATTGCCCGTCGTGGCGCCGCCATGGGCTGCAAGGAAGCGCTGTTCACCTTGGGCGATGCGCCCGAGCGCCGCTACGCCGCCGCCCGCGATGCGCTCACCGCGTTGGGCTTTGAACGCACCATCGATTATCTCGCCCACTGCGCTGGCTTGGTGCTGAAAGAAACCGGCCTCTTGCCGCACATCAATGCCGGCGTGCTGAGCGTGGAAGATTATCAAATCCTGCGCGGCGTTTCCGCTTCGATGGGGCTGATGCTGGAAAGCGCGTCCGAGCGGCTTTGTGCGCGCGGCGGTCCGCACTTTGGTTCGCCGGACAAGCAACCGGCGGTGCGCATCGCTTCGCTGAGCGCGGCGGGTAAGGCTCGCGTGCCCGTGACGAGCGGCATTCTCGTCGGCATTGGCGAGAACGAGGCGGAGCGTATCGAAGCGCTGATCGCGCTGCGCGACCTGCACCGCGCGCACGGCCACATCCAAGAAGTCATCGTTCAAAATTTCCAAGCCAAGCCCGGCACGAAAATGGCTGATGCGTCCGCGCCGAGTGAGGATGAGTTTCTCCGCGCCATCGCCTTCGCCCGCATCATCCTGGATTACGAAGTCTCGGTGCAGGCGCCGCCCAATTTGAATGATGCGCGTTTGCTTGCACTGCTGGACGCCGGCATCGACGATTGGGGCGGCGTTTCGCCTGTCACCATTGATCACGTCAACCCCGAAGCGCCTTGGCCGCACATTGCGCGGCTCGAAGCCCTGTGCGCGCGTTATGGCCGGCCCCTGGCTGAGCGGCTCACCATCTATCCGCGTTTCGCGCGCGCGCCTGAAGTGTGGCTCGACGCAGCGCTGCGTGCGCCTGTTCTGAAACTCAGCGATGGCGAGAGCCTTGGACGCGAGGGCGGCTGGAGCCCAGGCTCGGCGAAGCCCGCCCCGGGCTCCGCTCGGGCGCCGCTGGGAAGCATCTCACTGGGCGCGACGCCGCGCGCGATCCACGCCATCATCGATCGCGCCGCCAATGGTGCGGAATTGTCGGAAACCGACATTGCCGCGCTGTTTTCGAGTCGCGGCGCAGCGGCGCAGGCGATCGTGGAGGCGGCGGACGCGCTGCGCGCTGACGTAAAGGGCGACGACGTCACCTATGTCATCAACCGCAACATCAACTACACCAATATCTGCACCCACAAGTGCAGCTTCTGCGCCTTCTCCAAAACCTCGGCCAAGCACGGCCATCGCGATTCGCCTTATGTGCTGGCATTCGAGGAAATCGCCGCCCGCGCCGTTGAAGCGCAGCAGCGCGGCGCATCCGAGGTCTGTCTGCAAGGCGGCATCCATCCCAGTTATACCGGCGACACATATCTCGGCATCGTCGAAGCCGTGAAGGCGGCGGCGCCCGGCATTCACGTGCACGCCTTTTCGCCGCTCGAAATCAGCTCGGGCGCGGCCACGCTCGGCACGCCGGTGCGTGATTTCCTCTGGCGCCTGAAGGACGCCGGCCTTGGCTCGCTGCCCGGCACCGCCGCTGAAATTCTCGACGACGAAATCCGCGCGCAAATCTGCCCGGACAAGGTCAATACCCAGCAATGGCTCGATGTCATTGCCGCCGCCCACAGCGTCGGCCTGCCGACGACCGCGACCATCATGTTCGGCCATTTGGAAGGCTACGAACATTGGGCGCGCCACTTGCTGGCGGTGCGCCGGCTGCAGCTCGAAACAGGCGGCTTTACCGAATTCGTGCCGCTCCCCTTCGTGCACATGGAAGCGCCGATGTATCGGCGGGGCCAAGCGCGCAAAGGCCCGACCTGGCGTGAAGCGGTGCTGATGCACGCCGTTTCGCGCCTGGTGCTGCACGGGGCAATCGGCTCGATCCAGTGCTCGTGGGTGAAGCTCGGCGTGGAGGGCGCCGCCGCCTGTTTGGCCGCCGGGGCGAACGATCTGGGCGGCGTGCTGATGAATGAAAGCATTAGTCGCGCCGCCGGGGCCGAGCACGGCCAGGAAGTCAGCATCGCCGACCTCCGCGCCGCGGCCGCCGAAGCCGGGCGACCCTTGCGCCGCCGCACCACCCTCTACCGCCTGTTCGACCGGGACGAGGCGGACGTTTTCCGGCCCGCTCCGGTCGCCTGATCCGGTTGTCGGCGCGGCGCGGGCGAGTATGGTGCGCCGGCCTGCTTCGGGCCGGGAGAACATCATGAAGACCAGAGCCGCCGTCGCGTTCGAAGCCAAGAAGCCGCTGGAGATTGTCGAACTCGATCTCGAAGGGCCGAAGGCGGGCGAGGTGCTGGTCGAGATTAAGGCCACAGGCGTGTGCCACACCGACGCCTACACTTTGGACGGCTTCGACAGCGAAGGCATCTTCCCCAGCATTCTCGGCCATGAAGGCGCGGGGATCGTGCGCGAGGTCGGCGCCGGCGTCACCAGCGTCGCCGTAGGCGATCACGTCATCCCGCTCTACACGCCCGAATGCCGCCAATGTAAAAGCTGCCTCTCGCGCAAGACCAATCTCTGCACCGCCATCCGCGCCACCCAAGGCAAGGGCCTGATGCCGGACGGCACCTCGCGCTTCTCCTATAAAGGCAAACCAGTGGCCCATTATATGGGTTGCTCGACCTTCTCCAATTTCACCGTGCTGCCGGAAATCGCCGTGGCGAAAATCCGCAAGGACGCGCCCTTCGACAAGGCTTGCTACATTGGCTGCGGCGTTTCCACGGGCGTGGGCGCTGTCACCAACACCGCCAAAGTCGAGCCAGGCGCGAACGTGATCGTGTTCGGCCTCGGCGGCATCGGCCTCAATGTGATCCAGGGCGCCAAGCTGGTCGGCGCGAACATGATTGTCGGCGTCGACATCAATCCCGCGCGCGAAGAATGGGGCCGCAAGTTCGGCATGACGCATTTCGTCAATCCGAAGGACATTAGCGGCGACATTGTCGCCCATCTGGTCGAGCTCACGGGCGGCGGCGCCGATTACACGTTCGACTGCACCGGCAACACCACAGTCATGCGCCAAGCGCTGGAAGCCTGCCATCGCGGCTGGGGCGAAAGCATCATCATTGGCGTCGCCGAAGCGGGCAAGGAAATCGCCACCCGTCCATTCCAGCTGGTGACCGGCCGGGTCTGGAAAGGCACTGCCTTTGGCGGCGTGCGTGGGCGCACTGAAGTGCCGAAGATCGTCGATTGGTACATGGACAAGAAAATCCAGATCGACCCCATGATCACCCACACCCTGCCGCTCGAGCGCATCAACGACGCCTTCGACCTGATGCATAAAGGCGAGAGTATTAGAAGCGTGGTGGTGTTTTGAGCGCGGACGCGCCGCCTCCAACCATTCAGCGCCACAAAGCCAAGTGGCGCGAGGTGGTGCTCGTGTGCCGCAAATGCACGAAGAAAGTGCGCGGCGGATTCGGCAAGAAGCAGCGCACCTCATTGCGCAAAGCGCTGCGTGAGGAACTTGATCTGCCCAAGGGCCGGCGCAGTCCGATCGGCGTGATCGAAGTCGGCTGTTTCGACCTCTGCCCGAAAAAGGCGGTCACGGTCTATTCCAGCGCGCAGCCGGAAGCGCTTTACGCCGTGTCGCCTGGAACCCCGCTTAGCGAAGTGATCGAAACGCTCGGCCTCTCTGCCGCCAGCGGCGGGCCAGATATTGCCTCTGAGCAGCCGGCGCTCTAAATCAGCACCCGTAAGGACGGACCAGCACGATGTGATCAGCCCTGAGAACCGAGCGATTTGAGCTTTGTTTCCGGGAGACGTGCGTCCTATGGCAGCCAATATCGTGGTGTCGCGCCTGGGGTGGTCCACCCCTGAAGGCCGCAGCCTGTTTTCAGATCTAGACCTCAGTTTCGGCGCCGAGCGCGCCGGCCTTGTCGGGTGCAACGGCGTCGGCAAATCGACTTTGCTCAAGTTAATCACCGGCGAACTTTCACCGCGCGCGGGTTCCGTCACAGTGCAAGGCCACCTTGGCGTGCTGCGCCAGGATATGCGCCCCGGCGAAGGCGAAACCATCGCGCGCGCCTTTGGCGCGGAAACCGCGCTGGCTTTGCTTGCGCGCGCCGAAGCGGGGCAAGCCTCTGCTGACGATCTGGCGCAAGCGGACTGGACGCTGGAAGCGCGCATCATCGAGTGCTTGGCGCGTGTCGGCCTGGAAGCGCACATGGAAACACCACTCGCCGCGCTCTCCGGCGGTCAGCAAGCCCGCGTCCGCCTCGCCGCTTTGCTGTTCGCCGAGCCGGATTTCCTGCTGCTGGACGAGCCAACCAACAATCTCGACGCCGAAGGCCGCGCCGCAATCGCGCAGGTGCTCGCCAATTGGCGCGGCGGGGCTATCGTCATCAGCCATGACCGCGCCTTGCTCGACACAATGGACGCCATCGTCGAACTCACCAGCCTCGGCGCCAAACGCTATGGCGGCAATTGGACTGCCTATCGTGAACGCAAAGCCCTGGAACTCGCCGCCGCCGAGCGCGATCTCGTCGAAGCGGAGCGTCGCGTCGGTCAGGTCGACGAGCGCGCGCAAGCGGCAGTGGAACGGCAAGCGCGCCGTGATCGCGCGGGGCGCGCCAAAGCCATGCGCGGCGACATACCAAAAATCATCACTGGCGCCATGAAGCGCAATGCGGAGAACACCAAGGCCGAGTCTACGCTGATCGCCGAGCGCCGGCGCGCGCAAGCATTGGAGGACGTGGCTGAGGCGCGTCAGCGCCTCGAAGTGCTGGCGCCATTCTCCGTTGATGTGCCGCCAACTGGGCTTGCAGCAGGCAAAGTGGTGCTGCGGCTCGATCAGGTCTGCGCCGGCTATGAGCCGGCGCGCCTGATTATTGAGGGCGTTTCCGCTACGATTGTAGGCCCCGAGCGCGTGGCGCTGGTCGGCCCGAACGGCTCAGGCAAAACCACGCTGCTCGCCGTCCTCACCGGTCGCCTCGAGCCCTGGAGCGGCGAAGCGCGCTTGTTCGCCTCCTACGCTCTGCTCGATCAGCACGTCAGCCTGCTTAATCCCGCCGACTCCATTCGCGACAATTTCCGCCGCCTCAATCCGGACTCTGACGAAAACGCCTGCCGCGCCGCGCTCGCGCGCTTCAAATTCCGCGCCGACGCCGCGCTGCAACTGGCATCGACGCTCAGCGGCGGCGAAATGCTGCGGGCGGGTCTCGCCTGCGTACTCGGCGTGAAGCCGCCGCAATTGCTTATTCTCGACGAACCCACCAATCACCTCGACATCGACTCCATCGAAGTGTTGGAAGCGGGCCTGCGCGCCTTTGATGGCGCGCTGCTTGTCGTCAGCCACGATGAGGCGTTTCTCAGCAATATTGGCGTGACGCGCCGCCTGGAATTGCCGGGCTAATCAAACCGCCATCTGGCCGCCATCAATGATGAAGGTTTGCCCGGTGGTGAAAGAGCCGGCCGGCGAGGCGAGAAACACAGCCATGCCGGCAATGTCATCTGGCTCACCAATGCGGGTGAGGCAGGCTTTGCCGGTATATTGCTCCATGATCTTCGGGTTATCCCAAAGCGCCTTGGCGAAATCAGTCTTGATGAGGCCCGGCGCGATGGTGTTGACCCGCACATTGTCCGGCCCGAACTCCAGCGCATAATTGCGCGCCATCTGCATGTCGGCGGCCTTGGAGATATTGTAGGCGCCGATCACCGGCGAGGCTTTCAGGCCGCCGATCGAAGACACGATGATGATCGCGCCGTCTTTGCGCTCGCGCATTTGCGGCACGGTCATCTGAATCAGCCAGTGATTGGAGACAATATTGTTCTGTAGGATTTTGGTGAACTGATCGTCCGAGATGTTCAGCATCGAGCCGAAATGCGGATTGGACGCCGCATTGCAGATGGTGATGTCGATCTTGCCGAAGCGGGCATTGGTCTCATCCACCATGGCTTGCAGCGCTTCTTTGGAGGCGATGTTGGCGGGAATAGACACCGCCGCCTCGCGCCCGACCAGTTTGTTGATTTCCGCCGTCGCTTCGGCGCAAGCGTCGGCCTTGCGCGAGGAAACCACGACATTGGCCCCGTGCTCGGCCAGCCGGTGCGCAATCGCCTTGCCAATGCCGCGCGAGGAGCCGGTCACGATGGCGGTCTTGCCGGTCAGGTCGAAGAGATTTGGCATCGGTCGGGCTCCCTAAAGCTTTGCGCCATCCTAGACGAAGCCGGGCGCGGGGGTTAACCCCGAACCCAACGTAAAGGGAAAGAAGATGAAGCTGGAAGGCGTCCGCGTGCTGGACATCTCGCTGTTTCTGCCTGGGCCGATGCTGACCATGGCCATGGCCGATCATGGCGCGGACGTGATCAAGATCGAACCGCCGGGCGAGGGCGAGCCCATGCGCGAGATCGAGGGCGTTAAAAACGGCGCCAGCGTCTGGTTCCGCAACTCCCATCGCGGCAAGCGTTCGATTCAGCTCGATCTCAAATCGGAAAGCGGCCGCGCCGTGTTTGACGCCCTCGCCGCCGAAGCTGACGTGATCGTGGAAGGCTTCCGTCCCGGCGTCGCCCAAAGGCTTGGCGTGGACTATCAGCGTGTCCGCAGCTTCAATCCGGGCGTGGTCTATTGCGCGATCAGCGCCTTCGGCCAGGAGAGCGTCTATCGCGACCGGCCCGCGCATGATTTAGCGCTGCAAGCCATGTCCGGCATTATGTCATTGACCGAAGGCTTCGATGGCAAGCCAACCCATGCCGGCATTATCGCCGCCGATGCGCTCTCCTCGCTCACGGCGCTTTCAGCCGTGCTGATGGCGCTGCTGCGCCGCAAGGATACTGGCCAAGGCGACTATATCGACATCGCCATGCTCGACAGCCTGATGGCCTGGATGCCGACTTTGACCTCGACCCTGTTCGTCAAAGGTCACGCGCCCATCCCCAAGCAGGAGCGCAATCTTGGCGGCAATGCGATGAACCGCCCGTACGAGTGTGCTGACGGCCGCTGGCTCGTACTCGGGGGCTCCGAGCTCAAATTCGCGCGCACTTTGCTGGAAGGGCTCGGCCGCCTCGATCTGCTCGACTACGCCGCGCTGCCGCCCGGCGAAGGCCAGGCGCCGCTGCGGGACTTTTTCATCGAAACCTTCCGCACCAAATCGCTGGCGGATTGGCTTAGCTGGCTCGAGGGGCGCGACATTTGCTACGCGCCCATGCGCACCCTCAAAGAAGCATTCGACGATCCGAACCTTGTCGCCCGCGGCATGTTCAGCCGCGACGCCGAGGGCAGTGAAATCATCGGCACGCCGATCAAATTCCGAGAAGAGCCGGGCCGCCCGGACCCTCGATTGCCCGCCCTCAACCAGCATGCCGGCGAGGGCTGGCGTCGGCGTTCGCCCTGAACAGGAGCGCGGTTGACGCCGAGCCCCCGGTTTGAGACATCCAACCCATGAACCGGGCCGTATTCTCTCCTGTGCTCGCCGCGTCATGGCGATGGTGAGCGTCGCTATTTTGAGTTGACGCCAGCCCGCCCCGCGGGTTTCCCAAAGTTCGCCCCGGATCGCCCATGAACGCCGCTACGGAAACGACCGACACGCCCGCCGAGGCGCTGACGCGCCTCTATTCCGGCCAATCCATTCCGCGCCAGGCCATGCGCGCGGTGATCACGCAACTCGTGCAAGGTGAACTCAGCGAAGCGCAAATCGCTGGCATGCTGATCGCGCTGCGCCTTAAGGGCGAAACCGCCGAGGAGCTGACGGGCGCGGCCCAAGCGCTGCGTGCGGCGGCAACGCCGTTCGACTCCCCAGCCTATCTTTTCGCCGATACGTGCGGCTCTGGTGGCGACGGCGCTAGCACCATCAACATCTCAACCGCCGTCGCTTTTGTCAGCGCCGCCGCTGGATTGCCTGTCGCTAAGCACGGCAATCGCTCTGTCACCTCCAAATGCGGCTCAGCGGACGTGCTGGAAATTCTCGGCGTGAAGCTGGAAGCATCGCCAGAAATTTCGCGCCGCGCGCTGGATCAGACCGGCGTGTGCTTCCTATTCGCCCCCAACTACCATCCAGGCCTGCGCCATGCCGGTCCAGCGCGCCGCGCGCTCGGCGTGCGCACGATGATGAACATACTCGGCCCATGCGTGAATCCGGCGGGGCCGCAAATCCAACTGATGGGCGTATCCGAGTCGCGCTTTCTCGTTCCCGTCGCCGAGACGCTGCAAGCGCTTGGCGTCGCCCGCGTGCTCGTGGTGCACGGCTCCGGCCTGGATGAAATCGCACTGCATGGACCGACCGAAGCCGTGCTCGTGCGCGATGGCGCGATCACGCCAATGCAGATCAAGCCGGAAGATGCCGGTTTCGCCACAGCGCCGCTGCAAGCGTTGAAGGGCGGCGCGCCAGAGGAAAATGCCGCGCGCCTCATGGCGCTGCTGGAGGGGCGCGGTTCGGCGGAGGACATGCACGCCGTCGCGCTCAATGCCGGCGCGCTGCTTATGCTGGCGGATAAAGCGAAGGATGTGCGCGAAGGCGCCGCTATCGCGCTGGACACGCTCCGCTCCGGCAAGCCGGCTCAGGTGCTGAAAGCGTTCGCGGAGGCGACGCGTGCGTGATCCGGGCGGCGTCCTTGGCGAGATTATCGTGCGCAAGCGCGCAGACGTGGACGCCCGCTTAGCGAGCGCAACATTGACAGATCTGCGCGCCCGCGCTCAGCCCACGACGCGCAGCCTGCGCGATGCGCTGGCGCAGAAAGGCGCGCGCTTTGTGATGGAGGTGAAGCGCGCTTCACCCTCTGAGGGCGCCATCCGCGCCGGCGCCGATCCTGCCGACATCGCCAAAGCTTATACTGGCGCCGCTGACGCCATCTCCGTTCTCACCGACACGCCGTATTTTGGCGGCTCGCTCGAAGATCTCGCCGCCGTGCGTAAGGCGTTTAACGGGCCGATCTTGGCCAAGGATTTCGTCATCGATCCGCGCCAGGTTGTGGAAGCGCGCTTGATCGGCGCCGACTCCGTGCTCGTCATGCTCTCCGTGCTGGAGGACCACGAAGCGCGTGAGATCATGGACGAGGCGGAGCGGCTGGGCATGAGCGCGCTCGTCGAGGTGCATGACGCTGATGAGATGTGCCGCGCCACCGCGCTCAACGCGTCTCTCATTGGCGTCAACAATCGCGACCTGCGTTCGCTCAAGATTGACCTCGCAACCACAGAAAAATTAGCCGCGATGGCGCCGGCAGGCGCAACCTTGATCTCCGAATCCGGCATCACCGATCGCGCCGACGTGCAGCGCCTCACCGGGCTCGCTGACGGCTTTCTCGTCGGCAGCGCACTGATGCGCGCGCCCAACCCAGCCCAAGCGGCGCGCGCCATGGTTTTTGGCCGCGTGAAGGTGTGCGGCATCACTAGCGAAGCGGACGCCGAAGCGGCCTGCGCCGCGGGCGCGACTTATATCGGCGCCATCATGGTCCCGGGCACGCCGCGCGCTGTAACGTTTGACACTGCCAAAGCGATCGCCGCCACAGCGCGCGCCCATGGCGCATCCGCTGTTGGCGTGTTCCGCGATGCGGATATTGAAACAGTCTGCGCCGCAGCGCCGGCGTTCGACGCGGTTCAGCTGCATGGCGCGGAGAGCGAGGCGTATATCGCCGCCGTGCGCGCCGCGGCGGGCGAGGCTGAAATCTGGAAAACCGCTCATGTCGGCGTTTCTGACCCACACGTTTCCGCAAGCGCAGATCGCATCTTGTTCGACACCAAGGTTGGTGAGAGTTCCGGCGGCGCGGGCGTCGTGTTCGATTGGGCGCGGTTGAAGGATCATCCCGCACCTGCGCGCAGCATACTCGCAGGCGGCCTCACGCCCGAGAACGCCGCGCGCGCGTCACGGGTTGGCGCGTATGCGCTGGATGTCAGTTCCGGCGTCGAAAGCGCGCCGGGGCGCAAGGATAAAGTCAAGTTGGCAGCCTTCTTCGAAGCGCTGCGGCCCAAATCGCGCGCGGAGGCGCAACCATGACCAATGCAGGACGTTTCGGCCGCTATGGCGGCGCTTATGTGCCGGAAATTCTCGTCCCGGCGCTTGAACAGCTCGAGGCCGGCTTCCGCGCCGTTGAGGAAGACGCGTCTTTCCAGGCTGAACTGCGAGAGCTTCTGGTCAATTTCGCCGGCCGCCCCACGCCGCTTACGCTTTGCCGCAATCTCGGCAAGGGCAAAGCCAAGATTTATCTGAAACGCGAAGACTTGCTGCATGGCGGCGCGCACAAAACCAATCAGGTGCTCGGCCAAGCTCTGCTCGCCAAGCGCATGGGCAAGACGCGGCTCATCGCCGAGACTGGCGCCGGCCAGCACGGCGTCGCCACCGCCATTGTCGGCGCACTGTTCGGCATGCAAACGCGTGTCTATATGGGCGCCCACGATGTAGCGCGGCAGGAGCTCAATGTTTTCCGCATGCGCCTAATGGGCACGGAAGTCATCCCAGTCACCAGCGGCTCGCAAACTTTGAAGGACGCGATCAACGAAGCGTTGCGCGACTGGTCCGCCAGTTTCGAAACGACGCACTATCTGCTTGGCACGGTCGCCGGTCCGCATCCTTATCCGACCATGGTGCGCGAATTTCAGCGTATCATCGGCAAGGAGGCGCGCGCGCAAATGCTGGAGCGCGAAGGGCGACTGCCGGACGCCGTGATCGCCTGCGTCGGCGGCGGCTCTAACGCCATTGGTGTGTTTTCCGATTTCATCCCCGATGCGGACGTAAAGCTCGTTGGCGTCGAGCCTGCAGGCAAGGGGCTCGACACGGACGCGCACGGCGCGACTTTGCTGCGCGGTCGTGCGGGCATCCTGCACGGCGCTGAGACTTATGTGCTGCAAGACAATGACGGCCAGATCATCGAAAGCTGGTCTGTCTCGGCTGGCCTCGATTATCCCGCCGTCGGCCCCGAGCACGCTCATCTGAAAGATACAGGTCGCGCGGAATATGTCGGCGCCACCGACGATGAAGCGCTTGACGCCTTCGTCGCGCTGGCGCGCAGCGAAGGCATTATCTGCGCCTTTGAATCCGCGCACGCGCTGGCCGAAGCGCTGAAGCGCGCAGAAAGCGGCCCTAAGGATCAGATACTGCTGGTCAACCTCTCCGGTCGCGGCGACAAGGACATGGTCCAGGCGCAAAAGCTGCTGGAAGGCCGCCTATGAGCCGCTATGACGCCATGTTTGCGCGCCTCAAGGCCAAAGGCGAGGGCGCGTTCTGCCCGTTCCTGATGCTGGGCGACCCCGATTTGGCGCAGAGCGAAAGACTGCTGGATGCGCTCGTTGAAGGCGGCGCGGATATGATCGAGGTCGGCATTCCCTTCTCCGATCCGATCGCCGATGGCCCCACCATTCAAGCCGCAGCCGTGCGCGCGCTCGCCGCCGGCGTGAAGGTGGACGATTGTTTCACGCTGCTGAGTCGTTTTCGCGCCAAGCACAAAGACATCCCCATCGGCGTACTGACTTATTCAAATCTCGTCATGGGCGGCGGCATAGAAAAATTCTACGTCCGCGCCGCGCAAGCGGGGGTCGACAGCGTGCTTGTGGCTGACGCGCCTGGCGGCGAGGCGGAAACCTTTGTCACCGCCGCGCGCTCCGTGAAGGTCGCGCCGGTTTTGATCGCCGCCTCAAACACCCCCGAAGCGAAGCTGAAAAAGATCGCCGCATTGTGCGAAGGCTACACCTATTGCGTCACGCGCGCGGGCGTCACTGGCGCGGATGAAGAGGTGAAATTCGACCATACCGCCATGCTTGATGCGTTGAACGCTGCTGGCGCGCCGCCGCCCGTATTCGGCTTTGGCATTTCCAAGCCTGAGCATGTGCGCGCCGCACTCCGCGCCGGGGCAGCTGGCGTCATTTCCGGTTCGGCGATTGTCAATGAAAGCGCGAAGGGGCCAGAAGCCGTGCGCGCGCTGGTGGAGATGCTGAAAGCCGCAACGCGCGCTTAGAGCGCATCGATAATCGCGCGTGTCATTTGCTGTGTGCCGAGCTTGCCGCCGAGATCGGTGGTGCGCGCGCCGCCTTCCAACGCGCGCGCGACGGCACTCTCAATGGCGGCAGCTTCCGTCTTCAGCCCCAATCCGTAATTCAGCATCAGGCCGATCGAGAGCACCGCGCCAACGGGGTTGCAAATATCCTTGCCGGCAATATCCGGCGCCGAGCCGTGCACTGGCTCAAACAGCCCAGGTCCGCTCGCGCCAAGCGAAGCGGAGGGCGCAAGCCCGATCGAGCCGCCAATCACCGAAGCTTCATCGGACAGAATGTCCCCGAACATGTTTTCGGTGAGCACTACATCATAAGCGCGCGGCTGACGGATGAGCTGCATGGACATGGAGTCCACCAGCTGATGCTCCAGCGTCACGTCCGCAAATTCCGCTTTATGGACGCGCGTAACGGTTTCGCGCCAAAGGCGGCCCGTTTCCATCACATTGGCTTTGTCGACGGAGGTGACCTTGTTGCGCCGCCCGCGCGCCGCTTGGAACGCCAGGCGCGCGATACGCTCCACTTCACCCGCGCTATAAATGCACAGATCGGTGGCGACATCGCCGTCGCGCTTCTTTTCTCCGAAATAGGAGCCGCCGGTCAGTTCGCGGAACATCAGAAAATCAACGCCTTCGGCATAGTGCGGCCGCAGCGGTGAATGTTCGATCAGCGAAGGATACATGAAAGTCGGGCGCAAGTTGGCGAACACTTGCAGCGCTTTGCGCAAACCAAGCAGGCCTTGCTCAGGGCGCTTGGCGCCGCCATCCCATTTCGGACCGCCGACTGCGCCGAGGAAAACGGCGTGCGCCGCGCGGCATGAGGCCAGCGTCGCCTCCGGCAGCGGGTCGCCCTTGGCGTCGATCGCCGCCCCGCCAATGAGCTGTTCGTCGAACGCAAAGCGGTGGCCGTACTTCTGACCTATCACCTCCAGCACAGCGCGCGCCGACGCCGCCACTTCCGGCCCGACGCCATCGCCGGCCAGGATCGTGATATTGAAGTTGGTCATGATCCGAGGCCGTTCTCGCGTTCAAATTTTTCCAGCGCCGGCACTTGGCGTAGCAAGTGCTCTAATGGGCTGACGCCATCGATCAGGCAGCGCCGCGCGAACGGCTCCACTTTGAAATAAATCGGCTTGTCGTTGCCAATCGTCAGCGTCTTGTCGATCAGATCGATGGTGATGGTTGCGTCCGGGCGTTCAAGCAGGTGCTTGTGCGTGGCTGCGTCCACCTCGATCGGCAGCAAGCCATTCTTCAGCGCATTTGATGTGAAGATGTCCGCCACGCTGGTCGAGATCACAGCGCGAATGCCAAAGTCCAGTAGCGCCCAGGGCGCATGCTCGCGCGAGGAGCCGCAGGCGAAATTATCTCCCGCCACCAGGATTTTATGAGTCTTAGTGTCGACATTGTTCAGCTGCGCATCGGCGATGGGCGCGCCATTGGCGTCATACCGCCAATCATAGAAGGCGGCCTTGCCTAAACCGTAGCGCGTTGTGGTGGTCAGGAAGCGCGCCGGAATGATCTGATCAGTATCGATGCTCGCTTGTGGCACCACAATGGTTTGCGATGTGAGACGCGTGAAGGGCTCAGCCATGGGACGCCCCCTGCACAAACGTCCGCGGATCGGTGAGCACGCCGGCGATCGCCGTCGCCGCCGCCGTCGCGGGGCTCGCAAGAATGGTGCGCGCACCTTTGCCTTGACGGCCCTCAAAATTGCGGTTCGACGTTGAGACCGCCAATTGTCCCGGCGCGACCAGATCGCCATTCATGGCGATGCACATGGAGCATCCCGGCAAACGCCATTCGGCGCCCGCCTCGCGGAACACTTGGTCAAGCCCTTCCGCTTCGGCTTCCTTGCGCACTTGTTCGGAGCCCGGCACCACCAGAACACGCACGCCGTCTTTCACCTTGCGTCCGCGCATAATGTCGGCGGCGGCGCGCATATCGGCGATACGTCCATTAGTACATGAGCCGATGAACACGACATCGACTGGATAGTGCGTCGTCGCCTCATTGGCGGTGAAACGCATATAGTCCAGCGCGCGCTGTTCACTTTCATTGCGGGGCGCGGGCAGCGGTGCGCCAATTGGCGCACTCGCATCCGGCGTCGTGCCCCAGGTGGCCCTCGGCGTGATGGCCGCCCCGTCAATGGTGATTTCCTTGTCGAACACGGCCCCTTCGTCGCTGCGCAATGAGAGCCAGTGCGCGGCGGCGGCATCGAAGTCCTTCGGCGCATAGCGGCGGCCCTTGAGCCAGGCGATGGTCTTTTCATCTGGCGCCACCATGCCTGCGCGCGCGCCGGCTTCGATCGACATGTTGCAGAGCGTCATGCGCCCTTCCATGTCGAGCGCACGCACCGCCTCGCCGGCATATTCGAGCGCATAGCCTGAGCCGCCGCCAAAGCCGAGCGCATTGATCACAGCGAGCGCCATGTCCTTGGCGGAGACGCCGTCTTGCAACGCGCCAGTAACATTGACGCGCAGCGATTTGGGTTTGCGCTGCAGCAGCGATTGCGTCGCGAGCACGTGGCCGACTTCCGATGTGCCGATGCCGAAGGCCAGCGCGCCAAAGGCGCCATGCGTCGCAGTGTGGCTGTCGCCGCAAACCACCACTTGCCCCGGCTGAGTGAGCCCGAGTTCAGGCGCCATCACATGCACGATGCCGCGATCACTGCTGTCCCAACCGGCGAGCTGGATGCCGTGCCGCTCGCAATTGCGCTGCAGGGTCGAAACCTGCTCTTCCGCTTCACGGGTCACGTAAGGCCGCTTGCCGTTCGCATCGGGCGGCAGGGTCGGCGTGGAGTGATCTAGCGTTGCGTAAGTGCGATCCGGCCGGCGCACTTTAATGCCGCGCGCATCCAGCTCGGAAAATGCTTGCGGGCTGGTGACTTCGTGGATCAGGTGCAGGTCGACATAGAGCACACCCGGCGTGTCTTCGGTTTCGGCGACGACGCAGCGGCTGTCCCAGATCTTGTCGAGCAGCGTTCGCGGAGAGCTAGGCTGCGGCATTGGCGTTCCCGGAGCGCTCTTTATATGCGCGCAAGCGATTCAGTGCGGCAATGTAGGCCTTCGCGCTGGCGACCAAGGTGTCCGCATCCGAGGCGCGCGCCGAAACTGAGCGCCCCTCGCTGGAGAGGCGCACGCTCACCGTCGCTTGCGCATCGGTTCCTTCGGTGACGGCTTGCACCTGATAAAGCTCGAGCGTCGCTTCGTGCGGCGCGGCTTCCTTGATGGCGTTGAAGATCGCATCGACGGGGCCATTGCCGCGCGCGGTGCGCCAGACATGCTCGCCATTCACCGAAAGATCGATCTCCGCCGTCTGCGGTCCGTCCGATCCAGCGACAACGCGCAGGCGCTGGAACTGGATCGCGGCGTCTGCGGCGGCGATCTGGTCATCCACTAGCGCGACAATATCCTCGTCGAACACATGGCGCTTACGGTCGCACAAATCCTTGAAGCGATGGAAGGCGTCAATCAACGCATTATCGCTCAGCGTGTAGCCGAGTTCTTCCAGCTTGTTTTTGAACGCATGCTTGCCCGAGAGCTTGCCCATAACCAGGCTGGTGGCGCCTTGCCCCACATCTTCCGGCCGCATGATTTCATAGGTCTGCGCATTTTTGAGCATGCCGTCCTGATGGATGCCGCTCTCATGGCTGAACGCATTCCGGCCAACGATCGCTTTATTGTACTGGACCGGAAAGCCAGTGATGCGCGACACGGTTTGGCTCGCGCGCAGTAAGTGCGGCGAAGTCACGTTGGTGAAATAGGGCAATGCCTCCCCGCGCACGCGGAAGGCCATGACGATTTCTTCCAGCGCCGCATTACCGGCCCGCTCGCCGAGGCCATTCACCGCACACTCAATCTGCCGCGCTCCGCCCTGAACGGCGGCGATGGAGTTGGCGACCGCCAGGCCCAAATCATTGTGGCAATGCGCCGAAAAGATCACTGCATCAGCCCCCGGCACATTGGCGATCAGATCCTCGAAAATGGCGCGATATTCTTCGGGGAAAGAATAGCCCACCGTATCGGGAATATTGATCGTGGTCGCGCCCGCGCGAATGGCGGCTTCGACCGCGCGGCGCAGATAGTCGCGCTCGGTGCGCGTGGCGTCTTCGGCGCTCCATTCCACATCGTCGGTGAAGTTGCGCGCCAGAGTTACGCTCGCCGTGATCGCGTCCAGCACATCTTCGGCGCTCATATTGAGCTTGTGCTTGCGATGGATTGGCGAAGTGGAAATGAAAGTGTGAATGCGCCCGCGCTTGGCGCTTTTGATCGCGTCGGCGCAGCGTTCAATATCCTTGGCGCCCGCGCGCGAGAGCCCGCACAGCACCGCATTGTCCAACACTTCGCCGACGGCGCGCACGCACTCGAAATCGCCATTGGATGAAGCAGGAAAGCCCGCCTCGATGATATCCACGCCCATATGATCCAGAATGCGGGCGAGTTCGTTTTTATCGTTCTGCGTCATGGCCGCGCCGGGCGATTGTTCACCGTCGCGCATGGTGGTGTCGAAAATTCGTACTTGAGCTTTTTGAGCGCTCATCGCTGATCTCCGTGCGATGCTTTTTGACCGATAGCTATGGGCGGCGCGTTGTCCGCGCCGGTGCTAAGTCGGTCTGGCTCTGGGCCGCGATGGATGGAGAGCACCCCTGAGCGGGACACTTCGACCAGCCCTAATGGGCGCATCAGGTCGACAATGGCGTCAATCTTTTCGCTTGAACCAGTGACCTCGAAAATGAAGCTCTCCAGGGTGGTGTCGATCACCTTGGCGCGGAAAATATCCGAGACGCGAAGCGCTTCGACGCGGTCCTGCCCTCGTGAGCGCACCTTCACCAACGCCAATTCGCGCTGCACGCCGGCGGGGTCGAGGGTCACGTCGATCACACGCCGGACCGACACGATGCGCTCCAGCTGAGACTTGATCTGCTCGATCACCAAAGGCTCGCCGCGCGTGACCACAGTTATGCGTGAAGCATGTGCGGTCTTATCGGTTTCGGCGACCGTGAGGCTCTCAATATTGAAGCCGCGCGCGGAGAACATCCCCACCACGCGCGCCAGCACACCGGGCTCGTTATCCACGAGTACGGCGAGGGTGCGGGCCTCGGGCGGAACAGCGTGCGGCTTCGTCATCAGACCAGCTTCTTCCCGTCATCGTCGATCTCATCGCCGCGGAAATTATCGGCGAGGATCATTTCATTGTGGGCCTTGCCCGATGGAATCATCGGGAAGCAGTTTTCTTCCTTCGCCACGCGGCAGTCGAACAGGACCGGGCCGGGCGCGTCGATCATTTGCTGAATTTTGGCGTCGAGCTCGGCAGGCGTGTCGGCGCGAATGCCGGTGGCGCCGAACGCCTCCGCCATTTTCACGAAGTCCGGCAGTGAGTGCGAGTAGGAGTGCGAGTAGCGCTCGCCATGCAGCAATTGCTGCCACTGGCGCACCATGCCCATCCATTCATTGTTCAGGATGAAAATCTTGATCGGCAGGTTGTGCTGAACGGCCGTCGACATTTCCTGCATCGTCATCTGCACGCTGGCTTCGCCGGCAATATCGATCACGAGTGCAGTGGGATGCGCAGCCTGCACGCCGAGCGCCGCGGGCAGGCCATAGCCCATGGTGCCAAGGCCCCCGGACGTCATCCAATGGTTGGGCGAGTCAAAATGGAAATACTGCGCCGCCCACATCTGATGTTGGCCAACTTCGGTGGTGATGTAGACGTCGCGTCCCTTGGTGAGTTCGTAGAGCCGCTCGATCGCGTATTGCGGCTTGATCACCGTGTCAGATGCCGCATAGGCGAAGCACTTGCGCGCCCGCCATTCATTGATCTGCGCCCACCATGAATCCAGCTTGGGCTTTGGTGCATTTCTGGCCCGCCACGCGTTCAAGAGCGCCGTGAGGGCCTCGCTCGCATCGGCGATGACGGCGACATCCACCACCACATTCTTATTGATCGAAGAAGGGTCGATATCGATGTGGATCTTCTTTGAGTTCGGGCTGAATGCGTCGAGACGTCCCGTCACGCGATCATCGAAGCGCGCGCCGACGCAGATCATCACATCGCAATCATGCATCGCATTATTGGCTTCCCACGAGCCATGCATGCCGAGCATGCCGAGCCATTGCGGTTCTGATGCGGGAAAGGCGCCTAAGCCCATCAGTGTCGAGGTGATGGGGAAGTTGGTGTCGCGCACCAGCTCGCGCAGCGCCGCGCTGGCGCTCGGCCCCGCATTGATGACGCCGCCGCCCGTATAGAAGATCGGCGCCTTGGCGTTCGCCATTAACTCAATGGCTTCGGCGATCTTGGCGTGATCGACCGGACGCGACACGCGCTTTGAGCGCTTGGGCGCGCGTTCAGGCGGGACATAAACGCCCTGCGCGAACTGAATATCCTTCGGAATATCCACCACCACCGGACCCGGCCGGCCGCTGCGCGCGACGTGAAACGCTTCGTGCAGAATGCCGGCCAGATCGTTCACATCGCTCACCAGCCAATTGTGCTTGGTGCAAGAACGAGTAATGCCCACCGTGTCGCACTCTTGGAACGCATCGGTGCCGATCAAGTGTGTCGCCACTTGGCCGGTGATGACCACCATCGGAATGGAGTCCAGCAACGCATCCGCGAGCGGCGTCACCATATTGGTGGCGCCGGGGCCGGACGTAACCAGCGCGCACCCGACCTTGCCGGTCGAGCGCGCATAGCCTTCCGCCGCATGGCCCGCGCCTTGCTCGTGACGCACGAGGATGTGGCGAATCTCGTCCTGCGCGTAGAGCGCATCATAGATCGGCAGCACCGCCCCGCCCGGATATCCGAACATAATCTCCACGCCCTGATCCTTGAGCGCTTGTACGACCATGTCGGCGCCCGACATGACGACGCCGATCGCCGGCGCAGGTTCGCCGCGGTCGTTTTGCTCAAGGGGGCGTGGAGCGGTGGTCATGTTCTGTGAGCTCACGAATTGGTCGGCTGCTTAAGCCACGCCATACGCTCGCGCAGCTCTTTTCCGGTTTTCTCGATCGGGTGATTGCGGTCGGCGTTGAGCAGCGCGTTATAGCGCGGCTTGCCGGCTTGGTTTTCCAGAATCCAGTCGCGGGCGAAATTGCCGGATTGGATGTCCTTCAGAATTTCCTTCATGCGCGCGCGGGTTTCGTCATTGACCACGCGCGGGCCGGAAACGACCGCCCCATATTTGGCCGTCTCGGAGATGAAATCGTGCATCTTCGAAATGCCGCCTTCATAGAACAGATCGACGATCAATTTCAGCTCGTGCAGGCACTCAAAGTAGGCGACTTCCGGCTGGTAGCCGGCGTCGATCAGAGTTTGATAGCCAGCGATCACCAATTCCTTAGCGCCGCCGCAGAGCACGGCCTGCTCACCGAAGAGATCGGTTTCGGTTTCTTCTTGAAACGTGGTTTCCAGCAAACCGCCAGTCGCCCCGCCATTGCCCTTAGCGTAAGCCATGGCCTTGTCTCGCGCTTTGCCGCTGGCGTCTTGATAGACGGCGAACAGCGAAGGCACGCCGCGTCCACGCGCATACTCGCGGCGAACCAGATCGCCCGGCCCCTTCGGCGCAACCAGCACGACATCCATGTCAGCCCGCGGCACGACGCGGCCATACACAACCGAGAAGCCATGCGCGAAGAGCAGCGTTGCGCCCTTCTTGGCCTTCGGCTCGATAATTTCTTTATAGATCGCTTCCTGCGCCATATCCGGCGTCAGGAAGGCGATCAGGTCGGCGCCTTCGACAGCCGCTTCCGGCTCGGCGGTGGCGATCTTGTCGGCGGTGGCGTGCGTGTGGCCCTTGCCGCCTTTGCGCACGCCGGCGACAACGTCATAGCCGCTATCGCGCAGGTTTTGCGCGTGCGCGCGGCCTTGGCTGCCATATCCCAACACGCAAATGCGCGCCCCTTGTAGGGCTTCGCTCTTCACGTCGTCGTTCGTGTACACTTTCATTTCTCTACAAGGCCTCACGTTTTTGCGGGCGCGCGCGATTGCGCCGGCGGCGGGTTGGGAATGGTGACGGCGCCCTGGGACGCTGAAGCGACTAAAGCGGCGTATTTGGCGAACGCGCCCGTGGCGGGCTGCTTTTGCGGCGGATTAGCGGTGCGACCGCTCAGATCAGCGCGCACGTCAATCGAGCGCGCGGGCACGTCGATGCGAATAGTATCGCCTTCGCGGATCAGCGCGATCGGACCGCCGACGGCGGCTTCCGGCGTCACGTGACCAATCACGAAGCCATAGGAGGCGCCGGAGAAGCGGCCATCGGTAATCAGCGCCACATCTTTAACGCCGCGCCCTTTGAGCGCGGCCGTCACTTGCAGCATTTCGCGCATGCCAGGCCCGCCCTTAGGGCCTTCATAGCGAATGACGATCACATCGCCTTCATTGATCTTGCCGTGTTGCACCGCCTCGAACGCGTCGTCCTCGCTGTCGAACACGCGGGCAGGGCCTTCAAAGTGCGCGATATTGTGGCCGGCGAGTTTGATCACCGAACCTTCGGGCGCGACATTGCCGTAAATCACCGCGTACGAACCGCGCGGGATGACAGGTGAAGCAAAGCTGCGCACCACTTCTTGGCCTGGTGTTTCAACCGCCTCTCGCGCTTCCTCGAACAGAGATCGACCGGTGACGGTCGGAGTATCTTTGATCTTGCCCGCTTTCATCAGCCGCTGGGCCATCAAGCGCGTGCCGCCCGCGGCGAACAAATCATGCGCCAAATACTTCCCGCCCGGCTTGATGTCGCAAATCACGGGCGCTGCTTCGCAAGCGCTGTGACAATCCTCGATACCGAACGGAACCCCGGCTTCAGCGGCGATGGCGGTCAAATGCATGACGGCATTGGTCGAGCCGCCACTGGCGGAGCAGGCGATCGCCGCATTCCACAAGGCGTCACGCGTAATGAACTTGCGCGCATTCTGACCAGTCTTGGTGAGTTCAACAGCCAAGCGCCCGCAACGCTCTGACTCCGCCGGCTTGTCCTGATGAATCGCGGGCACGTCATTGGCGCCCATTGGCGAAATGCCGAGCATGGAGAGCGCCATCGCCATGGTGTTGGCGGTGAATTGTCCCCCGCATGCGCCCGCGCCAGGGCAGGCGGCGCTTTCAACGGCCTTTAATTCAGCATCATCGATTGTACCCGCGCCATGCGCGCCAATCGCTTCGAACACGTCCTGAATTGAAATTTCTTTGCCGCGGTGGTGGCCGGCCATGATGGTGCCGCCGTACAAAACACAGCCGGGCAGATCCATGCGCGCCAATGCCATGGCGGCGGCCGGAATGGTTTTGTCGCAACCGACAATGCACACGACGCCATCGAGTTGATGACCTTGCACGGCAAGTTCAATCGAGTCCGCGATAATCTCGCGCGAGATCAGCGAGGCCTTCATGCCCGGCGAGCCCATCGAAATGCCGTCAGTCACGACGATCGTGTTGAAGTCGATGGGCACGCCGCCGGCTTCGCGCACGCCGCGCCGCACATGCTCAGCCAGATCGCCCAAATGCATGTTGCACGGCGTGACCGACGACCACGTATTCACCACTCCAATCAGCGGGCGCTCGAAATCCGCATCCTGCAAACCGGCGGCGCGCAAATAGGAGCGCGCTGCGGCCCGGTTTGGGCCTGCGGTGATCGAAGCGCTGCGGCGCTGCGGGGAGCTTTTGTCGGTCATTCGGGTCTTCGGATCGGGTCCAATACAAAAAGACCCCGCTGCCTTTTGGGAGCGGGGTGTTGCGGTCGTTCCTGTTTAGGGGTTCAGGACGCCGGCAGCCACGCCGCACCAACGCTAATAAGAAGCGCCAGGCCGCTAAGAAGCCCTACCGATACAACCAGACCCTGCAGGCGCGCGTCGGCCGCGCGGGCGAGCGCGGCGCGGGTGCGGATTTGGCTGTGGCTCGGCACGTTTTGAACTCCTGAGAGCCATAAACAGAAAAATATTCCGCCACGCAAGCCCAAAGCCCCGATCGGACGCAAAATTAATTCTGTCGATCGGGCGTCCCGGAACCGAATTCACCACGCGCCTGGGCCCTTGCGCGGGCGGCGGGCTTGGGATAGTTCCACCTTTGCGCCGATTTGATGCTCAGCTTGCGGGCGCGTTAAAAATACAGCTAAAGCGAAGGCGAGTCGTCCGACCGACCTCCTTCCTGCCCGCAAGCCGCTTTCAGCCGACGCAATTTTTTGCCTCGACGGAGCAGGCTTGTGAATAATTCTGGTGCGCAGGTTTTGTCTAATGCGGGCAAAGGGGAGATTGTCCCTGCGATTGCGGGTCAAAGCCTTCACCACGACCTAATGCTGGATTTGACTGCCTGGACCGGCTGGAACGCCGTGGCCGACGTGCTCGCGGCCGCCGGCGCCGAGGTCCAAAGCCTCCGTCTTCAGCGCGCCGAGCAGGGCGCTTCCGGGCGATGTCGCTTCACCGGCCCCAGCGCGGACGAGGCGCGGGGCTTGGCCGACGCCCTGATTGAGGCCGGCTTGGTGCGCGGCGCCCAGGTCGAGCATCTGATCCTGAAATCCAACGAGCCGGCATCGTGAGCGCCCTGGCTGTGCGTCCGCTCTCAAAACTGTCGGTTGAGGATGTCGACATCCCGATCCCTGCGGGCTTCAAGCTCGCCTCCGGCGATCCGCTGTCGGACAAGATCGTTCGCGCCCGCCGCTTCGGCGCCGCCGACGCTCCGCACGTGGTCGCGCTTGGCGGGATTTCGGCGGGCCGCGATGTGTGCGGAGAGACCGGCTGGTGGTGCGGCACGTTCGATCGCCTCGATCTTTCGAACGTCGCCGTGCTCGGTTTCGATTTCGCCCCGCTTGCCGATGAGCGCGTACGCATCACGCCGGCTGATCAGGCGCGCCTCATTGAGCATGCGCTGAACCATATCGAAATTCAGCGCTTCGGTGGTTTCATCGGCGCGTCTTATGGCGGCATGATCGGCCTTGCGCTTGCTGCGCACGCGCCCGAACGCGTCGGTCAGCTTTGCGTGATCTCCGCCGCGCACCGTCCCGCCGCGCTTGCGCTCGCATGGCGCGGCGTCCAGCGGCGCATGCTCGAGTTTGCTTTGAGGCATGGCGACGCCGATGCTGGCCTCTCGCTCGCGCGTCAACTCGCCATGATCACCTATCGCACGCCGGAAGAGTTCGAAGCGCGCTTCGGCTCCGGCGTCGGTGATGACGGCCTCGGCGAAGTCGACCGCTACCTGATCGCGCGCGGCAATGCGTACGGCGCCACCATGGGCCCTAAGCGCTGGCTCTCGCTGAGCGAAGCCATTGACCGATTCTTTGTCGACCCCGCCTCGGTGAAATCGCCGACCACCGTGATCGCATGCCCCGCCGATCAGCTGGCGCCGATCGCGGACATGCGCACCTTGGCGGCGGGCTTGCCGAAGCTCAAAGCCTTCCACGAATTGCCCTCGCTTTATGGGCACGACGCATTTCTAAAAGAACCAGAGCAGCTGAGCGCCTTGCTTGGCGGCTTCATCAAGGAGGCCAGCAATGGCTGAGCGTGACGAAACCATCGCCTGCCGTGCGGGCATAGATGTGGATACCGCCCATGGCGCAGTGATGCCGCCAATCTATCTCTCGGCCAATTACAGCTTCGCCGACTTCAACGAGAAGCGGCAGTACGATTATTCGCGTTCCGGCAATCCCACCCGCTCCATGCTGGCCGACGCCCTAGCGCAATTGGAGAAGGGCGCAGGCGCTGTCGTCACCTCGTCGGGCCTTGCCGCTGTCGATCTTGTGCTTTCGCTGATGCCGGCCAATGCGCGCGTGATCGCGCCGCACGATTGCTATGGCGGCACATGGCGTCTGTTTGAAGCGCGTGCGCGCAAACAGCATATCAGCGTGCGCTATGTCGATCAGGGCGATCTCGGCGCGGTCGAAACTGCGCTCAAAGCGGGCGCCGATCTGCTTTGGATCGAAACGCCGTCCAACCCGCTCATGCGCATTGTCGATGTACAGGCGCTGACTGGGCTCGCCCGCGCCGCCGGCGCGCGCTCTGCGGTGGACAACACCTTCCTCTCGCCGGCGCTGCAAAACCCCATTCTGCTTGGCGCCGATTTCGTGGTGCACTCCACCACCAAGTATATTAACGGCCATTCCGACGTTGTGGGTGGGGCGGTGATCGCTGCAGCGAAGCAAGATGTCGACCAGCTGATCTGGTGGGCCAATTGCTGCGGCGTCACCGGCGCGCCGTTCGATGCCTGGCTGACGCTGCGCGGCCTGCGCACGTTGCACGCCCGCATTGAGCGCCAACAGGCGACAGCGGGCCGCATCGCCGAAGCGCTGACCAAGCTGCCGGAAGTCAAAGCCGTGCACTATCCAGGCCTCGCCACTCATCCGGGCCACGCCGTCGCTGCACGTCAGCAAAAAGGCTTCGGCGCTATGCTGAGTTTCGAAGTTGCTGACGGCGTCGATATGGTCGCGTTGATCCGCGGCTTAAAAACGCTCACGCTCGCGGAATCGCTGGGCGGCGTGGAAAGCCTCGTCGCCCATCCCGCCACCATGACGCACGCCGCCATGACGCCGGAGGCGCAAGCCGCCGCTGGCATCAGCGCCGGGCTGCTGCGTCTCTCGGTCGGGCTGGAAAACGCCGACGACTTGTTGGCCGATCTGCAAGAAGCGCTGAAGCAAGCAGGCAAGGGCGCCAAGACGGCGGCCTAAGCTGTCGTTCCGCATCGACCGTTCGCGCGCAGCGGTTTAGGACAACGGCGTCTCATGGCTGCGACAGCGCTCGATAAAGTGGTGGCGGACATCCGCGCGTGCCGCGCCTGTGCGCTGCCGCATGAACCCAATCCTATTGTGTGGGTGCATCCGAGCGCGCGCATCCTGATCGTTGGGCAGGCGCCGGGACGGCGTGTGCACGAAAGCGGCATTCCCTGGAACGACCCATCGGGCGATCGCTTGCGCGATTGGATGGGGCTCGACCGCGACGCATTCTACGACAGGCGCAAGATCGCCGTGGCCGCGATGGGCTTTTGTTTTCCCGGAACGGTGAATGGCGCCGACCTGCCGCCGCGCCGTGAATGCGCCCCGAAATGGCGCCCGCTTTTGCTGCCATTGTTGAAAAAAGTTCAGCTCACGCTACTCGTCGGCGCATATGCGCAGCGTTATCATTTGGGCGCTGCGGAAGGACGAACGCTCGGCGAAACCGTTCGGGCTTGGCGAGATTTTGCGCCCGCTACGTTCGTGGCGCCGCATCCCTCTTGGCGGAACACGGCATGGCTGAAACGCAATCCATGGTTCGAAGCGGAATTGGTTCCGGTGCTGCGTCAGCGCGTGCGCGAAGTTTTGGACGCATAATCCTCCGCAGCTACGCTGCGCGTATCCTGGCGTGGGTGCGTGCGGGCGTGGTCGCGGTAATGCTTGCCGCTTGCGCGCCGACCGTCCAAAGCGCGCACCGCTCATTGGACGAAGCGCCCGCCGGTCCGCACTTCAACATTGAAGCGCAGCGCTTTTACTCCTTTGACGGCGCTCCGCTTGGTCTCTCCTCCTGGCTGCCGCCCGAGGGGCGGCAGCCTTGGGCTGTGATCATCGGTCTGCACGGCATGAATGATTATGGCGAGGCGTTCTATCTCGCCGGCCCTTGGTTCGCCGAGCGCGGCGTCGCCGTTTTCGCTTACGATGCGCGCGGCTTTGGCCGTTCGCCTAATCGCGGCGTGTGGGGCGGCGAGCAATTGATGACCGAAGATTTGCGCGCCGCCGTGAATGCCGCTCGCCGCGCTCATCCGAACGCCGTGCTCGCAGTGGTCGGCGACTCTATGGGCTCGGCCACCGCCATTGCCGCCTTCGGCTCCAGCGCCCCGCCCAATGCAGACCGCCTCATCCTCACGGCGCCCGCTGTTTGGGGCTGGTCCGCCATGCCGGACGCCTACGCCGTAGCGCTGTGGGTAGGGGCGCACTCTTTTCCCTGGCGCACCGTATCGCCCCCGCGCGGCGTGCAGCGCCGCATCACGCCGTCGGACAATATTGAGATGCTGCGCCGCATCGGGCGCGATCCGAACATGTTGTTCTCGACCCGAATCGATGCGGTCTATGGCTTGGTCAGCTTGATGGAGACGGCCTCGCGCCGCACCGCGCGGCTCTCCGGCGATGTCGCCTTCCTCTACGGAGCGCGCGACCAGATCATTCCGCGGCATTCAGCGCTGGCGGCCGCCGAGCGTTTGCCGGCCGGCGCCCGCACCGCCATCTATGCGGACGGCTACCACATGCTGCTGCGCGACAATCAGCGCGAGGTGGTTTACGCCGATATACTTTCCTATCTCCGCGACCCGGCCGCGCCGTTTCCCTCAGCGGCCCCGTCCCTGGTTGAGCGGATGATTCAAGCAAATCGTTAACGCCAAGCGGATATAATACGCCCGCTATGGCCGCAGCGGTCCTGAAATCCTTGTTCGACAAGCGCGAACGCGCGCTCGCCGGTGCGAAGTTTCGCGCTTGGTGGCAGGGCGTCGATTTCGATGAGGAGGCCGCGCTCCGAGCCATCGAGGCGGATCTCGCCAATCCGCCAGGCGAGGACGCTGACGACGCCTTATTCGATCCCCCGCCCTTCGACATGCCTGCGCGCCTACAAGCGCTGGTCACCATCTGGGGCGAAGGCCGCCTGCGTCCTGGCGATGCGACGGCAGAGGTGCTTGAGCCAGCGCGGATGGGCATCGCCAGCGATGGCGTGCTCGCATTTCTGGGGGCCGGACTCGCTGCGCCGCTAGTGAACGTCGCGGGCGCTCATCCCGGCAAAATCGACGTGTTTGAATGGCGCGAAGAGTCGATCGCAGCGCTGCAGCACGGCATTCGCGTCGCCAAGCTCGAAGATCGCGTCACGGTCGCGCGCGTCGATCTCGACGCCCATATCTGGACGCCCGCGACTTATGACGGTCTGCTGAGCATCGACGATTTCGCCTATGCCGGTCACCCCCCGCACCTGGCGCATCAATTGTTCAAGTGCCTCAAACCCGGCGCCTGCGCCGTAGTGGAGTCTTATGTCGGCCTTCCTTCGCCCATGCTGGCGACAGCGTTCGCCTCATCTTTCGCGGAGCCGCAAATCCGGCCCCACGGCGATGTGCTGCAATATTTCAAGGATATCGGCTTCGCTCTGGAAAGCGACGACGATCTCACCGCCGAATTCCTCGATCTCGCCCGGCAAGGCTTCAAGCGCCTTGCCGAAGCGCTGAGTGGCTCGGCGGGCGTTGAGCCGGCGATAGCGCGCGAATTGGCGTGGGAAGCTGAGGCCTGGCGCGTGCGCCTCAAACTGTTGTCACAACGGCGGCTGGAGCGCCGCCGTTTCGTGCTGAGACGGCCGGCCGAGCAGAACGCAGAACCGCCGACGCCCGCACCGGCGGCCTGATCAGGCCGCGGCCGGCGCGCCCCAAAGCCGGAAGCCGGGGGCGAAGATCGTCAACAGCGCCGCGACAATCAGAACCCACAAGGCAAGCACCATCACCAGGCCCCAGACGCTCGCGCCGGGCTGATCAACGCCGCGCTCGGCCTTGTCCCGCAATTCCGCGATCACCTCCTTCGGCGCCAGCTTCACCACAAAAAATACGCCGAGCGGTACGAGGATGAGATCATCCAGCAAGCCCAGCACCGGGATAAAGTCCGGGACCAGGTCGATCGGGCTGAGCGCATAGGCCGCGACCAGCGCCGCCAGCGCCTTAATGTGCCACGGGACGCGGGGATCGCGCGCGGCCAGATAGAGCGTCACGACGTCGGCGCGGAGCATCCGGGCCCAATCGGTCAGCCGTGTGAGCATCCCGCAATCTCCTGCGCGCGCCTTGACGCCCCGACGCGCCCCGCTAATGTCCGCCGCCTTCTGTCCGGCTTCGGACGGGCGCGTAGCTCAGCGGGAGAGCACTCCCTTCACACGGGAGGGGTCACAGGTTCAATCCCTGTCGCGCCCACCATTGCCTGAATCGACCCCAAAAACGGCTCTGAAATCGCCGCTAAAGCCTTGAACGGCAAGGACAAATGGGCGGTTCTAAAACCCGTCTCTCGGTCGAATTCCAGGTGCCGGGCAAAGGTGAGACGTAGGGCCAGGCGCTTCTGCTCGATGCGCTCTGAACTCCATAGTTTCATTGGGTTTTCCAGGAAGTTCATCGCGGTTCTAACAGCGGATTCGAAATTGAGCTTCGGCTTGTCCACGTGTCGCAGTTTCTCAGCGATTGCGAGCTTCTCCGCCTGCAAACGTTCGATGCGTTCTTCGTAGGCTTGCCGTTTGGCTCTTAGCATTGTTCCTGCTCGTCAAGACGTTCGCCAGCGTCACTCAGATCGGCTTGAATCCATTCTGGAGCAGTCGCGATGTCTTGCAGGGCGTCGAGAAAGTTCCGCTCGACACGTTCAGCGCGACCGCAGCGACCGCAGCGAACGCGGCGCTTGTGCTGTTCGGGTGGTGGGGCGTCACAGCCCTCATGCCCACCTGTTGCAGCGCTTTGATCCAGACGGCCGGCTGATCGCGAACTCAACTGTGCAGGTGGAGGCTGCCATCTGTAAACGGCTGAGCGGTCTTCCTCAACTCGACGGGGTCTGACGATGTTCACGGTCGGCCTTGGTGGTGTGTCGTCCCGCCGCATGCTTGCTGAAGGGGGCGCGCCGCTCCCCGTGCGTACTAACAGGCGACGGCCTTTGACCAATTGGTGATCAAGGTCGAGTATGATGGGGCAATGCGCCAGTTCGGGCTCTCGATGCTTATGGTTATCGCGCTCGCCGTCAGCGGCGTCGCGAACGCCATGAGCTTTGCCGATTGCCCGATGGCGTCAGCCCAAACGGCTGGAGCGGCGGTCCCTGGACACGATTGCTGCCCAGATGGCGCGCCGGGCGCGCCCGGCGACGAGACCCCAACAAAGATGACGGGCTGTTTTGTCGGTCAAGCCTGCCGGACCGCGCCTGCGCTTATGCCTAACGCGGCGCCGCTTCGGGTGTCAGCGCTTCCCTTGCAAGCCACGCTCACTTTGGAGTGGGATCCGGTCTTGGCCTCGCGGGCGCCCGACGCGTTTTGGCGCCCTCCACGAACCATCTGACATCGGAAGATTAGCGCTTTGCGCGCGCGTTATCCGCGCCGTCGCGTTCTGGCTTGTCCATCTTTCCGGAGTTTCTCATGCGTGTTGCATGGCTTGCATGCTGCGCACTCGGCTTGGCGCCGATCGCACATGCGCAAGATCTCAGTTTCAACGATGCGCTCGCGCGGGCTAGCGACGGCCCCCGCATCGAAGCGGGCCGCGCCTCCGTGCGTGCAGCCGAACTCGCCATTGGTCCCGCCGGCCAATTGCCCGATCCCGAGCTTGTGCTCGGGCTAGAAAACGTCCCGCTCTCGGGCGTGTATCGCTATCGGCTCGACCGCGATGAGATGACCATGCAGCGCATCGGCGTGATGCAAGAAATGCCAAGCGGCCTGGGCGCGCGCCGGTCGATGGCTGACGCGGAAGCCGGTCGCGCCGGCGCGGGCCTTGCCATAGCCGAACTTGAGGCGCGCCTCGGCGCCGCCCAGGCCTGGATCAATCTCTACTACGTCGAACGGCGCGGCGAGGCACTGCGCACGCTAGCGGAGGAAGCGAGTGCCGCAGCGGCCGCGGCCCGCGGCCGCCTGGCCGCCGGCGCGGGCACAGTGGACGAAACGATCGCGGTTGAGATTGAAGTCGCGCGCATGGCCGACCGGCTCGCCGAGCTTGAGGCGGCGCGCATTCGTGCGCGCAGCGAACTGCGGCGATGGATCGGCGACGCGGCCGATCAGGAATTGGACGCAGCCGCGCCCGCGTTCGCAATCGATCCTGCTCAAATGCGCGAACGTTTGCGCCGCCATCCCGCTCTTGGCGCCTACCGCGCCGAAATCGATGCGGCAGAAGCGGGCCTAGCGATGGCCCGCGCCGAGCGGCGTCCTGACTGGTCGTGGGAGCTGTCCTACGGGCGGCGCGATCCGAGCTTTGGCGACATGGCTTCCATCGAGGTTCGCGTTGGCCTGCCGCTTTTCCAACCCTGGCGTCAAGGTCCGCTTGTGGCCGCGCGTCGCGCTGATGTTGCGCGCGCTGAAGCCGATAGAACTGCCGCTGAGCGCGAATACGCCGCCGCGTTGGACGCGCAACTCGCCGAATATAGTGCGCTTTCGGCCAATCTGGAGCGGGCGCACAGCTTGCGTTTGCCGCTCGCAACTCAACGCGCCAATGCGGCGGCTGGCGCCTTCGCCGCTGGGCGCGCGAATGCCGTTCAACTGATCGACGCGCGCCGCGCACGTCTCGAAGCAGAACTCGAAACAATCGAATTTGAAGAGCGCCGCGCGCTGGTCGGCGCAGCCCTCACAATGCAATACGGGGAGAGCCTTCCATGAACGATGGCTTGAAGGCAAAGCTGCCGCGTTTCGCGCTGATCGGCGCCGCAGCGATCGTCGCCGCCGCTGGTATTGGCGGCGCCGGTTACTGGCTGGGCGTCAGCCGCACGCCTGCCGGCGCGGGCGCCGAAGCTGGCCGGACTATCCTCTATTGGTATGACCCGATGCTGCCGAACGAGCGCTATCCGGGTCCGGGCCAATCATCCATGGGCATGGATCTTATTCCCCGCTACGCCGACGAAGGCGCGAGCGAGGCAGGCGTGCGCATCGATCCTGGCGTGTCGCAAAATCTCGGCGTGCGGCTTGCAACGGTTGAACGCAGAGAACTGGCGCGCACCGTGACCGCGGCGGGTGTGATCGCGTTCAACGAACGCAATCTCGCAATTGTGCAGGCGCGTGCGTCTGGTTTCGTGGAGCGCTCTTATGGCCGCGCCATAGGCGATGTCGTCGCCGCGGGCGCGCCTATCGTTGACATTCGCGTGCCGGAATGGACGGCGGCGCAGGCCGAATACCTCGCGCTGCGCGCGGCAGGCGGCGATCTGGCGGACGCCGCGCGGCGGCGGCTCGCCATGCTCGGCATGCCGGCTTCGCTCATCGCGCGCGTCGAGCGCGAGGGGAGGCCCTATCCTGTCACGACTGTGACTGCGCCCATTGCCGGCGCCATCACCCAACTCGACATTCGCGCCGGCATGACCGTCATGCAAGGCGCGCCCTTGGCCACAATCAACGCGGTGTCGCCGGTCTGGCTCGTGGCGTCCTTGACGCAGGCCGACGCCGGCGTCGCGCGTCCAGGTGAGCACGCCGTCGCCAGGACGCCAGCGTTTCCGGGTGAGACCTTCGCGGGCCGCATCGAAAGCGTGCTGCCATCGGCTGATCCAGCAACGCGCACGATCGAAGTGCGCATTGCCCTCGCCAATCCGCAGGGGCGCCTGCGGCCGGGCATGACCGCCAATGTCGAAATCGCTGAGCCGCAAGCGCGCGCGACGCTCATCGTACCGGCCGAAGCCGTGATCCAGACGGGGCGGCGCAGCGTCGTCATCGTCGCCGACGATGAGGGGCGTTTCATGCCAGTCGAAGTCGAACTCGGCCGGCGCGCGGGTGATCGCATCGAAGTGGCGAGCGGCCTCGAAGAGGGCCAGCGCGTCGTCGCGTCCGGACAATTCCTGATCGATTCAGAGGCAAGTCTGACCGGCGCGCTCGACCGGCTCGAAGCGTCCACCGCCCGCCAAAGCGCGGCTCCCGTCGGCTATGAGTCAAGCGGACGCATCACCGCTCTGAGCGGCGAGAGCATCTCGATAGCGCACGGGCCGATCGCCGGCCTCAACTGGCCCGCGATGACGATGCAGTTCACCCTCGAAACCGCCCATCTCGCGCATGGGATCGCGGTCGGGGATGAGGTCAGCTTCCGCATTCGCCAGGAGGGCTCGCGCTACATCGTCACCGCGATCGCCAAGACCGGGGCGCAGCCATGATCGCGGCCATCATCCGCTGGTCGGTCGCCAACCGTTTCTTGGTTGTGCTGGCGACGCTGGCGCTCGCGATTGCCGGCGCGCTCGCAATCCGGTCGACGCCCGTCGATGCGTTGCCCGATCTCTCCGACGTGCAGGTTGTCATTCGCACGTCCTATCCCGGCCAGGCGCCGCAGATCGTCGAGGATCAGGTCACCTATCCCTTGACCACGACGATGCTGTCCGTTCCGGGCGCGCGCACGGTCAGGGGCTATTCGTTTTTCGGCGACAGTTTCGTCTACATCATCTTTGAAGACGGCACGGACCTTTATTGGGCGCGCTCACGCGTGCTTGAATATCTCAATCAGGTCCAAGGCAGGCTTCCCTCTCAGGCGCGGTCCTCGATCGGTCCTGACGCGACGGGCGTTGGCTGGGTGTTCCAGTACGCGCTGGTCGATCGCAGCGGCCGCCATGATCTTGGTCAATTGCGCAGCCTGCAGGACTGGCTTTTGCGCTTTGAATTGAAGAGCGTGCCAGGTGTCGCCGAAGTCGCCTCGATTGGCGGCATGGTGCGCCAGTACCAGATCGTCTTGGATCCCGAGCGCATGGCCGCTTACGGGATTAGCCAACAGCGCGTCGCCGATGCTGTGCGCGCCGCCAACGGCGAAGCTGGCGGCGCCGTTGTCGAGATGGCGGAAGCAGAGCACATGGTGCGCGCCACCGGCTATTTGCGCACGCTTGAGGATTTCGACGCCATTCCGCTCGGCGTCAATGCCGTGGGCGTGCCCGTGCGGCTATCCGATGTCGCGTGGGTGCAGATAGGCCCCGAGATGCGCCGCGGCATCGCCGAACTTAATGGCGAAGGCGAGGTCGCGGGCGGGGTCGCCATCATCCGCGCCGGCGAGAATGCGCGCGAGGTGATCGCCGCCGTGCGTGCAAGGCTTACAGAACTTCAGCGCAGCCTTCCTGAAGGTGTGGAGATCGTCACCACCTACGACCGCTCCAATCTGATCGACCGCGCCATCGAGAACCTCACCAGCAAACTCGCCGAGGAATTCATCGTCGTCGCCCTGGTGTGCGCGCTCTTTCTCTTCCATCTGCGTTCGGCGCTCGTCGCCGTCATCACGCTACCCTTGGGGGTGGGCGCGGCCTTTCTGGTGATGCGCGTGCAAGGCGTCGACGCCAACATCATGTCGCTCTCCGGCATCGCCATCGCCATCGGCGCCATGGTCGATGCGGCCATCGTCATGATTGAGAATGCGCACAAGAAACTCGAACGATGGCGCGACGCGCACGACGGAGAAATGCCGAATGGCGCCGACCACTGGCGCGTCATCACTGACGCGTCAATCGAGGTAGGCCCTGCGCTCTTCTTCAGCCTCCTCATCATCACGCTCTCGTTCTTGCCCGTGTTCACGCTGCAAGCCCAAGAGGGGCGGCTTTTTGCACCGCTCGCCTTCACCAAGACCTACGCGATGGCCGCATCTGCGGCGCTCGCGGTGACGCTGACGCCTGTGCTGATGGGCTATTGGATCCGCGGCAAGATTCCTCACGAGGACGCAAATCCAATCAATCGGTGGCTCGCCTCGCTCTACCGGCCGGCAATCGATTTCGCTTTGGCGACGCCGAAGCTCGTGCTGCTGATCGCGGCGCTCGCGCTTGCAACGACCGCCTGGCCCTTGTCGCGCCTCGGCGGCGAGTTCATGCCGATGATGGACGAGGGCGACCTCTTATACATGCCCACAGCTTTGCCGGGCTTGTCGGCGGGCGAAGCTTCGGAATTGCTGCAGCAGACCGACCGGCTCATCCGCACCGTGCCGGAAGTGGAGAGCGTGTTCGGCAAGGCGGGGCGCGCTGAGTCCGCCACCGATCCCGCGCCGCTTGAAATGTTCGAGACCACCATTCGTCTGAGGCCGCGCTCGGAGTGGCGGCAGGGCATGACGCCAGAACGTCTGATCGAAGAACTCGACCGCACCGTGCGCGTGCCTGGCCTCACCAATGTCTGGGTGCCGCCGATTCGCAACCGCATCGACATGCTGGCGACCGGGATCAAGAGCCCGATCGGCGTCAAGGTAAGCGGCCCTGATCTGGCTTCGATCGAGCAGGCCGCTCGTGCAATCGAGGCGGTGGCGCGCACTGTTCCAGGCGTCTCTTCGGCAATTGCTGAGCGCATTTCGGGCGGGCGCTATGTCAATGTCGAGATCGACCGCTTCGCCGCGGCGCGTTACGGCCTCAACGTCGCCGACGTTCAAGAGGTGGTCTCCGGGGCGATTGGGGGAGAAAACATCGGCGAGGTGATCGCCGGGCGCGCGCGCTATCCGATCAATCTGCGTTATCCACGCGAAGTGCGCGATACGCTCGACCGATTGATCGCGCTGCCGGTTGTGACTGAAGCGGGTTTGCGTCTCACGCTTGGCGAAGTCGCCAATATCGAAATCGCCGACGGTCCCGCCATGATCCGCAGCGAGAACGGGCGTTTGTCTGCTTTCATCTATGTCGATGTGCGCGGGCGCGACCTTGCCTCCGTCGTGGGTGATCTGAGGCGGTCCGTTGCAAGCGGGGTGGAACTACCGGCGGGGGTCAGCGTCGCCTATTCCGGGCAATTCGAGTATCTTGAGCGGGCGGCCCAACGCCTTCTGATCGTAGGCCCGGCCACCCTCTTCATAATCTTCCTCTTGCTCTATTTCACCTTCCGCCGCTTCGATGAGGCGGCGATCGTGATGGCCAGCCTTCCGTTCGCGCTCACCGGCGGCATCTGGCTGGTCTATCTCCTCGGTTACGACTTCTCCGTCGCGGTCGCTGTCGGCTTCATTGCTCTTGCTGGGCTTGCGGCCGAATTTGGCGTGGTCATGCTGATCTATCTGAAGAATGCGCTCAAGGAGCGCGTTGAACGCGGCGAGACGATCACGCAGGACGTGGTGGCCGACGCCGTGCGCGAAGGCGCACTGCTGCGGCTGCGCCCCAAGGCTATGACCGTCGCGGTGATATTGGCCGGCCTCTTCCCCATCCTGTGGACCGGCGGCGCCGGCGCGGAAGTCATGCGTCGCATCGCTGCGCCCCTGGTCGGGGGCATGCTGTCTGCGCCGCTTCTGTCCTTATTCGTGATCCCGGCAGCCTATCTCATGACCCGGCGGATGGAACTCAAACGCGCGACGCCGGACGTATCGGCTCCGCAGATCGCTTTGCAAAGAGGAGACTAACGCCATGCTGAGACATCTGGTCTTGACCGCCGCGCTCTTGGGCGCAGCCTGCACGCCGCCCGCTGGCGATGGGGCGCAGAGCCCAGCGACCGACCAGGCCGAACCCGCCGCGCCAGCGGGAGAGGCCGCGCCAGTCAGCGCGACGGGAACGGTGACGGCCGTGGATGCGGCAGCCGGCACAATCTCGATCGATCACGGCGCGATCGCAGCGATCAATTGGCCTGCGATGGAGATGCAATTCACCGCGCAGGATCCAGCGATCCTGCAGGGGATCGCTGTCGGCGATCGCGTCCAGTTTGAACTGAAGAGCGCCGCTGAAAGCACGGTTGTGACGGCGGTTCGCAAGGATTAGCGCTTGAAGGCCCGCGGGGAAAGGCCGGCTGGTGCGTATCAGTAGTGAAGGGTGGACGAACCCTGATGCGGACACTAGCGCTCTTTGTGTTGAGCCTCGCCTTGATCATGGCGCTTACGCCGCAGTCTGCGCGCGCCTGTGTCCCGCATCAGGCCCCTGTCTGCGTTTCGATCGGTTGTACAATGAACAACCAATGTGAGGAGGGCCAAAATGCCTGCGCCCTGTGCTGTGCAACAGCGTGCGCTGTAGCAGCAGCGCTCGCGGAGAACGCAGCCGCTTTGCCCGCGCCGCCGCACCCGCATTTTGCCCGCTCGCCCTCGCAGCGCGTTCGCGTCGGCTATCGCTCGCACGATCCTCCCGTGCCTCGTCTCGGTTGAACGCTTCTCGCGCTGGCGTACGCCCGGAGGAAACCCCGGACCGCGCTCACTTCAATCTCAAGACAAGTACGAGGATCATCATGCGTGTTCTTATCCTTGCGGCCGCGATGGCGCTGGTCGCTCAACCCGCGTTCGCGCACCACAAACCGAACCATCGCGACTTCGTCTCGCGCGCAGAGGCGAGCGCAGCCGCGCCCGATGCGTGTGCGGCGCGCCGACACCGCCATCGTCAGGCCGGCAGTCAGCAGGCGTTGGCCCAGCACTGCCGCGAGCTTCGTGAGGCGCTGCGCGCCGCGCCCGGCGATGAAGGCTTGCGCGCGCGTTGCGATCAGGCCGCGCACGCCTTGAGCGGGCGCCCGTGCGAGGACTGATGGCGTCAGTTGCGAGGCGGCGCGAACGTTAGCGCGTTTCGCGCCGCTTCGGTCCTTCGGTCTCGATGGGTGGCGATCCACGCGGCGCGCACATCCCGCATGCGGATTGAAAGTGGCGAGGATTGGAACGCTAACGCCCAGGGCGCCGTTGGAAAGGAATGAGGCGCCCTGTGGCGCGATCGATGGAGTCTCGTCATGGAAGCAACAGGCAGCCACCATAAGCCCTACGCCCGGCTCGCGATCATGGCGTTGCTTTCCTTCGTCGCCATGTATGCGCTGATGTATGCGATGGTGGATCGCTTCGCGAACGTCTACCCCAACCTCAATCAAGCCTATATGGCCGCGTTAATGGCAGCGCCGATGGTCGCCATCGAGATCGTATTAATGGCCTCGATGTATCCGAACCAGCGGACCAACGCCCTCATTCTGGCCGGCAGCGCGCTTGTGCTGGTCGGCGCATTCTGGGCGATCCGTGAACAAGGCGCCATTGGTGACGACGAGTTTTTACGCTCGATGATCCCCCACCATGCGGGCGCGATCCTGATGTGTGAGGAGGCCTCGATCAGCGACGCCGAGATCCGGGAACTTTGCGGCGCCATCATCGAGAGCCAGCGCCAGGAGATCGCGACCATGAAGCAGATGCTTGATCGCCGCGGCTGAGCGCCCCTTTGTGTCTAACGCAGGCGCGCATCGAGAAAATCGAACGTGACTTGCCAATCGGCGTCGTTGATCCCGTGTGTGCCCCCGCGCAGCGCAAATCTGGGCGGCGGCGCCTCTAGCAGGTCAAACGCCGGGCGCGCGCCGGCCAGCGCCATATAGGCGCCTTGAGGATCGGCCCAAGCGTCGCGCTCGGCGTGCCCGATGAGGAGAGGGCGCGGTGCGATCAGCGCCAGCAATTGGTGTTGGTCAACGGGCGGATCTCGCCGCGCATAATTGCGGTAGCGCGGCGAAAACCAATGCGGATAAATCCGCGTAATCGCAGCGACGCTCTCCCCGGCGCGATGCGCCGTCAATGCGTCGCCGCCGCGGCCTGACTGCAATGCGATCACGGCATCGATGCGTGGATCAAGTGCGCCGGCCAGCAGCGCGACTTTGCCAAACCGTGACTGACCCCAGGCGACGATCCGCTCGTGATCAAAGCGCGGATCGTCCTCGATGACATCGACGACGCGCGCATGTGTCCAGGTCCAGGCTGCTATCGCGCCATCGGCATCCAACACGCGTAAGGCATCAGGCGCATCCGGCGCATGATCAGGCACGACATCGCCGCCATAGAAAAGTGCAAGCGCATAGCCGCGCTCGGCGATTCGCGCGAAAGGAGGTCCCAGCATCCACCGCCCGAACGCGGCTTGATGCAAAGGATCGAAGGCGCTGTGCCGGCAGGGGATTGGATATTGGTTCCGCGGCGCCGCTATTGCGTGGGGGCGTGCGGGAAACGCGGCCTGATTGCCGCAGAAGTTCTGCATGACGATGACCGGCGCTGGTCCATCCCCAGGCGGCATGACCAGGACAAGGTTAAAGTGGACGCCATCGCCAACCTCGACCTCGATCTGCTCGACGCCAGCAACGCCGCCAGCGTCGCCAGCAGCGATTGAATTGCGCCGCACGGCGCGCGCGCGAACTTCTGCGGGCAGAGGGCCATAGATTTCCGCTTGCAGTGCGGCCACGATGCGCTGGCGTTGGTCTTGCCAGGCGTCCGGCGTGGCAACGCGCACACCGGAAGCGTCATCAAGTGCGTTAGGCGCGGCGGACGCAAGCGCGCGCCTGTCGAGCGCGACCGCGCGGTAGGGGCCCGCAGAATAGAGCCATGCCAACACAGCGGCGGCCACCGTCACCGCAGCTAGCGCTATCTTCGCCCTTGGCCCGATGCGCGCGCTTCGTTCCGTCATGGGTTCGATCTCAGCTCCACCGCGGCGTTCGTCGCGCGCGGCCCTCTGTCATTTACGCACGACGCCAGCAAATCCCGCGCGCGCCGTCGCTGAATGTCATGCCGCCAGCAAATTTTCTGACCGCTTCGTTGACCTAGCTTGTGAGCATTGGCGACGCAGGTCATGCTCTAGAGTGCCGGGGCCGCCCTAGCTCAGTGGTAGAGCAGCGCAATTGTAATGCGAAGGTCGGGTGTTCGAATCACCTGGGCGGCCTCCCCCTCATATTCAGTCTGTTTTCAGACTGCTATGAACCGGCACAGGCTGCATGTGAGCCGTCTCGACATTGCTTTGGCTCGGCGCAACTCTTGGCGCTCGTCGTAGGGGGCGTTCATTCGCGCCGCGCTCGCACTTTCAGTCGCGTTCAATCCGCCAGCTTTGGCTTGGCCGCAGTTCGGCGCAGAAGCCCGGGAAGTTCGGTGCGTATAAGCCGAACGGCATCTTCCATGGTGGCGCGGCCGCGCGCAAACAGGGCGACAGTAATCCACGATGCGGCGTAAGCGATGATTGCGCTTACAACGAGCAACATGAGGTCGCTCGCGAACGCTACTTGCTGTACAAGACTAAGCGCGACGAACGCGATTGCGGCGCCGGCGGCGAAGGGAGTGGCGCTGAGATAAAGGTCAGCTAGCCGGATGGGGCCGCGCCGTGTGGCCCACCACCAAAGCGCGGGCATGCGCACAAAGAGATCGCTTAGCGCGAATGCGGCCGCGACACCAACCGCGCCCCAGCGCAGTCCCACCACGAACGCAGTGACGCTGGTGAGCGTGCTGAAGGCGCTCCAGGCCAAATAATCGCGCATCCGCGCCTGGCTGATGAACAAAAGGTCCATTGACATGCTGACGGGGCGGTGGAGCGCCGCAAGAGTGAGCCACGCAAAGATAGGCGCGGCCGGCGCCCATTGCGCGCCAAGCACAAACGGCACGAGCACCGGCGCTGTGGCGCCGACCGCAACGACGCCCGGCGTCAGGAACAACATGAGCTGACGAATGACGCGAAGATATGCGTAGCGGTAGCGTTCACCGTCGTCGTTGAGCCTTGAGAGGATGGGCAACAGCAATTGCTGCAGCAAGGTGTTGATGCGTTGGATCGGGATAATCGCAAGCTTGTTGCCGCGATCGTAGAAGCCAAGCTGCGCGCCGCCGACGTACCGGCCAATGAGAACGCTGTCGGCCTCGCGCGCCATCACGGTTGCGCCTTCCGCGACCATGATGGCGGCGCCAAACTTGTAGAAGCGAAAGAGGCCCCGGAACGAGGGCGCTTCGCGAGGGATCCAGCCGACGCCCAGCCACACCCCAAGAAGACTGACCAATTGTTGAACGCCAAATCCCAGGACAAGCGCCCAATAGCCCGCGCCCAAGAGCGCCGCGATCAAGCTCGCACCAAAGCCAAGCGCCATGCCCAAAGCGCCGATCATTGCGACCCAGCCAAACTTCATTTGCCGGTTGAGCAGCGCTTCGTGGACATTGGTGAGGCCGGTCAAGATCAAGAAGATCGATGACACCGCCGCAACTGCGCCCGCGCGCGGGTCGTTGTAAAAGTCAGAAACGAGCGGAGACGCACCAAGCATGAGCGCTGCGGCGGCACAGCCAGCTAAAGCCGTGATCCAGAAGAGCCCGCTCACTTGGTCGCGCCGAAGCGAGGGCGCCTGGATTAGGGCTTGGCCTATGCCGAAATTGAGGATGAGCGCCGAAATCGAAACGAGAGGATCGATCATGGCGTAGACGCCATAATCGATCGGCTGCAACAGACGGGGCAAAATGAGAAGTGACGCCGCTTGAAATGGCAGCTTCAAGCATTGCGCGATGCCGATAGCGAGGGCGCCATTGACGGCATGGGTTTGCATCGACCCATGCTTCGCCTCAAAAATCGGATCTCCGCTGCTCATGCTTTCCCACCGCCAAGCGAGCTCGTGAATCTGCAACCACCACCAGATGAGCATAGCGCGACAAGCCGCCCAAACGCGTCGGCCCCAACGCCGCCGCCGTTATCGCTGGCGTTGAGGTCATCGGCTGTCGGCACGCCAGCTTCTCGCCCTCGTTTAAGAACGCAATCGTCATCAGACACGCCGATCCAGACCCGCCGTTGCGTCGATGTGTTATCGCAGCCCGCCGAGGGAGTATTGCTCAGTGCGATTGCTTTTGCGCCAGCAAGATAAGCGCAGCAGCTGGATCGGATGCCGCATCGCCAAGCAACGAAGGCATGACAGCTTTGTCTACAAGCTGGAAGCTCGCGCCGAGCACCGCGCCCCAATCCTCGGTTTCGTTGAAGGCCTGATGTGTCGGGGGACTCCACACGAACCAGCCCCCGTCAGCAAGTATGTCGGCGATGCTCGCGCAGAAGCGGAAAAAATCGCTAGGTAATGTGGGCGCATTGAGCGCCAGCGCGACGCTGAAACCATCCTTGCTGCGAGGTGAGGGGACGCCACCTGTTACGTACCGAGGCAGCAGGCGATTGTTCCTGTCGCCAGCGTGATACTCGCCTCGCGCGAGCGCGCGAATCCCAAGCGAGCGTCCAACATCGCAATCATCGATTCCGCTTACGGGCCCATAGGCCGTGAGGCGTCCCGCAAGCCAACCGCCGCCGCAACCGATATCGAGGATATCGACACTGAGCGGCTGCAGCCGAGCGAGCCAGTCGAGCGTTATCGATCCAGTCCAAATCTCAACGTCGGCCGAACGCCGTGTTCCCCGATACGAAGTAGAATAGTCGCGATACGCCGCACGCAGAGCGCCGAACGCATCGTCGTTCATCAGAACGCCAAGTGACCGGCGCCGTGTGTCACTTCCGCGCCGAGATAGGCCTGGGCGAGGATCACCAGCACGCTCAAAGCTAGGACTGTTTCGTAGAAGCGGCTGCCTTGGCGAACGGCGGCCTCGTCGACCGGTTTTTTGAGCCACCAAACGAAGGCGATGAGGAACGGGATCGCGGTGCCGATCCACCGGTGCAGAACAAGCGCGGATTCGTCATCAGCCGCAGGAAGACCTGCATTCGCCCAACCCAATGGCGCGGCGGCAAAAGCGCCGAGCGTGGCCACAGCAAGCAAGATCTTATTGCTGGCCGCGTAGATGGGCTTGCGACGGATGGCGGCCATCGCTTCCAAGAATGCGACGGTAAGCAGCAAGGCAATGGGAAAATGGATGACGGCTGGGTGCCACACGCCAAGCCAGCGTATGATCCTGCCTGACAAGGTGGTCGGGCGGGCATCATGATCCATCATCATCCCGCCCGCGCCTTCAGCGGTCGGCCATGTCATTTCGCCGGGCTGCATCGCGCCCATGTCGTGTTCGGGTGCGGTCTGCGATGCGTCGGTTTGCGCCGCTTGCGGGGGATGTTGCTCGCCGCTGTGAGCGAAAGAGATTTGTGGGGTTAGCAGCAGTAGCGAAAACGCCACGGCCAGCACTGCCGCAATGCGGACCATCGACTTCGTGTTCGCCATATTCTTCCCCTCAAAGGCCCGCGCCGCACGAGCCTTAGCTGCGTGCGGCGCCTCGCTTCCGTTTTGAATCAAAGCACGTGGATTTCCGTCACCATCGGACGGCCGTTGTCGTTCATCAGCTCAAAATGGACACGCTGGCCGACGCTGACGCCTTGCAACACGGCGGCGGAATGCACGCGGAACGTCATCGTCATTGCTGGCCAGCCGAGGCTCGCGATCGGGCCGTGATTGAGGGTGACGGTTCCGGCCTGCGCATCAATGGCGGTCACCGTTCCCTCACCCTCGGCGGTTTGCGGCACCGCCTGATGGTTTTCTCCCTGATGGGCGAGGGCTGGCGCGGCCATAGCGAAGCTTGACGCCAACGCCGCAGCAATCGCGGTGACCAGAAGTTTGCGTTTCATGTAAATTCTCCGTTCGTGAGCGTCGGGGCCGCTCACATCCTTCAATACGCGCGCGTCTTGCCAATCCCTCAGCTGTCCGCCGCGGCGCTGACCGTCGGCCCGTTCTTGCGCCGGCGCCCGCCGCCGAACCGGATGCGGTAGGGGATGAGAACGATGCCGGCGATGACCGACAAAAGCGTGATGGCGGTCACGATGATGATGAGGGGATGATTGAAATCTTCGTGGTTTTGCCAGTCCATGATGTGGAGCGCCCAGAGCGTGTCATAGAGCCGCCACATATCAGAGCGCCGGGCTGTGACCGCGCCAGTATTGGCGGCGACATAGACCGCTAAGCCGCCATCGGCGAATTGAGCGCGCCACGCTGGCAAGGCCCCGCGATATTCTGAACTTTCGGTCTCAATGAGCTCGACCCGCGCGGGCGCCGATGCGAGCGTTACATGCCCGCGCGCAACCGCGGCGGCGGCCTCCGCATCGAGCGGGGACAGCTGTCGAAACGAAGCCGCCTCGAAGAGCGCCGGCGGTCCGTCTGCGAACTCGGCGACGATGACTTGCCCGAGCGTGGGACGCGTCTCGATCGTCAATTTGATGGGCGCTCGGCCTTGGGCGTCGCGGAGTTCACTTAAAGCTGCGCCACTGGCGATGGCGAGCGGACGCGCCGTCTCAGGCGGGCGGATCAGGTGCTCGCTGCGAATCTGCTCGATGGGGATGATCGTGAAGAAAAGGCCGCTGACGACCCAAAAGACGATCTGCACCCCGACCAGGAGCGCAAGCCATTTATGTACAAACGACGCCAAACGCGCGAGATTCACGATGTCCCTCCCCCAAGGTTTTCGTAGTTCTAAGTTGCCGTGACTCTGACCGTGCGGCGCACCTGATTACTGCCCCGGCGGATGCTCCATATTGGGCATGTCCGACATGTCGTGATCAGGCGTAGTTTGCGCGGGCGCGGGGGCAGGTGTAGGCGCGGGCTCAGCGCGGGGCCGCCGTGGCGGCGGCGTGCTCGGTGCCGGCGTTGCCGTCGGTTCGGTCGCCGGCGCCGTCTCCGCGGTTTGCGGCGCGGTGACCGCGGGCTCTTCTGTAGCCACAGTGTCAGCTGGCGAGGGTGTGTCCTGATTGGCTGCTGGCTGGCATGCCGCCAGCGCGGCGGCGGCGAGAGCAACGATTGCGAATCTTCTCATCTTCGATTTCCTTTTTGGAGATGTTCAAAACCAGGCGCGGATGCCCAAGACCAAACGCGTGTCTTCCGCGTCTTCGCCCCTCGCTTCGACGTAATCGCGGGTATCCCCGAAGCTGCTTGACCACTCGATCCCGACATAAGGCGCAAATTCGCGCCGGATTTCGTAGCGCAAGCGCACGCCCAGCTCTGCGTTCGTCAGG
>JANRIP010000004.1:0-6377 GCA_033764855.1 Hyphomonadaceae bacterium | reverse complement strand
CGCAGGGGCTTGGGCTTGCCCCGGTGGACTTCGCCCATCCGGTGGACCCCCGCTCGTTCCGCTCTTGCCTGCATCATCCAGCCCCTCGTGAAACTCGTTATTAACGCGACTCGGTGCTGGCCAAACCCACGACCCCTTGGGTCCCCAGCATCACTGTACCGCTATATATAGTGATGCCATTCGTTAAGGCCGGGTCAATCACGAAACTGCCGCAAACGATTTTTTGCGTGAAAAACATGTGAACTTGGCCTGCCGAAGGGTTAAGCGCCGCTAACCATAAATGGAGCTTCCGCCGGCCGGCTCCAGGCGCGAAACGGCCCTTGCGCGCCGGCCATTTCCAGCGCTTTTCAGGCCCATGAAAGAGGGGCGGACAGGGGCGGTTGCGGTCGCGGCGACGGCCATTGGGGCCGCCTTGCTGGGGCTCACGCCCATTGCCATTCGGGTCTCTGAAGTCGGTCCGCAAGCCACCAGCTTCTGGCGATTCGTGTTCGCGCTGCCGATTCTCTTTGTGCTGATGCTGGTGGGGAAGCCGAATCCGAGTCGGGCGCAGACCGGGTGGCTGCTGGCGGCGGGGCTGCTGTTTGGGCTCGAAATGTCGCTCTGGGCTCAGGCGGTGGGGCTGACCACGGTGGTCAACGCCACTTTGCTCACCAATATGACGCCGATTTTCGCCGCCCTGATCGCCTGGTTGTTGTTCCGGGAGCGGCTGAGCGCGGGTGTGCTGGCTGGCGGGGCCATCGCCTTGGCTGGCGCGCTGCTGCTGGCGCTCGGCCGATCCGAGGCGGCAGTCTCCCCGGCTCAGGCGAACAAAGCTTGGCTGGGCGATGCGTTGGGGCTCTCCGCCGCCGTCGGCTATGCCGGCTATTTGCTGATCGTGCGCGGATTGCAGGGACGCGTCGGCATTGGCGCCACCATGTTCTGGGCCACGCTCAGCGCGTGCGTGTTCGTTCTGGTGCTGGCGCTGATTTTGGGCGAGCCGCTGCTGCCGCAGACCTGGCGCGGCTGGGCCATGCTGATTGCGCTGGCGCTGGTGGCGCAGGTGGCGGCGCAGGGGTTGATCGCCTGGGGCGTCGGGCGTTTGCCGATCGTGATGTCGAGCGTGCTGCTTTGGCTGCAGCCCTTGTCGGCGGCGGTGCTGTCGTGGATTTTGTTCGGCGAGAAGCTGGGCGCTGTTGCGCTTCTGGGCGCAGCGCTCATTCTGGCGGGATTGTTCGTGGTGCAACGCGCGCGCAGCGCTGGGGAGGGACGTTGAGCAAAACTCTCTCCGCGATTGGCGGCGCGTTTGGCGACATTTTGTTTGGGCGGCTCACTTTATTGGCGCTGGTCAATCTCGTGCTCGCCGGCGCCATTTCCGGCGCGAGCGCGGTGGCGTTGATTCACTACGTGGTGCCGCTAATCCCGGAAGCCGAAGGGCTGCTGGGATTCGCCTTCGATGCAGCGCAGTTCGTGCTGAGCGTAGGCTCAGTGGTGCTGGGCATTGCCGTCTCGCCGGCCATGTCGATGCTGGTAGGCGGCGTTTTGTTCGAGTTCGCGGTGGGGCGGGTGGAAAAAGCCATCGGCGCGCCGACGCCGCGTCAGCCGTCTTTCTTCGAAGGCTTGTGGAATGGCGTGCGCATGGCTGTGCCATCGCTGCTGCTGAACTTATTGGTGCTGCCGCTCTATCTGATCCCTGGCGTCAACGCTTTCGTGTTCTATTCGCTCAACGGCTATTTGATGGGGCGCGACTACGCAATGGTGGCTGGGGTGCGACGCTTGCCGTTCCGCGACGCGTTGAAGCTGCGGCGCAAGCATCGCTTCTCGGTATTCTTGATTGGGCTTGTGTGCGCGATCATTCCGTTTCTCGGGCCTTTGATTGGCGCGAGCGGCATGACGCGGTTCATCCACGCGGTGCTGCGCACGCAGTAAAAGTGGAAACCGGTTTTGCGTTCGCGTGCGCAGCCGTTTTATATTGTCCGCTGTCAAGCTGAAAGCGGACCGCGCCAGAAGCAATAGTGCGCGAGCGTCGTGAAGCCTTCGCGCTCATAGAGGGCGATGGCGGGCGCGTTGTCGGCGTCGACTTGCAGGAAAGCGTGGGTCGCTTCCTGCGCCCAGGCCCAATCGAGCAGGGCGCGCAAGATGTGCTGCGCGTGGCCTTGGCGGCGCGCTTCCGGCACGGTGCGCATCAAGAACACACCGGCGAGCTTTCCCGCGCAGGCGCTGGCGCCGACAGCGAGGGCGCGCAAGTCCTCTTGTTCACGGGTTGCAAACACGCGCGGACGCGGCATGCGCGCGGCGATGGAACGGCGCTCTTCGAGGTCGTCGGCGTCGGTGGTCGATTCCGCCAGCGCGCGATCGAAAGCAGGCGGCATGTCGCTGGCGCGCGTGACCGCCTCATAATGCGCCGGCTCAGCGGCGAGCGAGGCGGTCATGATCAGGGTGTGCATGGTCGGCGCATAACCGCGCCGCTCCAGGTGTGCGGTGAGATCGATGGGTGCGTACGCGCCATCGGTGAGCTTGAAGCGCGGCGCGAGCTGGCGGGCTGTGTACCAGGCTTCGACCGCATCGATGGCGGCGTCGATGTCGCCGCCGCGCCATTCGATCGGCCAGCACGCATTGACGCGGCCGGTGACGCCGGAGGCGGCGCAGAGGCGCCAGCCATGATAATCTTCCATCTCGCGCGCCGGCCAAGTGCGCAGCGTAGCGTGTTCGATATCGAGCGCGGTGGGGCTCACGTGTTCTTTGCCGCCACCAGCTTCACGACATCGCCCATAATGCTGGTGATCTTGAAATCCTTGGGCGTGTAGACGCCGGCGACGCCCATTTGCTTGAGCGCCAACGCGTCCGCAGGCGGGATGATGCCGCCGACGACGAGGGGAACGTTATCCATGCCTTCTGCGCGCATGCGCTGCACCACATCGCGCACCAGATCGAGGTGCGAGCCGGAGAGGATGGATAGGCCAATGGCGTGCGCCTTCTTCTCTTTCGCGGCGGCGACGATTTCGGCGGGCGTCAGGCGAATGCCTTCATAGACCACGTTCATGCCGACGGCGCGGCCGCGCGCGGCGATCTGCTCGGCGCCGTTGGAATGTCCATCGAGCCCAGGCTTGCCGACCAGGAAGGTGAGCTGACGGCCGAGCTTTTCGCTGAGCGCTTCGACGTCGCGCCTGACGGCGTCAATATCTTCGCCGCCGCTCTCTATCACCAGCGCAACGCCGGTTGGGCCGCGATATTCGCCGTAAACTTGGCGCAGGGTTTGCGCCCACTCGCCCGTGGTCGCGCCAGCTTTGGCGGCGGCGAGCGTGGCGGGCATGATGTTACGGTCTTCTTGCGCTGAGGCGCGCAGCGCGGCGAGCGCGGCTTCGACGGCGTTGTTATCGCGCGCGGCGCGCCAGGCCTTGAGCCGCGCGATCTGCTGATCTTCAACCGTGTGATCAACTTGGTGGATGTTCTTCTCGCCGGCTTCGAGCGGGGATGGCTCGGCTTCGGTGAAGCAATTGACGCCGACGACTTTCACCGTGCCGCGCTCGATCGCTTCAGTGCGGAGGCGATTGGAGTCCACCAGCGAGGCTTTCAGATAATCGAGCGCGGCGGCGGCGCCGCCCATGAGCTCAATCTTCTTCAACTCGGCGCGCGCGCCTTCGGCCAGTTGGGCGACCTTGGCTTCGATCACATGCGAGCCGTCGAAAATGTCTTCGAACTCTAAGAGATCGGTTTCGTAAGCCAGGATCTGCTGCAGGCGCAGCGACCATTGCTGGTCCCAGGGGCGCGGCAGGCCGAGCGCTTCGTTCCAGGCCGGCAGCTGTACAGCGCGGGCGCGGGCGTCTTTGGAGAGCGTGACGGCGAGCGTTTCCAGCAGAATGCGATAGACGTTGTTTTCCGCTTGAGGTTCGGTGAGGCCGAGCGAGTTGACCTGCACGCCATAGCGGAAGCGGCGGGCTTTTGCGTCCTCAACGCCATAGCGTTCGCGGCCGATTTCATCCCAGAGCAGGTTGAAGGCGCGCATCTTCGAGATTTCGGTGATGAAGCGCAGGCCAGCATTCACGAAGAAGGAGATGCGTGAGAAGACCAGCGTGAAGCGTTCGGCTGCGATTTCGCCGCGCGCCTTCACCTCGTCCAAAATGGCGATGGCGGCGGCAAGCGCGAAGGCGAGCTCTTGCTCCGGCGTCGCGCCGGCTTCCTGCAAATGATAAGAGCAGACATTCATCGGATTCCATTTTGGAATCGTCTGCAAACTCCAGGCGATGGTGTCGGCGGTGAGCTTGAGGCTCGGCGCGGGTGGGAAGATGTAAGTGCCGCGCGAGAGATATTCCTTGATGATGTCGTTCTGCGTGGTGCCTTGCAGTTTAGAGACGTCCGCGCCTTGTTCTTCGGCCAAGGCGACGTAAAGCGCGAGCAGCCAAGCGGCCGGCGCATTGATCGTCATGGACGTATTCATGGTTTCGAGCGGAATGCCGTCGAACAGCGCGCGCATGTCGCCCAAATGGCCGATCGGCACGCCGACCTTGCCGACTTCGCCGCGCGCCAGGATGTGGTCGCTGTCATAGCCCGTTTGCGTCGGCAGATCGAACGCAACGGAGAGTCCGGTCTGACCCTTGGCCAGATTGGTTTTGTAGAGCTTGTTGGACTCCGCCGGCGTGGAGTGGCCGGAATAGGTGCGGAAAATCCAAGGCGGATCGGGGGCGTGCTGAAACTTGGTCACGGCGCGTAGCAAACATACGCCGCCGCCGCGCCGCAAGCATTATGTTGCGCTGCAGCAGGGAAAGTGGCCGCTACGGCGCTTGAACGAATTTCGGAGCTTGCAGGCCCGGCGCTGAGGCGTCGGCGTTCTTGGCTTTGCGGGCGCGCAGCTCGTTCACCATGTCGAGCGCGCTTTTGGGGGAGCGTCCCAAGCTCGCATCGGACTCACCCAGCGGCGTCACCCGTTCGCCCCAGCGCACCAAGTGCGCGCATACGGTGAGGCCGCCTCCAAAAGCGGGCATGAGGATCAGCGCGCCGGGCTTCACGCGGCCTTCCTCGATCGCTTCAGTGAGCGCCACCGGCACGGTCGCGGCGCTCATATTGCCGTAGCGCTGCACGGTGAGCATCACTTTGTCCATCGGCACGCCGGCGCGGTTCACCACCGCTTCGATGATGCGCAGATTGGCTTGGTGCGGCACCACCAGATCGATGTCGTCAGCGGTGACGCCGCACTTGGCCATGACGGCGGCGCTGGCTTGGGTCATGCCTTGCACGGCATGGCGGAAAATTTCCTGGCCGTCGAAATCCCAGCAGGTCGCGCCGGAGACAACGTCGCGATTGGTGTAGGCCGTGCCCATGCCGCGGACGCGCAAGGTGTGGCGCACATCGGCAAGGCATCCCAGCTGCTCGCCGAGCACGCCCTGTTTGTCTTCTGTCGCTTGCAAGACGACCGCGGCGCAGCCATCGCCGAACAGCACGGCGACATTGCGGTTTTCCCAATCCATGTAGGGCGAAATCAGTTCGACGCCGATCACGACGGCGTTGCGCACGACGCCGGTGCGGATCATCGCCGTGGCGGTGGTCAACGCGTAGAGGAAGCTGGTGCAAGCGGTGTTGACGTCCATCGCCGCGGCTTTTTTCGCGCCAATGGCGGTCTGCACGCCTGAAGCGGCGTTGGGCACTTGCTCGTCGGGACTGCAGCTGCCGTAGAGAATGAGATCGACGTCGCTGGGATCGAGCGCGGCGGCGGCGAGCGCGCGGCGCGCGGCGACCACCGCCATTTCAATGCCGCTCACATGCGAAATGCGCCGCTCTTTCATGCCGGTGCGGGAGGTGATCCACTCATCATTGGTGTCGAGGAAGGTGGAGAGGTCCTCATTGGAGAGCATGGCCGGCGGCATGGCTTTGCCCCAACCCGTAATCGCGGCGTAGGTCATTGAGACTCCCTTTGCGCGCACCCTAGCGGAGGCCGGCGCTTGGCGCATCTGCTTCGCTGCGGCGCGCGGACAGAGCCTGACGTGAGCTCGTAATGGTGCGTTGCAGCACCCCTAAATGCGAGATTTTCGCCACGGAAATCCGAATTTTGCGCCTTCGCATTGACGCAGTGCAGCAAAGTGCGTTTCTATCCCGAGCAGGGAGCGTGGAAAACAATGGCCGGACAAGCAGCGCTAAAAGCCGTCAAAGACCTGTACGACGTTGGGGAAATCCCACCTGAATATCATGTGCCCAAATACATGTGGGCCTGGGCCATCCGCAAAGAGCGGCACGGCCGGCCGGGTACGGCCATGCAAGTCGAGAAGGTGCCGACGCCGGAGGTTGGCGAAGACGAAGCGCTGGTTCTCGTGATGGCGGCGGGCGTCAACTATAATGGCGTATGGGCGGCCCTTGGCGTGCCGCTTTCGCCGCTGGACGTGCACAAGCAGCCCTATCACGTGGCCGGC
>JANRIP010000027.1:0-4439 GCA_033764855.1 Hyphomonadaceae bacterium | reverse complement strand
GACCGGGATGTATGATTGGGTCATTGCGGCCATGACGCGCGAGCGCGTCTGGCGATCGCTTGTCCTTACGGCGCTCGACGCGCGCACCGGCGAGGTCATCGTCGATCTGGGCGCAGGCACCGGCTCGCTCGGCATCATGATCAAAAAGCACGCGCCGGGCGCCCGCCTCGTGGCTGTCGATCCAGACCCTGACGTAAGGCTCATCGGCGAACGAAAGGCCCGCGCGGCGGGCGTGGAAATCGACTACGAAACCGCCATGGGAGACGCGCACCTCGCCTCTGTTGGGGCAGCCGACGCGGATGCGGTGACATGCTCGCTGGTGCTGCACCAATGTCCGCTTGAAGCGAAGCAGAGTATTCTGGAGAACGCGTTTCGGCTGCTAAAGCCCGGCGGGCGGCTCGTGCTTGCCGATTACGGCGAACAGCCGACGCCGTTGATGCGAACGGCCTTCTTGTTGGTCCAGATGACCGACGGCTTCGAGCCGACCGAGCACAATCGCCGCGGCGCGGTCCCCCATTTGTTGCAAGCCTGCGGCTTTCAACGCACTGAGATAGTAAAGCGCGTACCTACGGCGACCGGCCTGATCTCGATTTGGCGAGCCACGAAGGAAGTCTAAGCAAACCAACGCCGCTACGGCTAATGACCCGCCCGGTAACGCGTCCGGCGACTGCCGTGCGAGCTGCAAAGCGCTTCAAGACGCCAGATCGTGTGGGCAAGGCGAACTGCGTCGCCAATCAACCGCAATTTCGGTCGCGTCAGGTTTGCGCGCAAGCGCGCAGCCATAAGCGCAGTCGCAAGAGCCGGGTGAAACCCGGTCAAACCTGCTCGCAGTTCATGAACCGCTAGTTTGCGGGCGGCCGCGGCGCGCGCGCGGAGGAATGATAAACGACGATGCCCCACTCGCCTGCGCGACGCTGCAACACGCTGGTCGCGACGCCGCGGCGTGAAATCGGCGCGCGGGCTGCAGCTTCAGGGAACGTGATCTCGTAGGTGTAGACTTCGCTGGCGTAAGCCAGATCCCCCACCACCTCGACGTCGGTCTCAAGGCCGTCAAAATCAAAGCTGGCGATGTCGCGCAATTCCGGCCCCAAGTGGTGAGCGAGGTAGGTGGCGAAATCGCCCTCGACGCCGCCTTGCTCGAAGACTTGCGAGTCTGGCCAGAAGTAGCGTGCGGCCGCCTCGCCGTCGCGGGCCTCAACCGCTTGCCGGTAACCTGAGAGGACCGCTTCCACGGCCGCCTCGTCGGCGCTGGGCTGGGCTGCCGCTGCGCCCGCCATGGCCCAGGCTGCGACAAAGACGACGACCAATTTCTTCAGCATCCACGCCTCCCCTTTTTCAGTGCTGCATCTATTTGCGTTTACGCGCCGGTTGCTGATTTCCCGCATCTTGGCGCCAATCTCAGGCGTAAGGCCTGAGGGATCGCGCGGAAGCGCGCGTATTCTAAGATACTGTCGGGTTTTTCTCAGAGTGGAGCAACGTGGTGCGCAAGGCCCTCGACCGTCGATCGCTACTGAAGGCTGCGGGCGCGGGTGCCGGCTGGCTGGCGTTTGAGAGCATGCTGCCTGCTTGGGCGCAGACGGGCTCGCCCGGCATCGCGCCCGCCATGACCACCTTGGCCGGCCCCGATGTGGCGCTGAGCATCGGCCGCTCACCTTTTACGGTAGGCGGCAGAACCGGACACGCCGTGACCATCAACGGCACGCTGCCGGCGCCGCTAATGCGGCTCAGAGAAGGCCAAAACGTTCGCCTGGCCGTCACCAACACACTCGATGAAGACACTTCGATCCATTGGCACGGTATCCTGCTTCCCTTCCAGATGGACGGGGTGCCGGGCATCAGCTTTCCGGGCATCCGTCCGCGGGAAACCTTCGTCTATGAGTTCCCGATCATTCAGGCGGGCACGTTTTGGTATCACAGCCATTCAGGCCTGCAGGAAGCATTAGGCCATTACGGACCGATCATCATCGATCCGGCTTCGCGCGATCCGATCGAATACGACCGCGAACACGTGCTCGTCTTGTCGGACTGGAGCTTCATGCATCCGCACCAGATTTTGGCGCGTCTCAAGCAAAGCCCCGGCTATTTCAACTATCAGCGAACGACGGTGGCTGGCCTTCTTTCAGGTGAAGACCGTATGAGCGCCGCCGACCGGCGCATGTGGGCTGAAATGCGCATGGACCCGCGCGACGTGCTCGACGTCAGCGGCTCAACCTACACGTATTTGATCAATGGCCATGGGCCTGACGAAAACTGGACGGGTCTCTTCCGTCCCGGCGAGCGCGTGCGGCTGCGCATCATCAACGCCTCGGCGATGTCGATCTTCAACGTGCGCATTCCGGGCCTCGCCATGACCGTCGTCCAAGCCGACGGCGAAAACGTGCGACCTGTCGAAACCGATGAATTCCAAATTTCCGTCGCTGAAACCTACGACGTCATCGTCACACCGACCGAAGACCGCGCTTACACGATTGTCTCCGAAGCCATAGACCGCTCTGGGATGGGCCGCGCCACCTTGGCGCCTCGGCTTGGCATGAGCGGAGAAATCCCGCCGCTGCGCGAAGTCCCAAATCTCACTATGCGCGACATGGGCATGGATATGGGCGGAATGGGTGGAATGGACATGTCCGGCGCCATGCCCGGCATGGACCACTCAGGCATGGACATGAGCGGCATGCAGATGGACGGCATGCAAATGGGCGCCGCAGATCACAGCGCTGGCGGTCACTCCGCCATGAACATGCGCGATCCAGAGAACGCGCCGCCCGACATGGCGGTCGGCGTTGGCGTGCAAACGATTTCGCCGATGCCCCAGAACCGGATGGGCGAGCGCCCGGTTGGGCTCGAGAATGTCGATCATCGCGTGCTCGTCTACACCGACCTTATCGCCCTTGCGCCCAATCGCGACCGCCGGCCGCCCTCGCGCACGATGGAGATTCATCTCACCGGCAACATGGAACGATTCATGTGGGGCTTTGACGGGCGCCGCTTCAGCGAATTGGTCGAGCCCATCCGGTTTGAGCGCAACGAGCGCGTGCGCGTGACGCTAGTCAACGACACAATGATGTCGCATCCCATTCACCTGCACGGTCACTTCTTCGAACTGGTCAACGGCCATGACGGTCACCAGCCCTTGAAGCACACGGTCAATGTCGCTCCGGGTGGCAAGGTGACTTTCGATCTCACAGCTGACAATCCCGGTGATTGGGCTTTCCATTGCCACCTCTTGCTGCACATGCACGCGGGCATGTTCAACGTCGTGACCATCCGTCCGCTTGACGGAGACGTCTCGTGAGATTTTTCGCCGCCACCCTCACCCCGCTCGTGCTCGCGGTCGTAAGCCCCGCGCTTGCGCAAACAAGCGATCATTCAGCCCACCAACAAACGCCTCCTACGACTTCGCAACCGGCCCAGACTGCCGATCCGCATGCGGGGCACACGATGCCCGGCGTGAGCGCGCCGCAGGCCACAGAGCCCGATCCGCAACCGGCCCATGACATGCCTGGCATGACCACGCCGCCTGCGACGCCTGATCCACACGCCGGCCACGACATGCCGGGCATGACTACGCCGCAGGCAACCCAGCCTGATCCCCACGCCGGGCATGACATGTCGACGATGCCGGAGATGGCCTGGCCGCAAACGCCGCCAAGCGAGGCCGGTCACGACATGCCAGGCATGACGATGATGCCCAATGTCGAGACCAGCGCCGACAATGCGGGCCGACCACCCGAACCGCCTCCTCCGGCTGCTGCGGGCGCCGGCCCCGCGCACGCGGCCGATCTTTACTTCGATGCTCAGCAAATGGCCGCCGCGCGCGAACAATTGCTCGTCGAGAATGGCGACATCCGCACAAACGTGGTCATTCTCGATCGTCTTGAGGCCACTTTCGGCGACGGCGCGGATGGCTATGTCTGGGACGCACAAGGCTGGTATGGCGGCGACATCAACCGCTTCTGGTGGAAGAGCGAAGGCGAAGGCGCCATCAACGGCGAACTCGAGCGCGGCGAGATTGAAGCACTCTACAGTCGTGCGTTCACGCCCTACTTTGACTTTCAAGCGGGCGTTCGCCAGCGCTATACGCCCGACGCCGACCGCACCGATCTTGTCGTCGGGGTGCAAGGTCTTGCGCCTTATTGGTTCGAGGTCGACGTCGCCGCGTTCTTGTCGAATGAAGGCGAGTTCAGCGCGCGCGCCGAAGCCGAATACGATCTGCGTTTGACACAGCGTCTCATCCTGCAGCCGCGCGCCGAGGTCGATTTTTCGGCCGAGGATGTTCCCGAACTTGCCACGGGCTCTGGCCTGACGAACGCAGAGCTGGGCGTGCGCTTGCGCTACGAAATCCGGCGCGAATTTGCGCCTTATGTCGGGATCGAGTGGTCAAGCAGCTTCGGGGATACCCGCGATTACGTCGAAGCGAGGGGCGAAGACGCGGAAGACAC
>JANRIP010000008.1:0-3836 GCA_033764855.1 Hyphomonadaceae bacterium | reverse complement strand
GGGCCCAAGCCCCCGCGCGCCGGCGAGCTCGCGCTTCCACGCCGCGCGCATGAGCCGGCGCAGCGTCGAGCCGCCCCGCCCCCCGCGCGCAAAACCCGCCGGCGCAGAGCCCGGGCGCACGCCCGCCGCCGCCGCGCTTGCCCGGTACGGCCGGGCGGCCAGCATCAGCACCGCAGCCTTGAGATCGACCCCCGCCTCCCGCACGAGCCGCGCGAGCGCGCGCCCGAGGGGGCCACGGGCGCGGCCGCCGCCGAACAGCTCCAGCAGCGCCGCCGCGCACCGCCACAGCCACAGACGGAGGTCTGCGACGAAGGCGCGATGCGGTTCAGGATCGGGGGCGGCGACAATCTTCATGCGCGCAGTCTACCACGGCCCGGGGTGGGGTCGGATAAGCGCGCGCGCTATCCCCGCAAATCGGCCCCGCAAACCGGCCCCGCTACGGCGCCGCGCGCAGCAACGCCGCGCGCACCAGCGGCAGCGCGTCGTTGCCGAAGTAGAAGTCGTCCGGCGCCCCCTCGCGGACCACAAACATCGTGGGCGAGCCGAAGCCGCCGCGCGCGATGAGCTCGTCGGTGTTGGCGCGCAGCGTCTCCTTCATGGCCGGATCGCGCGCGTGGGCCATGACCGCGTCGGGATCGAGCCCGGCCGCGACCGCCGCCGCCCGCACGGCCTCCTCCTTCGAGATGTCGGCGTCGTCGCGCCAGTAGGCCTCGAACGCCGCGCGCGCGAACGCAAGGAGCTTGTCCGTCTCCCCCGCCGCGGCGAACCCGCAGAGCGCGCGCTGCACCGTCACGCTGTTCACCGGGAAGACCGAGGGCGGCATCTTGATCGTGAGCCCCGCGAGCCGCGCCCAGTCCTGCAGGGACTTGCCGTGCCAGCGCGCCTTCGCCGGCGCCGGATTGGCGCGGGACTCATAGACGCTGCCGTTCACGGCGTTGAACACGCCGCCGACGAGGATGGGGCGCCAGTCGATCTGGACCTGGAGCTCACGGGCCAGAGGCTGGACGTTGTGGAACGCGAGGTAGGTCCAGGGGGAGGAGGTGTCGAAGTAGAAGTGGAGGTGGGGCATGGGGCTATGGCGCGACCTTCTCTTCCTCAAAGAAGGAATCACGCAGCGGCTCGCCAATGCGAGCCAGTAGATTCACCAAAGAGCCGGCTTTCTCACTCGCACGAATATAGTCTTCATACTGCCTTCTCGCCCTGACAAGAAGTTCATCATAGTGCATTACCCGAGCATTCTGCAGCTTCAACTGATTGATGCCTCTTTCGCGGGCCTCAGCATCCGCCCATTCGGTTATCTCGTGACCCAGTACTACGACAATCTCAAAGGACTCACCACCAAGGCCGGCCGATCTCAACATCTTCGACATTGCTTGGGAATATCGCTGCGTCTGGTCAAACACATCAATGAAGCTCATCCGTCGCCCAGCCCGCTTTAGCTCTATGATCAGGTGTTTCCCCGACGCCAACTTGTATGCGATGTCGTACCGCCACTGCGCTTCGTCAGCTTTGAGCACCCCAGAACTTTCTTTGAATAGCTTGACGAAGCGCTGCTCCATGGTGCTGTCCGGATTGGCTGCACGTTCCCACGACGGATCCAACAGCCAGAGGTGTTCGAATACGTGCTCTTGAAGAGCGCGTTCCTTTGCATTCTCGTCCACCTTCTCCTGCAAAGTCCGAATTATCGAAACTCGCTCTTTGGTAATCTGGTAGTACATTGACGCTTCGATATCATCTAACTCCTTAAAGATCGGAACTAGTACCGACATGTTCTCGTCGGTGATCCGATCGAGCTTGTCCAAGTTGCGGCTGTAGCGAAGGCTTTCGAAAGCAATTACAGACGACCGCAGCAACTTCTGTCGTTCCTCTTCATTGTCAAAACTCAAGCGGTTGACTCGCCCAATTAGCTGCCTCGCTGCGTTGGCAGAGGCCGCGTCGAGGGACTCAAACCACCCGCCAATCTCTGGGATTTCTGTGGCACGCTCAAAGCCCTTTTCTGAGCGCAGCGTCGCCCATTCGCGTCGAATTTGGCGAAGCGCAAGCTGAGCAAACGAGGCGAGGTTTCGAAACCGATCATCGTCCTCAACGAGACGTTGTCGACTTGTTGTCGCCATGTCCTCCTTGGAGTCGTCGTCGAGGTCGTCCGCATAGATCTCGCCGAACAGATACTTCGTGTAGAGGCCGCTGTCGTCGATCGCTTCAAGCAGGTCCTCGTGCGCCAGCTTGCCGCGCATCATCACAACGATGTTGTTGAGTGACTGACCGCCCTCATCCTTGAGGGATTTAGGATCGTACGCGGTAGCGATCCAGCCTGAGTACCCTGTAGCAAGGAGCGACGGCTCGATTCGCATCACATTCTCAGCCTTCGGAAACTGAGTCTTCGCAGTCGGATTTATGGTCCAAACAAACTGCGCCTTTCCCTCGTATCCTCTATCAGCCGGCGAAACTTCCTTGCCATTGACCGCCACTTTGAACTTCGTAGCCGCCCCAATTATCGAGAACCTTCGCGCGACTCGCCGGCGAAGTGCAGCCTCCGTATCTCGAAACCTCTTCTTTAGATTGCGCAGGACAATTGTTGTCCCATGCGTGTTGTACGCAATGTACTCGATCGGAGCGGGCGAGTACGAACTGCCCTTTTTCTCGATCATGTCCTGAATTTCGGCTAGCCGCATCTCAAACGCGACAGGATCATGCCCCTTCCTGTGAGAGTAGACCCGAACCACTTCCGCGATAGAAAAAACAGACAACTTCCCGATGCCTTTCCGCCCCATCGGGAGGCGCTTGTGAATTGGCGTTAGCCTCTCAAGCTTCCTCTTTTGGTATCCGACCATCAAAAACTTCTCATTGATGTCGTTTTCAGACATCCCGACGCCATCGTCGGAGATCCTGACCTCGCTGTTGTCATCAATGGCGATCTCCACGTTTTCGGCGTCTGCATCATACGCGTTGGCCACCAGTTCCGAGACAACCGCAGAGATATTGCTGTACAGGTTTATCCCTAAGTGGCTGAGCGCTTGGAAGCTGACTTCCATGGTGTACGGATGCTTTGTCATTCCCCACCCTTCCCTTTCTATCTCCCGAACTTCTGGAACTTGATCCGCTTCGGGATGAGCGAGTCCGCCCCCAGCCGGCGCTTCTTGTCTTCCTCGTAGCTGTCGAAGTCGCCTTCGAACCATTCCACGTGGCTGTCGCCCTCGAAGGCCAGGATGTGCGTGGCGAGGCGGTTGAGGAACCAGCGGTCGTGGCTGATGACGACGGCGCAGCCGGCGAAGTCCTCCAGCGCCGATTCCAGCGCCTGCAGGGTTTCCACGTCGAGGTCGTTCGTCGGTTCGTCCAGCAGCAGCACGTTGGCGCCGGTGAGCAGCGTCTTGGCGAGGTGCACGCGATTGCGCTCGCCGCCCGAGAGGAGGCCGATCTTCTTCTGCTGGTCGCCGCCCTTGAAGTTGAACGAGGAGACGTACGCACGGCTCGGCACGTCGCGGCCGTTGATGGTGAGGATGTCGAGCCCGCCGGAGATTTCCTCCCAGACGTTCTTCCTGTCGTCGAGTGAATCGCGCGACTGGTCGACGAAGCCGAGCTTCACCGTCTCGCCGATGGTGATGGCGCCGGCGTCGGGCTTTTCCTGGCCGGTGATCATCTTGAACAGCGTGGACTTGCCCGCCCCGTTCGGCCCGATGACGCCCACGATGCCGCCCGGCGGCAGCTTGAACGTGAGCCCGTCGATCAGCAGCTTCTCGCCGAACGCCTTCTTCAGCCCGTCGAACGCGATGACGTTCTGCCCGAGGCGCGGGCCCGGCGGGATCTGGATGGTGGCGAACGTCTGCTTCTCGCGCTCG
>JANRIP010000063.1:0-61839 GCA_033764855.1 Hyphomonadaceae bacterium | reverse complement strand
GCGGCTCGGTGCGCGGCTTGCTCAAGGGCAAAGGCTATCACGTGTGGGAGCGCGACGGCGAGCTGGTCGTCTCGGAGAGAACAGCATCCATGATCGGTGACGCGAGCGCGATCTGGCTGGGCTACGTCAAGACGCTGACCGAGGCCGACGCACCGCCGGAGCCGGAGAAGGTTCACGACGCTATCCGCGCCACCACGCAAGCAGAGAGCAAGCCATGAGCGTCCCTTCGAACGATCGCGCGCCGACCGCGGCCGAGATTTGGCGCGACGTGTGGGCGCTTGTCCTGGCGCTAGTCAATCTCGCCGCCGGCTTCGCCTATGTCGCGCTGATGGCGCTCGCGCTCGCCGTCGCCGGAACCGAGCTGCTCGGCGGTCATCTGCCGTTCTCGCTCGACACCGAATTGATCCACGCCTTCATCGTCTTTGCGACGAGCTGGCTAATGTTCCGTAGCTGGCAGCAAGCGCAGCGGCCTATCGTGGACCCAGCGCCGGAAGGCGGACGGGTGCGCGCGATCATCGAGGCGACCGTCGCGGATCAATTGCCGAAGGCCATTGCGCGCGAGCGTCAAGCGGGGCGGCTCCCGTCATGACGCCTTGGCACTTCGTTGGACAAGAGCGCGTGCTGGAAGCGCCGAGCCAGTGGGATCACAAGACGGAAGGCGAGTGTGGCGCGCTTCCCATTCGCGTCGTTGACGGCGGCTGCTTGAGCGTCTGGAAGCCATCGCCGGAGGAGCTGGCGACGCTCAACGCCGGCGGCGCGGTCACGTCATGGACGCAAGGCCCTCAGCGCGTTCATGCGCTAGGCGTGTGCGGGCCGGAGAGCTTGCTGCTGCCCGAATAGGCTCGCGCGCGCGCCAATGCTTCGTTCACCATGTTGGCCCATTTTGCTGCGCCCAGGAGCAAGCGATGGGCGAGCGCGTTTTTTTCTGCGAGCAGATCGGCCACCGCTGGGTGCTTTACGGCCAGTGCTCTTGCGGGCTTGAGGCTACCCACGTTTACCCAGCCGACGCCGAGCCGGGCGATTACGAGAGCGAGTGGCCGGGCGATCCCTGCGCTTGCGGCGGGCGGATCGAGCTTGGCTCCCGCATCGGGCGCAGCGTGTACCGCCGCCAGGACGGCAGCGTGGTCAATCCCAACGGCGAGCCCCTACCCGTCGGCGCGGTGTATGCGCTCGCTCCGCCCTACGGCAGGGCAGGGCCGGATGGCCGCTATCTCGTTTGCGTCGTGCACGGCGAGCCGCACCGTCACCACTGGCACATTGACGGGCGCGCGAGCAATTGCACGCGGCCCGAGGACGACGCGCATCGCTGCTGGGTGCGCCACGGCTCGCCGGAGCAAGGCACGCTTCACGTCGACAAGGCCGGCGACACTTGCGACGCGGGCGCGGGCTCAATCCAAGTTCCGGGCTGGCATGGCTTCCTGCGTCGCGGCGAGCTGGTCGAAGCCTGATGCCGTTGCCGCTCCGCCACCCGCGCGCGCTTTTCATCGCCGCCTTCTGCCGCGCTAGCGCGATGACGATGCTGGTCATCCCCTACAAGGTTCAGCCGCCGACGCATCGCCTTGCGCGCGTCAACCGAGACCGCAGCATCCGCGCGCTCGCCGCCGGCTTTGGCTCCGCCATCCTCGCCGCCGGGCGCGCGCGCAAGCTGTTCATCGAGCAGGGCGGCATGACAGGCGCGCCGCCGCCCGTGGTGGTCAAGCCTCGCCTTGATCCCCGGCTGGCGGCTGTGATCGAGTGCGCAGCGGCCAAGGCCCTGATCGGAGAGATAGGCGTCACGCAGGACTGCGACGCCTGGGCCGAGGTCGTCGCGAGCGATCCGCCGCGCTTGCATGTGTTCTGGCGCGGCACCCGGATCGTGGGCGACACCGTCGCTACCCGGTTCGTGCGCGACAAGGCGACCGGGCTCGAGCGCGTCGCCAAGGCCGACGGCCACATCGTAGGCGCGCACCGCGAGCGCGATCCCGCGCGCTTCGCCGCCGCGCTTGTCGCCGTCCAAGAGGAGCTGGCCGCGCGCGGCTTCAAGCCGAGCAGCTTCCAGCCCGAGGTGATCGCTACCAAGGTGCCCGGCTTTGAAGGGCTCGTCGGCACAATCCGGCTGATCCGCGCCCGCCCCCTATGGCTGCAAAGAAACGGAGCAGGGGGGGGCCGTGTTGTCTGAACGGACGATGCTTTTGACGATGGCGCTGGATCAGCTCGCGCGGCGCGTTGACGCCGACGCGGCCTTGCACCGCGACCGGCTCAACGAGTGGGGCCAGATGCTTCAAGACGGCATCGAGAAAATGCGCGATTGCGGCGCCCAGCAGCACGCCGCGCTCAACGCCAAGATCGACCACGTAAGCGAGCGCGTGGATGAGCACGCCGAGCGCTTCCAGGAGCTAGCGATTGTCGCGGCCGAGAAGCGCGGCGCCCGCAAGCTCGTCTCCGACGTTTTCGGGACGGCCAAGTCGGTCGCGGACTCCACGGGCCTGTTGCACGTCGCCGCCGGCGCCGGGATCGCGCTCGTCATGCCGGCGCTCTGGAACCTGTTTGTGGGCTCGTCCCACGGCGAGCCGCCCCGCCCGGAGCCGCTAGGCCCGATGCAGATAGAACGGGCTCAGGCAGTCACGGTGGAGCTTGCAGAGCCGCCGGAGGGCCTGCGCGGCTTTACCGCCGATTAAGCGGAGCGGGCCAGCGTCCGCGCCTATGACCGAAGCCATCGCCTCCGCCCCTTCGCCCGAGCTACGCGCCATCGACGCGCTCTTGCCCTACGCGCGCAATTCGCGCACCCACTCCGAGGAGCAATTGGCCGAGCTGGCCGGCTCGCTAGATCAATTCGGCATGGTCGGCGCCATCGTTGTCCGTGACGGCGTGATCGCCAAAGGCCACGGCACCCTCGGCGGAATCCGCCGGCTGCTCGCGACCGGCCAGAAGCTCTACCCAGCGCCGGGCCGGCACGCCGGAGCCAAGCCCTATCCCGATGGCATGGTGCCCGTGCTCGACGTGTCGGGCTGGTCCGAAGCGCAGTTCAAAGCCTACGTGATCGCGGACAACCAGCTGGCGCTCAACGCCGGCTGGGACGCGGAGCTGCTGCAGGTCGAAATGGGCGAGCTGAAACAGCTTGGCTTCGAGCTCAAGCTGATCGGCTTTAGCGACGAAGACTTGAAGCTGATCGAGGCCGGCAAGTTTGGCGCGGAAGACGACGAGGGGAGTGGGCTAAGCGAGAATTACAGCCGCAAGATCGAGGCGCCGATCTACCAAATCACCGGCGAGAAGCCCGCCGTGTCAGATCTTATGGACGGCTCCAAATGCGCAGAGCTTCAAGCCGAGATCGACGCCACGCCGGACCTTCCGCCCGACGTGCGCGCCTTCCTACTCGCGGCGGCGGAGCGGCACACCATTTTCAACTTTCGCAACATCGCGGAGTTTTACGCCCACGCGGACGCCAAGACGCAGCGGCTCATGGAGAAGTCGGCGCTGGTCATCATCGACTTCGACGCGGCAATCGAGAACGGCTTTGTGAAGCTCTCGGAAGCGATGATGGAGCAAGCCGGCTCGCTCACAGTGCGCGAAGCGGAGCGCGAGCAGGAGAAGGCGGCGCGCAGTGCGTAACGACTTTTGCGTCCTGATCCTTACGCACGGCAGGCCGGACAAGCAGACCACGCTTAAGACGCTCGCGCGCTACGGCTACACAGGGCCGGTCTATCTGGTGCTCGATGACGAGGACGCGACGGCCGACGAGTATCGCCGCCTGCATGGCGACAAGGTAGTCACGTTCTCAAAGCGCGAAGCGGTGGCGATCACCGACGAGTGCGACAATTTCCCAGGCCGGCGCGGTGTTGTGTACGCGCGCAATGCGGCGTTCGGCGTCGCGCGCTCGCTTGGCTTCCGCTACTTCGTCGCGCTCGATGACGACTATCACTGGTTCTACTATCGCTTCGACTGCGAAGGCCGATATGGGATGCTCAAGGTCAAGAGCCTCGATTGGCTGTTCTCCGCGCTGGTTGACTATCTCGCGGCGACGCCATTCGTGAGCGTCGCGCTATCGCAGGGTGGGGATCACATCGGCGGCGGCGCCAGCGGGATCAACAAAACCATTCGCGGCTTGCGCAAGGCCATGAACAGCTTTGTGTGCGACGTTGAGCGGCCATTCCGCTTCACCGGGCGGATCAATGAAGACGTGAACGCCTACACCGCCGAGCAACGCGCCGGCGCGCCGTTCCTGACCTTCATGCAGGCGCAGCTATGGCAGGACGCCACGCAAACAAACCCCGGCGGCTTGACCGAAATTTATCTCGACGTCGGGACTTACGTTAAGTCGTTCTACAGCGTCATTGCGTGCCCGTCCGCCGTGAAGGTTGGCACCATGGGCGATCCCGCCGGCGGGCTTGGCCGTCGCCTTCACCACAAGATCAACACCAACGCTTGCGCGCCTTGTATCATCCGAGAGGAATACCGCCTCAAGGACGGCGAGGTGAGGGCCCCAGCGCCGCCGCGCAACACGCCGCGCAAAGCAGCAATCACCGAGCAGCGCGCAGCCGAGGGCCTGCAATGGTTTGAGGCCCTAATGCGCAAGGTGGGCATCGCGCGAGCGAGCGAGATTGCGCGCATGGCCGGCGACGCGATCCAATGGGCAAAGAAAAACAAGAGCCAGCCGCCAGCCCTGCATCATCTATTTTCACGCTGGTATGCTCCACTTCGAAACGGCGGCGGCGCGCCGGACTACGGCGTGTATGCCGAAGATGATTACTTGGCCGAGGTTTGGCTTTGCTGGTTCAACTATTCGCGCGCTGCGATCGGGCTCCTGCCGCAACATCTTCCCAAGCTCGCGCCGGCGAGCGTGGTTGATCTAGGAAACGGACTCGGTGTCTCCACCGTCGCGCTCAAGCAAGCCTTTCCCTCAGCGCGCGTCATCGGCACCAATCTGCGCGACACGACGCAATGGAAAACCAACGAGCACTTGGCCGAGCGATACGGCTACGAGTTTGTCGGCGGCGTCGGGGAAATCAGCGGCGGGGCCGACTTGGTTTTCGCGAGCGAGTATTTCGAGCACTTCCACGATCCGCTTCCGCACTTGCGCGACGTGCTCTCGACGCTGCGCCCACGAGCGCTCTTGATCGCCAACGCCTTCAACGTGGATTCCATCGGTCACTTCGACACCTATCACCACAACGGCGGCATGGTGAGCGGCGCGGATATGTCCAAGCTGTTCAATGCGGAAATGCGCCGCCACGGCTACGAGGTCGAGCGGACAAAGTACTGGAACCAGCGTCCGGCGTATTGGGTGCGCAATGCGTGAAGACTTCTGCGCGATGATCCTCACGCATGGGCGGCCAGATCGCCTCTACACGGTCGAAGCACTGCGCTCGCACGGCTACACCGGCAAGCTCTTTCTGGTGATTGACGACGAGGACAAGACGGCGGACCGCTACCGCGAGCTGTACGGCGACAAGGTGCTGACCTTCTCCAAATCGGACATAGCCAGGCGCTTTGACGAAGGCGACAATTTCAACGACCGGCGCTCAATCTTTTATGCGCGCAACGCCGCGTTCGAGCTGGCGCGCGAAGTCGGCTGCCGGTTCTTTGTCCAACTCGATGACGATTACAGCGGCTTCTATTATCGCTTCGGCGCCGGCGGCTTCTATGGATCGTATAAGCTCGCGCGGCTCGACTGGCTCCTCTCCGAGCTGTGCGATTTTCTCGCCGCCACGCCGTTCGCTGCGGTCGCGATGAGCCAAGGCGGCGACCACATTGGCGGCGGCGGCGCGACCGGCAATCGAAGGATCAGATCGTATCGCAAGGCGATGAACAGCTTTGTCTGCGACACGCTCAAGCCGTTCCGCTTTATCGGCCGCATCAACGAGGACGTGAACACCTACACGGCGGAGCAACGGCGCGGCGTCGCCTTCCTGACCTTCATGGCCGCGCAGGTGAACCAGAAGGCGACGCAATCAAACGCGGGCGGGATGACCGAGCTTTATCTTGATGCAGGGACTTACCTGAAAACCTTCTACTCGGTGATGTACGCCCCGAGCGCGGTCAAGGTCGGCTCGCTTGGCGATCCGCGCGTCGATGGGGTGGGGCACACGCGCATCCATCACGCGATTGATTGGGACGCCTGCGCCCCGCTGATCCTGCGCGAGCAGCACAGAAAAACGCCCGCCGGTTTCCCAGCGGGCGCTTGAGGGCGTCGCGGCGCTTTTAGTCGTGGCCTAGTCGGGCGCCGCTTGAGCGACGACCACGTCGCAAAAGCGCTTAGCGCGGACGCCCGAGACGTATCGCGCGGACAAAACGGTAAGGCCCAGCTTGCGAAGGTCGCTCGCGTCAATCCGGCCCACGTTGCGCCAGCCGTTATCGCGAAGCCGGCTCGCAATCTCGCTCACCGGCGCGCCGATCCAAACCTTGCCGGACGTATCCTCGTAGCGGCACACGCAAGCGAGGCGCGGCTCGCTTACGGCCTTAAGGATGTCCTCTTTCGTGATCATCTGCGTTGCTCCTTGGCGGCTCGCGCTAAGCGCTGCGCACCTTTTTGATCGCGCGGCGGATAAGCGCCGCCTGATAAGCCGGCGCGCGGAAGGCGCGCGGATTGGCGGCGATCCGCGTAAGCCGCGCCTCAAGCTGCCCAATATCCCAAGCCTCGAAGTCGTTGCGGAACGTGCTCGGCTGTATTTTGGTAGCGGTCTGCATCTGCTTTGCTCCTTGCCGGCTTGAGGCGTTACGGGCGCCCGCCGGTAGGGTGTATGTGCCGGCGAGGCTGCCGGTGGGAGAGCGTATAGCGTGATGCTTAACACCTGGCAAGGGGGGCTCGATACGTAAGCGCTTTTTAGGACAGGTTTCCGGCGATACGTATGAGGCTTAACGCCGGACAGAAAAGCGCCCGCCTACGAGGGGAGGCGGGCGCTATCAGGTAGGCGACTGTTAGGGATCAAGCGGCGGCGGCGTCGCGCTCCCAGCGCTTGCGGACCAGCTCGCGCCCGGCGTTGAACCGGGAGAAATCCGGGCGCGCTTCGCCGGCGGCTGCGCGATCCTGGCGGCGAGCGGGCGCCACGTTCATGCCAACCGCCCAAAGGCCGAGGCACTTGGCAAGCTCAAGGAAGGCCAAGAAACCCAGGACAATCTCGCGCGCGAAAGGCGGCTCGACTTCGGCCACGACGGGCAGGCGATCAAGCCGCGCCTGCGCCTGCGCTTGGCGCGCGCGAGCGTCCGCCGTGGCGAGCGTCCAACCAGCCATCATGCCTTCCTGGCGCGCGCGCGGAGCGTCCGCAGCCGGCAGCAGGTTGGAATAACTGCCGATCTCGGCCTGCACGCGGGCCAGCTCATCGCGAAGCTCGCCGCGTGTGCGATCAAGCGAGCGCTGCGCCGCTTCCCGGTCGCGGTCGACGCGGGCTTCCATTGAAGCGTCCCAGGCCCGCTCGCCGCCGACGGCATTGAAGGCGCCCGCGCCAAGCAAGATCACGCCGCAGATCAGCGCGCGATCCGGGCGCTTCGCGCGCACTGCGTCCTCGACCATGACGGCCATCACGAAGGCGATCACTTCAAAGAGGGCCGCGAGCACGGCGAGGATAGGAAGGCCGGCGGCGAGCCAGCCGTGGACGTTGAACCAGCCCAGCGTCGCGGCGAGGGCGGCGAGGGCTGCGACGGCGACCGTTCGGATGGCGTTGCGTTGAACGTAGCCGGCAATCTGTGCTATTGAGGGTGTCATTCCGATGCTCCTGTGAGGGGTAAGGTTTAAGAGAGGCCGGGGGCGCGTCACCGCTTCCGGCCTTTCGCTTGGTATAGCGTCGCGCTTAACGCCTGCTTGCGTCGCTCTTTACCGCCGATCAACAGACGAAAAAAAGCGCCGCCTTCCTTCGGGGGGAAAGCGGCGCCAAGGTTGACCGCCGAGGGTGGCGGTCGGGGAGAGTTTAGGCGACTCGGTTCAGCAGCCCGCCGGCGATCTTCTCCATCGCGAAGCGGTCGTCCTGATGCGGGATCGAGCGAGCGAGCGCCGTGATGCCTTGCGCCATGTCCCACACAGAGCGCGCGTGGGTTTGCTCCTCTTGCTCAACCAGTTCGAGCACCTTTTTTTGCTGGCCCACCGAGAGCGCAGTGCGCGCCTTGAGCCAATCAAGCGCGCTATCGTCGTCCTTAGCCACGACTGCTTCCTTGGCCGCTTGCACCGCTTCGATGAGCTTGGTGCTGCTGCGCTCCGCCATCGCGCGCATCGCCGGGATCGCCTCGGCCACGAAGCGGGCCGGCGCGTTCTTGCTGTGGCGCAAGGTCAGCTCCTCGAAGCCTTCCACGCCCCACATGATGCGGTTTTCGCAAAGGCCGCGCAGGTAGAAAAAGCCCAGCTTGCAAGAGCCGGCGCCGACTTCCGAGTTCTTGAAATAGAAGCCCCGGAACATGACGTCATCTTCGCCGTTGCGCGCCTTGCCAACCACGATGGGATTGCGGTCGTCCACCAGGAAGATGAACACGTCGCGGTCGCTTGAGTAGAGCGTGGTGGAGTCCAAGGTCGGCGCGACGTTCGGATCGTAGATCATCGTGCGCCAATCCATCACGCCCGGAATCTTCCAGCGCGTATCGCCGGTGCCGTCGCCGGCGACTTGGCGCACCGCTTCAACGACTTCGTGGTCGTAGATACGGCCATAATCGTTGCCGGTGATCGCGCGCAAATCTTCGCCGGGGCGGACATACAGCTTCACGTCCTCGACGCGGCGAATAAAGCGGAGCCCGTAGTTCAGCGCATCCTTGGTGATCTGCGAGGGCATAGTGCGCAGGTAGCCGGCGGGAGCGCCGGCGAGCCCGGCGAGCTGACCGAAGCTGAAATGGGTCGGCTCCGCCTCGCTTCCGTCCGGCAGAATGATCTTGAACACGTGCGTGTCCTCGATCTTCTCCGGCTCCGGCGCGTAGCACTCGATAGCCTTGGACTTGAGCGGCAGCGTCACTGACGCTTCCGCGCGCGCCCGAACATGCGCCTCAAGAGAGGAGAGGGACAGGAAGCGCTCGTCGGCCGGGCGGCGATACCATTGGTTCGATAGCTCCATGCGGGCGCGCCCGCCGTGCAGGTTGGAGACCTTGAAGCGGCCTTGAGCATCCGTCTTCGCGGGCTCGTAGGCCGGTGCAGCGGGGGCAGGGGCCGGCGTAACGTCGGTGGCGGTGGAGTCGATGATGGTGGTCATTGGTGGGTTTCCTTTCGAGGGTTTCCCCTGGTGGCTCGCCGGACCATTCCGCCGGGCCGGCTCCTTGCGTATAGCCCCGCGCTTAACAGGTCAACCCCTTGTTAAGCGTCCGGCTGAACATTTTTTTGAGGGAATATATCGTTCGCGCGCGCGAGGGGTGTTGCAAGGTTTAGCGCCACGCTATACGTCATTCATACCGGCAGCGCCCGTAACGCTCGCCGGCAAGGAGCAAGAGCAAATGCAGACCGAAGAAATCCAAACCGCCGAAGACCTTGAGACCTTCCTGTGGAATTGCATCGGCAACCAGGACTGCAACGGCGAGCCCATGGATGGCGTTGATACTTGGACGCGCTACGAGGAGGCCGGCGTGCTGACTACGGATCGCGGCCTGGTTATTCGCACGCGCTCCGGCGCGGAGTTCCAAGTCACCATCGTGCGGAGCCGCTAAGATGTCTGAGCTAAACGTCAACACCATCGAGTTCGGAGGCCGCAAGGCGGTGCTCAATTCCTATTCGGACCACCCCGCTCTAGTCGCGGACATCAACCGCCAGCGTGAAGCCTGGGCGCGTCGCTTTCCGCGCGCGACCGTTCGCACCGAGCGCATGAGCGAGCTTGAGTGCATGGAGCTAGTCGCCGCCAATGGCGGGCCGGACCGCTACCGCGTGGCTTACGCAATCGGCGCGGCTTCCCTTGAAGGGGAGGCCGCGTGATGGCGAAGGCAAAAAAGGTTCACCCGACCGACGCGCGCGACGCGGCTATCGTCGCCGGGGCCGTGTCGTTCAACGTCAACCTGTTCCTGGGCGCCGGTCGTTACGACCGCGTCCAGGCGCAGACGCTTGAGGCCGCGCGGATCGCCGCCGCCGAGCTTGAGTATGCCCACCAACATACGCGCCGCACGGCGCTGATCTACGCGGTGGACGCCTCGGGCGCGTCCGCGCTCGTGACGCCTACGATCTTGGCAATCGTCGCCGCAACAGGAGGGAAGTGAAATGGGAGGCTGCACATTTAGCGTTGTCGCCAAGGGCGCCACCGCGCAAGAGGCGTTCGACCGCGCGACTTCGGAAGCTCGCTACGAGAACGGCCACGGCGGCTACACCGGCACCATTGCCGAGAAGGACAGCTTCGTCGTGATCGCGCTTCCCGAGGGAATAGAGGCGGAAGCCTACGCGGATCAGCTGATCGAAAATCGCGACGAGCGCGTGGACGACAAGTGGGGGCCTGCCGGCGCGATCAAGCTCAGCCATGACGAGTGGCTTTTCTTTGGGTGGGCCTCCTCATGACGAAACGGCGGACAATTCGCGGCGGTGTACCGCTTCAAGACGCGAGCGTGGAGGCGTTCTTCGTCGTGCGCATTTATCGCGGCAAGGTCCGCGTGGCGAGCTTTACCACCATGCCGGGCGAGTCGCGCGCAATCGCGGTGGCGCGCGGCTTCGCCCGGATCGAGGCGATTATTCGGTCCAGCGCGGCGCTGCACCCTAACAAGCCGCCGCCGACCGACGCGGAGTTCGCCGTGACGCTTTATGCGAAGCGGATTGAGCGCGGCGCGGAGCAGCAGGTCACGACCAGCGACCTTGAGCCGGAGGCGTGCGCCGCTTATCTCGCTTCACTCGCTCAAGTGGGGCCGGAGCGCGCGCAAAGGATCAGCGCATATTTGCAGCGGAGAATGGCGCGGAGCGGGCGGTAGAGCGGGGCGCTTGCTGGCGTCAATGCAGCGGCGGCGATCCGGTCAGGACGCCGCCGCAAGCTCGTTCAGGCGCAGGCGCAGCAGGGCGCGCTCTACCGCTTCCGGCACGGGCCGATCTTCAATCTCCCAGGCGGAGACTTCGAAGCGAGTGTAGGCCCGCTCACGCCCGAGGAGCTTGGCGACAAACACGCCGAAGTCTTCCTGGGTCAGCTCGCGGTCGTCGCGCTCCTTGCGAAGCTCCGCGCCGGTCATGCGTTTAAGCGTCTTCACTCTCATAGCCCCACCCATAAATCGCGCCGGGCTGTTAAGCAAGGGGCTAGACGCGGTTAAGCGTCACGCTATACCGGGAGCGCCAAAGGAGGCCAAGCCATGCCAACCGAACCACCCATCGTCTGCCGTTGCGCGTCCTGCAACGTGCCACTACCGGGCCAGAGCGGCCCTTATTGCCGGGCCTGTCTCGCCGTCGCCTGGGAAATCCAGCGCGGGCGCGAGGCCGATCTGCTTGAAGCGCTCGCGGAATCCTTGGCCCTCGCCGCGCGGGCGCACCGCGAGCGCTGCCTAAAGCCGACCGAGCGCGAGCTTCTGACCGCCCTAGCTCGCGAGACGATGCAATCCGTCAAAGCCTGGGAGCTTGCGTGATGACGCGCTATGGTCGTTATAACCACGTCCTCGTCAGTCAGATCGCTAAGCAATACGGCGACGGGACGAGCCAGCCTGAATATACGTTTCTGTGCGGCAAGGCTTCCGTGCTGCCGGACTTCATCACGGAGCCGGACAAGACGACGTGCCCGGACTGCGCCAAGAAACACTGGGCGCAACGCCTAGCGGAGCATCCCGGCTTCCGCGTTGAGAAGGTGCCGCCGATTGAGAAGTACGGCCCGCGCTCGCTCTACAAGCTCTGGCGTGGTGACGAGCACATCGCTTGGATTTACCCGAACAATGGCTGGGGCCAAGGCTGGGGCGCGTCCGGCCATCGCGTGAAGGAGGAGCACGAGGCGACCGCGACCGTGGCGAACGTCATTCCCGGCTCGAAGCTAGATTACCGCAACGCCTACACCAGCCGCGACGAGGCGGCTGTGCGGATCATCGAGCGCTTGGCTCAGGAGGCCAGCTCGGCAAATGGCCAACAAAGCGGCAAGCGCTGGGCGGAGCTGAATGGCGTCTATTGCGCCGCGCAGTATGCGGCCGATTGCGTCAAACACGTCGCGAGCCGCAGGGCGGCGGCGATCCGCCGCGAGCAAGAGGCGGAGGAGGCGCGCAAGACAATCGAGGCAAACCGCGCGCGCTTCGCGGAGGAGAAGGCGCTAGCGACCGCCCAGCTTATCGAGCTTTACCGCCGCGCCGATCTTACAAACTACCAGCGCGACGGGCTCGTGTGGGCGTTTGAGCGCCTAGGCATCGCAATTCCTTCGATGGAGTCGACCAATGATCTGCAAGCTGTTTGAAATCCGCGACCGCGCGACCTGCATCACCGCGCTCGCGATCCGCCCCGGCTTTGAGGGCTGCGCTAAGGGCGACGACGCGCGCGCGCAACGCCGCTACCACCTGAGCCGTTGCGGCTACGATTGGCGGAACCCGCGCAGCGTCCTGCTGGGCGACATGAACGGGCGCAAGCCTTTCAACGTCGATCCCTACGACTGGGGGGATCGCACTTGGACGCTCGCGCATCTGCACATCGAGCAGCACTTCGATGAGCTTGAGGATGGCGCCGTGATTGACGTGCGCGTGCTCGCCGGCGAGGCGAGCGAACCCGCCGCGCCTGATCGCCTTTCCCGTTTCGGAGATACGCCATGACCGGCTACATGATCGCAATGGGCGCCTGCATCGGCTGCCGCGCGGTGTTCTCTTTCAACCCGCACCTAGTTCCATCGATGCGCGTCAACGGCGTGCGTGAGCCGATCTGCGCCACGTGCGTCGCCATCGCCAACCCAAAGCGCAAGGCGAACGGGCTGCCGCTGATCGACATTCTTCCAGGCGCTTACGACGAGGAGCCAATATGACCGACGATCTTTTGCAGGGCCTTATGGAGCACGAGCTTGAGGCGGCGTGCGCCCAAATCAAAGCGGGCGGCGAATACCCGGCGCGCTTCATCGCCATGAACGACGAGCGCGAAGTTTTCTATATCGTCACGCCTTGGGGCGGCGAGCGCGACAAGCTCGCCACGCTTGAGTTCTTGCGCCTCTTTTTCATCCGCCATCAGGTCAAGCGCTATGTGCAAGTGGCGGAGGCGTGGATCGTAGAGCGCGGGCCGGACTACAAGCCCGGCTCGGAGCCGCCGCCCGGCGAGTGCGCGGACCGCATCGAGACCGTTTTCGCGTGTGGCGTCGATTACTCGGGCGTGCGCATGGCTAGCGTGCGGATCAATCGCGACGGCGATCAGGTCACGTTCACCGAGCCGGACTGGGCCGGCAGTGGAAAGCTAAGCGGACGCATGACCGAGCTTTTGCCGCGCGGCTCCGAGCGCCTTTCGCTTTGGGATCAAGCCAAGATCGACAGCATTTTCGCCGAGATGGGCGGCGAGCAAAAGAGGTGGATGCACTGATGAGCGATGAACCAAAACCCGGCCAACCCGGCAACGCGCAAATGGCTTGCTATGATTGCGCGCATCGACGCGCCGTGCCGCACAGCGCTCATAGCGAGTGCGTTCACCCGGAGCGCCATCGCGAAGCGCCGCATTTCATCGCCGGCATTGCTGGCGGGCGCGCGGCGACAAACGCGCTTCCGCGCCTGCGCATCGAATTTGTCGAGCACGCGATCAAGAACGGCTGGGCCGCTTGGCCGATCAATTACGATCCAGTGTGGCTCGTACGCTGCGACGGCTTCACGCCGCAAGCGAAGCCCGATGTTTGATCTGCTCCGCCCCTGCGTGTCGTGCCCGTTCCGCATCGGGCAAGGCGAGCGCTTCCAGCTGCACCCTGAGCGGCTTGAGGAGATACGGCGCGCAGTGGCGTTCCAGTGTCACAAGACGGTGGACTACAGCGTGGACCGAGACGACCGCGAAGCTCGCGCCGGCGACAAGCCCCAGCAATGCGCGGGCTTGATGGCGGTGCTCACGCGGGAAGGCGAGCCGAACCAAATCATGCAGATCGCGGAGCGGCTGCGCGCGCTCGATCCATCAAAGCTCGATCCGCGCGGCGAGGCTTATGCGTCATGGGCGGACGTTGAACGCGCCCACGCGGAGGGACGATGACTAAGGATGAAGTGCGCGCTTTCTTGATTGAGCAGCTGACGCGATTGGCGCGCGAGGCGCTGGCCGCGATCCAGGTCGGGGACTATAACCACGCCAGCATGCTCTTTTTTCTTGAGCACGGCGTCAGCAACGTAGTGGAGCCTCTAGGCGACTCCATCAGGCTGCCTAGCATTGGCAAGCCGGCGGCGCGCCGGTTCGTGAATAGCCTCGCAGACAAGATGACCTTTGACGTTTGTGCTCGGCTCGCGCCGGAGCAGCGCACGCTTGTGGCGATCTTAGACGCGGCGAACATCCCAAGGAGCAGCAAATGACCGACGAGCGATCAACCGTTGAACACGACAAGCGCATGGGCGAGCGCGTCAAGGCGCGACGCCGAGAGCTAGGCATGAGCCAGGAGCACTTGGCGGACCGAATCGGCGTGACGTTCCAACAGATTCAAAAGTACGAGAACGGGATCAACCGAATGGCTGCGTCGCGCCTCTACCAGATCGCGGTCGCGCTTGAGCTGCCGCTGACGCAATTCTTCGACCGCCACAAGCTGGTCAATCCAGACGGCGCGCGATTGTTCAAATGAGCTGCCGCGTGGGTCGGTCCACATGGCTTGGCAACACCGGGCCGACTTGAAGCGCGACGGGCGGGCGGCGGAGCACCAACACCGCCGCCCGTTTTCTTTCCAACCACCGAGGGCCGATGATGAGCACCGAGATAGCGCTACGCGCAACGATCAACGAGATAGAGGGCCACCGCAATAGAGCGATCGAGCTATTCGGCCGCGCGCACGACTTGATGGAGGAGGCGATTAGCTGCGTCGGGAAGGCCGCGCCAAACGCGAACCACCCGCTATTCGACCACGACCGCTGGGGCTCGGTGGCATGGAGTGGCGGCAAGGATCGGGACGAGTTTCTAAGCAAGCTCAAACAGCGCATCGACATAAACGTGTGGACGCACCTGATCGACCACATGGGCTTTGAGAAGCTGATGGATCACCAAGCGCGGGAGGAGTTTCGCCGGACGCTGCGCGAGAACCCGCCCGAGGCGACGGCGGAGAATTGCGCCGCGACCATGGCCCAGCTCATGTCCGACGCCGACCTGATCTTCCGGCGCGGCGTCGCCAACGCCTTCTCAAAGCTCGACCGCCGCTTCCGCAGTCACGACGGTTTCAAGATCGGCGCGCGGATCGTGCTCAGCCATTGCTTCTCCGAGTACGGCTCCTGGGGCGGCAACCGCGACGAGATTATGCGCGACGTGGAGCGGACCTTTCGGCTGCTTGACGGCAAGGAGCATATCGACCGCTACGCCGGGATCGTCGGCAAATGCAGCGAGGCGAAGCGTCACTCGTCGCTCAAGTTCCAAGGTTTCGAGGTTGAGGATGATTACTTTCGCGTCCGCGCCTTCAAGAACGGCAACGCTCATATGTGGTTCAAGCGCCGCGATCTGGTGCAGCGCGTCAACGAATTGCTGGCCGAATACTACGGCGCGACCGTGGGCGCATCGCCGGACGTAGCCGAGACGCGATCCGCTCCGCTGCCCGTGGTGCGCGAGCACTGGGCGCTGTTTGAAACCCCGGAGCGCTTGGCGAAGCTGCTTGTGGCGAACGCGCGCGTGGAGAAGGGGATGAGGTGCCTTGAGCCGAGCGCCGGGCGCGGGCGCATCCTGCGCGAGCTTCAAGCCGCCGGCGGCGATTGCACGGCGGTCGAGATTGATCCGGCAAACTGGCGCGAGCTTCCCGAGGCCATCACCTTGCCGGGCGACTTTCTGTCAATGGGCGAGCACGCGCTCGGTCGCTTCGACCGCATCGTGATGAACCCGCCGTTCAATGGCGGGCGCGACGTTGATCACGTCAACCACGCGCTCGATCTGCTCAAGCCCGGAGGCGTCCTCGTAGCGGTCATGAGCGCCGGCGTGGAGTTCCGAGAAGACTCGCGCACCACCGCCTTGCGCCAGCGTGTAGAGCGGCTTGAGGGCGTGTTCACGGACCTTCCCCCCGGATCGTTCGCGGAGAGCGGCACCAACGTGAACGCGGTCGTGCTCATTGTCGGGCCGGGCGGAACGTATGGGCGCCACTTTGACCACTACGCGCGCTAGAGGCTTGCACACCGCCCGTTAATCCGGGGCGGGGATCGTGGCGCCATGCTCGATTCCCATGAGTGCTGCTCACAATCCGACCGATGCAACGCGCGCCGTTGTGCAAGCTCTTTCCCAGTGGGGCATCCCGCAAGAGCAAATCGCCGCGCACATCGGCACGTCGGCGCCGACGCTGCGCAAGCACTACGGGCCGCAGATCGACGCCGGCAAGCTCGCGGCCAACCGCAAGGTGGCCGAAAACCTTTTCAAGATCGCGAGCGGCGAGAAAGGCACCACCAAGGAGCAAGTGACCGCCGGCATCTTCTGGGCGAAGACGCAGATGGGGTGGCGGGAGCAAGTCGATGTCAACCATAGCGGCGCAGTCGACTTCGACGGCGCATCCGCTCGACTCCTTGCGGGCGTTAGTCGCGCACTTGCCGCGATCAACCCGGCACTCAGCGCCGCGCCTGGAAGTGTTGCACCAGCTGCTATCGAGCGGCCTAATTGACGACGAGGCCGCGCAAGTCGCGGCCTATGACTTCGATACATGGTGGGCCCGCGAAGGCCAGCTTATGCCCGATCCTCAAACCGGCTCGCAGATCGGCGGGCCGTGGCAGGTTTGGCTGCTGCTCGCCGGGCGCGGCTACGGCAAGACGCGCAGCGGGGTAGAGTTCGCGCGAAAGAAAGCCGAGGCGGGTATAGGGCCGGGCGCCATCGTCGGGCGAACCAGCGCCGACGTGCGCGACGTTTTGATCGAAGGTCCGTCCGGGCTCTTGGCTATGTCGCCGCCCTGGTTCAGGCCAACATACGAGCCGGCCAAGCGCCGCGTCACATGGCCCAATGGCGTCACCGCCACGCTGTTCTCAAGCGAAGCGCCGGACCAGCTACGCGGACCGCAACACGCCTGGGCGCTCGCGGACGAGCTGGCGGCGTGGTCGTATATTGAGGAGGCGTGGAGCAATCTGATGTTCGGCCTGCGCCTTGGCGATCAGCCGCAGGTCGCCGCGCTCACAACGCCGCGCCCGAAGCCGCTGATCAAAAAGCTGCTGCAAGACCCGACAACGGCGATCACGCGCGGCTCGACACTCGACAACGCGATGAACCTTGCGAAGTCGTCGCTCGATTACATGATCGCCAAATACGCCGGCACGCGGCTTGGCAAGCAAGAGATCGACGGCATCCTGCTTGAAGATTTGCCCGGCGCGCTGTGGCCGCGCGCTATCCTTGAGTCGTGCCTGTGTCCGCCGGATCAAATCTATACGCCGGAAATGTTCGAGCGCATCGTCATCGCAGTCGACCCATCGGGGAGCGACGGCGAGAACGTGGAGGAGAGCGAGCAGGGCGACGATCAGGGCATCGTTGTCGCCGGCAAGTTCAAGAACCTGAACGAGTACGCGGTGCTGGAAGACTGCACCGGCCAGCGCTCGCCGGAGGAGTGGGCGCGCGAGACGAAACGGCTCTATCAAAAGTGGGGCGCCGACCTGATCGTGGCGGAGAAAAACTTCGGCGGCGCGATGGTCCGCGCGACGCTGCAAATGCACGACGCCAATCTGCCCGTGAAGCTCCGCTCCGCTGCGCGAGGGAAGCACATTCGCGCCGAGCCGGTCGCGATGCTCTACGAACAGAAGCGCGTCAAACACGCGCGCGGGCTTGGCCTGTTGGAGGAGGAGCTGGCGCAGTTCACCACCAAGGGCTACGAGGGCGGATCATCGCCAAACCGCGCCGACGCCGCCGTGTGGGCGCTCGATGAGCTTTGCGGCGGAGCGCTCAACACCCCGCGCGTGCGCACGCTCGGCCGCGCCTGAGCAATCCGCGCAAGGTATGGCGCGGCGATTCTAGCTCGCATGAACGACTCTCCAATCGGCTGGGCCTTGTCCAATTTGTCCACGCGGCTGCGCAGCTTCGCCGGCGGCGGATCGCGCGCGCCATCATCCGGCGGCACGCTTGTCGCGCGGCGCGTCCCCACCGAGCAACGCGCGAGCCAGGTCGGCCGCATCTTGTTCGTGGCGACCGGCGGACAAATCCGTCAGGCCGAGGTGCGCTACGAAGACATGGCGCGCGAAGGCTACCGGCAGAATCCCGTGGTGTATCGCTGCACGCGCTTCATCGCGGACGCGCTCAAGTCCATGCCGCTGGTTGTGTTTGACGGCGACAAGGAAGCCGATGAGTCGCACCCGCTCAAGATGGTGCTCGATAGCCCGAACCCGATGCAGATTTGGGAGGAGCTTGTCGACGCGATTGTCGGCCACCTTGTTTTCGCCGGCGAGTTCTTTCTGGAAGGCATAACGCTCTCGGCGCGCGGCGGTCAGCTGCAAGAGATTTACGCGCTGCGCCCGGACAAGATGAACCCGAAGCCGGGGCCGGACGGTCTGCCGATTGCATACGTGTATAAGGCGGAAGGCGGCGACGTTACCTATGACGCGCAGGTCAAGATGACCGGGCCGGGGATGCTCGCAAAGTTTATCCCGATCCTGCACGTCAAGAATTGGCACCCGACCGATCACTGGCGCGGCATGGCGATCATGGAGCCGGCGGCGGGCGCGGCCGACGAGCACACCGATGCAGTCGCCTACAATAAGGCGCTGTTGCGCAATTCCGCGCGCCCGTCTGGCGCGCTGGTCTATCAACCGAAAGAGGGGCCGGCGTCGCTTAGTGATGACGCCTACGAGCGTCTGAACGCCGAGCTGCAAGATGAATACAGCGGCGCGCAAAACGCCGGCAAGCCGCTGCTGCTCGATGGCGGGCTTGAGTGGAAGCCGATGGGCTTGAGCCCGAAGGATTTGGAAAGCGGCGAAGGCCGCGCGGCAGCCGCGCGCGAGATTGCCCTGGCGCTCGGCGTGCCGCCGCTCATGCTGGGGATCAAGGGTGACAACACCTTCGCGAATTTCGAGGAGGCCAATCTGGCGTTCTGGAAGTTCACCGTGTTTCCGCTCGCGCGCCTGCTGCAGCGCAAGCTCACGGCCTGGGTGCGTCCGCTCTACCCAAACTGCCGCATCGTGCTGGATCCAGATGGCAGCCCCGTAGCCGAGGCGATCATGAAGGCGCGCTGGGATCGCGTCGCCAAGGCGGACTGGCTCACGGTCAATGAGAAGCGCGAGGCGACCGGCTTCGACGCGATAGAGGACGAGGCGATGGGCTCGGCCATCATCATGCCGGCGGCGACTATCCCGCTGGCGGATTTGATCGACCGCGCGGAGCTGACCGCCGCGTCGGCGCTCAAGGCGTCCGGCTATGGCGGGCGCCCGACCGTCAACTAAGGCGGGCTTAACGACAAGTTCACGGCGGACGCTGCAACCATTCCGGCATGACCCCGGAATGGCGCAGGCGTTTGAAAGAGGCGAGTGACCGTCACGTGCGCGGGCTCCGGCTCAGCATCAGCCGCGAAATGCGCCAAGCGGTCGAGGAGATAGAACGCGGCGCCTGGGATGCGACCTTTCACGCGCAGCGGCTAACCGAAATCCTACAGCTGCACTACGCGGACACCGGGCGGACCTTCGCGCGGCTGGCGCGCGAAATGATCGGCCCGAAAGACGCCGCCCGCGCAGCCTTCGCGGAGCTTACGCGCGCGCTTGAGGCGGCGGAGCAGCGCGACGATTCCATCCTGTTCGGGGATCGCGTCGCCGAATTGATCCGCAGCCATGCGGCGCTGCGCGCGCGGCAGATCGCCGGCACCAGCCAAGCTATCCTCACCGAGGCGCTAGAGGAGGCGGCGCGCCAGGGCCTAGGCGAAGCCGCCGCCGCGCGCTTGATCCGTCAACGCTTGGCCGAGGATGCGATCAGCGTGGCGCGCGCGCGCATGATCGCCCGGACCGAAATCGGGGCGGCTCAAAACGCCGGCATGATCGGCGCCGCCGAGCAGCTTGGCATCCGCGTGATCAAAACGTGGGTGGCGATTCAGGACGGGCGGACGCGCACCAGCCACTCGCTCGTTGACGGAAAAACAATTCTGCCCGGTCAGAAGTTCGAAGTGGGCGACGCCCAGCTCGAATATCCGGGCGACCCCAACGGCCCGCCCGAGGAAATCATCAATTGCCGCTGCACGATGTTTTTGGAGCAATCGCAATGACTTTCAAAGCCCTAGCGCCGGTCGCGCACAAGCCGCATCCCGGCGAGCCCCACTTGCGCGTCGCGGATCGCCGCAAGGATGGCGCTATCGGCGTGCGCTGCTCGCGATGCGGCGAGTGGCTGGCCGAGGTCGAGACGCGCGAGGCGCGCGGCAAGATCGAGCACCGCTTCCAGGCCGGCTTGTCCGATCTGACCGTCGATGTGGAGGCCCGGACCTTCGAGGGCTACGGCTGCGTGTTCGGTCAGATCGACACCTATCGCACCACGTTCGAGCCGGGCTGCTTCGCCAAGTCGCTCGCGGACTGGCGCAGCAAGGGCCAATGGCCGAGCTTCTATCTGCAACACGACTGGGATCAGCTGATCGGCGCCTACACGGAAATGTTCGAGGACAGCAAAGGCCTGTTCGTCAAAGGCCGCTTTATCGAGTCCGTGTTTGGCGATCACGCCCGCGCGCTGGTCAAGGAGAAGATCGCATCGGGCCTGTCCATCGGCTTCGTGACCATCGCGGAGCGGGTAGAGGAGGCGGACGACTGGTCGAAGCGTCGCCGCTTCATCACCGAAGCCGAGCTGTGGGAAGTCAGCCTCGTTGAGCGCCCGAGCGTCCCAGGCTCCGGCGTGACCGGGCTGCGCCAAGATATGAGCGTCACCGAGGTTGGCGAGCTGCTGGTGCGTCACGGCTTCCCGCCCGAGATCGCGACGCGCATGGCCCGGCAATGGGACGCGCCGGCCATCGAGGCGGAGATTGAGCGCAAGAGGGCGGAGCAGGCGCGAGCGGCCCAGGCTCGCGTTAATGGCGATTTAATCGCGATGCTCGATGGTGCCGCCGCTCGCTTCAACAGCAAATAGGGATCACCGAAGCCATGTCCAAAACCTTTGCCATCACCGCCGCTGCCGCCGCTCTCGGCAATCGCGCCAAGCCGCCGCGCCTGGAAGTCCGCGACGCCGAGGTGGAGCCGCCGGCCCTGGCGGAAGTCCGCAAGTCGCTCGAAAAGTTCATGAAGACGGTCATGGACGAGCGCGAGATTGACCGCGAGAAAATCGCGGAGCTTCAAAAGCGCGGCGCGGTCGATCCGTTGACCGAGGAGAAGATGCGCAAGGTCGAGGCCGGGATGGAAGAGGTGCGCAAAGCCCTCGCTGACCTTGAGCTGAAAGCCAAGCGCTCCGGCGCGGCCAAGGAAGACGACATTCCGGGCGCCGATCCTGAGTATCGCAACGCCTTCCATTCGTTCCTGCGTCGCGGCGAGCGCTCGGTGTCCAAGGAGCACGAGGCGCTTCTGCAAAAGCGCGCCATGCAGGCGCAGGACAACACCGACGGCGGCTATCTGACGAACCCCGAGCTGGATCGCGAAGTGGCGAAGCTGGCGAAGGATATGTCGCCCGCGCGTCAATTGTTCTCGGTGCGCTCGATTGGCTCCAACGCCTTCAAAAAGCCGATCAGCAAAGGCGGCACCGCGTCCGGCTGGGTAGGCGAAACCGGCGGTCGTCCGCAAACCGACGCTTCGACGCTTGGCGAAATCAACATCGTCACGCACGAAATTTATGCGATGCCCGGCGCGACGCAGACGATCCTCGATGATGCGTTCATCAACATCGAGCAGTTCATCGCGGAGGAGGCGGTCGATCAATTTGACGACCAAGAAAGCGACGCTTTCTTCACCGGCAACGGCGTGAACAAGCCGATGGGCTTGCTCTCGATTGGCACGACCGAAGAAACCGGCGCCACGCGCGCCGCTCAAGGCAAGCTGGGCATCATCAAGACTGGCTCCGCTTCCAACTTCGGTTCGTATCTCGACAAGTTCATCGACCTTATTTCGCGCCTGCGCTCGAAGTATCGTCAGAACGCGCGCTGGCTCTACAATGCGCTCACCGAAGCGCCGATCCGCAAGATCAAGGACAGCGACAACAATTATATGTGGCAGCCGTCCAACCAGCTCGGCGTGCCGGCGTCGTTCCTTGGCTATCCCGCGACCGTCTGCGATCACATGCCGGACATTGCCGACGGCGCGATCCCGGTCACGTTTGGCGACTATAAGCGCGCGTATCAGATCATCGACCGCGCCGGCATCCGCACGCTTCGCGATCCCTACACCGCGAAGCCCTACGTGCTGTTTTACATGACGAAGCGCGTCGGCGGCGGTCACTTGATCACCGAGGCTTTCAAGGGCCTGCAAACCGCCGCTTAATCTTGAAGCAAAAGGCCCGCGCGCGAGCGCGGGCCTACCGCTTCAACGCAACCCCGATCTGGAGTGTTCGAAAATGCAACGAGACCTGCTCAACGATCTGAAAATTGCGGCGCTCGCCGCTATCGCTTCCACCACTGACAAAACGCTCGCGGTGGACCGCAAGGGCTACGGCACGCTGGCCTTCCTCGCCAATATCGGCATCGAAGGCATCACGCTTTCCGGCACCGACAAGATCGCGCTGCTGCTTGAGCACGCCGACGACAACGGTTCTGGCGCCGCCGGCACCTACGCCGCCGTGGCTGCGGCCGACGTGGTGATCCCCGAGCAATTCGCCTCGCACGCCTCTATCGACGCCACCGTCGCCTCCGGCGTGGTCGCGACCTTCGACGCCAACGCGGAGCTGCCGGCTGTGCTCGGCTTCTCTTACGCCGGCTCGAAGCAATGGGTGCGCCTCACGGTTGACTATAGCGGCACGCACGGCGTCGCCACGCCGGTCTCGGCGGTGGCTATGCTGGGCACGCCGCAGTTCGCGCCGGTCACCTAAGTTTGAGATTGAAGCGGGCAGAGAAGGGGGCGGGCGCGACAAGCCCCGCCCCCTTTTTCATGGGAGATTGCCGTGGCGCGTTATCCGAATTTCGAGCTTGTGACTGCGCCCATTGAGGAGCCTGTCACGCTGGCCGAGGCCAAAGAGCATTGCACCGTCGAGCACGCCGAGCACGACGATATGATCACGCGCATGATCGCGGCGGCGCGCCGTCACATCGAAAGCCAGTATGGCTTGGCGCTTGTCACGCAGACGCACAAGGCGACGGTCGACGCTTTCCCTGAATCGGGATTGAAGCTGCGCCCGTATCCAGTCGCGGAGCTAGAGAGCGTCGAAGTGTGGACCGGCTCGGCGTTCACGGCGCAGTCGCTTAGCACCTATCTCTTGGTGAAGGGCCGTCCGGCGGCGGCGTACTTGACCGATGGCGTTCCTGCGCCGCTTCCCGCGCGGACGCGGGCCGGCGTTGTGGTCACGTTCACCGCCGGCTTTGGCGACGACTCCACGGAAATGCCGGAGGACATAAAGCAAGCCTGCCTGCTCCTTGTCGCGCACTGGTACGCCAACCGCGAAGCGTCGATCAGCAGCAAAACCGGCTTCGGCGTGTCCGCGGAATTGACGCGCGGCGTGAGCGATCTTCTCGCGCCGTATCGCTCGCCCAGGCTGATCTAAGCCGATGGCGTTTGTCCCTCCCGGCGCCGGCGAGCTGAACGTGCGCGTAACGCTCAAGCAGCCTGTGCGCACCGAGACCGCGAGCGGGGGCTTCACGCGCGCCGACACCACGCTCGCCACACGCTTCGCGAAAGTCGCGCCGGCGAAGTGGAGCCAAAAGCAAATGGCGATGCAGATGCAGCAGCGCGTCGATCTGTGCATCACGCTCCGCTACGAGGATGCGATCGCCACCGCCTTGCTCAAGGGCGAAGCGGTAGCGACCTTCACCGACAAGGGCGGGCGCTCGCGAACGGTCGCGGTCAAAACTGTGGTCGATCCCGAGAACATGGGCCGCTGGCTTGAGCTGGCCTGCGAAGATGGAGCGCCGACCTGATGGCCCGTGTCCGCGTCGAGTTCATTGGCTTCGATGAGAATAGCGCCGTGTTGAAAGCGGCGCCGAAGCAAGCCGAGCGCGCGCTCAAGCAAGGGCTTTGGCGCGCCGGCCAATTCATCCGCCGCATCATTGTCGATGGCATCCGCAGCCCGCCAAAGACGGGCCGGCTCTACAAACGCCGGAGCGTCACGCATCAAGCCTCAGCCGAAGGCGAGTGGCCCGCCGCCGATACCGGCAACCTGATGCGCGGCGTGCAATCCAAGAACGTGCCGAACGCTATCGCGGTCGATATTGATAGCACTTCGGCTTACGGGCCTGCGCTTGAGTTCAAGGCGCCGAGCGAAGGCGGGCGCCCGTTCATGTCGCGCGGCTACGACGAAGGCGAGCAGGGCGCGCTCGAGATTATCGAAGACACGGTGGCCGCGATCTTGCCAACCGACGGAAAGGCGACGCGGCGATGAGCGCACCCGAAACCGCACTGCGCGCGGCGATCATCGCGCGGCTCAAAGCCGACACCGACGTGCGCGCGACCGCGCTCGGCAATTCGCCCAGGATCGCCAACAGGGCGCCGCCGGAGCGCGCCAAGCCCTACGTGATCGTGACCTGCGAAGCCCGCCCCTACGAGACCCAGGGCGAAGGCGCGCCGCCGGACGACTGCACGATCACGGTCATGATTTACGTCGAGGGTGACTTCGAGGGCGACGAGGAGGGGGAGGCGATTTTCTCCGCCTTCCGCAAGTCGCTTCGAGCTTGGATCGCCGCCGGCAGCGTCTCGCTGTCCGGCCATCGGCTCGTAAACCTAACTTGCACGCTTAGCGGCATATCGTCCGGCGAAGCGGGAAAGAGCTACGCGGGCCGGCAGGATTGGCGCGCGGTCACAGAGCAGGAGAGCTAAAAATGGCAAAGCAAAAGGGCCGCGACGTCCTGGTGAAAATGGACATTGCGGGCACGTTCACCACCATCGCCGGCGGGCGCCAAACCAGCGGCAAGCTGAGCGACGGCAACACCGACGTGTCCTCGAATGACTCGCCGGGCCGCTGGCGCGAAATGCTGGCCGGCACCGGCGTTCTGTCTCACGCAATCTCGCTCGCGGGCGTTTTCGCAGACTCCGCCGCCGAGGCCGCGCTTGTCACGAACAAGCTCGCCGCCGCCACGCCCGACTTTCAATTCATCGTGCCGGGCCTGGGCACCTTTGAGGGGCCTTACGTTATTGGCGAGATTGAGCACGCCGGCAATTACGATGGCGAGGTCACTTATTCGGTCAGCTTTGAGTCCGCCGGGGAGCTTACGTTCACCGCTGCGTAACCGAACGGGGGGCATTGATCCTGGGCTCGGCTTCACACCGCGCTTAGCTCAAGGAAGCATCGCCCCATGATTAAGTCCCTTCGTTCGCTCTTTGCCGTCGCCGTCAGCGCCGCGCTCTTCCTGAGCGTGGCGCTTCCGTCTCCGGCGCTCGCCGCCGAAACGACGCTCACGGTCGCAGGCGTCACCAGCTCCGGCGTTACGTCCGCGCCCGCATCCGCCAACGCCGACGGCTCGAAATTCCTTTGCCCTGCGGATGGCCGCACCTTCCTGCGCGTCAAGAACGCGAGCGGCGGCGCCATCGTCGTGACCGTCGAAGCGCAGCAGGCCAGCGTCAACGCGCCGGGGATCGGAACCGTGACCGTTCCCGATATCACTGTGTCCGTTCCGGCCACCACGGGCGACAAGCTCATCGGCCCATTCGGCGCGGCCTATATCGACTCCTCGGGCTATTGCCACGTGACCTATGCGTCGGTGACGTCGCTCACGGTCGAAGCCTACTACCTGACGCCGGTTCGCTAATGACCAGCCGGGCAACCACGGCGAAGTCGCGCCTCAAGGCGTCCGCTTCGCCGGCGGCGTCCGCCTCGCAAGAGGCGGCGCCGGCTCGCGCGTTCGCAAACAAGCACCGAGGCGAGGTGCTGTTTCGCGTCGGTGATCAAGACTACAAGCTCTGCTTGACCATGAACGCGCTTGTCGAAATCGAAGATGCGTTTGGCATCCCGCTTTCGAAGCTCGGCTCGGCGCTCGCGCAGCCGAGCATGAAGCAGCTGCGCACAATCCTCGGCGCCCTGGTGCGCGGCGGCGGCGCGGACTTGACCGACGAGGAGCTGGGCGCGAGCCCGTTCGATATTGTCGCCGCCAGCAAGGCGGTCGAGGAGGCGTTCATCGCCGCGCAAGTGCTCAAGCCCGGCGCGCCTTCAAACGATGATGGAGACGACGAAAAAAACTGACCGAGGCCGACCTAGCTACGCCTTGGGAGGCGTGGCTAGAGATCGGCCTGGGCGTTATTTGTCGCGGCGACTCCGACCGCTTCTGGCGCATGAGCGTCAGGGAATGGCTCGCGGCTTTGGAAGGCTACGCCGCCAGCCGGGGCGGGGGCCGCAAGCGGGGCGGAGCGCCAATGACGCGCGAGCGCTTGGCCGAGCTGGCGAGCCAATACCCGGACACGCCGAACACTCGCCGCAAAGGAGGCGCGCTCTAGCCAGCGCGCCTTCATTGCGTTAGGGGGCGATTGAGCGCGCAGGCCAGCGCGCAGGGAGCAGGGCGCATGGAACCCGAGACTGAGCAAATGCTGCAAAGGCGGCTTAGGCAAGAGCAATACGAATACACTTGGCGCTTCTTCGGCTCGTGCGTGGCGCTGGCGTTCGTGATCCTGGCCGTGGTTGGCGTCCACTCATGCACAACGGCGCTGCTCGGCGGATAGCCTAGGGCGTCCATAGTCCGGGGGCGGCGCGGCCTAGCGACACTCTCGCTATGGCTATTCTGCGCGAAATGAAAATCCGCCTCGGCGGTGACGTGTCCGGCTTCTCGTCCGCGATGGGGCAAGCCGTCACCATCATGAGCGGCTCGACCGCCGCCATGTCGCAGTCGCTTTGGCACGTAGGTGAGGCCCTGCAACGCACGGGCCAGAATATCTCGCTTTACCTCACCGCGCCTCTTGTCGCCGCCGGCGTCATCGCAGCGCGCACAGCGGGAGACTTTGAAGCGTCGATGCTGCGCCTCGGCGCGATCAGCGGCGCCACTAGCGCGCAGCTTGAGCAGCTGCGGCTCAAAGCCGAGGAGATGGGCGCCAAGACAAAGTTTAGCGCGAGCGACGCGGCCGAGGCGCTTAACTTTATGGCGATGGCGGGCATCAACGCGAACGACTCGCTGCGCTCGCTTGAGTCCGTGTTGACGCTCGCCGCCGCGTCCGGCTTGGACATGGCAAGCTCGGCGGAAATCGCCACCAACATTCTCGCCGGCTATCGCCTTGGTGTCGAAGACTTGGCGCACGCCAACGATGTGTTGGTGTTCACCATGAACGCCACGAACACGTCGCTTGAGGGCTTGGCCGAAGCGCTCAAGTACGCCGGCCCGATTGCATCGGCGGCGGGCGTTTCGTTTGAGGAGTCGGCGGCTATCCTCGGCTTGATGGGCAACGCCGGCATCCAGGCTTCGATGGCCGGCACGTCGCTGCGCGGCGCGCTCGCGCGATTGATCACGCCGACGGATCAGATCAAAGCGGCGATGCAGGCCGCTGGCCTTGAGCTTCGCGAGACTGCGGACGGCGGGAAAGACCTGCTCGACTTTGTTCGCCAGCTAGGCCCGCACGTCAACGACGCCGGCTTGATGATGACGCTATTCGGCCAGCGCGCCGGTCCGGCGTTCGCCGCCGTGGTCGCGCAAGGCGCCGACGCGCTTGAGCAGCTTATCATTCAGAACGAGCTTGCAGAGGGCACCGCGCAGCGCTTGGCCGACACCTACAATCAGGGCCTAAACGGCGCGCTATCTTCGCTCTCGTCATCCATCGAGTCGATCTCTCTCGCCGTCGGTCAAGCTGGCATGACAAAAGCGATCACCGACGCAGCCAATGCGCTCGCGGACTTTGCGCGCTCAATTTCTACGATGAACCCTGAAGTGCTCAAGGCGGCGGCAGGCTTCGCGGCGATTGTCGCCGCCATTGGCCCGCTGATTGTGATTCTCGGAACCATCGTGCGCAGTTTCGGCGCGCTGCTTGGCGTTTTGGCGGGGCCGGTCGGCGTCATTGCGCTGATCCTTGGCGCGGTCGAAGGCATCACCATCTGGCGCCGGCTCTCGGCGGAGATTGAAGGCGCGCGCATAGCGATGGAGCGCACGCGAGATATTCAGGCGGAGCTTGTCGGCTTGATGGCGCGCTTCGCAGCGGCGACCGGCGATGCGCGCATCGAGCTACGTCAACTCACGCAAGCGCGCCTGGATGATCTGGCGGCGGCGGCGCAAGCGGCCAACGTCGCAGCCGCCGAAGCCCGCGCAAAGGCGAACGAACAAAGCGGCTTTTTCGGCGGCATCGGTCAAGCGCTAGGCATCAGCCGACAATACGAGCAAGAGGCCCGAACGGCCGAAGCGGCGGCGCGCGCGATCAACGAGCAACTGATGGACTCGGTCGCAGCGTTCGCTGACGCGGAGTTCGCGCCGGAGCTGGCCCGCCGGCTTGACGAAGCGTGGACCGCGTTCAATGCCGATCAAGCGGCGGCTGGCGGCAGCTTCACGCGCGAGCAACGCATGGAGTGGTATCGGGCCAACCCGCAACACGCCGACGCGATGCGGCGCGGCGGGCGCCAGATTAGCGCCGGCGCGAGCGAGATTGACGCGCTCGACATGGGAGGGCTGGGCGGCGTCGCCGGCGCGGTCGCGCCTAGCGTATCGCGCAGCCAGGAGATTGCCGCGCTGCGCGCGCAAGCCGAGGCGATAAACGCCACCGCCGAAGAGCTGCAACGGCTGGCCGACATTCAGACCGTCTATAACGACGCGGCGAACGGCGGCGAAGCGATCACGATGGAGGAGGCGGCGGCTCACGTCGATCTGCGCAACGAGCTTCAAAACGTCATCGACACGCGGGCCGAGCAACAGGCTCAGCTCGACGCGCAGATCAGCCAGCAAGTCGCGTTCGACGGTCAACTGCAACGCACGGCTCAGACGCAGCAGCTCCTTACGCAAGCGGCGAACGAGGGCGCCGAAGCCTACGAGAAAATGCGCATTGCGCTGGATCTTATCGCGCAGAATCCGGCGCTGTCTTTGGAGGAGGCGCTGGCCCTTGCCGAGGGAATCCGCGCGCAAGATCGCGCGCTGGCGGACGCGACCAGCCGAATGCAGCGCTTCTCCGACTTGTATCGCAACATCGGTGACGCGATGGCGAGCGCGTTCGAGCGCGCGATCTTTAGCGGCGAGAGCCTGCGCAGCACGCTCGGCGCGCTGATGCAGGACTTGGCTGCAATGATCTTGCGCGCCACGGTGCTTCAACCGCTCGCCAATAGCATCGCCGGCGCACTCAGCGGCGGCAAGGGCGGGGGCGGGGGCTTCCTGAGCGGCATCGGTAGTTTCTTCGCCGGTTTCTTTGCCGACGGCGGCTTTATCCCGCCCGGCAAGTGGGGCATCACCGGCGAGCGCGGGCCGGAGCCCGTCTTCGGCGGGCGCACCGGCGCCACCGTTGTCCCTGCAAACGAAAACGGCGCGACCTATATCGACCAGCGCCAGTATCACTTCAAAGGCTCGGCCGAGGAGCTGGCGCGCTTTGAAGGGATGGTTAATCGCCTCGACCGCAGTATCGAAGCGCGCGCGGTCGGCGCGTTTGGTGAGCTGCGTCGGCGCGGGAGAGCTTGAGCGTGACTGTCCTTACACTGCCGAACCGACCACGGATCGCCAGCAGCTCGTTTGACCTTGGCGTGCCGAAGGCGCGCAATCAAACGCGCGGCGGCGCGCACCAGAGCGTCATCATGGGCGCTTCGCTTTGGACCGCGCAGATCAGCACGACGCACTTGGAGCGGGCGCTGGCCGGCGAATACGACTGGCTGCGCGCGGTCGCGGAGGACAGCGATCAAACCATTTATGTGTACGACGCCAAGCGACCGTTTCCGCTGCACTACTCCGCCGGCGGCGGCTGGGGCAATCCGATGATCGAGGAGGTGGACTACGCCAACGCGCGCATTCGGCTTAGCGGCTTGGTGTCGAACGCGGTGCTCGCGCCGGGAGACTATGGCCACTGGGACGACGGCCCGGCGCGCCGGCTGCACATCCTCGGCGGCGGGCAGGCGTCCGGCGCCGGCGGCTTATGGGTGAACGTGCGCCCGCGTCCGCCGCTGGTGGCTACGGCGGCGCTTCCCGTTCCCTTCGTGATGGCGAAGGCGTCCGCCGAAATGCAGCTGCTTTCCAGCTCCGCGCCGATGCAGGGCTTCGAGCGAACCGCGTCGTTAACCGCCGTGCAGGTGATCCGCACATATTGACGAGAGCATGGCCCTTGCTCTTACGACCGCCCAACGCAACGCGCTTCGATCTGGCCCGCTCGCGCTCTATCTTTGCTGCGACCTTGAGCTTGATAGCGGCACCGAGCGCTTTTGGGATGGACCCGAAGACGCCACCATTGACGGCGACACCTTCCTAGCCATCGGCGCGTTCGCCAGCGCCTCTAGCGTGTCGATGGGGCTCGATCTAGGCGGGGGAGGCGTTGAGCTAATGCTTGACGCAACCAAGCTGCTCGACGCGGCGGCTAATCCCACCGACCCGGCGTACTTTCTTTCGACCATCATTTCGAACGGCGGTTATCGGCAGCGGCCGATGCATCTCTACTACTCGTTCTGGAACGCGAGCACCGGCCTGCACATCTTGCAGGTCCGCGCGTTCACGGGCCTGATTGATCAGATGACCATCTTGCAGCGCCCAGGCGCTGATGGTCGCGGCCAAGCCATTCTCAAGGTCGCTTGCGAGTCGCTGACGCTTCGCTACGGCACGCGCGTCGGGCGCGTTCGCAGTCACGCCGACCAGCAAGAGATTTGGCCGGGTGATGACTTTTTCAAATTCTGCGCGGGCTCCGTTGCGCAAGAGCGCAATTTGGATTGGGGCAAGGAGGGCTCGAACAATGGCGGAGGGGGCGGGCTCAACTATGTGGGGGGCCTGGGTGGCGGCGGAGCGAACCCGCTAAACTGGCGCTTCAATTAGAATGAACCGCGCCGGCTTCGTTCAATTCATAGCTGAGCGCCGCGCGCTTCCGTTCGCATGGGGCGCGCAAGATTGCTGCTTGACTGCGGCCGACGCATTGATCGCCGCCGGCCACCCCGACTTTGCGCACGACCTGCGCGGCTACACCACCAAAAAGGGCGCCGTGCGCGCCTTGCTTCGCGCCGGCTTTCTGACGGTCGGTCATGTGCTCAACGCACGCCTACAGCGCGTCGGGCGCGCCCGTCTCGGCACCGTCGTCATGATGCGCGAGCCGCCGCTTGACGTGTTGTTCATCGCAGAGGGCGCAAGCCAATGCTGGGGCCAAGGTGAGCACGGCTTAGTGCGCGTCCGCATCCCAGCCAACGCCTCATTGTGGGAGCCCAAATAGATGCCACCCGTCGTCGCGGTTATTGCTGCGGTAGGCAGCGCGCTCGCCACCGTAGGCACGGCCATCGCCAGCGTGGCCTACGCCGCCGGCCTTGGCTCGGCGTTCAGCATCCTTATTGGCCGCGCCGCCATTGGCTTCATCGCCAGCGCGGCGTTCTCGGCTCTCGGTCGCGCGCTTGGCGTCACACCGGAGCAAGACGCGGGAAGCGCGATTGATCAGGGCCGACAGGTCGCGCTCAAATTCGACCCGGCTTATCCGCGCGAGATTGTGGTGGGCGAATCCGCCGTCGGCGGCTCGCTCGCTTACGCCACGGTGTCCGGCCAGAATAACAAATACCTGTGGCGCGTAATTGCGTTCAGCGATTACGAGGTCGAGCTGGGCACCAAGGTTTTCGCGGACGGCGAGCAGCTGACGTTCGGCGGCAACATCGACACCGGGCTCAATCCGTGCACATCGCACTTCCTCGATGACGACGGCAATCCGTGTCTGTACGTGCGCATCCATCAGGGCACGACCACTCAAATAGCCGACGCCGATTTGATCGCCGCCGCCGGAGGGGAGTGGACTTCGGATTGTCGCGGTCGCGGCATCGCTTACGCCATTGCGCGCTTCACCTACGACGCCAACGCCTTTCGCAACGGCGAGCCGCGTCTGTTCTTCGTCGCGCGCGGCGCCGCTTGCTATGATCCGCGCACGGCCACGACCGCGTTCACGAAAAACGCCGCGCTCGTCGCCGCTCAATTCGCGCGCGGCTGGGAGCGCAACGGCGTGCGCATCGTCGGCCTTGGCGCAAGCTCGCGCGACATTCCCGACGACGAGCTTTCGGATGCGGCGGATATTTGCGATGACGCCATCGCGCTTGCAGCGGGCGGCACCGAACCGCGCTACGAAATCAATGGCGTCATTTCCGGGCTTGAGACTGCGCGCACTGTGCTCGCGGACATGGTTATGTCCATGGGCGGCTTTCACGTTGATCGCGGCGGCGAGATTGTATTTTTGCCGGGGATCGCGCGCACGCCTGTTCATGCCATGGGCCGTCCGCTGACCGACGACGACTTCCTGGCCGACGAAGATTTGCTTTATGCGGCGGACCGTCCGGCCGACGAAATCGTGAACACAATCCATTCCACGTTCGTCAATCCAGATGACGCATGGCAAGAGGCGCCGCTGCCGATCTACAAAGACGCCGCCGCGATCACGGCGGACGGGCAGCGCTACCCGAAGACGCGGCGCTATCGCTTCGTGACGTCATCGACGCAAGGGCAGCGCCTCAATAAAATGGCCTGCACCGAGGGCCGCTATCAGGGCCGCGCCAATGGCAGCGTCGGCCTGTGGGGTTTGGAATATCAACCGGGCGACGTGGAGGAGTGGACTAGCCAGCAATTCGGCGGAGACACCAAGCAATTCCGCATCGAGCAGATCGACTTTCGCATCAGCAATGGCGGCGCGGACGGCGAGCCGATGGCGCGCGTCACGCTCGGCTTGGTGGAAACCGGCGAGCTAATTGACGACTGGTCCACATCGGATGAGGCGGACGTGGACGGCGTTATCCCGTCGCGCCCGCAGCAGTCGCTCGCCATCACCAATTTCAATGTGGCCGCGACCACGCGCACGCTTGGCGGCGCGACCATGCCGGAGCTTCATCTGACCTGGGACGCGATCAATTCGCCAACCGCTACGCGCGTCGAAATTCAATATCGCACCGCCTCGGAAACGACGAAGCGCTACACCATCAGCGAAGATGCGACCGAGACCGAGACTTATGTGCGCAATGGCGTGTATCCGAAGCAGACCTATCAAGCGCGCGCGCGGCTGCACACGCTCGACCGTCACGGGCCTTGGACCGCTTGGGATACGGCGGCGACGAAGACCACCAATCTCGCGACCGGCTCGCTCTCGTTTGAGTACGCGGCGTCGGGAACCGTAGAAGTCGGCGCGGGCTACATCCTCAAGGATTCGGACGCCTCAAGCGGCTTCAATGCGCAGTGCTACAGCGTGGACGGGATCACCGGGCCTTGTCATGCGTCCGCTAAAGCGGTCGCGACGAACGCCGACATTGTGTTTGGGCTCAACACGGACCCCACCACCGACGCCGCCGAAACTTCGATTGACTATGCGTGGCACCTGCGCAGCACGGGGCAGGTGCGCATCATGGAAAACGGCTCGGCGGGCGCGAACCTTGGCGCTTACGCCGCTGGCGACACGTTCTCGGTGTCCTTCAACAACAGCTCGGTCCGCTACTATTGGAACGGCAACCTGATCAAAACGCTGGCCGTGTCGGTCACGTCGCCGCTGTTCTTTGATAGCTCACTCAGCACACCGGGCGGGCGGCTCAATCGCGTGCAGTTTGCAGCGGGCGCGCTCGCAGCCGACGTGCTTGGCTTCGCCGCGACGTTCTCCAACAGCTTGCGCGTTGACGATACCGACATTCGCAAGCTCAGCAGCGCGACCGCTGGCTGGAACGCACAGCTCTACAGCGTCGCCGGATATACGGGCGGCGCCTATGCAAGCGGGATCGCCGGACCGCCGGCGACGGAAGGCGAGCTGGCCTTCGGCTTGAACACAGATCCGACGACGGACGCCACCGAGGCGTCCATTGATTATGGCTGGTACTTGCAGAGCAGCGGCACCGCGCTGATGCGCGCGAGCGGCGTCACGGTGGGCTCCGGCTTTACCTATGCAGACGGCGACACCTTCCAAATTTCCTACGACGGCGAGGATATGGTGTGGCTACACAATGGCCGCGTGCGCCGTCGCACCAGCGTGGACATTACGTCGAAGCTCTACTTCGACTCATCGTTCTATGCGGCGGGATCAAGGCTGCACGACGTCGGCTTTTTCAAAGGCCCGGCGCCAGGACGCGCGCTGCTTGGCTTTGACTACGAAGTGACGCCGGGCGGCATCAGGATCGGGCGACACTCGATCACAGCGGTCGGCGCAGGCGGCGCGTGGGACAAGCAATGCTACAGCTTAACCGGTCATAGGGGCGGGGCGCATTGCTCCGCATCGCCAGCGGTGACGAACAAGGCGATGGCGTTCGGTCTCAACACCGACCCGTCCACCGATGCGGACTACACGTCAATCGACTTCGCCTTCCGCTTCACGGGCTCCGCGACGTATGTGGTCAGCGAGGCGGGCGTTTCTAAAACCACCGCCGCTGCCCATAGCGCCGGCGACACCTTCGCGATCAGCTACGATGGCAAGGTGGTGCGCTACTTCGTCAACGGCGTGAAGGTTTATCAATCGCGGCAGACCGTATCCGGCGCGCTCTATTTCGACAGCTCGTTCTTCAACGCGGACGGGCGACTCGAAAATGTTGACTTCGGCAAGGGCGGGCTGGGCGCCGCCAACAAAGTCGCGCCGAGCCAGTACGAGACCATCGACCGCGCCAACCTGATTATCGACCCGCACTTTGATGACCCGGCGTATTGGAGTCTGGGCTCGATCATGACGATCGACACCAGCACCAACATCACGACGCATTGCGGCGCGCCGCAAGGCGTCAAGTTCGACCTGTCCGCCGCCGCCGCGAACACGTCGTATTATGCGCAGACGGACGACGACGACGCATGGATTCCGGTTGAGCCAAACACATGGTATCGGGTGCGGCTATTGACGCGCCACCTAACCGGCTTCACCGGCCAGCAGTCGATGGCGATCATCTTCATGCAGCAGAACAAAACTACTGCGGCGCTCAACAATGGCGTGGTGAGCGGCACGAGCTATCGAACCGTGGCGGCTGCGAGCAACGCCAACGCGACTATCGACGGCTACGTGCAGGCGCCATCGGACGCGCGTTGGGCGCGCGTTCGCGTTCGCGTGCTTAGCTCGAACACGCTTCCCAATGCGGGCTCTTGCTACGCGGGCGCGCCTGTGTTCCAGAAGCTCAGCTGGGGCGCCGGCAATGCGGTGGTGACGAGCTTTGGCGGCTACACCAACCCGGCCAACCCATTGACGGCGGCGGACGTGGGCGCGACCGCCACCATCACCATCGCCGCGTTCACGTTGACCTTCATCGACTCGAACGGTCTGACCAAAACCGTGAGCTATAACGCGGGCTCAGTCACAGGCCGCGCGTTCTCGACCCTCTATCATGTGTTCGTGGATGACGCGAATTTCTCCGGCGGAACGGTGACGTTTATAACCGACACGTCCACCGCATCTTATGCGGGTGATGCGCGCTATCTTTGGATCGGCACGATCACGACGCCGGCCAATGGCGGCGGCGGCACCAGCGGCACCGGCGGCTCGCCGGATCGCTGCGTGGCGGCGGACGCTTTCGTTCACGGCCTACAAGAGCAATGCGAGCGACGCGCGCGCGATCTGCGCATGGGCGAGCTTATCGACATGCTCGCGCACGATGACGGCGAGCGCTTCGGCGGGCCGGGCCTGGTTGATAGCGCCGAGCTGTGCTGGTCGCGCGGCGTTCGGCTTGTCACCGAGTCCAACGCCAAGCTGACCTGCTCAATTTCGACGCCGATCACGCAGCCGCGCAAACCGGGAGAGGAGGAGCGCACTGTGCGCGCCGGCGATGCGCTTGGCGCACTGGTCGCCGTGCAGGACGGCGACGGCTTCCGCTGGGAGCGCATCGTGCGCGTTGACGGCGTGGGGCCAATCGAGGTGATGCGCGTTCACGCCGGCGGCGCGACCTTCGGCGCAGGCGATGAGCCCGACGTGCGCGTCTTCACCCATAACTACGTCAAGCCATAAGGAGCGCGCGCCATGAATCGGTTTTTCGTTCACACCGATCTGCCCACCAATAGCGGCGGCTCGGGCGATCCGGCGCGGCGCTACCAATACCAAGCGCAATTCGAAGGCGCGGAGTGGCTGCCGACAACAGATCGCATTTACAAGAACCCCGAGACGGGCCGCTATTTCAAAGTCCGCGCGGGCCGGCGGAAAGACCTTGAGGCAAAGTCATCGAGGGTGCTTGCGCTTGGCTCGACGGTCATTGAGCTAACCGTGTCGCAATGCGACGAGAATGGATACGCGCTGCCGCATGATCGCCTCGGCTTTACGATTGCGCCGCCGCACACGATGACAAATCCCGGTGACAATCCAACGGCTGTGGAGGTTGAGCTAGAGAAGCAGCGGCTCATTCAATGCGCCGTCGCGGAGCTGGCCGTGGTCAACGAGGAGGCATTGGCGGCGATCCCTGTTCGCGAGTACGCGCCGGACGCCGAGTAAAGCCGGCGAGTAATCCGGCGCGCGAGCGGCGTGTGCATGATTCGAGTCATGGACACGCTCATCATTCTCGCCGCCGCCGCTGTGGGCTTCTGGCTGTTCGCCACTTGGTTCACGGCTGATGATCAACCCGTACTCGGTCCGGCGCTGCCGGGCCGCGTCACTTTCAAGGACGTGTTGCAGGGCGCCATGCGCGACACGCGCGACCTGCTTAAGCTGGATCTGATCTGCCGCTGGCTGATCACCAACGCCACCGCGCTTGGCGTATTCCTCTCCACGCTTGTCTCGCTGGCCGATCCTGTGCTGCGCACGGCGATCCTCACCGCAAACTGGAACGGAATCCCGGTCGGCGCGCTCGCGCTGTTGCTGGTGAGCTGGCTCGCGACGCTCAAGCCGGTGACGCGATGATCGCGCTGCCGCGCCCGCTGATCTATCTCGCCGCGCTCGCCGCTATGGTGGGCGCGGCTTACGCTTACGGGCGCGTCACCGGCTGGGATCGCGGCGTGGCGCACGAGCGCGAGCTGACGCAACGCGCTATCGACGCCGCGCTCGCCAAGCGCGACGCGGCCCAGGCCCAAATCAACGCCGACGCGCTTGCGCTTGGCGAGCGCTCACACACCGCAGACGCCAACACGCGCCGCGCCTTCGAGGCGGGCGCTTCGGAGATTCGCAATGTTCCGCGCCGCGATTTTGCTGCCCTTAATGCTGCTATCACTAACGCCGCTCTCGGCGTGTGGCGCGCAGCGGGGATTGAGCCAACCAGTGCAAGCGGCGCTGATCCCGGTCCGCCCGTCGCTCCGCGACTGCCCGGCGCTCTTGCCGCCTAACGAGTACTTGGCGCCCGTGGACGGCGATCAAGCGCTGGCGTGGCTGGCCGCGAACGGGCTAGAGCCGCAGTCGGCCGAAGTCATGGCGCTGATGCTCGCGATGGCGCAGGACGCGCAATTTGCAGAGCGCGCGTGGTGGGGCCTGCGCGAGAGCGAGCACGCCCGCGCGCAGTCGCTCGCCTGCGTGGAGCGTAGCGAGCTGCTCGGTCTGATCGACACCGCCAACGCCGCCAACGGGAGGGCCGCGCAATGATCATTCGAAGCGAAGCGGACGCGACCGCCGCCGATGCAGCGATGGAGCTGATCGACCTAGGCTGGTCGATTGATCGCATCGCGGTGGCGCTTGGCCGAGAGGCCGGCTGGGTAGATCAAGCAATCGACGCGGTGGTGGCCGAGGAGGCCAAGGGCGCTGCGCTCAACTAGGGAAATCGAACATGGCAAACAAGATCACCAAGGCGCCGCTCAGCGCCATCGTCGCGCTTCGCAATGCAGCCGCCGAGCTTGAGCGTCAGGCGGCTGCGCTGCGCTCGAAGGCCGATCTGCTCGAAGGCGGCGCCGCGAAGGCCAGCCGGACCGTCGCAAAGAAACCGCGCAAGACGGCGAAAAAAGCGAAGCGCTCAGGGAAGCGCTCAGGCAAGGCGCTGGCGAAGCAGTTCGGGATCGCGCGGAAGACGGCGCGGCGCTGACGCCTGCGCATCGTTGCCTTAACGAACCGTCAATCGCGAACATGAGACGAGCGTGGCATGGAACAGCCGCGCTCTTTTCGTTTGTCGCAGGGCAGCTCAGTCGCGCTCTTGGTTTTCACCGCCACGTTCGGCGTGTCCGGCGCGCTGGCCGGGCCGCTCCGCGACGTGATCGACGCCGAGTGGTTCACGCTGCTGCAGGTTCTTTGCGTGATCGCCTTCGCCGGCGTGACGGCCAGCTCGCTCGCGGTGACGCAATGCGCGGTGACGCTCGCGGCCTATCTCCGGCACGATCAAGCGCGGCGCTGGGGCTTCCGCTTCGCCTGCGCCAGCGCCGGCCTATGCGCCCTGGTGTCGGCGTGGAGCGTTGACCTAGGCGTCGGCGTCCTGACCGGCCACCCGGGCCAACCCCTGAGTCAGGCGATGGTGTACGCCGCCGGCGCCGGGCTGGCCTTCGTCAAAATGGCGATGTTCTTTGCCATCGCGGACGCCAAGGCGCTCGATGAGAGCGAGCGCGCGGCGAGGGCGGCTGAGGACGAGCGTAGGCAGGCCGAAGACGCCCGCCAGCGCCGCGAGCATAGCTTGGCCTTGGCGACCGTTGCAGCCGGCAAGGAGCCCGCTGTGGCGACCGTGGCGAGCGTCGAGGCGCTTCCGTCGCCGCCGCCGCGCTCAACCAAACCGAAGCCGGCGCGCCGGCCTGTAGCGGCCAGGAAGCCTAGGGGCCGCAGCGCCTTGAAGGCGGCGGCGAACGCCGCGCTAGCGCTGGGCGGCGTAGGGGCTATGGCGGCGCCAGCCTTGGCCCAGGAGCCGGTCGCGATTGAGCAGCCGGCGCAGCGCGCGCCTCAAGCGCGCACGCCGTCCTGGGCGGAGCTGGATCGAGCAGAAGCCGCTTTGATCGCGAAGGGGCTCAAGCCATCCCAGCGACTGGTCGCTGATTTTTTGCAGGTGCGCCGAAGCGATGTACGCAAGGCGCTAGCGCTGGGCCCGCCCAGCGATTGAGGAAACCCGATGAGCGTCGCCGTCCTGAACCTTCCGGCTCCTGATGATGGCGACCCTCATTTGTGGGTGGACGGGCAGCCGCCGCCGTTCGCGGCTTTGAGCCCGCGCCAACGCGGCGCCCGCCTAGGGCTGACGTTGATCGCCGGCGGCGTCGCCGCTCCGGGCCCACTCTTGGGGCAAGAGCGGCCACGGTGGGCCGGCAATCCGCAGCCGCTTCGGTAGCGCGAGCCAGCGCTGCACGCTGTCAGCGTCGATGCAGAACACGCTCAGCAATTCCAGATCGGCGGCGCGGTCGATCCATTGCCGCGCCTCAAGCCGAACCACCGAGAGCGCGGCCATGCGATCCGAGCGGGGGCGCTTGCCGGCAGGGACGGGCTGAACCCAGCGGCTCCGCCCGTCCGCGTGCGCGGCCAACACGCGAGCGCGGAGCCAAGCCGGGCAGTCGTCAACGATCCGGCCATCCGGCGCGAATAGGCAGCTTACGACTTGCCGAGGCGTCAGGTCCGCGCCCGCATAGTTAGGCGGCTGGCTCACAGCGCAGCGGCCTTCACTTCGCCGGTCTCGGCGTCAATCTCCTCGTCGGGCGTCTCAAGCGCGAGCGCGTTCTGCGTGGGCTGCGCTTGCGTCATCACCGGGCCGTCAAACTGGCCCGTGTCCGCGAAGACAAACTTGGCGCGGCGCATCCCCTTATTGAAATGCTCAAGCGTCTCGGGCGATTGCACGATGACGCAATTGACCTTGGCCGTTTCCTCGCCGGGCACGAAGTCCACCTTGGCGATATTGCACTCGACGCTGGCGACGCCGCCGCGCTCAAACAGGGCCGCGACCACGCCGGCGACGAAGCTGCGCGCGCGCTCGTTCGCCGCGTCGATCCGTTCGCGCTGTTGCTCCTCGGTCAGCTTCTCCCATTCCGGGCGGTGCTTGGCCGCTTTTTCCTCAGCGATAAAGGCGTCGGTCAGCTCGCCAATGATGTTGTCGGCGTCGATGCGCGCGGTCTCGATAATCTCGTCCGCGTCGCCGCCCTCGACGGCGGCTTGCATCGCTTCGCGCTGCTTGTCGCGCGTGGCGCTTTTGCCTTCGCTCGTTTTCTGCGCGGCGGGTTTCTTTGCTGTAGCCATGTGTGTTCACTCCTTTGGTGGTTGATCGCCGGGGGAATTGTTCGGGCCGGCGACCCCGTCGCGCCGGTCGAGTTCGACGCGCGCCCAGTGCTTCGCGTCGCCGTCCATGTCGGCTTGCTTGACAAGCCATTCGAGATAGTCGCGCGGCACAGCGTCGAAGCGCTGGCCCTTGTGTTTGCCGAAGGGCAGCTTCGTCATGTAGCGGGGCTCTAGCGTCCACTGCACCAAGTCGCGGACGCGCACGCCATTGATAAGCCACGTCGCCAAGATGCAGGCGGTGACGTAGCTATCGGGGCCCGCGCGATGCGGCGGCATCGCCAGCCCCTCGTCAAGATCAAGCCCCAGCTCGTAGCGGATCGCTTGGTTGGAATGAGAGGGCGCCTCGGGCATGAGACGCGCCGCGCCTTTCACGGTGCAAATCCAGCGCGGCTCGCCATCGTCGCGCCGGCAAATCTCCGGCGTGAACCATTGCTGCTCGAACGCGCAATTGGCCGCGACAAGAAAGTTGGGCCTTCTAATGCGCGCGACCGCCTCAAGGTGCGCGCGCTCGCACAGCTCGTAAGGCGCCAGCATCGCCTCAGTCAGGTGATGAACCGCGATGTTGTCGGAGCTAAGCCGGCCAGCCGGCTTGAACAGCTTGTGATGCGGAAGCCCAATCTCGATTTCTTTCGTCTCGGTCTCGAACAAGACGATGGTGTGGCCGATTTCAATCACGCTCGCCGGCGGAGCTATGCCGCCGGTCTCAAGGTCTATGACTGTAAACTGCACAATCGGCATCACGCCGGCTCCTTGATCAGCCCGCGCTTGGATGCGGCCACCCACACGCGCTGCGCCTCTGGCCGGCTCGCCGCGTCGGCGGCGCGCCAGTGCATTTCATTGCGCGCCCACGCCTGCGCTGCGCGCTCTGGCGCATACTCGGTAAGCCAGCCGCAAAGCACGTCGGCCCACTTGTCGCCGTCCGTGGTGGTCTTCGTCTGATTGCGCGCGTCGGTGAGCGCGAATTGAAAGGCGTCGGCGCCGCGATCACCGGGGAAGTCGCCGGGGCCTTGATCAGCGGGCGGCGCCGGCGGCGCTTGTGTCTTCGCCGGAGCCGGCGCGCCCGTGCGCTTCGTGCGATCTGCGCCTGGGCGCAGCTGATCCACGCTTGCGCCGGACGCCCACGCGGCGAGCTTACGGCCCAGCTCCTCATCCAGCGGCTCATTCTCATTGATAAGCGGGCGGTGTGCTTCCTCGGCCTTGAGCGTGATCGGGAAGCCGGGGCGATCCGGCGAGAGCACGAAGCTGGTCAGCAGCTCGTAGGGAAGGCGCTTCTCGCAAACCGGCTGCCAGCGCTCCTTCGGCGGCAAATCCTTCGGCGCGGTGATCGTGGTCGCGGTGTACGTGCCGCCGCTGCGCTTCTCCTTTTTCTCGGTCTCGATGCGCATTTTGTCCTCGGCGCGCATACAGATGATCACGTGCGCGCGGCATTGAAGCAGCCGCCCGACAAAGCGCTTGTGTCGTTTCTTGGCCGGCTTCCACGCGCCGAGGCTCAGCTTGTCGCGCTGCTCTTGCTCGTCAAATTTGTCGCCGTATCCGCCGCGCTTTGCGCGCGCGAACGCGGCTTCGACGTCGCGATCAAGCTGCTCGTCGTGTATGTCGTGACAGCCGCCTTCGCCGTCCCATTCATGCGAGCCGGAGTCGACGATGATGGCGCGAAAGCGCGGCGAGCCGTCTTCGTTCAGCGCCTCGTCGGCTTCCGCGATCAGGCTTTGATAATTCTCCGGCGTGAACGGCGCTTCGCAAGGCGCGTGAAAAAACCCGAACATTTCCTGCTCGCCGGGCTTCCAGGGCTGAGGCAATTGGCCCGGTCCTGCCGCCTTGTGCTTGGCGCGTCCGCGCTCGGTGTCGATCACGGCGATCCGCGCGTCGACGCGAAACAGCGTCTCGGGATCGGTCAAGTCGTCGCCAGGATCGGCCGCGAGCCCGCGCGCGAGCCGGAGCGCGCTGGTCGTCTTTCCGGCGCCAGAGATAGCGGCGATGCCGATAATGCAGCCAACGCCGGAGCGCTCCGCGCGCGTGAAGCGCGAAGGCGAGGCGGCAGGTTTCTTCGTCATGGCTTGAGCCCTCGCATGATGTTCAGCGCTTGGCGCCCGCGCGGCGTGATCAAGTCGCGCCCGCCCATCTTCACATTGTCGGGCGGCATGGCCGGGCCGAGGTCCGCGCTCACAAGGCCGAGCCCGTGCAGTCGCGCGAGCGTTTGGGCCATCGCCTTGCGCGCCACGTCGATCCCAGGCGCGCGCAAGCTGCCCGTGTCGATTTGCTTGAGCGTCCAACGCATCGTGCCGGTCATGTCGCGCACGAGCGCCATCGCCGCCATGTCGTCCTCGAAGTGCGACGTGTCCGGGGCCGCGCTCACAGCTGATCCTCGGGATCGCGCATCGGCCAGTCATACTCGCCTATCTCTTGCTCGCCGGCGCTGGTCATCCAGAGCCCGTCGCCGCAGGCTTCGCGGTAGAGGATGAATTGACGCTTGGCCGCTTCAATCTCGGCCACTACGTCGTGCCATTCTTGGTTCTCGGTTCGGAACGGAATCACGATGCCGGCGGGCGCTCCGGCCATGCGCAAGAACAGCCACCGGAAAACTGGCTCGACTTTGGCGTGATAGTCGAAGATGCCCTTGGCGATCACTAGGCGCTGCTTGACAAGCGCAGGCGTCAAGTCCGGGCCGCTTTGAATGACGGACAGATCGCCGTTGCGGAATCGCGCGCCGGCTTCCATGACCATCTGGTGATTGTGGACCGCTTGCAGGTCCGCGCCATTGAAGCGCGCCATGCGCACGCAATGCCGGCGCAGCGACATGCCGCGACGCGGCGGCTGCGCGTAAGTCTTCAAATCGAGCACGGTGTGCGCGGACAAATAATCGACGCGGCACTTGAGCCGGACCGGCGCGCCGTCAATCTCAACGGTCAGGAAGATCGACACTTCGGGGAAGCCGCCGCTCACGTAGCCGGCGAAGGTTGGATCGTTGCGCACGAAGCGCTCAACCACGCGCACATAAACGTCGTCGCTGGGAAGCAGCACGCCTTCGCCGTCCGGCTCCCAAATTTTCTGGCTCGGATCAAGCGCGAGCACGCGCGCCACTAGGTCGTCGCGTTCGCCGGTTTGCAGGAAGGGCGCGCTGTCTTCGCGCTTGAGCTTTGGCTTCACGCCGCCATTGGCCTCGGTCAGCTGCGCCAGCCAGCGCGCCTTGGCGTCGCGTAGAAAGTCGCGCAGATCGCTATCACTGCTGAGCACGCCTTCCGGCTTTACCTTGTATGACGCCTCGTAGGCTTCAAGGCCCTCAAGCACGGCGCAATGCGAAGCCGAGCCGCGCAGGCGACCACGAGAGGCGGCGCGCTCCGGCTTGATGTAAAGCGGGTTACTGTCCTTGGCCCAGCCAAGGCTCTCGGGCTCGGTCAGCAGCGTAAGGAAAGCGGAGCCGGAGAGCGCGGTGTCGTTCACGTAGCGCTGCATTGGCAGGTCGAGATAAATGCCGTCGGCTATTGGCTCGGGCGGCGGGTTTGGATTGTCGCTCATTTTTGCTCCTTGATTAGCGCCTCGGCGGCGGCGCGCGCTTCTACGAATGTCAGGCACGAGCGCCGCGTGATGGTTTGATCGCGCAAAGGGACTGCGGCGACGTAGCGACCGCTCAGCGCCGAGTGTTCAATGCGCACGGCGCGACCGTCGCGGGCGATCCCCTCGAAAGGCTTGTCTTCAAGCCAACGGATCGCGTCGCCGCTCACGGTCAATTCTCCCAAAGCCGCGCGCGCCCGTCGGCGGCTAGCTTGGCCGCTTCGCTCACAAGCGCTTCAAGATACGGCTGTCGAATGTCATCCGGGCGCAGCGCGACGCGGAGCGCGAGCACGGCGAGCTTGCGGAAATGATCGCGCGCCGACTCCGCCAAAATCATCGCATCCCACGCCACCGGCTCGCCGTTGATGTAAGAGGGGCTGGCGGCGTAGCAGATGCGCGCTATCGCTTCGACGTGATCCACCGCGTCGTCAGCCACGTTGCTCATCCTGTGAAGGCGCGTTCGGTTCGTCTTCCTCTGGAACCCACTCAGCGTCACACTTAGGGCAAATCCAAACGCGATCACGCGGCGCCCTGTCTGCGCAATCGCACGGCTCCGCATCGTCATCCTGTGAAGGGCTCAGCGGCATCATGCGAATCTCTTTAGCAAGCCGCTCAAAAGCATCAGCAATTGCATTCTGCTGAGCCCCGTAATGCGTGTGCCCATTCGCGGTTGAGCGGTGCGCCGCAGCCTTCTGCTCCGCCATTTCCGCACAGCGCTCGCGCATATCCATTGCGCCGACCCGCACAGCGTAAGCATCATCCGCGTTCATGCTGCTGATCCCTTCAAAGGGGCGTTTAGTATCAACGCGGCGGCTTCGCTGATCGAAACCATCCAGCCGTTCTCCGTGCCGCAAATGCGAACTCGGTTTGTCTCCGCCTGCACTTGCTCGGCGGTCCAGTCGCCGGGCGCACACACTGAGCAGCAGAACACGCCAGCAGCATAGACCTGCAACGGGCTGGTCTTCGCGTACTCCTCAGCTTCCGCCGTCTCCTTCAAAAGCTCATCGACAGTTTTCATGGCTTGTCATCCGCATGAGTTGAGGAGGGGGCGTTTAGAATGCGGCGCTTCTCCCACGGAAAACCGCGACCGAGCGCAACGCGAGCATGCGCCAGCGCTTCGCCTTTCTCGGGTACGAACGAGCCGGGGCCGAACGCGGCAAGCATGCGCTCCAGTGCGTCGGTCAGTTCAGCTTTGGTGGCCATCTTCTTCCCTTCCTACATCCTGCGCGTGAGTTGATGCGGAACCGTGCGGCGCTTCCGGCGCAGAACTGTCTTGCTGCGAAGTCTGTGAAGGGAAGGCGGGTATCGAGCCTGCGCCAGCACAGCGCTCGCATTGTTCGCCGGGCATCGCGACAATCGCGCTCCCTTGCTCAACGTAGTCGAGATGGAACCCCCGACCGTTACATTGGCCGCACGGGCGGCACTCGCGCGGCTCCAGATCAATCGCCATGTTGCTGATCCTTCAAAGAGGCGTGCAGGAAGCGCTTAGACGCCGCCGCGCCATTGAGTGCGGCGCAACAGATTTGCGCGTACTCAGGGTGAAAATCATCCGCTGCGCCGTTCGTGTCGATGCGCGCAACAGGGAACTCGTTACCGTTTCCCCATACGCACCACACCACTTTGATCCAGCGTGAAGTCAAGTCATCCCGCACCTCGTAGCGCCCAATGTCGTCGTCAGTCATCCCGCTTTTCCTTCTGGAGGTCTTTTGGTGTTACCCGTTTGATCGTGCCGCCAGCGGCTTGATGCCGCCGCACGGCTCGCTCAAAAATGCCGTCTTCCCCCAAGTGATCGAAAACTGAGTGATAGCGCTTGCCGTCATTTAGGCGGCACACCATCGCGTGCGCCTCCGAAAGATCGTCAGTCCAAAACAATGTTTCCCTGTCAGGCCGCATACGCCGCACTTCGTAGCGCGCCGGCTTGTTGGGATAGACATAGGCGATTCCGGCCATTGCGAGTTCCTACTCCTGTACGGTCTTTGCAAAATCCGCTTGGGCTTGAACTGCGCTGCGCTGCTGCTCGTCCTGCGGCGGGTCGTGCTGAACCCCTGTCGCCTTTGAGAGCGCGGCGCGGGCGCGCATGATCCGATTGACGACCGTGGCGTCGTGGCGCTTGCACAGTTGGTCAAAGTCGAAGCCGTCGCTTGTTTCGAGCATGCCTCGCAGCGCCTCCCGCATCTCGTCGGCTTCGCGCTGGAGAGCTTCGATGTGGGCGCGCAGCATCGCGGCTGTTGTGCCGTACTGGTCGCGCTCCAGCTTTTTCAGGAGCCGCTCCAACTCTTCCGCGCCCATCGTTTCACTCATCACTTCTCACCCACAGCTAGGTTTCGGCGCGCGTGCGCCTGGATCAGGTTCATGCTGAGTTTCCACGTCTCAACCATGCTCATCTTCTTCCTTTGCAAGATCGTTTGAGGCGCGCGCCTTCATGCCGTGGCGCAGGAAGGCGATTGTCCGACCGCGGAACTTGTCAGCCCAACAGAGCCCGCACGTCGCGCAAGACGACGTCGCCGCTTCGGTGTCTGCGGTGTGTTGAGCCGGGCAGATCAGGGCGTCGCCGGCTTCGTCGGGCGCGTCGATAACGACGGTGCTTTGCTCGCGCCGCGCATTGGAGAAGCGCACGGCAAACTGATCCCACTTCTCATCGGTGAGCGCCTTGATCGCTTGACCGATCGCGCGCTCGCCGGGATCGGCGGCGTCGGGATGGTTCTGCGTGTAGCCCCACACGCGCAGATTTTGCAGCTTGCGCAGCATGTCGCGCCAGAAATCAACATACTCGACCGAGTAGAAATCCCCGAGCGTGTGCAGGCGAACCACGAAGCCATGCTGGCGATGCGCGCGCGCGAGAATCCAAAGCTCGGCCTGCAGCAGGTCTAGGAAGTTCTCGCTTCGCGCGTCGTGCCGGCGCGCCATGTGCATGGCGTTGCCATAGCAGCCCGCCCATTGCGGGCAAGATCGCGGGCACGTCGCGCGCTCCTCAAGCGTCAAGTGATAGATCGCGGCCTTGGCCCAGCGACCCTTCTCGACGGCGCGGCCCAGCTTGGCGTTATTGTGCCCACCGACCAGCAAGCGATCCGTGCTTGGGAATAGCGTGCGCGCTTCCTCAAGCGCTGGGTGATCGCCGCGTAGCGCGGCGATGCGCTCCGGCTCCGCTGCGAACGTCGCGAAGCGCGCGCTCGATTGTTTGCCGGCTTTGCGATGCGCGCCTTGTCCGCCCACCCACGGCTTTTTGAGCGCGGCGACCATCGGATCGAGCGGCCGATCAAGCTCGCGCGTGGCGCGCTTCCAGTACGCGATCCACGTGTCGATGCGCTCGCGATCTTCCGGCTTGAGCTTGGCGACCACGCGCAGGTTCGCCGCCACTTCCTCTTTCGCGCTCTTGGCCGCGAGCTGACGCTGAAACCGATTGCGTTCGCCCGGTGTGATCCGCGTGGCGTCAACCATCTGTTCGAGCATCGCGGAGTCGTCAAAGTCCGGCGCGTGATGCAGATCATCGGCCATTGCTGTCTCCGCGCGCCATGTCTTCAAGGGGCTTCACGTCGGCGTCGCTCGCGCCAAGCTCGCGCATCTGCTGCGCTGTGATCCTCGCGAGCCCGAGCAATCGCTGCTGGGCTTCGCGATAGGCGTCAGAGCGCCCGAGATTGTAAGCGGCCATGAGCGAGCCGACCGCAATCAACCAGATCGAAAGCCAAAACAGCATCATCAAATCTCCAACTCGGGCGCAGCCTTGATGGCGCGCAGCGCATCGCGGCAACGCCAAACTACCGAGTCGAGCAGACGCGCGCGGCGCTCTAGGTCGTCGCGCGTTCGCCGCTCGCCGGGCTTTTGCATGGTTGTCGTGGTCGCTTTGATCGCCGCCGAAGCCGCTTCGGCCTTGGCCGCGTACTGCTCAATAGCGCGCGCGAGCGCTTCCGCCTTCATGCCTTCCGCCCCTTCGCCGCCGCCGGAATGATCACGGCCTAGTTTGGTATTTGGCCCAACGCAAGGCCCTGTTAGCAAACTATCCCCAGCCACTTGCGCGGCGCTGGGATTTGAACCAAGGAAGGGGCGGGGCTAGGGAGGCCGGCGGCGCCGAACTTTGGGGGCACGGCGGCTTACTCGGGCGGGAACAGCACGGCGCGGCCCATTCACACCGCGCCGTGCCGTTCTTTGGAGGCGAGAGCCGATGGCCGTTGAGATAAGCGAGCGAACCCGCGAGCTGCTGGATAGCTACGCCGACTGGTGCGATCTGCCGACCGAGTTTCACGCGATGCGCGAGCGCGAGCTAGACGTCACCTTCGGCCCGCGCGAGCGCTTCGCCAGCCCGTGCGGTCATGTGGTGTTCACGCTGCGCGTCGCGCGCGCATTGCCGGGCGCGCCTTACGCGGAGCACGAAGATGGGCCGCTTGCCTGCGACGTGTGCGGCGACGGTATCAAGCTCACCTATCGGCGCGGCTATCTGTGGGCTCACGCATGATCCAGCGACCGGCGACGCGCGAAGCTGCGATCTGGCGGCTGCTCTTTCGACAGCGCGGCAAAAGAAAGGGCCGCGCGGGCGACCGCGCCAACCTGATTATCGACTCGCACTTTGACGATCCGGCCTATTGGAGCTTGGACGCCGAGCGCGCCAACCTGATTATCGACCCGCACGACGAGCGCCGGTCGGAGCCGCGTTAATCCGGGGCGAACCGGGGCGCCGCACCATAGGCGCATGACAGTCACCGCTCGCAAGACGGCCCACGGCCAGCGCTTCCGCTACGACTTCGCGATTGACGGCCAGCGCTACGGCTCCAAGGCGATCTACACCACCAAGCGCGAAGCGACGCGCGCCGAGAAAGAACACCGCGCCCGCGTCGAGCGCGGCGAAGTCGAGCTGCCGTTAGACGCCAAGCCGGCGACGCGAACCAAGGGCGGGAGGCTTACGCTGGCCGGGGCCTGCGATCAATTTTGGCGCGACGTGGCGCAGCACCACCGCTCCGCCGCCGACATTCGCCGCCGGCTTGAGCACTGCAAACGACTGATCGGCGCCGAGACGCCGCTGGCCGATATTCGCTTCGCCGTCGTGAACGAGGCCGTGCAAAAGCGCCGCGCCGAAAAGAACGCGCGCGGCCAGCCGATGAGCAATGGCGGCGTCAACCGCGATCTGATCGACCAGCTTCGCCCGGTTCTCAATCACGCCGCCCGCGTGCACGAGCTTGAGCTGCCGCGCATCGACTGGAAAGCGCTCCGGCTCAAGGAGGCCGGCGAGCTGGTTTGCGAATACAGCGAGGCGGAAATCACCGGCTGGCTGCGTGAGCTTCGCGATCCGGCCGAACGGCTCTACTTGGCGACGGCGCTCACCTACGGCGCCCGGCGCGGCGAGCTTTATTTCGACCACGCCTCGCTTGACGTGGACGCCGCCGAGGGGCCGGAGCTGAACCTGGGCCGCTACCTTTCCCGCGACGGGCTATGGCGCGAGAGCCGGAAAGACGGCTCGCTGCACACCGTCGCTCTGGATCCAGGCGATGCGGCCGCACTCGCCGCGCAACGCGAGCGCGCCAAGGCGGCGGGCTGCGCGCACCTGTGGGTGGATCAGTCCGGCGTGGAGATAACCTACTGGGCCATGGGCTGGCGGCTCCGGGCGGCGGCGGCGCGCGCCGGGATCGCCAAGGCGCGGATCATTCACGGCGCTCGCCACCACGCGGCCACCGCGATCATGCGCGCGACCGAGGGCAGCTTGGTTCACGCGCAGAAGCTCCTCGGCCATCGCCAGATCACCACCACAAGCCGCTATGCGCACCTAACCAAGGGCGATCAGCGCGCGGCCCTGGCGAAGCGCGGGCGGGTGTTGATACCGGGTGATATCGGAGCCCCCGGCGGGCTTGATACCGCCGCCAGCGGCGATCCTGGCGCGGCCAAATCCACGCCGGAAATCCACGCCCGATCCACGCCCGCGCTTTCCCGCTAGCCCAAAAGCGCCGCTTTCTCGTTGCCGCTCAACGACTTGCGAAATTCGGCCACGGATTCCTAATCCGTGGCGCATGACTTAACCCACTGTTATCGTTCGGCTTTCCAAATCGCACGGGCGTGGATTTGCCACTTTCGGGGCGAAAATCCACGCCCAAATCCACGCCCGAAAATCGCTGGTGCAGCTACCAAGATCGGCGGCGATCCGCGCGCCTATAGGAAACTTACGCCGGCGGGCCGTAAGTCGCGGGGGATAAGCTGAGGACAAGCTGGGGGCTACGGTTTGCAAATTTGCGCCATTCCGGAAAGAGCCCCCACCCGCCCCCAGGTCCGGCGGCGACCTTCCCCAGCTCATCCCCAGCCCGCTCCCAGGTCGGAATCCGGAACCGGCCTTGTGCGCTATAGCGCTATAGCGGTCGCGCGATTTTATCCCCTGGCCAACAGCCCCAAGTATTCCTTCCCATCGGAATCCGAAAAAGGTTTTGAAGGCTGGCCCGGCGCAGTTCAAAACGGCTTCGCTCCTGGGGCCTACGGTCTCGGCGCCATGTGCGGGAGGGCCGCGCGCTTTGTTGCTCCTTTGCGCGCGGCGCTCTTGCACGCCGCTGGGAATTGGCCCAATCACCTGAGCGCATGGAAACTATCGGAACGCCCGCCGCGCTGCTCAAAGAGGCCGACGCCTTCGCCGCGCTGGCCGGGCTTGAACGATCGACCGTGAGCCTCAAGCTGTTCAACGACGGCAAGCGGCTCGACGGGATCGCCGCCGGCGGCGACACCAGAACCAAGGCGCTCGAGCGCGCATGGGCGAATCTGGCAAAGCTGAAGCGCGAGCACGCCAAGGCGAACGCGCCCGCTCGTAAGAGAGCGTAAACCGAAAGCCTCGCCTCATCCGCGCTCGTCGCTCAAGGAGGCCCACTCTCATGCTCAGCACCGGCTACGGCCCAGCACCCGCCGAACCGCTCGCGGCCGACGTCGCCGCGCTAATGGTCAAGCTGCACGACCGCACCCGACTGCGCCCCGCCGGCCTTGTCGCCGCGCGCGGCCTGCTGACCCTTCGCCAGTGCTGCACCCTTCGCGATCTGGGCCTGATCGAGGTCGTCAACGGCGGCTCGGGTGACATGGTGTACTTCACCCGGGCCGGCTTGGATCGCCTGCCCGAAGCCACCCAAATCGTCGCGGCCTGCGCCGGGCGGAGCGCCTAACCCGAAGCCGCCCGATCCTGCCCGCCGGCGCTGGGCGAGCTTCCGCCCAACCTTTCGCCCGCCCACCCAAAAGCGAAAAGCCGCCCGCTCACCCACGCCCGCCCGCCCAGCAAAATAAGGGCCGCAACGCGCGCCGCCCGCCCGCACCTTTCGCCTATAAAAACAGGGAGACCCAAATGGACGCCCAGGCCCAGGCTATCTTCGCCGCCGCCGCCGCCGGGCTGGGATCGCTTTGGCGCTCGACGTTTGGCGCCGATCCGATCTTGTGGACCGTGATCGCCTTGGCGCTTGTCGCGGTGACGCTCGCCGGTCAGTGCTTTTCGGATCATCGCGGCTGGGCCGGCTCCGGCTGGCTCGCGCTCGCCGTGGCGCTCTACCTTGCCGCCTCGCCTGTGCAGAGCTGGGCGAAATCCCAAGACAACCGCCCGCCGCCCGTCCAAAATGGAGCCCCTTGATTCTAAGGCGGAGCGATTGCGATGGCGATTGAAGACGGCGTGACCACCGGCCACGGCGAACCACTGAGCACCTTGGACGCGATAGAGGCGCTGGCGCGGGAGCGGCCCGAGGAGGTCCGTGAGGCCCTGGTGGCGGGCGTGCGCTCGGCGCGGGTGGACTTGTTTACGCCGGCCGAGCACGCGCTGAGGCAGGCGCTGGCGGCGATTGAGGCGATCCGGGCGGCGAACACCCACCTAAGCGCGGCGAGCAGCAGGATCAGCGAGGCGCAGCGCGATCTAGGTGCGTTCACCGACGCCGAGCTTCGCCGGGCGCTCGGCATATGACCGAGCCCAATCCTGCGCAGGCGTTGATCGACGCCAAGGACAAGCACGATCCGCTGGTGACCGGGCCGGCGCCGTTCGATGGCGATCTGCCCGAGCCTGAGCTTCGCCGTCGCATGGCGACCCTATCCGACCTGAATTGGCGGATGCTTGAGCGCTTGGCCGAGGCTCCGCGCGCGGTCTATCGCGGGAGCAAGAGCGCGCAGCACGTGCGCCGGCTGCACCAGACCGCCTTCGCTTGGCCGAAAGGCCGCGAGATTTGGGTGATCACGCGCCACGGTGACCGGGCGCTGCAATTGCGCGGCGCGCCATGAGCCCGTTGCCGGCCATCTGATCGCCATTGAAGGGAGCGTCGAAACATGAGGATCAGCGCGGACCGCAACGGGCGCGGAACGGGCCGGACCACCAATCAGCTGCTTGACGCAATCGCCGGCGCGCTGCGCGGGGGCGCGGTACTCTATTTTACGCCGGGGCCCACCGCTTACTTTTCGCGCCTCGCAATGCATCTAGCCCAACAGCTTGATCTGGCGCCGACGTTTAGTAGTCAGCAAAATCGCGTGACCTTCGCCGGCAGGGGCTCGATTTACTTTCGGCCCGGCGACGGCACGCCCGAGGCGCGCGAGCGTCACGCTTACCACTTCAAGGGAATCCCTGGCCTAGCCGTTGTGCTCGATCACGCGATCATCGCCGCGCCCGATCTGCCGCGCGTCGATGGCCGCTCCGTGTACGCGCGCCGCTCTAAGATCAGGGGGCTCGATTGAACCGCCGCGCGTTCCTGGCAGCGTTGGGTGCGTCAGCCATCGCGCCGTCGGCGCCGATCGAACCCGAGCCGCCGCCCGCTTGGCGCATCATGCCCGACGGGACGGCGATCGCCGCGTCCGGGCAATGCGTGAACTACAGTGTGGGTGACACCTTCTCGGTCACCTACGACGGCAAGGCGGTGCGCTATCTCCACAATGGCAGCGCAGTCGCATGACGCTCACCGCGCGCCAACAGCTCGACGCCGCGCTCAAGGCGCAGGCCAAAGGCAAAGGCCGCGCCGGCGCGCCGCGCGCCAAGTGGACAAGGGACAAGCGCGGGCGCAACCACCCGAGCGAAGGCGAAGCGCTGTGGTTCAACGCGCTCTATGACGCCGAGGCGCGCGGCGAGCTTGTGATCGAGGAGGTCGAGCCCTCGTTCAGGATCGAGCTTCATGCGCCCGGCGAGCTTGCCGGCGTCTATCTCTGCACGGTCAAGGCGGACGCGCGCGTGCGCGAGCTTGTGCCGCCGCACATGAAGGCGCACCGCGCCGAGCGCGTCCGCGTCATCGACTATAAGGGCCGCTCCGGTGACACCGAAGTGTCGCGCCTCAAGCGCAAAATGGTGCGCATCCAGCACGGCGTCGAAATCGAGTGGGTAGGCAAATACGTCGAGGGAAAGGCCCGCGCCAAGGCGAAAAAGAAAGCCGCGCGCGAGCTAATCAAGCGGCAAGGATTGAGGGCCAAACGATAGTGGCCGGGCGTGACTTGGAAAACGCCCGGCCACCAATCGCACCACCGATCCACACCCACCGAGACAAGGAGCGAACCGCGTGCCGAAGATGGATCAGAACGAACGCGATCACAAGGGCCGCGCGCGCAAGCCGCCCGACCGCTTCTCCTGGCACAAGCGCTATCACAGTGAAGCTCTCGTCTCGATGCTGGGCCTAACCCCGGAGCAGCGCGGGGTTTACAACACCATCATCGACCTGTGCTATGCGCGACGTGGGCCGCTCCGCGACGACGATGCGACCGTCGCCAACTCTTGCAACTGCGACGTTCGAATGTATCGGCGGATCAAGCGCGAGCTGATCGCGCTCGATCGCATCAAAGTGGATGAAGACGCCGGCACGATCTACGACGCGCGCGCCATCGCGGAGCTGGTCAAGGCGCAGGTGTTCAGCGAAACGCAGGCGAAACGAGCGCGCAAATCGAGCAAGGTGGTGCGCCTCGCCGTGGTGAGAAAGGGGCCTAGCTACGGCGTAGCTACCGGCTTAGCTAAGCCCGAAGTGCCTCGCCAACCCCTTGATAACATTCAAAACGGGGTGAGCCCAAAGAACAGAACAGAATCTATATCTAACGGCGGGGCCGCAGAGCCCGCGAAAGAGCCCCAAGAGCCCAACATCCAGCCGTTGCCAGCAAGGGCTTTGGAGGAGCAGCGGCGCTTGCTGAGCGCGTTTGTTGAAAGCGAGCGCGCGGAGACAATCAGCGACCGCAAAGCCAAGCGCCGGAGCGACGGCGAGTGAGCGCGCAGGGCGATCTATTCGCGCCAGCGGCGCAGCCTACGACGTGCGGCCAGTGCGTAGTCCGCAACGCGCGCAGCGAGCGAGAGGATTTTGGCGCGTGCTCGCGCACAAACGCGGACCAGCACCGCGACGCCCCCGCGTGCTCCGAATTCTTTGGGCTAGCGCAATTCCGCGCGCCACTTTACGGGCGAAAGAACCACCAAGGAGCACAGCCGCAATGACGCGCGACGAGGCCATGCAGGTTTTGAACAATGCGCCGCGCGAGCATGTGGTCGACGTGCTCAAAGCCTACCTTGTCGCCAGCGGCTACGAGTTAGACGCGGAGGAGCGCGCGCTGCTTGATGGTTGGCGCGCTTATCTCGATGAGGTCACGACGCCATGAGCGCGCTTCCATCAGGCGGCGGCGCGGTGATGAACCGGCGAGTGGAGCCGACCGATAGCCTTGACGACTTCCCAACGCCGCCATGGGCGACGCGCGCGCTGATCCATCACGTGCTGCGCCCGCTTGGCCTTGGCGTGATGGGCGCGCGGATTTGGGAGCCTGCTGCAGGTCGCGGGATCATGGCCGGGCCGCTCCGCGAAGCCGGCGCGCGGGTATTCGCCAGCGACGTGTTCGCCTATCCCGATCCGCGCAGCGAGATCGATGCCATCGGCTCATTCGTGGGCGACGGGCCGGACGTATTGAAAGCGCCGCCTTCGCCCTACGTGACGCTCGACTATGTGATCACCAACCCGCCGTTTCGTCTCGCCGTCGAGTTCTTTGAGCGAGCAATCAGCGAAGCCGCGCACGTCGCGTTTTTCTGCCGCGCCAACTGGGCCGAGGGCAAGGAGCGCTACGAGCGTATTTTCGCCAAGCGTCCGCCGCTCGCCGTCGCAAACTTTGTGGAGCGCGTGCCGATTGTGCGCGGGCGCTACGATCCCGGCGCCACGACCATGACGAGCTACGCTTGGTTCGTCTGGTCGCAAGCCAAGCCGAGAGGCTATCCGCGCGCCATGTGGATTCCGCCGTGCGCGGATCAACTGACGCTCGCCGGCGACGCGCGCCGCTACGCATCACCCAAACCAGCGACCGAGGAGCACGATGGTTCAACACAGCGCAATCTCCTGGACTGACCACACCTTCAACCCGTGGATCGGCTGCACGAAAGTCTCGCCGGCTTGTGATCGCTGCTACGCCGAGGCCTGGGCGAAGCGATACGGGCGCGCGCAATGGGGCGACGCTCCGCGCCAACGCACGAGCCCAGCCACATGGCGTCAACCGCTCAAGTGGAATCGCGAGACACCGGGCGCGTTCGTGTTCTGCGCTTCGCTCGCGGACATTTTTGACAACCAGGTCGATCCGTCCTGGCGCGCGGACGCCTTCACCGTAATGCGCGCAACGCCGCGCCTGCAATGGCTGCTGCTCACCAAGCGGATCGCCAACGCGGTGAAGCTGAGCGAGCAAGCTGGCGGCTTGCCACGGAACGCGGCTCTCGGCGCAACGGTGGTCACGCAAGCCGAGGCGGATCGCGATGCGCCAAAGCTGATTGCCGCCAAGCAGGCGCTTGGCGCGCGCTTCGCCTTCCTATCCATTGAGCCGATGCTTGAGCGGATCAGCCTCGATCAAGCGATCCGCGCGCCCGGCTTTGATGGCCTGCTCATCGACTGGGTGATTGTTGGAGGCGAAAGCGGCGCGCGCGCGCGCCCAATACACAGCAACTGGGTGCGCGCGCTTCGCGACGAGTGCAACGCGGCGGGCGTGCCGTTTCACTTCAAGCAATGGGGCGGGCCTACACCAAAGGCCGGCGGAAAGACGATTGACGGGCGCGAGTGGTGCGAGCGTCCAAGGATGGAGCAGACGGCATGACTGAGCGCGATCTTTTGGCTGGCGCCGTAGCTGTTGAGCCGAGCGGATTAGATGGCGCGACGCGGCTCACACTCACGGGCTTCTCCGCAGTGCAAGCGCTCGATGAGCGTGGAAACCTGCTGCGCGTTATAGAGGCGCAAGAGGGCGTGATAGAGGTGGGGGCCGACGTTCGATACATTCGACCTATCGTCGATCCACAAGCCCTGGCGCGCGGGCTCTTGGCCGTTAGCGTCCAAGGTGTGCGGCACACACCTGACGCTCCGCTGCGCGGGATGGTGAAGTCGTCATGAGCAAAGACTTGTACGAGCTGTATGAAGGCGAAACGTGGAGCGAGCCGCAGCGCATCGCGGCGTTTCACTACTTGGTGCTCAGCGATATGCGGCTGCTCATGGCGCGATCAATCGCCGGGCCGGGCGCGCGCTACTACGCCTCGATGGACGACGCGCGCAACGGTCAAGGCGAGATTATATCCGAGCCGTCCGGCTTGCAGATCGTCGCGATCAACGGCGAGCGCGTGGATGGTCACAGCCTCGCCGCGTGGTGGAACAGCCCGCTCAATCCATGGGACGGCGACACGGACAGCGAAGGGCCGGGCGATTTGGCGTTGTGGGGATTGCCGTTCATTCCAGGCGCGGGCGCTGCGTCTGCAATCGCGACTGCAATCTTCGTTACGCCGCCCAGCGAGTTCGCGCTGTACGTTGACGCGCGCGGGCTTCCGTTCAGCGACCGGCGCGACGTTGACGACGACGACGACCCTTATGCGGAGGCGCAAATGTCCGGCGTGCTCACGCCCGTGGAAGCGCTCGGCTATTTCGGCGTGCCGTTCATGGGGCTGCACCAGCGGGCCGGCGCCATGCTGCTTCCTGGCTATGCGTGGAGTCATCGCAAATGAATTGTCCGCGCTGCAAAAGGCAGATGGTCGATGTGACCGATGCAGGTAGCGTCGGGCCAGCGTTTGTTTGCGTGTTTTGTACCTTGCCCGATACGACGCCGCGCGGAGCACTAATCAAAACGATGCGGCGCGAGATTGAACGCCAGCAAAAGGACAACGGCGAGCCTAGCTATTTGATCAGCGAAGCGCCGGGCACGCTTTACATCGACGGCGACGTAAACTTAGGGGAGCTAGCGAACGCGGTGCTAGAGCATTGCGCAAAGATGGCCGACGCCTGCGAGGAACAGCAGGAGCGCGACCACGGAGCGGCCAACACGGGCGGCGCGGCGTCGGTGGCGGAGGCGCTACGCGCGGCGGCGCGCGAGCCAATCGAATGATGATCGGCTCTTGCTCGGGGCTGGGGTTTCAACCAAGCTCCGCGTCGGCCGATTCTGGCCCTCAAGGATGACACCGACATGTCGATCACACCCGAACAAGCGACCCTAGGCCAGCTCGTAATCCTGCGCGGCCAACGCCGCACTGGCTTGCTAGGGACAACCAACGCCGAGACCGACGTGCGCATGTGCATCATCGACAACGATCTGCTGGCGAGCGAAGGCAAAGTCTCGGTCGAATGGCTCGACGCCGATCTCAAGCCCGTGCTGCGCGAATACAAGATCGAAGTGCTCGACTTGGCGGAGTGATGCGCTTCCCGCTCAACGCGCTGCGCGACCTAAGCGTGATCCTCGCGGGCGCGCTGGTCATGTTGATCGCCGTGCTTATTGGCGCTTCGATCAAGTGATCTGCGCGCGCTGCAAAGGGGAGGCCGGACGCTGGCCGCACAAATCCGGGCCGCTCGCTTTCTGCCTCCCATGCGCAACGCTGCTCACGTCGTTTCTCGGTGATACGTATTGGCTTCCGACGCGACCGCGCGACGTGATCCGCGACGACCTTCGCAGGTCTATAGGCTGGTGGCGCCAGAAAGAGCGGCTGGTGATCGACGCTAGCGGTCGCATCGCCTTGCAGCCGTTCGACTGGGCGAAAACCACGCACATCACGCGCTCTTAACCGCCGGGCGCTTGCGCTAGGGGCTTCACGCGCGGCGCAAATCATTTCAGCTTCACCGGCCATGAGCGAAGCGCCCAAACCGATCAACCCGTTTCTGTTCAGCGTCGTGATGGCGGCGGCCTTTGCAGCCGTCTCGTTCGTCGCCTTCTACGCGGCGGTGATGCTGTGACGCCGGAGCAAATCGCCGCCGGCGCGATCATCGCCGGGCTTTGGCTTGCAATCGGGCTCATCATTTCGCTGGATCAGTCGTGAGCAAGCGGCGAGGCCGCGCCACCAGCACGCCGCGCTTTGTCGTGACGCCGGCGGGCCGCATGGTGCCGCGCGATCCTGTAGAGCATGAGCAATGGCTTGCGATCCACGGCAAGACGCCAAGCGGCAAAGCGTGGATCGTCTCGCGCGACGGCCACCGCGACCGCACCGTCACCGTGCCTTGCGTGCTCCTTGACGTAGGCGAGGCGTTCGCCGGCTTCGGCTTCAATCGCGCGCAGTACGACGCGGAGAAGCGACGCTGGGAGCAAGAGCTTGTGCCGATCTGCTGGGTGAGCGGGCCGGGCTTCGTGTTCGATGAGAAGGGCCTGCGCGATGCTTAGCCTCTCCGAGTGGCTTTGGATCGAGCAACGTCAGACGTGCCTGCTGCAGATCACACCGGCTTGCCGCGCGCGCAACGGCCTGATGACGCCGCGCCGCTTGTATCCCGACAAGGTGACGTCGGACTCGGCCACGCTTGAGCACGTGTGGCCGCGCTCGCGCCGGTCGGAGCGGCCAAAGGATTACCCGCGCATGTTGGTGCTCGCTTGCGCCGGCTGCAATTCGCGCAAGGGCGCCGACCTTCCAACGCCGGACTATGTCGAGCGCGCCAGGGAGCTTTACGCGCGCTGGCTTGTCTATCGCCCGGACTATCGCCCTGAACATCGCGAGCGCAAGCATCAGACGCGCCGCATCGAGCGCGTGCGCCCGGTCTATCCGACGGCCGAGGAGCTTGAGCGCATGGACGCCGAGGCCCGCGCGCTGATCCTGCGCCAGTTTGGGCTTGCCTAGACTTGGGGTTTGGCCCAACGTCGCGCGCAAAGGAGAAGGCGAGCACTATGCAGCACAGCGAGCTATACGAAGCGGCGCAGCAGCTTCGCCAAGCGAACGAGGCGGGCGGCGCGGCGCCGCTTTATCAGTGGGCGGAGAAGTGGGGTGAGCCGCTGCTGCTGCACGCCTTCGAGGATGATCATCTGAACGGATGGGCGCGCGATATTTGCGCAATAAGCGCGGCGATCAAGGACAATAATCCGATGATGGTCGGCCAGCTTGTCGCTAACTTGCGGCAGTCGATATTGGCGACGCAGCAGAACCGCAACGCGGCGCGGCGAGCTATGGATATGCAGCGCAAGATCGAGAACGCGGAGCGGTCGAGCTAATGCACACGCCCCTCTCAATAATCACCGGCGCGGAATCGCTGCTCAACACAGCCGAGACGATGGTGAGCCTGCGCGTGCCGCCCAACGCGCCGGACCGTGAAGCGCTGATCGCAGAGGCCGCGCTGTCTCTCGTGCTCAACGCGATCATGGACGCCGCCAAGCCGGGCGCGCGTTCGCTCCACGCCGTGATGCAGATCGCGGTGCTACGGGGCAGGGACGCCGAACCGCCGATGGACTTCGCGGAAATCATGGGCGCTGTGCAGCAAGCGCTCATGGACTCAATCGCCGCGCGGATCGCGGACGAGGCGGAGCAACCCACCGCATGAGGCGGCGCTACGTCAAGCCAATGACCGATCTTCAATGCGCGGCGCTTGTCGCCTTGAAGCAGCACGGCGAGCTACACCTGAGCGATCCCGGCAAGTTCTACAAGCCGGCCAACGGCGAGGGCCAAGCGCATATGCGGGCGACCATCCGGCAGCTCGTCCTACGCGATGTGGCCGAATTTACCGACCACTCCGAGACCGTCGCGCGCTTGAGCGCTCGCTTGCGCAATCTTGGGAAGCCGCCCAAACTGCGGCCCTGATTTGGGGCCCACCGATGAACGAAGTGAACGCCTATCCCTTGTCCTGGCCGGAGGGCTGGAAGCGCAGCGGCGGTTATCGCGTCGCCGCGTTTCGCGTAGGCAACGGCAACAGCGCGCGCCGCGTTGATATCGGGACCGCTGTGAAGCGCGTCCTGTTGGAGCTTGAGCGCATGGGCGTGCAGGACGGCGACGTGATCATCAGCACCAACATTCGGCCGACCTTGACGGGCCGGCTCACGACCGAGAGCGCGAGCGATCCTGGCGTGGCCGTGTATTGGCAGACACGAAACAAGTCGATGCGCGTGATCGCCGTCGATCTTTACAATCGCGTGGCCGACAATCTCTGCGCCATCGCCGCGTCGCTTGACGCCATGCGCGCGATTGAGCGCCACGGCGGCGCAGTCGTCATGGATCGCGCCTTCACCGGCTTCACGGCGCTGCCGCCGCCGGTAGAGCGCGAGCGCCCGTGGTGGGAGGTGCTTGGCGTATCGCGCGACGCATCGCCCGACGAAATCCGCGCGGCTTGGCGCGCCGGCGCGGCCAAGTTCCACCCGGACAAGCCGGGCGGCTCGCACGATGCCGTGGCCGCGATCAACGCCGCGCGCGACAAGGCGCTGGCCGAGCGAACCTTGAAGTGAGGGAAAGATGCCAGCCGACAAGAGGATTTTTGAAACCCGCCCGCAAGGCGAGCCCGGCAGCGGCAAGGCGCAGCTGAACGCGACCGCCGCCGCCGCCGCCGTGTTGAGCCGAGGCGCGGAAGGCGGAGCCAAGCTGAGGCCGAGCCTTGCAAAGCGGCTGGTGTTCGCCGCCGTCGGCGCGGGCCTGGGCGTCGCCGTCCTGGCCGGCATGGCGCTTATCGCCCTGGGTGTGCGCTTCCTGGGCGTGTGGGCCGTTCTTGCGCTGCTGCTGGTGTTGGGGGGCGCAGCCGTCGGATGGGCGTCAGCGGCCCAGCACGTTCTGCGGCACGGGCGCGCCGGCTGGCCTAAGCCGCCCCGCGTGTGAACGCCCTGGAAATCAAATCGCCGGCACGGTCCGCGCCCATGACCATGATGGAGCAGGGGCGATCAAGCCGCGCCGGCGGAGCCAAGCCGGCCAAGCGCGACCAGCGCGCCGAGGCCCGCGCCGCGAACGCCGCCGCCGTGGAGCTTTGCCAGCAGGTTCTCGCGGACTGCGCCATGGTGGTTAAAGCGTTCTCGCACGTCAGCATCGAAGACATACTCAAGCGGACGCGCGGCCAGCAGGAGCACTCATTCCCGCGTCAATTGCTCATGGCCGGGCTGGTGTCCGAGCTTGGCTTCAAGCCGACCGTGGTTGGCGCCGCTATCGGGCGCGATCCGTCAACCGTTGAGCACGCCTGCGTCGTCATCGAGGCGATCCGGGGCGGGCTTGGCGCCATCGACCTGATCGAAGCGCTCGGTGAGGATGGCGTGCGCGAATACCTGGGCGGCGCGAAAGTGGTGTGCGCCTACGAGACGCTACCCAAAAAGCCCGGCGACAAGGAGCCGCGCCGCAAGGTCGTCGCGATCTTGTCCGGCGGCGAGGCGGTGGAGGAGTTCATCGAAACGGCCGAGGGCTTGGTGGACGCGATGTTCGCGGCGTTTGAGTTAGTCGCCGTGCGCGGCGCAGCGTATCGTCGCGAAGTCGCGCGCATGAAGGCCGAGCGCGAAGATCGCGAGCGCGAGCTAGCAAGGTGGAGAGAGTGATGAACCGCGAACAGTTCGAGCGCCTGAAAGTCGGTGACCTCGTGCGAAACAATGCGCACGATTGCGGCGAAGCCTACGTCATCGTGGCCGTGCGCCACCGGCTAGATGGCGGCGTCGATTCATTCACCGCCATTCGCACCGCGACGCTCACGAACCCGCTGGAATGGAAGCAAGTCGATCACGACGGGCAGGAGGTGGACGCGCAGATCGAGAACGATGGCGGGCTGTTCCCTTCGCCGGAGGATACGCCCAGCGCGATGGCCTCAATAGAGAAGCTGTGCCTGCAATCGCCGAAGCTCATTCCTCAGCTTGGCGCGATCAAGGTGGAGCCCGGCGGTTTGAAGTTTCGCGACAACCACGGAGACGACCGCTTTTTCCCGATCCTCGGCGGCTCGGTGCGCGGCTTGCTCAAGGGCAAAGGCTATCACGTGTGGGAGCGCGACGGCGAGCTGGTCGTCTCGGAGAGAACAGCATCCATGATCGGTGACGCGAGCGCGATCTGGCTGGGCTACGTCAAGACGCTGACCG
>JANRIP010000041.1:0-13449 GCA_033764855.1 Hyphomonadaceae bacterium | reverse complement strand
GTCGGCCAATTGTTCGGCGTAAAGGCCCCAGCCTTCGCCATAGGCGTCGAACGCAATAAGCCGGCGCAGCAAGGGGATCTGAGTCTGCTCCTGCGCCAGGGCCACCTGGAAATGATGGCCGGGCGCTGCCTCATGATAGTCCTGCGTCGGCAGATCGATGCGCGTCATTTCCGAAAGGTTGCGCAGATTGATGTAATAGATGCCCGGGACGCGGCCATCGAGCGAGGGCGGCGAGTAGAACGCACCCGGCTGTCCCGCTTCCTGATAGGCGGGCACAGCGCGCACTTCGAGCGGGGCGCGCGGCAAATGCCCGAACCATTGCGGCGCGCGCTCGAGCGCGCGATTCACCCGTCCGCGCACGTCCGCGATCAATTGCGCGCGGCCTTCATCGGTATCGGGGTAAATGTAGCGCGGATCGGCGGTCATCGCCGAAAGCCGCGCGCCGACCGGGCCCTCCGTCAACCCAACCCGGCGCAGCGCAATGTCCAGCTCATTGTTCAATGCAGCAACGCGGTCGAGCCCGATCTGGTGAATTTGGTCTGGCGTCAAATCCGTCGTGGTGTCGACCCGCAGCGCGGCGCGATACATCTCCGCGCCATTGGGCAGGCGCCAGATTCCGGCATCATCCGTCGCGCGCACGCGAATGGCGCGCAAAGCCGCAGCGGCGCGCTGATGCGCGGGGATGATCTGATCGCGCACGATGATTTCGGCTTGCGCCTCCAATCCCAGCGCGCGCGCTTCCAGCCGCGCACGCGCAGCCGTATCGGTTTCAGCCGCAACCAGCGCGGCGAGCTTGGTGTGGAAATTGGTGACGTAGCTTTGCTGGAGCGCTGGACGCGAAGCGATCTGGTCGAGCATCGCCACCGTGCTGTCGATGATGAAGCTGGGCGGGCGAATGCCGGCGGCGTCGTCGGCGCGGGCGCGCGCTGTTTCCTGGTCGATGGCGGCTGCGACGCCGCGCAGGCGCGAGAGGTAGGCGTCGGCGTCGGCGAAATTGGCGATGGCGTGGCGCCGATCGAGGAATTCCGACAGCGTCAGAAACGCGCTGTCGAGCTGGTTCAACACATAGGGCTGCACGCCGCCGAAGGGGCTGAAATTGCCATAGTCGAACGCGGCCGCTTCCGCCGCGGATTCGAACTGGGCGCGGAGAATGTCGTAGGTGAGCTGATCCTCGGTATCGAGCCGGCTGGTGTCGACGCCGCGTATCTCGCTCAGCCGCCGCAGCGCCGCGCCGCGCCGCGTCTCCATGGCCGCCGCTGACCTATCGTCAAGCCGGTCCGCGAACGGGCCGCCAGCTTGTTCGGCGCTGACGCCGGCCTGGGTGGCGAGTTCCGGGCTGTCGGCCAGAAGCTCCCGGGTCCAGTCCTCGACCCGGCCGTCAAAGGCGTTGATAGGCGGCTCGCCGCGGGGCCCGCATGCGCTGAGGGCGGTAAGCCCAAATGCAAGCAAAGCGGCCAAAACTGGCTTCAATCCCCCCTCCATGGTCGCGCGCCGCCGCGCGCGCTGCGGTCTTGGTCGCCGGCCGCATGAGGGCGCTCCCATAGCACGGCGCGCCCCGCTGAGAAGCCATTGGCTTTAGAGCGATTTGCGCTCCACTGTTGCGGAGCAGCCGCTTTCGTGGTTGGAAGCCCCCCAAGGTAAGGAACCTGCGGAGACCCTCATGACGACCGCCGGCGCCGGCGACCAACAAACGCTCGGCCGAATTTTATTCTACCGCCAGCTTGAGCCGCTCTCCCTGGAGAAGCACCGCAAGCTTGGCGTCAGTCAGGTCACGAATCCCTTCTCGTTTTTGGCCGACACGCACTTGGTGCCGCTGACGGTCGATGAGTTTGGCCTCGCGGCGGTTTGCTATCCGATCATCTTCGACACGCAGACCAAGACCCCGCTTGCGGTGATGGGGCTGCGTCCGGGCATGAACGTGTTCCTTGCGGCCGATGGCTCGCTGGACCCGGAAGTGTATTTGCCGGCGTTTGCGCGCCGCTATCCGTTCCTGCCCATTATTGCGGGCGGGCCCAATGGCGGTCAGCAGGCGCCGCAAAATGAGCAGGGCGACCGGGTGCTGGTCTGCATCGACCGCTCCGCCAAGATGCTGTCGCAGACGCCGGAAATGCCGTTCTTCGACGGCGAGAACCCCTCGAAGTTCACGCAGGACGCGATCCAGTTCTGCAAAGAGTTCGACATGCTGGGCCGCCGCACCACAGAGTTCGTGAAGCTGATGGATCAGCACGGTCTGTTTGAGCTGACCCCGCTGGCGCTGCCGCGCGCCAAGCCGGACGGCACGCCGGACGAGCCGCAAAAGATCGGCGAGTATCTGCGTATCTCGGAGCAAAAGCTGAACGCGCTGCCGAAGGAAACCTTCCTCGAACTGCGCGATCGCGGCGTCACCGCCGTGATGCACGCTCACCTGCTCTCGCTGGGCTTGTGGCCGAAAATCCTTTCGCGCGCCGCGCGCATCCAGGCATCGACACCGCTGGCGAAGAACTGAAACCGACATTCGTCGTCGCTCGTACACAACAGGGCGCGTTGGTGTTTAGCCGGCGCGCCCTTTACCTTACTGGGGTCCCATGCGGCTGACGCTCCTCCTAGCGGTATTTGCGGCGCTCATTTTGGGCGCGCCGCTGGCGCGCGCGGAGCCTTTCAGCACCGAGCGGGTTGAGGTCGAGCTGCATTCGGCCCGCGCCGCCATCGCGCCGGGCGAAAGCTTCACCATCGTGCTGCGCCAGAAGATCATCGAAGGCTGGCATACTTATTGGGTCAATCCCGGCGATAGTGGCGAAGCGACGGACATTAGCTGGACGCTGCCCGAAGGCTTCCAGACCGGTGAGATGCAATGGCCGGCGCCTGAGGCAATCCCGTTCGATATTCTGATGAATTACGGCTATTCGGGCGAGGTTCTTTACCCGATCCAGATCACCGCGCCGGCCAATGCGCGCATCGGCGAAAACGTCACGCTGATCGCGGCGCTCTATTGGCTGGTCTGTTCGGACGTCTGCATTCCCGAAGAAGGGACTGTTTCACTCACCTTGCCCGTCGCCGCGCAAGGCGCCGATGATCCGCAATGGGCGCCGCGCATTGCCGAGGCGCTTGCGGCGATCCCGCAGCCGAATGCGTCGATCCAAGCCCACATCACTGAAGGAACGCCGGCACGGCTGAGCATTACGTTGCCTGATGCGGCCAGTGTGCGCGATGCGCATTTCTTCCCCTATAGCCGTGACGCCATCGATCACGCCGCCCCGCAAGCAGCGAGTTCCGGCGCACAGGGCGTAAGCTTCGTTTTGAGGCCGGGCGCGGCGAACAATCTTGGCGATGGCCCGCTTGAAGGCGTGGTTACGCTCACGCGTGAGAATGGCGAGCATGTCGCGTTTGAAATCACGGCGCAGCCCGGACCTGTTCTGCCCGATACTGGCGGCGCGCCGCTGCAAAGCGCGCCTGCTGTCGAGCCCATGGCGTGGACGGCGGTGCTGGCCGCCATTGGTTTTGCGTTTCTCGGCGGGCTGATCCTCAACATCATGCCGTGCGTTTTGCCGGTGCTATCGATGAAGGCGCTCTCCTTCGCCGGCGGCGCTCATAGCGGCGAAGCGCGCACGCATGGCTTGCTCTATGCGCTGGGCGTGCTGGCGACATTCCTGGCGCTTGCTGTGCTGCTGCTGGTGCTGCGCAGCGCGGGTGAAGCGGTGGGCTGGGGTTTCCAATTGCAGATGCCGCTGGTGACAGCGGGGCTGGCGCTGCTCTTCTTCGCCATCGGCCTCAATCTTCTCGGCGTGTTCGAGATTGCGGGCGGAGTGCAAAATCTTGGCGCGGGCGCGGCCCAACGCGGCGGCGCGCTCGGCGCCTTTTTCACTGGCGCGCTCGCTGTCGTCGCCGCCACGCCTTGCACCGCGCCTTTCATGGCCAGCGCCATTGGCGCGGCGCTGACGCAATCGGCGCTGGTGATGCTGCTGATCTTCGCTGGCCTCGCGATTGGTTTTGCCGCGCCGATGGTGGCGCTCGCTTTCGCGCCGGGCTTGCAGCGCGCCATTCCCAAGCCCGGGCCGTGGATGGAGCAGGTGAAGCACGTGCTCGCTTTCCCGATGTTTGGCGCGGCCATCTGGCTTGGCTATGTGCTGACCCAGCAGGGCGGGGCGATGGCGGTGGCGGCGTTGCTCGGCGTTGCGACAGCGCTCGCTTTCGCGCTGATGGCCTCGCGCTGGGGCCGCATCTGGTTTGGCGTTGGGGCAGTGGTGCTGGCGCTGACACTTGTTTGGGCGTGGCCGCCCATCACCACACAGCGCGCGCCGGCCGAACAAAGCGCGGAAGCCTGGAGCCCGGCGCGGGTGGAAGCTTTGCGCGCCGAAGGGCGCGGCGTGTTCGTCAATTTCACCGCCGCTTGGTGCGTGACCTGTCAGCTAAATGATGCGGTCGCGATTTCGCGCCCGGCGGTCGTGCAAGCCTTCGCCGACGACAACATTGCTTATCTCGAGGCGGACTGGACCAACCGCAATGAAGAAATCGCGACGACGCTGGCTCAGTATGGCCGCGCCGGCGTGCCGCTCTATCTCTATTATCCGCCGGGCGAAGAGCCCGTCGTGCTGCCGCAAGTTTTGAGCGAAGACCTGATCCTTGAAACCATAATGGGAGACGCTTCATGATTTTCTCGCGACGCAATTTGATGCTGGGCGCTGGGGCTGTCGCTGTAGCGACTGGCGTGGGCGGTTTCGCTTTTGTCCGCAACGCCAGCGCTGCGGTTGAAACTGGCGCGGCGGCGCCGGCTTTCTCAGTGCAGGACGCTAACGGCCAGACCCGAACTTTAAGCGAATTCGCCGGCCGCACCGTGGTGCTCGAATGGACCAATAATGGCTGCCCGTATGTGCGTAAGCACTACGACTCCAGCAATATGCAGACATTGCAGCGCGAAGCCGCTGCAGCGGGCGTGGTTTGGCTCACGGTGATCTCATCCGCCGAAGGCGAGCAGGGCTATCTTGACGGCGCCGGCGCGCTGGCGCGCGCGCGCCAAGAGAATGCCGCGCCCACCGCCATCCTGCTCGATCCATCCGGAACCATGGGCCGCGCTTATGGCGCGCGCACGACGCCGCATATGTATGTCATCAATGGCGAAGGCCGGCTGGTGTATCAGGGCGCGATCGACGATCAGCCTTCGGCGCGTCCATCCTCGCTGGAAGGCGCCAACAATTATGTGCGCGCCGCGCTCGCTGATGTCGCCGCTGGCCGGCCTGTGCAAACGGCGCAAACCACGCCTTATGGCTGCTCGGTGAAGTACCGGGCTTAAGGCTGAGCGTCCTCTGCCGCTGTCGCCGCCATGGGGGCGAGCAGGATGGCGTCGTCCAAAAGCGCGCGCAGGCCGGTGAAGGCGTCGGCGCGTGCGGCGGGGCTTAAGGTGGCGTCCTGCATTTCGGCGGCGCGCGCGTGCGCGTCTTCGGAAATGCCGCGGAAAATGCAGGGCAGATCTTCGGTCACGCCCGCCGCGCGCAGCGAGTCCTAGAGTTGCTGGCTCTCATCGGAGAAATGGTTGAGCTGGGCCAGAAAGTCGCTGCTGACCTCGCTCTGGGCGCTGAGCGTCCGGGCGTCGGTCTCGACATGGGCGGCGAGCGCGGGAATGTCCCCCAGCGAGACAATGCTGAGCGCCATGGCGAGACAGGTGAGCATGAGACGGGCCTTTCCCCTCAAAGGTGAGCCAGCGGCTGCAAGCTGGGCGCCGTTTAGGGGTTAGGTGCTAGGGAATAGGGGCTAGGGATTCGCCGTTGCGCCGCCGTCCCCTAATCCCTAGTCCCTAGCCCCTGATCCCTATTTGAACGCTTGAACGCCATGACTGAGCCCGTTTCTCCCCGCCCCAAACCCCGCCGCGCGCGCGGCCTGATGGACCGTCGCGGCGCCGGCCTGATGGCCGAGCGGGCGCTGATCGCGCGGATTTCGGCGGTCTATGAAGCCTGGGGCTTCGAGCCGCTGGAGACGCCGGCCTTCGAATATGCCGAGGCGCTGGGCAAATTCCTGCCGGACCAGGATCGGCCCAATGAAGGCGTGTTCGCATTCGAAGACGACGAGGAATGGGTCGCGCTCCGCTACGACCTGACCGCGCCACTGGCGCGGTTCGTGGCCGAGAATTTTGACGCGCTGCCCAAGCCTTATCGGCGCTGGGCGGCGGGGCCGGTCTGGCGCAATGAGAAACCAGGGCCGGGGCGCTTCCGCGAATTCTGGCAGTGCGACGCCGATACGGTCGGCAGCGCCTCGCCCGCCGCTGACGCCGAGATGATCGCCATGGCCTGCGCCGCGCTGGAAGCGGCAGGGGTGAGAAGCGGCGGGTTCCAGCTGAAATTTTCCACGCGCAGATTGCTGGATGCGGTGCTGGAAAAAATCGGCGTCGCCGCCGACGCCTATGCAACGCGCCTCGTCGTGCTGCGTGCGATCGATAAGTTTGATCGCCTTGGCCGCGCTGGCGTCGAAGCTTTGCTTGGCGCGGGGCGCAAGGATGAGAGCGGCGATTTCACCAAAGGCGCTGGGCTCGATGTGGCGCAAGCCAAGTCCGTGCTCGATCTGGTGAGCGCGGGCGTTGGTTCGCGCGCCGACGTGCTGGCGCGGCTTGAAGGCATTGCTGGCGGCGCGGCGGTTGAAGAATTGCGCGCTATCGATGCGGCTTTGAGCGGCCTTGGCGTTGACGATGCGCGGGCCGCGATTGATCCGACCATCGTGCGCGGGCTCGAATATTATACGGGGCCGGTGTTCGAGGCGCAGCTGATCGGCGCTGATGGCGCGTTCGGCTCCGTGGGCGGGGGCGGGCGCTATGACGATCTGGTCGCGCGGTTTCGCGGCGAGAAAATTCCAGCGACCGGCTTTTCCGTCGGCGTCTCGCGTCTCGCCGCGGCGCTTGCCGCGCAGGGCGAGGCGAGCGCAGCCGATGGGCCTGTAGTCGTGCTGGTGATGGATCAGGCGCGGGTGGCGGATTCGCTGGCCATGGCGGCGGAGTTGCGCGCCGCTGGCGTGCGGGCCGAGGCCTATCTGGGCGGGGGCGGGATGAAGGCCCAGCTCAAATATGCCGACAAGCGCGGCGCCCCGGTCGCCGTGATCCAAGGCGGAGACGAACTGGCCAAGGGCGTGGTGACGCTCAAGAACCTGAAGCTCGGCGCGCAGGTCTCCGAACAAGCGGGCGATGATCGCGAGGCTTGGAACGAGGCGCGAAAACGCGTCCAGGTTGAGTGTCCGCGTGCTGAAATTGTCCGGTATGTAAAAAATATGACAGGGCCAGCTTAACACGCTGTCAGCATACTTGACTTTACGGCAGCTGCCCCACCAGTGTTCGCGCGAGCTGCGCACATGTGCGCCCGTGTGCAGTTTGCGTTTGGGGAGGAAGCGCCAGCTAAAATAAAAATGGCGCACACAACGGCCGCGTCGGCAGCACGACGCGGTCGTTTTAGTTTTGGCAGAAACCACTTGCCTGAACGCGATCGGCCCGGACATTGCCCGGCGATGCGCTGGACCCCTCTGATCTTCATCGCTCTTGCGAGCCCGGCCGCGGCGCAGGACATCGTCGTCACTGGCGAGCGGCGCCCGCAAAGCATTCAGACGCTGGCCGGCAATACGGCGACGCTGGGCGGCGCCGAGCTTGAGCGCATCGATCCGCAGGTCGCGTCCGAAGCTTTGAACCGGCTGCCGGGCGTTGCGATCCATCGCAATAATGGGGTGGAGAATTTGCCGGCGATCCGCTCGCCGGTTTTGAATGGCGGGCAGAGCGCGGGTTCGTTCCTGGTGCTGGAAGATGGCGTGCCGATCCGCGCGCCCGGCTTCGGCAATGTGAACCAGCTTTATGAAACCAGCCTCGATTTCGCCGATGGCGTTGAAGTGGTGCGCGGGCCGGGCAGCGCGCTCTATGGCTCGAATGCGGTGCATGGGATCGTCAATGTGATCACGACGGCGCCGGGCGTGGGCGATGGGGACGCGGGGCGGCTGCAATTGAGCGCGGGATCGTTTGGCCGCGTGCAGGCGGCGGGCTCGAGGGCCTTCGGCACGCGCGAGGGCGCGGTGGATGATTCCAATCTTGGGTTTGTCGGCATCGCGCTGGCGCACGAGGATGGCTGGCGCGCGGACTCCGGCGTCGATCAGCAGCATGTGCTGGCGGGATGGGACGCTTATCTCGGCGCCTGGAATCTGGAATCGCGTTTCGTGTTTCAGAATGTGAACCAGGAAACCGCCGGCTTCATTCAAGGCGCGAACGCGTATGATGATGGCGCGCTGGCGCGCTCGAACCCGACGCCGAATGCGTTCCGCGATCAGCAATTGGCGCGCGCGCACGCGACCCTGTCGCGCCCGCTTGGGCCGGGCGAATTGCGGGTGACGCCTTATGCGCGCTGGATCGATGCGGAGCTGTTGCTGTCCTTCTTTCCCTCGCAGGCTCTGGAGAGCACCGGGCAAAGCGGCGGCGGGGTGCAGACGGCTTATTACTGGGATGCGGCCAGCAACCTCTCGCTCATTGTCGGCGCGGACGCCGATGTGACGCGCGGGCGGCTGCGCGAGGTGCAGACCTTGGCGGATCAGCCCAATGGCTATGTGCAGGGGCTACATTACGATTATCGCGTCGACATGCAGGCGCTGGCGGCGTTCGCGCAGGCGCGCTGGCGCTTTGCCCCGGATTGGACGCTCACGGCCGGGCTGCGCGGCGAACGGGTTTCGTATGAGTATGATAATCGCGCGCCGGATGGAGACTTTGGCCGCTTCCGCCGCGCCGCTGATCGCAGCGATGCATTCGAGGCGCTGACGCCGAAGCTGGGCGTCACCTGGCAAGTGCGGCCAAGCCAGACGCTGTATCTCAATCTGGCGCGCGGGGCGCGGCCGCCGCAAATCACCGATCTCTATTCGCTGCAAACGCTGCAGACGCCGGGCGAGCAGGAGGTGGAGACGATCGACTCGATTGAAAGCGGCTGGCGCGGGGCGGTTGGGCCGGCGCAATTCGAGCTGTCGCTCTATCACATGGATAAAAACGACACTTCGTTCCGCAACGCCGATGGCTTCACCATCACCAATGGCCGCACGCGCCATGAAGGCGTGGAGCTGAGCGGGGAAGCGCCGGTTGGCGAGGCGTTCACCTTCAGCGGCTGGGTCAGCTATGCGCGCCATACGTATCGGTTCAACGATCCTGTCGCACGGGCGGGAGAGAGTATCAGCAGCGGCGATGACGTGGATTCAGCGCCGCGCTGGATTTGGAACGCGCGCGCGGCGTGGCGGCCAATTGAACCAGCGTCGCTTGAGCTCGAATGGGCGCATATGGGCGAATACTTCACCAATGCCGAAAACACGGCGCGTTATGATGGCCATGACCTGCTCAATCTACGCGCCGAGTATGATGTGAATGGCCGGCTTACCGTGTTCGCCGCCGTGCGCAATCTCACCAATACCGATTATGCCGAGCGCGCGGATTTCGCTTTCGGCAATGACCGCTATTTTCCCGGCGAAGATCGCGGCGTCACGATTGGTTTCCGGGCGCGTCCTTAGCGTCGACGTCTTCCAGCAGACCTTCGCTTTCAGCCAACGCCTCTTCACGCGCCAGCGCGGGATCTGAAACGCGGCCTACCCCGCGCAACACCGCCGACAATACAGCAAGCCCGGCGAGGGCGGATAGGATTGAGCCGCCCAGCACGCCGAAGCGCACCGGCGTTGCGAGCTCGCCTTGGCCGAAGGCGAGCGTGCCGATGAAGAGGCTCATGGTGAAGCCGATGCCGGCGATCAACGATGCGCCGAGCATGGCTGCTGGCGGCGCGGGCAAAGGTCGGCGCAATACGGCGGCGGCGGCGAAAGCGGAGAGCGCAATGCCGATCGGTTTGCCGAACAGCAGCCCGGCGCCAATGCCGAGCGCGACCGGGTGCAATACGGCGTCGAGACCAGCGCCGGCAATGGTGACGCCGGCATTCGCCAGCGCGAAGATCGGCATGATGCCCAGCTGCACCCAATTCTTCAGCGCGTGCTCGGCGCTGATCAGCGGTGAGCCGCCGGCTTTATCGCGCATCGGCACGGCGAGCGCGGTGAGCACGCCGGCAATGGTGGCGTGCACGCCGGAAAGCAGCATGAACCCCCACAGCACCAGACCGAGCAGCCAGTAGGGCGCGAGCGCTTTTACGCCGGCGCGGTTCAAACCCAGCATGGCGAGGAAGGTCACCAGCGCCCCGCCCAGCGCCCAACCGACAATGTGGGTGGAGTAAAAAATGGCGATGACGAGGATGGCGCCCAGATCGTCAATGATGGCGAGCGCGAGCAGGAAGAGGCGCAAGCCCGCCGGAACGCGATTGCCGAGCAGGGCGAGCACGCCGAGTGCGAAGGCGATGTCAGTGGCGGCGGGAATGGCCCAGCCGCGCATATAAGCAGGATCGGCGCCGCCCGCGATCAGCACATAAATCAAAGCCGGCGCGGCCATGCCGCCGGCGGCGGCGATGATGGGCAGCGCCGCTTCGCGCGGATTCTGGAACGGACCTTCAATGGTTTCGCGTTTCAGTTCGAGCCCGACATAGAGAAAGAAAATCACCATCAGCCCGTCATTGATGACGAGGTGCAGGTTCACATCATGCGCGGCGCCGCCAACAGCAATGCGTGCGAACGCGTCTTCGAGCAGATGATGGATGCTGCCCGCGAGCGGCCCGTTCAGCAATGTGAACGAAATAATCGTCGCCAGGATCAGCACATAGCCGGGCGTGGTGTCGCGCTCGTACCAAGGTGTTGCCGTCGCCTTGCCAGCCATGTCGCCAACCTAAGGATCGAGCCTCGCCGCGCAAGCAAAACCGGATGCGTGCGTTTGGAAGCGCGATCTATCCGCGTATCCGGCTCAGACGACGGCGCGAGAGAGATCGCCCGGGAGGTCGGGCCAGGCTGGGTCCGGCAGCGCGGCGAGGCCGGGCTTGGAGAAGAAATAGCCCTGCATCAAATCCACGCCGAGACCGCGCAGAGCCTCATATTCGTCGTGCGTCTCAACGCCCTCGCAAATGGGGGTGACGCCGAGATCGCGCAGCATGTTGAGGGTGTTGCGCACGATGGTTTGCTTCACCGTGCTCTTTCCCAGGCCGCGAATGAGCTCCATGTCGAGCTTCACGATGTCGGGCTGAAACTCGGAGAGCAAACCTAGGCCGGCATAGCCGGCGCCGAAATCGTCGATCGCGGTCTTGAAGCCCATGGCGCGATAGCTGCGCAAAATGTTGAGCACGTGCTTGGTGTCCAAGCGCTCGACCTCGGTGAACTCGAACATGATGCGCTGGATGGGAAAGCCCGTGCGCATCGCCGCAGCCAGGGTGAGCCGGATGCAGGCGCGCGGCTCATAGACGGCGTTGGGCAGAAAATTGATCGAGAGCAGCGCGCCAGTATCGGCGAGCTTCAGTTCGGAGGCGAGTTCGATCGCCTTGACGCGGCAGGTCTGATCGAAGGCGTACCGGTTCACCGCTGACACTTGCGCCAGCACTGCGCCGGCGCTCTCGCCGGCGGCGCCGCGCACCAAAGCTTCCTGCGCGAACACGCGCCGCGCTTTGACGTCGACGATGGGGTGAAACGCCATGGTGATCGGCGTCTCGAACGCCGCGCCATCCCGGCACCCTTCGCATGTGACAGCCATGATGAATCCAACGCCGAAACGCGATGAAGCGGTCGCAATTAGCATAGGGGAATAAAGAAATTATTGGCGCGCTGCTTTGGACCCGAGTGTGCCGAAACGGGACAGGCGCGGATTGGGTGAACTCAGACGTCGAATAGCGGGCCTAGCTTGTCGGCGCCGGCCTTGCGCTTGCGCGGCGCGGCGGCGGAGTGATTGGCGTATGTTTTCCAGGTGGGTTCGTAGGCTTCCGCTTGGTTGCCCCACGCGGTCCATCCTTTTCGCGTTCCTCGTGCGAACAATTCCAGGTACGGGCCGGCGCTGCACGCTTCGATGATGTCGTAGGTTTCATCCGGCTTGCGCGAATGTTCGCGCTTGCGCGAAGGGATGATGTTTACCTGCGTGCGGCCCGGCTGCAGCGTGCGCGCATTCTTGCCGCGCACGCCAAACAGCAAAAGCTCAGTGACGTTGCGAAAGTAGAAACCGACGCCGCGCCCATCGGGGCCGCCATCCTTGCGGGTTTTGTACCAGACGATGTTGGATTTGTAGTTATAGCCCCAGGCTTGCATGACGCGCAGACCTTCGGGGAGGAGCGCATTCGGCACCCAGAGATACAGGTGGCTGGTGTCCGCGCCATAGTCGCCTATGGGCAGCGCGCAGATTTCGTCGGTCGTCATCGTGGAATAGCGCGCAAGCCGCTTATGCTCCGGCGCCATCTTCCCCGTGCGGTTGGTGAACTGCCATGGCGGGTCAGCGAGGATCGTGCCGAAGCGGCGCGCCCGCAGGGTTCGCGCCAGATCAAGCGTTGCGCTGAGCACGCCGCCGTCAGCATCCGACGCCTTAGTCGGCATCGTCTTCGTCCTCGCCATGAGCGGCCCCAATCACCGGCGCAACCGGATTCAAGTGGTCATCAACGTACAGCTTGTTTGTGATTCCAAATACCAGAACGGGGCAACCGCCGCCGCCGCCGCCGTTCAGGCGCGGTAAGAGTTTGCTGAGGTGAGTTGTGGAATTCCCGAAGCTGGCGCCGCGACCGAGATCATTGAAAATCAGCTGCAAGTGATCCGCCCGCGTAATGACTACACCCGCGTCGATCACCCGGAGATCAAAAAGCAGGCGAAAGTTATTCAGATCCCTATCGAAGAACGGATCTTTGTTGTTCCACTCCACCTCCAAGGCGATGCGGTTCTTGAAGCAGTCCACTTTGTGAGTTGGCGAAGGCGTTGAGACATTGTCGATCTCAATCGCCGTCTTGAACTGCTTTTCAATCCAGCCCGTGGCCTTTAGAGGCTGCTCAAGCCGTTGGACAATTCGTGATCGGCTGCCGCCGCCGACGATGAGCTCGCTCCGATACAGGCGAAACGCCCTCAGCGCCTGTTGGATTTCCATCCACTCGCTTGGTGCTGAGGTCGCCAGCACGCCCGCTGCGTTGCGCCATTCGTGGACCTCGTAGAGGTCGCGAATGTCAGCTGGAACGAGATGGGTAGTGACCATCCAACCAGCCCTAAAGCGTGTCGGCAGAACTTGTCGATACGCGTAAACAAAACAAGAACGAAAGTCAACAAACAAAAACGGCGGAGCTTGCGCTCCGCCGTTTCCGTTTTCGGACTGTGCAGCTGGATTAGAAATCCATGCCGCCCATGCCGCCCATGCCGCCGCCGGGCATGGCGGGCGCCGATTCTTTCTTCGGCGCTTCGGCGATCGAGGCTTCGGTGGTGATGATGAGGCCCGCGACCGACGCTGCGTCTTGCAGCGCTGTGCGGACCACCTTCACCGGATCGATGATGCCGGCCTTCACCAGGTCGACATATTCCTCGGTTTGCGCGTTGAAGCCGAAATTGTCGTCCTTGTTGTCGCGCAGCTTGCCGACCACGATCGAGCCTTCGACGCCGGCGTTT
>JANRIP010000065.1:0-16102 GCA_033764855.1 Hyphomonadaceae bacterium | reverse complement strand
GACGATCAAACAACCCGCGCTCGCGCCGTCTCCGCAACCCCGACCAGCTCCGACGGTGCGAGCGCTACCGCCAGAACCCGCCGCCCAAGGGGGTCAAAATTGGACGCCGATCAGGGGTCAATTTTGGGCGCCGATTGACACAGGGCGCGTTCTGGCTGCGGCGTGGCCGGGAAGTTCACTGGGGCTAAAGCGGTGGGCGTCACGCGGACGCATTCGCCCATTGTGTCAGCGATGGCCTGCGATACTTCAGTCATGCCAGCGCGCCAGTTATCGGACCCGGGAAACAGGGTCATCTTAGTATCTCCAATCATGTTTGATGGTTGCGAACGCAGCGCGATCAGTCCCGTAAGACTGATCGCCCGCACGTTCGGGTTACTGTGTGCCGGTCAGCGCGCTTGCGCTGGGCTTGGTGCCGTTGTCGCCGGGGCCTTGCATCGAGGTGCCGAGCTTCCCGTTTAGCGACATGTTCGAAACGTTCTCGGCTCGCTTAACGAGCCCCTCGAAATACGCGGTCGGCTTGACTTCAAGCTGAAGCATCTGATGTACCTCCGCAGAGCCGCTGATCGTGCCGGAAACTTCCGCCGCTCGCCCTGCGCCAAATCCTTGCGATGCAGGGATAGCGCCAAACGCTGCGGGCTCTTGCCAGCCCGAACCGGGCGCGCCGAGCACAGAGCCACCCAGGTTGCGGGATGTCTCAGGGCCGAGCGTGACGCGCCGCCAGTTCGGCGAGCGGCCCCACGACCCCGGACCCATGCCAAAACTTCTCCGGCGTTCGATGTCCTCGGGTGACCCATCGGCGATACCGTCATCCCCGTTGGCCCATTTCTCGACATACGGCCAAGCGACCTCAGCAGCCGTCATACCGGCAATAACGCCAACCGGCCCAGCGGCGACAGCGCCGAGTGCCCCGGCCCCCGCTCGCCACCCGAGCGCCTTCGCTGCGTTCCCGCCAGCGGCACTGGCAGCCCCTCCGACTACAGCGGCTCCAACGCCGCCACGGGCTGCAAGTGTAGTTAGCGCCGCCGATGCGGCGTTAGCTGACACAACGAGCGACCGCAGGCTCATCCCGAACGCAACCATTGCGCCCCCGCCCGCCGCGACCGTAGCCGCGCCTGCGAAGATGCCTACGGACTTTTGAACTTCCGGGCTCAGGTTGCCGAACGCGGCTGTAAGGGTGGTCGCCGACTGCACGACGCCCGTAATCCAACCCTCGTTAGCCTGCACCATCGTATTCTTGGCAGACTGGAACGTGGCCGTCAGAGCGTCGACCGCCGCAGGCAGACCCTTCCCCAGCTCGTCCGAGACTTGCTGAGCGAAACCGCTGTTGTGGGCCTGATCTTCCTTCGCCTTCGTGTAGTACTCCGACGCGTTCACAAGGGCGTTGCCGCGAGCGCCCTGTTTGTCACCGAGGAACTGTTGCATCAGCATCGGGTTGTTCGCCGCGACGATGCGATCTAGCAGCGCCCCGCCCCGGATGCCTGTCTTTGTGGTGTCGTAGTATTCGTTCGCCGATTTGACGATATGCTTGCGGTCGGTTTCCGAAAGCTCGCCGCCGTTCTTCTCGCGCGCCTTGATCACAGCCTCAGCGAATGTGCCGCGATCCCCCAGAATCTTTTCGCCGTTGTCCTCCAAGTCTTTGTTGAAGGCAGCAATGACGGACTGACTCAGACCCTTGCCAAACCCGCGCTTGAGCTTGTCGCTCAGGCCCTCGCCAGTGACCGGCCCATGATCCGAATAGTCATCCAGATTGATCCCCACCTGGGCGGCCATTTCCCGGCCCTTGCGGGTGGGTGCCATCATGCGCGCATAGAATTGGCGAGCAAAGACGCCAGCTTCAGAACCCGGAATGCCGCCGCGCCGCAACGCCATGCCCATGGCGATTGATTGCTCAGGCGACACGTTGACAGAGTGAGCGGCAGCCGCTGAGAACTTGAAGTACTCGCGCACGTCTTCGTGCGTCATGTTCGACTTTTTGGTCGCTACAGCCGCAATGTCATTAAGGCGTTCGCCCTCCCGCGTGGCGTCTCCAACGCTGTCGGCCTTGATCCCAAACTGCGAGATCATGGTTTCCATTAGCTCGGCGTTGTCGGCGGCATTGACGCCCATCGCACGCGCGCCAACCGCTGTCGATTTCGTCAGCGCGGCATTGGTTGGGGCTTTGTATCCCAACAGGCCAAACTTTTCTTGGGCCTTCTGCGTCGCTTCGACGGTAGAGCCGAGCGCAGTTGCAAGCTCGCGCTGTTGCTTCCTAAGCAACTCCATGTCCGGGTTGCTGTAGGACGCACGGGCGGCTATTTCTCGGTCCTTTCGCAGATAGGGCAGCGCGTCCTTTACGGCGTCGATACCGCCGTGGGCAAGTCGGATCGCGCTGTAGCCAGCCACGGTGCCCGCGATTGCCTTGTGAGCGGCGTGTATTTGATGCAACACGCCGACGTGCTTTTGAGCTGCGGCGGTCGCAGCGTTCATGCCAGAGACGTACTTGCCGATGGTATTCGTTCCGTCGAAAACATCTTTGGCAATACGCTCCGCTTGCTTCAGCGTAGCTATCAGGTCTTTGAGCTTTGGTGACGCAAGGTCATTCGCGCTGATAGTTGCTGTCACACTCGGATTAGACATAGCGTCTACGATCCTTTATTCCTTTCGCGAAAGCTATCCAGCTCCGCAAACATGTCTGCAAACTTCAGTAGTTTACTCAGCCGCATGGTCCGCACTTCGCTCCAGCGCAGGCCACGGTCGCCGATAAGCGCAGCTATCAGGCGACGGGCTGCTCTGAAGGGTTTCTGTCGGGGACGACTCCTAGGATGATGTTCGCGATTTCCTGCCGCAGCCGGTAGAAGTCGCCGACAGACAGCTCGGCCAAGATCAGCTCGTCGACCCCCGACATTTCGGAGGCGTACTGACTCACAGCCTCGTTGTTGAAGATGTATTCGAGCTGGTCGTCTCGATCCTTCATCGGTCGGATTTGGAACGGGTCGGCGAACTTGACGGCCAACCTTGCCTTCGGCTCTTTCAGCTTTAGTTCGGTGACCTCCCCATCGTGCGTTTTGAGCGGCGCGGAGAGTTTGAAGGTGTGGGTAGCGGATGCCATTGTTGCGGCCTCTGAATTAGCGAATGATCTTCGAGGTATCGACCCCGAGCTGGTTGAAGACGCTGGAGAGCGGTAAAGCCGTGGTGTCGTGAACTTGCAGCGCGTAGCGCAGTTTCTTTGCTTCGCCGTCGGCACCGTGCGCCTGCGCGGTGTCCAGCGCGTTCAACCGCAATTCGGCGAGCCGCTTCAGCTTGCTGGGTTCGATATTCGCTATGGACTGCGGTGCGGCAACCTGCGCTCTCGCCGCGAAGCCTCGGCTCTTGTTGTAAGCGCCTACGCTGCCGTTGATTTCTGCGATGCGCGCAGCGCGCGGGTCGGGATTGGTGGTCACGTTTGATACGATCCTTTCGGGTTGTTCGGTGGGAAGGCCGCGCAGGAATGCCTGCGCGTCGTCGACCGATAGAGTTTCGGGTGAGTGTTTGGTGAGTAGCTCGGCGGTCGCGTTGTCGCGGCCTTTGGCTTCAGGCGAGCCGATGATGGCCGCGCGCCAAGCCGATTTTTTGAGCGCCCGTCCGTCGACGGGCGCACCGCTTGCCGGTACAGGCGGCGTCTTGGACACGATGGCCGCCGACACGGTGTATCCCATTGCGACGGCGTCGGCGCGCTGCGTAATGATCCCCTTGTCAACAAGCTGCACCATGTCGGAGCCGGGTGCGAACTCTGCGGCGATCTTCGTTGTAGTCATATCAAACCTCGGTTACGGTATGAGTGAACGGGAAACGGCCCGACGGCTCGCGCAGCTCTCGCGCGTCCGCCGCCGGCCCCGCAGATGATTTCCAGACGCCGAACTTCCTGTTTCAACAGCGCGGCGTCTCCACGCTGAAATTCGATCCATTGATCGTTATTCCGAACTACAGCCTTGGCCTGCCCGGCCATAAGCTGATACAGCGCGGCACGCAGAGCGCCGAGCATTTCGCAAGGATTGTCGACCGTCGGGACGATGCCCGACGGGGTGCAAGCGTTAGTCATGTCGTATAATCCCCTATCGCTCGTCGGCGACAATTTGCTCCGGTCCGAGCGCGAGAACCGCTTTCGGTGTCGGATACGTGAAGCCCGCCGCTTCAAGCTGTTGCTTTTCAGCCTTGCGCTGCGCGAGCGTCTCTTCAAAATCGAAGCCACGTTCGCCTAGCTTGGCCTCCAGGGTCGACAATCCGTTTTCAATTTCGAGAATGTCAGCCTGGGCTGCCTTCAGCGGGTCCGCAACAGGCTTGCCGGAGCCACGCCACAGACTTGAAGCGTAGGCGTCGGGGGCTTCCCAGAATGCGGGCGCGCCCTTAGGCAGTGCGATCTTGCCTGTCTCGCACTGTTCCTCGAGCCACGCCTTGAATACGGCGCGGTATAGCGGCTCTACGATTGCCGAGCGCCTGCGAGTGTTGATCCGCCAAGGAAGCTCTTCCGCAAGCCGCGACGCAGAGAACGACGTTTTAGAGTAGTCGCCGCTGAGGCTCTCGGCCGAGCTGCCCGCAGCCTTCGCAGCCTCCCGCCCGAGCGAATTATCGAACGCTTCGTAGGTGCCGTTCGGTGCCTCCGCACGGTGAATCTTGAGCCGGTCGCCCTGCATCAAGTGACCGATAACGCCCGGCTGTAGCGATACCTTAGACGACTCGTAAAAGTCGCCGCGCGCCTTCAGCCATTCGCCGGGGGTTGCGCCGGGCGTTCCGCCGAAATCGCCCACGTTGATTGATCCTAACGCCTGCGCTGACGGCAGGTCACTCTCAATCGTTGCGGCCACCATCGTTTGCACGAGCGCAGCGGCCAGACCGAACTCCCTGAGCGTACCCTTCGAATGTGCTGGCGTAAGGGCCGCAGTAAGTGGCGACAGGCCGCGAATCTGTCCGGGCAAAAGCAAATCGAAAAGATGGACGGCACGTTGCCTGCCCCAACTTGTCTTGGCTTTCACAAAGACCGCTTGCGGCGCGCTGTTGTAGTTGCCCAAGACGTACGGCCGAATCCAGTACCCCTGCAATGTCCCATTGTTACCGAACTGCACGCCCTGCATGATTGAAGCGTCGTCAGCGGTTCGCGTGATACTTTGGTCAAGCTGTCGGCTATCGAGCAAGCTGAGCTTGGTCCGCGTCTGCGCTCCGGGAACGGTCCGCCAGTCAAGCACGGCCAGCGATTCGCCAGTGACGAGCCACGACTTGAACGCTGCGGTTACGAGCTGCGGCAGGGTATGCCTGCCAGATGCGTCGCACTCAACGGGGTTCATGATCCAAGACAGCCAAGCCCGCTCAATCTGGTTTGCAAGTTCGCGCGCAGCTTCAGGCGCAATGCCGAGCGCGTCGTTTGCCGGGCGCGACGAGAGCGTCAGTCCGTTGCCGATTGCGTACGTCGCGAAGTTTTCAACGAGCGTCGCCACGACCGAATTGCCCGTGAGCATGTCGGCGGTTACGGCTGCGGCCTGCGAACGTTCCCGGCTTACTTCTGAGCCCGGCGTTCCGAAAAACGGGCCGTAGCCGCTCGTGATCATCGGCGCGCTATAACGCGCCCAGGTCAGGCTTTTGCGGCCATCCGTGCCGTCCTGAAAGCCGAGTTGGGCGCTGGTCGTACCATCAATCGGCGCGAGCGCACCGGAAGACTGAGAGACTGACCGGCTAACGTCCTTCGGCGTTACTACCGGCACTGCCTCCGGGAGCGACGGCGGACCGCCACGTCCCCGAAACCAATTTGCGATCCCCATCGGTTCAACCTGCGGCCTTCTTGGACGTGTAGCCCCTTTCGGCATTAAAGCAGGCAACGCTTTCAGCCAGTTCCTTCTTTCGCGCTTCCTTCACGTCGGGCGCGCTGAAATCCGCCGTAGCTGCGTTCAAATTCACAGCCCCCTCGCGGTCCATCGCGGCGGTGTAGGGGTTAGCTGCGGGTGCCGTTTTGAGAATACTGCGCGCCGTTTCAACGTCGAGACTGGTTCGAAGCGCCAGCTCGGTTGCCATTGCAGGGTTACGCTTTCCTTCAGCCGATTCGAGAATGGACGAGACGCGCAGGCGTTCGCTCAGCACGGCTGCGTTGAGGTCGCCCGCTACGGGTTTGGTAGTCATAGTGTAGGTCTCCTAGTTGTTGAGAGCGGCGTGCAACCGCTTAGCCAGCTCTGGGATTGATTGCTCCGGCTTTGCCGGTGCCGTCGTCGGTTTAATGGTCACCGTCCTTGCAATGGCACTTGCATAGACGAGACAGTCGAGTGGTTCGTTTTGCCTGACTGTCCGGTGGTATTCGTGGCGCGGCACGCCCCTAACCGTTCGGACGCGAAGCTCCTCCGAAGCGAGGCCCTCGAAGTATTCCGGCGGCAGATGGTTGGGCAGGCGAATGAAGCCCGGACCCCGTGCCGCCATCGCTAGGTGCTTCTGGGTTGTGTGCTTGACGGCGTCGACGCCGACTATCATCAAGCGCATTTGGCCCTTCAGCTTTCCGCCGAGGGTCAACGGCAAACGGTCGAAGCCGCTCGCTCCCTTAACCGCAGTCGTCAGAAAGTTTTTGCGACGGCGCGCGTGAACGAACTTCATTACTTGGTCCGCGCTGAAGCCCGAGTCGACTGCGGTAGCCGCGACTTGAAGCTTCCGTCCGTCCGAGAGCAGGAACAAGGTGTCCAGCGCGGCGTCGAGTGTTCGCCATACAGCGTCCGCCGAGGTATCCCCCATTAGCTTCAGGTGGTTTAACACGGTGCGCGTTTGGTCCGCGTGATGGGCTAGAAACGTGCATTCGACGCGGTCGCCCTGCACGTCGACTCCGGCCGTTACGAACAGGATGTTACTCGCGAACGGTGCCGAAACGGCTTCGGCGCGCTGTTCCAGTTCCGATGCGCTAAGCTCAACTTCGGTACCCGCGTCGTACACCTGGGCGAGCGTTGTATTAAAGAACGCTTGCTTTTGCTCTGGTGTCTTGGCGTCTTCATATTGTTGCGCGACCGATTGCAGCGTGGAGAACTTCGACGCCAGCTCGGTCAGGTGATACGAGCGAACGCCTGGCTCTCCAATTGCGGTCGCCTCCCACTTGCCGCTTTCGATCATTTCGCGCCGCTGCGCTTCGGTATGCACAACGCCGCATTCCGCGCAGACGAGATGCGCCGTCGACGGTTTGCCTTCCTCCCACTTGAGGTTTTCGAAGGCGAGCGGCGCGCAGTAAGAGCAGTCGGGGCAGGTGACTTTGAATTTGCGCTGATCGCCGCGCAGATACCACTGATTGATCCGCGATCCCATCCGCGTCGTTGGCGTTGAGACGATAATGACCTTGCGGCCCTTGCCTTCGAACGTCTTCGTTCGCTTTATGGCTAGGCCAATCGGATCGCCTTCCTCTCCGGCCGATTTTGCAAAACGGTCGATTTCGTCGAGGAAGAGGAATTTGATCGCTCGCGCGGCTAACTCGTCGGGCTTGTAGCTCGAAGCGAAGTTGAGCTGTCCACCGGGGAACGACTTGGATGCAATCGAGTTCGAACCGCCGGAACTTCCTTTCCGGGTGTCCTGGCCTTTTCCCACCAACGAGCGTAGTGAAGGCGACGCCGCGACTAACGGGTCGAAACGATCTCTGACGAAGTCCTCGCTCCGCGACCCCGTCGGCGACACGTGAAGCATAGGCCCGGGTTCGCAGGAAATGCAGTAGCCAAGCTGCGCGTCTATGGAGATGGATTTGCCGGTCTGCGAGCTAAGCATCATGACGACGACTTCGACTTCGTCGTCAGCGATTGCGTCCACCAATTCACGCTGATACGGCGCAAGGCGCAACGGCCCGGGAATTGCGTTTGCCGAACCGGGTAAGAGTATTTCGCTTTCCGCGAACGACGACGGCGCGACGATGGGCGGTGGCGCAAACGCCCCCACCCAGGAACGCGCCAGATTTTCGTCAATCATGAAAGAGCATCGATCTCCAAAGCTTCGAAGAAGGCTTCTTCGTCGGCGAGCACGCCGAGCACGTCGCGGACTTCGTTCTCCACGATGCGCGTAATTTCATTCACGTCGGTTTTGTCTGCGACCTTCTCGGCGATGCGGTAGCCGAGCGACAGAAGCGCAGTACGCGCAGTCGCGATGATATGCATGCCGGTTGCGGTGACAGCTTCACGGTCGATTAGACGGCCTTCAGCCTTGGCGTTTTGGATTTCGAGCTTACGGACTTGCTGGATTTCACGTCGCGCCTTTGCATCGGCAAACGCTGACACTTCAGCGCCGCCGCCCTCGCCTCTGCCGTTGGCTGCATGCCCGACGACGCGCGCCGTATCGGCGAGCGCCCGGACGATCTCTAAAGCCTGGGCGAAATTGGCCTCGCAGGCTTGCTCGCTGGTACCAGCTTCCGCGAGACCCCGGCGTATCGTGGCTTGATCCAAACCCGTTTCGTCTGCAAGTCGGCGAACTACGCCTTTAGGTCTGCCCATGTCTGTTCTCTGCTATCGAAAAGTCGAGTGTTTTCAGTGAAAAAGGCGCGGCAGTGCGCCGCTCAGCGGTGCGCGGGTCGTGCCTAGGACCCACGAAACCGCTCGCGGGTGCTCTCCGCGACGCAGAAGCCCCGCGTGATTGGTGCGCGCCACGTCGCAACCCCTATTGCAACGCGGCGCGCTGACGCGGACAAGAGAACTGATCAAGGAAGACTTGCCCGCGTATTGGAGGCGCTCGCAACTCTTCGCCCATCCCGCCTATGAAGCGGCGAGCGCGAGCGCCGAACCGTCTGCGACGGCCGCAGGACAACGGCGCGCTGGACGGTGTGACTAATCGCCTGAGGTGTCGGGCGTGAACGGCCCAATGCCCTCGTTGATCAATTGCTTCTGGACCTCAACAGCAAGCCGCGTATGCAGCTCGCGGTTGGCGGTGTCCTTCCATTTCTTCTGCGCGGGCGCGCCGTCCTGGCCAAGCGCAGTGGCAGGGTGTTCCGCGTGGATCGCCTTAACGGGGTAGCGCGAGCGGCCTGTGCGATAGACGACAGCTTCGCCCCCATTGGCGCTCATGACAAAGGCGCGCTTGACGCGCAGATGGGATGAACCGCCGCCGCCCAGTCGGTGCGTTGACGCTGTCAGCCCTTGGCCGTAAGTGATCTTAGCGCCTGCCACGTTGCGGATACCAATGCGCATCTTCGTCACGGTCCAGCGCGCCGCGAGGTCTCCGGCCTTGGTGGTGACAACCTTGGGCGTGGCGGCCCTGATCTTGGATTTGCTGACGCCGATGTCGTCGGCGATGACTTGGATAGTCTCTTTGCGCGCGGCGCGGGCGCTCTGATCAACGGCACGTCTGATAGCATTCCGCAGGCCGCGAGCGGAAAGCTCTTCGGCCCATTTCGTCATCTTGCTCGTATCGAGCTTAACGTCTAGCAGCCCCATTCTGCGATCTCTTGCGTTGCGGTCATCTCGGCTTGCACGTAGGTCATGGCCTCGTTGAGTAGCCCGATTGCGAAGTCGACAGCATGGGCGGGGTAATCGGCCGGGGCCTGAAGAATGGTTGCAGCGAGCGCGTACGCGACATCAACGAACTGCGCGATGGTTTCGCGCCGAGTCGGAGTGTGTTGCGCCGCGCGCCGAGAGCTTTCAAATCCGGCAGAAAGTTCACGGTACAGTTCGCCGCCTTTGGCCATTTGCTGATAGGAGCGGAACGCCTGTGCCGCCAGAACTCCGGGCATCCCTTCCGCTTGTCTAGGCGTGAGCGCGCCGGGTGTGTCTGTGGTTAGCTTCATCGGTCAGTCCTCACCACCGTCTGAATTGTCCGCGTCACAGGCGAAAACCGTCTTGCCTGCGCCCGAGCGGATGAAATTGACGGGCGGGCCAAACTCTGCGCCCCCGTTGTAGCAAGTTGTCTTCCCCACGCCGATCACGGATGCGATCAGCGCGTTGAGCGTTTCGGCCGCGTCGGCGATGCGGGTCAGAGCCTTGGCGGCGTCTTCAGCAGCGTCAGCAGCGCGGCCTAGGCGCTTGTTGGTGTCGAGTTCAAGAAGCTCGAGCAGCGAGATAGTGTCTTCGGCGGATTCGGGCATGGGTGACGTTCCTGGGCTCGCCTGGAGGCGACCGGCGGCGGTTGGGGGGGGGGTGTGTCTCTGAGAGGCTATCTCGCTGCGCGGCCGGACCCGAGGCCAGTCGACCAGCCGCGCAGCAAGCGGGGCGGCCAAAGCGCAACCTCAAAACACAGCCCCCATCTATTGCAGCGATTTGACTGCAAAACTGCGATTCCTTGCACGGGGCGGACTACCGGCCTTTCGCCTGATCTGGTGCTGTTGCGGCGCGCTCTGCCCTCGCCGACAAAATCTTCGCGAAGCGCACTATATCGCCGCTGGACCGCAGATATGAGGTTGAGCTGCCTGTCATGGCTTCGAACGTGCCGGACCGATCCACCCGCAGGGTGTAGCCGCTGGCCTGAATAACTAAAAGTGCGTCCAAGGCCTCTGGTGAGGTCTCGGCCCCGTCCGCAGTCTTCGAAAATGCCTTGAGCCACCTCAAGACGGCAGCGTGTTCCGCTTCCCTGGCTAAGCGCGTGACGATGCTGGGTAAGTATCTGCGGTCCTCATCTAACGCGAAAAAGGCTTCGCCCAACTTATCGACCCACTCTGCGCCAAACGGAGCCAACGTTTCGGCTGCAGCTCGAATTTCATCGTCGTATCTGACTAGGGCTTCCCATCGGGTCATCGTCGTTCTCGGACCGGTTCCTCTCTCAGAATACACTAATATCGCTCAGCAAACCGCAGCTAGCCCGCCCACCGTGCCGCTCCCACCCCTATAGGGGTGGGAGAGCGCTGCACAGTCGACGGGAAATTCAGTGCACGGTCGTTACACGGTTATTGCACGGTCGCGCTAAACGATTGATAATGCTACGAAACAACCGTGCATCTGACCGTGCACGAACCGTGCAGACCAACCGTGCACGCGACCGTGCAGCAACCGTGCACGGTGGATCGTTGCACGGTTGTTTGCACGGTTACTTTCGATATGACGGGAGGACGAGATGACGGTCGTCTACAAATTGATTTCAGCGGCGGGTGATCCGATCACCGTAAAGGCACCGAACGGTCAAGCAACTCCAAGCGCGGACGCGGTTCCAAATGTTCGATGCCCGCATTGCATGCACATGGGAGCGTTCACGAAAGCTATCCCGAACGATCTGACGGTTCAGCATATTGAGAAACGGGGAGGCGCACCGTTCGAAAAGGGTCGATCGATCATTGGTATCCGAATTTGCCCGAATAGTGAATGCAAAGGGGTTGTTCTTGCCGTGATCGACAAAGAAGGCAAAGCAATTGTGTTACCCAGTGAAGTACTAGACTTCGATTCGACGGATATTCCGCCGCCTATTGCAGCTTCTTTGGAGGAGGCAATCAAGTGCCATTCGGCACAATGCTATAAAGCGGCCGCACTCATGGTCCGCCGCGTCCTCGAAGAGCTTTGCGAAGAACGGGGAGCTGTTGGTGACAACTTGAAGAAGCGCATCGAAGCGCTATCAAAAATAATAATTGTGCCTCAAGATTTGCTTCAAGCAGCGGATCACTTAAGGCTTCTCGGCAACGACGCCGCTCACATCGAAGCTAAGACATATCAGACCATTGGTGAGGCCGAGGTGCGCCTCTCAATCGATTTAACCAAGGAACTGCTAAAAGGCGCATATCAGTATAAGGGGCTGTTGAGCCGATTAACTGCGCTGCAAAAGCCTTAGCGAGCAGCGCGTGGTTGCGCGCTACTCGCCGACTTGTTAACCGACTAGCTTGTATTCCGTCGCCCTATTGTCACCCGACTTAACGATCTCACCGCTCTCCGCCAGCCGCCCCAACAGCCGTGAGACGATTGTGCGATCTTTAAGCTCCGGTAGCCCGCTGACCTTCCTATCCCGGTTCAGAGCCGCAAATACGTCCTTCGCGGTCATTCCGATCTTATCGAGCCCCTCGCCCGTCGCTTCTGACAGGTGTGCAACCCGCTCTTTGAAAACGCGCCGCGTTGCAGCGAGCTTATCGGCCGCTGTGTCGGGCGGGGTCAAAGCAGCCGCGTCGGCGTCGTCCTCTACTGCGCCCATGCTCCCGGTATCAACGGACGGTTCGACGGCGAGTACGATATCAATGTCGTCGCCATCGGCATCCTGCCCCAAGGATTGGGAGCGCAGCCGGTAGCCGAAACTCACCTTGGACGGGTTGCCAATGCGGAACTTTGACCCCGCCTTGATTGTTCCCCGGCCTGCGCCATCGCGCGATACTTCAATCACCGTGTCGACGTTCGCCTGGAGCGCGCCGCTTCCCCGGACGCCCTCACCCGACTTAGTGGGGTGGGCGAGAGCAGTGACGTTCGCGCCCGTCGCGGCCACGATTCTCTGCATGGCTGCGGTGTAAATGCCCGCGTCCTGAGAATCGTTATCGTTCCCAGGCATGATGCTCTGCGCCAGCGTGTCGATAACTATCATCGCAGTGGGAAGCCCATAATGCTCGGCCGCTGTGTTCGCAATCTCAATCAGGTCCTTTTCGTCACGGGTCGCCTTGCCGGTGGGATCGAACAAACGGCACGGGCCGCGATGTACAACAAACGCCCCGCCGCTCACGTCACGCCCTGCCCTTTCCATAAGTTCGCACCACGCCTCAACGCGTCGTTCAACGTCCTCGGAGTTTTCCAAGGCAACATAGATCACGACGCCCTTTTTTACCTTGCGACCGCGCCACTCGAAGCCATGCCCAACGTGCAACCCGATGTCAGTAAACACGGCGGTCTTTCCCGCGCCCCACAGTCCGGTCGCCACGGAAGTAGTGCCTCGCGCAACGAAGAACTTGATGCACCAATCGAGCGCCCGCCGGACTGCTCCGCGGATGTTTTCGATATAGACAAATCGCTTCGCCCGCTCGTCTTTACTGGTAGGCTGTGAGACTTCCTCCTGAGCACGTTCCTCAGCTCTCTCCAGGCGCGCACCGCGTTCGGCCCGTTTTGCCTGGATACCTTCGTGCCATGAGTCGAAGTCGACAACGTTTCCATGCACTTCAAGGTACTCGGCCTTTTCGTCGACTTCGACCACGCCGAACGCATCGCCTTTTGACGGCTTCGACAGCCCTTGATTCTTCAGCCACTCACGCGCGATCTGCCGGTCGTCGTACTCGCCGGACTTCGGCTTCTCGTCGGTGTAGGTGCCAGCGCCTTCCCATTGCGAGAAGAAGATCGAGAGCGCTGGCGCAGGCATGTCCGGCCATTCGCGCATGACGTGGCGCGCAGCCAGGAAGCGGTTGGTCGAGCAATCGGACGACGGGTTGTCGTATAGCTCTTTGAACTCCGCGTTCGTCGTGCGCAACGCTTCGAGATCGTATGTGGGGAGATCGGGGTCGAAGTCGTTCTCGTGCTTATCCCAATCGGCGTCTTGCAATGCCTTGATGACATCGCGCTCTTTCGACGGCGAGGTGTCGTCGTTGTGCTCGGCCTGCGCGCCGATTAGGCCCTGGATGAACTCAGGGACCTCGGGGAAGGACTTGTTGTTGTAGGCGCGCAGGAAGCGCACGAGATCGTCGCGCGTGCCGTAGCTGCGGCCGTCGTCGAGCAGAGAACCAGGCGCTACGATCTGGCCGCCGCTGCCGCGAACGTCGGTGCCGTATTCCTTCTTCAGCGCGCCAGCCTTGTTGCTGAAGCTGCGCTCGGGATCGGCGAAGATGAAATGCACGCCTTGCGATTTGGTCGGTGAGTCGATCACGCCTTGCGGCAGGCCGCCGTTCTCTTCGAACAGGGCGCGCATCTTTGCCGGGCCATCGTCCTTCTGGTCGGCGTCGAGCACGACGAGACCCGAAGGGCCGGTAGCGATAGACGGCACAGCGTCGCGGTGAGCGCGCCACATGCGTTTGATGACTTCGGGGTCCTTGGTCGCGCCGACGTGGATGGGCGCCTTGTCCTCGTGATGCTCGCGGTACTTCTCGATTGCCGCGTCGCGGTCGGCCGGGCTGATCTCCGTGTCGAGCTTGTTGAACATCGGGATCAGCGGCGTCTTGCCGCTCGACGGGAAGACCGCCACGCCGATCTTGGCGAGAGCTATGGCGTTCTCTTTGTTAATGTTCTGCCGGGCTCGTGAATTGTCGATATGGGCGGCCACGTTGTTCGTGTTAGTCATCTAGCGTTCCTGCGAATGCGGGTGTTCAATTCGGTGAGCGCGCGGCTTCCACGCGACACTGTAGCTTTGCTGAGCGCCCGCTGATTGCGGTCGTCCTTTTCGAGCTTGGCGTCGAGTTCAGCGGCCAACCACGCCGTTCCGGCGTCGTTATCGCGGGATAGCAGTTCCGCCCAACCTTGTTCGTTGTTCAGTCCGATGACAGAAAGGGCGCGTATTTCGGTGATCGAAAAATTCCGGGAACGCCTCCGCTTTTCTTTCGTGATCGAGTGCGCGACGAGGTACTTGGTCAAATGGTTCGAGATATAGCCGTGAACGACCTCGTACCGCTTGGCCGGTGTCATGGCGACTAGATTGCGAACTCCGGCGCGGTCGCCGTAATCCGTGCCGGTGATAATTGCGGCAACACCGGATTCCAGGTTGCGGGCACTGGCGATGTAGTCTTGCGCGGTACGAAGCGGAATGCCGGTCAGCTCGGCAAGCCATTTTCCGTCGAACTCGACGCCAGTGCCGCCCGGTAGATACTGGGCGATCTCTGAGAGAGCTTTGGCGCAGGAGAGTTTTAACGCGTAGTCGGCCTCATTTGACCTGATGGCGTCGATCAGATGGGCTTGCGCTACAGCCCAGTGTTCGCCCGCTACCGCGTGAAAGAAGGTGGCGCTGAATAGCTCGTGGACTTGCAAGATGCGTCGGGCGGTGACAGCCACAAGTTGCCGCAGTTCAAGTGCATCGCGCTCGGCTTCCTTGGCCCGCTCGTGCTCGCCCTTGGCGCGAAGCAATTTTGCGCGCGCTTCGTCGCGCTCAGCCGCCTGCCGTATGTCGTCGATCTCGATTGCGTTCGCGATCTGATCGGCTTCTCGCTCTTCAAAATATTCGTGCTCACGGGCAGCGTCCTGTTCGCGCGTCACCGGGTCGGTGCGGCGTTCAAAGTAGTCCAGGTGACGAGTCGCATCGCCCTCAAATTCTTCGCTATCAGTTTCGGTTAGGCTACGTCCGTTCTTGTCAAACCCGGCATCGGCGAGAAGCTCGTCAGGGTCGACTCGTGCTGTGGTGTCGAGTTGTTTCGACGCGGCGGTGGCGTGCATGATATGTGGCCTCGAAGGTAATTTGGACGCGCAGCTCCGCTCGCCGTGCGGCGATGCTGCGATGATGAGGATTGTGGGAGGGTGAGCCGCGCCTAAGCGGCGATGCCTTCAGCGGCAATGCGCCGGATGTATCGAAGCGGCCACTTGCTTGCCCGGCCTATCTTCGTCGGCTTTTCGATCCGGCCGTCTGCAATGAATTTGTAGAGCGTCGAGACGCCTGTATCGAGCGCGGCGGCGAACACGTGCACGTCGACGAGCTTGTCCTGAGCGGCCGGATCATTGAAGTCCGGCGGCAAAGACACGTGGGGGCGTTTACGGCGGGAAGGCGTGGTTGTGGCGTGGGATGTGACGGTCATAGGTGCGAAGTCCCCTCTGAAAGGAGTGAAAATGTGTTTCAGAGGAATCGCCCCTCCCGCAGGGGGCCGTTTGTCATTTCAGCGTGCAACAGCCGGTATCAACTCGCTTGCGCGAATCCGAGGCTTGCGGTCCCCGATAAACGAGAAGAGCACGCTGTGGGCCCCGACTCGCCTCCCCCCGCTACGTTCCTCGTTTGCGGGCAGGCTTTGTATGAACACGAGAAGCTCTTAGCTTCCGCATCTCTCTTAGTTTGTACCAGATTGACCGGGGTACATTTCAAGCCCGAGAACTAAACCTGACGACCCCCCTCCCCCTGAACGGAAAAGAGCGGCGATGATCTACAGGCGCGCCGATGTTTCCTCGGCGTTTCCCCAGCCAATTTTTAAGATTTCTGACTTCCGGCTAAGTCTTTGATTTTATTGGTCGGAGCGAGAGGATTTGAACCTCCGACCCCTAGTCTCCCAGACTAGTGCGCTAACCGGGCTGCGCCACGCTCCGATGCCGTTCCATTAGCTGCGATCAGCGCCCGGCGCAAGGCGGGCAAAGGGCCTCATTGAGGC
>JANRIP010000025.1:0-1884 GCA_033764855.1 Hyphomonadaceae bacterium | reverse complement strand
GGGCGCGTCCACCAGCGGCGGCAACAGCGCCTGCACGCGCGCGGCGCTGTCGGGCAGGATTGTCTGCAAGGACGGATGCGCCTCGCCGACAATCTCACCAGCCTCATGCGCCAGCAGACGGATCGCGGCTTCACGGTCTTGCGGCGAAAGCGTGTGCGGCGTTGCGATGAGCCCCACGCCAATCCGGTCCAGCCAAAGACGACCGTCCGCATTGATCAGCGCTTCCACCACATCCGCCGCGTTAAGCGCTTCGGCAATCGCGGGCCCGAGCGCGCGCGCAAGCGCCGACCGACGGCGCGCCGTCACAAGCGGAATGGCGCCAGCGCTCACGCCCTCACCTCCCCATTGTGGTCAGTGACGGCTACGGCTTCTGCGGACTCAAGGGAAAACGCCGCGCCGAGTGATTTCCCAGGCGCCAACGCCTGCGCCACGAAATCGAGGAAGCGTTCGAAGCGCGCCTCGGCGCTGGCGGCGGCGTCTTCTTCAAGATGCTCGTCAATCGGCGGGTTGTGCTCCAGCCAGACACGGACAAAGAGCAAAACGATTTCCTTGAGGATGAGACCCTCGCCGATCACTTTCTCGAGCCGCGCATCGACGCGGGAGAGCTGACGGCGGGCGCTTTCCTCGATGACGGCGTTGGTGGTCTCGCCGCGCTCAAGCCGCGCTTTCAGCGCCTCAAGAACGATGCTCGATTCCGATCGGTGCTGGTCGCGCGCCACCTTACGCACCTTGGCGTCGAGGTTTGGCGGCAGATAGACAGTGAGCTTGCGCGCGGCCATCGCTCAGATCCCCTTGGCCTGACGCCGGCGCCGCGGCGTTTCGGCGGGAGGCGCCTCGGCCGCCGCAGGCGGCGGCGCGACGCTCGCCGGATGCGGCAACGCCACTCCGTCCGCGTCACGAAATGCGGCCATGGCGGCGTCGGAGATTTTGGTTTGCCGCGTGGCGGCCTGCGCAAAGAGATCGGGTTGCGCCGCGAGCGGCTGCGACATGGCGGGCTTGGCCTTCGGCGCTTTGATCACCTGCGGAATGATCCCCAGCGGACGCACACTTGCCCAATCGTGTGTCGTCGTAAGCGTTGGACGCTGGTTCGATGCGGGACGAAGGCGCTCCACAAAGACGCCCTCCTGGTCGAATTTGAGCTTCTTCGCGCGGATCGGTTTGGCGCCGGCGACGAAGATAAGTTCTTCATCGCGCGGCAATGACCGGACATCGGCTGGCAGAAGCAGCGGCCGGCGCTCCTCGCGGATCGTCGTCGACCCCTTGCGCCATCCGAGGATTGATCTCGGCCGCGTGTGCGTCTCGCTCTCACGCAATTCCCAGACTTCACCGGCCATCTCTGCAATGCGCTTGGCGGTGTCGTTGTCGGCGGCGGAATACGCGGTGACGACATGGACGTTGTCGAGAATGACATTCTCACGGCCATAGGCCTTGGTCAGATGGTTTAGGCTTTGCGTGACCAAGAAGGCCTTCAGGCCATAGCCCGCCATCGCGCCCATCATCGTTTCGAAGAAGGGCATGCGGCCGAGCATGGGAAACTCGTCGAGCACCAAGATGAGGCGGTGGCGCTTGGCGCGCCCTTGCGCGTCCTGCTCCTGATGCTCCATCAGCGCGCGGGCAAACTGATTGATGACAAGGCGCAGGAACGGCATGAGCCGCAGCGCGTCCGATGGCGGCGGCTGCAAATAAAGTGTGACCGGCTTCGGTCCGCACATCAGGTCGCCGATGCGAAAGTCGGAGGTCGCCGTGTTGCGTGCGACGATTTCATCGGCGAACAGGCCGAAGAAACTCTCCGCCGTCGCCTTCACCCCGCTCTGCAGACGCTCCTCGCCGGCTAGAAACGATTCCGCCGCGTGCAACACTTCGGGATGCACTTCAGGTTGGTTA
>JANRIP010000024.1:0-6227 GCA_033764855.1 Hyphomonadaceae bacterium | reverse complement strand
GAAACGGTTCAAACGTTCCTGACGCTGCAAGGCAAAAGACAAAGCGAAGGTCGAAACGACTCGGTTGCACATCAAGGCGCTCGGAGCGCAATCCGATGGCGCTCTGTCAAAGCTATCAGCCCTGAATCATTCCCACTCGATTGTTATGCTGCGGGTTATCGCGCTGTTCTTATACAGTTTTCGGATTGGCGTCTCACAAAACACCGACATTATCTCCGTCGCGAAGTTCCGCTTGCCCGCGAATGTTCGCGGACGACTACAAAACCTCGCTGAAAATGCATTGCCGACGCTTACGCGCATACTGCCTGCACTGAACCCGTGAGCCAACTGCCATCGTGTTCTGCGGCGTCAAGGCGCGCTTCGCTTTCCACCCTGACGCCGCCTGCGCGCGGTGGCGCCCTGGGGGTGTCGGGACGCAGGGCTTTGTCATTGGTCACTTGCGCGCCGTGCGCCTCCGGCGCCGGCCTTGCGCCTTCTTCCTCGAACGCGGCTTCGGCTGCGGCGAATCATGGTCCGATTTGCATTGCGCGTGATCGGCCAGCGCCTCGATCACGCGGCACTGCGCAGCCTTGCCGCCGATGCAGGATCGCACGAGCCGGGAGAGTTCGATCTTAAGCGCCGCAAGCTGCGCGAGGCGCAGCTCGACATCGGCCAAATGGCGGCGCGCGATTTGGTTGGCGTCATCGCAAGCGTCATCCGGGTGGTCGACGAGATCGAGCAGCGAGCGGATGTCGTCCAACTCAAAACCGAGGGCCCGCCCGTGCCGGATAAAGGTCAGCCGCCGCACTTCGGCATCTGAGTAAAGCCGCCTTCCGCTTGCGGTGCGGGCCGGAGGGGCCAGCAAGCCCTCCTCTTCATAGAAGCGGATCGTCGTCGCCTTGATCCCGGTGCGTTCGGCCGCCTGCCCGATTGCGTACATGGCCTCTTGATCCTCCAGCGACTGGAACTTCTAGGCTGCCGCGCGCGGTCATTCGAGCCCCCCGCACAGCAACCTTCTCAGCTCCGCCCCTAAGTCCCGGGAGGATATTTGTGAAACCTCATATTCCGTTGCGCGAGGTCAAAGTGCGCCATCGGAACGGCCCCCAAGGTCAAGGCTGGTTGGTTCAGGAGAGATCGAAATGCGGCGCGTGGGTCTAGCGGTAACAATTGCGGCGATCGGGGCGTTCCTCGCGCTTGGCGTCGCCTGCGCTCAATCCGGCCAGTCCGGCCAAGGCTCCAATCGCGGTTGGAGCCATATGATGATGGGGCCGATGGCGGGCTGCCCTATGGGCGCCGGCGCTCAAGGCATGATGGGCCCCTACATGATGGGTAATAGCGGCTATGGCATGGGGCCCGGCATGATGCGCGGCGGCGGCATGATGGGCGGCTCTGGCGACGCCTGGAGCCAAGGCTCGGCCAGCATCAATCCTCAACTCGATAGCCTGCACTCAACGCTCGCCATTCGCCGCGACCAGCAGAGCGCGTGGGACGCCTACGCCGTTGCGGCGCGCGCCGATTCCCAATCGATGTACGACATGCACAACCGCATGGTCGGCTTCATGCAGGGCCAAACGACGTCGGCCCCGGCTTGGCTGCGCGTGCATCGGGACATGATGCGCGGCCGCGCGGACTCGCTCGATGCCCTGGCCAGAGCGGTGGACGATCTCTATGCGCGGCTCGACGCAGGTCAGAAAGCGAATTTCGACCGCTATGGCGGCGGTATGTGCGGTGCGTGGTGACATGCGCGCAACGCACGCCAACATCACACGCGTTTGCTTCGCTGCGGCGCTCGCGGTTTCCGCGGGCGCCTGCACGCCGGCTTGGCGAGATGGCGCCTGGAATGGATACGGTCCGATGGGGCCGATGATGTGGGGTTCGCCCTTCATGGGCGCATTCGGAATTCTGGGCACATTCCTCGCCGTGCTCGCCGCCTTGTTCGTGTTTCGCTGGCTCACCGGCGGAAATGATCGCTCTCTCTCAGCGCTCGACCAACTCAAGGCGCGCTACGCAAAAGGCGAGATCACCTCGGAAGACTATGCGCGGATGAGGAAAGAGATCGCGGAGCCCTGAAGCCATGCTCACGAGGCGCCAAACCATGCTGGGCGGCGGCGCTGTTGTGGCTGGCGCAGCTCTCTTTAGCGCCTCGGCCTGCGCGCAGACCGATCCCCTCGCCACGCCATTGCCGATCCCGCCTTTGGTCGACGCGCTGGCGCAAGGCAATGCGCTTTCGCTTAACGTCCAGGCAGGCCGTCACGCCTTCTTCCCACGTCGGCCGACGCCAACCTATGGCTATTCCGGCGACCTGCTGGGACCAACAATCCGCGTTCGCAGCGGCAATGCTGTCGCGATCGCGGTGCGCAACGCCATCGAGACGGCGACGACGATCCATTGGCACGGTCTGGTCATTCCCGGCGAGAGCGGCGACGGCGGTCCCCATGATCGCATCGCGCCCGGCGAGACCTGGCGCCGCGTGCTCCCAATCGATCAGCGCGAAGCGACAGCCTGGTATCACCCGCATCCGCACCAGGACACCGCGCGGCAAATCTATGCCGGCCTCGGCGGCCTCATGTTTGTCGAAGACGGCACCGGCGAACGGCTGGGTCTGCCGCGCACTTATGGCGAAGACGACCTTCCGCTCATTCTCCAGGATCGCCTATTCGATTCCGCCGGTGGCCTGATTTACCCAACCGGCCCAATGACGCTGATGCAAGGCGCCCGCGGCGACACCTTTGTCGTCAATGGCGCCATCGCGCCATCGACCCGCGTCCCCGCCGGTCTCGTGCGCTTGCGTCTGTTGAACGCCGCCAACGCGCGCAATTTTGTTTTGAGCTTTGAGGATGGCCGCAGCTTTCACATCATTGCATCGGATGGCGGTTACTTGGCCGCGCCGGTCGAAGCGACAAATCTGCTCATCGCGCCAGCCGAACGTTACGAGATTCTCGTCGACTTCTCCGATGGACGCGCGGTGCGGCTGGGGACCAGCGCCGATCCCTACACGCCGATGACGGGCATGATGGGCCGCGCGCCCAATGCGAGCGGCGCGATCATGACGTTCGTTCCAGATCGATCGCGGCAAACGCCGCAACACCGCGTTCCCGCGGCGCTGGTTTCTGTGCCGTCACTTCCTCGCAGTGACACGCTGCAGCGGCGCCGGCTCACGCTCAACGACATGGGCGGCATGATGGGCGGGATGATGGGGCCGATGATGGGTCGGGGGCCTGGCGGCGGATTTGGCATCAACGGCCAAGCTTTCGACATGGAGCGCATCGACGCCGAGATCCGACTAGGCTCGCGGGAAATCTGGGAGGTCGCGGCGGGCATGATGGCGCATCCGTTTCACCTTCACGGCGCGCATTTCAGACTTCTTTCGCTCGATGGCGCGCCGCCACCGGCGCAACTGAGCGGTTGGAAGGACACCGTCCTGGTTTCCCGTTTCGCCGAAATTCTCGTGCACTTCGCGCAGCCCTCGTCTCGCACGCACCCCTTCATGTTTCACTGCCACATTCTCGAACACGAGGATGCCGGCATGATGGGGCAATATGTCTGCGCGTGATGCGATCGATCCGCGCGACGCCTCGATCTGAACCTGAAGGAATTCACGATGAGCTACTATTTTTCCAAGTCCATCACCGCGACGTTTGCCGATGCTCTCTTGCGCGCCAAGGGCGCGCTGTCCGCAGAGGGGTTTGGCGTGCTCAGCGAGATCAACATCGCCGCAACGATGAAAGCCAAGCTCGGCGCGGACATGCCTGACTATACTATTCTAGGCGCCTGCAATCCCAAGCTTGCACATGAGGCGCTCCAACTGGAAGACAAGATCGGGCTGATGCTGCCATGCAATGTCATCGTGCAGGATAAGGGCGCTGGCCGTGTTGAAATCGCCGCCATCGATCCGGTCGCGTCCATGCTCGCGATCGACAATGCACCACTCAAACAAGCAGCCGCGCTCGTCCAAGAAAAATTGAAAGCGGTGATCGAACGTTTGTAGCGAGGCGCTTCGCGGCTTGCATCATACCACTAGAGCGCCGCCGTCGCGCGCCAAGCAACATAGGCCGCAACAGCGAGCACAAGCGCGGCGAAGGAGCGGCGCGCCAGCAGCGCGTGCGTCGTCAGTTGCTTGGCTATCACCAGACCAAGGCCGCCGCCCAACGCGCCACCAACCAACAACAGACCAGCAAGGCGCCAATCGACCAGGTCCGACGCGGCGTAATTGATGGATGTCGCCATACCGAAGATCGCCACCGAGACAAGCGACGACGCGGTTGCATTGGCGATAGTCATGCCTGTTGCGAGCATCAGACCTGGGACGATGAGAAAGCCGCCGCCGATACCGAAGAATCCGGCGGCGAGCCCGGTCAGCAGGCCGAGCGGCGTAAGGCGCAGCATCAGTTGAGCGTTGAGATGCACATTTGGATCGCCTTCGTTCTTGGGCCGCCGCAGCATCGAGAGCGCAATCGCGGCCATAGCGAAGGCGAAGGCGAGTAAGAGATGCGTTCCAGATACAGCTTTGGCCAGGGTCGAGCCCGCGAAGGAGCCAATGAGCCCCGCAAGCGCGAAGGTGATCGCGCACGGCCATTTCACGCGCCCGCCGCGCCAATGGCCGAACAGATTGATCGCCGCGTTCGCAGCGACCGCCGCGCTTGATGTGCCGATGGCGATGTGCGGATCGCGCACCCCAACGACATAGAGCAAGAGCGGCGCGGCCAGCACCGACCCGCCGCCGCCGAAGACGGCAAGCAGCAGGCCGACAAGCGCGCCGCTCGCCAGCGTGGCGATGATCGAAGCGGCGGTGAGCGTGATCACGGGGTCGCGCGCCGATTCCACGGCGCTAGCGCAAGAAGGCGCGCCATGCCGCACCAGCCGCTAACCCCGGCAAACAGGAGGCCGCCGCCGAAGAAGGCGGGTAATACTATGAAGGCGGGATCGACAAAAGCCGCCAGCAGAACACCCATCAGGATCAGTGACCCAACCGTAATCTGCACTTGTCGATTGAGTTCGAGCGGCGCTGCCGAGTTGGCGACGACCTTCAGCCCTGCGCGCTTCCAAGCATCGAGGCCGCCCTCAAGCGTGTAGGCGTCGCCGTCCACGTGCGCAGCAAGGCGTGCGCAATTCGCATTGGTGCGCATGCCTGATTTGCAGTGGAACACCACCGCGCCCTGCGGCTCAATACTGAGATGTCCCTGCTCCAGGCGCGAGAGCGGCATAGAAACGGCGCCCCTGATATGCTCGCGAGCATATTCATCGGGCTCGCGGATATCGATGAGGGTCGCCGCGCCTGTCTTGAGGCGCTCGGCGAGCGATGCGGGGTCAATGGGCGTGAGCGTTGTCACGATTTTTTCTCCGGACAGAAAATGGAGGCGAGCGTCGCGATGACTTGAACGGCTGCAGGATCGGCGATGCGGTAGAAGATGGTTTGCGATTGACGGCGCGTGCCGACGATTTCTTCCTCGCGCAGCACGGCGAGGTGCTGCGACAGCGCCGATTGCGACAGGCCGAGACGCTCCTGGAGGGCGCCGACACTGAGTTCGCCCCCCGCCAATTGGCAGAGGATCAGCAGCCGGCGCTCATTCGCCAGCGCTCGCAGCAAGTTTGCTGCGGCGGCGGCGCTGGCTTCAAAGGCGGCGCGGTCAGCGGAAGTTAAAGCAAGCATGGCCCTTATATATCGTATCTTGCTAATTTAGCAAGTGCGCATATATCATGTGAGCCTTCCGAGGAGATCACCCGTGGCCGACATTCAAGCCTTCTTCGACCCACAGACGGCCACGGTGACCTACCTGGTCTCGGACCCGGCCACGAAAGCTGCTGCGATTATCGATCCGGTGCTCGACTTCGACGCGAAGATCGCGCGCCTCAGCACCGCGTCCATCGACGCGGTTTTGAACGCGGCATCGAAAAAGGGCCTTCGCGTGATTTGGGCGTTGGACACCCACGCCCATGCCGACCACCTTTCAGCGGCCGACTATGTGCGCGGCAAGACGGGCGCAAAGATCGGCATCGGCGCGCGCATCGTCGATGTGCAGCGGGCATTTCGAACGCTCTTCAACGCCGTGGACGTGGCGCCGAATGGCGAGGCCTTCGATGCACTGTTTGAAGATGGCGCGCGCTTTGCGATCGGTGGTTTAGAAGCCCGCGTGATCCATACGCCCGGACACACGCCAGCGTGCGTCACCTATGTGATTGGCGACGCCGCCTTTGTCGGCGACACCCTCTTCATGCCGGATTACGGCACGGCGCGCGCGGATTTTCCC
>JANRIP010000023.1:0-3012 GCA_033764855.1 Hyphomonadaceae bacterium | reverse complement strand
GCCTGGTGCACCGTCCGGCCGGATGCATGGGCGAAGTTCACGGCGGCGCAGAAAACCGCCTTCCGCGAGAAAGGCGCATACCCGCGCGGGACGCCGGTCATCGGCACGTGCGGTCCGCCGCCGCGCGTGGGCGCACCAAAGCGCCCGCAGAATCCGACGCCAGTGGTCAATGCGCCCGACTGATCCGTGTCGTCGCCCGGCAGGTTCGCCGGCCGGGCGACTCGCGACCTAAAGCAAGCTGCCGGCCTTCGCGGGGAAACGACGTCGCACCTTGGCGGAGCATGAGTCGCGCACTGCGGATCACCGCATAAGCCGGACTTCTCGGAAGCAAGCGCGGAAGAGCTTAGTCTATCTCGTGAACGTCTGCTCGCCTTCCATTGTCGTCGGACTTCCCAGATCCGCTTGTCGGAAAGCGATGGTGACGAGCGGGTTGCTCGTCGATGGCTGATCCATAAGCCGCGACGCCGACGCCAAAAATTCGTCGTCCATTGGGATGGCGCTCAGCCTACTCCTGTGGCCCCGACCGCTTGCGCAGTACGCCGTGCACGCGCGCGCCATCGACCAAACCATCCCCCGGAAACAAAACCACTCGCTCCGCTTCTTTGAGTCCAGAAGCCACGGCGCGATAAACATCCCCGCCGCCTCCCAGCGTCACGCGTGTGAGGCGCGCGCGACCGTCGCGGATAACGAAGGCGGCCCAGCCTTCGCCATCGCGCACCAAGGCGTCGGTGGGTAGACGGACAACATTCTCCTGCTCTTCCAGGACAACGCGTGCATCGACCCTGAATCCATGACCGAGCCGCGGAGCACGCAGTGGATCGGAAAGCTGCAGGATGACGTTTACGCGTTGCTCCTCGACGCCGAGCGCCGAGATACGTGTGCGCGCGTAGGGTTCGATACGGAAGACTTTGGCAGGGATCGGGGGGGCGCCGCCCCAATTCTCGATCTGCGCCGCCGCGCCGGCCTGCATGCGCACGGCATCCTGGCTAAGGAACTCAGCGACGATTTCGATCTGTGCGGGATCGCCGATTTCGATCAGAGGTGCGCCTGCCAGGGCGATCGTCTCGCTTTGCTGCAGGAGGCGTAACACGCTGCCGGTGACGGGGCTTACCACCGGCGTTGCGCGCCTTGCTCTCGTCGAGGGCGGGCTCGCGGCTGCGCGGGCCCGGGCGAGCTCAGCGCGACGTGCGGCGACTGCGGCACGTGCAGCGCGCGATGTCGCGATTGCGGCGTCGAGTGCAGCCTGCGCCGCGAACTGACGTGCAAACAAGGCCTCGATGCGTCGTTCGTCGTTCTGGGCGAGTTGGAGGTCAGCTTCGGCCGCCGCCAACGCGGCTTGAGCCGCCGCCACGGCCGCGTTGGCTTCTGCAGCGACGCGGGCATCGAGCAGCGCAGGGTCTGCCGGCAGTATGGCGGCCACGACCTGTCCACGCTCGACTGTATCGCCTGGGTCCAGTTCAATGCGTTGCAGCTCACCGCTGACGGGGGCTGCGACAACAAAGACATCATGGATCCGCGTCCGCCCTTCGTCTACGACCTCAGTGCGCACTGGACCGCGATCAACTATCGCCGCCTCCACGCTCAGTGGTCGCGGCCACGCGAGCCACGCAAGAGCCAACGCGACGACAAGGCCGCCGCCTACCCAAAGGCGCTGCGCGAGGGTCAGCTTTCGTGAAGCATGCGCCACCGTCGACAATCCTTTGGGGAGATTGATGCGCATGGATCAGTCTCTCGCTTTCAGAACAGCAATCAAGTCGAGCCTGTCTATGCCGGTGCGCACAGCCATCGCTGCTATAGCGACACACCCCAGTGTAAAAGCGACCGCGAACGCGTAGCCAGCAGGGTTGAATACGAAGGGAAAGGCGTACATGTCGGTCTGAAACAACTGCATCAGCCAGATGGAAAGGAGCGTGCCAAGGGAAAGGCCAACGGGTATGGCGAGAAGTGATAGCGTCATCAGTTCACCGACGAGAATGTAGGACACTTCAAGGCGGGTGAATCCCAGAACGCGGAGGGTAGCAAGGTCGCGCTCCTGTTCCGCAAGAGTGATGCGGGCTGCCGAAAAGGCAACGCCACCAGCCATGATTGCAGCGAATGCGGCGTAGATGAAGTTCATCACCCCGATACCTTGATTAAACTCACGTCTCATCGAGGCTTCCGCCTCGCTAACAAAGCTGACTCCAGCGATGCCTGCGATCGCCTTGATCTCGCGATTGAAGGCGGCATGCAGCGCACTGTCTGTCCGAAGATGCGCGCCGTTGATGTGACGAGGTTCGCGCAGTAGGCGGGAGAGTGCTCCCAACTCCATGTAGGCAGCTGAACCGATCATCGGATCGACGATTGCCGCAACCTTGACTGCGGATGATGTGCGGCGTCCGCGTGTCTGCTCCAACAAGATGGTGTCCCCGGGCTGGGCATGGAGTTTCCCGGCGAGCGCGCGAGCAAGTGCGATTCCTGTTATCGGTGGCGGCATGACATCCTGATCCGCGCCAACCATTTGGCTGAGACGCGCGTGCGGCGGCAGGCCGAAGATCGATTCGTGAACAGTGCGCCCCTTGTGATGAAGGACGACATCGTCAACGCGGAATGGCTCGGAATAGGCAACACCAGGAAGCCGGTCGATGAGATGGAGAACTGCGCTGTCGCGGGACTCTGTGAAAGTCAGCGTGACATCCTGACGATTGGCGACGCCGAAGTTGACATCGAGCAAGTAGTCCATCTCCGCTGGCATGGTCCGCGCGACGACCAACAGCGCTATGGCGAATGCCACTCCGAGGATCGTGGTGCCCGCGCGGCGTGGAAAGCGCACAAGGCGTCGCGAGATGATCCGGGACTTCGCATCCAGATCGGCTTCCAGCCGGGCGATTGTGGGTCCCGCAGCGACGAAAGCAGTCGGCCGCGGCGGCGTGAGTGCGACCGCGGGCGACAAGCGCGCGGCCCTCCATACCGAGAAGATACAACCCGAAAGTGCAGCCCCGAAGCCGGCCGCCCATGCGCCCACAAACGTGGCGA
>JANRIP010000021.1:0-18523 GCA_033764855.1 Hyphomonadaceae bacterium | reverse complement strand
GGTTTGCAGGCGGCGTTCTTCGAGAAACCAATAGCCGGCTTCAACGCCGAGCCCCGCGCCGCCGAGCACGATCGGCAAGGTCAGAGCGAACGTTATCGCGGTCAGGCCGCGGGCGTCTTGGATGAACTTACGAAAGTGCATGGCAATATCGAGTGCATGGGCCTTTCGCGTCAGGTCGTTGCTAGGGAGTTAGTAAGCTTGATTAACGAGCGGTTTGCGAAATCGCGCTCGCCTACCGCAGCGAGATGGATCATTCGCGCGGCCACACTCGCGATGGCGAGGTCGAGAATTAGGCCGAACAGGCTGAAGGAGAGTTCGAATTCCGTCATACGTCCGGCAGTCTGGGGCCGAAATCCGGCTGCCGTCAGCCTCAAATCGCCTTCCCTTTGCCCCGCGTCACCGCTATATGGCTCGCAACTGACTTGGTCCGCGCCCGGATCCGTCAGCCCGTTGCACCAGATGGCTAGCGCCTGGCGACGACGCCGGGCGCTTTTGCATATCTGGAGCCCCTCGCCCCATGACCCAGAACGTCCTGATGCCGAAGGCGACCGCCGTTTGGCTGATCGAAAACACGTCGCTGGCGTTCAATCAAATCGCCGAATTCTGTGGCCTGCATCCGCTCGAAGTGCAGGGCATCGCTAATGAAGACGTGGCCAAGGGGATACGCGGCGTCGATCCGATCGCCGGCGGGTTCCTGTCGCGCGAAGAGATCGCCAAGGGCGAGGCCGATCCCGCTTACAAGCTGAAGCCGCTTGAGCAGAAGCGCATCGACATCCCGCAAGTGAAGAAGCGCGGCGCGCGCTACACCCCGATCGCCCGCCGCGGCGACCGCCCCGACGCGATCTACTGGTTCCTCAAGAACCACCCGGAAATCGCCGACTCCAAGGTCGTCAAACTGATCGGGACCACGAAGGCCACCATCGACCAAGTGCGCAACCGCACGCATTGGAACGCGAGCAACATTAAGCCAGTCGATCCTGTTTCGCTTGGCCTATGCACGCAGATCGAACTCGACCGCGTCGTGTCTGAGGCCGCCGCCGCCAAACAGCGCGCCGATGCGCGCGCGGCGAAGGTCGAGGCCAAGACACTGAAGACGGCTCAAGAAACCGTGCCGCCAGAGACGTATGAGCGGGCTAGCGAAGACGCAACAGCGGAAGATTGATTAACGCTTCGCGCGCGTCGTCAGCTATGACGGCGCGCGCTATGCGTTGCGCGTCAGACCAGGATCAGTGACTAAGTCGCTGTCGGATCTGTTCGATTTCTTCTTTGATTTTGAGTTTTTGGCGTTTCATCGCCGAAAGCCGCATAAGATCTACGGCCGGCCTTTTGGCCTCTTCTTCGATAACGTGGTCAAGATCCCGATGTCGGGCGTCGAGTTCGCGTAAGCGCTGCTCGATAGCCATATGAGGCGCCTCCTCTGCTTGGCTGACTCAGAGCATGGCGCCAAAAATAGGCGCTGTCTCCTTACATCTGTTACAAAATTAATGCTCCCTCGCCGCAGACGTCGCATGCGTTGGCGGCGTGCCTTGAAAACATTCATAAAGCTCGAAATTTGTCCGCGTATTGCGCGCTTTACACCCTGGAAAAGGCGTGGCTTAGCTTACCGAGCGGCCAGTCCAGGCCGTTCTAAGCGAGACTGGAACCGCATGGCCGACGGCGACGGCGCCGATTTTGGCTTCGACATTAACGACACGCCCGAAAAACGCGCGATGAAGGGACGTCTGCACGAGCTGCGCGAGGAGCACAGAGCCCTCGACAGCGCGATCATGGCGTTGCAGGAGCAGAGCGGGGATGCGCTGCAGCTGGCGCGCTTGAAAAAGCGCAAGCTGGTCTTGAAGGACCAAATCCAATGGATCGAAGATCGTCTGACGCCGGACATTATCGCCTGAGCAAGACGCTTTGGTTGGCCGGCGCGGCGCTGGCGCTCAGTGCGCCCTCCATTGCCGCCGCGCAGGAAGCGGCCTCAGAACCTGCGCCAGAAGGCGCGCGCGATAAGGGCGTGTTCTCGCTGGTGGTGGAGAATGACAGCCTCGCCACGGGCGACGACCGCAACTACACCTCCGGCATCAAGCTCGCTTACGTCTCACCCGCTTCCAGCGTTCCTGATTGGATGCAGGATATTGGCGACTTCACCAACGCCGTCTCGGGCTCCGATCCAGATTTCTGGGGCTTCGCCATCGGTCAATCCATCTTCACGCCCGAGGACATTCAAACCGCGCCGGCGCCGCCCGATCAGCACCCCTATGCGGGATGGCTGTACGCGCAGATCATGGTCGCGGCCGAAGACGATCCGAACAATGGCCGCGCTTCGCGCTTTCTCGACACGTACGAACTTGAGTTCGGCATAGTCGGCCCCTCGGCGCTCGGCGAGGAAGCACAGCGCGGCATCCATCAAATTCTGAACGCGCCCGACCCGCAAGGTTGGGACAGTCAGCTGCATGATGAGTTCGCTTTCGCCGGCTCATTCGATCGCCGCTGGCGCGCTTGGCGCGCCTATATCGATGTGCCCGGCGGTCTGGAAGCGGATCTGACGCCAAGCGCCGGCGTCACGCTCGGCACGCTGCGCACCGAAGCGCGCCTGGGGCTCGCCGCGCGCATCGGCTATCGCATCGATAATGATTACGGGCCGCCGCGCGTGCGGCCTTCACTGGCGGGCGTTGAGCACTTTGCGGGCGGGCCGCTCTCCTGGAGCATCTTCGCGGGCGTGCAGGGCCGCGCCGTCGCACGCGATTTATTCCTGGATGGAAACACGTTCGAAGACAGCGCCTCGGTCGACCGCATTCCTTACGTCGCCGACTTTCAAACCGGCTTCGCCATTTCTGGCGGCGCTTTCCGGCTCGCCTACACCTATGTGGTGCGCACGGACGAGTTTGAAACGCAAAACGCGCGGCAAGATTTTGGCGCGCTGAGTTTAAGCGTACGCCTCTGAGACGAGCTCGCGTCGCCGCCTGCGACGCGCTGTCCCAACCAAAGGTCCCGCCGCCGCGGCAGTGATCTGCCGCGCTTTTGCTGCCGTAAGCAATGGCGTTTGCAGCAGAAAGCGAGCCTCGCGACGGCTCCACTCCGAAGGGGAACATCATGACGAAACTGAGTTCAGTCCTGCGGCTGGCCGCCTTCGCGGCGGCGCTCAGCGCTACGCCTGCACTGGCGCAAGATTATTACGGCTCTGTCAGCGTCGGCGCAGCGTTTCTCAACGACTCAGACAATAGCGGCGCATTCACTAGCGATTTCCTGACCGGCACTGGGACGACTATTCCCAACAACACGCCGCTTCCCAGCGGCACGAGCGTCGGTTGGACCACAGAATTTGAAACCGGATACACAGCCAGCGCCGCTTTTGGGCGCCGTTTTGGCACGGCGTTCCGCGGCGAAATTGAACTCGCCTATCAAAGCAACGACATCAAGACGCACAATAACGTGCAGGCTGGCGGCATCGCACTCGACAATGAGGATGTCGGCGTTCTTATCAGCGGCGCGCCGCAACAAGGCGCAACCGTAGGCGCGGTTGTCGATGACGGCCAAGGCTCTGTCGACACCACCTTCCTCATGGCCAATGTGTATTATGATTTCACGCAGTATGGCGCGTTCACACCTTATGTCGGCGCTGGCCTCGGCGTGGGCATGGTGAATGTCGAGTACAAGCCTTCGGGCGTCGGCATTGTCGATGACGATGACACAGTGCTGGCCTATCAATTGATTGCTGGCGCTGCGTATGAGCTCAACGACCGTATGTCGCTGTTCGCGCAGTATCGTTATCGCGGTACGGACGACGTGGAAACCAACGTCGATCTGTTTCCCGCTTCTCTCGACATCGAGAATACGTCCTCCGTGGTCGAAGCCGGCTTGCGCTTCAACTTCTAAGCTTTGGCGTTATTACGAGCTGGCGGCCTGAGGCGCCGCAAACAAAAAGGCCGTCGAGGGGAGCAACCTCGGCGGCCTTCAGTTTGGCTGCTGTCGCGGGAAGGATTAAGCGACGATTTGAGCAGCTTGCGAGAGCGTGGCCATGGCGACCGGGACAAACACGGCGCAGGCGGCGATGAGGCTGTAGAACTTGGCCATAGGACTGACTTTCTGAACTGGGTGCGGGCCGATCAGGCGACGATTTGCGCAGCTTGTGCGAGCGTGGCGTAGGCCATCGGAACGAACAGGGCGGCGGCGGCGATCAGGCTGTAAATCTTGGTCATTGGCTTTGCTCCTCAACTCGAAGCGTCATCGCTTCGATGAAGTGAACCTACCCAGACCCCATCCCGGACGATGTGACCGCGGGCACGCGCGAGAGCCGCTTGACACGCGATGGCTTGTTGTGTATAGACAATAATACGTTGCCTATAAGGTCTTTTATTATGGTGACATACAACAGGTTGTCGGTTTTCCGCGCGGAGCAAGGCATGAGCCGCAAGGAATTGGCGGAGGCCGTCGGGGTGAATCCGCAGACCATCGGCTACCTCGAACGCGGCGATTACGCCCCTTCGGTCGAGCTGGCGCTGAAGCTGGCCGCCGTGTTCGCCACACCCGTCGAAGCATTGTTTTCGCTCGAACCGTTCCCGCCGCTGGCGCGGGCGATCGCCAAGCAAGGAGAGTCTTGATGTTCATTCGCTCCGCCTCACGCCCTTTCGGTCGCCACCTCCCCCGAGGCGTCGCACGCGGATTGGTGATCGCGCTCTACACACTCTACCCCATTGGCTGCGCCTTGCAGCTTGTTCCCGACGACAACACGGCCAGCGCGGCGCTCAGTATCACCGGCCTGGCGTTGGTGGTTGCGGCGATCGCCGCATTCGTGCTGCTTGCGGGGTCGAGCCTTCAGCGCCAAGCGCAAGAAGAGGAGGCCAAGCTTGACGAGCGCGAATTGGCCGAACGCAATCGGGCTGCTTACGGCGCCCACGCTGTGTTCTCCGGCATCGTGTTGTTGGGCGTGATTTATCTGATGCTCAGCCAAGATTTGGTCAGCTCAGGAAAATTGTCGCTTTGGACGCCGACAGCGTTTGAGCATTGGAACGCGCTATTCTGGGGCTTCACCATGCTGGCGCTGACATTGCCAGCGGCGTTCCTCGCATTCCAGAAGTCTGATCCCGATCTCGAGCCGAATGAGTAACACCGCACATCGTCTGAAGGACTAGCTGAATGCCGGTTTCAGAAAATCGAGTGGCGATACGGTTGCGCTGGTATTGGCAGATGGAAGCCGCGAATGCTGTGCTGTTGCCGGTGTTAGCTTGGCTGCTGGTTGCGCAGTCCGGAGGAACGATGACGGCGGCGTTCGGCGCAAGCGCATTGGCGTGCGCTTGGCTGCTTGTGATTGGCGCGCTCTATTGGCGCGCCGTATTGCGCAAGATGCAGGGCGCTTCCGGCGCGCTCGACTACTGGCTGCCGCGCTTGGCGAAAGCTGAATTCCCGTCTTTGGCGCTGGTTTTAGTGGCTGCGAGCGCAATCGCGCTGGAGTTCGCGATGCTTGGCGGCGGCTGGACCGCTGCGAGAATCGCCGCCGTAGCGCTGGCGACGTTGGCGGCGCTTGAGTACGTGAACTACTATAAAATTCAGCTCCAGCATTTCGATAATGGGGCCGACTTTAAGCGGCTCATCACCGGGCGCGGGTTCCGAAAGGCGCATATGGCCCGCGATATAGCGGCATGGCGCGCCGCGAAGCGCGAGAACTAGAACGCGACTTTCATTTCGGCGCGGCGTGCGAATTTTTCCGCGTACATGGCTTCGTCAGCGCGTTCGATTGCGGTTTCAGGCGCTTCGGCTTGCGCGATCGGGTGAACGCCAATCGAGATGCGCACGCGATGCGCCATGCCTGCATGCATGATTGGGCGGCTTTGAATCGCCTCGCCCAGCGCGTGCGCTTTGGCCCTGGCCTCCTCGGCGCCGACATGGGTGAGGATCACGCCAAACTCATCGCCGCCCAAACGGCCCACGACGTCGCTATCGCGCACGCTTTCCATGAGCAGCTTGCCGACATGCTTCAGCACCGCATCGCCCGTGGCGTGGCCGTAATTGTCGTTGAGGCCCTTAAAGCCATCGAGATCGACATAGATCACCGCGGCTGGCGTGCCGTAGCGCTCCATTTCAGACATGGCGCGGTGCAATTCCGTCATGAATCCGCGCCGGTTGAGCGTGGCCGTCAGCGGATCGCGCACGGCCAAGCCCTCGGCGATCTGCAGCCGCTCCTCAAGTTCCGCGCGCTCGGCGTCCATGGCCCGCAGCACGTCAAGCGCCCGGTCGGACACGTCACGCCGCTTCAAGCCCCAGCGCATCAGCAGGGGCTCGGTGGTTTCGGTTGCGGATTTTCCAAACCGGAGCGCCATGACCCTGTCATGCGCTGGTTAGGTAAAGGCGGCATTAATTGCCTAGCGCCGGGTGGGCGAAGCCTGGACGCAAGGGGCGAAACCCTATAATCCGCCCGCTTTTCCGGAGGCCTCCATGGCAGCTGCGCCCCAGGTCGGCCTGATTATGGGCTCGACATCAGACTGGGAGACCATGCGCGTCGCGGCCGAAATGCTCGATGCGCTCGGGGCGGCCTACGAATCGAAGGTCGTTTCCGCCCACCGCACGCCGCAACGCCTCTATGATTACGCCACCAGCGCCAAGGCGCGGGGGATCAAAGTGATCATCGCCGCCGCCGGGGGCGCGGCCCACCTGCCCGGCATGGCCGCCGCCATGACGCCGCTTCCTGTGCTGGGCGTGCCGATCAAAAGCAGCAATTTGAAGGGGCTCGATAGTCTGCTCTCCATCGTACAAATGCCGAAGGGCGTGCCGGTTGGAACGCTGGCGATTGGCGAGCCGGGCGCGGCCAATGCGGCCATCCTCGCGGCCTCCATTCTCGCGCTCAACGATCCGGCCATCGCCGCCAAGCTCGACGCGTTTCGCGCGCAGCAGACTTCGAGCGTTCCTGAAAACCCTGCATGATTGCCCTGGCGCCCGGCTCGACCATCGGCATTCTGGGCGGCGGACAATTGGGCCGCATGCTTTCGGTCGCCGCAGCGCAGCTGGGGTTCGACGTTTGCATCTTCACCGATGAAGAGGATTCGCCGGCTTCGCGCGTGTCAGCGCAAACCATTGTCGCCGACTTTCACGACCTGGATGCGCTGCGCCGCTTCGCGTCAATCGCCGACGTGATCACCACCGAGTTCGAGAACGTGCCTGCGGACACGGCGCAAGCTTTGGTCGATGCCGGCGCGCTGGTGCATCCAAACCCGAGGGCCTTCGCCATCGCGCAAGACCGCGTTTTGGAGAAGCGCTTTTTCAACGAGAATGGCGTCGCCACTGCACCGTTCGCGGAGGTGAATAGCCGCGCCGATCTTGAGGCCGGGCTCAAGCAGATTGGCGCGCCCGCAATTCTGAAAACGCGCCGTCTTGGCTATGACGGCAAAGGCCAGGCGCGAATCATGGCGTTGGCGGATGCGGATACGGCATTTGCTGCGCTCAACGGTCAGCCCGCCATTCTCGAAGGCTTCTGCGCTTTCGATGCTGAAGCCTCGATCATAGCCGCGCGCGGCGCTGATGGCGGTTTCGCGGCGTACGATCTCTGCCGCAACGAGCATGCGAACGGCATTCTTTCGCGCACCACAGTTCCGAGCGGCTTTGACGCCAAGCTCGAAACCGAGGCGCGCGCGGAAGCGCGGCGCTTGATGGAGGCGCTCGCTTATGTCGGCGTGCTGACGATCGAATTCTTCGTCATGCGGGACGGCAGACTCATCGCCAACGAGATGGCCCCGCGCGTTCACAATAGCGGGCATTGGAGCATTGAAGCGGCGGAGACATCGCAGTTCGAACAACACATCCGCGCCATCGCCGGCTGGCCGCTTGGATCAACCGCTCTCCTCTGCCCAGCCGAAATGCTGAACCTGATCGGCGATGACGCCGCGCGCTGGGCCGAGTTCGCCGCCGATCCGCACGCGCGCGTCCATCTTTATGGCAAACGCGAAGCACGCCCGGGCCGCAAGATGGGTCATGTAACGCGGCTTAAGCCACGCGCCTGATCAAGCCCCGTAGCGCAAGCGGGCGGCGAGGCCTGCTACGGTCTCGCCCAAGCCGGCAAGCGGCTTCAACTGCGCTTTGACTTTCTCGAACTGCATGACGTTGGCGATGCGATCATCAAGGAAGGCCCAAGTGGCTTCGTGGTCTTCGCTGGTGTCGGAAAACCAGCGCGCATAGGTCGCGGCGAGCACGCCCGAGAGAATGGCGCGCTTGGAATAAAAGTTCTCATCCGTCGACGTATCACCGAGCGCACGCCAGATGTGATCCGCCGTACGCCAGAGCAAACGCGACGCTTCCGGCGCGCGGGTTGGGCGGGCGAGCGCGCGGGTCATGGCGCGGGCGGCGTCCTTGTACGGCGCTTGCGCTTCCAGGCGCACCTGCACCGCCGCCTTCACACGCTGGCTGTAGCGCATGGCGGCCAAGTCCAGATCTTCCAGGCGATCGAGCATGGCCGCGTCCGCGCGGGCGGCGAAGGCGTCGAACAGGTCGACCACGCCCCTTGGGCAGGCCAACGCCGCCTCCCCGGCCGAAAGCCCGGCGTCGGCAATCGCGACCCGATAAGCGGCCTCGGTCCAGCCCAGTTCCGCGGCGCGGGGGGTGAAGGCGTCCAGAAGGCGTGCACGGAGGCGGTCTGAGGGGAGTTCGGGCATAGGGTTTATATAGCGCAGCTTGACGGGGTTGGGATTGAGGCCAACCATCTCACCGTCCCCATTTTCCCCAATCCAGGTGGACACCCCAACTCGCTTCTGCTATCTCGCCGCCTTCCCTGAAGGGACGGCCCGGCGGCGCATGTGGCGCAGCACGGCCCTTTTGCGTTACGCCAACCCGGAGTGAAGTGCTTGGTTCAGATTTTCGTCCGCGATAACAACGTCGATCAGGCGTTGAAAGCGTTGAAGAAAAAGATGCAGCGCGAAGGCACGTTCCGGGAAATGAAGCGCCGCAACCATTACGAAAAGCCGTCGGAAAAGCGCGCCCGCGAGCAAGCGGAAGCCGTGCGCCGCGCCCGCAAGCTGGCCCGCAAGCGCGCTCAGCGCGAAGGGCTCTTGCCGCGCCCAGCCGGCAAGCCGGCCGGTCCGGGCCGGTAAGCGCAACCAACGCACACGCGAGTTTTGAAAACGCCGCCCCTCACCCGGGCGGCGTTTTTGTTTCTAGCCGCCCTTGCTCTTGCCGGCGCGCATGGAGGCAAGGCTCAGTTGATCGACCACGCCGGCCCGGAACAGCCGCGAGGCCAGGAACAGCACCACCAGCGATGTGACGAACATCGCCCCCGCCATGCCGGCAATCTCCATCCAGGGCAGGCCCGAGGGCGCGCGGATCAGCAGCAGGAATGGCGTGAAGATTGGCACCCAGCTGGCGGCTTCGATCAATGGCGCGTTGGGATTGTCGAGCGCGGGGGCGATCAGCATCATCGGCATGGCCAGAACCAGCGCCACCGGGCCGAGCAAAGTCTGCGCCTCCTGCAAAGACTCGCAGAGCGAGCCCAGCGCCAGGAACACTGCGCCATACATGAGATAGCCAAATACAAATCCGATCCCGAACGCGATCAGCAAACGCGGCTCCAAGAACGCCGCAGCGACCTGAGCGAACATGCTTTCGCCGCCGCGCTCGGCGGCGATGGTCAGCAGCGAACCGCCCAGCGCGCCCCAGAACAGGAACAGCGTGGCGCTCACCGCCGCGACGCCAATCAGTTTTCCGATCAGCAGTTCCAGCGGCGAAATGCTGGTGAGCAGCGTGTCGAGGATCTTGTTCGACTTCTCCTCAATCACCCCAGAGAGCAGCATGTTGGCGACGCTGAACACGATGCTCCAAAGCACGAAGGAAAGCGCCAAAGCCGCGTAGAATGGCGCGCGCTGGCGCAACGTGACTTCCCCCCGCCCCGCGCCAGGGCTTGGATCGAATTGCGCCAAGCGCGGCTGCAAGTCATCAAGGCGATCGGCTTCCAGCGGATCGAGCCCCTGCGCCGCCAGCGCTTCGCGGCGCATCGCCAAACGCATAGCGCGGCGCGCAATGTTGGACGGTTCATCGTGACTGAGATTGACGCTCCAATATTCGATCAGCGGTCCATCAGCGTCGCGGCGAATGCGCAGAAGGCCGTAGAGCCGATGCGCGGAGCCATCGACCGAAACCACGCCGCCCCCGTTGAGATAAGCGCGCAACACCTCCAAGTCGTTCGACGGCGCGTCAGCAATGAGATAGCGCGGCGAGAGATTTGGGAAGGCGCGCATCGCCTCCGGCGCTTGCGCGGCGAGCGTGCGGCGTGCGGCGGCAATCGCGTCAGCGTCCGGCGCGGCGTCGAAGGCTTGCAGCACAGCGGATGCATTGGCGGGCGCGGTGGCGGATACATAGGCGGCGAGTTCAGTGCGCGCCTGCGTGCGTGCTTCTTCTACGAAGGCGACGCGCACCAGCGCCGCATCCTCGGCGCGGTCCGCAATAATCGCCAGCGCGCGCGGCGGCTCAGCGCGGGCGAGCAGAATGGGTGCGAAGGTAATCGCAGCCAGCAAGAGCGGCGCGGTGATCAGCGAAAGCCAAAAGCCCCAGGCGCCGACATAAGCGAAATAGTCGCGCCGGGCGACTAGGAGGATGGCGCGCGCTTTCATTTCGCGGCCTTCGCGCTATCGCCGACCAACGCGACAAAAGCTTCATGCAAGCTAGCGCGCGCGGGTTCAAACAAAGAAAGCGGAGCGCCAGCTTCAACGCACGCCTGCAGCAATTGACGCGAGCCGCGCCCCTGCTCCAGTTTGGCCCGCCAACGCCGGGCGCCGTGCTCTTCTCCATCAGGCACGATCGAGAAACCGCGCGGCGCAAGCGCGGCTGCAAGATCAAAGCCGGCGTCAGTCTCCAGCAGAGCGACGCTTGGCGCCAGAGCCAGCGCCTCGCTCACCGGGCCTTCAAACGCGCGCTTGCCGCCCGCGATCAGCACGATGCGATCGCACAAACGCTCGGCGTGCTCCATGATGTGGGTGGAAAAAAGAATGGTGCGCCCCGCTGCTGCTTCGGTGCGAATGGTCTCTTCGAGCACACGTTGATTGACCGGATCGAGCCCAGAGAACGGCTCATCGAAAATGATCAGCTCTGGCTCATGCGCGATGGCGCCCAGCACTTGCACCTTCTGCGCCATGCCCTTGGACAGCATCTTGATCTTCTTGCGGCGTACATCGCCAAGGCCGTGCGCGTTCAGCAATTCATCGGCGCGTTCGAACGCGCGGCGTGAGCTCATGCCTTTGAGCCGCGCCAGATAGGCGATGGCCCCGCGCGCGCTCATCTTGCGATAAAGGCCGCGTTCCTCAGGCAAATAGCCGACGCGCCGCAGCGTGTCATAGGATGGCGGTTGACCAAAAATTCGCACCTGCCCCTGATTGGGACGCAGCACCCCGACCAGCATGCGCAAAGTGGAGGATTTGCCCGCGCCATTGGGGCCAAGAACGCCATAGATGGAGCCGCGCGGCACTTGAAAGCTCAAGCCGTCCACGGCGGTCCGCGCGCCGTAGCGCTTGACCAAGCCTTCTGCTTCGAGCGCAACATCCATCACCCGCGAACAAAGCGGAGCCCGGCGGGAAGATCAAGGCGCGCCCATCGCACATGGTTGACGCGACTGCGCCTTGTGGCGACTTTGAGCTGGGGAGGATGCCATGGCGATCTTGCGAATCTTATTGGGCGTGGTGATCGGCGTCGTGCTGGCCATGTTGATCGTGATGGCCGGAGATTGGCTCTATATGCGCCTGTTCCCGCTGCCGCCGGAAGTGGACGCCACTAACCCCTCGTCCATCGGCGCTTATCTGGCGTCTGCGCCCGTGGTGAGTCTGCTCGGGCTGCCCTTGACCTGGACCATTGCCGGCGGCGTCGGCGCGTTGGCGGCCGCCATGATCGCCCGGAAACGCTGGGCCGGATGGATTGCTGGGGCGATCCTCTTTGCGAGCACGCTGCTGAACTTGGCCTTCATTCCACATCCCTGGTGGATGCTCGCAGCTGCACTAATTTGTGTTCCGGCGGCTATTTGGGCTGGCGCGCGCGCGGGAGTGAGATGATGGCGCATTGGCTGGTAAAGAGCGAACCCGACACTTGGTCCTGGGATCAGCATGTCGCCAAGGGCGCGAAGGGCGACGCCTGGACTGGCGTGCGCAACCATCAGGCCAAAGCGCACCTGAAAAATATGAAGAAGGGCGACCGGGTTTTCTTCTACCACTCCGGCGAGGGCAAAGAGATTGTCGGCGTGAGCGAGGTGGTGAAAGAGGCCTATCCCGATCCCACAGCGAAAGAGGAAGGCTGGGTGTGCGTGGATCTGAAATCGGTGGAGCCATTCAAGACGCCGGTGACGCTGAAAGACATCAAGGCGGACAAGAAGCTGGCCGATATGGTGCTGGTGAAGAATTCGCGGCTCTCGGTGCAGCCGGTGAGCGCGAGCGAATGGGCGCTGATCGCCAAGATGGGCGGAGCGAAGGCTTAAGGCGCAGCGTTCGCCGCCGCCGCTAGTGCGCGGGCGATTTGTTCGCCGCTCATGACCGCGTCACCCGATGAGCCCAGCACCGCAATCACATCATCGCCTTTCGTAAACACGATCTGCGTCTGGTAGCCGGGCAAATCCTTCGCCAATTGCGCGCCTTCGCCAAGTTCAGCGACAAGCTCAAGCGGCGTTTCGGTGGCGGCGTCCCAGCTTTCCACCAGCGCCGCGACTTGGCCATCGCGCGAGATCGCGCCCATGGTTTGGGTCGTGAACAGCACGACATCGCCGCTGCGCGTTCCATCGGCGGATGTGAAGCCGCACGAAGCCGCAATCGGCGCCGGCCCCTCATAACCGACAATATCCGCATTCTCGCCGAAAATGTCCGCGGGGTCGGCGACCAGCATGCAAGCGGGATTGTTCGCCACTTCTGGATCAGGGCCGGCGCCAGCGCCGCCATCACCGCCGCCGCAGCCGGAGAGAGCAAAGGCAATCAAGGCGACGCCAACTGATTTGCGCATGCATTCCTCCCGAACGGCGGCCGGCGCAAGCCGTCAAAGCCCCTTAACGATTTCGTCCGTCATTTTCTTCGCATCGCCAAACAGCATCATGGTGTTGTCACGGAAAAAGAGTTCGTTTTCGACCCCGGCATAGCCAGAGCCCATGCCGCGCTTTACGAACAACACAGTCTTGGCCTTTTCGACGTCGAGGATAGGCATGCCGAAAATGGGGCTTTTCGGATCGGTTTTGGCCGATGGATTGGTGACGTCATTGGCGCCGATCACATAGGCCACGTCAGCCTGAGTGAATTCGTTATTGATGTCTTCCAGTTCGAAGACTTCATCATACGGCACATTGGCTTCCGCCAAGAGCACGTTCATGTGGCCCGGCATGCGGCCCGCGACGGGGTGGATGGCGTATTTCACTTCAACGCCCTCCTTCTTCAGCATGTCGGCCATTTCGCGCACGCTATGCTGCGCCTGCGCCACCGCCATGCCGTAGCCCGGCACGATGATCACCTTGCTGGCGTTTTTCATGATGAAAGCGGCGTCGTCGGCGCTGCCCTGCTTGACCGGGCGCGTTTCCTTGGCGCCTGCGGCCGCGCCGCCGTCGGCGGTGCCGAAGCCGCCGAGGATGACGGAGATGAAGCTGCGATTCATCCCCTTGCACATAATGTAGCTGAGGATCGCGCCAGATGAGCCCACCAGCGAACCGGTGATGATCAGCGCGACGTTCTCCAGCGTGAAACCCAGAGCGGCGGCCGCCCAGCCGGAATAGGAGTTCAGCATCGAGACGACGACAGGCATGTCGGCGCCGCCAATCGGGATGATGAGCGTGACGCCGATCAGCAATGAGAGCGCAGCCAGAGCCCAGAAATGCCATTCAGTGCGCCCGCCATCCTGAATCATCATCACGATCAGCACGACAATGCCGAGCGCGATGGCGATGTTGAGCAAGTGCCGCGCCGGCAGCATGATCGGCGCGCCGGACATGTTGCCATTGAGCTTGGCGAACGCGATCACGGAGCCGGTGAAGGTGATCGCCCCAATCGCCGCGCCGAGCGAGAGCTCGATCAGGGACTGCATTTTTATGCCGCCGCCTTCGGCGGCGATGTGAAAGCTTTCCGGCGCATAAAACGCAGCGGCCGCGACGCAAACGGCGGCGAGGCCCACCAATGAGTGGAACGCCGCCACTAATTGCGGCATCGCCGTCATCTTGATTGAGCGGGCAATGTAAGCGCCGACGCCGCCGCCAATAATCACCGCGCCTGCAATGATGGCGAGCGTCGTTCCATCAAGCTCGACCAGCAAAAGCGTGACCCCAACGGCTATGGCCATGCCGGCCATGCCGTAGAAATTGCCTTGCCGGCTGGTTTCGGGACTCGACAGCCCCCGAAGCGCCAGGATGAACAGCACCCCGGACACAAGATAAAGCAACGCAGCGATATCGGATGTCATCTGAACCCCATTAACGCCGGAGCCGTCGCCAACGCGACCAGCCGGAAAACAGCGCCGCAGCAGGCGCGGCGAAAAACACAATGGCCGCCACTAATGACGGCCAGCCCTCATTGGTGGCGCCCGCATAAGCGAGGACGTTGCCAATCAGCGGAACGAAGGCGAGCACAAACCCAACAACGGCGGACGGCCACGCGCCCCAATCCGTGCTGCGCTGAATGAACTCGCTGACGTAATAGACTTGCAGCAGGCAAAGCCCCAACCAGATTGCGCCAAACAGGCATCCAAAACCCGCGCAGCCGGAGAATTGGATTTGGAAGCGCCGCATCTCTTCGCGGGTGCGGGCGCGATCATAGGTCTGCGCTGTGGGCGTGTACTCTTCGAGTTCAGACAAAGCGCGCTGCGCGGCCTGGCGCAGATCATCGTCGTTGACCGCGCCATCTTCCTGCGCATCGGTCACTTCGCTTTCGAACGCCTCGACCGCGACCTGCAGCGCCTCAATCGGTGGCAGGATCGGAACGCCGCGCGCGCGCGAAACGCGCCAGCCGTCCATGAAGCGCCGCATGAACGCTTCGGCCGACAGCCGGCCATCGAGATAAGCCTCGATCAGCGCACGCCATTCGGCGTTGGTCACTTCTTCTCTTTCTTCTTGTACATGGCCAACATGCGCTGCGTGACGAGGAAGCCGCCAAATATGTTCACCGCTGCGAGCGCTACGGCGAGACCGCCAGCGCCGCGCGCAATGCCGTTAGCGCCAGCGCCCGCCGCCGCCGCAATCAATGCGCCGACAATGATGACGGAAGAGATGGCGTTGGTGACCGCCATGAGCGGCGTGTGCAGTGCAGGCGTGACGTTCCAGACGACGTGGTAGCCCACGTACACCGCGAGCACGAAGATGATGAGGTTGATGATTGTCGGGTTGAGTGTTTCCACCGATTGGTCTCCGTGGCGTACGGTCAGGTGCGCACGAGCGCGCCGTCGATGGCGGCGAGCGTGCCGGCGATGATCTCGTCCTCGCGGTCCAGCTTGAAGGCACCGGACTTGGGGTCGAGCATGAGGGCGAGGAAGTTCACGAGGTTGCGAGCGTAGAGGGCACTGGCGTCGGCCGGCACGAGGGCTGGCAGGTTGGCGATGCCGACGAGGTTCACGCCGTGCTTCACCACCGTGCGGTCCAGTTCGGACAACGGGCAGTTGCCGCCCTGTTCCACCGCCATGTCGACGATGACGGACCCGGGCTTCATCGTCTTCACCATGTCCTCGGTGACGAGCACCGGGGCGGGCCGGCCGGGGATCAGCGCCGTGGTGATGACGATGTCGGCCTGCTTGATGCGCTCGGCGATCAGGGCCGCCTGGCGCTTCTTGTAGTCCTCGCCCATCTCCTTCGCGTAACCGCCCTGGCCCTTCGCGAGTTCCTTCTCGGCGTCGGTGAGCGGCACGTCGATGAACTTGGCGCCGAGCGATTCCACCTGCTCCTTGGTGTCAGGCCGGACGTCGGTGGCTTCCACGACGGCGCCGAGCCGCTTGGCCGTCGCGATGGCCTGCAGGCCGGCGACGCCCACGCCCATGATCACCACGCGTGCCGCCTTCACGGTGCCGGCCGCGGTCATCATCATGGGCATCAAGCGCCCGTAGGTGTTCGCCGCGATCATCACCGCCTTGTAGCCAGCGAGGTTCGCCTGCGACGAGAGCACGTCCATGCTCTGTGCCCGGGAGATGCGCGGCAGCCATTCCATGGCGAACGCCGTGACGCCCTGGGCCGCGATCGCCTCGAGGCCCTCGCGCTTGTGCGGTGCGAGCAGGCCGATCAGCATCTGCCCCTTGCGCATGGACGCCAGCTCGGAGGGCTCGGGACCACGGACCTTCAGGACGAGATCCGCCGCGGCGTAGACCTCGGCGGCGGAACCCGCGAGGGTCGCGCCGGCCGCGACATAGTCGGCGTCCGCATAGTTGGAGGCGAGCCCTGCTCCCGCCTGTACGATCAGCTTGTGATGACCGCCCGCGGCCAGTTTCTTCACCGTCTCCGGTGTGGCAGCGACGCGCGTCTCACCCGCACGGGTCTCCGCGGGTATCCCGATCTGCATGCCTCGATCACCTCCAAGATTTGGGTGTGGCCGGCTTCGGACGTGCGTCGCCGATCCACTTGTCCGGGACATCGGCTGCCGGTCGTCGCGGCGCGCAACGCACATCAGCCACCATCCCGACGGTGCCCGCGTTCAACCGCCACGGGCGCGAGAAGCCTAACATTATAGGGGTGTGACACGCGGCTCCGATATGCTGCTCTGGCACTTCGCTAATGCCGCTTCCAACATAACGCCTATTCGCCGAATGCCGTCCATCCAGGTTCTCCCCGACCAGATCGTCAACCAGATCGCCGCCGGCGAAGTGGTCGAACGCCCCGCCGCCGCCCTGAAGGAGATGCTGGAGAACAGCCTCGACGCGGGCGCCACCGACATCGCCGTCACGCTGAAGGATGGGGGGATCCGCCAGATCCGCGTCCAGGACGACGGACGCGGCATCCCGCGCGGGGAGCTTCCGCTCGCCGTCGCCCGGCACGCCACCAGCAAGATCTCGTCGTTCGAGGATCTCGAACGGGTCGGCACGCTCGGGTTCCGCGGCGAGGCGCTCGCCAGCATCGCATCGGTGTCGCACCTCACGCTGACCAGCCGCACGGCCGACGAACGTCACGGCTGGCAGATCGAGAGTCATGGCGGCACGCTTTCCGAGGCCGTCCCGGCGCAGTGCGAACCCGGCACCACGATCGACGTGCTCGATCTCTACTACAACACCCCGGCCCGCCGGAAATTCCTCCGCACCGAGGCCACCGAGTACGCCCACGCCGAGGACTGGTTCACCCGGATCGCCCTGGCGCGCCCCGATGTCTCGATGCGCCTCGCGAGCGACGGCAAGGCACGCTGGCGCCTGCCCTCCCAGTCGCTGGCCCATCGGGTGGCAGCGGTGCTGGGCGACGAGTTCATGCAGTCCGCGATCGCCTTCGACGAACCGGCCGGCACGCTGGCGCTGCGCGGCTTCGCAGGGCTGCCCGCCGCCGCCCGCGGGCAGCGCGATGCGCAGTTCGTGTTCGTGAACGGACGCTTCGTCCGGGACCGCCTGCTCGCCCACGCCATCCGCGAGGCGTACCGGGACATCCTCCACCACGACCGCCATCCCGCCTTCGCGATCTTCCTCGACATGCCGCCCGAGCTGGTCGACGTGAACGTGCACCCGACGAAGACCGAGGTCCGATTCCGCGACAGCCGCAGCATCCATCCCTTCGTGCGCAGCGTCCTGGAACGCACGCTCGCGGCATCGCGACCCGGCGGCGCGACGACCGGCATGTCGCCACCGGAAGGCCATCCATCCGCCGGTGCGCCGCGGACCACCGCACCGTATCCCGCCTACCCGACACGCCAGGCGGCGATGCCGCTCGGTCTCGGCGAATCGACGGCGTTCTACGACCGCCTGTTCGGACGCTCTTCCGCGCCGGACTCCCCGGCCGCAGGCACGACGCTGCTCGCGCCACCACCGCCCGCGACGCCCTCCGACGGGCCGCCGCTCGGCTTCGCGATCGCCCAGCTCGCGGGCGTCTACGTGCTCGCGCAGAACCACGCCGGGCTCGTCATCGTCGACATGCATGCGGCGCACGAACGCATCGTCTACGAGCGCCTGAAGATCGCGCTCGATGCCGCGGGAGTCCCGACGCAGCCGTTGCTGATCCCCGCGACCCTCGTGGCGAGCGCCCTCGAGGTGGCCACGGTGGAGGAGCACGCGGACCTCCTGTCGCGCCTCGGTTTCGAGATGGCGGTGCTGTCGCCGACGACCGTCGCCGTGCGGTCCGTGCCGATCCTGCTCCGCCATGCGGACCCGGCGGCACTGGCCCGCGACACGCTCCGCGAGATCGCGGAGGTCGGCGTGAGCCACGTTCTGGAGGATCGCCGCGACGAGATGCTCGCGACGCTTGCCTGCCACGGCGCGGTCCGGGCGAATCGCGCGCTCACGGTGCCCGAGATGAACGCGCTGCTGCGCGACATGGAAGAGACCGAGCGCTCGGGGCAGTGCAACCACGGCCGCCCCACATGGACCCAGCTGTCGATGGCGGATCTCGACCGCCTCTTCATGCGCGGTCGCTGAGCGGACCGCCTCGATGACCGCACCCGAC
>JANRIP010000020.1:0-22674 GCA_033764855.1 Hyphomonadaceae bacterium | reverse complement strand
TTCGGGACCGGCAAAGTCGGCGATCTGGCAGGCTTTGGCTCGGCGCTGGTATTGGCCGTGATAGCGCTCGCCATAGGCGCTGAATCGCTTCAGCGACTATTTGCTCCAGGACACGTCGCTTTCGACCAGGCGCTGTTGGTCGCGATCGTCGGCCTTGTCGTCAATCTCGTCAGCGCATGGCTTCTGTCCGCCCAAGGCGGGAGCGATAAGCACGAAGACCATCCCCATCATCACAGCGATCATCACCACGCGCACGGGCACGACAACAATCTTCGCGGCGCCTATCTGCACGTGCTCGCCGACGCCCTTACTTCAGTGCTTGCGATCGTAGCGCTCGCGGCCGGCAAGTTTGGCGGCTGGATCTGGCTCGACCCCTTGATGGGCATCGTCGGCGCCCTCGTGATCGCCCGCTGGTCCTGGGGGCTCATGCGCGACACCGCTGAGGTCCTGCTGGACCGCGCCGATCCCCGCTTGGTTGCTGAAATTCGCGAACAGATTGAAGGCCCTGGCGATTGCCGCATCACCGATCTCCATGTCTGGCGCCTCGGGCCCGATGCGCACGCGGCAATTGTGAGCGTGATTACGGATGCGGAGCGCGCTCTTCTGCAAGCCCGTCTCGCACACGTGCACGAACTTGCTCATGTAACTTTGGAGATACGCGAAGCCGCAGCAGCGACGTAGTCAACAGGAAGATAGGGCGCGCGTCCTCAGCAGCATTATGTCGATACACCCGCCGCCGCCTTGGGCTTGGGGGCTTGGTGTAAAGGCGGCGGCGGGTGTCGAGACGCGGCGCCTCACGTATGCCATCGCCTCCGCCCCTTGTTAGCGCCACATGTGATGATGGCCAAGTTTTGGCTCTTTGCCTCGCATCACAATCTTCGCGTGGGCGACCAATCTGAGGGATCGGCCCGGTTCGTGCGGAAAAGTAAGGTGCACGGCGCCTCTCTCAAGCGGTCTGCCGCTGCGCCATAGCGACGCCGGCGATAATGAGCCCCGCGCCAGCGATTTCCGGAAAGCCAACACGCTCGCCGAAGAAGACACCGCCAAGCGCCAATGCAAACACCGGCACAAGGAAACTGAAAGCGTTGGCCGAGCTCAGAGGCGCCGATTTGAGCGCTTCGAACCAGAGCCAGAATGCGAGCGCTGTGCCAAAGAGCGATAGGACAGCGAGCGCCGCGACGAATTCACTCGACCAGGCAATGGCGATGTCTTCGGTTGCGGCCGATGCGATCGCCAGCGGGATTGCTCCAAGCGTAAGACTCCAGCCCACAGCGGTCGCCGCGTCCACGCTCTGACTGATGCGCTTCATGACCACATTGCCGACGGCCGTTCCCGTCGCCGCCGCGATCACGAAGCCCGCACCCGTCAGGTAGAGCGAAGCACTGGGCGAAGTGAGTTGGGGCCAGCTGGCGATGGCGACACCTGTAAAGCCCAGCACCAGCCCCAAAGCGCCCCGAGCGGTCAATCGTTCGCCAAGAAACATGCGCCCGAGCACAGCGGCCACGAGCGGCTGAGTGCTGAAGATGAGCGTGGCGAGGCCGGGCGACAGGAAGGCCGCACCGTGAAACATGCCGAGAAAGCCGAGCGATGTCGCGCCTAAGGCCAAAAGGACAATCATGCCCCAGGCGCCGGCGTCTTTTGGCATCGGCCGGCGCAGGACCAGCGAAACGCCAATGAGCGCGATCCCGCCAGTGGCGGCGCGGAGCGCCGCAAACGCCAGATGTGGCGCAAGTTCAAGCCCTACGGCGATCAGCGGAAAGCACGACGCCCAAAGCGCCATCACTAGGACGAGACGAACTTGAGCGCCGAAGCTCACCGGAGCGATCCCGACAGAAAAACGGCGCGTGGTCGTGCGACGCGGTTGCTGCGCCCTTGGACGGCGCTAAGCCTCCTGAGGTTTGGGCCCCCCAACAACTTCACTGGGTTCCGCGGCGCTCGATCATGAGGGGACCACAGCGTTGGTGCGTATATGAGATGAGCGCGCCGGCCTGGGATCCAACCCTCGCGCCCCTCCCCCCGTAATGGCGCAACCTCGGGCCGCGCGCGCTCACTCGCTCTTGATCCTTTGGTCCGGTGACGTACGCGACGGAACCTTCTCATCCAGCGCGTTCCAGATAACGCCGTGTTCGGGGAACGGCGTCCTGGCGGCGCGCGAGTTGAATCTGAAACACTTCGTGGCCGCCATATCGAAACGCAGCTTCGCTTGCGGCCAGGTAAAAGCGCCACATACGGCAGAAGCGCTCATCGAACATAGCGCGCACATCATCAAGGCGCGCTTCGAAGCGCTCTCGCCATGCGCGGAGGGTGTAAGCGTAGTGAAGCCGCCAGACTTCGATGTCGGTCACATAAAGTCCGGCGCGCTCGACAGCAGGCATGATCTCAGACAGCGCGGGAATGTAGCCGCCAGGAAAAATGTAGCGGTCGATCCAGGGGCTGGTGGCGCCCGCTCCGTCCGCGCGTCCGATCGTATGCAACAGAGCAACGCCATCCTCGGCGAGCAGCGACGCAATTTGCCGGAAGAATTCGTCATAGTGACCGCGCCCGACATGCTCGAACATGCCAACCGATACAATGCGATCGAACGCGCCTTCGGTCTCTCGATAATCTTCGAGTACGAATTCGGCCTGTGCGGCCAGATTCTGCGCCTGGGCGCGCACCCGCGCCACCGGCAATTGCGCCTGCGAGAGCGTGATGCCGCGGACATTGACGCCCCGCGTACGCGCCAAGTGGAGCGCAAGACCGCCCCAGCCGCAACCTATGTCCAGAAGCGAAAGGCCCGGACGCAGGCAAAGTTTCGCTGCGATGAGCTCCTTCTTGGCGTCCTGGGCCTCTTCAAGCGTCTCCGCGCCGGTTTCGTAATAGGCGCAGGAATATTGCAGATCCTCGTCCAGAAAAACCCGATAGAGTTCGTTCGATATGTCGTAGTGATGCGCCACATTGCGTTCGGCGCGCTTTCTGTCGTTGATTTCGCGGCGCGGCACCTCGAAGAGGCGCATGCCCGGTGGCGCGGCCCCGGTTTTGAAGCCATGGCGCCGAAGGTTTTGTAGAACGAGCGCCAGCAGGCCATCGATGTCGTCGCCGTCAATGGCGATAAGGCCATCGACGTAAAGTTCGCCGAAAGCCAGTTCTGCATTGGCCATCAGCCGGCTAAGTGCGCTCGCATCTTTAATTGCGACAATAACGGCCGATCCGGCGTCCTCGCCGAATTGGCGCTGCTCACCGCTGGGAAACGTGACGACAAGGCGCCCGCGCGTAATGAGCTGATCGAGCGCTGCACTAAGGAGTGTCTCGGACGGGCGAAAGTAACGCTGTTGGCGGCGCGCGGCGCCGCTAGGTGGCGAGTCGGTTGATCGTTCAAGCATCGAAGTCGCGCTTTCCTCTCACGTGCGCTTCTGGGGGCGTACGCTCAAACGCACGTTCATATTGATTACGCACGACAGGGTGTTCGCCCTGGGTGAACGCCAACAAAGCCTGCTGTTTCAGGGCAAGAGCAATCTGGCGCGTATTCTACTGCTGAGGCGCCGAGCGCCGTTGCGAGGAGATTGTCGATATGCCCGTGTTGAAAATCGTTGTTTCTGTCGTGTCCGCCGGCGTGCTGCTGGCGCTTGGCGCATGTACGACGCCGGCTGATACGCATCGCCTTGGCCCCCGTGGCGCGGCTATGCGCGATTCCGCCATGCCAGCAGAGCCGACCGATTGTCCTTACGATACGGCGAGCCACGATATGAATCGGCCCCACGACAACGGTCGCATGCTGACCGCGGCTCACCCTGGCTGCCGTGAACAACAAGCAGAGACTGAGGCCGCGCCGGCCGAGACGCCAGCTCAACCGCAATAATTCTTGCGCACCGGCCCTCCGCTCGCCGACTCATCACCGGCGAGCGGAGCGTAGCTCAGCGCGAGCATGGCCACGCCCTATTGAAGATGGGTGGGCCTTGGGCGGTCGCGCGGCGAGCAGGCGCCGAGAGTTGGATCGAGCGCGCCGATGGTTGCGGTCGCCAAAGATTTCTTAACTCGCACTCTACGGCGCTTATTTTCTGTGGCCTTAAGTGGCGGATCGCTTTGCGCTCGATCCACCTCACGCGATCTAGAGCTTCACCCAGCGCAGCAGCAGCGCGTTGGCCGCCACGATCACCGAGCTTCCTGACATTGACAGCGCCGCGATTTCGGGGCTGAGCAGCAGCGGATAGAGCACGCCTGCCGCCAACGGGAAGGCCAGCACATTGTAGCCTGCGGCCCACCATAGATTTTGATGCATCTTGCGCAGCGTCGCGCGCGACAATTCGATGGCGCGCACGACATCATAGGGATCGCTGCGCATCAACACGACATCGGCGCTCTCCATCGCCACATCAGTGCCCGCACCGATGGCGAAGCCCACATCGGCCTGCGTCAACGCCGGCGCGTCGTTGACGCCGTCGCCAACCATCCCAACCTTTTTGCCCTGCGCTTGCAGCTCCTTGATCTTTGCGGCCTTCTGGCCGGGCAAGACTTCGGCAAGCACGAAATCGACTCCGAGTTCGGCGGCGATGCGCTTGGCCGTCGCCAGATTGTCCCCGGTCATCATCGCGACTTCGACGCCTTGGCGCTTGAGACGCTCGACCGTCGCCGCCGCGGTCGGCCTTGCTGCGTCAGCGATAGCGACGAGGCCGATGAGAGCGCCGTCGCGGGAGATGTGAGCGACGGTGCGCCCGGAACCCAGGAGACGATCGGCTTCGCCGGCGAGCCTGCCGAACGCCACCTTGTTGTCGGCCATGAGCATGCGGTTGCCCGAAAGGATCGTTGCCCCGCCAATGCGGCCGCTGACGCCCTTGCCTTCGAACGAGGCGAAGTCAGAAACCTCTGGCAGCGGCTGATCCTTGGCGCGTTCTTTTAGGGCGACGGCGATATGATGTTCTGAACCGCCCTCGACGGCGGCGGCCAATGCGACAAGTTCGCTTTCGCTTAGTCCCTCGCCCGCGACCACCTCAACCACCTTCGGCGCGCCTAAGGTGAGCGTGCCTGTCTTGTCGAAGACGACGACATCGAGCTTGGCGGAATCCTCCAACGCCACTGCATCCTTGATCAGGATGCCGTGACGCGCGCCGATGCCGGTGCCGACCATGATGGCCATGGGCGTGGCCAGCCCCAGTGCGTCAGGGCAAGCGATGACCAGCACTGTGATCGCCAGAGTAAGCGCAAACAGAAGCGGCTGACCGAGTGCCAGCCACACCACAAACGTCGCCGCAGCGATGATGATGGCCGCGATCACCAGCCATTGCGAGGCGCGGTCGGCCAGCAATTGCGCCGGCGCCTTTGAGTTCTGCGCCTCCTGCACGAGCTTGACGATCTGCGCCAAAGCCGTGTCGGCGCCGATCTTGGTGGCGCGGTAGCGGATCATCCCGCTCTTATTGATGGTGCCGCCGATGACGGCGTCGCCCACGCTCTTGCTCACGGGCAACGATTCTCCCGTGAGCATGGATTCGTCGATGTCGGAGCGTCCTTCGATGATGACGCCGTCGACTGGGGCTTTGCCGCCGGGCTTCACCACGACAATTTCGTCGAGCTTCACGTCCGCTGTTGAGACCGCGACCTCCTGGCCCCCGCGCACGACGATCGCCATCGGCGGCGCTAGATCCATGAGCCGTCGTATGGCTTCCGAAGCGCCTGCCCGCGCGCGCATCTCAAGCCAGTGGCCGAGCAGGATGAAGACGAGCAGGACCGACGACGCTTCGTAGAATTGAGCGCCGCCCCAAATGAAGGTGGCGCCTATGGAAAAGAAGTAGCCAGCGCCGACGCTCAGCAGCACCAGCACCGCCATATTGAAGACGCCGTGCCTCAGCGCGCGCACCGCCGCCACAAAGAATGGCCAGCCTGGGTAGAGGATGGCGCCGCTGGCGAGAAAGAAGAGCGTAACTTCGAGATCCCAGCCGAACGGCGGATCGATCCGCATCGCCTCCATGCCCATCGGCGCCAGGAGAAAGATCGGAATGGAAAAGCCGAGCGCGACCAGAAAGCGATTGCGCATGTCCCTGGCCATGGCAGCCATGTCCATGCCCGCGCCATGACCCATCTCGTGGCCGACATCGCTCGCGCCTTGATGACCGCGCTCGGAGGGCGCCGGCGCGGCCTTGTGCGCGTGAGCCTCGTGTTCACGCGCACGCGTCAAATGAAGGGGAGCCGACACGCCGCGGCAATGAAAACCGCAAGCGCTCACGGCCTCGCGTACGAGTGCGACGTTGGTCAGCGCCGGATCAAACTTAACCGTGACCGAGCCCGTTGCAAAACTGGCCTTCGCGTCAGCGACGCCCGGCGTGCGTTTCAAATGCCGTTCGAGCACGAGGGGATCGAGCGGCGTGACGAGATCGTCGAACGTCAAGGTTTCGGTTTGCATCGTTTTCTGTTCCCGCTCGCCGCGCCGGGCAAATCGCTTTTAGGCCGCAATGATGGAGAGCGCGCGATTGGTTTTGGCCATTGATAGGGCCGCGTCTCGTTCTGCACCCGTCAGAGCTCGAATGGCGTCGATGGTCTCGGGGATGACAATCGCTTGATTGTCGACCATGTAAGCGCAAAACAATTCGCCGTTTTCGACCGTTAGCGTGTCTTCAAGCATGGCGACTTCATAAAGGTCGCCGCGCGGCCGGCCAAGATCGAGCATGCGCTCTTTGACGGCATTGAGAGCGCCAAGCCCCTCGCTCGCTTGCACGAACGCCACGCGCGGCGAGGCTGCGAGCACTGAACGTACGTCCTCCCGGCTTGGGCGACCGACAAGATCGGCCGACCAGAAGTGCATATGCCCAAGCGTCTCGGGCACTTTGACCGCCATGGTGACAATATCGAGTGCGGGATCCACCGTTTGTGCATCGGGCCCTTGGTGACTGGGAACGCGCGTTTCCGGCACGAGCGTGTTCATGATGCCGCCGAGATGACTTTCCCAGGGATCGAGCGCGCGCCGCAGCAGTGTGCCGCGCGCGCGCCGTAAGAGGCCTGCGCGCCGCAGGGCGCCGAACACCCGCACGATCGAGGTCGTGTTGCACGATACGACGCGTGTGGACGGCCGGTCCAAGGCGCTTGCATAACTTGCTTCAGCCACGAAAGAGTGGCCCGTTACATCGTGTTTCTCGCCACCTTGGACGATGAACTTTCTACCGAGCTCACGATAAAGCGCCGCGTTCTTAGCCGCGACACCTTTGGGCGTACAGTCGACAACAAGGTCTGCGCCGCGGGCCATGTCCTCCAGCGAACCGGCGCCGGCTTCGCCGGTCGCGGAATAGACGGGCACGCCGCGATCGCGCGCGACGGCGATGCGCCAATCGCCGGCTATGTCGCAAACGCCTGTCAGCACCATGTCGGCTTGTTGTGTGACCGCGTCGGCGACACGTTTGCCGATCACGCCATAGCCGTTGACAGCCACCTTAATCGTCATGCCTGCCCTCAAGCGCCGCGTCGCCGGCGATGTTGTTTCAGATGATGCGATCGGCGCGCGCGATAAGGTTATAGACCGGCGCGAAGATAAGCGCGGCAAACCAGGCGGCGACTGCGCTGAAGATGCTGCCCTCGATGAGCTGCTCTGTCGACCCGGCTGGTTCAGCGGAGAACAATTGCAGCCAAGCATGCGTGAAGGGCGCGGCAAATGGGGATGCGGCGACAAGCCAACAGGCGCCGTAGCCGGCCAACAGCGTCACCGCCAGCGCGATGCCCAAGGGCAGGACGCCGATGCCAGAGGGCCGTTCGGCGTTTGGTGGCTGGCTCATGGGATCCTCCTCAACAAAGGCCGCTCGCGGGCTCTCTCCCTTCATACGCGCCTCGTCGCAATTTCCCTGGGCGAGGTCCCAAAGCGATCAATTGAACCCGGTTCCAGGGAACGCGGTTCAGCGTGCGTATAAGATTGCGAGCGCGACAAACTGGGGCACCGATCTTCCGCCTTCCCCGCCTGTCGACCCGGCTTGGCGCGCTCACCCAGATCGCCGCCGAAGGATCAGAGCATGAGCCTGCACGCCCATCATGAACCCGCTTCGCCCGCCCCGCCCGGCGGCCAGCGCCCGCGCACGCCTTGGCTTGTGCGCCTTCTGATGTTCGCCGTACTCGGCGTAGGCGCCTACTACATCATTGCCGAACACGGCGCGCACCTTTTGGCGGCATGGCCGCTGCTTATCCTGCTTGCCTGTCCTTTGATGCACATCTTCATGCATGGCGGCCACGGCGGCCATGGCGGGCACAATCAAACACAACAGCGCAGCGAGGGGGTAGCCAATGACTGAGCATGCCGCTTTCTCGGGCTATGGGTTATGGCTTTTGGCCTTCGTCAATTCCGTCTTCTTCATCGTGTTTGCGCTGAGTTTTGCTAAACCGCAAACGGCGCGCGATTGGCGCAGCCTTGGCGCCTTTTCCGCCTTCATCGTCGCGCTCTTCACCGAGATGTACGGCTTTCCGCTGACGCTCTATTTGCTTGCGCCTTGGCTGCAGAGCTTTGCGCCAGGCGCCGACATCTTGACGCACAATGCTGGGCACTTCTGGCCTACACTCTTGGGCTGGCGCGGCGATCCGCACTTCACCCCGATCCACTGGCTGAGCGACGGCCTCATTGTCGCGGGGCTCTGGCTTCTGGTGGAATCCTGGACCGTACTGCATCGGGCGCAAGCCGCCGGCGCCCTCGCCGTCGAGGGCCCCTACAAGGCGATCCGGCACCCGCAATATCTCGCCTTCATCCTGGTGATGATCGGGTTTCTGGTGCAATGGCCGACAATCTTGACCGCGCTCATGTTTCCAGTGCTGGTGTTCATGTACCTACGGCTGGCCAAGAGCGAGGAGCGCGAAGCGGAAGCGCAGTTCGGCGATCAGTGGCGCGCCTACGCGGCGCGCACGCCGGGTTTTCTGCCTCGCTTCCTCGGCGGACGCGTAACGCCGCCAGGTAATGTCGCCTCCGCGTCATAGATGCGCGCTCGAACTGGGGAGGCGGCAATCGCGATCTTTGAGACCATCAAGCGCCAGCTTGACGCCCTACTGGCAAAGACGCCGCTGCGTCCCGCCCAGCGCTGGCCGGCGGCGATCGGGGCGTTCATTGTCCTCATCGGCGCGACGCTCGGCTCGTACGTATGGCTAGCCTCGCCGTCAGATCCGCCCCCGGGCTTTGCTAAGGCGAACGGCCGGCTCGAGGCGCGCCAGATCGATATCATCGCCCGCTATCCGGGACGCCTGCTCGAAATCGCGGTGCAGGAAGGCGACGCGGTGGCCGCGGGCGAAGTGATCGCGCGTCTCGACACGCGCGAACTTGAGGCCGCTCTACGCGCCGCGGAGGCGCGCATTCAGCGGGCGCGCCAACAGCGCGCCATGAGCGAGGCGTCAATCGCCCAGCAAGGCAGCGCGCTTAGGCTTGCCACGCTTGAGTTCGGCCGCGCCGAGACGTTGCATCACCGCGGCTTTGCCCCCGAACAATTCTTGGATCAGCGGCGCGCCTCACAACAAACCGCGGCGGCTGGATTGCGCGCCGCGCAAAGCGCGCGCTCAGCCGCCGACGCCGATATCGCCGCCGCACAGGCCGAGGCCGATCGGATCAACGAGCAAATCGGCGAGGCGACATTGGTTGCGCCGCGCCCGGGGCGCATCCTCTATCGCTTGGCCGAACCTGGCGAACTCATCAATGCGGGCGGGCCGATCGCTACCTTGCTTGACACCTCCGACATCTACATGACCGTGTTTTTGCCCACGCGCGAAGCCGGCGCGATCGCCATGGGCGCCCCTGCCCGGATCGTGCTCGACGCCGACGCGAGCGCGCCCTTGCCGGCGCGGGTCTCGTTTATTTCGCCCGAAGCCCAATTCACGCCGCGCCAAGTGGAGACACGCGGCGAGCGCGACAATCTCATGTACCGCGTGCGCGTACGCATCCCCGAAGCGCTAGCGCTGAGCCGCACTGAACGGCTCAATGTCGGCGTCACCGGCGTGGCCTACATTCAAATGCGCCCGAACGCGCAATGGCCAGCGCGGCTCGAATCCGAGTTGACGCGCCGCTTTCGGGATGCGCCGCGACCATGAGCGAGGCGCCGCCATGGGCCGCGCGGCTCACCGGCGTTCGTCACGCCTACGGAAACACTCCTGCTCTCGATGATGTCAGCCTTGCAGTCGCCGCCGGCGAGGCGCTGGTCGTTATCGGTCCAGACGGGGTCGGCAAGTCGACCTTGCTCGCTTTGATCGCCGGCGCCAAACGCATCCAACACGGCGCGGTGGAAACGCTCGGGCGCGACCTCTCGCAAGAACGCGCGCGCGCCGCCGTGCAGCCGCGCATTGCCTTCATGCCGCAAGGGCTTGGCCGCAATCTCTACGCTTCGCTCAGCGTCCGCGAGAACATCGACTATTTCGCAGCCCTGTTTGGCGGTGCGCCCAGCGCGCGCGTCGAAGCGCTGATGGACGCCTTGGGGCTTGCGCCGTTTGCGGCGCGCGCAGCGGGAAAACTCTCCGGCGGCATGAAGCAGAAGCTCGGGCTCTGTTGCGCGCTGGTGCATGACCCCGACATTCTCATCTTGGACGAACCGACCACGGGCGTTGACCCGCTGTCACGCCGTCAATTCTGGGATCTTGTCAGCGCCATTCGCGCCGCGCGTCCGGCGATGGCGCTGATTGTCGCCACCTCCTATCTCGATGAAGCAGAACGTTTCGGCCGTGTGGTCTTGATGCAGGCGGGCGCCATCATCGCCGATGGCGCGCCCATGGCGCTCAAAGCCGAACATGGCGCGGTCTCGATGGAAGCGCTGTTCATGCGTTTGACCGGCGCTGAGCTTGCCGCTCGCATTGCACGCAACGCGCCCGCTGCCGACGCGCCCATCGCTGTGGAGGCGCACGGGCTCACGCGCCGCTTTGGCGCGTTCGTGGCTGTAGACCAAGTGGAGTTCAGCGTTCGTCGCGGCGAAATCTACGGTTTCTTGGGCTCGAACGGGTGCGGCAAGACCACGACGATGAAGATGCTGACCGGGCTTTTGCCCGCGAGCGAAGGCGAAGCCCGGATGCTCGGGCGCCCCGTCGATGCACGCGATCTGGCAACACGCCGGCGCGTTGGCTACATGTCGCAGGGCTTTTCGCTCTACGGCGAATTGACCGTGCAGCAGAACCTCGATCTTCACGCCAAGCTCTTCGGCCTGGAAGACGATAAGGGCGCACTGCGCATTGGCGCGCTCAAGGAGCAATTCGGTCTCAACCCCCATGCAAGCGCCATTGCAGGCGCATTGCCGCTCGGCGTGCGCCAACGTCTGTCGCTCGCGATCGCGATTTTGCACGAGCCGGAAGTGCTTATCCTCGACGAGCCGACCTCCGGTGTCGATCCGGCCGCGCGCGAGGCGTTCTGGCAAGAAATAGAGAGGCTCGCCCGCGACAAAGAAGTCACGATCTTTATCTCGACGCATTTCATGAGCGAAGCAGAACGGTGCGACCGCGTCGCCTTCATGCATGCGGGCCGGGTCATCGCCGAAGGCGCGCCGGACGCATTGCGGCAAAGCCAGAACGCGGCGACGTTGGAAGACGCTTTCGTCCGCTACATGCAGATCGGCGGCGCCGGCGAGCCGCCGGCGCACGCCCTATCTGCGCTCATCACCGGGGTCAGCGACAAACCGGCAAAGCAAATGCCGCGCCTCTTGGCCGTGGCGCGGCGCGAAATTCTCGAAATGCTGCGCGAACCGGTGCGCTTTGCGATGGCGCTCGCTGGCACGCTCGTCTTGGCCTTGGCCTTCGGTTATGGCATTTCCTTCAACGTCGAGGACGTTTCGCTTGCGGTCATTGACCGCGACCGCACCCCAGCGAGCCGCGCCTACGTCGAGGAATTTGCCTCCTCGCCTTATTTTGAACTGAGAGCAGCGCTCAACGACGACCGCGCCGTCGAACAGGCGTTGCGCAGCAACAGGGCGACGCTCGTTCTCGACATTCCCCCGGGCTTTGGGCGCGCACTTGCCTCCGGACGGGCGCCCCCGATTGGCGCCTGGGTCGATGGCGCCATGCCGTTTCGGGCCGAGACTGTGTCCGGCTATGCGCTCGCCCTGCATCAGCGCGCCATCGCGGCGGCCGCGGGCGGCAGAGCGCCTCTCTCCGCCGCCTATGAGCTGGAGCCGCGCTTTCTCTACAATCAGGCGTTCCGCAGCTTCAACGCCGTCGTGCCGATTATGATCGGCATTCTGCTCGCGATGATCCCGTCCATCCTCACTTCACTCGCCGTGGTGCGCGAAAAGGAGTTGGGATCGATCACCAACTTCTACGTGACGCCAATCTCGCGCACCGAGTTTCTGCTCGGCAAGCAATTGCCCTATATCGCGCTGGGCTTCGTCAACTTCTTGTTGCTCGTCGCGCTCGCGATCGTGCTCTTCGGCCTCAGCATCAAGGGCAGTCTGATCGCGCTATTGCTCGCCGGCCTTCTCTACGTGGCCGCCACCAGCGCCGTCGGCTTTGTCTCCTCGGCGCTGACCCGCTCGCAGACTGCGGCCGTATTCGGCACCGCCATCGTCATCATGGTGCCGGCGGTCGAATTCTCAGGGCTGATGCAGCCGCTCGCCAGTCTAGAGCCGGTGGATCGGGCCATAGGCGCGCTTTTTCCGACCTCGCACTTTAACCAGATCAGCACCGGCGTTTTCGCCAAGGGCCGCGGCTTTTTCGATCTCGCGAGCGAGCTCGCGGTGCTCGCACTCTTCTGGCTCGTTTTGTTGGCGATTTCCATTGCGCTTCTACGCAAGCAGGAGCGCTGAGATGAATTGGCGCATCGTCCTTGCTCTGGCGCTGAAGGAATTGCGCAGTCTCGCCCGCGACCGTTTCCTGCTCGGGTTTGTCATCTACGCCTTCACCGCTTCGATTTATGTGCAAGCCACCGGGAATGCGCAGGATATCCGCAACGCCAGCATCGTCATCGCCGATGAAGACGGCTCCGAATTGTCGCGCCGCATCGCGGGCATGTTGCCTCAGCAGCACTTTCGCCAACCCGTCATGGTCACGCCCGGCGAACTCAGCGGTCTGCTTGAATCCGGCGAGGCGACATTTGCGCTCGATATCCCGCCCCGGTTCGAGGCCGAATTGCTCGCCGGGCGAAGCCCCAGCATCCAACTCCTGATCGACGCCACCGCCATTTCGCAGGCGGGCCTCGGCGCCTCTCATATCGCCGCCAGCCTCAACCAGGAGGTCGCCGACTTCTTGCGCGCGCGCGCGCGCCCGCCGCCCCGCGCCCCGCCTTTTGAATTGCGCGCCGCCTTCAATCAGGGGCTGGTCAGCACCTGGTTCACCGGCGTGGTCGAACTCCTCGACACCACGACAATGCTTGCCATCCTGCTCGCCGGCGCGGCCATTGTGCGCGAGCGCGAGCACGGCACGCTTGAGCACTTGCTGGCCATGCCGGTGCGCCCCGTTGAGATCATGACGGCCAAGACCCTTGCCAACGGCGCCGTTATTTTAGCGCTCGCGGGACTTGCACTCGTATTCGTCGTTGAAGGCCTGCTCGGCCTTGAACCGGCAGGCTCGGTACCGCTCTTTCTCTTGGGCGTTGCAAGCTATCTTTTCTTTGCCGGCAGCTTCGGCATTTTCCTCGGCACAATTTCGCGCTCCATGCCGCAATTAGCGCTGATCTTCATATTGGTGGTGTTGCCGATGAACCTCTTGTCGGGCGGCAACACCCCACTTGAAAGCATGCCTACCTCGCTCCAGACGGTGATGCAGGCCTCGCCATCGACGCACTATGTCGCCATGACGCAGGCGATCCTGATACGCGGCGCTGATCTTTCGATCGTGTGGCCCCACTTTGCGGGCACGCTCGGCATTGGCGCGCTTTTCTTCGCCTTCAGTCTCTTCCGCTTCCGCCGCTTCCTCGCCTCCCAAGGGTAATCGCAGGCGCCTATGCCGGCGCAACCACACGCGGGGGCGTATCGGCGCCTTTGCGGAAGATCATCCACACCAGATAAGACGACATGATCGCCCCGCCCATGCAGAAGACGGAAATGTAGGCGTAGGAGAAGAAGAAGTAGGTGATGGCGAGCACAAGCGTCACCAGCGCGCCGAAGACACGCGCCGCGCGGTCGCTCGAGACAATGAGCGGCATGATGATGAACACGAGATAGAGCAGATAGGTTGCTTCGCGCGTCATCAGCGCGTCGAGTAATTGGGTGTCGCCATAGCTGATGGCGTTCGCGAGGAAGGTCGTCGTCAGCCAGCCCTCATGAGTAAAGTACGGGATATATTGCACCCCACCTAGCATCGCGCCGCCGACGGCGAAGGCGATGTAGAGCGGCCTCCGGCGCGGGGGTTCTAGGAAATAGACCGAGACCGGCACCCAGACCGGCCAAGCAATCCAGGAAAAGAACATGTAGGCGAGCGAGAAACGCTCGACCCAAGCCGCGTCGGGGCCGCCGCCGGCGACCCAAACCATGCCCTCCATCGCCTGCTGAAGTCCAAACAACAATGGAAGCGCACAGAGCGGCGTATATTTGGGCGCGACCTTTGCCGCTCGAACCACTGCGAGCCCACCCAGCGGAATCAACAGGGCGGCGGCGGTGAAACTTGCTTCAGCTGAAAAGCACATGATGTTCTACCTCGCCAGCATCGAAGCCGCGCGCGCGTCCTTGTCAAGGCGCGGCGCCAAATGCGCGCGTCGGCGCCCACTTCGTGCATATTATTTCGAGGGGCGAAGGCGGCGCGTGCGTATGAGTTTTTAGACCCTCACCACGCGAGAGCCGCCCATGAGCGATACCGCAGCCCCACCCGCCCAAGCGCCTCAAGCTTCACCGCGCCCTGGCGGCCGGCTCATCTTTATGGTCGTCGGCGCATTGATGATCGCCTTCGGCGTCGCCGCCGCCTTCGCGCCAATGCTCGCCACATTCGCCGCGAGCGTATGGTTCGGCGCGGCGATGCTGGCGGCCGGCGTCTCCGGCTTGGCGCTTTTAATCGTCGATTGGCGCGCCAAGGGCTTTGCGTGGCGCTTGCTCTGGTCGGTGGTCGCGATCCTCGGCGGAATCTGTTTGCTTCTACATCCCTGGCCGGGGGCGCTCGCACTCACCGTGATACTGGGCGCGGCGCTTATCGCACAGGGAGCGATCGCGATTGGACACGCCTTGGCGCATCGCACGCACACATCGTGTCCGTGGGGACGCATGGCCTTGGGCGGCGTACTCGCGATCGTTCTGGGCGGCTTGCTTATTTGGGCGCTGCCGCACTCAGGCATGATCGCGCCTGGCGTCTTCTTGGCGATCAATCTTATCAGCTTTGGACTTTCTCTCTTTGCAGCGGCGCCCGCGCGTCCGGCGCCATGAGGCTCGATCAAGTCCCGCGCAACTGCGTGCGCCGCCGGTTCATCGCAGCGCTCGCGTTGATGGCCCTCACGGCCTGCGCGCCCGCGCCGCGGCATGAGACCATGTTCGTCCAGACCACTGATGGGGTCACTGCATATCTGGGGGTTGCCCCCAGCGCGCTGATCGCAACGCACGCGCCAAGTCACGCAGAGCGGCGCATGCATGCGGGCGAGGGCGGCGGCAATGCACATGTCATGATCGCGCTATTTGACGCAAACACCGGCGCGCGCATCGAAAATGCGGCGGTCGAAGCGACCTTGCGCGGCGAACGCCACCGCGGTGCGCGCCGGTTGCGGCTTGAGCCCATGCACATTGAAGGCGCCCTCGCCTATGGCGGCTTCACGACACTTGCGCGCGACCGTTATCATTTGAGCATCGAGGCGCGCCGTCCCGATCAGCCAGTGGCGCGCCTGAACTTTGTCTATGACGCCGCCGCGCTGCCCTTGCCCGACTGATGCACAAAGAACTTGCCGCGGGCGAGCAGGTGAGGAACACGCGCAAAGAGGAGCGACCGTGACGCGGATCTGCGAAGAAGAGAGTGCGCTGGGCGAGACTGCGCATGCCCTCAACCGGTCATGCCTCTGCCAAACGCTTGACGAGACCGCGCTTAGATCGGCGCTAGAGCGCGAGCTTGATGGCGACGCGCTGCTGGGCGATCGCCCCCACCTCTTCTCCAACGTCGCGGTGTTTGTCTCGCGTTCCGAAATCGAGACCATGGGCGAGGTCGTTGCCGCGATCGAAAGTTTGACGCGCCGCCCCGCCTATATCGCCGCGGCTCTGGCCTGGGCGCCTGCCTTAGCGCGCCGCGACTATGGCCCCCGCGGGCTGCTTATGGGTTATGACTTCCATCTCGGTGCGGCCGGCCCCGCGCTCATTGAGGTCAACACCAATGCGGGCGGCGCTTTTCTGAACGCGGCGCTGGCGCGCGCACAGCGCGTCTGTTGCGAGGAAGCGCGCATCGCGCCGGCGCCGGCCGAACAATTCGAGGATACGTTCCTTGCCATGATCGAGGCGGAATGGCGCGCGCAGGGACGCGCGGGCAGCCCTGCTTCTATCGCGATCGTTGACGATGATCCAAGCGCGCAATTCCTTTACCCGGAATTCCTGCTCGCAGCGCGCGCGCTCGAACGCCATGGCGTCGAATGTATCGTGGCTGATGCGCGCGATCTTAAGTTCTCCGACGGGCGTCTCCGTATCGACGGCCAAGCGATCGATCTTGTTTACAACCGGCTGGTCGATTTTTCTTTGTCGGAAGCCGTGCATGCGCCGTTGCGCGCGGCTTATGAATCGGGCGCGACAGTGGTGACGCCCAATCCGCACGCGCATGCGCTCTTCGCCGACAAGCGCAATCTTACGCTGATGAGCGATAGCGCTTTGCTCCGCGCGTGGAACGTGCCTGAAGCTGACATCGCAGCGCTCGCGGCGATCCCGGGGACTCGCCGCGTCACGCCCGAAAGCGCGCCGGGGCTCTGGGCCGAGCGCAAGCATTGGTTTTTCAAGCCGGCCCACGGTCATGGCAGCAAGGCGGCTTATCGCGGCGATAAGCTCACGCAGCGCGTCTGGGCCGAGATCATCGCCGGCGACTATGTCGCGCAAACCTTTGCCCCGCCGGGAACACGTGCGATTTTGATCGACGGCGCGCGCCAAGACCGCAAAGTCGATCTGCGGCTCTATACCTACGACGCCAAGATCGTGCTGGCGGCTGCCCGTCTCTATCAGGGCCAGACCACTAACTTGCGTACGCCTGGCGGGGGGTTTGCGCCCGTCTTTGTGATCTAGGCCCGCTACAGCCAAAGCGACGAAGACCAAGCCGCAACGCGGGGCCGCGGCCATCTCTGCCCTGCTTCATTTCGCGTCTCTTTGCGGCGAACGATTTCCACCAGGGCGTGAACGGCCCGCCCGCGTATAGCCAAGTGAGTCCGGCGTCCATTTCGGGCAAGGCCTCACCCCGCGGCCGCCAAGGAGGCGCCTCATGATCAAGTATCACCCGCTCCCCTATCTGCCGACGATGTTCGGCGCGTGCATGCTGTTTATGACCATCTATCTCGCATGCCTTGCGATCTGGACCTTCATGCCGGAGCTTCCCACGCACGCACTGCTATCGACCATCTTCCAATTTGAGCTGCTCACTTTGCCCAGCTTCTTCTACGGGCTCATCGCCAGCGCCCTTTATGGCTGGTTCGTCGCGGTCGTCTTCGTGTTCTTCTATAATCTTTGGGGCGCTATTGCCCGTGTCGTGGTCGGCGGCAAGGACGCGCAGGAGAATGCGAGGGCTGGCGCGCGCTGACACGCCGCGCGAGCAGAGGCTTTGTGCAACGCCAGCTTGCGACGTGCGGTTAGCGGCGGGCGCCGGCCAGATGCAACAGCCGGCCACCTTCCATCCTTCCGACGCGAAGGGACAAAGATGAAGCTCGCTGTGTTCGAAACTGAGCAGTGGGAACATGACGCCTGCCTGCGCCTTAGTTCCGCTTATGAAGTGAGTTGCGTGCGAGGTATTCTCGACGAAGCGTCCGCTCGCATCCATGCCAAGGCCGATATCATCTCATCGTTCGTCTATTCGCAGCTCGACGCGCGCGTGCTGGCGCATTTTGCGCAGCTCAGGCTCATCGCCACGCGCTCGACCGGTTATGACCATATCGACCTTGGCTATTGTCAAAGCCGCGGGATCATCGTCTGCAACGTACCAGGCTACGGCGACACGAGCGTGGCCGAACACGTGTTTGCGCTGCTACTAGGACTCGCGCGCAAGATCGCCGACGCCGCCGAGCGCACCCGGCGCGGCCGCTTCGATCAGGCCGGTCTTCGTGGCTTCGAACTGAAGGGTAGGACAATCGCAGTCATTGGCGCCGGACGCATCGGCATGCGCGTGATTGAAATCGCGCGGGGCTTTTCCATGGATGTCATCGCGGTCGATGCCCGCCCAGACGAACTGGCGGCACAGCGTCTTGGCTTTCGCTACGCTTCCCTCGATGCGGCGCTTGGCCAAGCCGACATCGTGACCTTGCATGTTCCGGCAACGCCGGAAACGCGGCGTCTTATCGCCGAGCGGGAATTTGCGCTGATGAGGCCAGGCGCGGTGCTCATCAACACCGCCAGGGGCTCTGTAGTCGATGAGGAGGCGCTGGTGCGCGCGCTCGCCGAGGGGCGCCTCGCGGGCGCTGGCCTCGACGTCATGGCGCAGGAGGCCCAGCTACGCGACGAAGCCCAGATATTTCGCGCTGGCGCCGCGACCAACGCCGACCTTAGAGCCTTCGCCGCTAATCACGCATTGCTGGGTTTTGCCAACGTATTGGTGACGCCGCATAATGCCTACAATACGACCGAGGCGCTCGCCCGCATCATCGATACGACGCTGGCCAACATCGAGGCGTTTGCGCGAGGAGCGCCGCGGAACGTCGTCGCCGCGCCTTGACCTCAGACCCGACGCTCGCGAACGCTCGCCCGCTTGCACCCGCGTTTTCTCGAACTATCACCTCCCGGAGGGCGCGGCATAGGCGCAACGCCCGTACCGTCCAGATGCGTCCCACCCCGCATGCGACCAGAGCACTCTCGCCGGGAAGAGCTGCGTCCACGCGCGGGTGCAGGCAAGCAGGGCTGATGAAACGCGGACAAGGCTCCAGGGGCGATCCGATCCGCTGCGTATCAAGAAATAAGGAGCGGCAAGTCCCGCCGCTCTCACAATGAGGTCGGTCATGGATTGGCTAGCCAGCAATTGGGCGTGGATTATCCTGGTCATCGCCTTTTTCGCCCTTCACCTGTTTGGACATCGCCATGGCGGGCATCGCCACGGCCATCGCATCACCCAACGCGCCGACGAGACGCCGGACGCGCACGCTGATCACAGCGGCCAACCGACATCGGACGCCGATCGCAGGCGCGGCTGCTAATCAGGCGCCATCGCTCCATTGCAGCGCGTGGCGGTTACGTAGGACGACTAAACAGAGGAGCAACCCACATGTCGCACTCTCACGACGAGCGCTTCCCCGCTGCGCCAGCGGCACGCGCCGACATGTCGATCGATCTTGGGCTTCGCCGCTTTATGCTGGGCGTCTACAATAAGGTGGCGCTCGGACTTACACTGTCGGGGGCGCTTGCTTACACAACAAGCATGATCGCGCCTGTGCGCGATATCCTGTTTCGGGTGACACCCGAAGGCTCTTTCGCCGGCTACACGCCGATTGGCCTTGCTGTCGTTTTCGCGCCGCTTGTCGTGCTCGTGGGCGCCATGTTCGTCATGCGCCGCCCGAACGCCAGCGGCGCGAGCTTCATATATTGGACGGTCGCGGCTCTCATCGGGGCATCGTTGGGGGTGCTCGGACTTGTGTACACCGGCGCCTCGCTGGTCTCGACTTTCCTGATCACGGCCACGGCGTTCGGCGCCCTTTCGCTGTTCGGCTACACCACGCGGATGGACATGTCGGGCTTCGGGAGCTTCCTGCTTGTCGGCCTCGTTGGACTGATCATCGCAACTTTCGTCCAGATGTTCTGGAATCCGCCCGGCTTTTCGTTCGTCGTCAGCGCTGCAGGCGTCCTCATCTTCGCTGGCCTCATCGCCTATGACACCCAACGGCTCAAGAACGCCTATTATCAGCTTGGCGGCGATGCGGCCGCCTTGGGCGCGGCCACCTCTTACGGCGCGCTTAGCCTCTATCTCGACTTCATCAATCTTTTCCAATTCCTGCTCGCCTTCTTGGGTGAGCGGCGGAGCTAGCCTCGCTGAACCAATCGATGCGCCGCAAGCGAGATCGCGGCGTTCGTAGTCTTCTCGCCCGACAACTCGTGCCAAGCCAGGCCTCGCCGCACCGGCGAAAGAGAATGGCTAGGGAACGCCCACCTTCGGTTCAAGCGTCGGCTCCGGGGATCGTCGAGCCTCACGCGTATAGCTTGGTGGGTCCGCGCTTCGTCCCCGGCCGATCAGCGCGTTGTGGGCTCGCCGCCGGGGCTAGGAGTTGACGACAAATGTCATTGCGGGCGCCTCGTCACAACGAACCTCGAAAAGGCGGAGCAGGCTCTCAAACCTCCTGGTTCATGCTCTTTTTTACGTCAGCAGCATTTTGGTTTGTGCGCTATCTCATCGTCGCGCTCCTGATTTTCGCATTGCTCGGCGCGCTTGCTCACTATGCCATCGTCGAACACGGCGTGCATCTGATGGTGGTGTTGCCGTTGCTGATAGTCGCAGCGCTCCTCTTGGGCGTTTATCCTTTGTGGCGGCGCTCGCGATGAGTGCGGTGGCGAGGACGAGCGGGCGGGGAGATCCAACTGCACCGCAGGCTCGCCTGCGCCCGGTCTCATCGGTCTCGCGCGTCACGCGGCGTTCTCCTGCAGCACGCGAAGGATGACGGGCATGACAAATCGCATCACAGACGCGGCGCACATGCTTGTTGGCAATCGCCGTGGCCACAAGGCGAGGCGCGAAGAAAGGATCAACGAAGCTCTGGACCAATCCTTCCCTGCCAGCGATCCGCCCGCTTTTCGCCCAGTCAACGGCGCAACACGAAGCCTCCAAAGAGGCCTGCGGTTGCAGCGCGAAGCCGTGAGAACCTGTAGGTCACACTCGACTGCACCGGGGCCACTAGGGCGGCGTGCGTATAATCAGGATCAACATCGCGCCAAGGGAGATGACGGGCATGCATATATTGAGTTCAGGAGCGGTGCTGGCTCTGGCGCTTAGCCTCGGCGGCTGCGCCGGCATGGGCCATGGCATGCATGGCGCCCATCACGATGGCATGATGGGCGCCATGTCGGGAGAGCATGGTCAAGCGAACTGTCCAGGCGCCCAGCAAAGCGAACATGCGCCAGCGCCTGCGCCCTCCGGACAAGCACAGGGCGAGCATCAGCACGCCGATCCGGCGCCAGCGGAATGCCCGCCAGTTGCCGCCGACCCGCATCAACATGGCGAGACGCCGCAGCCGAACTGACGCCTGCGGGTGAGCTCCATGCGACAGCGGACGCGTGCTCATGTGCGCTGAGACGACAAGCGGCGGCGTGTGTGCGCCAAGGCTTGCGTGCAGGCCTCACTCATTCTCGCATCTCGTCGAGAGCATCGCAGTGCTTGCCGAGGACGCCAGCATTGGCGAACCGACAAGCGTGAGCGTTGCCGACATAATGGCGGTGATCGGCCGGCGCTCCTATGGCCCATTGCTCCTGGTGCTCGGACTATTCTCCATTTCTCCAGCCACCATATTGCCAGGCATGACGTCGGCTGCGGCGCTGGTGACGCTGGCGGTGTCTCTACAACTGGCCTTCGGGTCATCGCATCTTTGGCTGCCAGGCATGCTCTTGCGCCTGCGCATCGCTCGATCGTCCATCAAAGCGGCGACCAGTGACGGCTTGCGCAAGTGGGCGCGTCGGCTCGACCGTGTGCTTCAGCCCCGTCTTGTCTTTCTGTCCGAGACGCCGTTCGCGAACGCAGCGGGGCTCTTGTGCGCGCTCGCGGCGATCGCGACCTTTCCGTTGAGCTTAATTCCTTTGGCGCCGCTGATCCCCGGGCTTGCCATCACCGTGTTGGGTCTTGGGCTTTTTGCGCGCGACGGTTTCCTCCTCATTCTGAGTGGCGTCCTCATCGTGGCGGCAATTGGCGCGGCGCTAGCCGCCGCGTTGCCCGTGTGAGTTCGAGACGTTGCGTCCAAGTAAACTGTGAGACGCCGGTCACGCCGGCGCCAGCAGCGCCGCTACGCTAATGGCGTTCGAAGCATGCGGCACGGTGTCTGTCGAAACGACGCGCTCGCACAGGCTCAAGAGCTCGGCGTAGGATTGATCGGCAAAAAGCGCATGCACGGCGACACAAACCGGCTTGGCCATGCCAGCTGCGCTCAACTTGCGCGCAGTCTCGATCATGGTGCGCCCCGAGGAGACGATGTCGTCGACAAGAACCGCCCGCCTGGCGCGTAGAGCGGACAGATCCGGCAGGTCAATGCTCACGTCGCGGTCGCCGCGGCGGGTTTTGTTCGAGACGATGTGCGGCGCGCCTGCCCGCCCGGCGACCGCTGCAACCCATTGCTCGCTTTCCGCATCCGGTCCCACCACGAGGGGGTCGCTCACATTGTCCTTGATCCAGTCGGCAAGGAGGGGCGCTGCATGCTCTACGCGCGTGGCGATGGTGAATATTTCGTCCAAGTCCCTGCGGCGATGGAGATGCGGATCGACAGTAATGAGTCCGTCGAACGACCGCGACAAAAGCCGCGCGAAATGCACCGAGGAAATCGCCTCGCCGTCCTTGAACCTTTTATCCTGGCGCATGTAGGCTAAATAGGGCGCGATGAGATTGACGCGCGCCGCGCCCATCTCGCGCGCAGTTTCGGCGGCGAAGATAAGGCTCAGAAACTGCTCGTCCGGCCGCGCTAGCGTGCAGACAATCTCAACCTCGCGGCCCTCGACCGCCGAGAGAAGCCGA